>PCTW01000061.1:241640-311776 GCA_002786715.1 Bdellovibrio sp. CG22_combo_CG10-13_8_21_14_all_39_27
AAATTCATCAATCAGTTTAAAGATGTGTTGATTTTCTACAGTTAAAATAAGCCCACGTTTTTGACATGCTGTTTTGTCAGCTTCAAGTTTAAGAAAGTGATAACCACAAGCTGATTCAACTGGAGCAACGGCTGCGGCAGTGACGGGATTTGAAAGACAAAGTCCTGATGATGCTTTTACTCCAGCCATTTGTGCTTCGAGTTGAATCCCTTTTTCGATTGAATCAATTGGTGCCGTTTCCCAAAATGTATTCATTTCCGTTAACTTCGCCAAGCCTTCCCCGAGTGAAACTTTACACTTTTCAACTTCAGCAATGCAAACTCCGGCTCCTAAAGTCGTTCCAGCGCATAAGGTTTCAGCAGAAGAGAGCCCTGCGATAGCAGTACTGAAGCCTGAAACGCACTGACTTGATGAAATTTTTTCTTCTGTAGATTTTAAAAAGGCCCATCCGGCAGCAGCGGTCAATCCTGCGGCTGCGGCCATTTGTATATCGCGCTTAACTTTTGCCGTTTTCTCCATATTTTCGTAAGCATTTCGTTGGGCCATAAGAGAGGCGAACTGAGCATCGTTTTTTTCTTTTTCTTTTTTGTAATCGACTTCAATTCGCTCTTTGATATTGCGATTTTTAATAGATGAATAAACTTCTCCGGCCATATAAACAACAGAAGAAGCGCCTGCGATCATAACGTCCGCAGGAGTTGGCTTACAAGCAGTTAATAAAGATGATCCAATCCAGCCAATCGCCACAGCATTAAGTAAGGCGTGCCATTCTTGGAATTTAATTTTATCTAAACCAAGGGCATCGTGAACGTCGCCTAGGTTCTCTTTGTCTGATTTTGCAGTCTGAACCTTTTTAATCTCGTTATATTCAGTTTGCTTCTTCTCTGGTTCTTCATGAGTAACATTTTTATCTGATTCGGAAACAGGTATTTCCTCAGTTGCGAAAGTGAATCCTCCAAACCAAAGAGAAGTCACTAGGACGATGTTAAATAATCGCTTAAACATATAAATCCTTGGAAATCACATTTCTCAATATTATATGTTCATCGGTCTTTTCTAATTCAATTTTATCCATTTTCAATAGGTTAAGAAGAATTTAACCCTACAGGGGTGGCAATTAATTGAGTAAGGATTGAGTCAATCACTAGTGTTAGAAAATCGCAATTGTACAAATTCCAACCTTTCATTTGATCGTTTGTCTTAATTTTGATGTTTTCGGACAACTGCAGGTTTCTGGATAGGAGAAAGTCCTTTCTTGTTCATAATCTCAAAAAGGAGCACTTATGAAAAACCTTCTACTCGTAACTTTGATTTTGTCTTTCCCCGCGTTTGCTGAATCTAGTTTAGAAGAGATTCCAAAGCAATGGGATGAAATTCAAAGCAAAGTAAGCAAGGTTGGCGAAGTCCAGGGTGGGCGTTGTCATCAAGTTGGCCAGGATCAAGGGGAGTCACTCGATAAAGGAATTGGACTTCAACAAAGGGCCCGCACGGGAGGAGTACTTGACCAAGCAAGAGTTAAAGATAAATTGGTCATTGCCAGTATTCTAAATACTCAAGAAGCACGAGATGAATTTGTAAAGTACGCTTTAAGAGTTGGTGAGAAACAGGCAAATGAAGATTTGTATGCTCTTTATGATCTTTTGGTTAAGGGGCAATTGCAAAATAGTGAATTGGCAAAAATGGTGGAGCTCATAGGAGGAGCTGATAAAGTTCGTCAAGAGGTCCTACCTTTGCTTTTAAAAGATACAGCTTCAATATTTAAGCAAATGAATGCAAATTATGATGAAGCAGTCACGCAGAAAGTGGATCCTGTTACTACTACTTTATTCGTTATAACTGTGACTTCAAAAATTGCTTCTGCAACGAAAGATGTTTTAAAGCATGAATATGAGTCTTCACTTGAAGAGGCGATAAGAACAAATAACCTTGAGAAGCTCAACCATGCACGTAAAGTTGGTAAGCTTTATCTTGTCTCAAGTGCATTATCGATAGGTATAAAGAGTATTGATATCATTGGAGGAATTCGCAGCTTGGGTGAACTTATTGTGGAAGCAATTAGAGGCGCCTTTACTGGAGGTTTGAGTATGCCGATGTCACAGACTCAGCAAGATAAAGTGATAGCTGAAGCTGAAGAAAAAATTCAAGCTGAACTTAAGCGTGAGCGCGATGCTAACTATCAACGTGAAATGGCCGAAGCACAAAGAGCACAAGAGCGAGAAATTGGTCGCCATATGGAGCATCCTGAGACGTATCGTGACTATAATCCTGGTTCAGAGACTGGAAGAACTTGTTAGTCGCATAAGGAACCCTCCTGGATCAAATCGTTGAAAAAGTGTTTAAACTAACTCATCCAGTAGGCTTCAACGTAAGTTATTAATTTAATGGAACTTAAAAATTCTATTTAAATCAGAAAACACCATTTTTTTTACAGTGTATGTAGTAAGTTCAATTTATAGATAGATGCTTGAAATTCGAGTCATTTTTAGGCATAAAGGACGTGCTGTGGAGGCTTTTATGAAACTCGCCCTATTATTTTCTATTCTCTTTTCAATTTCAGCATTTGGAGCAGGGAGATGTCCGACATGGGATGAAGGCGTTGCAATGGCAAAATTGGAAAGAGCATATGATTTCAAAGCACTAAAGAAAAGTTTTTTAAGGCTAAATCTCAATGTTGATTTGTGTGAAAAATACGGAACAAGTCTCGGTTGGGCAACTCAAATCTACGGCAAAATGTGGGACGAAGACAGACTTGATGAACTCAAAGACTATATTGATTTTCTATTAAAAAATGGTGCTAATCCCAATATCCCATTGGCAAAAGAAAGCGAGAGACCGATCGATGAACTCACGAATGTTTGTGCGACTGATACGGTCTATAAACTCATCGCCTATGGAGCAGAGTTTAAAAAGCCATATTTTAAAGCACCATTTTTAACATACACAATCCTTAAGCATACTCAGCACTGTGCAGAGTTGGCGGATTTTTTTATTAATAAACAAAACATGCCTGTCATCGAGCAAGATGCATGCCTTGCCTTTAGATATTCAAAAAAGGAATGGAATGCTCAATATGATCGCGATCTGCGTGAAGCTGGATTTAGTGGTCAAGCTTTGCCTGTATTCATCAAAAAGATTAAAGAGCAGTACGGTTGGGACGTGCCCTTAAATAACAGTACTTATGGACCAGACCTTGATAAATACTGCGATGAACTTCGCGAGCGAGATATGCCAGCTCCAAGAAACTAAATTCAATAGTTTGTCTTAATTGCCAACTAATCGGGTAGGTTGAACTGGTTAAAATAAATTTAACCCCTTAAATTTACGTGAAGCACTTAATTTAAATCCTTAATATGACGATAATAGTCAGACATGATTGTCGGATTTATTTTTCTTATTCAAGTTGTTTTCGCAGACGATCTCGTTTGCCCTGCTCATATTCAGGGAAAGAGTGGCGGTAATTTATCAATAATCACAAAAGACTTTGGACCGTTTGATTCAAAGAAATGTCTTTTGGAGCAAGTGGGCGAACCTCAAAACTGCAAGTGTGAAGGACAAGAAAAAGTTTTTGCAGAAAGCTCTCTTATTGATGCTGATAATCTCTATAAGCAAGCGATTGAAGAAGCGACAGAAGACGCCTATATAAAATCATATCAAAGTGCGATTAAGAGAATTTTTCAGGGGGCACTTGCAGCAGATGTTTACCTCAAAGATAAGAAACTCAAGGAAGAAGATTTAATCCGATTAAATAGCTGTCGTCCCAATGCTGTTTTTGAAACAATTAAAGAATTAGAAAGCGACTTCTCGTGCGGAAACAATCCAATCTTCAAACGGCGTCTTGCTAAGTTTGTGGGTTCGAGAAAGATGAATCTCATCGAGGCAGAAGCTGATAAGAAAGATCTCGCAAAAAAGAGTATTAATGAAATTATTGAAAGTGGTAAAAACGCCTTTTATGGGCAGATTATTGCCGTAGCTCAAAACGTACCGACAGATCCTAAATACTGCGTTCCCTATAAGGCCTATCTTGAATTTACGAAAGGCGATTCTCCTGCGGGTGAGAGTTGGCAAGATTTAACTCATCCTACCAATCAGAGTGACTACGAAGCGCCAGAGGGTTTTCCCTTTAAAGGTTCACTCTACCAAATGGATCTCTATAATTCAGAAGATCAAATCATTAAGGACTACTTATCAAAAGGCGACGCCCCTAGTGATGATTTTGGATTCATGAAAGGGATGGATTTTGACGAACCCAAGGCTGATCCAAAAGAATTAATAGATAATCAGATTAAGCGCGAAATGAGACGAATCAGGGCCATTGAGAGGCATCCGTTTTTGGCGACGATTCTCAGTGAGTCAAAATTAAAAGAAGAATATGAAAAGTTTGTAGGCAATGAGGATACCGAAATTGCAAGCGAAAATGGAATCATTAAAGATACAGCCTTTATGAAAAAAATCATGGAAGTTCAGAATGATAATTGTAAAAAAACATTGCACCCAACCCTCATTAGAAAACTTCTCTGTGATGAACTCCCAAAACCGTCAAAAGAAGTTTATGCGGCCAAGATTTTACCTTCGCTTTATCGGGATCGAGAAAACTATCCATTACCGGGCCTGAGTTATGCCTTGGTTAAAAAATACAATGATAATTACTGCCCAAGAAAACCTTCCAGACCAGGCGCACCAATTAAAACTAATACGGATGAAGAAAATCAAATTGAAAAAGTTCTCTCTCCACTCACTAGTGAAATGAGTGGTCTGGAACTTATTGACTCGCCGTTTGCCAATGAGAGTGGATATGCAAAATTCAATGAGAAGATGTGTTCGAGCATGAAAAAATGTGGAAAAAGTGGCAAATGTGACAGCGGTGAGTTTTGGGGAGAGGATTTAGCATCACAATTTCTAGATAAGATTTCAAAAGAGAAGTTGGAAGAATTGGCCAAAGAGAGAGGAATAGATTTAGAGACTCTCAAAAAACAGTTAGTAGAAGCTCTGAATAAATCACTAAAGTCTAGAATCGATGACGATGAAGATGAGCTTTTGGCCGAAGTGAAAGACCTTGTTGAAGAAGAGGACGAAGACCTCGTTGAACAGGTTGATACTTTTGTAAGGTATAATCAGCGACAAAATATGAAATTTCCAAAAGAATCTGTCGCGACAATATTGGCAACTTGTAAGGATGGAGACAAATGTAATGACCCAAATTATTGGGGGGATCGAACCGGAAGAGAAATATTTCAAAAACTATCTGATCAAGACAAATCATATCTCGCTAAGCAATTTAACATTCCACCGGAAAAACTTGAAGCGGAACTTGTTAAAAGTATGCAGGGCAAATTCAGTAGCGTTGTTGTGGGTAAGGTGTCGATAAGCGACAGTATTAGCGATTTAGGACTTCAAGCTTTGGGAGCACTAGAGGTTCGAGATGAAAAAGCAACTCAAGATATTCGCGATCTTTTGACTCACGCTCAAGATAAAACATCACAAGGTCTAAAGATAACGGACATACCTCAAAGAGATCCCGAAAGAGATACAGTATCTCTGACAGGATTTCTTATTCCCGAATCTGATAAAACTGAAGGGCGTTCTATTAATCTCGATTATGCAATTAATGGTGACAAAAAAGATCAAACTGCGCTCGAAGAGTTAGCGCCTATACTTGCTGAAAGAGATCGTAATCCAATTGGTGTAAGTTCTTCAATTGAACTCCCGTATCGAAGACGAATTGAACCAGCTCCAAACGTTGAGCCGAATACTATTCCTGTGCCACAAAATGAATCTGTTCCTGCGCCTAAAGTGAATGAGCTTGCAGCTAATCAAAGAAGTATTGAGAGAGGCTCAAAAAATTCTTCAGAGTCGAGTTCAGAATATATAAGTACCACTAAGAATACAATTGCCGTGGAAGTTGATACTAGACCAATTAAAACGACTTCGCAGATTAAACCGGAGACTGAACCTGAAACGATTAAACCAGCGTCTACTGCGAATTCAGATCTTAATGACTCTATTTCACGCGCACAGAAAGCTTTGAAAGATTATGAACGACTCAAAAATCAAGCACCCAAAGATGATCCGATGGCCCAAGCTGAAGTTGATCGCTTAAGACGAGAACTTGATAGTGCTCGCCAAAATATCGAAGATACAAAACGCGCTATAAGTGATGTTCGCAATTCTAGAAATCGCGCTCCTTCTAGCTCTTATGATTACGGTAGTCCATTCGGAGGAGCTTCAAGTGGATCAGGTGGAGCTCGGACCCTTGCTGATCCGTATGATCCTGTCAGTATTCCCACGGCCCAAGCAAGCATTTCAGCACCTGAGAAAGAAGGGGGCATCACTTCTGGTTCTGTTGGCAAATCAGGCGGACTAAGTTCAGATGAATCTTCAGGTTCAGTTGCACCCAAGGGAAGCTTAACTCCAAGTCAGGCCCTTTCATCTTTGCAAGGCAAGGGAGTTGTTGGTGGGAAACAAGGCTTACTGGCCTATATGTTTGAAGACGTTATTTCACATCGATTATTAATGGGGCCTCCTGAAGATGTTTTGAATATGATAAAGATTTTGGGTCTTGAAGGGATGAATTTTAAGACGGTAGAAGCCTTAAGAGATCAAACTGGAGATATCAAATATTTGGTGAGATTCTTTTCGTTAGAATCAGCTGATGCTGATGGAGTAATTAAAGGGACTTCTTCAAATCCTTTAAAAATGTGTAAAAAGCCATTTGATGATGCCAAAGAGCGAATGAAAGCTTTTGAGCAAATCCAAAGTTATCGTGAAAAATCACAAGATATGTTTCTCACTCTCGTCGCAAAAAATATGTGCATCGAAAAAGAAGTGATGATTGGTTATGATGAGTATCAAGCTCTTGCAAGCCACTTATTAGATCAAGATAAAATGCGCCAGAGAGTTTATGCAATTGCAAAATTTCGTTCAAAGCATAATGGTAAAGTAAAAAGAGGGATTGCCAGTGAAGCGGAATAGATCTCTCTTCATATTAATCTTTTTGATTGCGAGCTCTTTGTGGGCCCAAGATAAAATGCCGTCTTATGGTGACGAAAAAGCGATTATCGCTTCTAAGAAGAAGGCCGTGGTCAAAATTGAAAGCTTAATGATTGATGGCAATGAAGAAGTAGGCTCTGGGTCCTATATTGGCAATGGTATTATCGTGACTAATTTTCACGTCATGAAGCCCTATCTTGAAGGCAAAGTAAAGAGTTTGAGAATTCTTGATTGGCGCGGTGGAGCTGCAACAAAGGTGTCCATAGGTGTTTGTGGCGGTGAAAATCAGGACGTAGATCTGTGTTCTTTAAAAGTCGAAGGCCTAGATTTGCATTATCCATTCAAGCTTATGAGTAAAGTATTTAAATCTAATTATACGGTGAATGGGTACGGATATTGTGCAAATGGGGGCCCGCTGAGAGCGTTTAATGGGCCTATTTTGGAGTATATCGATGGAGTTGGGCAACATATGGGGGCTTATAGCAAGAAGCTAGATAAGAACTCCAAGGCCTATAAGATTGGTGTTGCTAATTGCAAGGGAAGCTCTGGTGGTCCCATCTTTGATCCAGTATCTGGAGAGTTGATTGCCGTTTTTACCAGATATTATTTTGATAAAACGTCTGAACAGAAAAGTTTTGAAGAAGTGAAGAAGACGGCAGACTTTATTGCAAATTCATCGCTTCAAATCTTAGAGCTTTTTAAAGATAATTCCAATTTTAGAGAAATATCCAGTGAGAAAATCAATAAAGAAAGGAAATTGGCAAGCCCGTATGAAGTTATACCTCGTTAGTCTATTAAGCATTTTTAGTTTTTCGCTTTTGGCCCAAGATGTTGACTATTACTACAAGTCAGACAAGGCCAAGATGAGTATTAGTGAAACAAGCATCAATGTTGAGGCTATGTATGACTGTGCCGTTCAAATGGGACGCCGATTTACCAATAATAAATACCTCGTCAACAGTTTTGGACTAAGCTCAGTCAATGGCATCGTCTATTTTCAAGGAGCCTCAGGATCAGAGAATGGGATTTATTTTGTACGAGAAGGTCAAATGTACTTCGTGGCCTATTCGTCCCAAGCTGAAGGCGAAATCAGAGTGTTTGAAGAAAATGATCCCGTTTCCATTGGCATAAGAAAGACTGGCACTGGTCATACAGTAGGTACAAAGAAATCTTTTGAAAATGGTGGCCTAAGGTATCCAACATCGAGATATGTCTCGAAACCAAAAAAAGTAGAAGCTGGGGGCCAGTTTGTTACTTCATTTGCATCTGGTCTTGATAATTGCCTCGATCAATTTTGTCCCATGTTCACAAGTCGAAAGAAAAAATTTGAAGATGAATCCTTCGCAGAAGGTGAGGGTATGCAGTTTATGGATATGAACGAGTATTCAGCACTCCAAACTTGTCGCCATGTTTTGAAGTCCATGGGGCAAACAACTCTTGCTTCAAAGGTCGAAGGGCTTATTAAAAATTGCCTTGGTGCAGAACTTGATCCTAAGAAGGGAATGATTGATGAAAAATCAAATACAAAACCAACTAAAACTCAGGATGAAGGCATAACAAAGTAAAGAAAATTAACCTTTAGCCACCATTTAAACTTGTCGATACTATAGTCTATGATTAAATATTTATTCGGATTCTTGGCCTATATTTCTTTAAATTTGAATTTCGTTTACGCATGTAATTCACAAGAATTGATATCATTATCAAGCAGTATAAATAAAGAGCTTGAACCCCCCTTTAAAGTTGTCTTAGAAAAGAATTCGAAAGGCTTGGTTGGTACTGTCATAGGCTATAAGAGTCCACTTTTTAAGCCTCAGAAAGGCCATATTGAAAAAGTCATGTCAAAATTTGGGACAAAAGAAGGGGATGGCTGGGTTCTTTCGATAAGCTGCTCAAAGAATTTTATGCAATCTCCAGTTAATCGAATGCGTATATGCGGTGAACCCATTAGGAGGAATAGCTTCGGAGAATTTGTAAGAAAAGAAAGCTCACAAATAAAAGATGATTCTCAATGGATGATTGAGATTCAAGAACCTACAAAAAAAAATCAATCACAAATAAAGCTTTTTCGCGATTTTAAAGAAATAAAAAAACAAAAAATCCTAAATGAAATAAGTTGGCAAATTCAAGGTGGAAAAAAAGGAAAAGGCACTCTCGCAAAATGGGGAAGTAATGAACACCCACAAGGGATAATTGCCTGGTATAAAGATAAAGCAGATCATTTTATTGAACTTGCATCAGATAATTTAATAAGTGAAAAGAGTGATAAATTGCTCAACTTAGGCCAAATAGGTGGGCTACCTCAGAGTAATGGAGGATTGAATCCAAATTTACCAAGAAAGCTACCAATGCCAGGCCGTTTGAATGATATCGACTTTAATTTAAATCATTCCATAAATACAAATGAAAGTCTTGAAATTGCTAAATGTTTAGGAAAAGCTGGCGCGATAACGGCCATGAAAGAAGAAGTGATTGGACCTGAGGTCATTGATCATCCCTATAAAGAAAATCTTTTAAAGTTACAAGTCTATGAGCTGATTGAACGTGGGGAATATGATACGCTGTTAAAAAAAATAATTGCTGAAAAAGTAGAGCTTACGTCAATGAGTGTCGCTAGTCTCATTGAAAAGCTACCAAGTGCTCAAATTGAAAATATCTTAAAATTTTCTCAACATAAAACCCATCAGAACTATCTTGATTCACAAAGCTTTTATATTCCAGGTGAGAATAGGAAAAATGAAAAGAATAGAATTTTAAATGAAATTAGTAATTCATGTAATAACAAAGAAACTTTTATTTATAGTTACCCTAAACTCGACATTGAAAATCCAGATATGGATTATGTCATTTTGAGGAGTCTATATAAGAGTAAGGATGAGTATGCGAAAGAACTTTTAAAGAAATTTGAATCGACTATAACTGAAAGTAAAAAAATATTTCAAGCGTCATTTAAGAAGTTTTCAAGTCAGCAAGTTAAAATGAAAGAATTGGAAAAATATTTAAATCAGTCATCAAACTTAGAAGACTATATTGTATGTCGGGTAATGCTTAAAGAATATCCTAGCTATGCTGGAAATGAAAAGTTATGGCCATCGAATTTGGATCACGAAGGATGTGAAAAGATTAAATTATCCTATGAATCTGCAGTTACTCAATTAAGTGGATTAAATAGAGACATTAGAAAAAGTTATGATAAGTATCAATCTTCACTCTCTCATTATTTCAGCCTGTTGAAGGTAAAGAATAATACTTCGGGGCTACCTCCTTTAGATGAGATTTCATCAGAACTTAAATATCATTTAAAAGAATTTGGTGAATTAATTATTGAGAATAAAGATGACTTTAATAAAGCAGTTGATGCACTGTTTAGTTCTTATGAACCTTCTCAATTTGCGAATCTTCTCGCAATGACCAAAAAGACTCAATCGAATCTATTAACTTCAAGTTTGAAGCAAAAAGAAAAGCAAGAATCAGCGCGAGTTAATTCTTTGAAAAAATATTTGGATGTTGTGAATTCGGTTCCGATTGCTGAAATTGAACTTGAAGGCGCAAAAAATGGTAATAAAGCCTTTTTGGGTGATTTTGGAAGACTCTTTGAAAAAATTGGCAAGAAGATAGAAGCTGAAATAAGAAGAGTTCGGGATCGAATCAAAAATGATGGAATCTTTAAAGAATTAGAGCATCAATTTAAAGGAGCCATTGATTTAGTTGGAGATTGGTCTGTTGACATCGTAGAAGGGACATTTTGTCCAAAAACTAAGATTGGTAGTGGTTGGTGTATAGAAACTGGAGACAAGGGAGTTTCCTGCAAATATTCTCAGGCAGGTGATGGTTCTTACTCTTGCGAAATAATCGATCGTTCAGGACGCGGCTCGGGGCCTGGACGACAAGTTAAGAAAATGGATTGGAGTGCTGCTCTTGCTTGGCTTAGAAAAAACGAGATGCAAGATTTTTTAAAAAATATGAGCTCCCAAATGTCGCTCAATCTGCAGAGAGCGATGTTTAATTCACCAGAGCAAAGAGAACAATTTCAGCGAATACTAGCCTATAACCAACAGGACATTTTAGATTTAACTCAGAATGGAACAAAAATACCTGAAGACCCCTATGAAAGAAGCATTCTTCTTGAAAGAATTAATTCTTCAAATCAAATTCTTGGTTTCCTAGAAGGAGTGGGGAATGGAAGTTTTAATAGTATCAAAGATTCTACTTTAGGTTTGATTCACTTTGCTTCAAATCTTCAGAATACTGCTGCAGGAATCAGTGCAATTATAAATATGATTTATGATCAAGGATTTGAACAATTTGGCTCTGCTCTCTATGCAACGATTGGAGAGCATTACAATGACTTTCTCCAAGCCTCGCCTGAGGGCAAAGGAGAAATCGTTGGGTATGCGATGACTGAGGTCTTAACTCTTATTTATGGTGGGGCCATTGGCAAGACCGCCTTAGAAGCTATCAAAGTGGCTAGCGCAGGAACTAAGGGAGCGCTTTTATTTGAGAAAATTGCTGTTTCCTCTGGAAAGTTAGGGTTAAAGCTCAAGGAGGAGATCGTTAATTTTGCGAACTTTACGGAGAGAGTATGGAAAAATGAAGTTGGTGGGATTGGCAAAGTTGAAGGTCTGATTGATTCGGTTCAAAATGGTGTAGTCAAACTTGATAAATATTCAGTTAATACTCCAAATAAACTTGATGATCTTAGAAAAGTTGTAGATACAGGTCCTCTAAGCAAGACCAAGTACTCACCGAAAGTGGAAGAGCAAATGCGACTCGGCGATTATCACGCATTCCCAAAAGAAGTTGATAATTGGGCAGGAGTTGGTAAGAAATCTCCATTAATTGGGGGCGATGGCATAACAAGGACTAAAATTGAATTATCTGGAGGATATAATGGTAAAGAGGGACACTTTGAGTGGATTATCGAAGCAGATAACGTAACTGTTCGACATAGACTTTTTGTACCAAAACAATGATAGGTGGTTAATATGGAAAAGAAGATACCTGATAAATATCAACAGGAATTGCTTGAGTTGAACATGCCAGGAGTCGAAGGCAAAGCATGGAGCAAAGAACTCTTGTTAAAATTTCTTGATGATAACTCTAGCAAAGACTTTGCCATAGTAGGTGGAGATGTTATTGAAATAGATGAAAATGGAAAAATGAAGTATACCTATGACAATTGGGGAATTGATGGTCGAAATATTGGTGAATCGTTTCATGAATATTCTGGTAGATGTGCTGTACTAACACGTGAATACATTTTGAACTATCCTGCTAAAGAAAATACCCGATTTGTTCCAGTGATGAGCAGTGAGGTCACGACAGGAATGTAGTGATTTTAGTGGTATGAATACTCCTGGCCGGTCATGAGTCCTTAATTTCTGGAAGGAATGGTCATCTCAAAGTCGAGTCTATTTGGGATGGCAACAAGCTAATTACAGTAAAGCTAAAAGGAGGTCTCTAAGAATGTCTAATTTTCCTATAATAAAATTTTTTGAAAGAGATATTTGAAATAAGCGACTGAGTAATTATAAGTCGAAATTACTTTTAGAGTCCGGAAGTGAAAATTTAATTTCATTTGCAATTATTGAAACTCCTCATGTCGCAATAGGAATTTCGTATGAGGAAGATAGTGTCTATCCTAAAGTTAAGTCTCTAGATAGTGTGAATGAGTGTTTCATTGGTGTAGATAATCGACTATTTATAGTTAATACCGTAGAAATGAAAGTAATTTCTGAAATTGATTTACAATCTTTTTTTGTGGATGTTGTAGAATTAGCGAACAAAGGAATTATTGTAATCGAAGAAATTGGTGTTGGTCTTTACGAGTCGACTGGTGGACGCATATGGTTTACTCCGACAGATCTTATTGAAAATTACTTGGTCGAAAACGATACGATAATAGTAACTACCGATACTGGAAAGATTAAACTTTCAATATTAACGGGGAAAGAGTTGATTTGATGCTTTATCTCTGCTTTATCTCCTGGATCAAATCGTTTAAGCATTGTTTAAACGAATTCATCCAGGAGAGAATGGTTTAAAGAGACAGTCTAAGAAGTGGGCAGAGTCTGGGTGTTGCTCGAGATGCACAAACAGGAGTAGTAAAAAACATTATGAAAATGAATAACTTTAGCCCTGGAAGACTATGTTACAAGGTACTAATATACTAAGATATGAATTATTACCATAGGAACGACGATGACTTGTATTAGAATAACAGAATTGATTGAACTATTAAATCAAAATGGGATCTCAGGTATGGATGATTTTTCAATCGTGTTTGTTGACAAAAAAGAGCATCAAGAAAAATATGAAGAGACAAGAGATTTTCGAATTGCAGATGGTACTACGTTAAATATAGATCTTGATAAAAATGAAAATGTTTTATCCATAGAAATTATCAAGTTTACTAAATAGACGAAAAACGGTGTATCCTGGATCAAATCGTGGAAGTAGTGTTTAAACGAATTCATCCAGGAGAGAATGGTTTACTCCACTCTAGATGAGGTATTAGTGCACAAAAATGACTATATAGAAAAAGTTAGGTTGGAATTACGAGAATTTGCAATGAAGCTTCTCAATGATGATATTTATTTTATTGAGGGGATTAGGGAGATAAAAGATAGATTAGACGTAGTTTCACTCGATGATGAGGATTGCAATTTATTTCGAGCAATTGATTCTGACACTGATGATGTACCAGTAGGAGCTTCTAGAAGCTTGTGGAACAAAGAAGCTTTACAGAAAATTGATGATAAAATTTATAACTACATAACTTCTGTTAAGCCTCAAGTTAAGGTTGTCTGTAAGAAAATTATAAAGGAAATTGACGAGTCTTTGTTATAGCTAATTACATCGATATAAAAATGTTTACGATAGAAGATGAGAAAAAAGTATCCAAAAAAGTATCCTGGATCAAATCGTTGAAGCAGTGTTTAAACGGATTCGTCCAGGTGAGTTTTGTTGCTTCTAAATTTTTCAGTATAATACAAAAGAAGAAGTGAAACGAGCATCGAGATAAAGAAATAGGCAAAGATCGTGTAATTTTCAATTTTAAATGACTCATAGGCCATAATTGAATAGAAAAAGTTTTGAATTGATATTGTGAACCATAATAACTTCAGAAGAATGGGGTTTCTTTTATGTCTCGTTAGAATAATAAAAAAGAGCAGGAACAGGGGAAAGATAAAGAACGAAAAATTGAGAAATGAAGATAAGTTCATGGATGAAGCTTTGAGGCTGAAAGAAATGAGGAACGCCACTGAAAATGGAATTAAAAGAGACTTAACTTTTTTCATACATATTTCCTGGATCAAATCGTTGGGAATCTATTTTGAACCACCGCCACTTTTAATTGAGGCAATTTGAACGAGCTCGGATTCCGAGACGTTTCTGAGAATTTTCATTCCCACTCTCAAATCATGTTCTTTTAAAAGTTGTTTTGGAACTAGTAACTCCGAGTTGGATTTTTCCATTTTCAGGACAACTGACTTATTGTTCACTTTTGTGATTGTCCCATCAATGTACCATTCGCCATGTGCCGCTCGCGCGATGAGGGGAAAGATCAGGATGATTACTTTTGCAATTTTTTGAGCGCTTCTAAACATTGAGGATACTCCTGACATTGGTCTTTTAGGGCACATGCGATTAATTCACCTTGGTCATCAACAACCATGCAGAATTTTTCGTTCTTAGTTTCAAAAAGGCGAGGGTAGGTTTCCTCTGCATAAGTAAGTGATGATGAGAGGGTAAGCAGGGCCAGTAGAAGGACTTTCACTTTGTTACTCCTTCGCTGTTGTCTATTGGTTTCTGAGTATTCTCTAGGGTGCTCATTTTTAAGCTTAGAAAGGTGACATTTTTATCGTTTAAGCACGCTGTGGCGCTGGGGCACTTGCCTTCCGAATTCTCTAGGCAAGCGACAGAATTAAAGGCTTCAACGCCATATAATTGGCATTTAACCTCTGCATAGCAAAGCTTTGAATAGCTCGACTTTATGACTTTTGGATTTTTAAGATAGCTGCAATTGGGAGACATCGCTGCAAATAATTGAGAAACAAACAATATTATGATCATATTCATATCAACATTTTCACAAAAATGGACGAAGAGCGTAAGAAGGAAAAATATACATGAGCAAGACCGAGCAATATGATCAGACTAAGCTGGAGCTTATTAAGCTCTACATTAGTGCGGTGATTGAAAAAAAAGACGAAAGGTATTCGGAACTTTCGATTGAGGAGCTTGCGCATAAAATTGGCCTCTCTAGAACGGGTTTTTATAATATTCAGAAACACAGTGTCTCTGATAACGTCTGCCATAAAATGGCCCTTATGCTTTTTCACGAAGGGACTTGGTTAACAGCTTCGGAAAAAGGCGTCGTCACTAAATACTTGAACTCAGCTGGGTTTAATATTGGCCCAAGTTCAGCTAATCCACAGCATGGACTTAATTGGTATCTTGAGCGTTTTACTAATACTGAAGCTATTTTAGAGCTCTATATTTTTCTCTTTTCAGAGTACGGACTTGCTGATGAATCTGTATTATCAATTGACCAGCAAGATATTTTAAAAGAGATGATTTCATTAGGTTTTGTTGAATTGAATCTCCTTGGTAACTATAAATTTAAAAAAGAGTTCGGAGAGCAATTTGAACTTCGAAACTCCTATAACAAATCTCTTTGGAATATTGCTTTTGGCTACGCCGAATACTACAAAAAAGATCAGAGAATGGTTCAAAACTTTATCAATAGTGATGAAATTAAAATAGAGTTTATAGATGAAGCTAAGAAAATCTATAATGATTTTCAAAACAAAATGAATAAGCTCATCGAAAAAACTCGCGGAAGTGCCAAAAAAGATCGCGAGCTTATTCTTTGGGGCGCTCTTTTTACAACCATGAATGGAAAATACAACTCCAATCAAGATTAATTAAGTTTTATTAGAATTTGGTCGTCATTTATATCCGCAACCTCTCTATCAATCATTTTTTTCAACATAAATATTACGAGCGATTTTGCAGGGATGATGGATGCAATGGATGCCTTTTCAAGATTTATCAGTAATCCATGTGAGTTTAGTTGAGCAAAACCTGAAACCTTAAAACTTATTTTCGTTAACAATTTTATTTTTCCTTTGAACTGAAATTGTCCATTGGTCATCTTCAGTTCAAGTTGTGAAAGATCATTAATTTCAATGAGTGACTTATCTTCACCAACTAAAATCATTTTTTGATCATAGGTATCCAAGCGATCAATGTTAATCTGCATTGAACTGATTAAATGTGCCAGCTTATTATGATCCTCTAAAAGAGAAGGTGAAGTGTGAAATGTCATGGACTTTAGCTTTATTTCTTTTAGATCAACACTTTCTGCATTTAATGTAAATTGACTTCGAGTTGATAAAAACTGACCTTGTAACATTTTTAAGTCAAGGGTACTTGGTCCGTCCATTTCAAAAGGAGTGGAAAGTAGGAACGAATCAGATTTGAAAAAGAGTCTGTTCCTTTCATGAACGAGTTCAGAATCATAGGGTTTGTGTTCTTGGTTAATAAGAACATGGTCGCCATCAGCATCAATGAAAAATTTTCTTGCAATAAGCCTTCCTGTCATCTTCGAACTCTGACCCTGGAGAGAAAGAAAGTCAAAATCGATAGAGACCTCTTTGGCTTGTGCAGAGAAACTTATTATGATTAAAATTGATAGCAACCAGTTCATGATTTTCCCTTTAGTTAAATTCTTATTTCTCAAAACCTAAATAGATATCTTCAAGCTCGACCTTTCGATCAAGTTCTACTTCAATAACTTTTGCACCATCAGTTACGCAGAGGATATCTTTATTCTCAAATTCTGCTTCCGCAGAGACGGTGATAAAAGCTTTTTCATTTTCATAATAGGTGAAAACGTTAGCTTCTCCTTTTAGTTGCGCATGACAAACAGGCATTTCAATTTTGAGCTTGAGATGAGTTTTTCCATCCTTTAACTGACTACTCACGATTGAACCTGATGTTACTGGACCCTCTGTCGTATTGGCATAAGCGAGTCCGGCCGTTAATAAACTTAGTGTCGTGATAATTGTTGTTAAGTACATTTTCATAATTGCTCCTTTATATTTGAGGATTTATTTATCCTCTTTTTAAGTTAATCTCTAGTTACTGTATTTCCTAAACCGCTGAATCCTAGACTTTTGACAGTTACAATCCCTTTGAAAAATATTTCAGGATTGTATACTTGCATCTGAGTATGATCTTCATTCGCTCCATTCCATCTTTGAATCGTGCGACCACTTCTGTAAGTGATAGGGTAGTTAATATTATTGACGAGATGAATGGATGGAAGATTTCTTTTCTTTGAGAAAATGTCACAACCTTCCACATTTTGAAATCTTAGTTGGATAGCATTTCCATTGGCCACTCTTTCAAAAAGATTGATTGGACATGTGACAGATCTGTTGATTCCTGCTTCAGTAAAGTCAGCTTTAATGGCTAATCCATTGATGATTTCAGGGACTTCTCCAGCTATGTCTGTTAGCTCACGAAATAGAGATCCTTGTAGTCCATAGTCATTATATTGCGTCCACTGATTCTGAGTTTCCGCGCAGACAGTACGACAAATTGGACGATCAATGCGCGGACGGTCTGGGTCAAACGCTTTTCTGTCTTCACAGCGACGTTCAGTCCTCACACAAACATTGTTATCATGTCTTTGAGAAGAGTTTGAAAATTCTCGATATTCTCTATAAAGCGAAGTCGGAAGGATTTCGATAATGTCGCCATCCTGTGCAGTTTGCAGAAGCTCGACAGAACGCTCACGTGGAATTCCACGGCCTTCATTATCGGCACCACTTATCTCAACACGATTTTCAGTCGGTCTAAGTGTTGCACTAGTACGATAATGTTGACCTGTGAGAGTGTTCTCAGATTGAGCAAAGGTAACATCGAGATCACTTGCTTCTTCGAATTTAGTTGAAGAGAGTTGTAAGCATAATCCAGAGTCGCATTTATCATGATCAGGTGTATTCGGATCAGCTCTAAAAGGTGCGAAGAACTTATCGATAGCTTGATTGATAATTAATTGGGTTACGGATGAGTCAGCTCCATGCATGCTAATGTTGAGAGACTGCGATTCAATAACTTTTCGAATATGAACATCAAGCTCACCCTTGAACCATCCCTTTTTAAAACCAATGCTTGCTTTCAGGTCACTGAATATTTTTTTCTTGTCGAAATGAATTTTTAAATTAGCAACTTGATAACGAGCACGTGTTTCAAAGAGGACTTCAACCATGACTTGGTTATCGTAAATAAATCGCTCCATTATATCTTTAGCTTTGGTCTTTGATATACTTTTGATTACTACATTGAATGGTCTATCAATTTCACAGTAATCGGCACCAAGCTGAGTTAGAACATTGGCATCGTATTCTTCACCAACGACATTCATGACTATTCTTTTTGGGCAACCCGGAAGGGCAGCTAGGACAGTATCACTTCCAAAGCTACGTCTTACTTCATCAAAAAGTTGAGCTTGATGTTGAACAAGAGAATTATCAGGAACATTAATTTCAGAAGTACCATTTGGAGAAATGATACGATTCTTAAGTCCAGAAATAACTGCGATATTAAAACCTAAGTTAACCGTACCATTTTCATTATCTTTAATGGTAATTCTACCATTTTCACCACCCCCATAGACGTAGACCTTAGGACCGACAAACAATCTATTTGCAAATTCAGCTTCATTTTTTATTTTAAAAAACTTGGCATTGTAGATAGGATTCATTGGAATTTCGATGAGATCAGTTGCACGATACTGATCTCTGTTTCTAATAATGTCTGTTTCAGGCAGAGAGTATCTTACGATCTTGCCTGTCCCGTCTGCAGTAACAGCTAACACTTCTCCTGCTGATTGATTTTGTGTGGATGATACTTGTTGCTCATTTTGTAATTCTTTTTCTTGAACATCCTTTCCACAAGAATTGAGACTTGATAAGCATAAGGTAAGACCAAGTAGCGAGATTAATTTTTTTGTTGTTTTCAATTTTCACTCCTTTTTAAATTCTGCACAAGGTCATTATCAACACGCCTTTGCACAAAAAGGGAAATAAAGTGAAGTGAAATCAAGTTAGCTTTGATTAAAGTGACCGTGCGGTCTTATCCGTTTTGAATCGAGGGGACAATCTAAGCCTTTGGTCTTGGTTTGGACATTTCAAGTCAGGATATTCTATGAACTGTCCAAAAAGGGTAGCCCTTGGACAGATGGTAGAAATGGCTCCTAAAGACCTCAAATTTCATGCAATATGAGCAAGAAGAGAGTGAGGTTTTGTATGCAAAATGAAATTTGGAAAGAAGATTTTTTAGGACTCATTCGAAAAATGATCGTAAGTCAAAATCTGACATATACCAAGACCGCTGAGATCTTAGGGATCTCATCTAAGACGCTAAATCGATACTTCATGGGGGAACGAGCCCCTAAGGAAAAATTTGTTCTCCATTGTTTAGAGAACATCTTTTTTCCTAATAGCACAGTCAGTGAAATAGTTGAGATTTATCCCCATTTTGAAAGTCTTTTGGCCCATAAGTTTTTTGAGAAAAACAAAAATGTGAATAACGATGAAATTATTTTGAAAGCTATGGAAGTTAATCATGATCTCTTCATTAAAATTGCTTTTAAGAAAGTCACGACGTCTAAAGATGTCATGGCAGAATATGGGAAACAGGGACTCCGTGATTTAGACAAATTTCAGCGCCTTGGACTTTTGAAGATAATAAAAGAAGAGATTGAATTAGAGCTTCAACTCCGTTTTTCCAACCCTAAGATTCTAAAAAACTTGTCTAATCAATTGCTGAACTCTGCTTACAGTGTTGAAAAAGCAGGAATTAGTAATAATTTTATATCCTGCCAAATTGGAAAAGTGAACCGTCAAAAAGCGCAAGTTGAAATTGTGAAAATCTTGAGAAAGGCCCATTTGGAGATTCAAAAGGTTTTTAATGGGAGTGAATTTGCTGGAGATGACATAGTATTCGTAAATTTTTGTAGTGATCATCTGAATCAGGAATTTTACCAATAAGTATCACGTACCTTTTAGGTAAATTGATGAGTAATCATTATTCTTCATCTAAGATTAATTTTTTAAAATTTTTTGAAAAGAAATCAATCTCAGGTTCAACCTCTTTAGGTTTCATCGCATTTAGTTTTAAACTTATGCCCGTGCTAAAAGTGAGAATCATTGAAACAAATTGGTCGAGGTCATTGCGATTGCTCACTGCTTTAAGATTCATCAATAAAAGTTCGGCAACTGACGCTACATTTTCCAAGATAAGTTTTTTTACTTGATGAGGTAAGAACGAGAGTTCTCTCATCGTATTCGCAAGGTAACAGCCTTTCTCTCCACTGCAATTGAGAGATGACTTGAGAAAGTTTTCAACATTTTCATAACCTAAAGGTTGCTTCGTTAGAATTTCTGCTACTAAGTTTGTCTCTTTATATCTTTTTATACTTTGACAAAAGAGGTCTTCCTTGTCTTTGAATTCAGAGTAGAGACCAGATTTATTCACGCCCGTGGCCTGTTCGAGATCATGTAATGAAGTGTTGGCAAAGCCCTGCCTCCAAAAGACTTGGATAGCACGATCTAGGACTTCTTCTCTGTTGAAACACTTTGTTCTTCCCATAAGTATAAGAATTTTATCATATTGAACCAAATAGTTCAATATTTTATTGCTTTAAGAATGGGGCTCAATTATATTGAACCAAACAGTTCATTAAACCGAGTGAAATATTATAAAACAAAGGAAACTGAGATGAAAAAATTAGAAGGAAAGGTCGCTCTTGTAACAGGTGGAAATTCGGGAATTGGTTTGGCCACCGCCAAGCTCTACAGAGACCAAGGGGCAAAAGTCGTTATTACAGCAAGCTCAAATGAAACTTTTGAAAAAGCAAAAGCTGAGCTCGGCCATGCTTTTGATATCGTTAAAACAAATGTAGGCCAATTATCAGAACTGGATCGCTTGTATGCCCATATAAAAGAAAAATATGGGAAGATAGATGTTCTCTTCGCCAATGCAGGGATTGCTCATTTTTTACCTACCCCGAATGTTGATGAAGAATTTTTTGATAAGCATTTCAATACCAATGTGAAAGGCCTCTATTTTACAATTCAAAAGGCATTGCCCGTGTTGAATCAGGGCAGTTCTGTTATTTTAAACGCTTCAGTTGTTTCAGTAAAAGGCATCGCCGGTGCTAGCGTGTACTCTGCCACAAAGGCTGCAGTTAGAAGTCTTGCAAGGTCTTGGACTGCGGAAATTCCTGTAAGCGATGTACGATTTAATGTTTTATCACCAGGCCCAGTTGAGAGTCCAATTTATAGCAAAATGGGAATGTCAGAAGCCGAGCTCAAGGGCTTTGCTGATGGCATTTTGACTAATCTCCCTGCCAAGCGTTTTGGTTCCACTGATGAAATGGCGAACGTGGCGCTCTTTTTAGCTTCTAGTGATTCAAGCTATATTGCAGGTGCAGATATCATGGCCGATGGTGGACTTGGACAAATCTAATTAAATTAATAGAGCGTGATACTTTTTTTATGGGCCTTGCAGTCGTTGCATGAGCCCATAAAAAAGTATCACGCACCTACAAAAGTGGGCACTTTTGAGGATATTTTTTCCTACGCGGTAAAAATCTCTCCCAGTCATTTAATCATTAAATCTCTGATATATTTAATCTAACAAATTTATTTTCCTTATAATTAACTAAATTTGTTAGTCTCTCGAGAAATTCATTTAAAGGACAAAAGATGTCTGGGCAAACCAAGAAATGGGTCGAGGATTGGTACGAAGGTTTTCTAGGAACTGGTCAAATTGACGAGACCTTTTGGTTTGAGAATAAGAATCAATTGGGAATTCATTGGGCCAATTCGCCAGAAGGTAGAGTATGGGTCCGAGAGTGGGTTAAAACACCACAAGGTAAAATCGCTTACCAAGAGCTTGAAGACAAATTAGAGAGTTTAAAGCAAACGACCATCTGGTTGTCGCGCAATCGCGATTTTATCAAGTGCAATCTTTATGAGCTCTATCAATTTTATCTCGATCCACGCATTCGAACGACTTGGATGCAGGGGAGTGTTAAGACGATGGTTTCTTTCATGTCTGAAGCAGGACCTTTTGTGGAACTGAGATCACTGAGATGGCTCGATCGCGATATTTTGAAAAACTTTTTTTTACTGAAGCTTATTAATGGTCAAGCCCAAGAAAGAGACTGCCGTTTTTCGACTAATTTGAAAATCGAAGCTCAGCAGGAGGATTACGATATTAAATCTTATGAATTATCGGTTCATCAAGTTTCCCAAAAAGGAATCTTACTTAAGGTGGAAGGGTCTCACGTCTTTGAAAAGCTGATGAGAGGCAAGAATTGGACGATCTTAAGCAATAAAAAGCTGGGACAGTACGATTGCTTCAATGGAAGAGTTCATTTCAAATTCAGCCAACCTTCCTTTGGAGGGTCCCTAGATCAGCACTTTCTTTTTATGAATTATCAGCAATTCGAAAACGCTGATAAGCTCAAAACGATAGTGCATACTATAGAAGAATGGACGAAATACTCAAAGCAATTCATAAAAAAGGCCGCTTAATAAGCGGCCTTTCTTTGACAAAGTTTGAGGGAAACTATTTTACGACAATATCTTTAATCCCGATCGTGCCTATGAGAAATGCCTTATTCGAAATTAAGTGTACTGTAGAAACTTTTTTATCTTTATAGAGTAATTTCCAGTCGTCTCCAAGACGTTGCAGTTCAAATTGGTATGATTTTCTTTTGTCGCTAACGCCACTGTAGAGGGTATCAATTTCAATATCGCCACCATTATGAGGAGCAAAGTTGCTACTGCGAAGAATGACGATGTCACGATCTTTTCTATTTTCCATAACCAGACCATCTTCTACTTGTTCACCTTTATATGTTTCTTCATTGATCTTTTTACCTTTGTTATCAAAAGTTCTCTTGATAAAGGCAATCGCATCGTGAGTGGCATCATCTGTTTTAAGAATGAAATGAGTAATGTCCTTGTCCTCTTGATTGGTCATCAAAACGAGTTTGATCTCTGCTGCGAATGCATTTTGTTTGAACGCAGCGAGAGTTAAAAGCAAAAAGAAAAACACAGCTAGGTTACGCTTCATAATGATCCCTCCAAGGAAACTCTTCACGATGGAGAGGCTTTGTGCAGGTTTCATGCCGAAGTTCATTTTCGAGATTTTAAGAGGTTGCACTTTTAAGCTAGGCCCACAAAGACTCCATTAAGTGGCCATTTGGCACCATGAAAAAAGTATAAGGTGCCGAAAAGACGACTTTTTATCATTACCCGACAAAAAAGGTTAATGGAATTCCTGATTGCGCCGATCAGATATATGCAAGTTTGAGGAGGAGATCATTTATGGAAATGACATTAAATGCAAAAAAGCGCAACGAAGGTTCTAAGGCCCGTCAATTAATCAAAGAAGGTTGGGTACCTGGATGTGTATATGCCAAGGGCATGAATCACAGCATCCAAATTCCTCTGAAGGACATGAAAGCATGCTTAAAAGCACATGCTCACATCATCAATCTAAAAATTGAAAATGTGGGAACATACATGGTTGGCTTGGAAGAGATTCAGAAAGATACAATTTCTCACACGGTAAACCACGTTTCTTTTCATGCTCTCAACAAGAATGAGAAGACAACTTTGGATATCGAGATTGAACTCACTGGTAAGTCAAAAGGTGAAACTTCTGGCGCCATGATGTATCACTTGTTGAGATCAGTTACAGTAAAAGGGTATCCTCAAGATATTCCTGACAAGATCACAGTAGATGTCGCTTCATTGGACGTCGGAGATGTGTTTCATGTGAGTGATATTGCCAAAGGATACAAGTTTGAATTCTTAAGTGATGATCTTGAAAAAGTAGTTGCTAAGTGTTCATTCGCTAAAGTTGTCGAGCTTCCAGAAGCAGCACCAGAGACTACAGTTGTGGAATCTATTGCTCCAGTGGAAGAGGCCGCACAACCGCAAGAAGAATACAAAAAGGCTGCTTAATCCCCAACTTGCAGCTTAACCTTGAATTAATACCCCCGCAGCAAGGGCCCGAGTAATCGGGCCCTTGCCTGTTTTTAATCAATGAACTTCGTGACAAGCTGTAAAGCGACCATGAACTTTTTTAAGTTCGGGACGAGTCTTGTGGCATTGATCAACAGCGATCGGGCATCTTTTATGAAAAGCACAACCTTCAGGTGGATTGAGCGGAGAAGGGAGTTCTCCTTTTAGTGGTGTGTGCTGAGTTTTTGGATCGAGAGAGGGACAACTGGTCAGAAGCGCTTTTGTGTAGGGATGTACCGCTTCTTCAAAAATTTGTTTGCGTGGGCCCATCTCAACAACTTTTCCTAAATACATGACCGCTATTTGATCGCACAGGTGATTAACAACTGATAGATCATGAGAGATGAAGAGATAGGTGAGTTTGAGTTCATCTTGAAGCTTGATGAGGAGATTGAGAACTTGCGCTTGAATGGAAACATCAAGGGCCGATACGGGTTCATCAAGGATGAGAACTTTAGGATCGAGAACGAGTGCGCGAGCAATGCCAATACGCTGACGTTGGCCACCACTCATCATATGAGGATAGCGTTCAGCATGCTCTGGTCGAAGACCAACCAACGCCATAACAGAATCCACTTTTTCTCTAATTTCATTTGTTTTAAGTTTTGTATTGATGAGCAACGGCTCAGCAATGAGTTGCCAACATTTCTTTCTTGGATTGAGTGAAGAGTAGGGATCTTGAAAAACCATTTGGATTGTCTTGTGACGATCTTGGGGTTTGAGTTCATCAATCGATTTTCCATCAATCAGAATATCGCCAAAAGTTCTTTTTTCAAGTCCCAGAAGTGTTTTGGCCAGAGTACTTTTTCCACAGCCAGATTCTCCAACGATACCAAGCGCGCGTCCTTTCTCAAGTTTGAAAGAGACTCCATCAAGTGCCTTAACTGTTCCCGCTTTTCCAAATAGACTTTTTAATTGGTAGTGTTTTCCGAGATCAACAATTTCAATCATTGTTGTCCTCCTAATGAACCAGTGACTTTTAAACAACGAACACAATCGATCATTTGCGGTTGTTCCAATTCACATTCTTTAACCGCGATATCACATCTCGGTTTAAATTGGCAGCCTTTAGGACGGTGAAAGAGATCAGGAACAAGGCCAGAAATACTTGGCAGTGGTGATCTAAAAGGGTGACCATGTCCGGCATGGGAATTAAGTAAGCCGCGTGTGTAAGGATGACGAGGACTATGGATCAGAGATTGAGTATCTCCTGTCTCTACGATTTCACCGGCATACATGACTTGTAGTTTTGAAGTATTTTGGGCAACGACACCAAGATCGTGAGTCACGAGAATTAAGGCCATTCCCGTTTGCTTTTGAAGATCGAGAAGAAGATTTAAAATTTGATCTTGAATGGTTACATCAAGCGCCGTTGTTGGCTCATCGGCAATGAGGAGCTCAGGATCACAGGCCATACTCATCGCGATCATCACTCGTTGATTCATACCCCCCGACATTTCGTGAGGATACTGAGAGAGTCTTCGAGCTGGGTCAGGAATTCCAACCATATCAAAAAGTTCAAGTAGTCTTTTCTTTCTTTGGACTTTATTAAGTTCTGAACGATGAAGTTTTAATGTTTCTTCTATTTGATAGCCGACAGTAAATGAAGGATTCAACGAAGTCATGGGATCTTGAAAGATCATACTCATTCTATTGCCACGAATTTTTTGCCATTCATTATTACTCAATGACTTTAGATCATTTCCATCAAAGGACATTTTTTCTGCTTTGACTGTGGCGTTGTCTGGAAGCAATCCCATTAAGGCGAGATTAGTTAAGCTTTTTCCGCATCCCGATTCACCGACGACTCCCAAGCTTTGACCTTTTTCAATGACAAAAGAGATATCGCGAACGGGGGTAATCGGCCCTTTTTTGGTATCAAATGTAATAGATAAGTTTTTAACTTCTAAAAGCGCCATGTTTACCTCTTCAACCTTGGATCGAGAGCATCACGCAAACCATCTCCGAAAAGATTAAACCCTAGAACGACAATTAAAATACAAAGACCTGGAAGAGTCACCATCCAAGGAGAACTCTCAATAAAAGAGCGAGCATCAGAGAGCATAACTCCCCATTCAGGCGTTGGTGGTTGCGTGCCGAGACCTAAAAAACCTAACGCCGCGGCATTGAGAATACCATCACTAAAACCGAGAGTCGCTTGAACGATGAGAGGCGCCATACAGTTAGGGAGGATTTCTAAAAACATAATTCGATAGGATGAAGCTCCGAAAGACTGTGAGGCCATGACATATTGCTTTTTCTTTTCGGCCAAAACGGAAGCCCGAACAATTCGGGTAAAGCCGGGAATGGAAAAAAGTGAAACAGCGATAATGGCATTTTTAATTCCAGGTCCAATGACGGCGACGACAACAATGGCCAAAAGTATAGAGGGCAAGGCCATGAGAATATCCATGATTCTCATAATCAAAGTATCAATCCAACCGCCGTAGTAGCCAGCAAAGAGACCAGTGACAACTCCAATAATGAGGGAGAGGACAACCACAAAGAATCCAATCATCATGGAAATACGGGCTCCATAAATGAGGCGCGAAAGGAGATCGCGTCCAACATCGTCGGTTCCTAAAACAAAATGTGAAATCCCTCCATCCCAGAGAGGAGGAAGTCTTAAGTATTCGGGATATATTTGAGAAGGGTCTTTAGGCGCAAGAAAAGGGGCAAAGATCGCAATAAAAGTAAAGAGTAGTACCAGCGCAAGGCCGATGACAGCTCCCTTATTATCCTTAAAATGACTCCAAAACTCTTTCATCTCATCCTCGGATTAATGAGGGCATAGATCATATCAACGGCCATGTTGATAAAGATGATCATACCAGCGATAAAAAGAATACCACCTTGAATGACGGGATAATCTCTTGCTGTGATACTCGCGACAATCCACTTGCCAATGCCGGGCCAGCTGAAAATGGTCTCTGTCAAAATGGCGCCAGTAATAATTGAACCAAATAAAAGTCCGATCACTGTGATGATAGGAACCATCGCATTGCGGAGAGCATGAAGCCCTACGATTCGTCTCCAAGGAAGGCCTTTGGCCTTTGCGGTTCTAATATAATCTTCGCCCAAAACTTCTAGCATTGAAGAGCGAGTCATTCTGGCAATCACGGCAAGCGGAATAGTTCCCATTGCTATTGAAGGAAGGAGAAGATGTTTAAAGGCACTCCAAAAAGGAGCGAATCCATACTCTGATGTAATTTCATTCTTTAAAGTATCAATCAACATCAGGCCACTCCACATTTCGATGTCATAATTAATCGAAATGCGACCGGAGACAGGAGTCCATCCCAGTTTGACTGAGAAGATAAGTATGAGCACCAGGCCCCACCAAAAAATAGGCATGGAATAACCAATTAAAGAGCTGGTCATCAGGGCGTAGTCAAAAAAACTATTGCGCTTTAAGGCCGCAAAAATTCCCATCGGAATTCCAATGATCACGGCAAAGAAAAGGGCAACAATTCCAAGTTCCAAAGTCGCGGGAAAGCGATCTGAAAATTCTTCAATCACAGTTCTTTTAGAAACGATCGACTGACCAAAG
Source organism: Bdellovibrio sp. CG22_combo_CG10-13_8_21_14_all_39_27 (assembly GCA_002786715.1). Taxonomy (GTDB): domain Bacteria; phylum Bdellovibrionota; class Bacteriovoracia; order Bacteriovoracales; family Bacteriovoracaceae; genus 21-14-all-39-27. The sequence continues at coordinate 269,298 of PCTW01000061.1, forward strand.
TCTCCCTTGACGGCATTCTTTAGAAAATACCAATACTGCTCGTGCATAGGTCGATCGAGCATTAGTTTGCTTTTCATTTCAGCATAAACTTCGGGGTTCGCTCCACGTTCTCCCAGCATGATTAAAACGGGATCACCAGGAATAAAGCGAATGACGGCGAAGCTTAAAATCGAAATCCCCACAAGAGTGGGGATGACGTGAAAGAATTTCTTAAAAAAATATCTCAGCATTATTTAATATCTACAGTTTTAAAAATGTCTCCACCCAATGGATCCATAACATAACCAGAGACATTTGAATTCATCGCTCTAAAGACGATTGAGTGAGCAATGGGAACCCAAGGAACTTCTTTGTTAAAAATTTCTTGAGCATTGAGGTAATAAGCAGTTCTTTTTTTAATATCGGGATTGCTTTTTGCAATTTTGATATTGCGATTGAATTCTTTATTGCACCAGCGTGAATAATTTGAACCCGATTGAACTCCTGAACAACCTAGCAAAACATTGAGGAAGTTGTCAGGATCGCCATTGTCGCCAGTCCAACCCATTTGGATCATGCTATGATCTCCAACCTTTGACTTTGATAAATATGTTGGCCAATCAAATGTGACGAGTTTGACTTTTATCCCTACTGCGGCGAGATCAGCTTGCATCATCTCTCCCATCTTTTTCCCGTTTGGATTATAAGGACGAGTAACGGGGAGAGTCCACATTTCTGTTTCGAAGCCTTTTGCAAGTCCTGCTTTCTTTAAGTATTTCTTAGCAAGCTCTGGATTGTAATCATAGCCTTTGATCTTTTTGTTATAACCCCAAATGGTAGGAGGCATTGGATTAACGGCCTTTACTGCATGTCCTTGATAAATCGCTTGAATATAAGCGTCTTTATTTAAGGCGTGATTGATGGCTTTTCTGACCCAAATATTTTGAAAAGGTTTCTTCGTTACGTTCATGGCAAGGTAACCGACGTTAAAGCCAGGAGCTTCCATTACTGAAATGGTTTCACTTGCTTTCATCGCTTCGATATCGTTAGGAGAGGGCTCGATGATCAAGTGACATTCGCCAGTTTTAAGTTTTTGGTATCTGACAGAGGCATCAGGAGTAATTGAAAAAACGAGCTTCTCAATTTTTGGTGCGCCTTCGAAATAATTCTCATTTCTTTCATAACGGATCAAAGTGTCTTTTTGATATTTTTGGAAAACAAAGGGACCTGTTCCTATTGGATATTGATCGATTTCATCTTTGCGATTTTCTTTGGCCAACATATCTGCGTACTCTTTTGAAAGAACGCTCATGAAAGACATCGCCATGTTCGCTAAGAAGGGAGCATCTGCTTCAGTTAAAGTAATTTTGACTGAATAATCATCAACTTTTGCCACGGCCTTGATGATTTTATCCATTTCCATACCCGTAAAGTATTCATAAGAACCGCCTCCAACCATATGGTAGGGGTGATCTTTTAAAAGCTGGCGATTGATTGAAAAAAGTACGTCGTCAGCATTAAATTCACGAGTAGGGCTAAAATATTTGGTGGTGTGAAACTTAACTCCCTTGCGAAGTTTGAAGGTATAAGTTTTTTTATCTTTAGAAATTTTCCAAGATTCAGCAAGAGCAGGAACGATCTCAGTTGTACCAAGCTTAAATTCTACTAAGCGATTGTAGATGGTTAAACCAGCAGCATTATGTGAAGTCCCATCAGTCGTGATTTGAGGATTAAAGGCTGAAGGAGAACCCTCAGAGCAATAAACAAATGTCTTTGCTTGAGCAGCAGACATAAGAAAGAAAAAGGCAGTGATCATGAATTTCAAAATAAACTCCTGAGCCAAAGAATAAGGCATTTAATATAGTGATTATTTTTTGCTTATTTCACTAATATGACAACAGTTTCTGGACTCATGTTGCAGCGCAAATGCGATAATTTAAGATTATAATCCCATGGACTCTGCGTGTTGAGCGGTGAAGAAGAGAGCTCAGTCCAATCTCTACCAAAAATAGCTTTCGCAATTAATAGCTTTTAAGACCTATGATTAATCCTTCGGTGTTTAAAAATTGAAAAAGTTCAGAGACGAGATTCTCTTCTCCTGCAGAAAAATGCTCAGTGCCTAATTCCATCGCCTTCAAGAAAGGGTGAGTCTTGAGTAATTCGAGTAAGGCCAGTTGGGCCGGCCTTAATAGATGAGTTTTAATTTTTTCCGATTTATTTTTATAAAGAACAAAATGATTATCAAGCCATTCAATTTCGTTCAGATTTTTCGAGTCATGGTTTGGTAAATCCCAAATCTCAAGTAACGGATGGGAAGATTGATAAGGCCTGAGTAGGGGACTAAGTTTTAAACCGAGATCAGAGTTCGTTTGAATCTGAGTTAACAATTCTGGCGCGATCGCCTCAGGAACTGCGGCATGAAAAAAGTCCTGAAAATGGTATTCAATATCGGCCAGCTCTGGTAGAAAGGGAAATTCTTCACTGACTTCTTGGTCTCGCAAATAAACTGAAAACTTTTCACCATAAAGCCCAAGATCATAAAAAGGACTGGGGTGTGTTTGAATATATTTTTTTCCAACTTCGAAGAAAAGATCATCTCCCAAAATCTTCCAAACAGAGACAAAATGTTCGTTCAGAACACTTTGAAGTCTAATGTGGTAATCATTGTAATAGACCCACATGACTTCATCCGCGCGAAGCTTTCCGGCAGGGATGAGCAAATCTGAGAGCTCATTTTTTTGATTGGGATTCATCAGGAGTGAGAAGAAGCTCTCTTGGAATTTCTTCATTGATACTCCTCGATAATGGCCTGTGCTTTCTTGGCCTCTGCGACTACTACCGAGAGTTCAGGAATATCTTCATCCCATTCAATAATAGTAGGAACTGCTCCCACTCTTTTTATTAAATGATGATAGAGAGTCCAGACCTCAGGATAAACAGGCTTTGAGTGGGTATCGAGTAGAAACTTCCCCGTATCGGTGAAGCCGGCCAAGTGAACTTGGGCGATTTTATGTTGAGGAATGGCATCAAGGTAAATTTTAGGATCGAAGCCATGATTTTGAGCGTTCACAAAGACGTTGTTCACATCCAACATCATCATGGCGTCAGTTTCAGCGAGCAACTTTTTCCAAAATTCCCATTCAGTCATGGTTGAAGTTTTAAAGTCGACGTAAGCTGATAAGTTCTCAAGAGCAATGGGTCTCTTTAAATAATCTTGAACTTCTATAATGCGATCTTTTAAAAAAAGAAAACTCTCTTCGTTATAGGGAACCGGTAACAGATTATGAGCGTTACTATGGGGAAGTCCGGTCCAGCACAAATGATCACTCACTACTGAAGGTTCAAAAACATCGATAAATTCTTTGAGAGTCTTAAGATAATCCTCGCGAGGGCCTTGATGACTCGCAATCGACAATGAAACGCCATGAAAGGAGAATTGATAGTTCTCTCGAAGCTTCTCAAGAATAGACCAAGGACGACCCTTAGATGTCATATGATTTTCGCTTAGGGCTTCTAGGTAATTGATTTCCTGTGGAGGAGATTCCTCCCATTCATTGTAGTGTGATGTTCTAAGTCCAATTCCAACTAAATTCATAGTGCCTCATAGTGAAAGATTACACTCTATGAGTCAATCTCGAGGCCTTTTTGTGACAAAAAAGTTATACTTCACTCATTATGACGATTGCTTACCTGGCCCCAGAAGACCGACTCAATGATCTTTTGTTCGAACTTGAACAAAAGGGCGTTACTGAACCCAAAATCATCGAGCGTTTAGTCATTTGTGAATCTGGCCCCGAGACTTCAGTTTGGGCGCAAAATATTTGGTATGATGTTGAAACTCATCACTTTGAATCCATTAAACAAGCCTCAACCCTTTTGCGTGAGCGCGGTCGAAATTGGGCGTTGTATCCGACGGCCAATGTGAGGAGGGCGCGTTTAATTGAAGATCAATTACCACACTTTAGGCCAAAGCTTTTAACTTTTCCTACCTCTCTACCATCAGCACCTGTGGGAGCATGGACTCTGCTCGATGATAAAACTCTTTTATGTGCCGCCAAAACGGATTCTCCAATGGCCTTGGGTGAATACAAGTTTGTTGAAGATAAAATTTCTCCTCCCTCTCGCGCCTATTTAAAACTTTGGGAAGCACTTACTCGCTTACAAAAATACCCTAATGAGAAATCGCGTAGTATGGATTTAGGGGCCTGCCCCGGAGGATGGAGTTGGGTTCTTTTGAATTTAGGATCGCAACTTCAAAGTATCGACAAAGCTCCCCTTGATCCCAAAATCATGAAACATCCGAATCTTATTTATCGTCAAGAGAGTGCTTTTGGAATTGAACCTAAGAATGAAGAAAAAGTGGATTGGTTATTTTCTGATATCATTTGTTATCCTCCGCGCTTATTGAACCTGGTTCAGAGGTGGATCGAGGCAGAAAAAAATACTAATTTTGTTTTCACGATTAAGTTTCAAGGAGAAACGGACACAAAAACTCTCAATGATTTTTTAAGCATTGAGGGCTCTTATGCCCGTCATCTTTATAATAATAAACACGAAGTCACTTGGTTTTTAATTCGCGATTAAGCTTCGAACTTGCCACCTTTTTTCTCGCAAGATGCTTTATCCATTTTATTCCATCCCATGCCTTTGCAAGCATTGTGGGCCTTACACTCGTTGCCTTTTGAATCACAACCATTTTTACTATCACAGCCATGGCCTTTGGTGCTGCAATCTCCATGTCCCTTGCAAGCATTTACACCGTAGCATTTCCCGGTCTTAACATCTGAAGTTTGCGAATTGGTAGTAGCGGCACAGCTGGCAAGAGTTAATCCCGCAAAAGCGGCAGTGACGAGTAGTTTTTTAGCGTCCATGGGTATCTCCTTTTTAATAAAATGAACGAGAGTATTTTCACTCCCTTTTTATAAAGATTGGTGAATATCTTTGAAGTTTTGTGACAACTAAATTCATTCCATCGCAAATTCAATGATTTATACCCTGTAATTTGTTTCACGATCATTGCGTCAAATAAGGAGTTATGAGATTGTCCGGCCATGAAATTCCTAAGTATTCTGATTTGTCTTTTATCGTTGCAAACAAGTTTTGCCGCTCGCATAAATCGCAGTGATGACTATCAAATGATGGGGAATGACTTTGAACTTGCCAATGGAGATTTGGTCTCTCAGATTGGCGTAGTTCGTGAACTCGAAATTGATTCACAAGATGTGAATACTTCTCTTCAAAATCCAAGTCTCGCCAATGAGCTTTTTCCGAGAGAGAGTGATCCCGGTTATTATATTGGTATTGACGGAGGCACGGCCACTCTTGCTGTTGCAGGAAGTTTGATGGCGGTTATTGCCTTTGAGAATGATCGTCAGATTATGGATTTTGTCCAGGCCCACCGTAACGATGTGACTTCTACTTTGTCCACGATTGGTGAACATATTGGAAGTGATATTCCCATCATTACCGCAGGCGTAGGATATGTTTTGGGAGTTATTATAAAGAACGATAGAGTTAAATTAGTGTCAATTAAACTATCGAAAGCGCTTATTTACTCTGGCTTAATTACCAGGGCCTTAAAAATGAGTTTTTCACGTTCGCGGCCCAGCAGCACAGATGATCCCTATGTTTTTGGTGGCTTTGATATCTCAAATAGTAATGTGAGTTTTCCCTCTGGCCATACCACTACGGCCTTTGCGTTTGCTACTGTGATTGCGGAAGAATTTAAAGATCACAAATGGGTTCCTTATGTTGCTTATAGTGCTGCCGCACTCGCTGGTTGGTCCAGAGTTCATGGAGCAGGAGATGGGCGTCCTGCGCATTGGGCCAGTGACGTCATTGTTGGCGCTTTAATTGGCCATATTGTCGCTAAAAAAGTCATGAACCCTTCAAAACGTGAAGGTCGGAATTATATTTTTGCGCCATCTATCGATGCTACAGGGCAAATTCACGTCAATTACTTCTATCAACAACCTAATGTTGAAATCCCTGAAAATTTTCTTTTCGATTAACAACTCTTTCGTCACAATTAAACCATTCTAAATTCACTCTTAAAGGCAAGTTATGACACTTCATTTTGATCCCAATTCTAAAGCCTCTGCAAATGATGGAATTTTTGGATTACCTTTTAGTGAAAAAGACTCTCAAGTTATTTATCTGCCTATTCCTTGGGATGTGACGACTTCATATGGAAAGGGAACGCATAAAGGTCCTGATGCTGTTTTAAAGGCCAGCGAACAAATTGATTTCTTTGATCTTGAATATGGCATGGCCTACGAAGTTGGGCTGCATATGAAAAAGCAATCCGCTGCTATTAAAAAGGCCAATCTCCAACTTCGCCTGCATGCTGAGAAAATCATGGATGCAGATTCTGATTCAATTAAAAAAAGTAAAACGCTGTCGGCTTCACTATCGAAAGTAAATGAAGGCTCTGATCAATTGAATGAAAGCATATATCTTGATTGTAAAAAAATATTGGCCCAAAAAAAGACACCCATTATTTTAGGTGGGGATCACTCAGTTCCCTTTGGTGCTCTTAAGGCTTATGCAGAAACTTATCCTAACCTTGGCATTTTGCATTTTGATGCCCACTCAGACACACGCAAAGCATATATGGGATTCGAACATTCGCATGCTTCAATTATGTACAATGCGATGACAAAAATTCCTAAAATTGGCAAACTCGTTCAGGTGGGAATCCGCGACTTTTGTGAGGAGGAATACTCCTACACAGAAAAGCATAATAAAATTGAAGTCCATTTTGATGTCGATCTTCAGAGAAGAAAGCAGGCCGGTGAGAAATGGCTCGATATTGCGAAAGAAATTGTTTCTTCTCTTCCGAAACAAATTTACATCTCTTTTGATATAGACGGACTTGATCCTCGATACTGTCCGCACACAGGAACTCCTGTTCCCGGTGGATTAGAGTATCATGAAGTGACAGCTATCCTTGCGGAGATTGTAAAGAGCGGGAAAACCATCGTCGGATTCGATTTAGTTGAAGTTGCACCTGGACCAAAGGGTGATGAATGGGATGCTAATGTCGGTATGAGATTATTATATAAAATGACAGCAGCAATGCTTGCTTCTCAAAAAAAGATAAGGTCAAAATTATGAATCCTCTCCACCTAGACGAAGAACTCGAAACGGAACGTCTCATTATCAAGAAGCACTCTCTGGATGAAGCAGAGATGATGTACAAAGCTATTGATTCTGATCGGGGACGATTGGCAGCCTTTATGCCATGGCCTGAAAAAATCAATAGTGTAGAAGATGAGCTTGAGTTTTTAAGGGATTGTCAGGAATGGTGGAAAGTTTGTCAGCAGTTTGATTATTCAATTTATGCAAAAGAAAAGTTGGTTTTTTTAGGAAATGTCGGAGTTCATACTATTCGTTGGGGTCATGATTGCTGCGAAATTGGTTATTGGTTATTGGCCGGACATGAGGGCCAGGGTTATATGAGAGAGGCCGTCACCGAGGTTGAAAATCATTTGTTTGCAAAGGGCTTTAATCGAGTTGAAATTCGCTGTGATCCTAACAATACCAGGTCGACAAAAGTTCCAGCGGCATTAGGTTATTCTTACGAAGGATTATTGCGTGAGCAAACCAAGCATGGTGATTATTTTAGAGATACTTTAGTTTATTCAAAAATCAAGAAAGACAGGTAAAGCACAGTCGATTTCCACTGCTTTTATAGAAACTTTACAACGGTAAGCTAGAATCTCGACGCCTTCAGCATGGACCCTCTTTAAGGCGTGAGCGTAGGCTGGATCAATTTCAATGGCCGGTCTAAATTCTGAAACATCTTCTCTTTGAATAATATAGAGCATGACCGCCCTCATTCCTTCTCTTTTAATACCGGCCAGTTCTTCAAGATGCTTCAAGCCTCTGTCACTGACAGCATCTGGAAAGACAGCTCTTCCATCCTCTGCTTTCATGCTGACATTTTTAATTTCAACATAGCAATCTGGTTTGTCTGAAGATTTCAGTAAAAGATCAATTCTACTTTTGCCAATCGTTGCTTCTGGTTTTATTGATTCGTAACCCATGAGTTCTGGGATTTTATTTTCTTGGATTGATTTATAGGCCAATTTATTTGGTATCGAAGTATTCACTCCAATCCATGTTTCTCCATTATGAGTAAGTTCGAGGCTGTATTTTAATTTTCTTTTGGGATCATCATGATAGCTAACGGCAACTTTCCAGCCTGGTTCCCAACACGTCTTCATGCTACCTGTATTCGCAGTATGAGCAGTTACGACTTCTCCATTTTCAAGAGTGACATCAGCTAGAAAGCGTTTGTATCTTTTTATGATTGTTGCTGTTTCTAATTTTTTTTCAAATTTCATGAAAGGTGAGAGTGTTTGATCAGTTGATTAATACAAGCTTTAACGCTTTCTGGATTGGCAGGTTTAAAAGAAGTACCTAACACCGAACGTCCCAAGACATTGACGCCAATAAAAGACAATTGATGCCTCATGGCCATGAGAACATGATGTCCACCACCGCCACTCATGGTTGCAATCATTGCTGGCTTTTCATTAAAACAAATTCGCCAATCTTTGTTCGTTCTCGAGATCCAGGCCAAAGCATTGTTAAATGTTGGAGGAACTGAACCATTATATTCAGGAGCTACGAAAATGAGTCCTTTTGATTTACTTAACTTTTGTGCAAGATCGTGGGCCGGCTGAGGAATTCCATTCTTTTCTAATTCAGTATCATATAAAGGAAGTTTGAGATCTACTATATTGATAAGTTCACAAGGAAGATTGTGTGACTCAACTTCAGTTTTTATTTCTTTGGCAAGCTTGAGATTGTTTTGAGAGCTAAAAACAAGAAGTGAGATCATTACTTCTCATCCTCGAATAAGCACTTCGTTCTTTTCTTATTAGTATTAGAAAAACATGAGTAAGCAAGTCTACCCAAGCCTGCATTGAAATAACAAACGACAATTCTTTCATCTATTTCATCAAGAACTTTACAGTTGATACCATTGCCATAGGGATTGGTAGGAAAGTTAAGACCTTCTTCCTTTAATGGAATAAAAACATTTTGAGCTTCGTAGGATAGAAAAAGCCCTTCGGGATTGATGCTCGTAACTGCTACTTTATAAAAGCCATCAGTACCACAGTTCATATCTTGAAATGTAGCATCTGGTTTCGACATCCAAAAACTACGAAGCAAAGTCTTGCCTGGAATTTCATTCACTTTGACCACAACATGTGAGCGTTCATAAAGACGCTGCAAAACCCCCTTAAGTTCACTATTAGGAACTGGGCATTGCTCCGATTGAGCAAAGGCAGATACTGAAGTTAGCGCCATGAGAAAAAGCCCTAAAATCGTAGGCATAAATGGTCTCCACTGTAGTTTGGGGCGTATTATGCCTAAATTTCCTGACATGTGAAGCCAAAGTTAATACATGTAGATAAATTCGACATGTGTCAAAAAAGATGTCCCAAGGTGTGAGGTAAGTCGCTGAAAACACGATACTCTTTTTGGCGCATAACTTGCTCTTATTTAGTCAAAATGTCCTTAATTGGAGAATGTTATGAACAAGAGAGTCTTATTTATTGCCCTCGTCGGATCTATGCTTGTGAGCTTTGGCTGCGGAAAAGACACCAAAAAAAGCGATGAAGCTGGTGCGGAGTACTTTTCACAGTTTGCAACCGCAAGTAATGGAATTCCTCTTCAATCAGATCTTCAAGTTTCCTCTGTCACCAATGCTCAAGGTGGTTCTGGATATTATGGGTACTATACAAATACATCAACAGTAACGAACGATATTCACTTAAGACTTGATACTGATGGTTCTTTCTTTCTTTACAGAAAGCCTGTGAGTAACTTTTTTTCGAGCCAAGTAGATCAAGACAACTTTAGATACAATGGTCTCGTTGGAACTTGGAAAATTGAAGCTACGAAATTAGTTCTTGAGGGTGTAGGTTCAACTCTTGATTACAATATCAATACTAATTTAAACAATTCTTTGAATGGCGGTTATTACAACAGTACTCCTGTTGGCCAGTATGAGTATAGCGACAAGTGTTTTACTGTAGAGATTCGTTCAACTATCAAACTTGATACAAACGTCTCTTATGATAATGGTGCACGTCAGGAAACAGATGCTCTGATGTCAGGACAGATTGCAAAATTTTGTCATCCTTAATCAAAAAAAGTCATTTTTTAAATGTAGCAGCTCCGATGGGAGCTGCTTTTTTTTTATGGGGAGAGAGGTTACAATAAAAGCTGATATACATTAAGGAGAATTTTATGAAGTATTGAGCTTTTGCACTTTTTGCTGTAGCACCTCAAGTTTTTGCGAGTAGCTCATTACAGGACCTGATGTATTTTCCAGAAAGCGGTACTCTTTGGGGAGATTCTCAACTTTCACATATCGGCCAATCTTCCAATTTAGTCTTGCGCTCAAATAAAGTTAAGCAATCAGAAGAAGACAAATCGGCGTGGGCCTTACGCCAGCAATTAAGTGTTGGAATTCTTCCTGAACTTGAAATGGGATTAAAGCTTGGATTAGTTTTTGGTGGAAAGATTGAAACTAAAACCATGAGTACTTCATCAACAACTGAAAAAAAATTCTCAGGACTTGAAGATATTGAAATCAACTCTCGCTATCGCTTAGCAAAAGAAGGAGACATTGGTATTACTTGGGATGTTCGCGCTGCCTTTTCACCTTCTTTGTCAAATTATAAACCAGGCACAACAAGTGAAAGCGGTAATGCGCAAAGAGGGGGGCACCAATTTGCAGTTGGTACGAGTGCAGGAAACCACGTGCAAAACTTTAGCTGGAAGTCTTATCTTGATCTCATGTTCAATTTTGAAAGCACTGAGGAAAATGCACAAACAGGAATTGAGCAAGGAACTTATAGTTCGCATATGGACTTTGAATTGGGAACTCGTGCGCAAATGGAATTTGATCCTGTCACTTTCGGAGCGAGGTTGGCCTTTCATCACTATGGAGCAAACGACTATACGCTTAAAGCAACTAGCGCTAAAATTAATTATGATTCGTATGGAGATTTAATTTTGGGGCTCGATGCCTCAATGGCGGTTTTGGATAACCTTGTTGGCTACGGTGGTTTTGATTATTCTTTTACCTCAGATCAAGGCTTCAAATCTTCAAATACGGATTATGATATTTCTGATCGTAGTGTTTTTGGTTTTAATCTTGGTGCGAAGTATAGTTTTTAAGAATATTAAAAAAGAAGAATGTAAAAGGGCGGATGAATTCCGCCCTTTTTTTATTTAAAACTTTTGAGTAAGAAGTCATTTAACTTGGCCCATGAATCTGTGTCAGCTTTTTCATTATAGGCGAGCGGTAGACCGAATTTCTTTCCGACTTCAGTTGCATCCGGATTCGTGAATCCATGCTTAGCCCCTTCGTAGCTGAATAATTCATACTTAACTTTTGCTTTTTTCATTTCTTTTTCAAAGGTGGCAACATCTTTTTCTCCGACCATTGGATCTTCTTTTCCTGTAAAAACCATGATGTCAGCTTTCACATGTCCCTTTTCTGCTGGAGTTTGTGTCGCTAGGGAGCCATGAAAACTCGCGACAGCTTTCAGGTCTTCTCCCATTCTCGCCATATTGAGAACGATGCCTCCTCCAAAACAATAACCGATGGCCGCTATTTTGGTTGAATCTACTCCAGGCATTGACTTAAGGGTTGCCATGGCCGCTTCAAAACGTTTTTTAGCTTCAGGCATATTGCTCATTACCATTCCGGAGAATTCTCCAGCTTGTTTTGGATGATTTGCCGTTTTGCCATCACCATACATATCAACTGCAAAGGCATGGTAGCCCATATCTGCTAACATCTCTGCGCGTTTGCGAGTATATTCATTGTGTCCCCACCATTCGTGAACAACAATCACTCCCGGACGCAATCCGCTTCCAGATTTAGGTGCAACATAATAACCTTTCATTTCTGTCGAGCCAGCTTTGTAACTCACTTCCTTCTTATTGCCATGGGCACAAGAAACGAAGACTAAAGCTAACATCAAGAGAGAGAGTCTTCTCATCTAGAACTCCTTTTTTAAAATAATAAAATGGAAGCTCATTATGCCTGTCTTTTTAAGATTTGAGGAGGAAGGAAAAGTTGAACAAAAGAACGACGGGAAGAGAGCCTTCCCGTCGGATTTTTAAATTACTTAATTGGTGAAAAACGTTTCTTTTCAATAACAAGCCAATCGTAAAGCTGATCTGAAAGATCATCTATAGCACCGCCGTTAAGAAGAATTGACTCTTCTGCGTTATGACGCTTAAGAAGATCAGCTCTGGCATGGGCAAGCTTGCGTTGAAAGCTTGGTGACTCTTTTAAGAATCCGCCGTCTTTAAGAAGGGCGATCATCGAACCTCTAAGATCACCTTGCTCATTTTTATAATCATAAAGATGAGACTGAACAGAGCCTAATTCATTAGTTGTAATGAGTTCCGATCCTTTGGCAAAAACAATTTGCTCTACTCTTGCAAGAAGAGAATTCACAAATGTTTCAGACGATTGATTCAAATTAACTTTAGCTAAAGTCTGAGCAGCTTGAATCAAATACTCTCGTTCAAAATAGCCAAAGTATTCAGTGATTTTCTTTTCCAATGCAGCTCTTTCAAGATCGGTTAAATCTTTGAAATAGTTTCCAAAATAAACGTTCATCTTAGCGGTGATTTGATCAATTAAGACTAATTGCTCTACATCAACTTGTGAGCTCATTTTAAAAGTTGAAAAGAGAACATTATCCATTCCACCCAAATGCTTAACACTTAATTGCTTGAAGTTCTCAATCGCTTCAGCATAATTGCGAGCATCAAACATTCCGAGATTTGCAGGAAATTCATTTCTAATGGCAATGAATTGAGCTTTGCTATCGAGCATTTCAAAGAGTGGTTTGATTCCATCTGTCACAAATGCAGTTGCATCTTTTCTTGGATCAAGATTCACTTTTTTAATTTTTGCGCTTAAGTCTTGCCCTGCTGTTTTCTTACTCAAGAAATCAAAACTCAATGCAAGTTTGTAAGCAGTTGATTCAATCATGAGACGAACATCATCCCAAGCGGCATCAATGGGATTTGAGAATTGATCCCAGATCTTACAATCATGGAAAATTCCTTTCCCTTTATGGCCGTCAGTACAGAAAGGGACAAAAGTATCAGGATCAACTTCTTCGTCACTATAGCCAAAATCGATCGCTTGCTTATCGTAAACAAGTGTACCTTGTCCCTGACGAATAAAAGCACCAATCATACTTGAAATCATTGAAGGAGTATAATCCATCACTGTGGCCGAAGGAATCATTCCCGGAAGCAATTTTCCAGTCATGAAATAAACTTTTGAAACAGTTTCAAAAATCGAAGGATCGATTGTTGTTGTTAAAGAACCTGCAAAGTTGTGACGAAGTCCAAGAGTGTGTCCCACTTCATGAGCAACAACTTGTCTTACGTAATCTTGAGCATAACGATTGAAGATAATTTCTTTTTCTTCATCAGTGAGAGCAACATTTTTTTGCTCTTTATTTTCTTGATCGAGCTTTTCGATTTTGGCCAAAACCGCACCAATATCTTTCATGAAACTTTGGTGATCGTGGTAGTTACAAACTTGTGCGTTTGTAAATCCTTTGACTCCAATATTTCCAGCATCTGTTGGAAGAGGTCTTTCACCTAAGTATTTCTTAAACAAACGAACAGCGCGAGCATATCCACCAAGGCCAAAAACAGAAGTCATGTAAACGTGGGACTGGAGAGTTTCACCAGTAAGCGGATCACCCATCATGTTGGCATAAGCAAAACCAGCAGTGTCCCACTCAAGCCATTGAACAATATTATAACCTGGCTCATGAACACTGATACCTTCAGGAAGCATTTCTGCTTTCATGACTTCTTTTCCAAAAACTCTGTTCCAGTAAAGAACTCCATCTATTACCGCTTGCTTGAAAGTTTCTGGAACATTGCGAGTGTAGTAATAAGTTACAGGCTTAGAAATATCAAATTTCATGATTGGAGTAATACTTGCTCCAGAGCCTGGAGTTAGGACCGGATAAGTTTCAAAGTAACCAACTCTCTGCTGGCCATTGGTCGCTCTTGGTTCGAAGTTGTCATTCTTTTTGTAAGTCGAAAAAGTATATTTGATCTCAGTTGATAAATTAGGAATGTTTCCTTCTTCATCTGCTTGTCCATCTAGTCTTACAAATTGATCAATAAAAAGGTAATTGCCACGAATTTCGACTTTATGAATAAAGCTATTTGTTACTTTGAAAACGATATCGCTTGGAACATCGCCACCGCTTTCGCTTGAGTACATGCTACGCTTGTAAAAGAGGTGATTCATGCCCGTTTTAAAATCGACGGTAACGCTGTCAAATGTTTGAGAAACGATTGGAAACTCAGCAAGTAGAGCGCGAGTTTGGATTGTGTTGGTTGAAAGCTTCCCATCTAAACTTTCAAACATAAACATTGAATTTCCTTTGATCTCAAAGAAAACAATTTTAGGAGCCCATGCAGATCCAGTCGGAGTTGGTGCTCCTTCAATTTCGGCCATGGTCATAAGGAAGAGTTGCTCTAGGGCTTCTCTTTTAAATGACAAATGGTAACTCGTTTTTTCTGAACTTTTATCAATTGAACCTGTAATGATGGCATTGGATTCAGATAAGGGGACAAGGACAGTTTCTTTCTTCCCACAAGAAAAGAGAATTGCAGCTGACAGTAACAGGGCTAATGCACTTTTTTTGATAATCATGACTCTCTCCAAAATCAATTTAATGCCTATAACTCATTGGCATTTAAAGATGGCCGACTATAATAGACCGATCTCATACGAGTCAACTTTATTGGCCTATATTAGTCATAAGGATATGTTATGGATGGAAACAAAATTGCTAAACTTCTGATATCCCATAACTGCGTTTCTTTTGCGCCGCACAATCCTTTCACTTATGCCTCTGGATTGAAAGGTCCAATTTACTGCGACAATCGACAATTACTTTCACACCCAATGGCCCGCAATGAAGTGATTTTGGCCTTTCTTAAAATGATTGGTGAAGTCGCACCCCAAGTTGAATTATTGGCGGGACTAGCGACAGCTGGAATTGCGCATGCCGCTTTAATTGCTGATCGACTTGCTCTGCCCATGGTCTATATTCGTTCAAAAGCTAAAGAGCATGGAAAACAAAATTTAATTGAAGGCCACTTTACTCATGGGCAAAAAACTTTACTGGTCGAAGATCTCGTCAATCAAGCTTCGAGTATGGAAAGTGCGGTTGTCGCATCACGTGAAGCAGGCTTGAAACTTATTGGTGCTGTATCTATTGTTGATTATCAAATGGAGACTGCGAAGCAGCGTTTTGAGTCTTGGAAAATTCCTTTATTTGCACTCACCACTTTTGAACAATTGGTTGAACAAGCATTGCGACAAAATTTGATTGATCAGAAAGGTAGGGATCTCTTGTTCCGATGGCAACAAGATCCTAAAAATTGGCAAAGCTGATTAAGATCATAGGCAAACAAGTCTAGCCTTGGCTTCATTGTAGCAACGTCATTTAAGCAGTAGAATAGATTAATTTCTAATTCATTTTTAGTGATATTTTTTTGGAGGTAACTTTATGTCTAAGCAGGCAGTGCTTGAACTTGATGGTAAAAAATTTGAACTCCCAGTGATCGAAGGAACGGAAGGGGAGTTGGCCATCGACATTCGTGAGTTGAGAGCAAAAACAGGCTACATAACTTTAGATAATGGTTACATGAATACTGGTTCATGTGAGTCAAAAATTACTTTTCTCGACGGAGAAAATGGCATTTTACGCTATCGTGGCTATCCGATTGAGCAACTCGCAGAGAAGTCGACATTTATGGAAACTTCTTATTTGCTAACTTTTGGAGAGTTGCCCACAAAGCAACAACTGGAAAATTTTAAAGGTGATATTTCAAGCTACTCTTCAATTCCTCACGGAGTAAAAAAAATTCTTGATCAATTCCCGACAACTGCTCACCCAATGGGTGTTGTTGCTTCTGCGACAGCCTCTCTATCAGGTTTTAACCCTGAATTTTTAAATATGCCATTGCCTCCTGAAACTCGAATTAAAGCGATCGCTCAAGTTATCTCTCAGATTAAAATTATTGCAGCCTATTTTTATCGCAGAACAGTTCACAAAGATTTTATCGAGTCTAAACCTGAACTTGGTTGGTCTGGAGACTTTCTCAATATGATGTTTGGTGGAGACGGATACAAAGTTGATCCCGAAATTGCAAAAGCACTGGATACCTTACTTATTCTTCACGCTGATCATGAACAAAACTGTTCAACATCTGCGGTGAGATTAGTTGGTTCAAGTCAGGCCAATATTTTTGCAGTGATTGTTGGTGGTATTGATGCTCTTTGGGGGCAACTCCACGGAGGAGCAAATCAAGCCGTGCTTGAAATGTTAGAACTCATTAAGAAAGATGGTGGAGATTATAAGAAATTCTTGGCCAAGGCCAAAGATAAGAACGATCCTTTCAAGTTGATGGGCTTCGGACACAGAGTTTATAAAAACTTTGATCCAAGAGCCACTATCATTAAAAAAGCATGTGATACGATTTTGGCCAAATTAGGAGTGGTTGACCCACTTCTCGATATAGCTAGGGGCTTAGAAGAGGCAGCTCTTTCTGATGACTACTTTAAAGAGAGAAATCTCTATCCTAACGTCGATTTTTATTCGGGAATCATTTATCGCGCTCTGGGAATTCCTACAAACATGTTTACGGTTATGTTTGTCTTAGGAAGAATTCCAGGCTGGCTTTCTCAATGGAAAGAAATGCGCGAAGATCCAGCTCAGAAAATTGCAAGACCTCGTCAAATTTACACAGGTGCCAATGCTCGCGACTATGTTTCAATTGATAAAAGATAATAAGAATGGCCCTCTTTACGAGGGCCTTTTTTTATGAATTTTCATCAAGCTTATAAATCCACATTAATTCCAGAAATGACTGATCATCAAATAGTGAGCGGCTTAAATGATTTGCATAACCTTTACACAACTCAAAGAAAAGATCTAAAAGAAGATCTGTTAACCGAGCAAATGGTATCAAGCTACAGTTTGTTTTATTTGTTAACAAATATGCCAAAACTTGATTTTGTTTTTCAAAAATTACCTAGCTTTCTACAGCAAAAACTTCTTGAATTGCCTCTGATGGATATTGGAACTGGCCCTGGTACTTATCTCTGGCCACTTTTTGATTTAGGCAGAAATGGCCAAACTTGTGGAGTTGATCGCTCTCGATTGATGTTATCTCAAGCTGAGAAATTGCGAAGCGATCATTACCCAGATCATGAAATCATTTGGAGCCAAAATATACCGAAGACATTTCCGCAAAATGGCATTTTATTGTTTGGGAATAGCATAAACGAAATCGGGGTATCAAAAGTCATCAATCTTGTGGAGAAGTTTCAACCAGAGATTGTTTTGTGGATTGAACCTGGAACACGAGAGCTCTCTTTTGATCTTTTAAAGATACGTGATTTTCTAGGAACTCAAAATTTTAAAATTGCTTATCCCTGCGCTACCATTAATGGTCAGTGCCCAATGCTCAAGAGGGGCGAAGAAGCTTGGTGCCACCAGATCATTAGAATGACACATGAGCCAGAAGTTGAGCGAATCTCACAAATCGCTAAACTTGATAGAAAAAGTATGCCCATGAACGCCCATATTTATTTTAGAAAAAATGGAACGGAAAACACCACGCAAGACACAGCGACCATGGTTCGATTTTTAACTGAGACAAAGCATTCATTTGAGTGGGAAGTTTGCTTGGAAAAAGATCAAACAAATCAACTTTTAGTATTCGAAATTCCAAAACGTGATTTATCCAAGTCCCAGCTTAAAAATCTCCAAAAAGAATCAGTTGGGATAAAGTTTTCTTATCAATCGAGTAAGATTTTGTCTGAGCATAAATGGCGCATCAAGCTTATAGATTATCCCCATTCATCTTGAATTACGTTATAATTTATTGATGAATTTAAATGAATCCCACAATGATTATTCTCGAAAAAGTAGAAATATTGCCATTTTTACACTTCTTACTATTGCGACCTCTTTTTTATGGGGTCTTTATTTTGAATATAATTTTTTAAATCAACAAACTTCTAATATATTGTTTGGGCTTACTTTGAGCTCTCTTTCTCTTTGGATATTTGGAAAGAAGTTCGGACTCAACTTGTTCATTATTCATCTCAATATTTTTTTAGTTTTTTTTGCAATCGCTTTTATTTCTTTAGAACTTGGAGGAGGTGTAAATATAGCCACTTCTTTCTTAGTCGTTATCCCCATTATTTGTCTTCTCATTTTAAATTTAAAAGAATTGTTCATTTGGATTGCTATTTCTTTTATTGCTTCAATATTACTCACTTTCTTAGATTGGCATTCATATCAGAGAATTTGGTTAGAACAAAATTGGTACGAAGTTTACTTCTTGGCCATTCTTTCTATTTTTTTAATCTACTTGATAGTCATGAATTCAAACTATAATCAACGATTATTGACGATTCAAGAAATTGAAGAACAAAAGGCTAATGCCTCAAGAAATACAAATCTCGCGGCAATTGGAAGAATTGCTGGAGGATTTGCGCAAGAAATAAAAAGTCCAATAACGATAATCAATGGAAATGTTTCTAATATTAAAAAGAAGTTAAATGAGGAAGATGCAGACTATGGAAATAAGTATAAATCCTTGGAGACGGTATTAAAAACGACGGATAGGATTTTGACTATCACGCAGTCTTTGGAACAACTATCAATCGGAGATGTCGAAACTGATCTGTCAGTAATGAGAGTCGATCAAGTGATGAAAATGATAGAGTCAGATACTCAAACGTTAAGAAGTGAAAATATAAAATTTATTTTTTCTAATTTAGATATTGAGGACAGTTCTTTCTATTTGAATGAAACAACTTTCTTTCAAATCATTTTAAACTTAATTTCTAATGCAAAAGATGCGATCGGTGCCAATTCGGATTCCTGGATTAAAATAGAATGTTCTGTTCAAAAAAAAATTGTCTCTTTCTCTGTTACTGACTCAGGAAAAGGAATCGACTCTCAATCACTGGGGAAGATCTTTTCGCCATTTTATACAACAAAGGAATTGGGCAAAGGAACGGGGCTCGGATTATCTCTTTCTCTTAGCTTCGCAAAAAAAATGAAGGGCCAATTAATCTATAATCAAAAAAGTTTAAATACCCAATTTCAACTTATTTTGAGACGAGCGTAGCGATGCTAGATTCTAACAATGTAAATATTGAGCGATCGAAAATATTACCCTTTATTGCTTTAATTTCTGCTGTCGCTTTTTTCACTTGGACTTTTAACTATTATTACTTTTTTCAAGCATATATTGCAGGACAAATATGCTTTATATCTGGAGTGTTGAGCCTAATAAGCTTCGTTTGGACATACAAATGGCCATCATTATTTGCAACTCATATTTTTACTCTGAATATTTGGTTAAACCTCGTTATTAGTGGCTTTTATGGGGGAGGATTTAGTTCTTCGGCCATGCAACACTTGGTTTTATTTCCACTCGGTGCGTTTATTATTTTTAATAGGAGACAAGCTTTTGTGTGGAGTTTTCTGGCTTTGATAGGTCTACTTTATTTTAGTGGTCTTTCTTATTTTAATATTCCGCTCCCGCATAATCTCACCCATTCGCAATGGAATTTAATGTATCGGATTACTTTCTTTTCAATTTTTTCGGTAACAGGAATAGTTATTTTTATTTTGAAAAAAACTGAAGAAAAGCATGATGATATCTACTTCGATGCTCTCCGAATTAATATTGATCTCGAAAAGAAAAATCAATTAGGGCAAATGGCAGGACAAATTGCCCATGAAATTAATAATCCATTGGCGATTATTAAGGGACATATTTCAAATTTAAAACGTAAGTTTATGAATGTCGAGTCAGAGGGAAGTGAGTTTGATCGCTACATTGTTCCAGTCGAAAGAAATATTGATAGGATCGAAAAAGTTGTGCGTTCTTTGAAATATATGTCTAGGGATTCTTCAAATGATCCTATCGCTAAAGTCAAAGTAGATGAAATTTTAGAAGAGGCACTGATTCTTTGTAGTGAGAAATTTAGACTTGAAAATATTAAGTTAGAACTTGAAGATAATGACGATATCAGATCGCTTCAAATTGAAACAAGAAGAGTTTTAATCTCACAAGTTCTTTTGGCTTTGCTCGATAATAGTTTTGATGAAGTCGTAAATCTTGAAAACAGAGTGATCACAATAAAATTAATTAAAGATAACAAGCTAATAAAAATACAAGTCGTCGATAGTGGGCTTGGAATTGATTTGAAAAGTAAGGATGAAGTCTTTAATGCTTTTTATTCTACAAAATCTAAAGATATTCACATCGGTCTGGGACTGGCACAGGCAAAAGACTTGATCTTGAAATCAAATGGCAACTTAAAATTTATCGGAAACAATCCAACAACATTCGAAATTGCCATTCCATTAAATAACGAAATTTAAATTATTTTTTACCAGCGTATGCGCCACCAAATTTCTTACGGAATTTTTCAATTCTTCCTTCCGTATCAAGAACTTTTTGCTTACCTGTGTAGAATGGGTGGCAAGCGGCACAAATATCGATCTTTGAAATTTCGATTGTTGAGCGAGTGTCATAAACAGCTCCGCAAACGCATTCAACTTTTACTTCATTATACTTTGGGTGGATATCAGCTTTCATAAGGACCTCTTCAAAGGTTATTGCTCTAATACAATAACAGGTTAATCAATTCGGGAGGTTATAAATGCCAAATAACGATGATTTCGTCAAGGGCTGAGTTTAGTGGGCTTCACAGCTTCCACAGCCAGAAGCTGTTTTGTTTTCAGGATCAATAAAAGTCCAATGGCTGTATTTTTGATTTAAAGAAGTCATGGCATCTTCTAAGTCACTGAAAGTTTGTTGAAAGTACTCTTCGTCTCGGTCAAAATTGGTCAAGCTTACAAAGTAGAGTTCTTTAAATCCATTATCATTGCTTGCGGGCTCGGCTCCAAAGCTAATAAAAGCTATTTTGGCTTGTTGGTCATTTCGGTAAAAACACGAATCCCAATTGTTTTGATTAATCACGACTTGGCCCTCATTTTGAACTTAACCTACCAATTTACGCTTTACAGGACAAGCCGGTAAGTGTAAAAAACCAGCCTGAACTATTTTAACGTTGGAGGCCGTTGTGGCAAAAGGTGTAAATGTAATTGTAACTTTGGAGTGTACTGAAGCTCGTAAAGAGGGAAAATCTCCTTCTCGTTACACAACAAAGAAGAACAAGAAAACAACTCCAGATCGTCTTGAAAAAATGAAGTACAATCCTTCAATGAGAAAGCATACACTTCACAAAGAAATCAAATAGTTAGCTTTTAAAGCGTTTTCAATACAAGAAGGGAAGTCATCGGCTTCCCTTTTTTTATGTTATTTCAATAACTTACCAAATATTTCCTTTCAAGTTTGACCAAAGAAATTCCGAAAAAGAAGTGTGAAAAACTAACGAGGACTTTTTTTGGCCTTAAAATTATTACTCATTGATCCCAGTGAAGACTGGCTATTCAATACCAAGCAAGAGCTTGAGAAAGAATTGTATTCCGTTGATGTCGTCAGCAATGGAAAAGAAGCGCAACTTGCGCTTTATAATAATAAATATTTTGCCGTGGTTTTAAACGTTGAAACAAAAAATCACTCTGGTCTTCAAGTTTTGAAATTCATCAAAACAAATTATACCAGCCAACGCGTAGTCATGATTATTGAAAAGCTTGCGGAAGATCCAGGAGATGAAGAGGCGATAACTCCTGATCGTTTAGTAAAGCTAGGAGCGACTGAAGTACTTGTTAAACCTTTTGAGCTATCAGCACTTTTTACGACACTTGAAGGACATCAAAGTTTAGGTGATATGGTTGCCAATCTTCCTCGCAATAAGAGCGACTCGAAAGAAGAAGAAGTCGATTTGAAAGACGAGAAATTTACCTCTGTCAAAATCGATGAGTTCTATTCAACTCAACCCGTTCTTTTTGATGTTTTTATTAAGCTCAAGAGTGATCGCTACATAAAAATTCTCCATGCAGGAGATAGTTTTTCCCCAGAGAGACTTGATAAATACAAGACAGAAAAAAAAGTGGAAATGCTCTTCTTTCAAAAGAAAGATCTAAGTAAGTTTATCAAATTTAATAATTATCTCGCAGGGAAAATGATTGAAAATAACAAAGTTCAGTCGCTTACCAAAGTGAAGATGATTAAAAATGTTGCCGAAAAATTTATGGAACAATCATTCTCAGAAGGTTTGAAACCACAGATCATTGATCAAGGTAAGGATATTTGTGAGAACATCTTTAAGTTGGTTGAAAAACAAAAAGATTTACACAAAGTCCTGAGAAGTTTTCAAGAATTTGATACCAGTGCTTACAGTCATGCTTTTATAGTCACTCTTTTTACGACATCGATTATAAAGCAATTTGAATGGCAGTCGAAAGTGACTATTGAAACGTCTGCCTTTGCCTGCTTGTTTCATGATATTGGAAAGATGAAGTTGCCTGCTGGGATTTTGAATAAGAGACCTGAAGACATGAGCGATGACGAAAAAATAGAGTACTTCAAACATCCTGAGTATGGTGTCCAGATGATTGAAGGCAATAATATGATCAATAATTCTATTAAGCAGATCATTCTTCAGCATCACGAAAATTACGATGGCACTGGTTTTCCTGAGAGCAAAAGAGGAAGCAAGATTTTAACTTTGGCCAATATTGTTCATTTGGCAGATGAATTTGCTCATATCATTGTAGATAAAGAAATGAAGCCTCTGGATGCTTTAAAGCACCTTCTAAGCCAAAGAGAAAAGCTCATCTGGTTTAATAGTGCGATCGTAGAAAACCTCATTAAAGTTTTCACAGACCCTGATAAAATCAAGAAAGATTTTATTCTTCCTTCAAATTCTAATATTATTCCTAGTAAAAAAGCTTCTTGAAAGGCAGCTTTTTCAATTTAGATTCATTGTTTTTTGTGAAGAAGCTTAATACTTCTTTGGAAAGAATATAGGGAAATCTTCTTTCCGGTGAACTCACAATTATGTTTTGATACTTTTCAATTTTAAGATCTGATATCGCCGGCAATAAATTACTAAAGTGGTAGGTAAAAGATTCACCTTCTTTTCCTTTTAGTTGAATGACATATTGGTCTGTCGCCATGGATTTCGTGAGTAAGTCTTTCGCGCCCTCTGGCATCCTGTCGATGATAATTTGGCTTCTCATCATCAACATTTCTTCAATGAAAGTTTCTACTTTATCATTTTCCATTGGAGTATCACTTCGTCCAAACCAGTTATCGTCCTTCTTGGATAATTGAAGAAGAGTTGAATTGTTGGAGCTTGAAATTTTAATACTACTGATTTGAGTTTTATTAAGATGAAATATGCGCGATTCAACAAAAGATGTAAGATCTAGTTTTTCGAGAGCATTTTCCAAAGCATTAATATGGTAAATAATCGAAGGTTGGTTACTAATTGAAACGTAAGTTGAAGAATCAACAGGATTAATAAGACCGAGGTCAAGTGAAACAGTCTCTCCCGTTTTCTCATAAAATTGGATAGACATTAAAGGGTAATCTAAAGAGAAGTTGTTAATATTGATTTTGTCTCGTTCATAAATTTTTCTGATACTAATTTTTTTTATAACTTGAAAAATAAGCTCTAACGAATCATGATTGGCCGGGAAGGATCGGGGAGAGACGATATGCCATTCCTCTCTTCCATTATCATTTTGCAGTTCAAACTTAAAAGTCCCTAGGCGATTTTTAAAGTCGACTTTGACCACTTGCGACAAGGTTTCTTCTGGAATCAGAATGCTATACTTACTTAAATCGTAGATATTTTCTTTTGGAGCTTGGAAAAATTCAGAGAGGGCCAGCGCGAGGACCAAAATTGTCAAAAATGAGCCTAAGGCGACTTGTGACAAGAGACGGGCATTTATATCTAATTTTAGAAACATGGCCTTATTCTAACTTGCCTAAAGCCCTTCGACTAGTGATGATTAATTGTTGAGTTGAGGAGAATTTAATGAAGATAATTGAACTTTTTCAAACTGGCGGATTTATCATGTATCCGCTGCTCTTGTGCTCACTTTTGGTTTGGGCCGTCGCCTTTGAAAAATGGAGATTTTTCAAACTCTTTACAGAACAATACCAGGGGATAGGTCAGAAGATCTTAGATCTCATTCAAGATGGAAAATTTAACGAAGCTAAGGGACTCTGTCATGGCGTACATCCTCTCGTTGCTCGACCGTTTCAGCTAGCGCTTAATTCTCGTGAAAAACACAAGAATCAAGATTCTGCTTTGGATCGACGCCTGCTTGAGACTCAATTGGGTTTAAAACGTTTACTGTGGATCTTGGGAACGATTGGAACTTCAGCTCCTTTTATCGGGCTTTTTGGAACTGTTGTCGGAATTATTAGATCTTTTGAATCTATTGCTCAAACAGGAAAGAGTGGGTTTGCCGTGGTTGCTGCAGGCATTGCAGAGGCCTTGATTGCTACCGCTTCAGGAATCATCGTCGCCGTTATGGCAGTTGTTCTCTACAATTATTTTCAGACGAGACTCTCGCATATGTTTCAAGAATATCGCATCAAGGTTCTCGATATTTTGGATGAGCTTTAATAATGTCATTTAGTAATAAAAATAATGATGAAGATATTGTTGCTGAAATCAACATGACTCCATTAATTGATATTATGCTCGTGCTGTTGATCATTTTTATGGTGACATCCTCTTTGTCTCTCGAATCAGGTCTTACTATTGATGTTCCAAAGGTAGAAAAGACGGAGACATCATCTGACAGCAATGCTGTCATGATCTCTTTAACTGCAGATGGAAAAATTGCGGTGCAGGGAAAACTCACAACTTTAGAAGATTTAAAAATGGAAGTGGCCAATGCTCTTCAAAAAGAGGGGACAGAGCTCGTGGTTCTTGAAGGGGATAAAGCCTCACAATTAGGAAATGCCGTAGAGATAATTGATATCGCAAAATCAGCGGGAGCAAAAAAGTTTGCCATTGCAGCTGAAGCAGAATCTAAAAAATAATTATCAATTTAGAGATCGAGACCATCGAGCTCATCAAAGCCGTCTCCAGCTCCGCCTTCGCCCTCTCCACCAGCTTGAGGCTTGCTCATATCTTTTGATTTCTTATGAGCTTCAACTTTCGGCTCTACAGAAGCGATAAAATCTCTCAATAGAGTTCTTTCTCCTGGCTTGAGAAAACTAAATTTAACAGCAACTCGATAAGGCAATTTATCTGAACTGATAATACGACTTCTGATATTAAAAGCTCTACAGTAAGCGATTTCAGCATTTATAACAAAACGATTAGGTACTTGAAACTCAATCACGATAGATTGTCCTTCCACAAATTTGTGATTACAGAAAAAATACATGTGATCCATTCCCAGTTCACCGAGAACAGTCATTCCACGATATTGTTTTTCAGTAGGGATATTTTGAGATCCTCTTTGAACGACAAATGTTGCTTCTTCATTTTCACTTTCTGCTGTTTCTTCAACTTCAGCAACGGCTTCCAGAGAAGGAGCCTCTTCTGATGGAGCAGCTTCCTCGCCACCACCTTCGAGAAGTTCAAGTTGAGCACCTTTTTGTTTATAAGAGTATTCTTCAGCGATTTGTTTAGGGTCAACAGTTTCACCGTTGGCCGTTCTTTGTTCAATCACTGATTCAACTTCATCGCGTAAGCGCCAAAGCTTCAAAAAGATTTTTTTAATAAAAACTGGGTCTGTCGATTGATGATAAATCAAGGTCATCCTTCCCTGAAAAGTGTCCAATTCCTATTATGCCGCAAATTCCATTGCGCGCCAAGTCGAGCACGGTTTTGGCAAATAATGCCCATATCGGTGAGCGCCGCATCAACAGCTTAGCCTTTAAAGATAGAAATATTTAAGGAATTTCAGCCGTTTTAGCGGATTTTCCCTTGAGGAGGAATAAATGAAGAGAGTCGTTCGTCAATTAGCACTGTTGGCCTCATTGGCACCTTTAGTGGCCAGTGCTGAGCTTGCCCCACACGTCCCTGGGGAATTAATCGTAAAACTGAAAAGCGGCAATAAGGCGAGCTTAGAGAAGCAAATCTCTTCACTCGGTCTTCAAATGGAAAGAACAATTCCATTGAGCTATGGCGATTTATTTGTCGTTAAAGTTCCAGCACAAAAATCTTTAGAAGGTGCGATTTCTCAACTTCAAGATAGTGATGGCATTGAATATGCTGAACCCAATTTTATCTATCAAGTTAATGATCCTTATATGGGAGGAATGTCTGTTGAATTGGATAACTATTCAACAAACTCTTCGGCGCCGAACGATCCAAGCTTTGGAAGTCTTTGGGGACTTGTTAATAATGGAAGTAATGAACCTCAGCGTTCAGTTCCAGGATTAGCTGGTGCTGATATTGATGCACTTAAAGCATGGGACATTACGAAAGGTTCAAGAAAAGTAAAGATTGCGATTATCGATACTGGTATTGATTACAATCACCCAGATCTTAAAGATAATATCTGGACCAATCAAGCAGAGGCTAATGGTAAACCTGGCGTTGATGATGATGGTAACGGTTATATCGATGATGTTCACGGATATGACTTTGCTAACGACGATGGTGACCCACTTGATGATCATTCACATGGTTCTCATTGTGCCGGAACCATCGGCGCTGTTCATGATAACGGAGTAGGTGTTGCTGGTGTCATGAGTGAAGTTTCACTGGTTGCCGTAAAGTTTTTAACCGGAAGTGGTTCAGGAACTCTTGAAGCTGCCGTTAAATCAATCGACTATGCTACTAAAATGAATGTGGATCTTATGAGTAACTCTTGGGGAGGCGGTGGCTTCACTCAAACTTTAAAAGATGCCATTCAAAGAGCTTCTGATGCTGGGATCATTTTCACCGCTGCTGCTGGTAATGATTCTGCTAATAATGATAGCTCTCCTCATTATCCGTCAAATTATGATGTTCCTAACGTTGTCTCAGTTGCAGCTTCTACTGCTCAAGATACATTAGCGAGTTTCTCGTGCTACGGAAAAAATACCGTTCACATTGCAGCTCCAGGACATCGTATTCTTTCAACTGTTAAAGAAGGTGGATACGCAGTTTATTCAGGTACATCAATGGCCACTCCTCACGTTTCAGGAGCTCTTGGTCTTTTATTAGCTCAAGAAGGCAGAATGTCTCATCAGGATATGAGAGAAAGAATCATGGCCACCTCTGAACCTGTTAGTGCTCTTCGTGGAAGAACTATTAACTCTGGTCGTTTGAATGCATTTAACCTCTTGATGGATATTCGTCCAAATCGTCCAGGTCCAAAGCCTGGTCAATGGCAACGCATTCGTTTAAGTGATGTATGGGAATCTGCTCATCCTTACGTTGACAATGCCAATGTCGAAAAGATTTTCAGCGTACCGGGTGCAAAGTTTATTCGCTTGGTTGTAAAAAAATTCGATCTCGAGAAAAACTATGACTTTATTCAAGTGACTGGTGTTAACCGTCAGACAGTTGTTGAAAAGGTATCTGGAGCAGGAACAGACTATACGACAGATTATGTAGAAGGTGACACACTCGTGGCCAACTTTAAATCTGATAGCTCCGTTAACAAATGGGGATATTCGGTAGAAGAAATTGAAATTCAATAAGTAAATGATCTAGCCCCTCTTCGGAGGGGCTTTTTTTTTAAGCAGATTCTTTTCTTAGTGTTTCTTGTTCTTTAATAATCCCTTCAATTTCTTCAATCAATTTGGGAGCTTCTTTCTTAAGGGATGTTAAAAGCTCGATTAGCCCGCTATTATCATGCACAGAAGCTTTTTGTTCTATTGCTAAAGCGCAGTTTCGCAATGGCTCACAAAAGAAATTTGAGATGGCTCCTTTTAAAGAGTGCGCAGACATCCTAATTGTTTCAAAATCATCGAGTTCTATCGCTTGATCTAATTCTTCAAAAGCCTGAGAGAATCGTAATTGGAATTGTTCCTTGAGTGTCTGAATGAGCTCAATATCATATTCAAAATGTTCAAGAAGCTGCTCTTTATCGACAAAACCAGAAGCATTTTTGTTTGTTACAAGAGTCAGAACTGCATCTTTCTTTTCAAGTTCTTTATAAAGAACTCTCGGGTCTTGATAATAGCTACAATGTTTTTTAATTGAATTTCTAAGAGAATGAAGAGAAATGGGCTTTGCTAAAAAGTCGATAATTCCAGATTGCATAAGATTCTCTTGCTCAATATCAACAACGTTAGCCGAGACTGCAACAATTTTTGGGGCTCTTTCTTTAAGAGTCTCTTTTATTTTTTGAGATGAAGTTATGCCGTTCATGATAGGCATTTGGATATCCATGAGAATGAGGTCAAAACTTTCTTCAATCGTGGCATTAAATGCTTCTAATCCGTTAGAGACAATTTTAAAACGGTACCCCAACTTTTCAAGATGATTAGAAAGAAGCTTTTGATTAATTAAGTTATCTTCTGCAACAAGAATATAGGAGTCTGATCCACGTTGGAGAAGAGGAGCTTGATGAACGCTGTGTGATTTTTCAGGTGTACTTATCTGAATTGGTTGTGCCTCTAAAACAAAGCTAAAACGGCTTCCTTTACCGACAGAGCTTCTGACGATAATTCCTGTTCCCATGAGCATACATAGTCTTTGGCAAATGGCCAAACCTAAACCTGTTCCCCATTGCTGGCCATTATTTTCTGATTTCTGTCTGAAAGGTATAAAAAGATTACTAAGCTGATCGCGCTCGATTCCATGACCCGTGTCTTCAACTGTAAATCTATATTGATTTTTTTTTTGTTCATGTTCGACAATAATTTTAACATGTCCTCTTGAAGTGAATTTAATGGCATTTGAAACGAGGTTTGATAGTACTTGTGACAATCTTTTTTCATCAAGAATCAAGGAATCTGGAATATCGTGGTCAGCAATCCAACTGAGTTGTATTCCTTTTGAACTAGCGCTAAAGCTAAAAAGTGAAACGAGTTGATCGAGCATTGTTCGAATTTCAGTAGGGGATTTCATGAGTTGAATCTCGCCCTTATCAAGTTGTGAAAAGTCGATAACGTCTCGAAGAATGAGGTTAAGAGCTTCCGCCGAATCCTTTATGTGAGAGAGATACTCTCTTTGGTCATTACTTAAACTTGACCCCATCATAACTTCACTAAGACCCAAAATACCATTGAGAGGAGTTTTGATTTCATGAGAAATAGTTGTCCAGAAAGTATTTTTCTCTTGAATGGCAGCTTCAGCAACATCAGAGGCGCGTTTGAGTTCTTCTTCTGATTTCAGAGATTGTCTTTCATAGAGACGCGCAAAAACTGTTGAAAAAATGACAAGGCTTAAAGTTGAAATTGCTCTGTAACTATAAGAGTTCGCGAGTTCGGATTGAATCATTGGAATTTGATCATAATTATGGAGAAGCCCTATAAAAATGAGTTCAACAATTGTCGTAAAGGCAATCCACAGACCAACATTTGGGCCTAAAAAGAAAATACTTACGATTGGAATTATTCCAAACCAACTTATGCCATTTGAATAGAATCCACCTTCATTGATTGAATTTATAGGAATGAGAATCATTCCCGCTGCAATGAGTATAGAAGCTGAGAAACGAAAGTTCTTAGAAGCTTTTAATGAAACAGGGACGAATAAAAGTGAGAGTAGTCCAAAAAGGTGAGGGTAGCTGAACTCGCCGGTAACAATTCCTTTTTGTAGTAGGGAAATAAAAACTAAAATTCCAAAAACGGGAAGCGACTGCAAGAGAAGAATGGATTTTTCGTATTCTCGAATATTCGAAAAGCTACTTTTCGGCGGAATAAAAAATTGAAACCATTTATTGTCACGAAACATTGAGTTTCCCCTTCCGTAACTTATCGGAAAGGAAGGAGATAACGTTAGAACGACAAAAGCCGATCATAAAGATCGGCTTTTGCACTATTCAATAACTTGCGTAATTAAAAGATTAAGCTTCGAATAGGTGGCTATACTTTCTTAAAAACTTAGAAAGTGAACCAACTTTATCAAGTGTTCTGATCGCTCTTGTAGACAAGCGCAAACGAACAGTTAAGCCTGTTTCTGGGTCAAAAACTTTCTTCGTTTGAAGATTTGGTTTTTGAGTCATCTTAGTTTTATTGTTAGCATGAGAAACTTTGTTTCCTACTAATCTTCTTTTACCAGTTAAATCACACATGCGTGCCATGACTAATTCCTTTGCTTTCTACATCAACAACAGTCAGAGTTTTTATCGCTAAAGATGCCAAAAATCAAGAACTTCTTTCTGTTGCCCAGCCTGCAGCCACTAAACGCTTACCAGCTTCAACGGCACAGGTTTTATGCTCAAATCCCTGTTTTCCTGTGAGAAAAAGAATAAGTGTTCCCCATTTTTGAGCCGGAATGAGAGTTTCGAGATGAGGCGAATCTTTTTTGCGCATCGCAAGGTCTCCACCTTTTATACTTTCTGGCAAAGGATTAAGTGAAAGTGAAAAGGCCAAGTCGCGACTTCCGTCATCGTGCCAGATTCCATCTTCATCTGGGGAAGTTCTGAGCGAGATGATGTGTTCGACCGAATAATTGTTGAGGTAATGAGAAAGTTTTTGACCAATAAGGCCCGTGCTTTGAACTTGATCAGACAACCATTGATCAAGGGCCACCCAATTCTCTTGCTGAACCCAGGTTTCAACTTCCACTGGTAGTGAAAGTGAAAAGAAGCAATGTCCAAGAGTTTGGAAATTTGGATCATTAATTGTCATGAATAGGTCCTCAAGGTTACAATCCTCTTACATGAATAAAAAAAATATCGCAATCATTTCGTTTCTTGTTGTGGCCCTCGCAATGGTCTTTTACATGATGAGACCAATTGAATTGAATCAGGTGTCCTCTCAAATCGTCGAGGTCCAAGAAAAACCACAAGCTGAAGTGATTAATCAAATTGTTATAGAAAAAAACTCACCAGATCAAAAAGAAGCCATTATTAAAGTGGAACAAAAATCATCGCTTACTTCTGAACAGAAAAAATCAGAACTACAAAAAATGATGTTGGAGCTATCCAAGTATGATGATCGTTGTGTTGAGAGCGATAAAAAACAATTCCCGGATGATCGTCTGATCGATGTTAACGATCCTTTTTACACTAAACCTGAAATGGTTATACAAAAAATGCATGATGGAGTTTGGGAAAATATGAATCGCCCAATCTCAAGAGAAGCTCGTGAATTGATGAAAGAAATTGTCAATCAAGACTCGCAAGTCGATACATCCGAACTCTATGCCCAGTTAAATGCAATTGAAATTTGTAGACCAGCGCGGACAATGACTTATGTCGAAACAGTATTTGAAGCTTTTAAGCATCACAAATGGAATGACAAAGTTCGCCAAGAAATTCTTTTTGTGACTTATTCGATGTTTGAATTCGTTATTAAAAAGGAATTTTCCACTCCTAATTTGCTTTTAATGTTGTCCATGATGAGAACCATGTCAGAAAATGGAGTCATCCCTAAAGAAAATCTTGAAGATATCAATAGAGTTTTTACCAGAGTGGTCGATCAAGAAAAATATTTTAGGGACACTTTGAGAGACGGCAAAAGCGCTGAAGAGAAAGTGACAACTTTTAAAGAGGATTTTCAAGTCAAAGATGAGATGGGGCAAGAGATCATGAATATGATGAGGGAATACCGTCGTCGCTACGCTCCCGATTTTTCAGAATAATTTATTCCATACAGAGGTAAATTTGTTTTTCAATCATTCCTTGATCGAGACAAAGTTGTTTTATTTTTTGTAGCATCCATAGTCTCATCGGGCGAGGATAACGAACTTTTCCGTCGAGTCCTTTGATAAATTCTTGAGCATGCATGCGACTTTCTGGATAGTTTTTTTGTACTTGGTGATAAACGTCTTTGGTAAAACGTACAACCCCCAAAGAGAGATAGGCGACTTTTTCTAGAGGAAAATGCTCCTTCATTTGAGAGATGAGTACTTGATACTTTTCAACAAAATCATCACTGTGAATAATTGGGTCTAAATGGACTGCAATATGAAATCCCTTGGCCACAAGCTCTTGCATGGCCTTGAGGCGATGCGAAGTTCGAGGAGTTAAAAGGTCTATTTCCTGGCTTTCTTTTTGAGGAGAAAGGGAAAAGCTAATATACATATTGGGCAAGGGAGAAAGTTTTAAAATTTCTTTGATATTTACTGATTTGGTTCTAAGCTCCCATAGGGCTTGAGGATGATGTTTAAAAAAATTGTGATAAAGCGGAAGCTCTTTGGTTAAATGAGAGAGCGCCAATGAATCGGAGAATTCTCCAGCGTGAAACCATACTTTTTCTTGGGAAAAATCCTGCAACTTATCACTCATCGCTTGGATGACTTCTTCATGATTGATGAACCACACCAGATCAGGAGAGTCGAAATGCCCTTGGAGGTAGCAGTACTCACATTCGTAAATGCAATTATAGGCATGAACATAATAAAAATGGGGCTCTCCTGAGAGACCATAAGCAGGAGGAGCGAGCTTGATCAATTCTCCACGTTTTTGACCAATATATAAGTTGAGCCCGTCACGTTTTTGGAGATAAGGCTTTTTGACTCTTCCAAAATAATGATCGATGCGATCAATTTTCTTAAATTCAATTGAACTAAATTTTTCGCGAAGTTGATGAACTTGGGGAGAGTCAAAGCACTCTTCCTCGACAAAAACGCGATTAAACATCGATGTCACCATTTAAAATCTTCTGATATTTTGCAAAGTCAAAAGTTTCCAGAGCTCTTTTTAAATGCTCGAGATGGCGCGGATGTTGGATGATTGCCTGAAGATGAAGCTCGTCTGTCTCAAGTGTTTTATCATATTTGGTTTTTAAAGTGCCCGAGTTTAATTGTGCGAGCTCTAGTTCAAGCGATTGGTGAATCTTTGTGTGAAAGGGATTGATCAGCCCCCACAGCTTTTCCAGGATTACTGATGACTTTTCCTTAGGGCGAGTTTTCTCAAGGGCAAGTTCATTTAAGTTCAAAGTCGATAGTACCAAATTCCAATCAAGCTGCTTACGTTGCAGGGCTTCGATGGCATTTTTTAACTCTCTTTTCTGACTGACCGTCCAGTGAAATCCCCTGAGCTCAGAGGGAATGATGAAATCATGGAGCTCTTTTAAGTATTCTTTTGCTGCTAATGAATCGACGACATCAAAAAGTTGCTCTGACCAAAATTCTGCTTTCTCTTTTACAGCAACACATATTTCTGAACCATGACCGGCAAAATCGCTAACGATTTTTATCACCGAAAATGGTCTGTGAAATAATTGGCAGACTGAAGCTATTCCCCAGGCTTCGCGATCAACTAATTGGGCAAAGTTTTCAAGTTTTTCTGCATAATCACTTTTGAGTACTCTTTGATGAGTGGTAATAAGATCGTACTTCGGTAAATCGGTGAGAGTTTCAGAAGAAAAAGATTTAAACTCCATCGCTCCATCATTTTCTAAGTAGCACGTTCTTGTTTCAACTAGGGAATCGATTTCAATTCCAGCGCGCAGGGAACCACAAACGCCAAGATTGAGAACAGAACTTATTTCAGTACTAAATACGGCCAAAACGGCGGCCAATTTTTGCGATGCTTGCAAATGGCCCTCGCCACATATAAGCAACCAATCTTGCTGATCTTTGTAGAGACCTTCGAAAGCAAAGGCGACCGCTTTGAACGCACGATGCTTGAGAAAAGCTTGGGCTTCTCCTCGATGAGCAAATACATACAAAATTGACTTCATTACTAATGGGTCCTTGAAAGGCAAGTTCACTCACTTTATAGTATTGCCCTTAACCCTCGTCAAATGGAGTATCTATGACGCGTTTGCTTAAAGATCAATTCACTTTTCCAATCGGCTTTGGTGGAGCGGCCGTGAGTGGAGAGGGGGGCGGATATGGTTTTGGAAATATTAGTGAAAACGATTCTCTTCATCTTCTAAAAGAAGCTTATGATTTAGGATTTCGTCTTTTTGATTCGGCTCCCATCTATGGTTTTGGATTGTCAGAGATTCGTATCGGTAAGGCCTTTAATCAAATGCGAGATAAAGTTTTTATTACTTCAAAGTCAGGAGTGACTTGGAATTCAAATCGTCGCGTTGACATGACCAATGATCCCAAAGTTACTGAAAAAATGCTTGAACAAAGTTTGCGCGATTTAAATTCGGAATATATTGATCTTTTTATGATTCATTGGCCGGATGCTCAAGTTGACATTCGAAAGCCGCTGGAAATTCTTGCTCGTGCCAAACATCAAGGAAAAATAAAACATATCGGACTTTGTAATACCAATTTATCAGATTTAGAAAAAGCAGCGGAAGTTGACAACATAGAAGTTGTGCAAGGCCAAATGAATCTCTTTGAGACTGCTGTGGTGGAGCAGCTTTTTGATTATCTTAGAGAAAAAGAAATCTCATTTCAAAGTTGGGGAACTCTCGATAAAGGAATTCTCACCGGATCAGTTGATAAGAAACGTGAGCAACAAAAAAAATATGATGAGAGTGATTGTCGAAAAAATGCGCCTTGGTGGAAACAGTCTGAGGTTATTGAGAAGGCCCAAAAAGTAGAAAAACTTCACCAGCTTTTAAAACAGCGAGAAATTAATCCGCTTAGTTTTTGTCTGGCCCATAATCTTCACTATCCTGAAGTTGATATGGTGTTGGTTGGAACTCGTAATTCACAACAGTTAAGGTCGCTTTTAGAGGCACATAAAGCACTTCCAAGTAAGGAACAAGTCTCTGAAATCATGAAAGAAATTTAGCAAGTTTGGCACTCAAATTGCTTTAAAACTTACAATCAGTTTTAGAGGAGTTCTCAGTGTTGCGACTAACTATTCGATTTGTTTACTTATCTCTCTTGATATTCGCGACCTGCAACGTGTATTCAGCTGACTATCTTTTGGACAATGATAAACTTTGCCAAGGTTTTCCCCGCGCGCGGATTGGTTCTCTTGATGGGACCTGTGTGGGAGTCGTTGCTCTCAAGCACGAAGGAATGCTTCGGCCTCGAAAAATTTTAGAAATTGAACCCAATCACTTTTTAATCACAGATATGGGAGGCTGGGTCGCCAACAAGGGTTCTTTGTGGAGTCTCAAAATTTTAGGGCCGGGCAAAAGTGAATTGGTACAATTAAAAAGTGGACTGGATCAAGTACATGGGCTTGCCATGGATTCAAAGAAAAGAATCTATTTTGGAGAGCGCTCAAGAATTACTCGCTTTGAAATTAATTCTGAAGAATTAGTATTTGAAACTGTGGTCAATAATCTTCCTTCAGAAGGTAAGCACGCTCTTACTCATTTTATTATTGATGAGCAAGATCGATTGATCGTCAATCGAGGAGCGCCTAGCGATCAGTGTCTCAATAGTAAGGGTAAGCCTCAATATCCATGTCCCGAAGTTGAGGGGGAAAATCCAGAAGCGGCCCTGTATCGTTTAACTCTAGATGAAAGTGGAAATGTGATAAAGAGCGAGCTTTTGGCGCGAGGGCTCCGCAATTCAATGGGGCTTGCCATTCATCCTGAAAGTGGGATTCTTTTGCAAGCTGACAATGGAATGGATTTCAATAAAGAAAGTCTTCCTCATGATGAGCTCAATGTGATTAAACCAGATAAGCATTATGGTTGGCCGTATTGCTTTGATCAAAATCAGTTGAATCCTAATTATAAAAGAACAATTTTTAATCGCTCTGTTCCCAAAATCAATTGCTCTGGATTTGAAAACCCGTCTGTCCTTTTAGGAGCTCATTCCGCACCACTTGATATGTTCTTTTATAAAGGTTCTATGTTTCCAGAGCTCAATCAGAAACTTATTGTTTCTTATCACGGTTATCAACCTGCCGGACATCGCATCTCCTTTCTTGATCTTAATCTTTCAGGTTTCGCTAAAGATGAAGAAAAAAATATTCTCTTTGATTGGGACGCCAAAAGAGGTATTCGACCTCAAGGGTCACCAGTTGGTATAACGGAAGCTCATGATGGAAAAATTTGGTTTGTTGAAGATAAAAATAATTCTATTATGTTCATTTCAACAACAAGTGAAATCTTTGATGATACCACGTCAGAAGTCCCACAAGTGAGCCTTGCTCGCTTAGATGAAGCAGGAAGGCGCCATCTCAATAATCTTTCCACAAAACTATTTCAACCAGTGTGCAGTACCTGTCATGCCGTTTTTGCTGAGAAAGACTTGGAAGTACTTCATCAGAAACTCTTTACAGAGAATATGCTCGACCTCGACAATCCTCAGCAAAGTGAATTGTCGAAAAGAGTACACGGTCTTGGAGGCGGAATGATGATGCCACCTGGCGGATCTGTTTCTGAAGAGATGAAAAATGAGTTAAAAGATTACTTAGATACTATTAAAAAGAACTAAGGAACGACTTGCAATATTCCTACAGGTTCTCCAGAGAAGAGTTTTGCAACTTCTAATTGATTCAAACGTTGTTGGGGATTTGCACTTTGGTTGTTGATGGCCAGCTCGACTGCGGCCAAATCAATATTTAAATCTTCGTATTCAACATCACAATTGAGAATTGAATTTATTTCAATACATTTCGCTTTTCCTAGGTCGCCTCTTAAATCAATTTGACCATCATTTTTACGTCGACCAACAAAAGACATGGGTTGGTAATTCTCACCAACAAGTTCAGCAGGAAGTTGATAGTTTAGTTTTATCAGGCCATCGGTTGCGTGAATAATAGAACCTTGCAGCTTAAATGTCGCAAAAGGTTTTAGTTCTTCGGAGGTTGGAACCATATAATTGAACTCTGTCGCAAAAGCGCCAGAGGCAAAGATTAAAGTGATGAATGGTACTAATACTTTCATAAAATTATCCTTCAGGAAGAGTATAACGGGTGGCCCTCGCCCGACCCATTTTTAAAAGATACCCTTCTCGGTGCAGCATGGCCAGATCTCGACAGGCCGTAATTTCAGAGACATGAAAAAATTTCTCATATTCATGGACATTCACGAAGTGTCCTTTTTTCAATTGCTTAAGAAACAGAACTTGGCGAAAGTTCAAGTTGGTTTGAGGAGCAATCTCCACTGGAAGAGCATTCTTCAGTTTCTTCAAACCTGATTTGAAATGAATATCATTTTGAAAAGAATAGCCACTTTCTGTCGTTTCAACCCAATGACTAAAAGGTCCTAACCATTTTCTGAGATTTACAATCGTCGTGTAAATGAGTGAGTCATGGCGAAGAGGATCATATTGATAGCCCCAGACTAATGAGATCAATTCTTCTTTTGACCCTTTTTGAAGTGCTAATTGCTCGATGATTTTTCTCAGCAGTGGAGTCAAGCTTTTGCATGCTGAAATTTGGCCACGGTCAAACAGAAAATGATGATGAGGAATCAAATCGAGATAAATTGTTTTTTGTTTGGGTTTTACTTTATGGAGATCGTAGAGAAAAAGAAGATAATTTTTTCTTATAAGTTCATCACTGTTTTTTTGATCGATAAGTTGCGCTAGTCGATCACCCATGAGTGAAGGGTTTTCAGGAAAACGTTTTTTATCAAAGCGATGGAGGATGCGCTTGTGAATATTTCCACCGAAATGAGTATTTTTCTGTGCTAACTCATGAACCAGTTCACTTTGTCGGGAAGCAATATTTAATCTTGTCACTATTTTGAGCTCAAGACCTAAGATCGCCAGTTCGAGAATATGATCGACTTGTAGATCAAGCGACTTCATGGCTGACTGAACAAAGCTTAGTGCCTGATAATAATCTCCAGAAATATAATGGAGATAAGACCAACGCATATTGAGAATCGCTTCTTGGCGGCGCTGTCGGTACATATAGATGAGATAACTAGCTTCATCTAAATATTTTTTTACAATCGAGACTTGGCCTCTTAACATTTGCTGTCTAGCAAGTTCAAGTAAGAGGGTTGAACGTGTATAGGTATCAGACTCTTCTAGGTCCTTTAATTTATTTTCAAGCTTATGAATCATTTGCTGGGAATGAAAACCAAATTCTGCTTCATAGGTAAGAAGGGAAATTTCAGTAGCATCAGCGATGGCCTTGTTCTTTATTAGGACTGCTAATTCATGCGCTTGTTTTAAATTACGAAGGCCATCATCCACATTCTGAACTTGAACAAGAAGATGCCCTCGAAGATCAGAGGACAAAACTTTTCCATAATCAAACTCTGATTCTAAAGCTGATTGAAATGCCAGTTCAGCCGATTCCAAACCAATATCCCATCTCCCACAGAAGTAGCGATAAAAGGCGAGACCTTGATAGATAAAAAAAAGTGATAGGGGAGAGCTCTCTTTTCTTTTAAGTTTCAAATTGGCACCTAAGAGAACTCTGGCCTTTTTATATTCTGAAATCCTGACAAAACCTAAGGCCAAATAAAATCTTGCTTCAATAAGTTGTGATTGTTGAAGAGACTGTGAGCGTGTCTGAAAATACCCGGTGGCCTCTTCCATTTGTCCCAAAAAAGAGTGAGCGCCAATGAGATGAGGAAGTACATCTATGTCCTTGGCCTCCTTGAGGACTTCTTTATAACGTCCTTGATAAAAGAGAACTTTTGTAGATAGATTTGTTGCCATAGTAACAATAGCTTACATCATTATCCCATCATATTCCATCGGTAAAATACAGATGCTCTTCGTGTCAATTCAGGCGCTTGGCGCTTAAAACTATATTCACAGGAGGTTCATATGAATCAAAAATCGTTCGTTCTATTTTGTCTTTTAAGTAGTCCCTTTGCAGTGCTGACACAAACTCTCTCCACACCTGCCATGGCGCAATCGCGATCTCTTAAAACGGTGATGAAAGAAATGGGAAAAAAGTTAGGAGGCATCGCCCGTCCCGTTACTCAAGGAACAGCAGGTGAAGCAGAGGCCAATCTCGCCGCGTCTCTCCTTGTTCTCGCCGAAGAAGCAGCGCTGATTTTACCGGATGTGGTCTTGAACGCTAGTTCGCCTGAGCGTGAAAAATTAGAATTGCGTTTCAAATCATTGATGAGCGATTTGCATGTGGCCCTTGATGAACTCGAAAGAGGAATTAGAAGCGGCAATATGCCGGCGGCCCAAACAGCTCTTCAAAACTTATTAACCATTCGTGGCGCTGGTCACGATGAATTTCGTCTTTAAGGAGGAATTATGTTAGTTCAACTTTTTACTTCGCTTTTTCTTTCGCACTCTTTTGCAGCTACTGCCACCATTGATTTTGTCGCCCGGACTAATATGCCAGGAGTTGCGGTCGAGGGAAAAAGTGAAAATATCAATGTCAATTATAACTCTCAAAAATTATCGGGAAGTTCCTTTCAATTTGATGTCTTTGACATGAAAACGGGAATGGATAAACGCGATCAGCATTTGCGTGAAAAAGTTTTTAAAGCTGAAAACAGGGGAGTCGCTAAAATTCAATTTGAAGCGAATCGTTTAGATTGTTCGAGTTCATGTCAGCTCAAAGGAACTTTGCAAATCAAAGACATTAAAAAAGAAATCTCGATGCCCGTTTCAATTTCTCAGGACAAAAAGAAAATTGAAGGTTCGGCCATCGTTTCTTTATCAGACTTCAATCTTCCAAGACCTAGTTTCATGGGAGTTAAGGTTGAAAATGAAGTTGAAATCAAGTTTAACTTAGCGGAGTAAGAGATGAATGCGTTGATAATGACTTTATTTCTGTTCATGAGTAACTCCCAGGCTTATCCAACATATGTACGCTTGGGATACACAAGCTGTACTGGTTGCCATGTTTCCTCTCAAGGTGGAGGACTCTTAACTGAATATGGAAAAGGTATTGCTTCAACGCAAGCTCTTCTTGCCAAAGAGCCTGAAGAGGAAACCAGTAGTAGAACCTACATACAGGCTTTTCAAGCGCGTCTTATGAGATACAAAACGGAATCAGAGACGCGACTTTTTCCGATGCAGGCCGATTATTTGGCCCATGATCAATTGACTGAGACTATTCATGTTGATGGAATTCTAGCGGTGGCACCTAAACCTAAGGATGAAGACCCAAAAGATAAAAAGCCAATTCATAAGCGTCTTTATGCTCGAACTCTCTCTCTTTCTTGGATTCTACAGTCAGGAACAAAGGGGGAACAGCGACTTAGTTTTGGAATCGGAGCGCTTTCTTTGGGAATCGGACTGGTTGATCACACAGCCTTTGTCAGATCGGAGAATCGTAATCAAGTGACTGATAATCCCGTCGCTCTTAAACATTACTTTAGTAATGAACATTTTCAAGGACACAGTTATTTATTCACCGCAAATCCTAATGAAGGAGAGGGAAATAAAGAGCAAGGAGCTGGCCTGCAATGGTTTTGGAAGCCGATTGCGAACCTCGCCATCGGAACACAAGGACTGTTAGGAAAAACTGAGAGCATCAAAAGAAAGTTAGTTGGTTTAGTCGCCAAAGGTGGAATCGGCAAATGGGCCTTTTTATCTGAATACAATTTAACTAAAAGAGAACTGCTGGCTTCTCAGAGTACTTTTAACCAATGGACTGGTTATCATCAAATTTCTTTTTACCCATTGGATTTTTGGCATGTCTATATCTCTTATCAAAATTTTAGAAGAGATCAGAGTTTTGAAGTCGAGCAGTCTCGCAATGGACTCGGAACAGAATGGCGAATTCTGCCCAATCTCTCGGCAAGCTATGAATACAGAATTAAGAAATCAGGACAAACCGAAGAAGTTTCACAATTAGCTCAACTTTATTTTAACTGGTGGTAACGATGAAAATTAAACTAATCATAATGTCTCTGTTGATTTTAAATGCTTGTGCTCCAAGTGGGACAAAAGAAAATGAACTTTTTCAAGATGTCACATTGATCAGTGGAACAGTAGCCTTTGATACCTTGAAGAGAACTATTCTCGTTCCCCAATGTTTAAGGTGCCATTCTTGGGTGCAAGACGAAGCGCAAGTGGGGATAAGAGTTGTTCCTGGTAGTCCAGCGACATCACCGCTTTATCTCCAAGTTCAAAGCGGAAGAATGCCTCAAGGCGGTCCGGCCCTTTCATCAAATCAATTGGCAATCGTAGAAGCATACATAAAAGGGGGAAGTGATAATCCACCTCCACCGCCTCCTCCATTGACGGCCACATACTCTTCGCTAAAGATTCATTTGTTTGATCGAAGTTGCACTGGTTGCCACAACGGTGAGTCGCAAAGAATTCCAGATCTTCGAAACTATCAAAATGTTGTTCGTCATATTGATGATGTGGTTTCTGAAATAGACATTGGATCAATGCCTCCGCTTGATCGTCAGGGAAATCCAAGAGCTCCACTGCCTAGTGTTGAAGTGATCAATGCTCTCCATCTATGGGTGGATAATGGAATGCCACAATAATTTATTCGCGAGAGAGGTAAGGGATATGGCCGGCCAATTTCCAACTCTTATCAGAGCGGGCCTTGCGATAAATATAGCCGTTAAAGAGTTGCCGCGATTCGCGCCATTTGAGATGCAAAAAAAGATCGGGTGAAGCCTGAATGACAATAGAGCTTTGATCATCGGGATTTTGACTAAAGTTATTATTATCACCCTGGCCACTGGAGCGCGAGAAAATGCCGTGTTCGTCGTCTGAAAGTTCAATGTTAACATCGCCAGTCCAGTTTTTATTGGAGAAAACAAGAGATGAATTCATGAGGATACGCCATCTTTTATTTTTTGGATCTTTCATCAAAGCTTCGCCTTTGAAATTGCCTTGGATTCGCTTCATGATACGGTTATTGGCACCATTGATCAGCTTAGAAGATAAGTAATACGTCGTCGGGTTTTTGAGCTTCCCCGATTTGTAGGAGAAAGATGAGCTCTCTTTTTGTTCACGTCCATTCAGTTCAAGATTGGGAAGTGTGCGATCCTCTTGTTCGATTCCAAAAACTTCGACTGAGGTTTCTTGAATCTCTACTTTCGGTTTGGATTCAACGAGCGGAAGTTGAGGGCATTCCCTTTTTTCACCAATAACCACTTTTGATGAGTCTCCAATATCTTGCCAGAAATTTTTATCAAGTTTGAGAGCGACATTGGCAAGAAAGAGTTGAAACATTTGACCGTAGATTTCTTGCATCTTTTTTATTTTAAGATCAGCATCAACGATAGAATCCAATTCATTTTTAGCTTGATCTTCCAGTTCTTGAAATTTGTTATTTAAACCGTCACATTGACTGATTTCCTGTGGCTGAATAATCGAAGGTGATTTTGGGATTTCAGCACTCCATCTTCCGACGTAGAGACCAAGAATAAGGCATAGGATCGCTAAGGCGATGGTTTTTTTCACATAGACCTCAAGGAAAAGGGATTCCAATATCAATTTGATGCATGGCCGCGACCCAGAAATCATCTTGGGGATTGCGATAAGGATTCTTAAAAGAATAGCTAAAGCGAAAATACTTCATATCAAGAGTTGGCATGAGGGCCATGAATTGATTATCCATTTTGAAAGTCGCTTTAACCGGTAAGCGGTCGTTACCTTTGTAGGTAACTCCCAAGTA
>PCTW01000093.1:0-792 GCA_002786715.1 Bdellovibrio sp. CG22_combo_CG10-13_8_21_14_all_39_27
CTCATAGTAGAGTCCTTTCATTTTTTCTTGAATGGTTTTATTTTGCACAAGGGCGGTGATGGCATCGAGTTGTAGAAAAACCTCAGTTGCAACTTTGAAAGCGTGGAGGTCTTTGACGGAAAAACTGTTTTCACCTTTAACTTTCCGTTGTCTGGATTTTGTTTGCCTGCTTTCTCTGTAGCCTTGAGTCGGTAGAGGTGAAGAAAGTGGCAATGGGGATTTTTCTTGCCCCTCTGCTTCTGCTGCTTCTTTTATGCCAATATTATATTTTTGAGCAAAGGCATCGAGGGAAAACGCGTTGATATACCACGACTTTCCAACCTTAATCGCCTCGATCTCTTTCGCTTGAATGTAGTTAAGGACAGTCCTTGCCGTTACTCCTAGAAACTCCGAAGCTTGGCTGACTGTGACCTCATCATTTTTCTTTCTTACCATTTATTAAATTTCCGAATTTTCCGAAAAAACGTAAGATATAGCGTACTCAATATGTTACGTTTAGGCAAAGATAGATAAATGAAAAAAGATGAAGAAATGCTCAATTGGGTGTCGCAGTATTTGAAGAATTTAAGAAAGGCAAAAGGCTGGACACTGGAAGAATGTGAGCAGCATGGTTGGCATGACTGGAAATATCTGCAAAAGATTGAAAACGGGCAAAATATCACGCTTCTAACCTTTTTTAAGCTGTGCGACTTATACGGGGTTGACTTGCGTCTGGCCCTCGAAAAAACTTCTTCTAAGAGAAGAGAAGAGAAGAGAAGAGAAGAGAAGAGAAGAGAAGAGAAGAGAAGAGAA
>PCTW01000093.1:812-1073 GCA_002786715.1 Bdellovibrio sp. CG22_combo_CG10-13_8_21_14_all_39_27
CATTTTTCGGAAAAAACACCGCTTTTTCGGAAAAACTCGCTATTTTAAACTAAAATTTTCCGAAATTTCCGAAAAATGCAAAAAAAATTTCCTTCGCTCCTACGGAGCGATACAAGCCTGTGTTTCAAAAAAAATCACTGCTAAATTTTATACGATTTTCTTATGGAAAGAATTTCCAATGACCAATTACTAATCAACCAATTGCCTGCCGACAAAGGCGTTTTCTAGCTTCGATAAACTTTATGTTGTGCATGGGGTTAT
>PCTW01000063.1:0-1556 GCA_002786715.1 Bdellovibrio sp. CG22_combo_CG10-13_8_21_14_all_39_27
AATCAAA
Source organism: Bdellovibrio sp. CG22_combo_CG10-13_8_21_14_all_39_27 (assembly GCA_002786715.1). Classification (GTDB taxonomy): domain Bacteria; phylum Bdellovibrionota; class Bacteriovoracia; order Bacteriovoracales; family Bacteriovoracaceae; genus 21-14-all-39-27. Next base: position 8 of record PCTW01000063.1, read on the forward strand.
CTCGATTAAAAAAACACTTTGAATTTATTGGAAATTTTGAAAAACATTTTGGCATTTTCACAGGTTGCGGGACTTCCAACCCGTTTGAAGGACTGCATTTACAGAATGATATAAAAAAAGAGAGCTGTTGTTAATGGAAACATCTAAATTTCAAGATATGTTTATAACTGCAAAAGGTGAAAAAAGAGCAAGTGTCTCTTTGAAAACCTTAGATACACTTTGGTTTAATACGGGAACACTTTGCAACCTAGAGTGTGAAAATTGTTATATTGAATCATCCCCCCAAAATGATCGTTTAAGCTACCTAGATGTTGAAGATGTAAGACCATTCTTACAAGAAATAAAAAATGACAACTTGGAAACAAAACTTATTGGTCTCACGGGAGGAGAACCTTTTTTAAATCCATCAATTATACCAATCATAGACACTATACTGTCTTTTGGGTTTGATCTACTCATTCTTACTAATGCCAATCGTGTTATCAAGAGACATCAACACTCACTATTAAAAATCAAAGAAAATTATGGCGATAAATTACATATCAGAGTCTCACTAGATCACTTTACCCCTGAACTTCATGATAAAGAGCGTGGGGGCGGTAGTTTTGAGCGAACATTGGATCAGATGCATTGGCTTTATGAGAATGGATTCAATGTTTCTATTGCCAGCCGTTCTCTTATTGAAGAGTCCCCAAGTGTATCTCTTGAAGGACATAAAAAGTTACTCGAATCTAAGGGAATAAATCTAGATTTAAAAAGTAAACTTGTCATTTTCCCTGAAATGCAAAGTGGAAGAGACGTTCCTGAGATTACTACGGAATGCTGGAGTATTTTAGATATTAGACCAGACGATCAAATGTGTGCATCAGAGAGAATGATCATTAAGAAAAAAGGAGAAAAACACCCAGTAGTTATGCCTTGTACACTTTTAGCTTATGACGAAAAATTTAATCTCGGCAAAAGCCTAAAAGAAGCTAAAAAGGATGTTTTTCTTAATCATCGTTTCTGTGCTGAGTTCTGTGTTTTGGGTGGCGCAAGCTGCTCTGGAACAAAATAAAGACCTTTTATGATGGAACCATCAGTTTTAAATTCTCCTTGGCTCCGTCCCTCGATTTTTATTATTTTTTTTGCGATTTTCTGCCTTCTTGAAGTCATCACCCCAAGAAGAAGATTAACTTCCTCGAAAAAGAAGCGTTGGATGAGTAATCTAAGTCTCTCTTTATTTAACTCACTCATTCTTAAATATTTTATGCCCTTTACCTTAGTTATCTTTGCCCTCAAGGCGCAAAGTCTTAATATCGGTTTATTTAACATCATAGATGTCCCACACATCTTAGAAATTGGTCTAAGCCTAGTTATTTTTGATTTTTTTATTTATTTGCAACACATCGCCAGCCATAAATTTTCTTTTCTTTGGAAGCTTCACCGAGTCCATCATGCAGATATTGATCTTGATGTTAGCTCTGGGAATAGGTTTCATACGTTAGAGATTGTTCTTTCCTTCTTTTATAAAAGCGCTCTGATATTTATAATAGGACCTTCGGCAGCT
>PCTW01000063.1:1579-4887 GCA_002786715.1 Bdellovibrio sp. CG22_combo_CG10-13_8_21_14_all_39_27
TAGATTTTTTGTAGTGACTCCCGACATGCATAGAGTTCACCATTCAATTGAAAGAAGTGAATATAATACAAACTTCGGATTTAATCTTTCCATTTGGGACTTTCTTTTTAAAACTTATAAGAGTGCACCTATTCTTGGTCAACAAGGCATGGAAATTGGTCTTAAATATTTTCGAGAAGAAAAATACATTTCTCCGCTTGTCTTATTAAAAATGCCTTTTCTAAAGGGTCATGATGATTCTTAGAGCTTATCTATTATTTTATATTGTCATAATCCCACATTCTGCATGGGCCGTTGATATCAGCCTTGATTTGGCAAAATGGCACAAAGTAAAATATGCAAAGATTAAGGCCAACACTTTTAGACAAGCTGAAAATGGACTGCAAGTTTCAGTTAATAACTCATCCTCAGCTCTCGTATATAAATTTGATAAACCTATCTCGATTAAAGAGGTTAATATCAAAGCAGAACTTAAAGGAAAAATAAATTATGGTCAAAAAATCCCAGGAAGTAAGCAAGCTGACGATTTTCCGCTTCGACTTGGTCTCATTTTGAAAGGAAAGAATAAACTGAACTTTTTCCAAAAAGCAATCGCTCCAAATTGGCTTACAGAACTCAATGAAATATCCTCTAGCGCTGGAGGATTAGATAAAGTTTATAGTTTAATATTCTATACTGAAAAACCTAACTTTGAAAAACGAGAGCACCCTCTTAGTTCATACTTTTTTGAAGAGATTGGCGGAAAGTTTATAAATTCAAAATTAAGGGGGAAGTATTCGCTTTTAACAAAAAATAAAATCATTGGATTATGGCTCAGTTCTGACGGTGATGATACTCATTCTTCTTATGATGTTATTATCGAAGATATAATTATCAACTAGGCGTTATTCATTATCATATTTAGAATTTAGACTAGTGTTTTGCTCATAGAGCTTATTCATTTGGCGATGATTGGCATCCAAGTGAAATTTGATCTTTAAGTACTGATTCATTATAGATTGTCTAAAAATTCCATTTGTCTTAAATCTAACAGCAGATGTCGTTACTTTGTGAGGCAAGATTTTCGGCTTTCCAAATTTTTTGAGTAATTGATGGCTTAAAATAGTATCTTCAAAAATATCTACAAAGGGAAGTTCCCCAATAGATATGGCCATAGATTTTTTCAAGAAAATGCAGTGGTCTAAATAGAGTATGCCAGAAAGGCCTCCACGAATATGATTTGAGTACCAAGAGGTAAATTTCAAAATAGGATGTTCTAAGTCAAAAGAGTGCAAAAAACCTCCCCAACTCAAATCAGTCATATGTTGATGAAGATACTCGAGCCCTTCCTTGGAAATTAAAGAGCGAGGATGTTGAAGCAAAATCATTTCACTTGATGACTCTCTTATCCCTATATTTATTCTTTCAGCACGACTTGTCGTTTTATTGCTTAGATACTTTATATTAAACCTTGAACAGAAATGAGAGGTGTTGTCCATGCTACCACCATCCGATACGATAACTTCGATTTCTTCATGGCCTGACAATGATTCTAATATTTTTATAAAATAAGGATTTTCTTCTTCATTTAGGGTTGGAATAACAACCGATAGTTTTGGCATATAATTACTTTGCTTTTTCTAAAATTGTATCCAGACTAGGATGATCTCCAATATTTTTTCCATCATAACGATATACAATTTCAAAATTCTCATTAATGAGAAACTCGCTTGGTAATCTTGAAATTTCTCCTTCCATCTTTCCGGGCATATGCCCACTCATCATCGCTTTCATTCCTTTGGCCATAACCGAAAGGCTAACAAAACCGCCATACGATTTTCCAACATTATATAATTTATAAATATCCTCTTTGGGATCACAAATTATCTGAAAGGGAATTTCGTCCTTACCGGCGTATTTTTGTACTTCAGACGGTAGGCTTTGAAATACTGGAAGAAATATAAGTCCTGAATTTTTGACTTCATCATATCTTTTAATGATGTCGTGTATATGTAAATTACATAGTGGGCAGCTTGCATAACGGTAAAAGGCAAGCCAAATTTTTTGTCCTTGATAGTTTATGAGTGATATTTCCTCATTCAGATGAGTTTTCGCTTTAAAGTCCTTGGCCCTCTCATTCATTTTAATCCCCTTTTGATTTTCAAATTTAATGCTTTTAGCCTAAAATTCAAACTGATATGATCTTTGGTCTATTAGTGTGATAAAAGGTTGAAAGATTACATATAAGTGGAAAAAATTTGAGCAAATCTAAAAAAAGACAAGAGATGTACGAGTTATTAGATTTCCCCAAGGTTAAGGCCTGGAGAACTCTTATGCACGCGTACTCTCAGATTTACCGCTACTTGGAGTCGGAATTACTAAAAGAAAATTGCTCAATTTCAAGATTTCAAATATTTTTTTATCTCTACTTCCATGGCCCCATGTCTTCCATAGAATTAGCTCAAAATCTCAATGTGACACGAGGCAACGTGTCCACTTTTATTCGGCGTTTAAGCGAGGATAGTCTTGTAGAAATTAATGCTGCTGAAGGCAGAGGTGGAAAACAACTTATTGAAATCTCTAATAAAGGGAAAATGCTTTTTGAGAGTTTCTTTCCTGAACATATAAAGCGAGTAACTGCTGTCATGCCGGAAATATCCTCTAAATCACTTAAGGCCTTGTCAGAAATCAAAGTTGATTTTTAATTGGATTTCTATCTTGATTTTGTCTTTGAATATCTTTATGTTTACATATAAACATAAAGATATATAATTGAGTGCCTATGTCAGATAGTACGTATAAAATTTTTGCATCTTCCGAATTTGTTGAAAGGCTTATAAGCCTTGACCATCTTGCTATTGAAAAGGTGGTTCGCGCTTATACGGAACATTTATTTAAAGGGTCTCTCGGACTTGGATTTAGTGAGCAAGAAGCTACAGAGCTTGTTCAAAATGTCTGGGGAACTTTTTTCGACGTTCTACCCAATTTCAAATCCAATTCCCACATAAGAACATTCCTTTTTGGAATTCTCTACAACAAGGCTAAGGAATTTAAGCGAGAGAAGGCAAAAGCTAATCAACATGAGTCGATTGACCAGGTTATGGAGGAGCGATTTGATGAAAATGGCGGCTGGAAGAATCATATCGTTGATCCTGAACGTTTTATGGTTGCCAGCCAAACTCTTGAAATTATAGAAAAATGTATAGAGAAGCTACCTCTCACTCAAAAAATGGCCTTTTGCCTCAGGGAAATTGATGATCATGGGACGAAAGATATTTGTAAGATTCTTGACGTTACCACCACTAATCTGGGAGTACTCCTTTATAGGG
>PCTW01000035.1 GCA_002786715.1 Bdellovibrio sp. CG22_combo_CG10-13_8_21_14_all_39_27
CGCCAGAACTGTTTAAACCAGCATAGTATTGTCCGATATTGCTAGTGCTATTAAGGGCTGGATCAGTTGTTTGCCATGTGATGGTTTCCATCTCGTCGCCGTTATTGATATTGGTGTCAACAAGTGTCCACTCTCGCCAAGCTTGTACAGGGTTGCTATTACTTGCGATATAAGCTTTATTGGCAGGGGTAACGTTCCAGTCTGTCCATTCCCATACGTTTCCGGCAAGGTCCCAAATTTCGCCATTTGAGAGCGTGTGAGTACGTTTTTGTTCCCATCCTGAACCTACCGCTTGTCCTGAATTGTTCCCTGTTCCGTCATAAGGGTCAGCGTCGTTTGAAACAGCAAGTGCTGAGGCGGGGGCGTTGTCTGAATGTCCTCTATTAAGTGAACCTGTGCCAATGGTGCCACTTGACCAGTTGGTGTCAGTCGTTTCTATTTCTCTAGCGACGGTCATCCATTCTTCGTTAGAGATAAGTCCATATCCTGCGCCAAGATTCGAGCAAGCGGTGCGTGAGTTGACTTGACTGATGGATACCCAAGGATTGCCAGTTGCTTGTGAAGTGGCAACGCCTCCTACGTCTTTCATTTCATACTTGGCGACACAAAATTCCGAAGTCGTTCCCACGGTCGGATTAGCTGTGACGGCAAGATAATCTCCATTTGCTGTTGGGCAAGTGAGTTTTTCGTAGCTCGCGGTTGCAGTTGAGCAGCCTGAAGCGGTGGCAAAAGCATTTGTGGCATTTGCATAAAAATCTACCGTGCCGCTGCTTAGAGATGCAGGAGTTAGATCAATGGTTGTGCCAGTGGCGGTGCCAGAAGCTACTTGTGTGGTACAAGTAATATCGCTAAAGAGTCTTATGGTATCGCCATTTTTTACACCACTCACGCGAATGGTTGGTAGTGAAAACCCTGGCGACGTTACGGGCAAAGTTCTTGTGAGTCCGCTTGGAGTATCGGGGGCAAGGTTCATTGTTACTGAAACATCATTGGTATTGCCGTCGTTATTGCCTTCTGAATCTTTGGCCCTTACGCGAAACTTATAAAGTTGATTGGGGTTTAGGCTTGTGAGCGAAACAGATGAGGAAGCCTGGCCGTTTACGGTTTGCAGCCATACGGGTGTGCCCGAGGTTGTATTGTAAACATCATAAGCCACTGCATCGGCGTGAGCACCCCAATTGAGTCTCAACGTGGTATCGGTTTTTTGATCGACTGAGCTGATACCACTAAAGTTAATGCTAGAAGAAGTAGTGCCACCAAAGCCGCCACTACCCGTTGCCGCTTCTTCAAACTTAGCGACGGTTTCACAGCCGCTGGCGATGAGCAGTATTGGTAGCAAGAGTAGAATAGATAAAGCCTCGTTCCGTTTCATTACACCTCGTAACATTGCAGTCGGGTTCGTTTAGATAATTATATCCCACGGTTTTTATCGGCTTTTACTTCCAATACTTTAGCTTTTGTGGGGAAATTTTTTCCCCGTTAAGTGACGAGGTTTGTGGGCAGAGCGGACGGAATGTTTCTAAGGGCTTAATTTTGTTATTTTTGTTTAGTTGATAACTTGTTGTTTTTTGTGGGTAATTCAGGGGAATCTTTATTTTCAATATAGCACACTATTATATTTGTGCTATATTGAAAATATGAAAAGATATGTTCAATTCTTAAAGAAAATCACTCATTCAACTTTTTCTAGCAAAGAGGCGAAGGAGTGTGGGATTGATGCCTATGGCCTAAAGCTTTTGGCCAGAGTGGGAAAAATTCAAAAAATTGAGCGTGGGATTTATAGAAAAGCTGATACCCAAGAAAGCGTGAATGATGAAATGATTTCAGCTCTCACTCATTTAGGTGATCCTTGCTGCATTTGTCTTTTATCAGCACTCTATTTTTACGGCATTACTGATGAAATTCCTAACCAAGTATGGGTCTATGTTCCCTATGGAAAGTATTCCCATTTAAAAACAATTAAGGTGATTAGAAAGAGAAATCCACAGTGGAGTATCGGTATTCACAAACAAGATGAATTAAGAATCACATCTGTTGAACGAACCTTGATTGATTGTCTTTGTGATAAAAAACATTTTACCGAAGTTGACTCCATTAAGTTTGTGAAAATGGCCTTAGAAGATAAGCTGACTACGATTCAGTCTTTATTTAAAATGGCCAAAACTCTTGGTGTCGATCATCGAGTAAAACTCATTTTAACATTACTACAGGAGTCTTATGTATAACACTCAATCTATTAATGAGAGGCTACGAAATTTTGCCCGAGATAATAATATTCCCAATGTTGAAAGGGCCAGAGTCATTCTTTGCTTAGAGCGAGTTATCGCAAGATTGATGCAAGATAAATATCTTTGTTCAAAACTTATTTTTGGAGGTGGTTTTGTTATTTATAAAATGCTTCACTCGCTTCGATTTACGGTGGACGTAGATGCGGTTATCTCAGGTGTTGATAAGAAAGAGTTAATAACAAAAATCAATGAGACTTTAAGTATTGATTTAGATGATGGCTTTTGGTTTGGAGAACCCAGAGTTAAGGAATTGGAGATTAGCAGTGGGTATGGAGGAATTAGATTTAAAATTCCTTATAAGGCCGGACTTCCTCCCCCTAAGGAAAAAGAGCTTTTAAAATTAAGAAGTGTCCAGCTTGATATTTCACTTGGGGCCAATCTTGAGGAAGTCGCCAAAAAAGAAATCATGCTATCGACATTGAATATATTTTCAGGTGTGGAGTGGTCTATTTATCCAATGGAGTTCATTTGCGCCGAAAAAATCCATGCACTTTATTCTAAAGGAGATTTGAATACGCGTGGTAAAGATATTTATGATTTGGCATTACTTCTCCCTAAAGTTGAGAAGACGAAACTTAAAAAGGCCTTAGCTAAGACATTTTTCAATAGAAAAGATTCTTTGAGCAATATTTATGAAAGCATTGTTGAAATTGATACCTCGTATTTATGTGACAATTATTTGAAGCTTTTTCCTGACAGTTCAAAGGAGGATTTTCAAGAGAAATGGGAATTGTTGTTGGAAAGGATCAAGGTTCTGGATTGAATATAATGCTTTTATTGCGCCATAGGGAGAGAGCCATGTGTAAAGTTCAACCTGAACATATAAGTTTCTTAAGACTATCTGCAAGCCTGCTTTTAGTCGTTGATCAGATTCATGATCTTTACAAGGCTATTCCTTCTTTGAACAATGATCTTTTCTTTTGAATGTATGTTGAAATGTACGGACGACATAAGAAAAAGCGAACACTTCCGTTTTGAAGGAAGCGTTCGCTTTTGAGTGCTTGTACAGGGAAAATGTCCGGCGGGCATTTTGAATTGAGTGTATTTTGAATGTATTTTCAATGAGTTGAGAACGCTGTTTTTAAATTGGCAAAACGGACAAAGGTTAGTAAAATATCCTTTAATATTAACCGGTTACGAAATATTGTAGGACGTTGATTGGACAAAAAGACCTACCC
>PCTW01000096.1:0-543 GCA_002786715.1 Bdellovibrio sp. CG22_combo_CG10-13_8_21_14_all_39_27
GAAATCAGTAGATCCCGAACTGGTATAAGAATAGCCTTTTGAACATCCGGAAACATCAGTTGTAATAATCGCCGGATCTGTTTCACCAAATTCTCCACCAGGAGCTGAGATCCAAAGAGAAGAGCCTGCCGAAGAGTAACTTGAACTTATTCCTTTCGCATTATTGGCGCCAACGACAATCATCCAAGGAAGAACATTATCAGGATCTGTGTTCGCATTTTGAGAAGCACAGAGGGTTAGAAAGCGATAATAGCCAGCATGATTGAGATCACATTCAAAGAATGAATTACCAGCTGCTTTAACATAGGACTGCCCTTTTCCATTTCTTCCATTTTGAAAACCATAGAGTATTTGGTCATTGTAATTAGAATCTATTTCAAAAGTCGTGTTATCGAAACTTGTTCCATAACTATAGTTGAATATATGATAAGGTCCGGTCGCTTGATCAAGTGAAATCGCCGTGGAAAAATCAGACTTCAAATAATTGAGTCCCACCAATCTTGCATAAGGCGCAACTCCTCTATTTCCAATATCATTCCATCC
>PCTW01000096.1:583-59272 GCA_002786715.1 Bdellovibrio sp. CG22_combo_CG10-13_8_21_14_all_39_27
CTGGTTCCATGATCTCCCTCTGTGCCAGAGTTTGTCGGATCCCCCAAATAGGGCGATGCTAAATTATAATTTTTACTAAGAGGAGCGACGACGTTTTGCTTGAGATCAGGATGTAATATTTCAAGACCAGTGTCACTTATGGCAACCACGATTTGATTTCCCGTATAAAATTCTGAAGTGGTTTGAGAAAGATTGAGATCCTCCCCTGCTGTCCCGCCATTCTTGGCAAATCCCGTTTGGCCAGTATTACCGAGTTGCCATGAATACTCCATTAAAGGATCGCCATGGACAAAAATGGAAAAGGGCCCTATCTCAGTATAGTTCGCACCTTTAACGGCCTTAATAATAATTCCATCAAAGCTTCCATAATTTTTGGGAGTTCCAAAAATTTCTGCAGAGTTTGAATTGAATGACGCCCAAGAGGGCAAATTCGTAATTGAAAGTGTCGCACCAGTCACTTCGATCGAAGGTCTCCATGAATAATATATACCTTGCAAGGCTGAACTATTCGGAGTTCCCGAAATGAGAGGCTGATTAGAAGGAACGATAGTTACCGTATTATTATCTTGAGAATTACTCACCGAGCTCGTGGCTTCTTTAGGTTTACTCGGAACGCAAGAAACAATCTGAACTGCTATGAGCCCAGTTAAAAAGAGAAGAGAATAATGCTTTAGCGATGCCATTAAAGGACTCCGCTACAATAGAATATCATAGCAATCATGTCGGCTTATTAAGGCTAAAGCTTGAATTGATAATATAATTTCAAGGAGTTATTGAGGGCTTGAACTGCGAGAGATAATTTCCCTTTCACAACGTTCAATTCTTGAGTCGGATGAGCAGTGCTTTTCCCATTTAAGGGCGTCTTCATTTGAAGTAGCTTCGAGAATAATTAATTTAATTGCAGGAAAAGCTCCCAAGATTTTTTGATTTGAAAGTTCCGACTGTATTTCAACGAAAACCTGATCAGACTTCATTTTTATTTTTATATTATTTGTAAGAATTGAATAGTTCATCTTTTTTTCTGAAAAAATAAGTTGTCTAAACTTTTCGCCAACGGGAAGCTCCGATTTCTCGATCATCACTTGGTTAAAAAGTTCTCCTATAATCTGGCTTCCCCACTCAGAGGCTTTTGATTTTGAGACAACGACGATATCTTCGACGAGGCGATACTTTGCTCTTGAGACTTGAATTTCACGAGTCGTCCACTCTCGAAGGGCTTTTTCTGGAGAGAGAAAGTGTTCCTGTGCAGGTGCTCTTGGAATCGAGACCTGGCTTAATAATTTCGATTTGCCGGAAGCTGCTCCATCTTCCATAGGTGCAGAAGCAGGCCTTCTTTTAATGACCTTATCCCCAATCGATTTTAAGACGACATCTTGAGATAAGTTTTCCTGAGGATCATAGAGCTTTGAAAGGAGTGAATAACTCCCGTACAAAGAAACACAAGCAATTAGAAGCATCCACAGCTTTTGCGGAGTTAGCTTTCTCATACTCTTCTTATCGGACAATCGCCAACAGACCTTAATCACCTCTTTTGCATCTCATAATATCTGTTAAAATAAGAATAATGATTCGTTTTGCTTTTTACATAACTACCCTGCTTTTTTTATACACTTTTGGACAAGCTCTAAGAGCTGATGAGCTGGTGGTTATTAAGGCCGTATCCTCTTCCCGTAAAAGATTTGTTATTCAAAAAGGCGGGATCGATGGAGTTTCAAAAGGTCAGATTTCGGTTTTTTCAAATAAGTATGCAACTGTAGCTGCTAAAGCAACAGAAGTGACTCACACCTATTCGATGTGGGTCGTTCAAGATCCAAGGGCCAGCTTTCCTTTTGATAAAGATGACTTTATCGCCTACTCAAATTCTGTCGACACGATGATTCTGGAAATACCAAAAATGAAGGAAGATTCTCGAGAGCTTGTTTTTAGAACAGAGAATCGATGGATCCTAAGAGGTAGTTATGCCTTTGGCCTGAGTCAATCGGTTTCCGAAACAAATACCAATCAAATTACGAATAGAACAAGCTTTCAATTCGAAGGACTTTATTCTTATAAATGGGGACCTCATTGGGAAATCCTTGGAGGGCTTCGCATCGATCGAGACAACGCGACTCAAAGTGAACCAGCGCTCGATATTCCAACTCAAAGAACAATGGCCGCTGCGGAAATCCTCTACCATTTCGATTATATTCGAGGCACGGAAAACAATATCTATGTTGGAACTGGCTTTGCTTACGGGAAAAGTCAAACCACTGTTGAAGACACAGTAAGTGCTGGACCAGCGCTGGTTGCTCCGATTGTTAAAATTGGTTATCAAAAAAAATTAGAATCAGGATCTGCCCTTTTGTTTGAAGCCGTGACCGAATCAATTGCAACTTCTGAATCCTTTACTGATAGTGAGCCTCAAACAACCAACGTCGTGAATGCCAAAATGAGTGTTGGCTATAAATTTTAGGAACCTTTATGAAATTAATGATTCTGGCCGCGATCTTTTTCGCCTCTCCAGTTTTTTCCAGCTCCCTTGAATCAAAACTTACTCAAAAAAGAAATTCATCGAAAGCCCCGCCTGAAGTAAAAGAAAAAATGCAAAAAGGTGTTTATCAACTCATTGAAAACAAATTAGATGAAAAGGCCCGCGCTTTAAAAGGAACCAAGCTCCCTGATGAAGTATTCACCAACGAAATTGGCATGCCTATTCCGTTGAAAAATCTCTATAAAATTTCACCACTGGTCATCAATTTCTACCGAGGAGGGTGGTGTCCTTACTGCATGCTTGAACTTCAAGCCTACCAAGAAATGATGCCAGAATTTAAAAAGGCAGGAATTCAGTTTATTTCCTTTGCTCCTGATCAGTATCGAGAAATAAATAAAACGCGCAAGAAATTCAACCTGACTTTTCCCATGTACTCAGATCGAAATAATGAGCTTTCAAAAAAACTAAATCTCGCTTTTAAAGTCGATAAAGACACCCTTGATATCTACAAAGGTTTTGGTATTGATCTTCAAGCCTATCAGAACAACAAAGAATATATGCTCCCTATGCCAGGCGTTTACGTCATCGATACCAAAGGAGTGATTCGGGAGATATTCGTTGATCCTGATTACACCAAAAGAGCAGAACCTTCTCAAGTGCTGGAAAAAGCAAAGGCCCTTAAATAAGGGCCTTCACAGATAAATTCAATTTTAAAAAGTTCTTAGTAGAGACCGATTTCTTTCAAACGTTGAGTTAAGAAATCCCCTGCCGTAATTTCTGGTTCTTTAACACCATCACCAATACAACTTGGGATACACTTTAGAGATGCTTTTGAGTGGGGGTGAACAAAGAATGGCATAGAGTATCTTGCACTTCCATCATCATCAGGGTTGATCACTCTGTGAGTTGTGGCCGGAAGAACACCATTGGTTAATCTTTCCATCATGTCACCTGAGTCAACGACAATTTGACCTGGCTTAGAATTCACATCAAGCCATGAACCATCACGTTCAAGCAATTGAAGACCTGATGCTGTCGCTCCCACCAACATGGTAATCAAGTTGATATCTTCGTGAGCAGCAGATCTGATACAATTCTTTGTATCTTGACCTGTTGTTGGTGGATAATGAATCACTCTTAAAATAGAGTTACCGTCATTGACCATGTCCTTAAAGAAATGTTGAGGAAGGTCTAACCCCTTTCCAATCGCTTCAAGAAGAACAACTGAAGTTGTATCCATGGCACTATATAAAGTCTGGAAAGATTCTTTGAATTTCGCTACTTCTGAAGGCCAAACGTTTTCAGGATAAATCCCCTTATATTGAGAAGTCGCTGCAAGATCACGCCCCACATGCCAAAATTCTTTCAAATCTGGATTAGGATTGTTCTTCGCATGCTCTACTCCAAACGGAGTGTATCCACGTTGACCACCATTTTTGATTTGGTAGTTTTGCTTCGTCGCTAAAGGAAGCTTAAAAAATTCTTTAACGAATCCGTAAGCATCATCAACTTTTTTCTGATCAACAGTGTGATCAGTTAAAATAATAAATCCGTAGTCTTTGAGACCCGTGAAGATCCCATCGACAAACTTAGCTTGATCTTGTGATGAACCGTTGATGTAACTTAAAAGCGAAAGTTCTGGAACTTTACGTTTTGAATCAGTGGCCATAAATCCCCCTCAAATCGAGTGTTACTCATCATTTATCCCTCAGTTCTGCCCTGCAGGAGTCAGGAGGTCAATGCCACCTCAGTGGGCATTACCATTTTACAGGGTGGATGAACATGGTAAGTATTTGGAAACAGGGAACCTATCTAATTAAAAGATAGTCACTAGTGTTTTATTTAAATTTGAGATACTTCAATATTTTAGAAATAAAGCCGGCCCTCTTCGGAAACACCCTCTTCCACTTGGTCCCGCCTTTCGATTCAACCAGTCCCCGCTTTTCAAGATTCTTCAAAATCTCCATCATTTTGTCTTTGGTAATTTCAGGGTATTTTTCGAGAATTTTTTGATCCATGTCGAAGAGGATTTGTTCGAGTCCTAAGAATTCATAGAGAGAGAGGCCGGAGAGAATCAGTTCTTCTTCGCTCATTTACTCTCCCTTGAAAATAGCAGTTCCAACGCGAATAAAGTCCGTGCCTTCTTTTAAAGCAACGGAGTAATCGCCACTCATGCCCATTGAGAGCTTGAGCGAGATATTCATTTGCGATTCGAGGTAATCACGAGTGCTACGAAGTTGTGAGAAGCATCGTTCAGCTTCAGCTAAAACATCATCAGTTCTAATCGTTGCCATGGTCATCAGCCCAAAAAAAGAAAACCGTTGTCCTTCTTGTAAAAGCATTTGGGCAGCTTCTTTGATTTCACTCAAATGGCGAAAGCCGCCCTTCTCCTCTTCTCCCGAAGTATTAATTTCCAGAAAAATTTTGGTCGCTGATAAAAACTGTTCCTGTCTCTTGATGAGATTCTGAAGCAGATCAAGATTGTCGACAGAATGAATCGAAAACAATTGAGGCACAGTGGCCAGTTTATTAATTTTATTGCTCTGAAGATGGCCGATGAAGTGCCAACGAATATCATTCATTCCAGAATCGATTGCCAGCTTCGCTTTTTCAATCAGCGAATCAACTCGGTTCTCCCCGAAGTCGCGATGACCGGCTTGGTAGGCGCACTTGATATCTTCAAAGGGTGAATACTTGGTGACGGCGACTAATGAGACAGTGGACGGGAGCTTAGACTTCAATTGCTTTAAGCGAGCTTGAATGTCTAAGCAGTGATCCATCGTTATTTTTGGTCTTTCTTTTTGAATTTAAGTTTGGCCTCAACTTCGATGTCATACTTCTCTAAAATATGTTCGGTTAATTTCTCCGGATCAACTTTAGAGAGGTACTTTCGAAACTCTTCGCGAAGTGCGGTCGAGAGATCTTCCTTGGCACTGCGAGCGTTTTGTAAAAGACCATTTAAAATATCTTTTGGCAGTGGAATATCACCGACCATCGATTTAATGGCGTCTTCAGTTAGAAAAGCCGCCCCCATACCAATACTCGCGACTTTTTTTAAGACATCGGCCAAGCCTTTATCTTTCTCTTTTCCTTCTGAGCCTTCGCGATCTTTTTTCTCACTCATATTATTGGCCTTTGGCACGATTGAGAAAAGCCTTCATCATTGCTGGAAGATTTTTTTCAGTTAAATTGTTAACGATTGTACCTGCTCCAGGTATGAAACCTTTAATTTCGACTTCAAGACCGTATGTGACTTCTGTTTTACCATCTCCTAGATCTTTTAATTTCCAAGAACCATTATTCTTTTTAAAAAGATCACCAGACTCAAAAACCCAACTCACTTGAGTTGGCTTGTGATGGGTGAGCTTCAAAGTATACTTAAACTTTTTGATTATATTGAGATGGTATTCGACTCTCGCTCCAGCTTCTGTTTGTTCGAGAACACTTAAGCTCGAAACACCATCGACAAAATCAGGATAGGATTTGTAATCAGTAATGGTTTGATAAAGCTTTTCGATAGGGACATCAAATACTTCTGTTCTTGAAACTTCGGCCATAAATAATCCTTTATTTAATAACGTGGTTTAGTATCAAAGTGATGTTCAGCCTGAATTCTTCTTATTGTACCAGATTGTGAGCGCATCACAATTGAATGAGTCGTCGCGCCCCAAGGACGGAATCGCACACCATCTAAAAGAGGTCCATCGGTCACACCTGTCGCCACAAACATCACGTTGCCCTTAGCAAGTTCATGGATTTGATAAAGCTTATGAATATCTTTAATTCCCATTTTATAGGCGCGCTCAACTTCAAGATCTGAACGAGTTTTCAAGCGTCCTTGAAAATCACCACCAAGACAGCGAAGAGCTGCGGCAGTAATCACTCCTTCGGGAGCTCCCCCTGTCCCCAAAAGCATGTCGACACCTGATTCAGGATCGCAACAGGCCATAGAGGCTGCTATGTCACCGTCACCGATCAAGCGAATACGGGCACCAGCTTCACGAACTTGAGAAATGATTTCCGCGTGACGAGGGCGATCGAGTACACAAACAGTTAAGTCTTGAACGCGACATTTTTTAGCTTCGGCCAAACGGCGAAGATTATTTGCAGGTGTATCATCGAGGTCGATCAAGCCTTTACCTTCTGGTCCGACGGCTATTTTTTGCATATAAGAGTCAGGAGCATTTAAAAAGTTTCCTTCTTCAGCAATCGCCATCACTGAAATCGAATTTGAAGCACCAACGGCACATACTGTTGTGCCTTCTAGTGGATCGAGAGCAATATCGAGTTTGGGACCATTTCCAGAACCAACTTTCTCACCAATATAAAGCATAGGAGCTTCGTCGCGCTCACCTTCACCAATCACCACTGTTCCCTGGCAATCAACGGTATCGAGCATCGCTCTCATGGCATCCACAGCAGCTTGATCAGCGGCTTTTTCGTCACCACGACCCATCCATCTTGCCGAATTAATGGCCGCCATTTCTGTTACACGAACGAACTCTAAGGCCAAGTTGCGATTCATACTCAACTCCTCTTGTCAGATGATTAATTTTGACGAAATTATAGGAAGATTTGCTCTGTTTGGGAACTAAAACCGTTTTTTTTTACTTAATATCGAGTTTAGTCGTCATGAATTCCAACGCTTCACGCGGGAGAAGTTCATCTCGAATGCATTGTATTAATTGTGAAGATGACTGCAATTTCTCAGAATCAACCGAGTCATCAATTTGAAACATATATTCATCTTCTGAAAACAGAGGAGTATCTAAATTTCTTTTGGTTAAAATGCGCCCTGTACGCACCCCTTTTCCATCTTCCCATTCCACAAAGTTTTCAAGGAGTAGGACCTGGAAGCGAGAAACTTCACCGTCGTTGTGGCGCCAAACAAAAAGTTCTACTGGGCCATCAGCCTGAAGCCAATATTTGAGCTGTGCCGGAATTTCAAGGTCAAGATGACTGTCATGCACAGAGCGTAAATGTGAAGCAAGATTATCAATCGATAAAAAACCGCGGATTTCTTTTTGAAAATTGGAATCTGCGACGAATTCAACCCCCATCCGCATGCCTCTAGTCCACTTCACTTGAGCTTGAATATTAATACTTGCGCCTCGCCAATGAATTTCCCCATTGAGGCTTTCATCTGGTCTAAATTCATGGCCACCGTCTTTCAGCGTAAGCTGCATTCCTGTATGAGAAATATCGACAACTTCAAATGATCTTTCACCCTTCGCGCGGAAAATAAGAGCAGAAAAGGGAAATCTCGGGAAAATGCGCTTTTCTACATCTTGAACGCCAGTTTTAATCAAATTGAGTTGTGTCATAATTTCTCCTTAAGATAATAGAATAACGGCAAAAGTCGTTCTTCCCTAGAGGGAAAAAAGCGCAAAATAACGCTTCACAGTCGCGGATCGATGGGAGTACCATAACGGACATGGATCATCAGGAATGGGAGATTGATAACCTTCCCAATCGATTGACAATATTTCGTGTTTTGTTGATACCCTTCATCGTTGGGTCGTTATTTATTTTAACCTTCGAAAATGAGTGGGCAAAAGAATGGAACAAGTTCTTAGGCTATACAGCAGCTTGGACCTTTGTCGCCGCTTCGATCACCGACTTTTTTGATGGATACATCGCCCGTAAACGTGGCATCGTCACAGTCTTTGGCTCTTTCCTCGATCCAGTCGCCGATAAATTTTTAGTCATTAGCTCTCTCGTCCTACTAGAAAATCTCAATCGTATTCCCGTACTAGTAGTCCTCATTCTAATCATGAGAGAACTCTATATTACTTCTTTAAGACTATTGGCCATGGAACGTGGACTTAGTGTTCCAGTCGGTCAAATGGGTAAATGGAAAACGGCCACACAAATGGTCGCAATTCCTCTACTCATGGCCAATGATACACCTTGGTCTTGGTTCAATATGACTCTCGTAGGTACCGTATGTATTTATTTAGCTTCAGCCTTTTCGGTCTATTCGGCCGTTGAGTATTCGGCCGGACTTTTTGTAAAGCTTAAACAAAAACGCAAAGAAGCCCGAGAAGCACGTAAGAATCTCAAGGAGAAAATTGTCAATGAGTGAAAGTGCTATTTTAGTCACAGTCGCCGGTCCCGATCATCCTGGTATTACGGCCAAGCTCATGACCATTGTACGATCTCATAACGCAAAATTAGCGGATATGGGTCAAGCCGTAACTCATGGCCTTTTAAGCTTAAGCTTTGTCTTAATCGAAAAAGATGAAAATAATCCGGTTCTAAAAGATCTCCTTTTTGAAGCATCAAAAATGGGTCTCAATCTTACTTATCAAAAAGTAAGTCAAAAAAGTTTGATTAATGGTGAACAATTAGAAAAATTTATTTTGAACTGTATTGCCGTCGAAGGTTTGACGGCCGCTTTTTTAGGCGATATCGCCACTTGCCTAGCCTCTCAAAACGTCAACATTTTACGTATTGATAATGTCGACTCACGTCACTTTAATGTGATTGAAATTTCGACAACTTTGCCAAAAGACCTCGAGATAAAACAGCTTAAATCGGAACTTTTAAAAATTTCGAATTCTCATCAAATTGATGTCGCTTTTTTGAAAGATAATGTTTTTAGAAGATCGAAAAGACTCATTGTATTCGATATGGATTCAACTCTCATTCAAACCGAAGTGATTGATGAACTTGCCGAACTTGCAGGCGCAGGTAAAGAAGTTCGCATGATCACTGAAGCGGCGATGAATGGCGAAATGGATTTTGATGAATCTCTCAAAAGAAGAGTTGCTTTACTCAAAGGTCTGAAAGCAGAACGGATGGACGAGATTATTAAAAAACTCCCTATCACTCCTGGTGCTGAAGACTTTATTAAGACAGTAAAATCTCTTGGCTATAAAGTTGCCTTGATTAGCGGTGGCTTTTCTTATTTTGCCGATCACTTAAAAGAGAAGCTTGGTCTCGACTACGCTTTTTCCAATGACCTGAAGATAAAAGATGGTGTACTCACTGGCGAAATTGAAGGCACTATTATCAATGCTCATCAAAAAGCTTTGCTGTTAAAAGTGATCGCTCAACAAGAAAAGATTTCTCTTGAACAAGTTGTAGCAATTGGTGATGGAGCCAACGATCTTCCGATGCTCTCAACTGCTGGTTTAGGCATCGCTTATCACGCTAAAGACGTGGTTAAGAAGAAGGCCGAACAGCATATGAGTCATGGACCCATGACCTCAATTCTTTACTTTTTAGGCATCCCTGGGGCCCTCGATAAACCGAACAAAGGCTAAACACCTGTAATAACAACTATTTTCTCCTTGAAAGCGCGTCAAAGATTGAGTATAAAGGGCCCATGAGAGAGCTATTATCCTGCAAAATTCATAAAGCGACTATTACTGACGCCAACGTCGAGTACGTAGGCTCTATTACCATCGACTCAGACCTGCTAGATAAAATTGATCTCTGGGAAGGACAAAAAGTTTTAGTAGTTTCCAATACCACAGGTGCTCGCCTCGAAACTTATGTCATCAAAGGCCCGCGCGGAAATGGCGAAATTTGTATCAACGGAGCAGCCGCTCACCTCATTAAGAAAAATGAAGAAGTGATTATTATCGGTTTTCAATTTTCAGATAAACTCATCGAACCAAAATGCATTCTAGTCGATGAGAACAATCGTTTCGTTCGCTATCTTTAATTCTCTTCAACCAATTTGTTTTGATACTTTTGATAGCGATTAGAAAGAATCGACCAAATTGTTGCGTCCTGATCTTGTGAAATTTCTTGGCGTGGTTCTTTATTTTTCTTACGATAAGAAACTTGCCCCATCAATTCGGCAGCATCATAGGCCAATTCGTCATCACCTACATTTTTATCGTCTTCGAATTTAAAGTCTTCAAGAATTTTTTGTTCTTTTTCAGAGAGCATTTTTTTCTTGTTAAACTTAATTGCTTCTCTCCAATTCTTACCACTAATCCTATTGGCCACATCAGTAACCATTTTAACTTGGTTATTCATTAAGCGACCTTCAATTTGGCGAGTGTCCGCGAGAACACTTCGAGCTAATTGAAGTTTGGCATTATCAACCTTTTCTTTCTTAATCATTGATTTATCAAAAACTAAAGTTTGCAATCCTTTTTTAGGAGCGGCTTGATTGTATCGTTCAACTAACCGGTTGGCATAAAGGATTCTATTCTTTCCAAAGCGCTCTTCTTTTGAAACAAAGCGAGCAAGTGAAATCTTACCATTTGAAAGGTCATTAAAATTAGAAGAAAGAGACTTCAAATTAGTGTTCTTTTCTACGGCCGATAATTGCTTTTTCAAAGTTGGATTAGAATTTACATTTGGCA
The DNA here is from genome assembly GCA_002786715.1 of Bdellovibrio sp. CG22_combo_CG10-13_8_21_14_all_39_27. GTDB lineage: Bacteria > Bdellovibrionota > Bacteriovoracia > Bacteriovoracales > Bacteriovoracaceae > 21-14-all-39-27. The sequence goes on from PCTW01000096.1 coordinate 11,378, forward strand.
GAGAAGCAAAGTTTGGAATATTGAGTTGCATACACGAATTGTTTCTTCGACAAGAGCACATTTCATCAGGAATTCCGTTGCTCGCGATACAGGCATTTCCAGTCTGGGCCGGTGTTTTTGTAGCTATGGGCTCACCAGTTACTGGATCAACTCCGTTTGTACGATTTTCGCCATTAATAGCTTTAGACTCTAGACCTTTTTGGTCGCTTGCAACTGACCCAGGAGCTCCCCCTCCGTTTCCATCTGCCAAAGCTTTACCATCTTCTAGACCCTGAACATCTTTATGGAATTTGTTAAACTGCTGAATAATTTCTTCGAGAATATTGCCACGACGATTCATCTCTTTCGCGGCAGTAGTAGCTGTGGACTTCAAGCTGCTTGAAATTCCCATCATGATGCCGGCACCAATTGAAGTTAAATAGGCTTGAGCACACATAGGGGTTGGCATTGGAATCATCTCAATTATTGACATGGCCAATGCTGCCGCCGAGATCATCTGCACCATACCGTAATTGCGAGCTTTTGTTTTATAAGCACTTTCTAATTCTCTATAACCTTTTAGGGCAAAATCAAAAGCCAGTTTTTGATACTCAAGTGAAGTGCGATCCATATTAGCTGTTTGCGCTTTATACTCTTCTTGAAGCTGCTTCAATCGATTTGCAAGATCTTTGTTAACTTTAAATTCATTCATCAGAGCAATCGCTGAGCCGACGGCCAAAATTCCACCTGAAATACAAGGTTTACCACCAACTCCCAACATCTGAGCAATCATGGCGGCCGTGCCTGCAACAGCACCACCGGCCATCGACACGGCACCTTTCTTAATCATGGATTCAAGATTCTTACCAGCACCATCGAGATCGCTTTCAAGCGTTTTCCCTGTCGCAGCTGTTTGCTTGAGGTTATCTACACACATGTTTTTGGTAGCTTCATCTGGTTGCATATGACAATCCATATAAAGCATCTTAAGGTCAGCATCTTGTTTGGCCGTGACACAAGATCCCGCTTGGCAATTATAACTCATGCCACCACCGCAACTCAAAGTGGGTTCACAAATAGTTGAACCAACTTGATACTCAAGTTCACCCAAACATCTTTTTTGCGCGAGTGGATTGGGAGCTGAATCACATTGTTTCTTACCATCAGCATAGGCATTGACTTGCTTGATACAAACATTGCGATCGCTGTCACTGACTTTGCTTTCGCAATCATTAATGGCCGCTTGATAGTGTTCAGCATCGGCTTTCATTTTTTGTTTGCATGCAGAATCTGGGCATTTGTTATAGTCGGCAATAAAACTAGTGAGACGCTTATGGCAGCTCGCAATTTGTTCGGCATCCCCTTTCGCTTCGCAGGCATTATAGGCTGCTTGATATTCTTTTCGATCTGCTTCTAATTGCGCTTTACAGGCATCATCTTTACATTCTTTATAGGTATCAACATACATGTCCAAATTATTGAGACATGTTTGTCTGGCCTGGAGATCTTCTTGGGCTTCACACTTTGAAAGCTCAGCTTGATAAGCATTGCGATCAGCTTCGAGTTTACCAATACAAGTTGAATCTCCAGCACATTTATCATACTGAGTAACATATTGATTAAGATTGTTTAAACACTTGGTCTTTTCACTTGGAGTCAAAGAATTACAACGAGCTTCTTCTGCGACATAGAGATTCTTATCGGATTCAATTCTCTCTCGACAGGCTGAGTTCTCTCCACAAGCTTCAACTTTCGAAACGTACTTATTGAGATTATCGAGACAAAGAGCTTTATCAGCTCCCACTTTGGCCTGGCACTTATTGAATTCGGCCGTGTATTGATCACGATCAGTCATGAGCTGATCTTTACAAGATTGATTTGAACCACAACTTTCGTACTTTGTTAAAAATTTATTGAGACGATCCATACAAGGAGCTGACTCTGTACTTGGTAAGGCCTTACATCTGTTTTCCTCAGCAACGTACTGGTCTCTTTCAGAATAAAGTTGAGATTCACAAGCGGAGTCTCCTTTGCAAGCTTCAAACTTAGCAACAAATTTATCTAGCCGGCTTTGACATTGTGCCTTTTCTGTAGCGTTTGTGAGAGCATTACATTTTTGCTGCTCGGCCACAAATTGATCACGATTTGATTTCAAACGATCCTGACAAGCAGCATCGCCGTTGCAAGCTTCATATTGGGCCAAGAAAGAATTTAATCTTGAATGACAATTAGCTTTTTGAACACTGTCACTAATAGCTTCACAACGGTTGAATTCTGCCAAATAGGAATCACGATCTTCTTTCAATTGGTTCTGACAAGCGATATCTCCATTACATTTTTCATACTTGCTGAGAAAGGTCGCTAAACGATCGAGGCAACTTGCTTTATCCCCTTCACTTGAGAGGGCTTCGCAACGATTGCGTTCAGCAATATATTGATCGCGATCACTCATGAGTTGATCAATACAGACTTGATCATTGCCACAAGCATCCACTTTCGCTACAAATTTATCAAGGTCAGCGAAACAACTTTCCTTATCAGGAGATGCCTTGGCATCACATTTCTTCTTTTCAGCGAGATATTGATCGCGGTTTTGTCTCAATTTATTTTGGCAAACAGAATCGTTTCCACAGGCTTCAAATTTTGTTAAGAAAGTATTAAGATCGCCATGACACTTTGTTTTTGATTCACCACTCAAGACTTCACACCTATTATACTCGGCGAGATACTCGTCTCTGTCTCTCATGAGATTATTTTTACAAAGATCATCGTTTCCACAAGCTTTAAACTTCGCTACAAATGTATCAAGACGGTTAAGACATTGAGTTTTGTCCAATCCTCCTAATGATTCACAACGATTGAGTTCTGCCAAATAATCATCTTTCTCTTTACTTACTTTAAGTTCACAAGAAAGGTCCCCTTTACAGGCCGTATATCTTGCAAGGAACTCATCTAGATTTTTAAGACACTTATCTTTTTCAGCAGTAGGCTTGGCCAAGCAGGCATCACGTTGATTCTTGTATGCATTTTGATCGGCGAGAAGTTTATCTTTACAGGCTTGATCTTTACAGCCTTCATATTTGGCGACAAAATCTTCAACCTGTTGACGACAACCTGCCTGTTCCCCACTTGGTCTAGTATCACAGTCAGCGAGAGCGGCTTCGTATCGAAGTCGATCTTGTTCAAGTTGATCTTTACAGGCTTGGTTCGTTCCACAATTGTTAAATTTGGCAACATACTGATCGAGTTTTTGTAAACACTGAGCAACTTGGGCCACAGGTTTTGCTTGGCAATCCGCTTCCGCCTTTGCATATTCACTTCTTTGTCTTTCTAGTTCGTCTTTGCAAGCTTGATCACTACCACAATTGCGGTAGCTCTGAGCATAGCTATCTACTTTTGCAATACAAGAAGTTCGTGAAGTTCCGGTTAAGAGCTCACATTTTGCAATTTCTGATTGGTAAGCCTCTCTTTGAGTATTGAGTTGATCTTTGCAAGACTGATTGGCTCCACACTTTTCATATTCCGCAACAAAGGCATCTAGTTGTTTTCGACACTGAACCTGCTCAGCAGTTGGTCGAACATCACACTTTGCCGCTTCACTTTGATAAAGGGCGAGGTCTGACATCAAACCTTGGCGGCAACTTTGATTAGCGCCACAAGCTTCAAGTTTATTTGCAAAATTATCTACGCGAGCAATACAGCTAATCTTTTCACTTGATGTTAAACGATCACATCTGGCCATTTCAGACTGGTAAGCTGAGCGATCTGCATTGAGTTGATCTTTACATGTTTGATTGGTTCCACAGGCCTCAAATTTTGTAACGAAAGCTTCCAACTTATCGAGACAACTGGTTTGAGTTGCAGCATCTGGTTTCGCCTTACAATTTGAAACAGCTGCCTGATATTCAATTCTTTGGGTATTAAGATCATCTTTACACTTTTGGTCAGCTCCACAAGCATCATACTTGGCCACGTATTTCTCTAATTGAGAGAGACAACTAGAACGATCAGTTCCCGACTTCGCTTCACAACTCGCTCTTTCCGCTAGATACATTTCTCTATCTTGATTGAGCTTATCTTTACAGACGAGATCAGAACCGCAAGCTTCATACTTGCTTACATATTGTTCAAGACGAGTATTACAGGTTGTTTGTTCCGAAGCTGGTAATGAAGAACAACGAGCAACCTCCGTTTTATATGATTCACGATCTTGGTTGAGACGATCTTTACAGGCTTGGTCCGTTCCGCAGGCATTATACTGGGTTACAAATTTTTCAATTTGATCCAAGCATTTTGTTTTTTCTGCTGCAGGTTTGACTTCACAGGCACTAACTTCTGAGACATAACTCTGACGATCGCTCTCTAACTGATCAATGCATGCTTGATTGCTTCCACAAGCATCAAATTTTTCCACATACTGAGACAGACGAGTCATGCACATCGATTTTTCTGTGCCCGATTTTAAGTCACATTTGGCGACTTCTGTTTGGTAAGCTTGTCGATTGAGATCCAATTTGTTTTTACAAGCTTGGTCATCACCACATGATTCATATTTGGTGACATATTTTTCAAGGGCACTTAAGCATGACTCGACTTCTGTACTTGGTCTTTGATTACATCTATTAGCTTCTGCTTTATATTCATTCTTTAAACGGAGTAATTCATCTTTACAAGATTGATTAATTCCACAAGCATCGTATTTTGTCACAAAAGTCTCGAGACGATTTAAACAGCTCGTTCTATCGGCACCCGTTTTTTGTTCACATTGCCCCAGCTCCGCTTGGTAAAGATTTTTATCAGCAACAAGTTGGTCTTTACAGGCTTGATCAGTTCCACATTGTTGAAATTTAGAAACATAACTATCTAAACGTTGAAAACATTTGGAACGATCAGTCCCAATCTTGCTTTCACAAGTATCGACTTCACTTAGATATTGATCTTTTTCAGAGAGGAGTTGAGTCTTACAAGCTTGATCGGCTCCACAATCATAATATTTCGTTGTGAAGGCTTCCAGTTGATCGGTACATCTTTGAGTTTCTTCTTGATCAATTTTTTCTCGACACTGATTTTTCGCCGTTTGATACTCTGTTCTCTCCTTATCCATTTGGTCTTTACATGCCTGATCAGGACAAGCGAGATAATTTTCAACGAATTTATCAAGTCTTTGGAGACAAGCAGAAGCACCTTCACATGATTTTGCTTCGCTGACATAACTTGCAAGCTGCTTATCGAGATTGGTCTTACATTCAGTACGAGCAGCGGGTGTCGTTTTTTTATTACACTCTAGAGACCCCCCTTGAAGCCATTCTTGGCGAGTGGTATCGAAACAATATTCATATGTACAGTTCCAGGTGAAATTATTAACACCACAAGCTTTCTGATCAAGATCGAGTTGACTGTCCGTGGGATAAGAACATGCCATGGCATCAACAATTAAGAGATGAAAAAATAGACTTAAAATGAATGAGAAGGACTTCATATCAACACCTTATATTGCTATTTTAGACCCAAGCGAGACGACCCCCTAGAGAAGTCCTTCCAGCCGATCTTCGCAAATAATAATCCCTTTATTTTCATTATGTTATACGACTTTTGAATCGACTTAAAGCTGTTCGCTGCTGCCGACAATTTTTGCCACCCTTGGTTCTCCTTCTTCGCAAAGGCATAATAAAATGATGAAGGTTCACAGTATCAATGGCTTAATTCTTATTGCTTTATTTTCCACAAGTTGTGTTCTTGCTCCTGAAAGTTATAACAATAAAGTTGATCAGGGCACCTATCGAGGTACTGCAATTGCTTACGATGGAGAAGGAAACTCTCCTGATTTTAGAGATCGCGTATGTCCCAATATAGATCTAGTCGTAACTGTTGACGAGAATAGTATTGTTTTTGATGCAACTGACGTTTACCCCAATTATGTTCCAGATGCTGGAGTCATCACAAGCCATACGGGGATGGCCACTAGCTATGGAAATAATAAATTTAAAATTGATTTGAAATGGGCCTATTTAGACACTTTTGATAGCGTTCAATTAAATGATCTTCTCAATCTCAATATTTGTGACTCTACTGCTCCTTCAAACCCGACAAATAATTACACTGGTGATAAAGGTCGATTGGGAAATCTGGGCTTAACTATAAGTGATGAGTTCGGTCATCAAGGAGAATTCGGACAAGGAAAAATGCAAGGATCACTTTTTTACGGGGTAGAATGCACCGATGGAGAGCTTATTCCACTTTGTGTATACTTTATGCAGTTAAAAAAAGATTGATTAGAAATTAGAACGTATAGAAGTATTCCACAGCTAAATTATCGTTTAAATCCCACTTCCCAAATAATGAGTCCTTCTCACCTGAAAAATTCTCAATCTTTAGTCTCCACTCTCCACTATCCTTTTTATGCCAAGAAACACCAAAAACATTGGCCTGTCCTTTATCGGCATAGTCGAACTGGTAGTCGTAATTCAAATAGAACTCATCGCTAAATTTAAATATAAACGTGCCCATAACGGCATCTCGATAAATTCGAGAGTTGATAGAACTAACGACAAAAAATGGTCTCGATTGAGGTTGCTGAATTACCTCTTTTGCATATTCAGTAATAATATCGATGGAATCTAATCCAAGCCATTTAACCGATTCATCTAAAGTATAACGAAAGCCTAACATTCCCTGTGTATAGTTATCGTCTTTGCCTTGCTCAGTATTTGATTTGAGAACTTCTCCATGTAATTCAAGTGAACCAAAAACTGTCGAAAAACCTGCGCTGAAAAAACTGGTATAAGCATGTTCTTTAAACAATTTAAATTCAGGTCGATTATTAATTACCGAAATTTCCTTCCTAATGACGGGATCAGGATTGGGCCCATTAAAAAGAGCAGCGAAGATGTCCCAACCCTTTATCGTTGATTCAAATTTGAGCAAAAGTTGAATTTGTTTGTAAAATTTTTCTGGCAATTCGGTTTCAAAGGTAAGATCACTACCATCGTTTTGTAAACTCCATCTCGACAAAGAAGTTGGAGAACGAGTTCCTACAAAATAGGGAACGGCCAGAATCGTGTATGTACTTTGGTCACTATAAAAATCGGCTTGAGTAATAAAAGCCCCTGAAGTAAAGGGAGCAACAGGAACAATTTGATCGCGAGGCGAAATTTTATCTGTCGGAGAATAAATAATCCCCTTCCCTAATTTTACAATTTTCTTACCGATGGTTAAATCAAATGACTTACTTGACTCAAGATAATATAGCTCTGTTAACTCTATAGGGAATCGTTTATCATTTCTAAAATCGAAAGCATCTTTCAAAGGACGATAAACGTGTTCGCGATTTGAGATATCAACTTTAAAACTCGTTTGTACGGCATTTCCAACTCCGCTCCATTTCACTTTTCCGTTCAGTCTTAAATCGAGGTGATCTATTTGTTTGTCATGCCGCGACTCCTTCGTAGGTGCATGAAGGTATGTTGAATTTCTTAGGTAAAAATCAAAATCACTTGTTCTTTTGCCTTTAGGTTTTTCAATTCCCTTTACAACAACGTCAGCTTCGACGGGCTTAATGGGATCGCCAAAAACATCCTCAAATTCGGCGGCAGAATCAGAGGTGATAGTTGAAGCGGCAGGAGTAATAGATTGCGAGGCGCTTTCTCCAAAGATATCTGAAAAATCATCAACACTAGATTCTGTAGGCATTTGCCCTTTGGGCTTTTGTTCAATGGCTTTTTGCTTTTTTTCCACCTCGGGCAAAGGTGAGTCATCCATGATCAGTTCGACATTGGCATTGCTCTCCATTTTAACAGCTTCGATAGCACCAGAACGCTCTAAAATTGATCCTTCTTCTTTGACGACTTCCTTTTCGGAACCTCTAAGTCTTATCGCAAAAGCATCGCCCCAATACTTTATTCCTGAACTTCCCAAACGAACTTCTAGATTGGGTCGCTTGAGAGGATCTTTATAAGAAATATTTCCTTCGAATAAGATGACTGGCAGTCTATTCAAGCGAGAGTTCTTTGAGATAAAAACGCGAGAAACTGCTTTCAGAGTTAACAGCCCACCATTCTTAATTTGAAGTTGAATTTGGCTATTTTCACGGACTGAGATATAGATATTTTGATCTATTGAATCGCCTACCTTTGGGTAGTCAATTAATCGTCCTTTGTTATGTCCAAGAACAACTTGACCTCGTACAGAGACAACTTTGGCCAATTGATTAGCCTTAAATTCATTTTGAAAACTTAAAGCAAAAGATTGAGTTGAAAAAAAACAATAGATGAACAGTAAAAGAAAACGCATCTAAAGATGAACCTTATTGGATGTGCATTTCCTTCTGAAGGTATCTTTGCGCAAAAATTTCTTCATCAATTTTTTGTCCCACTTTACGATCGACAACTTTTATATAGGTCTTATGATCCTCTTCTCTGGTCATCACGGCCATCGTTGGCTTCCATGCTTTTCCATATTGGGCCCAAGCTGCATTTTCTAAAAATTTTAACTTTCTTCCACCAAGATCGTAAAATTCAACTCTGAGAGTTCTCATGTTCTTTTTATCAACCCATAAAACTCTTTTCGAGTAGCCGTAACTCTCTTTGATATCTTCTGTTACTGGAAGTGCTTCGATTTCATAACAAGTGTCACCCTTTCCACAAGTTACTTCTTTTGAGCACGTATATTTATTATTCTTTAACTTTTCACCATCAAGATCAGCAAAGGTAAAATCAGTTCCCATGAAATAATTTTTTTTACTACCACTGGCGATTCGTTGCAGTTTTTTTAGTTCAGGAGAATAAAGCCACTGGTCCAATTGATCACCATCTGTCCAGTTGAGAACGGCAACACCTTTAATTTCTTTTGGTTCAGTAAAGGTTAAAAGTGATTTCTCTTTCTCATTTGAAGAGCGCTTGGTGAAAGTTTTCATGCCTCTTTTGTCTTTAGCTTTAGTCTTCATATCCAAAAGTACGACTTCTTGAATTTCCATTTCAGATTCAATGCGGTTTTGATCCAGTTGCTTTTTCATAATAACATCGCCAGCCAGATCACAAGCGGCTTGTGCGGAGAGAGATAACAATGCTGAAATAACAAAAAAGCTACTCTTCATAAAGTCTTCCTTAACTCAATTTAAAAGTATTACTGAACTTGCTTCATCATATCATAAACTTGGAGATAGAATCCAGGATCTTGCCCCTTACATTTACTCAAAGCTTTTTGATCAAGAATTAATAATACTCCTTCGCCCATAGACCTGAGAGAAGAGCCATCTTCAACTTGCTGAGGAACGACGAATGAGTCCCCATCTTTAACTTTGCGCAGTGCCATCCATTGCCCTTTTTCATTTTCGCGAAGTGATGTTTTACCAATATGAAACTGATCTTTGACAACGACAATCAAACCATCAGGAAATCTGGCCAAATTAATCTGCTCACCTTCATCAAGACGAATATAGGATGACCATTTTAATAACCGCTTAACACCATCGACACCAAGATATTTCATCAAGGGACCATGCTTCACATGTTCTTCAATTGATTCAAAATTATCTAATTGAAAAAACTGTTTAATCCCGTGGATTTTAAATTTTACCAAAATATAAGGCGTCACTAATAAATCGCACATAACGGCAAAGAGAAGAACCATGGCCGATAAAAGACCAAACTGATCAAGCGGAACAAAAACTGAAAAGCCTAATATTGAAAGTCCAATGGCCAAGGAAATAGAAGTTGTTAAGATAGCATTCATTTCATGAAAGAGTGTATTTCTTGCTGCTTCCCAAGGTCGATCTGTTTTTAACTCTTCGTGGGCATAGCGAATGAAAAAATGAATGGTATCGTCAACCGCCAAGCCTAAAGTAACTGCGGCAATAGTACAGGTACCAATATTCAAGGGAATTCCAAACAATCCCATAAAGGCAAAAAGAAATAGTGCTGGCAATATGTTGGGAGGTAGTGCCAGTAAACCCATTTTAAAGCTTTTGAAAAAGATCGATAACATTAGAAAAATAAAAAGAACCATAAAAGATAAAGAAGAAGTTTGAGAACTTACAATGGACTGCCCTGCTCTAAAATTCAGCCAACTCTTACTGGTGATTGACACTTTAACAGCTGAAGCCCATTCAAAATGCTTAATTTCGGCTTCAATTTTTGCTAATAATTTTTCAACCTCGATTGATGATGATTTTGAGTGGCGAATAATCATCACGGCCTTTTTGTAATCGCTTGATAAAAAGGGCTTCACTTCATCACGAGTCATCATGAGCAAGTATTGTGATATCAAATTTTTATTTTCAGGAATGATATAACTCTCAGGTTTAGAATCATTCATTTCCCTATTAATATGGGCAAATCGCTCGGCCATTGTATCGACTTGATCGATTTCGACTAAACTTTCAAGCCGCTTTTCTAACCGCCACATATCTTTCCAAAGTGGATAATCCTTCCATGCAGAATCCTTTGCTTCAATCACAACATTTAAAGTATTTATGCCATGGTAATGATCTTGAAAAATATCTAGTTCTTTCCTAACTTTTGAACTTTCTTGAAATAAACGAGTTGAATCATTTTCGGAATACACCAAAGTACTTAATCCCAGCATAATGAGAGAGATTAGACATAGCCCAGGAATGACCCACTTTGATTCGATCATCTTAGAAACTGTTGATTGAACATAGGGTCTCAGAGAAGCTGTCCAATCTGCTCGTTGACTTTTTACAGGCCATTTCTCTTTTCGATCAACAAAGCAATAAAAGGCGCTGACAAACATGAGTAAATAAACAAAGTAAAATGTAAGGGCCATTGCTGTGATAATGCCAAACTCTTTCAGCATTAAAATATCATTTATCGAAATCGATAAAAAACCGGCGATTGTCGTTACTGCAGTCATTAGTAAGGCATAGGATAAATTGTCAGCTACATGCTGAAGGGATTGGCCAACATTATGACCCTTTCTCCTATTTTTGGCATACTCATCAAGAAAATGGACCAGCTCAGTTGAGCCTAAAACAAAAACAATAATAGATGATGAGCTTGTCATCATTTGAATAGGTAATCCTAAAAGTCCCATCATCCCTATGGTCGACAACATAGTAAAGCCATAAACTCCCATCAAAAGAACGGGGGCGCTCCAATGCCCGACACCTATCCAGACGAATAAAAGGATAAAAGTAATCACTAAAGGGAGCAGATATTCCTGTGCGATGATAATCTGCTTCATCACCTCGCCTCTTAAAGCGACGTGCCCACTATGAATGAGTTGTGCAAAATCCTTTTTGAATGGAGTAATTATTTTCTCAATATCAACATTGATTTCTCGTAGTGCACGCCCTTCACTTTTCAAGCTAATGATAAAAAGTGTATCTTTTGATTTTTCTGTATTGTGAAAGAGTCGATCGTGAATCATGGGATTGAGTTCGGCCATTTTAAGAGCACGCTCTCTATCTTCAGTGCTCAAATTTGTTGAATAAAAAACGGGGGAAGTATCAAGGAGACCACTGTCATTATGAACATGCGTAGAAGTAAAAAGGGATTCAATATGATGAACTTCAGGGATGGCCCGAAGCTGATTCAAAATGTCCTTCATGATTTTTATTTTTTCTTTGGTGAAGACTTCAGGGTCTTTAAAAAATATAAAAGCAGTAGCATCATCGGAAAAGGATTCTACGAATTGATCATAGATAACTTTCTCAGGATCTTTGGGGTCGAGAAGTCTGTCAAAGCTAGTATCGACTTGAATTTTTTTTACATACTGAAAAAGATACGAGTTAACAGAAATTAATACTAAAAGCGATATGACTGGCCATTTAGAAAGGTAATGAAGAAATGTTTTCACCCTGCCTTGGCTCCGGCATCTAAATTCACAACATAATGACAAGCATAGATTTGAGGAACATTATCCAGTTTCTTTCTTAATTCAGCTGGAAAGAGTGAAAGATTTATAAGGTGCAAAGGATTTCTGTCACTGAGTACAATTTTCCCTTGGTACTTTCTTAAGATTCGACACAACTCATCAGCATCAGTTGAAGTCATCTGAGAAATATTATCAATCCAAAAAACTTTATACTTCAAAATTTCTTCGTAATTGAAGCTTGATCCTTTCAAGCTTTTAACCCGCGACAAATCCAATTCAAAGATGGGATCTTGGCTATGCCCCTTGCGATAATAGTCTTTAATCGTTGAGATTTCTTTATTCTCACCTTCCAACATAATAATATGATTACTACGCATTAAGTATTCAATAGACCAATAATAATTAACACTATGAATACTCTTGGCACTTGTTTCTAAGTAAAGATCAAACATATATTGAATTATTTTAATTTGCTTAAGTTGTAATCTTTGGTCAAAGTCTGAAAATACTGCAATGTCTTTCCCATTACCAACATTAATGGCAACTTTTGTCTTATGCCAAAAATATCCTTCTTTTGCTATAAAGGCTTGCATGCCAAAAAGCTCTTCATCATTTTCAGGTTTTTGCTTAGTCCCTAGAGAAAGAATCTTCCCCTCACGCAATCCAAAAAAGCTTGAAACCTCTTGTGCAAGAAATCGTAAACTGCCTTTGTTTTTTAAATTTGATTTCCATTCATCAACTGTATTAAAGATCATCGGATAGTCTATTCCTAAAAAAGAAGAAAGAAGACTATTGCGAAGATCTTGTGAAGAAATCTCGGCCATAACTTTTTCAATATAGTCGTCCGAAACTTTAACTAAGGTAAGGCCTCGACTCACAAGAATTTGCTTTGGAGTTGGGGATTGAAATGAAATTTCATTGGGGCTATTTGCAGAACGCTTTAGAGTTACTGGCCGAGCCGGATCTAACAAACCTTGGACGAGGAATCCGTCTTTCCAAGCAATAAGTACCTTTCCCTGGCAATTTCCAGAGTAGGCTACCCATTCTAAATTTTCCAATGATAAACATTGAAATGCTTGTCTTTGCAACGAAACCTCCAAATCTTTTAAATTATCGGCATTTCATAGGCTTAACTATAGTTTAATTTCTCAAATCTCTTACCGATAAGAACATATGAGTTGGCCATACCTAAGTATTTCACCTGAATGTACTCTCTCCCTTCTTTTAGAAAAGGAAGAAAGATTACTTAAAGTTGAGTCTATTGATCAGACAGGTGCTGTTATTGAGAATTCGACTGAAATTCTTGGCGATATTTTATTCCAGATCAAAATCAAAAACTTTAAAACCCCGACTCTAAAGGGCAAAGTTCAGAACGTAAAAGGCTTTAAAAAAATCGTGGCCAACGATAGACGCTTTTATATCAACGCCCTTTGGGATTTATTTAAAAACCTAGAACACAAAGATTTGATTGAGCTCGTTGGATCAATGTCTGTGCCATTGGGCTTTGAATGCTGGTCTGTGCTCTCAGGCCTCAATGATTCTCAACTCCTCTCTTGGAATACCAGCGTTGAACTTCCAGAAATTCACTTCAAAAATCAAAATATTTGGACAGTGGGACAGCCTTTAATGGCCAGTACTAGATCAATAGTTATGGTTGGTCAGTCTCAAGCAATGATAGATCTTAGATCTCAAATCCCCAAAATAGTAAAAGGCAGCGGACTTATCAACCTTTATGGAAAGTTGGGCTCGGGACGTGAAACTCTGGTTCAGGTTATTCATGAAGAAAGCGGTCATGATCATCAACTTCATTTCGTAAGAAGCCTAACGGAGCTCGAAGAAAGTATACGACTTGCTCCTTTGACTCCTCAACTCTATTACGTGAAAGATATTCCACAACATGAAATTGAGAATCTTCACGAAATTTCACATATCATCGCAGGACAAGGCTCAAGACTTATTATCATTTCTGAACAGCCTTTTAAAAGTCCTCTACTCAAGCACATGATTAAAATTCCAGAGTTAAGCACGCGCAAGGAAGACTTGCCCTTACTCATTAATCACTTTATCAGACATTATGCTCATCAATTTCAATACCCTGAATTAACGATTGTTCCAGAAGCGATGCAACGTCTTATTAATAATAATTATCAAGGAGAGATAAAAGAGCTACGTTCAATTTGTAATTTAATTGTTTCTCAACATGGACACAAAGGAATTATCGAATTTGATGACGTCAAAATTTTCTTAAGCAAAGAAGAAATTCCACAAGAGGAATTTCTCAAAGTCGCTTAACGTTTTTCTTTTTTAATTGTTTTCGTATTCTCTTCTTCAAACTGGCCCTTGTCCATTCCCATCGAATCAAGACATTCAGGGGAAAAGTTCTTCATATTTTTTAAAACACATTCGTTATATTTATTTTGCGCCATAGGATCATCGGCAGCATTTAAATCAAGGGGACAATTCCTTTCAATATCCCCCATACAGCTATCGAGCATTTTAAAAGCTGTTTGAGAGAAGATTTGATCCATTTCTTCTTGGCACCCTAAACTCAATCTCTTTCTGTTTTTGTCATAACATTCTTTATCTGAATTTTGGCAAGCTTTTTGAAGCTCTGTAGCACATCGAGGGTTTCCAGGTTTTCCACTGCTTTCTTGTGTGAGAAGATAATTCCCGCAGCCTTTAGAAAAGTCCTTAAAATGTTCCTGAATGCATTTGCCAAGAGTTTTCTTTCCTTTATGAGCAGAGCAATGTTGATTAAGTTCTTGTGAGCATTTTTTGGTGTCAATTGATTCAGCACCTTTAACTGTTAAAGTCATAAAGAAAAGAATTGAGATGATAATGGCTTTCATACTAAGTAACCTTTTTTAACTGTTTGATTTGTTCATTATACGTTAAGAGTTCACCAAGTCGCTAATCTTTCCCGTAAAACATAGTTAAACTTTTGAAATAACTATTCCCCAGTAACATTCATGAACTGCCAAGCTAAATAGGCACCAGGTCCCGGTCAGTCATCAGTTTCAAATACGACTTCAAAAGTCCGATATTATTGGGTTATGAATTATATTGATTGAGCCGATAAGCACTTAGCCCTCGCTTTATTTTGGCACCTAGCTTTTAGGGTCTAAAATGGAGAGAAGATATGAGTTTAACAGGACTAAAGTTATGAAAATGCATGAAAATCAAAACAGCATCAAAGGCAGGATAGGCAAATCGCTTATCACCCACTTGGTATGGTCTTCAATGTTTATGACTCAAATTTCTTATGGGCAAACTAGTCCTAACCTAGATACAAAAAATCAACAGATCGAAGAGAAAAATAGTGCCAATTTAGAAAGTAATATTCAAATAGCAAAAGATAATGAAAAGCATGATGAAGATGCTTTAGCGGAAGGAAAGCCAAACGCCACAAAATGTAGAACAATTCACGATGCCGCCGATGATAACTATAATATGTTGCTTAACTATCAACAGACTTATATGAATCAAAACATTGAAGGTTTAAATAGCACAATTTCGAATCTCCAAAGCAGTACTAATTCTATGGTACAAGCAGAAGGAGGTCTGAATGACGATCCCGTTTCTTCTATGACTGTTACACTTGACCAATACAATCAATACCGCGCAGAATTGCCAGCAGCTGAGCAAAAAAGGAATGTTGCCCAAGCGAATCTTCAAAGTGCACAAAATAGATTGGCCCAATGTAATGATGATGGTTTTTCATGTTCATCAGGTGAAAGAAGTGCCAGACAAGCAGCAGTTGCAGCAGCACAGATTGAATACAATAAGGCCAATGATGAATATCTTAAGATATATAATGGAATTCGCTCTTACCGAAATCAAGCAGTGGCGAATTCGAATCAATCGGTAAACAATGCATATGGGGACACGGCCAATCAAGAAGCCAACTCACACTCACAATTTGGAGTTACTCTCGATGGGCAGCTTACAGGATCGGGAAATTCTACTTATAATCAATTAACTGCCATGTATAATGCAACTACTGCAAGCGCTCAACAGCTGGCCTATGCGACAGTTGAAAAAGTTCGTAATCAAGAAATGCAAGCTCAATACAATGCCGACTACAGACTCTATGAACTTGCAGTAGATGACTTTCCGCCTGATGATTCTTATAAATACCTTAATAGCGCATCTACTTTTAATAAAAAACGAATGGTACTTTCTTCGATGGAAGTTTTGGGACAAACAGGTGCAGCAGCAAAAGATCTTGCGTGTGTAAAACACAAAACATCTGAAGGTGACTCAAAAGCTTATTACCTCTTTAAAGCGGCTGCCGCTACATATGTATCAGCAGAAATCAACGATACTAAGTATCACTCTAGTACAACTGAATGCCGTGCCTATGAAAATTTCACTGAAGATGACAAGGATATGCAAGTTCGCTCTGTCGAACGAGCCGCTAATATCTATGATGAAATTTATGAACAACTCTGTTTAAAAATTAATCCAGTAAATGCCACTCAAGCAGCAGAATGTAACAAATACTTAACAGAGATCTATGGTGACAAGTTTAAAGATGGAACTGGCAACTACATGCGTACTCGTGAAAAGGCCATCGATATCTTAAACCTAGCGCTTGATGCCGCCTATACAGAATTAAAAGATAAGATGCAAAAAGTTTCAACCGCTCACGCCAATGTAATGAAAGGTGAAGCTTGGATTAAGAAAGATAAGCAAACGATTATGACTCTGACTGCTCTTCTTGCAGTTCTCTATGGTGTAAACTCAATTTGCCCTGGATGTTGTGGTTGTGTAAGTCCAAAAATTTCCTATGTTATTGCCGCTCTCGATTTTTATACGGCAATCGATTTAGTCAAGGCCATGAAATTTACCGCAGAATGGAAAAAGAAAAGAGATGTTGCTAGACACTATACTCACCTCGTCTGTAACCAAGATCAAGGCAGTGCTTCAGAAATTTCAAATCTTTGTAAGACACAAGCTGGCGAAAGCTACGCTAAAAATGAAATTTGTATGCAAGTCAAATCAGGAGTGATTCCAAAAGTTAAAGACGCATTTAGTGAAGAAGATGATATTCGCGCCTTTGCAGATGAAACGAGAAAGTTAGCTCAAGATGCAGTTGAAAAGGAAAAAGAGCGAGTAAATTCATTATTGCCACCAGAATTTGTTAAAAAGCAGCAAGAAACGACCTTTAATGTTGATCCTCAATTAGAAAAAATTGTTCTAAAAAAAGTTGCTACCTCTGATACTGGCTATCAAGCAAGCCTTTCTGCCTATGATTGGTTAAGAATGAAAAAAGGGGCGCTAAGCTCATTGGCCTATGATGATGTTCTTCCTCCTCCAGAATTTATTGCAGAAGAACTTGAAAAAGTGGGAATTGAATTAAAGAAAACGGCCATCAAAGGTGCAAGATCGTTTGCTGAAGTAATGTTCCCTGAAGCCAGAGCGGCCAGTGATATTGTTGAAGATACGACTAATAAAAATAAAACAATTAGCTGTTCAGGCAGTGATCAAACCGGTGGCAAAACAGACTTAGTTGCTTGTTCAGTTGGGGTGATCAAAGGGTCTACCAGCTTTTCATACTTTCTGGTGCGTAGAAATAGAGGCTGGCAAAACCAAGCTCTTGACGTGACAAGAAGCTCAGCGCGTGTTCCATCACCTATTAACTATATGTCAACAACTTCAGGTTCGTTACAAACTGAAATCAGCGCTCTTCCAGTTGAAAACCAAACAGGAATGGTGGTTCCGGAAACACGTATCAATACAATTATGAATCTCATTAAAACCATTCAAGAGCATATGGCCTTATCAATGCTGGCCATGGATGAGCTCTATCTCCAAAGACAAGAATACATAACGCTTCTCGATCGCATGAAGAGAAAACTCGCTTTAGGAATTCAAGGCGTTGATGACTATCAAGCGATCACTCCTCAGAAGAGAGCTTTGAGCTGTATGAAGTCAAGCGGTGGAGAATTTCAAATTGATCCTAAATGTTCATGTAAAGCAGATAACTCATGTTCAACATTCTCATATCCAACTTTCGATGGGCCAGGCGCTGTATCGAGTGACTCACAAATGGCCTTTGATTTAGCTGATGCTTCATTGTCTGGAAATATGGAAAAGGCAAATCTCGCAGCAGGAAGTTTATCCAATAATGCAGCAAGAGTGAAGGCCCGTCTTGGAGATACTCTCGATCTCTTTAATAAGAATCGTGCAGATGCAGGACTTCCTCCAATTGACGAACTGATCAATCAACAGAGAGATGCTGAGAGACAAATTTCATATGATTCTTATGCCAATCTATCTCCGAGCTTGAGTAAGTATGAAGAGAAAAAGAGTCAAGGATCATCTGGATTTGCAAGTGCTTCAGGATCATATGCCGATACTCTATTAAAAGGTGCGGCTGCAGATTCTTCAAAAGATAAAAGTGGCGAGGTCGCCGCCAATCCTAATACTTTAGGAGCTACGGGCGGAATCGTTGATATCAAAGGTAGCGGAAAAGCTTCTGCATCAAGTAAACCTGTAGATTCCATGGTTGATTTTGACTTTAAAGCTGATGGTGAAGATACCATTGGAAATGAATTCTCTGGTGACCTAACGGGATATGCGAATGGTGGAATAGATCCATTTAGTGGTGGCGCTGGCGGAGGCTACGATACTTCTGACCTAAGAAGTCGCAATGGTGGTTCTGGTTCAGCCGATAGTTTTTTTGCAAACAACGGTGGGCGAAATCCAGCATCTGGAGAGAAGCGCAGAAGTCAAATTAATGAAAACCCAAAAGTCTCAATCTTCAAGATCATTTCGAAGAGATATGAGAGAAGTGCTTATCCTGTCTTATTAAAAAGAAGAGCAGCGGCAATTCCTTAATATGAGACAAGACAAGATTTTCATTAAACTTAGAAAAAACCAAACAGTGTTTCCAGTTGAACACTTGCACGAAAATTTGCTTTCTCTAGAATTTTCTGGTGAAGGTGTTGAAGAACTTCCTGAGGCCATTGGCCATTGTCACAAACTAGAAACTCTGGTCATAACTGCTCTCAATGTAGAATGGCTTCCCAAAAGCATTGCTCAATTACCAGCTTTAAAAATACTTAAAATAAAGGCCAATATTAGCCACCTCTTCGAGATTCCTCCGGATTGGAGCAATCTGCAAACTCTCCAAATTAATCATAGCTCGTTAAAGAGCATTCCACATTGGATTAAAAACTTCTCTCAACTAGAGACGTTGAACCTCTCCCATAATAAGCTTATGCAGGCACCACCAGAAATTATCCAACTTCCAAACTTAAGACGATTAAATCTAGAGCATAATCAGATCAAGACTTTCCCATTTGATCCTCAACAGTTAATTGCTCTCAATCACTTATCACTCGACGACAATCCGATCTCAGATGATGAAAAAGCCCGAATCGAAAGAACATTTGGAATTTGGTTCTAATTCGCCTCAACTTTTGGCAAGCGAGAAACTAAAAAGATTGGGATAATTAAAAAAGCGGCTCCTAGAAAATAAGGAACGCTTGAACCATATCTCCAATAAATGAGTGAAGCAACAATGGGACCGATCACTCTGGCCAAAGCACCGAGAGACCTGAAGATCCCAACACTTTTTCCTTGATGCTGAGCTGGAGTATAAAGAGAAACTAACGACGTCAAAGTAGGAATGGTCATACTTGAACCCACGGCCAAGAAGAACAAACCAACATAGAGCAAAAATAATGATTGCGCGTAGGCAATGGCAATCAAACCAGGAATGACAAACACGAGTCCCTGAAGTGCCATTCTCTTCTCTCCTATTTGATGGGCCTTCCTTCTTACATAGCCACCTTGGACGAGAGTTAGAACAACTCCAATGAAAATGAACATATAAGCATTCTTCATTGGCGTGAAGGCCAGTCTTTCTGCGGCCAAGAATGTAAGAGTGAACTCCATTCCTGAAAAAGCTGCAAGAAAAAAGAAATAACCAAAGTTAGTGAGATTAACCCCTTTAAAAGGAAGAGGCTTGAAAAGTTTAATCGGGTTGATAGAGCGGTCACTTTCACTTTGTCCTCTCTTCTCTGCTGGCAAGGTTTCTTTGAAACGAGAGTATAAATTGACTAAGTTAAAGAGTGAAAGAAGTCCGGCCACGAGAGCAGGTACTGAAAAAGGGTTCACACCATAAGAGACTAAGGCTGGGTAAATCTCATTTAACTTAATTAACGAAAAGAGACCTCCCATGGCCGGACCTATAATAAAACCCAAAGCAAAAGCAATACCAATAGTGGCCATACCTTTAGAACGATTACTTTTGTCGGTAACATCAGCAACAACAGCAGTGGCGGTACTTATGTTTCCACCCATAATCCCACCAATAATTCTTCCTAATATCAAAATGGTAAATGATCCCGCAAAAAACCAAAAGCCATAGCTTAGCATTAGACCAAATACGGAAATAAGAAGTACTGGTCTTCTCCCTATTCGGTCTGAAATTGTTCCCCAAATAGGAGCAGCAACAAATTGTAAAAATGAATAAAGAGCACCGAGTGCTCCACCAAACAACACTAATGAATTAAAATTGGTTTCACCTGCAGAAGTCCAAGTTTGAATAGAGTCAAAAATAAGTCTCAAGAAAAAATTGTCTCGATCTGTTTTTAAATAATAATCCGCTAAAGCTGGAAACAAAGGAAAAATGATCGAAAAGCCAACGAGATCCAAGAAGAGCGTGAGAAAAACAATTTTAAGAGAGGATTTAGCATTATCAGAAAGGGGCGGGCTTTTTAATTCAACGGCTGGCATATGCTTATAGTCCTCTTTTGAAAGTGTATGAAAATTGTCTATATTAGTTTGCTTATGACTGAGTTCATGATCATCGATAAAGCGAGCAAAATCTTGGCACCATTGATCATCATCGTTGAGACAAGGAATAAGAAGAACTTCTCCTCCCAATTCTTTTAACTCATGCCCAAGTTCATTTCCAATTTCATCAGTCGTTTCTAAGCAGTCAGCAACGAAACTTGGACAATAAAAGGCCAATCGCTTATGCCCTTCTTCAACCCAAGCCACCGCACTAGCATCAGTATAAGGAGTCAACCACTCTTCACTGCCGAAACGAGATTGGAAGGTCATTTCAATTTTGTCACTTTCAATTTCTGTAATAAATTTTTTCAACAACCAAAAAGTTTCGAAGCAATGCTGATAATAAGGATCAAATTTATGAGTAACTCTCCTCTTTGGAATGCCGTGAAAAGAAATGACGAGTTTATCAGCCGCCCTACCCTCATTTTTCCACTGAGAAAGATTTTGATCAATAAGTCGTACTGAATTATCTATAAAACATTTTGCCATGTGAAAATCGGTCATAAATTCAAATGGAGGAATTAAAACTTTTCCGGAGAGAACTTTAGCGAAGGCATCCATTCCGCTGGCCACGGTGCTCTCTGAATATTGCGGAAACATGGCAATGGCCAGAACTTTAGTAGCAGGCCGAGACTCTCCTTTTAAAACTTGTTGCTCCCAACAGCTCCAAACATCTTCAATTCGCGGAGAACTTAACAGATAAGCTTCTTCAACTTCAATTTGTTCAGGATGAGGTAGGGCCTTTCTCACTTTATTCGTAAATGAATGAGTATTGCTAATGAGAGGAAATTGCTTGCCATCCCATAGTCTTGCATAAGCTTTTGCTGATTTTTTAGGACGAAAAGGCAAAACAAAGAGATTGAGAATAATTTTCCAAACCCAAGGCGTGAAATCGACAACTCGCGGATCTCCCAAGAATTCCTTGAGATAATGTCTCACATCTTTGACTGAAGGCGACTTTGGTGAACCGAGTTGGACAAAGACGACTTTTGTTTTATGTTGACCGAGTGCTTTCAAAGGGCCTCTCAAATGATATTCAATGAGTTAAAGTATCTAAAAGTTAGCATAATGAGACATATCTGTCCTATTTTTAGGCCAGATTTAACGAGGACAAAATGAAGAGCAAAAGCCATGCACGTGACCCAAAAACTCTCAAAAAAATGAAATTGGGTGAAAAAAATACTGTTTACAAGGACACTTATGCACCCGAAGTCCTTGAAAGCTTCGCTAACAAGAATCCTCAATCTGAAGCTTGGACGACTTTTATCTGCACTGAGTTTACTAGCCTTTGCCCAAAGACCGGGCAACCTGATTTCGCTAAAATTTTCGTCAATTATATCGCAGACAAGAAGATGGTTGAGTCGAAATCCATGAAGCTCTACTTGTTCAGCTTCCGCAATCATGGCGATTTCCACGAAGATTGTATTCAAACCATTTGTGATGATTTGGTGAAGCTCTTGAAACCTAAGTATCTAGAAGTACTAGGTGAATTTACACCGCGAGGCGGAATCAGTATCTATCCTTATTCTAGTTATGCTAATAGCGACAAGCGTTTCCAAGAACTCAAAAAGTCACGTATAATGAATTACGCTCCAGGCAAGTACAGTATGCCTTTGGAGAGAATCTACTAAGGGCCGGAGAATACTATGTTTGGTTTAGGAATGGGCGAAGGCCTAATTATATTAGCGATTGTCATTTTACTTTTTGGGGGATCAAAGCTCCCTCAACTTGGTTCTGCCCTCGGAAAAGCCTTAACGAATTTCAAGCAAGGAATGAAAGAAGGCGACGATACTAAAAAAATCGACGACAAAAAATAATTAGAATTGTTTTAAAACTTCTAAAACGATTGGCCTGTCTGGGCCGATTTGACTTTTAACTTCATAAATTTTCATAACCACTTCATCGTAACTGATATCTTCTCTTCCCTTCTCTTTCAACAGCAAAAGAATATATCGAGTCGCTCGATCAATCAGTTTATTATTTGAAGCCTTAACATAAGTCATAATATTACTTTGGTAACGTTGCAGTCTTCCCATCACTAGTGTTGAGTGAGCATTCAAAATCATTTTAAGCACGAGATGCCTCTGCCATAACTGGAGCTTTGTCATATCACAAACAGCTTTGCCTCGCCCCAACCTCATCGCGAGTTGTTGATGTGTCATTTCAATCACAGCTAAGTGCTGAGTGAAACCTAATTTTTTCTCTCGAAAATCGCGCAAAGAATGTGAAAAATCGAATCCGTAAAGTCTTTTTGCTCCAGCAATTCCTTCGAGCTCAGGCCATTCAAGTGTACGAGGTGTTCTCAGTAATAACTTCTCCCATGCCATCTCAGCTGTCGTCGAATCTTCGTCATAGAGATAACACCAAGACCATTTTTGAATTTGATCCTGACGATTTTCAAAAGCTGCTAGAGAAAATGTAGGAGCTCTTTCTGTAGTATCTGTCATAACGGCGATGGCCAATGAAGGCTCTACTTTGTAAAGGACAGATTCTCCCTTGTGATAAATGTCGCTCTCAATTTCAATCAACTCGCAAAAATCATCATTAGTTAATGAAGGCAAAATATCAATCAATTGCTGAACTTGAGATTCCCACTGAGTGGATTGTTTTGAAGAAAAAAGGGCCAGTGAACAGGCCAACATCTGAATGGTCGTCGCCTGTAATCGCGTACTGCCCGACAGGGCCATCGGCCCAATATCAAGATTGATTTTATGAATGCGATCATCTTCTAGTACTAACTTTGAACGTTCGGCAACTTTGATTAAAACCGCATCGGGATTGCAGTACATAAAAAAGGGTTTTCGCTTGGAGTGTTCAACTGCGTATTGAGCCGCACCGATAACGAAAGGAGTTTCTCCCCCTTCTGTCACGGCAATCACTAAATCATTTCCCGCAAAGTTCAAATCTTGTAATTGCCGATGGGCGTATTCTGGATAATCTTCAAATTTTTCAATCGAATGAATGAGAGCAAGATCTCCACCTGACATCATTCCGAACACTCTCTCATGACCTTCAATTTGAAGAGCATGGGCCAAAAACTCAATAGAGAGGGCCAATCTTCCGGTTGCTCCGCAACCCACAAAAAAAACTTTATCTCCATCTCGAAGCGTATCATTGATAGTTGTTGCCAAAGGTAACAATATTTCTTTTTTTGCCATAAAGGCATTCAAGGCTTTTCGATCCACTTGATGAAATGTCTCGAGGGCAAGTTTTAAATCCGTTTGAGAAATTTGCGCAAGACCAATAGTATCGGGGTTTTGCTTTTCAGTTGAGAGATCACCTAATTTAAATTGATCTTTAATCGTAAGAAATTTTTGTGCTTCGATAAACCATGAATTTTGCATATTGCTATCTATGATATTCTAAGATCTTTTTTAATGCGATCGATAACATCTGAGACTGAAAAAGGCTTCATAATGAGACCCGTACCACCAAGACCAATAATTTCATCTTCATTGGCATCAAGATCTCCAGTGCAGAGATAGTAGAGAGGCTTATGCTCAAGAGTGGTAATAAATTTTAATACTTCAAGGCCTTTCATTCCAGGCATATTAGCATCACAAAGAACCACATCAATTCTCTGCTCTTTTAATTGAACTATTGCTTTTTGAGGATCTGTTTCAAAAGTAGAACGAAAACCATCATAGCCAAGACTCTCAGAGAGAATCTCAGCGATATCAATTTCGTCATCAATCACAATGACACTAAACTCTTCAGTTGTTGACATAAAATAATTATAGAGAGTATTTCAATAATAGAAATAAAAAAACCCTCTTTTCAGAGGGTTAATTTAATTAAAAGTTGATCAAAATGTTTTTCATTCAATAATTTCTAGAACAGATCTTTTCTTAAGTTTTGTCGATGCTGCATTGAGAATAGTTCTCAATGCTCTAGCAGTTCTCCCCTGCTTGCCGATAACTTTACCGAGATCAGTTTTGTCAACTTTAAGCTCAATAACTGTTGTCTGTTCACCCATAATCTCATTCACTTCAACAAGATCTGGCATATCAACTAAACTTTTAGAAACGTAAGTGATCAAATCCTTCAACTCGCTCATAAACAACTCTCACAGGAATTAGGGTTAGACGACAGAGACGCGAACAACATTAAATCTAAAAACTAGATTTGAACGTTATTGGCCTTCAAAAGATTTTTTACTGTATCGCTAACTTGAGCACCTTTTTCCATCCAAGCTTTGATCTTGTCTGTCTTAACTTGAGTAAGGTTTTTTCCTGCTTCAAGAGCTGGATTATAGAATCCCAATTTTTCAATATAAAGACCTTCACGAGCTTTACGTGAATCTGTGGCCACGATAGTGAAAAGTGGGGCTTTTTTACGACCATTTTTTGACATACGAATAGTTAACATTAACAACTCCTAATAACATCACTACAAAATCTAACTGGGGAAAATTAGACTTGCGGCGAACAAAAGTCAACTTATTTCAATGATTAACAAGGCTCAGATTAGAAATATCCCTTACCCCAAGGACCCTTGCCCTTACCTTTTTTCGGACCTTTACCACCGATTGCCGGCGGCTGCCTGAAACCTGCTTGCGCAGCGCCTCCAGGCATGCCCGGCATTCCAGGAAATCCGCCTTTCATCATTTGCATCATTCCGCCCATCATTTTTTCCATTTGACGGAATTTCGCCAAGAAATCACGAACTGCTTTTTCAGTATTCCCCGAACCTCGAGAAATGCGGCCAACATGTGAATCCTTGATGATTTTATAATTTTGACGTTCCTTCTTAGTCATAGAATCGATGATCACCCTCATGCGCTTCATTTCATTTTCAGCTGGAGAAAGATCCCCAATCTGCTTCATCATGCCGCCCATGCCAGGAATCATTTTCATGATTGAACCCATGGAACCTAAACTTTTGATCATATCCATTTGCTTCATAAAATCTTCGACGGTGAACTGGCCTTTCTCCAAGTTCTTCATCATTTTTTCAGCTTCTTTCTGATCAATATTTTCTTCAGCTTTTTCAACTAAAGAAACCACGTCACCCATATCGAGAATTCTTCCCGCCAAACGATCGGGATGAAAGAGCTCTAGGTCCTTCATCTTTTCGCCGGTAGAAATGTACTTAATTGGAACACCGGTGGAATGGCGAATAGAGAGTGCAGCACCACCGCGGGCATCAGAATCCATCTTCGTTAACACGATACCTGTCAAACCAATGGCATCATGAAAAGTTTTAGCAACGTTGACAGCTTCCTGTCCGGTCATGGCATCAGCGACCATTAACACTTCGGGATTAAGACTCTCAATCCCCTTTTTGACTCTGACGATTTCACTCATCAAACTGTCGTCAACATGCAAACGTCCAGCCGTATCGATAATGACGACATCCATATGTAGCTTCTTCGCCTCTTCCATACCTAAACGAGCAATCTCTTCAGGTGGGAGGCAAAGATTAGAATCGAAATACTCGATGCCTAAATTTTTTGCATGGGTTAAAAGTTGATCCTTGGCCGCAGGTCTAAAAGTATCACAAGGAACAAGGTACACTTTTTTATTTTTTTTGTTGGTTAAATGAAGAGCAAGTTTGCCAGAGAAAGTTGTTTTACCTTGTCCGTTTAATCCGACGACGAGAACTGGAATAGGACCTGGTCTGTCGAGCGAAATTTCTTCGTTGGCCGTTCCCATGATCGCCGCAAGTTCATCGTGAACGATTTTGATAAACTGCTGATCAGGATCGACACCAGTGATCACTTTTTCACCGAGAGATTTTTCTTTTACTTTGGTAACGAAGTCTTTAACGACTTTAAAATTGACGTCGGCTTCAAGCAAAGCTGTTCGAACTTCTTTAAGAGCATCTTCAATATTTTGTTCGGTGATTTTAGCTTTGCCTTGGATATGTTTTAGCGCTGAACCAAATTTTTCACTTAACGTATCAAACATCTGAAGACTCCTCAGGAATAAAGGAGCCTAGCTTAACCAATTTGAGGGGTTTCTTCAACTCAATTGACGCACCAAGTGCATATGAAGTATAGATGTTGCCGATGAAATTCTCTAACCAACTCGAAAATAAGCTACAGCTACTCAAAGCACGCAGAGTTCCCATAGAATTGGGTGCTATTCATGCAGAGTCAGCTTTGTGGCTGGCGCCCATGTCAGCAATCTGTGATGCGCCTTTTCGTTTGCTGATGCAAGAATTGGGTGCGGGAGCAACAGTCAGTGAGCTCATTTCCTGTCATGGCATCAATTACAATAATGAACAAACTCATCGCATGCTACGCATCCTTCCTGAAGAAACAAATATAGGCTTGCAACTTTTTGGGGAAGATCCTGAAGCGATGGCCACTTCTGCTAAAGTTGCTCAAGAATTTAATCCTAAATGGATCGATATCAATATGGGTTGTCCAGTTCGCAAGGTCGTCACCAAAGGTTCAGGCTCAGCCTTACTCAAAGACACAAGTAAGTTGGGACATTTTTTCTCGACGATCAAAAAGTCTCTCGAAGTTCCGCTAACGATTAAAATTAGAACAGGATGGGATGCTCAAACTATTAATGCTCTCGAGGTGATTCGCATTGCTCGAGAAGAAGGAGTAGAGTTTGTCGCTATTCACGGTCGAACGAGAACTCAGCAATACACTGGTTATGCCGATTGGGATTTACTTGAAACGATTGCCAGTGATTCTCCTCTCCCAATTATTGGAAATGGAGATCTTCATTCTACCCCTTTAGTCAAAAATCGAATGGCAAGAACTCAATGCAAAGCTTTGATGCTTGGTCGCGGGCCTCTTCGAAATCCCTTTTTATTTCTTGAACCTTATATCGAAGAAAATGATCAACTTGTTTTTACACCTGCTGACTATTGGGAAGTGGTTCAACGTTATCACCACCTCTTAGAAAATTTTGTAGATCGTGAAAGAACAATGATTGTTCAACTCAGAAAGCTTATTGTTTGGATGGCCGCAGGTTTTCCTCACGTCGCTCAATTTAGAGGTCAGTTATTTGAAACTCAAGAGCTGCAAGGAATTCTCAAGATCAGTGAGAACTATTTTATGGGTCTCATGGATGCCGGATTTCATCACAAGAATATCGACCTCAACTCGCCTTTTATGGCGGGTGGCCACGGCTAAATCTTCATTCGCCCAGTTTTATGGGCGCTAAGTTCACGACTTATTGAACTTCACTATCATAGATTCAAGCACTTACTCATCTACTCACTGAAATCCTTAACGATTTCAGTGATATTGCCGATAATAAAGATGTGTTGAGGTGGATTTTATGAATAAATATTCAATAACAATTATCTGTTTGATTGCGATGGCATCGCCATTGTCGCAGGCTACAGATAGTAACGATTTTTTTCGCTTTAACCCTTTCAGTTCAACAACAGATCAATGCACGAAAAAATCTCAAGATTTAAGTGAGCTTAATCAATTGTTCAATGAAAACACTGCCCCAGGAGAAACACCTGATAGACCGCTAAAACTGATGTGGCTGGAACGAGAACTAGAAATTGCAAAATCAAATTTAGCGATCATTGATGGTCTAAAAAAAATAAATACCGAATTTAAAGAATCTGTGGCGAAAGTCGTCCCCGATGGAAATTTCGCTTGGACTTATAACGATGCTAAAAAAATTGATCTGCTTCAAGAGCAAACTCAGAATGCCGCTAGTAACTATGCTCGCTTTAATACTATGGCCAACTTATTATCAGGAATTCAAGAGTCCCTTTTTGATTCAGGCGAACCTTTAGTTCCACCTGCAAATCTTCCCGCAAATATGACAGCAAGAGCGTCCTGGCTCTATAAAGAACTTTATAATCGCAATAAAAATAAATCTTCAAGTATCATTTCTAAAAGTGGCTTAAGTGATTATTTCAGCCAAAGTCCTCCAGATGAACTTCCGATGGATAATTCAATCCTTATCTCAAAGTTCTTAATGGCCTATTCGACATCGCTCTTTAAAAGTGACGGCACAATTGTTCCAGAAAGTGAACTTTCTTCAAAAATGGAAACTTATAAAAGAGTTCTCTTTGATTCTATTCCGAGTGATGCTGCTGCACGGATCGCATCTGAAGATACTGGTCAACTCAATACAACAGTCGAGTACAACCGCTATAAAGGCTGTCTTGCTCAAGATGCTTACATCGCTCGAACTGCCCAGGCTTGTAGCAATGAAAAAAAGGCATGGATTTCAAAAGTTGAGAATGTGAAAAATAAATTTACTGATCTTAAAAAGAGAATGATCATCACTTCAAAAGACATCGATAATTATGCCAGTCTCAATATCAATAAAATATCAACTTTAGCAGAAAGTATGGAAGCCTCGCAAATAGCACCTCAAAGAAGTGCTAAAGATGACATGATCATTCGTCTTAAAAATATGAACTTTTTTAGACAGAAAAAAATAAAAATGTCCTTAACAAGTGATAAATCAACAACGGATTCGAAAATTGACTTTTACAATTCGACAATCCGCCAACTACTTTGCTCTTCAAGCGATTGCCCGTCTCAAGATATTTTCGATCAAAACCTCAATATAAACACTGAAAACTTCAAATTGTATTTATCAAAAATTCAAGAAGGCCAAGTCAGTGATCAAGACCTAGCGAAGCTTGAAGACTTTTACAGGCAAGAAGATCTAAAACTTACGGCTGAGCTTAATAGAATCAAATCAGAACCTCGCAATAAAGTGATCATGATGTCTATGGATTTGCTTGCTAATGACATGGTAAAGAACTGTCGTGAAAATAATCAAGTGACAATGTTATCATGTCAAAATAATGATCTTGGTAATTTCAGAGCGATTACTTCTAAAATTAAATCCCTTGGTGGCGATGTTAGCAATGTAATGATTTCGCTCAGAGGTAATCCACAAGATGCCAGCTTCTTAAACATAAATACTGAATGTACCAAAATGAGCCCTATTCCTGATGACGAAAATAAAATTATAAAAGAGATATGCTCTAATGCTGCAAAAAACTACCTTGCCACAGTTCAACAGAAAGAAGATGAAGTAAATGATCAAAAATTTCTTCAACAAAATCGAGTGACTCCTAATGAAAGGGGTGAAGTTTACGTTACCAATTCTCGCGGACGTCGCGTCTTGGCCGAAGGTGCATCTGTAGAGCATGTTGATAGCGGAATTGGACGGGCCCTCGCTCAATCATTTCAAGAACAAATGGCGGGAGACAATTTAGTACCAGGCTGGATGAGCTTAGGAGTTAATTATCTCAACCGCCAAGACCGTTATGATTATTTCACTTGGTATGGACAACAAGAAAAAACCTACCTCTACCAACAACAGCAATACTGGAACAACATCAATCAACAGTGTGCCTTTGCTCAAGGAATGTGCGTTCCCATGGCCCTTAACCCAGCAACTGGCGCAGGATTCGGATTCTAACCACTTTTGCCACCAAAATTGGGCATGTCACCCACCCCTTTTGGAAGTGTGAAAATCTCTTTACCTAAAATTCCTGAGTCATTTCAACGGATTGTCTTTTTTGCCTTTTCTTCACCACGATTTCGGCTATTTAGACCATCTCGAGGGGTAAAATATTCCTATCCCTTCAAGGTCACTTCATTCGGTTGAATCCAATCGGCAAGTTACCCGAAAAGGATATGGGAGTTTATAGTTTTGAAAAGTGGTGTCTTAAAACCAACATTTATTCTTTTGATTTTGAGTTTAATCTTAAGCTCATGTGTCCCTCAGCAAAAAGGTTCGGCCAAAAAGAGAACTTCGACTGCAGCGACTGGCGGCACGACAACAGCAACTCCTACTCCTTCATTTACGACAACACAAAGTGCTTATTGGTACGATGGTGTAGCGCAATCTGGAGCTCTCACAGTAAATCAAAACACCACCACTCTTTTTTATATCAGAGGTCAAAAAATTCATGATTTTCTATCCCTTACTGGAAACTCAACTAAAGTTTATTGTCTCGTCGTTGATTACAACAGTGCGAGTGCGAAGAAACAATTGAGATCACGGGCCGTGCCTATCAGCTTTAATAACCTATCTACGGGAACCCTCGAAAGATTATTCAGAATAGATGCTATTGAAGACTCCCTCAATAGCTCAACTTGTTCAGGAACTACTTATCAATTCAATTCAACCGGTCAAACATTAGGAACCGTTGCTTCTAGCGACGCTGCCTTTTCTCCTAAGAATTTTTGTACTAACTGTAGTGGTATTATAACCAGCGTTCAAACCTCTCTCTATACAGCAAGTACAGGAATTGGAACTGTTACTTATGTCCCAAAAAGTATTCTCGATATTGGTTCCATGAGCTTAAGAATCGATACGAAGTCAAACACAGTTGAAAATCCCGTTTCATGCTCCCTCTCTACTTGCAGGGCCAAGGGCTTTGATTGCTGTCTTGACGGTCAGTGTGTGAAAGATGGACAAGTTAAACCGAATGCTCCCAATGAATCGGATTATCCACAAGCGCTTGCTGATGTTCTCTCGAATCCAAGTAATTTTACGAAGTGGCCTAATATCTATTATGTTTGTAGTCAGCAAGTAGTTCCAGTCCCTACTCCTACTCCTGGACCAGATGCTCAAGCAACTTCATCTGCTCTTTTACAACAGGATATTTTAGACTATCAATGTTTGGAAGAAGGTAAAAAATCATTTCCCGATTTTCCAGCGACGATGACATGTGCTCCGACATATGACATTACGGCCTACGAAGCTGTTCGCACAAAAGTTTGGAATAAGTGCGGTTGTTCAGCTGATCCCTTCCCAACCGACCCGAATAATTTCTATTGTCCTGACTTTGGATTAAAACCGGTCAAAGATCAATTTGGAAATATTATTGAAATCGTTTGTGACATTCCACAACCGATTTCAGAACCAACCCCTTTCCAAGAATTATCGCTTTCAATCTCGACTCGTCATGCTCCTCACCGGTTTTACGATGCAACGACAGGTTCATCTGTTGATGATATTCAAGTGGCCCAACAAGCAGGACAAACACCTATTCCTGAAGGAACGCCTTTTTCTTATCTGGATGAAACAAGCAAAACAGACCCACTCAATGTATCAAATAATATGAATGCCATTCTTGGTGAATTCTCAACTGAATTGAATCGTGCCCTTCCTGCAAAAGTAGTAAATGTGGAATACGATCAGACCTATATCATTTCAACCAACAGTGGTCTTTATAGTCCATGTCCAATGTGCGCAAGAGATAGTTGGTATGCCAGCTTTACGGCCCATCCTACTTCAAACAGAGGTGCAGGACTCCAAGCAAGTAGCTGGACTACAGAAAGAGACGAATTTGTTTTCAATTCTAGCTTAGGCAATTACGAAGATACACAATTTGGACGCGCCTGTTGGTTACCTCCGACCATGATACCTTTCTCTCATACAACGCAAACAACAGCGACTGCTCAAAGACAAAATCGTCTTATCACTCAAGCCGCCATGTACATGAACGGCTATCAAAGAGACTGGTACGGTTTCAATAAAGGCGCACTTATCGGATCATTTGATGGTGTGAAATGGTTTGCCATTGGTAAATCAAGACGTATTAGAGCGACCACGACAAAGCTTTTCCTCGCGATCAATGCCCCCTTCGCAGATTTGGCTGATCCGACTACTTTCTCAATCAGCATCCTTGCTGATAACTCTAATTCTGTAGCTCCACTTTATGATTATGATCCAGACTATACACTTTATGAATCAAATCAAAATCAGGGCGGAAGCTGTCAAGCCTATCACCAATGTGAAGTCGATACAGACTGTATTACTCGCTTAGGTTGGGAATATATGTGTATCGATGTCTCAGACTTTAGAACAAGAATGCCACGATTTGATATTTTTGGAGAAGAAAAATCCAATGATCAAATTGCAGAAGCTGGGATTTCAGAATTTCTCCAAGGAACAATGCCTGGAGGTTCTCGCAAGCGTTGTGTTTACAGAGGTGCTGGATCAATTTGTAAAGGTGACTATACTTCAGGAATTAAAAATACAACTGACAATCGCCAGCGGATGTTTACTTGCGCACCCAATTTTTACTGTGCCACAGTAGACTCATCTAATTTCAACGATGAAGTTGTCAGAGATCCTAATCAACTTGAAACTTTCTTATATGGTATGGATGCCGATGTTTTAGGTCGTCCCCTTTCCTACTTAGGAACCGGAAAAACACTACCGACAGTCGCTCAAACAAACATTATATCCAATGCTTCAATTCTTTTATCAAACACCACTGACGTAGGTCTCTGCCGACCTGGAAAAAAATTATCTTCTGTATCATTGTTGGCACAACACAATGACAAAGATACCTCAAAGCGAACGGATTATATTAACCAAATCTCTTCATGTAATTCTGGAACGACAGGATCAGCGAGAGTTGTATCATGTCCTCAAATTGAATCGCGAGATGATCAAGCAACAACGAAAGGCAATTATATCTTCAGCGGCTTTGAAACGACTCTTTTAGAACAACAGAATATGTGTGGAAAAGAATCTCAATACACCCAGTCTCCTGGAGTTGTCGTTTCAACTTTCAAGGCAATTGAAGCTCAGTCTCTACCTTCTCAATCATTTCTCCTTGCACCTACATTAGTGCAAGACGCCTGTTTAAGAAGACCAGGTTCAGTATGTCATACCAACCTTGACTGTGCTCCCAATAAGCTTCACGCTGACCAAGCGGGTTTCTTTGGAGTCTCAGCTTTTGGTGGAACTGAAGCCGAAAAGAAATACTGGGAAGAATATCTGATTTGCGGACAAGCTCAAGAAAAGCCTAATCCATCGAGCGCCACCTTCTTTGATTACGATATGAGCAAAAATCGCTGCTGTCGTGAAATCACCAAAGACTTTACGATGTACACTCAAGGTGACCCTGACATCGCGACCTTGAATCCTAGTTTAAATACGATTCTCTTTCCTAAAGATAATCCAAGTGGAACAGGACGCTATTCTCGTTATTCAGTAGTAAATGCTGTCGATGCAGCAGCGACAAGTGCCCATCCTCAACAACCATTACTAGACACAACCATTGCTCCTCCCAAGGCCTATCAGTGGAAAACTTTCCATGACACCGGAGAAAAAACTTGTTGTGGCGGCGGTTGGGTTAGAAAGTTTGCCGATGGAACACACGACTGGACAGTTAAAAACCGTCTCAATCTAACTCCACAAAACTTTGCCTGTTTGAATTATCAAAATAACTTAGTCTCAAGTACGCCTGGTGCAGATGTTAGAACACAAAGTTATTTTAAAGATCTCGACAAACTCTGTCTTGCACCTGCTGATGGAGGATGCGTTGAGACTGGAATCGACATTGATAACTCTCGAAATATTTTGGTTCCAACAGACTTAACAACGCTTTCCGGAACTTTAGATACCTCTCCAGCAGATGCTCCTTCGTCGGGAACCGCCTGTGTTCAAACGAGGTCAGATGTCGTTCCTTATATGCCAGTTTACTATCAAAACGATTTACCGATTAACACATCATTCACTGATGTTCAGTGTAATAACTACTTAAGAGATCCGATTGAATTTCCAGCTGTCAGTCTTTACTTACCAATCTATATCGGAGGCGTTCAAAACATTACTTCTATACGCCTCAACTATTTTGATGTGGATGGTAAAGATTTGGGTCTTTCACCCGAACTAATCGCAAATAGTAACCCAGTATGTAGTTTATCAATGGGTAATCCTTCCATGGCCTCAGTTTTAGGCGTTGATCAGTTTTGGTGCTTGGCCCCTGATAGAACTGGTCTCTATGATATTTTCAGTATTAGAGCTCCAATTAAAAATGTTCCGGCAGACCCAACCACGGATAGTGCCGCTTTTGATCCTCCAGATGGATGGGCCTATGCTGGTATCGTGATTGATTTTAATATCAGAAATAGAGATAGCTATCTCTATGGTTCGCCAGGAGCTCTTAATACCAGCATTAAGGCCACGAAAGCTGGGAATATGTACTATTACGCAACCAAGCTTGCTCGCCTAGAACTTTTGGGAGTTCCTCAAATCTTCTATGAACCTCTAAGATGTAACACAGATCGCTCGCAGATTGTTGACGGAATTTTTGAATTATCAAGTCCTACATGGGCCGCCTTCGATGCAATCGGCATTACTTACAACAATACTGTGAACTCTAAAAACCTCGACGAAATTTATGCCACGGCTTCAAATGCTGCCACAGGATCTTATATCAATGCTGGCGATAATATCGAAGTTGTCTACAAAGACAAAGTCTCGTTACCAGATATTTTCGCAGGCAATGACTTCACTTGTTGTATTAAAGCAGGTGGCGAAACAACTTCTGCTGATCGTTGTTGTTCAAATGCAATGGGAACAAAAGATGGGAAGCAGCAATGTGTAATTCCTAGAGGAACAGATCTCTACGTCTACTTCAACCGCTTTATCTCTGGCGAAGGAACAGGAGCTGATTTCCCATTGGGCGGATTGGTTGATGCAGACTTCGTCCCTGAAACAGGCGAACCAAAAATCGATACTGCTACTGAAAACAAAGTCCGCGCTCTCGGTGAGGCCCTGTGTTCAAGCGGCAAGGTCAGAAAAGGTGGAGCCTTTGGTAACTTCTTAGGAGAGCCAAATAACGGCTTCTATCAGCAAGAAGGCTCAATTGAAGAAAGCCGTATCTTTGGAATCGTCGATTCTTCAGGTGATTTTGAATCTACAACTGACTCTGGTATGGC
This sequence comes from Bdellovibrio sp. CG22_combo_CG10-13_8_21_14_all_39_27, assembly GCA_002786715.1. Taxonomy (GTDB): domain Bacteria; phylum Bdellovibrionota; class Bacteriovoracia; order Bacteriovoracales; family Bacteriovoracaceae; genus 21-14-all-39-27. The sequence continues at coordinate 46,635 of PCTW01000096.1, forward strand.
CCCTTTCATTGAAGGTTTCAGATGGAACCATCACCTCTACTGCGAGTAAGTTGACAAGCCGAACTGCCTCAGGCAAATTCTAGTCAGAAGTATAGGAAAATCAAATGTTTAGAGTTTTCATCCTGATTATATTCTCCCCTGTATTGGCGTGGGCTTCCTCGCAAACTGTGGCGTGCAGCCACCCTCAAGTTTGCAACCTTATCAACGATATAGCTCCAGAGCTCAAGGCCACTCTGCCTGAAGCAATGAATGGTGATCCTCACCTGTATTCGCCTTCTCCTTCTTCCATTAAAAAGTACTTAAACGTCGATATCTTAATTGCTGCTCCTTTGGAGATGAATCCATGGATTGAAAGAATCGTTTCCATGCGAACAAAGCAAAATAAAAAGAGTTATATTCTCAAACACAAAAACTGGAGCAAACTTAAAGTTTCTAAAGAATCAATGGCCCACTTCTGGCTCAGTATTGATTCGCTTTGTGATTCACGATCTCAGATATCAACATTCCTAGATTCTAAAGATAGCGCTTGCCCCTATCTCAATTTTCAAAAAGAATTAACTCTTGAATTGGGAAATTGGAAAAACTCACTTTTTATTTTAAGTCATGACGCTCTCACAACGCTTCTCAAAATTCATGAATTAGAAGCACTTCCCATAGAAAGCGGTGGGCACGATCGCGAGATCAATTCTAGAACCATGAAAAACTTAGCAAAATTGACTCAAACTTCTCGCACGATCATATGGATAGAAGAGCCTCCTATGCATTTTCCTTCTCAAGTACTTAAGTCTAAAAAACCAAACGATATCTTTTTAAGAATCAATATCGTAGGTGAAATAGGACATTCTCCGACCCAAGTTTTATCAGACTTCCTCACAGCGCTTAAAGAGGCTAAGCGATGAGCGAAATTTTAAAGATTGAAAAACTTTCTTTCAAGAGAAATGTTAGTGAATCAATTCTGAAAGAAATTGATCTGATCCTCAATTCCTCTGAAACCTTAGGTATCATTGGCCCCAATGGAGGGGGTAAAAGTACGCTTCTCAAACTGATTGTAGGACTTCTCAAGCCGACTTCTGGCCATATCAATTACAAAGGTCGCTTAATGGGTTATTTGCCTCAGACCGCTTACACAGAGAACGTCTTTCCCATAACGATTAACGATGTTTTAGATTTTTCAACATTAAAACATCAAGGTCTTCTCAAAAAAGAAGAAGTGCTGGAACTCGTGGGACTCACAAAACCTGTCTCTACCCTTATGACAAAACTCTCAGGTGGAGAAAGACAAAGAGTGCATTTAGCGCGGGCCCTTATGAGTGGTCCAGATCTGCTCATTCTCGATGAGCCAACTCAGGGTCTTGATAGCACTGGTCAAGATCAACTTTTAAGCCTTATCAACAAGATAAAGATAGAATATCAAACGGCCATCATTATTGTAGATCACAATATCAATCAACTGATCAAGCATTGTGATAAAATTCTCTGTCTCAATAGAACTCAACACTGGCATAATCACAAAGATCTATTAAACAAATCAGTGTTGGAATCCATTTATCATTGTGAATTCGAACATATTCTTCTTCATGAGAAAGAAGATTTGGGTGAGCATCATGCTTGTGATCATGATCTTCATAACCATGATCACCATAATCATAAGGAGTCTAAATGAGCTCCTTTACTGATTTCATCCAATACGACTTTTTGCTATATTCATTAATCGGAGCGATCTTGCTCTCCCTCGCAAGTGGACCTTTATCTCCATTGATCATTGCGAAAAGACAAGCCTTTATGGGAGGTGCCGTATCTCATTCAACTCTTTTAGGTTTGGCCCTAGGACTGTGGTGGATCGAAACCCAAAACACACTGCTACTTTTTCTCTTCACATTGGTAACCACTCTTGTTTTAACACTTATTCTAGCCCGTCAAAGCTTCAAAGAAAAACTTCCTGAAGAATCTTTTATAGGAATTTTTTATACCATTACGATGGCCCTTGGAATTTTAGTGCATTCTCAGAATGCTCAAAACAAAGGTGATCTGATGAGTTACCTGTTTGGTAACGTGCTTATGCTTAGTCCTGAAGACTTAATCATTGCTTCAATCCCAACTATTCTTTCCTTGGTAACAATTAAATTATTATGGAAGCAATGGAGCTTTTGGGCCTACGATCCTGAAGGTGCTCAAGTCGCTGGTCATCCTATTAAACTTTGGCATTATCTATTTTATTTATTACAAACATTGATTATCGTTTCTGGTTTAAAACTTGTTGGCATTGTTCTTATTCAAGCTTTTCTTCTCATACCTGGACATTTTGCGCTCAAAATATCGAAGGACATTAAATCAACTTACCGAAACTCTCTGATATTTGCCGTATCAACATCAATCATTGGACTTTATCTGGCCAACCTTTTTGAACTTCCAGCAGGAGCAAGTATGGCCGTGGTACAATTTATTGGATTAGCGTTGACTACAATAATATTGAATTTAAAAGAACGAGGCCTTTCATGAATAAAATAGAAAACAAAACTCCAGAAGAATCCGAAGTTGTCATGAACATGCTTGTGATGCCAAATGATGCCAATCCAAATGGTACTATTTTTGGTGGCGTTGTCATGAGCTGGGTTGATATGTGTGCCGCAATGGTGGCCCAAAGACATTCAGGTAAAAATGCAGTAACTGTTCATATAGATGATATTTCTTTTCTTGCGCCAATTAAAATTGGCGACCATGTAAAGATCATGGGGAGGGTTAATTACACTGGAAAAAGCTCCATGGTCATTGGTGTAAAGGTTTTGTCTCATAATCCTAAAACAGGCGAAGAACGCCATACAACAACTGCCTATCTGACCTTTGTCGCCCTAGATGACATAGGAAGACCAACGGGTGTTATTCCTATTAAATTAGTCACGGAAGAAGATAAACGCCGGCACGAAGAATCTCAAATAAGATCAAAGAAAAATCAAAAGAAAAGAAGCTAAATACAGATTAACAATAATGAAGACCTACACATTTTTGATATTATCAGTCTTCGCTATTTAAAATCGGGACAACATCTGTATCAAGAATAAAAAAAAGGAGATCCGAAGATCTCCTTTATAAAAATTACATAAACATTCTCAACCAAGTTTGCAGAAGTCTCGTTGAAGCATCTCTAGAAAGAGGAACTAAACGATTTTTTAGATAATCCTCACCAGAGTTCGTATTCGGTAAGACGCCCCCAAATGTAGGGTCTTCCCAACTTGTAGCGGCCCCATAATCATAGTTCCATTTCCATGTTTCTTTATTTTTACCAACTTTTTCAGCAACATTGGAAAAGCGGTTAGCGAATAATCCTTTGAGGTCTCTCATAGACTTGTTTGAAGGATTAAAGATTTGGCTAATATCAACATCAAAAGTCACCCCAGCAACTCTATCCGTAAAAATCTTAGTACCAGCAATTTGCAGCTCAGAATCACCGCCCATCAAAGCTAAGCGCTTCTTTAGAATGGCTTCAGTCACACCAGGACGAGATGTGAAAAGACGAGCGTTGATGGCGTAATCTCCTTGATTAGGAAGATCCGCGAGGTGTTCCATGGCCTGAAATCCAATCAGACGGTTTTTAACTCCTAGCTTTAAGTATTGATACGCCATAGGGAGGGTCTTAGAAGCATTGTTACGTAAAGTTAAAAAAGATTTAAAATCAGAATCGTTTAAAATATCTGCAAAATCTTTAGGACCTAAAACCTTTGTTGCAAAAATTCGAGTAATAAATGAATTACCCATTCCAAACTTTTTACTGACAAAAGTTTTCTTTGTCATTTTAGAAACAAAATCAACCAGACCTTCAAAATTATAGCTGGCCAAATAATGAGTCATTCCCAAGCGCGTATAGACATCGGCCAGGGCCAAATAGAGATGGGCAGGCATAACCTTGCGATAACGATTAGTTTGCGAAGTCATTGCTGTCGCGACATTCTCTCCCAAGAGCAAACCTGAATCGTACATGAATATGGCCTTATCGGCATCAGCACTATCAGCAATGTTTTGGATCATGATCGCATTGGCCTGCACGATTGGAGAGATTTGATTAACAACCCAATCTTGGAATTGAGCAAACGAAGTGAAGAGCCCTTTGTGTCCTAAGATCGTTTCTTCTGGGTTAGGATCTGCAATGTAATCGAACAAGGCGTCTACATGCTCACCTCTTCTCTCTTTATTGCGCTTAAACATTCGAAGTTGATTGATCACGTTAACGTAGACGACATCCATTGGTTCTATGATAAAACGAAGTCTCCAAAGAATACCTTTTAAAGGCATAATAACTTTAGCAACCCCAGCGTAAAGCTGAGCGACTGAATTGTCTGGATCTTGAATTGCCAAAGCGATAATTTTACTTAAAGCTGGATCAACTTGATCTTTAGTCTTTACTGAAAAAATTAAATTGTTCATCTGAGTTGCGGCTTCACTTTGTAAAGAGCTCTCAACGTTTGAAGGAAGTCGTTTAGTGTTGACTGCGTGTTGCCCACTAAATTGAGTACGATAAAAAAAGACTCCAAATACCAAAAAACCAAATAGCCCCATCCAGGGGAAAAACTTTTTCATGAAACACTCCTTGCAAGTTTTACAAAAATCGATTTAAAACGAATTTTTTTACTATTAAATTGAATAAAATATTTAAGGATAGCAGGTAGAAATAAAATATCAGCGAGTAAGGCCAAAACAAGAATGAGGCATAAAAGAAACGCCATTTGATAGAAAATCTTAATATCCGTTAACAAGAAAGTTGGCATCGTAATGACGAAGATAAGGGTTGTTCCCATTAATGCATTAACCGTTTTTTTATAACATTGAGAAAGTGCTTCAGAAAAATTAATACCACCATCAATACGTTTTTTAAAATCAAGAATAAAATGAATGGTGTCGTCAACTCCAACACCTAGAACAATTCCGAAAATTACAATGAGATTATACTCAATCGTGACTTCAAAAAAATTCATTAGTGCAATTGCAAAGAAAAGGGGGAAAGTATTTGGGATCATGGCCAGTATCGCCCAGTTCAATGAACGCAGCATGAATATAAAAATGATAAAAATAAGAGAATAGCTAAAAAGAAAAGATTTAAAGAAAGAATCAAAAATCCCACCCATTAACTCAGAACGTATTGGAAAAAACCCTGCAAACTTATAATGAAGTTGAGAAAGGCTTTGGTCTTTAAATAAATTTTCAACACTCGATTTCAAGTTTGTCATCGCCGAGGAAGATGAGTCACTCACGAAAAGAGTTATTCGGGTGTCATCTCCGCGGAGTGAAAAATACTGTTTAAGCAGGCCATAATCTTCAAAAATATTGAGATAGTTGGAGACTTTAGAATCGGGATTGTTAAAACTTTCACTTGCAGATTGAGGCAAATAACTTCTAATGTAATCAAAGACATTGCTAGAAGAATCAACTTTCGTGACATTTGGAAGAAGGGATAGTTTATGAGTTAATTTTTTCAGTAATTGCTCCCCTTCTACTGTTCGGAAATAAAGTTTATCAATATGATCGCCACCAACGACTAATTCAACAGGACCTAGAAAATTAAAGCTTTTCTGAAAGGCCATATTTGACTGAGACAAAGGATGCTTCGTTACAAACTTATCATAGAGATCATCACTAACATTTAATTTATGAATATTAAAAATTGATAAAACGGTTAAAGCGATGAATCCCCAAATGATATAAGTAGATTTGGTTGTTACAAATTGAAGTAAATGACTGTTGAAATTAGACATTGAGCTTTTTCTTTTTACATTCAATTCGAGCTTCAATCCTTCAAGAACCCAAGGTAAAAAGGTAAAAGTAAGCAAATAGCATAGAGCTATGCCAATTGCTGAAAATAAACCAAAATAGCGAACAGGAGGAATATCACTCAAGCAAAGTGAACCTAGACCAACAACAGTAGTTAACGAGGTTAAAAAGCAGGGGTAACGAACTTCTTTGGCAGCTTTCCAAGGATCGCGGATCACAGAATAAGTTGAAAAGTAGTGAATGATATCAGAGGTCGCAATAACAAAAACGAGCAAGAGTGAAAAGCTATTAAAAGGGTCAAGTCCACCTTGAAGAGATAAGATTGCTTGGGCCGTAAAACCATAGGCGATTCCCATAACGAGAAGAGAAAGTACTCCTACCCTATAATCACCAAAGAAGTAGTAGATAATCATAAAAATAAGCAGTAACAGCAAAGGTAGAATCCTTTGTTGACTCGCTTGAACCTCATCGAAGAAATGCATACGAGCAATGTCTGCCCCTAATAAATGTGACTTTAAAGTCGAATGCTCTAGATTGAACTCCGACCTTAACAAATGAAGCTGTCTATTGAGCTCAACTCTTTGGACAACACTAAGATTCGGCCGCTCTTTAAGGTAAATAATCGTTGATTTATGATCTTTAGAAATGAGTGTATTTTGAAGATAGGCCAGTTTATCAACGGCCTTTAATGCTGAATTTAATATATTTCCATTTACGACAAAAGGATCTAGAGAAAACTTCTTTTTAGAAAAATGAATATACTCACTATTAAATATGCTTCTTACAGACTCCAGATGTTTCGTAGTCTTGAGTTTTTCTTCAACATATTGAATTGATTTTACAGATTCTCCATCAAGTTCTTTATCAGAAGAAAAAAGAAAAAGAATATCTCCATCAGAATTAAAATCTCGATTAAATTGATTATAATTCTGAATAGCAGAACTATTTGGATCGAGAATTGAAGTGATATCGTACGGTTTCGCCTTTTGCTTTAGTAAAAGTGGAGTTGGAGCCACAAATAACAGCACTGCAAGGACTACACAAATGGTGAAAACCTTACGATTTTTTAAGCCCATCTTACCCACTCAGCAATAATCCAGCAAATGCGTCCTAAGAAAAGCGTTTTTAATAACGTCTCCAATTTATTCTTAGAATTTTCATAGGGATTTTTTGCCCATCTAAAAACTTTGACTGCAGCAAATAAATAAATACTGCCAAATGCCGCATACAGGACAAGTTCACCAATTTGAAAATAATGAATGTATTGATCTTCCCAAAGAATGTAACCAATAATGAAAACTGCGACGGCAAAAAAGATGGACCCTAATCTTAAGGCAAGGCTAGGCCCGAGAAGCGTAGAATAATTTTTGGCACGAGCATAATTATCAGTTGGTTCAAGTTGATAAATTTGAGTGGCTGGATAGGAGCCCCAAACACTTAAAGTGAATGCGACACATATCATAAAAAATCGCATATCAAATGCCCCACCAGCTAGAGCATGCCCAAAAAAAAGTGAAGCGAAACCACATCCAAGAGAATTAATCACACTATCGAGCCCTCCAACTTCTTTTCCCCGTGGAATTTTTCCCAAGCGCGCTGAATACAATATAGAAAGGAGCAAAATAAAAAGACTCGCATAGAAGACAAGTGTCCCTAAGAAATAGGAAATGAAAACTGCCAGGACCATGAGGAATAGTCCAAAGAGTCCTAAATGCTTTGGATTACTTGGAGGATGATCTAGATAATTGAGAGGTTTGCCATCTGATTCACCATCAAAAGCGGTGTTGAGCGCTGCCGTTCCACCGAAAAGCAAAATACTATAAACTCCAAAAATGATCGCCATATGTCCTAAGACAAGCGAAAATGTATCAGGTTTAACCGATGAACAAGCATAACCGGAAAAGGCCAAAAAGAAGCTTGGAATGAAACTATGTGGCCTCATATGGATAAAATAATTTTTCATCATGCTAACGCCTCTTCACTTTTGCGAAGATCTTTTGATCGTTCATTTTGGTAACTATTCAATTCACGATTACCAATAACTCCCATCGCAACAAAGATGATGCCCCAAAGTACGTAATGGTATAGGGGAAGAGAACCGAAGCCCTTATACTTGAAGAGGAACCCCCACAGGAAGACGACAGCGGTTCCAGTATTAATCGAAATCCACATTATTAAATGAATGATAGTTTCTTTAAAAGAACAACGGTCCACGTGAAACTTCATTTCATCAATAAACTCATGAGTAAAACGGGTTATAAAGGCACCTAAAATAATAGGCAAAGCAATGAGCCGATTCCATGCCAACATCAAAAGACCAACTTGTAGGACCCAACTTGCATAAAGAATAATTTTATGCGTCTTGAGTTCATTGTCGGTAATATCCACCTCCCAGATTTTCACGTGAGTGAGATGATCGAGATACCAAGCAACACTAAAAACAATTCCCATTAGAATAGTTAACCAAGATACAAGTTCAGGACTGAACTCTCGTAAAAAATCTAAATCCATAGGGCCCCCGAAACAACTAACAAAATGATGAAGCAAGTGAACAAGTTATAAGTTTGAAGATAACGATCTTTTAAAGAGCTTTGCTGTGAAGCTTTATAAAGAATAAAACCTCTCCATAAGCACACGAGGATAAGGGACAAATAGAAATGATGAAGAGAGTTCTCAAAGTAATGAAAAGCCAGAAGCAAGGCCCATGAAAGAAGATTCATGACATGAAGAATTTTATAAGTTTTCAATTCACCATAAACAACTGGAAGAGTTCTAACTCCATGATCGCGATCTGAATCACAATCACTTATATCCCTCATGACACTCCCGATGAAAACTTGAAGGGCTGAAAAAAGTGCAATATTAACAACAGTATTTTGATCAATTGAACCAAAACCAAAAAGAACCAAAATCCCCCACCCAAAAGAGATAAAAATATTCTTTAAAACAAAGAGATTTTTAAAACGATGAAATCTAGCAATTGCCGGCAGCTCTAAAGAGTAAATGACTCCGACAGAGAAAATGAGAAAGAGCAGCCAAAAAGCTGAATTCTGCTCGATATAAAGATAGGTACCAATTGCAGAAAGTGGCAACAACAGTCCACCTAAGCGAAGAGATTTAAAATGTTCAACAATACTTCTTTCTTCATCAAGAACATCATTTAAGCTGTAGACAAAGATAGTTGTCGCGATCACGCCGAGAAATTTGATAATAAAAAGTGATCCATTAAAATCTGCCCTTAAATTTCCGCCCACTAAAAAAAGCGAGAGAGCAGCAAAAACCAGCATGTAAAGTGATTTGCTATTTCGAAATATTGATTTATTGCTTCCTGCAATCATTTCTTATTCCTTCAAGTTTAAGGGACATATGATTATTAAAATAGCTCTGAAAGAGACTCACTATCGTGTAAATCCCTGCCAAAAGCCAGGCAATCGTTATTTCATCTAACCCACAGGCAATTCCTGCAATGATGGCGAATAGAATAGCGTGTGAAAGATCGTTCGTTTCAAGCTTCGTTCTAAATCGAATGAGGGCTATGGCAGCACCGATGGAAAAAGCCCGAGCGAGATTATTATTAACAAGAATCATGACAATTGTTAGTCCAACAGATAAGTAAATGAGATTAAAAGAAGATGCGACTACTCCTTTATAAACGATCATATTTTCATAACGGTCGCGCTGTTTACCGTACTTTAATCGAGCGCACAAAATAGTAATAAAAAAAAGAACTATTCCGAGAGTCAACGAATGGCCAACAAGACGATAGATGTCTACGTCAGACAGAGCCACACTTACCATTTGATGTTTATCAATAAACTTTCCCATTAAAAAGTGGCTCCATGTTGTTGTAGCATTCGATGTGATTTAAAAATTCCACAGCAATACTTAGAAAATGATTCTTCACTTCCAAAAACTTCCTGCATTAAAAACTTTGCCATCATATCGTCTTCAACTAGAGACTTAATCTCAACAACAACGCTAGAATCAGTTTCAATTTTAGAATAAGGAGGAAGATTATGTTGCGCATAACGAATTAAATTAAATTGAATACTATCGTCAATGGTCAAACGAACTTCCGGATTAGATCTCAAAGCGAATGAATGTCGGCGATAAGAAGTTGTAAGAACTGGAGAATAAGATTGAACAGTTAAAATATCCAACATCTCATCAAGAAATTCAGCAATCTCTTCCGAAGACTTATCTGGATTAATAAAACTAATTCGCTCAAATGAACGTTCAATATAATTTCTTACCAGATTAGGTTTTAAAAATTCAAACAAAGATCGATCAAAGGCCAAGCGTTTTTTGAAAGTGACATCGCAAACTTTAGATTTAATTTCAAAATAACATTGATTCAATTGAGGATCATCAGATAAATATTCACGAATACGGACTTTTAAACGAATTTCACGACTGAAAACGGAATCAGCATAATTAGTAAAATTTGGATCATCAAGATAAGTGTTTCGGATTTGGCTGATAGACTTACCTTCAAAAAAACTTTCATTAAAAAGTGAGTTAAAAACCGATCCTGAGTCATTGAGAATTGAACTGAGTAGGTTTTGTTCTAGCAATTTTTTACGCTCAATTCTTTTGCTAAAAGTTTTTTCTATATTTTTTGAATTATTCATCTTCATTCCATCACTGCAACTTTTCTTGTTTTTTTAAAATAATTCATAACTTGAGCTTTCAAAATCCTACATTTAATAGAAAGGAGTAAAACAAGCACAGTCTTAAAAAGTAATACCCCGTAGATGGGACCTATTCTTGCATAAAAATTTGTCTTATAAGACTTTAGAGGAGCCGATATACCAAGCCTTTTCTTTTCGTCATACATTGTTAAAAACATTGATTTAAAATAAAGGTAGAATCTTCTGGATAAAAGATCGAACTGAGCTGGTCTTTTAATACATGACTTAAATAGAAGTGAAGGGACGACGCTCCCATAATAATAACCAACTAAATCAAAAGTCATCCAAAGGCTAAAGATTTCAGGATCATCCATGACCTTATAGCGGCCTTCATAAAGTTTAAATCGATCTTTGAAACTCTCCACAAAAACTTTCTCATATCTTCGTGATAGCTTTTCTATATTCTTGCCAACGAAGTCTGCACTGATGACATCACAAAGCCATAAAACTTGATTTCCAACATACTCTAAGCCAGGACTGAATAAGGGATCAATAAATCCACTAGCGTCTCCAAGCGAGGCAATTTTATTTTCGATTAACTTGTGGCTAATATGCGGCAAATGCGGGAGATGAAAATCCTTCAACATTTCATACTCGCTTAAGAAAATATTGAGCAGGGGATGATTTTCCAAAAAGCTCATAAAGTGCTTTCGCGGATTCTTAACTTCCTCCGGAAAATACTTCTTATCGATAACGATCCCAACACTCACAATATCTTCTTCAATATTAATTTTCCAAATCCAGTATCCCTTCCCCATAAAATGCTCAGTTGCATTTTCTGATGCCGCAAATGCCCTTCGCGTCCAACCAGTTTTAGATTGAAATGATTGTGCATGATCCTTTAATTTAAAGTGGGCCCATGTGGCGGAAGTTTGGAGTCCTTCATACTTTTGACACCACTTTCTTTCACCTGAAATCAGTCTTGACCTACCGGAAGCATCAACCACCCAGGAGCTGTGAATTTTGGTATCATCAGATAGGGTCAAGCAATGAAACCCATCCTCTTCAGTTAATTGCTTGAAACTTTGCCCGCGATAGACATCAATACCCAGTTCAATACAGCGCTGAAGCAGCTCTTCATCAAAACGACTGCGGTTGAGTTGACGTCCATTACTTCGTGACGGATAACTCGGGCTAGCAAGATCAGGCAACTCTTCAATTGTTTGATTATCAACTTGATCAAAATAAAAACGTAGCCCACCTTTTTGTACATGTTTCTGAAAAATATCATCGACATTGATTGCATACTTGAAAAAGAGTGCCGCAATGTCATTAACACTCTCTCCCACTTTCTGGGGGAATTGATTTCTTTTTTCAACAATAGCAATTTTCATCTGAGGATTTTTTTGGAGTAAAGCAATCGCCAAACTACTACCTGCTGCTCCCCCGCCAATAATCGAAACATCAAATGACTTTTTAGTGTTCATTAAATATTATCCATTAAGTGCAGAATACTATCGCGATATTTAGAATCATAATTGGCCTCAATTGAAAACTTCTTGGCCAACTCATTATTCAGTTTGTGAATGTACTCTTTTGAAATGATCGAATCAGGATATTTATTCTCAATTTCTAATTCCATTATTACATTTCGTGCTTTTTTATTTTTAATACTAAAAAAATGAGCGTGATCGGCTGACATTTCCGCAAGCCAAATATTCCTTGGATTTTGGATAAAAAACGTTGGTAACTCTCTCACTGTATACAGTGGTTTAAGTTCAGTTTCCCCTTCTTGAATAAAAACATGAAATCGTTCTCTCTTTGAAACACCAATTAAAACAGGTCTAAGTTTGGAAACTATTAATGGATCTTGCGGAAAGAAGCGCTTCAACTTAACAAATGGATCAATGGTAGAATTTGACTTAAATTTTATCCAATCAGTGATGAGCTCAATTTGCGAGTGAAAATCTGAAGCAGGCCCTCTTTGAGGAATATCCCCTTCGACAAACTTGAAAATGCTCCCCAGCAAATCTTCAATAGGTTCCCATTGATCCCCAATTTTAACTTTATAAAAGCTCAAACTTCCCTCTTCGACTTCCATTCTTACATCATCTTCAACATTCGGCTCTGATTTAAGTTGAAGATCATAATCCATTTCTCCACTTTCAAAAGTTCGCTTGCGGAGTCGAAGGCTAAGTTTATTATTAAACAAGGCCAGATCTGGAGTATCGAGATAGAGGTCGTAAT
>PCTW01000022.1:0-3257 GCA_002786715.1 Bdellovibrio sp. CG22_combo_CG10-13_8_21_14_all_39_27
CGATTGTCAATTTCAAGTGTTCGTCCTTCTGACTCGTACTCGATGATGAATTGTTTCTTCACCTTTCCTTGAAGCTCTGGTGGGAGCTGTTCAAGTGGAACCTCGAACTTTTTAAGAGGCTTAAAATTGACTTCAGGCCTGATGTCTTTTAGTTCCGGTGAAAAATCAAAAAGTGGGACTTCCTTGTGTGTTTGAACTGGCGAATCCAAGATCATGGGTGCTTTTTGAGTTGGTTTGCTGCTTTCTCCGCTTAATAGATAAGCAACTCCTGCACCAACAGCAGAACCAATGATCCCAAAGAGATAAGCGTTTTTATCCCTTGAACCTGTATCAGGTGAGAAAATTGCGCCGCCTGTTCCCCCAACGACTCCGCCAACCAATGCGCCACTAATCATTGATCGCTTTAAAGTTGAGCACGAGCTTAAAAGCACGATGGCAATTAAAATACTAATTCTCATGTACTGCCTCCATAAAATAAATTAAGACTTCTTCTTCTGCTTCGATTGTGACGATAGGTTCTTTTGTTTTCATGTCTTCAAGAAGGATGTCTGAGGTTGTTCTGCCTGATTCGACTAATCCTTGAAGGACTTGGTTTTTGACTGAATCATCACGAATGGAACCGAAAGGGCCAGCAATTCTGGTTTGAGCTGCTGATAGCATCCCTTGGGCAAAATCACTTATAACTGCACCAGCGATTAAATCCTCTTTGGCATCGTCATAAATGCCAATGAGTCCGCTTGTGCCATCTCTATTTAGAATTTGTGCCTGAATAATTGTTTCTTTTTCAGGTGTAATCATCTTGTTGCAAAGAGTGAAAACTCGTTTGTTTTGAGTTACGCCCTGACAAGAAAACTTTGTTTTTGGTGCTAGACCTTGACCTTCATGTGCCTTTACTAAGACAGGCGAACCAAGATTTGTTGAATTGATTGAATTTAGAAGAGTACCACGGAAGACTGCCCCCGTGAGAATCGTGCTTCCTTGCTCCCAAATAACAGGAATGTTTGTACGCTTTTCCAGTAGCTCGTTGATTCTTTGATTGTTTTCAAAAATTTTTGATAAAAGTTCTTCATCTTCTTTCCTCCCAGAAGTTTGTTTCGATGGCTGTGATTTAGCTTCTACTTTTTTCTTTTCTAGCCTTGTGATTCTAAAATCCTGTGCTTTTAGGTCAGAGAATCCCAAGACGATTAAAATAATCGCTAAAATCTTCATAAATTTGTCCTTCTTTATTGCTAGTTAATTTAGGATGCGCTTCCCCTCATAAATAATCGGCACGCCTTTTGAGAGATACTCCCGATATTTAACCTTTTGACCATTGACTACAGCTTCTTGATCCTTTCTATTGATAAAAAGCATTGAAGCTTCGCCCTCAAGAATTTCAAAATCAGAGGTCGTGATTTTCTTTTTAAGCGCATGACTGGGCATTCCATCTTTAACTTCAATAAATTGATGTGGATGAGATTCATCTAGACCTAGATCAAAATAATATTTTCGCTCTTTGGTTATAATTAACAAATTTGATAACTTTTCCTTAATGAGTGGCTTAATCGCCAGTGTTCTGTGATTATTAGTAACCTGAAAGAACATTTCTTCCTTGCTTCCGCCATAGAGATAACTTTGAATCTCACTATCAAATGTAAGTGTTGTTAAAAGATTGAGACTTACAAATAAAGTCGTGAGTTGATTGAGTAGAATATAAAAAGTCATAATTCCTCCGTCTTTGCAGGAATCTCATCAAGCGTTGTGAGTTTATAGAAAAAGGGATGATCTTCGCTTTCACTCATTCCGATTTTAAAGGCCATGAGTTTGCCGTTACTGGTAAAGACAATCTTGCAAGCATTCTTTTCAAGAGATTGCACCATGAGCATCTTTTCAATGGGTAAAAGAAATGGCTCTTTCTCGACCAGATCGAGTATTCCTTTCTCAATAACATGAGGATTTGGTGTGCCCTCTGTCAGTGTCATAAAACTTAGTCTGCATACTTCTTCCATAAGTGGACGTTCTTCAAAAATTGGCGCGCCTTTATAAAGAAAGTAGCGCTTCTCTAAAAATGAACTGGCGCATAGTCCAGTACTTGTTAGTAGAATGAGAACAAGTAGAAGTTTTAGTTTCTTGTTCTCCTTCATAAAATCACTTTGAAAATCATCATAGTTCATTGTTTACTCCGTTTCTGTTATTTATATTTTTTACTTTGTTATTGTCTTGAACTCTTTTGGTAGGCATTTGATTTGTCATTGATGCGTGAGGAGTTCTTTTATTGTGTCTTCCCGAATTAACTGGATAATGAATGTGATCAGGAGATGGCTCATTTCCAGTTATTCCATATTTTCTCTTGATGCCTTCACGATGCTCAGGAGAGATGCTGTTCCAGTATTTAGGATCAAACTGAAAAGAGTTCTTTTCACGGTTAGGCGTTTCTTGTCTCGTACTTTGATTTCTTTGAGTTCTATTACCTTTTTTATTTTGATTGCTAGATTGAGATGAAAGCTTAGTCATTTTAATGGCATCGCTTTTAGTTAAGCCTAGTTCTTGCAATCTCTCTTCAAGAGGGCGATGGGATTTTAATGGATTTTTAAATCCACCTTTTTTATTCATCTTTCTCATCATTCCTAGATTAGGATTTTCGCCTTGAAGAAGTTCTTTAATCGAAGGCTCAAGGAGTGCTTTGGAGCTTAATCTTCCAAGTCCATTAGAGGCCCTAGATATTCCACTTGCCAATAAAGGATAAAAACTCATCGCTTTCATTCCTGAAGCGACAACCATTGAGCCCATCTTTGAGCCAAAAGAATGGATGCCGTCACCACGAATCAGACCAAAGGCAATCACAGGACTCATGAGAAGCAGTAGAGTAATGCCAAATAACCAAATTATTGTGTCAATCTTTGCAAAAAGAATCTCTCCGCTTAAAACCTTTTCCTCGATGCTATTTCCAACAAGGGCCAAGATCGCAACGATCACAAAAGGCATCACAAAGCACCATAGACTTGCTTGTACTGTTCCTTTGAGTGAATCCTTAGTCCATCCAAGAAAATAGAGAACAGCTGTTACTCCTGAGAAAACGTAAGTTAAATGATAGACGCTGGAATAAATAAGCTTTAAAAGCCAAATAAAGATTTTTGAAAGTAAGAAAAAGGCCGTTGCTAAAAGGTCATTGAGATTGGGAACAGCAATTGATTCAATGAAACTCCATTCTTTTTTCTCTTTGGTCTTTACCTTTGGCTCATACCACTTTTTAACAAAGAGATTTCTTGGACTAACTT
>PCTW01000022.1:3282-4268 GCA_002786715.1 Bdellovibrio sp. CG22_combo_CG10-13_8_21_14_all_39_27
GTTACTAATAGTAGCTTTTTAACAACTGCTCCAAAATTCAGCTCTCCAAAATACTCAAGGATAAGTGCAATGGTAAAAACTGGCGCAATGAAATAAGACGAGATATTCATCATCTCTTGATAAAGCTTAAAGACACTAGCTTCTTCAATCAGGAGCATCTCTCTGAGAATATTCGTCATCTCTTGCTCCTTGTCATGTTATAGGATTGCTCCTTTTGCATTTGCTCAAGGCGTTTCTCTTCCATCTGTTCAGCTAAAAGTCGGTTTGTTGTCGAAACTTTTTCAAGTATTTCAAGCTGAGTGTTGTGCATATCAACGTTTGATTCATAGATCATGGCCGTATTCTGTGCTGTAAGTTGAGATGCCCTGCCACTTGTCTTTGCACCGACGGATTTATTGACTTGTGAGATTGCTATTTTCTCTTTGAGATCATTGGTTTTCTTTTGAGTCTTTACCTGTCTTTTTGTTTTATCTTCTTCGGCCTTAATGACGGCGTACTCTTTCATCAGTTCTCTCATATCACTCATAGAGTATTTAAGTTCTCTTATGGCATAGTTGAGATCACCAAGCCCTTGGACTTCTTTCTTTGCGGCCACTGATTCCGCTAGATATAAGACACGCTCGGCCCTAAAATACTCGTCTTGCACCAGTTCGTTATACTTTTGCATCTTCTCAGTGTACTTCTCTGCATTGCTGACGAGTTTTTCAAGTTCATTGAGCTGACTGGCGGTGGTTGTAACTAGTTCTAAGAGAACCGCAGTATCAGTGCTTATAAAGGCTCGACTTGTAGAAATGGTGGCAATAAGCCCGATGATAAACAATTTCATTGTAGGCTCCAAAAGGGATTCTTGATGCCCGTAAAGTTGATAATGGCGTCTTTAAATGGAATGAAGCGACCTTTATCTTCTAAGTAAAAGTCAAACTGCTGATTATCACTTTTGTCTGATGTAAAAACTTGGTACTCCAAAGCAGTAGGAACATAACGCA
>PCTW01000081.1 GCA_002786715.1 Bdellovibrio sp. CG22_combo_CG10-13_8_21_14_all_39_27
TTATCCTCTTAAGCCTCCAACATAATCACGAATTGTTTTATTTTGAGAGTGTTCAAATACGTCTGAACAAGTTCCAGATTCTAGAATTTTGCCACAGTCACCCGATTCGTCGTACCAAAAAGCATAAACGTAATCACAGACTCTGCGGGCCTGAGCTAAGTTGTGAGTAACAATCAGAATTGTATAGCGGCCTTTTAATTCTTGAATCAACCCTTCAATTTTTTCAGTCGAAATTGGATCAAGGCTAGAACATGGCTCATCCATCAAAATAACCTCAGGTTCTAGGGCTATGGTTCTTGCAATACATAAACGCTGTTTTTGTCCTCCTGAGAGGTTATTGGCTGGAGATTTTAATTTGTCTTTAACTTCTTCCCAAAGGCCAACGTCTTTTAGGGCCTGTACTGCTCTGTCCTCAATATTTTCAAACCTGTGTTCTTTTAATGGTAATTCGATATTTGTGATTATACTTAATGGTAGTGGTGTTGGTTCTTGGAAAACAACACCTACATTTTTCCTCAAATCCATTAAGTTCACTCTTGAATCAAAAATATTTCTCCCCTTGAAGTAGATATCCCCATCTACTTTTGAACTTGGATAAAGTTCTATCATTCTATTTAAGCAATGAATAAAACTACTTTTTCCACAGCCACTCGGCCCTATTATACCTGTGACACAGCCTCTATTGATCTTAAGAGAAATATCACTAAACGCTTTATGCTGATCATAGGACAAGCTTAAATTTTCAACATTAATGATGGGGGAAGATTCACAGCATTCTTCCTCCGGTAATCTATTTTTCCAAGGGTAATTTTTATCAATCACAGTGCAATCCTTTTTTTGTACCAACTTTTTAGCAATATATTTATAAGCGTGTTTGTCGCTAAGATTAAAACAATTAATACGAGAGATGTTTTATAAGCGTTAATGTCACCACCTGGGACATTCATCGTCAGATCGTAAATATGGACAGATAGTGTTCTACCTGAGTCAAATAAGGATTCTGGTATACGATCCACATAACCAGAGGTAAATATTAATGCTGCTGTTTCGGCCAAGGCCCGTCCAACACTCAGAACGATCCCTACAAATATGGCAGGCAATGCATAAGGAATAATTATCGATTTAATCATAGTAAACTGGCTCATTCCTAATGAAAAGGCAACAAACCTATAGTTATTGGGCACTGACCGAATTCCCTTCTCAACAGTAGTAATGAATAAAGGAAGGGCCATTATGGCCAAAGTTAGCCCCCCTGATAGAATGGAAAAGCCCATTCCAAAATACACAGAAAAGATAGCGTTCCCAAATAGGCCGAACACAATGGATGGAACAGCCGAAAGTATTTCAATTGATTTACGAATAATTGCAATACTTTTGCTATTATTTTCTGCAAATTCCGCAAGAAAAAGAGCAGAAGTTAAGCCAACAGGAATGACGACTAAAAGACTAACTGCCAATATAAGAAGGGTTGAAATTATTATGGGATATATTCCGCCTTTTCTTCCTCCCGAAAATGGCGAATCCAGCAAGAAACTTAATGAAAAGTTTTTTACTGAGACGAGTATGATATCTCCTAAGATATAAAATAGGATAGCTATTAAAGCTATTCCAATTATCCATGAGATAGATTTTGTTAGTCCTTCCATGCAAACCTTTTTTTAAGAGTATCTGAAAGCAAAAGGAGAAATCCAATCATAATAAGAAGTATAAGACCAGATAGAAACAAAGCTGATCGATGAGTTCCCATGGCGTAAGCCATTTCAAGAGCAATATTTGCAGTCAAAGTTCTAACTGGCTCAAATACACTTGATGGGATTTTTACAATATTTCCACAGACCATAAGAACGGCCATCGTTTCGCCAATAGCTCTTCCTGTTGACAATATTGTTGCACCTAAAATCTGTCCCTTTAAACTAGGAAGCAATACGAACCAAATATAGGTACTCTTTTTTAGGCCTAAAGACTCTGAGACTTTGAAATGATTTTTTGAGGCCATTTCAAAACTTGATATTAGGCTTAGTGTAATAATCGGAAAGATCATTAATGCTAGTACAAGTATGCCAGCAAGAAGACTCTGTCCCGGTGGCTGAAACTCATTAATAATGGGAACTAGTTTCATCAGCCCCCAAAACCCAAAGACAACAGATGGGATTCCCGTATATAATTCAATCGCTCGTCTATAAAATATTTTAATTCTTGGTGGACAATAAAAATTAGCAAATAATGATGAAATTATCCCCAGAGGAAGGGCCAAAATCACCGAACCAAATGTTACGATGAGAGTTCCAGCTATCATAGGCACCGTGTTGAACTGCCCTTCAGAAGGGAACCAAGATTTATCAAAAATGAATGCGGTACTATGCCCGCTTAAAGCAACAATACTTTCCTTACCAATAAAAAGGAAAATAAGAAATACGGCCAAAAAAGAAAAATAGCCATTTATCTTTAGAAAAACATTTAAATATAAATCCTGTCTACTTCTTGTTAATTGGAACAAAGTAATGATCCTTGATTGTCTGACTTGCTTCTTTTGACAGAACATACTTGATGAATTTGTCAGCTAGTCCTTTTGGTGCTTCTCTTGTCACAAGGTTTAATTCTCTCATAAGAGGATATGTGCCGTTTTCTACATTTTGCACCTTTGCCTCAACACCTTTAAATTTTAATAATTTTAGGGGAACTCCAACAGATGCATTGTATTCAGCGGCTCCAATAGAAACATAAGTTATGGCATTAGGATTTTTGCTTACCGTTTTTATACCCTGCTCATTGTCTCCGATGATTATATCAGGCTTGATTTGCGAATTCTTAAGTTTAAAAAACTTTAAAAATAGCTCTAAGGTTGATCGTCCTTCGGCCTTATTAACAACAACGATCTTTTTATCTTCGCCGTTGACTATTTTCCAATTGGTTATTTTTTTGACGTAGATTTGCTTGATTTGGTCTTCAGTCAATTCAGTGACAGGATTAGATTTATGAACAATAATGGCAAGTCCATCCTTTGCCAGAGTAAAGTGTTTAAGATCATTTTCATTTTTCTTTAGTGCACGAGAAACCATTCCTATTTGAGCCAATCCCTTTCTCGCATCCAAGATACCCCTTGAAGAACCTCCAGTTTGAACATCAATACGGACCTTGCTGTGCTTGCCT
>PCTW01000048.1:0-2869 GCA_002786715.1 Bdellovibrio sp. CG22_combo_CG10-13_8_21_14_all_39_27
CAAGTTGATAAGAAAGGAAGCATTTGGTTTTATGCCGATGATAACGACCAAGAGGCCGTTGAATTCTCTTTAGACAGCGACAATAAGTACAAGTCACAGCGTCATGGAGATACTTCAGGCCCGTTCATTAAATCTCATAAGAATGAAAAAAATGTGACTATTTTCCCCGACTTCCTTAGTTTTTTAAAGGCCAAGGGGAAAAAGTCATTTGAGGACAAGAGATCAAATGCCCACCTTGTATTGATGGGGTTAGAAGAAAAAGCGTTGCATATTTTTTTAGCGACTAATTCCAATGTAAAAGACATTGAGATTGTAGCGCCAAAAAATAATGACCTGAATAAGAATCAATGGAACTTCATAGACAAGGTCAGAAAAGACCTCAAGTCGTATGGAATTACCGTTAGTTCAATTTCTTTTGATAAGGCCATCAAGCAAAAAAGAAGTCTTGATCTTGAATTTTAAACTTAATTATGGAGAAAATTATTATGGAACAAAATACAGCAAATAAAACTTCAAAATCTACTGCTAAAAAAGCCGATTCTACTGCAATTCGTTTCGATAAAGCATTTATGAAACAAGTTTCAAAACTTGTTGATAAAGCTAATAAAAAGCAATTTGGAAGAAAGGTAAAACCTAAAAATATTCTGGTTAATTTATTGAATCTTGCAGACGACAATTTGATTGAAAACGTCATCAAAAAGGTTCAAGAAGATTCTCTTACTAGTAAAGATCACGATGCCCTTTTTTTAAAGGAAAATTTGAGTAAATTCCAAGGAACAAAGGAAGAATTTGACGAGAAAATGCGACAACTGATGGCCTCTTTTTTGTCTCAAAATCCAGCGTAGTTTTGTGACAGAATTTAATGATTTCATGGCCTTTTTTGCGTGTTTTGTACTTGGCCTATTTAGGAGAATTTGATATGGTAGATAATAATAAAAATCAGAGCGTAAATCACGAAATGTGTAGCTCTGATTCGCTCTTTGACAATTTAATATGGATGACGACCGAAGATGCTGCAAAATATCTTCGGAAAACAGTAAATGCAATCAGGATCATGGTTCATAGACGAGTTCTAAGAGCTAGGAAATTCCGAAACAGATTGTATTTTAGACGAGAAGAATTGGATGAATTGCTGGAATCCTCTTTCCTACAAGGAGGAATCTAATGGCAATAACATCTTATAAAATTAATGGTGAGACTTACTTTAAAGTCTATGTCCAAGCAAGAGGTCAAACTGATGTATCTTTAAGGCTTCAAAGAAGGCGATTAAAGATTAATTCTATGGCCGAAGCTAGGAAGATAGAAAAGAAGCTCTATAAGACTGTCTATGAGGAAATAGCAAAGATCGAAGGCAGAGGCCTTAAGTGGGTCGATATTATCGACAGATGGGCCACAAGTGCTAAGTTGGGTTATCTTGGAGATCGTTATTCTCAAGATCATCAAATTAGCGAACATACCAACCGCTTAAAGCGGTACACAAAAGAATGGTTAAATGTTCAAGCTTGTGACTTAACTAGAGGTGATGGACGTAGAGTTTTAAACTTCGCCGAGGAACAAGGATTAGCTCAAGCTACCATTAGAAGTATTAAATCTTCTATAAACATGGTTTACAAATGGGGCATTGAAGAAAAACTAATCGTTGGGACTCACACCACGCCAGTAGAAAGACTAAGCGTAAAAAAGAAAGTTGAAAAAGTTGTTAAGATTTTATCAATGGATGAAATCAAGACTTTTTTAAATGAAGCAAGGAACTTAAAGCATCCTTGGTATCATATCTGGTCTTTTGCTTTTTATACTGGAATGAGAAGTGGTGAGCTAATGGCGTTGCAATGGAAAGATATTGATTTTGAAAAAGTCATTATCAATGTTTCCAAGTCTTATAAGCGAAGCCACAATCTTTTAAAATATACTAAGTCAGGATATTGGAGAATGGTTCCCATATCGCCAGAGCTTATGAGCATTTTAAATGAGCTTCGCAAAGATAGTCCTAATGAAGACGACTTCGTTTTACCGAGGCATTATGCTTGGACAAATGGAGAAGCTGGAAAGGTTCTAAGAGGATTTTTAGAATCGTTAGGAATTGTAAGGCCTGTTAATTTTCATTCCCTCAGAGCTTGTTTTGCAACTCACATGCTTGCATCAGGAGTTAACCAAGCAACGGTAATGAAAATTGGAGGATGGCAGGATTTGAAGACATTTCAAATTTACGTCAGACTCGCAGGGGTTGAAGTTAAAGGTGCAACCGACGCACTGCAAGTTCTCTCACCGTTCCAAGATAAAACCACTAATAACGTCCTTACTATGGTTCGTTAAATTAATGAATAAATGGGGTCTTTTCTAGGCCCCCAATTCTACACCAATTCTACACCAAATCTACGTTTTAACATTTCAGAACATTTCTTAGATTTGCTCTTTTTGGCTACTTCTGCCATACTAATCCCAACAAAAACCTTAGGTTGGTTCGATTAAGCTCGAATCCACCATTTTTCTTTTAAAAAGCTGATCATCGAATCAGCTTTTTTTGTGCCCGCTAGCTAACCACCTAAAAACAAAAAACCAATGGTATCGATCACTTACCATTTCAGATTCTCTGCCTCCTCTTTTGACTATCTCTAGGAATCTACCAGCGTCTTTTTCGTTGGCTATATGTGGCTAAATTTTTGGCTAGCAGTGTAGCGGATGGGATGGGAGTTGGTAGCTAAGCCTAGTAGCAAATCAGTGGTTAACCAATTGAATTATTTAATGAGCGGTACGCTGGCACTTATGCCAACCAACAACGGAGGAAAAATGAAACGTACTGCAAAAGAAATTCAAAACGAATCAAACATTAAAGCCCTTAAGCGAGCCAGAGTGGCGCTGGCTCTTAGCC
>PCTW01000048.1:2876-3042 GCA_002786715.1 Bdellovibrio sp. CG22_combo_CG10-13_8_21_14_all_39_27
GTTGGCCCAGCGCCTCGACGTGACACCGAAGGCCATCGAAAAATACGAAAATGGACGGGATATTTTATCCGAAGCTCGGGTCCATTCCGGACACATACTTTACATTTTATACCGGACACATGGTTTACACTTTTCCCATGCTAAAGGGATCTGTAATTGGTTCCAC
>PCTW01000004.1:0-3040 GCA_002786715.1 Bdellovibrio sp. CG22_combo_CG10-13_8_21_14_all_39_27
ATAGCTGCTCCTTACACAGGGAGTATTAATGAATACGCTTGCGAAAGTGCAAGAAGGGCATCCGTTTGTCTTAAGTGAAAATGACTTAAGAATTGTGGTGTCTTCTATGCTCAGAAAGGAATTGGAAATTTTTAGAATTCAAGACGGGTTCATTGCCATCTTTGATCGTCTTCAATTTTATTCTCAAACCACAGATGAAACATCGGGGTTTGATCACGCTTGGATACTGATTATGGGAGAGCGTGGCTCTGAGAACGATATGTCGTTCTTAGGACTATCTGATCTTTATCTAGAAATTGGCTTCGCAGCTTCTCGTTCAAAAAGTCCTACAGCTTTCATTGGTAAATACACCACGCTTTTAGTTGATCTTCTTTTTAGTTTTCGAGTCACATTGAATTCTGAGGAGCAGTTTCGCAAAGCCGTTCAATTCTATTCAGATCATCGAGGTGAACTCGATTGCATGTATTTAAACGGAATAATAAACAAGGAGGAAATTTTTAATGAGAAAAGAAATGATTAGTAAAAAGTGTCTCTTAAATGCAATGAGACAAGGAGAAAAAGTTAAAATCGAAAGAGGCTCTGAAGTTGAACTCATCATCAAGACAGGGGAAAAGTTCAAGGCCATCCTCTGTGATTTTACTGATGATAGACTTCACACAGTTCTTACCTTGGGAATTCTTCTGTCAGTTCCCCTTCACTCTTTATCTAACCTCTATCTGGTTTAAAGGCGAAAAAATGAAATTTAAATCAATTTTAATTATGTCTCTTTTTGCTCTTATTTCAAGTTGTGCCTTTAAAGATACGGACGAGAGCAATAACATTGTAAATACAACTTCAAATCACCAATCGAACACCGAATCAGTAAGAATTGATACTGATCGAGATGGGATCACTGATGAAATCGAGTTAGCACTAGGAATTGATCCTAAGCAAGCTTACTTTCCAATCTTTTCGGTTTCAGACTTTAGAGAATCTACTCTTGAGATCTTTGATTTCACTGATCCAAGTATTAAAATCAAGGCCACATATCAACTAAAGAGCGAAGCGGATGCAGGTCTTAATTATACTCCTATAAAGGAGAAAATTGCGGCCCATTCGTACCTTCGAACCATTAATCAAGGAGAGAAACCTGCCCCAATAGACATTTCTGATCTTGGCGTCATAAAGCTTTCAAGTTTTAACTATCTTGATATTCAGAGGATTAGGAATTTCTTGATCGAAAATACGGACAGGGTTGATGACCAATCATCACGAATTACTTCAAGATTTTCAATTAAAGTTCAGAATATTCTTGGAATCCTTAAGTTATCTCAGTTTAAAGTTGAGCTAGGCTTTATTGAATCAGATTCTGGATTTAAAAGCTTTGGGAATACTTTTGACTTAAAGACTATATCCAACACAAGGGCAGTCATTAACTCAAGTGGAGACTTTGATAGCGGTAAACTCAACATGGAGGCTCAGGTCTATGTTGACCGACTCCCTCTTGAGACTATTTCTCATATCTTAGATAATGAGCTTCAATTGGCACTTAAAATCGTTGATTACGAAGCAATGACAACTGATGGTATGAGCTTTAAGTATTCAAATCAAGTTCAAGAAGCTGCAAGCGTAGGAACTCTTTTCTCAGTCTCAACCCCAGAAAAGAATCAGCTCTTTTTCAATGCTCGCAAAGAATCAATCATGAAGACACTCAATCGACTTTTTAATAGTGTCGAAAGTGATGGCGAAGGAACACTACTTTCGACTCAAAACCATACTGCAAATAGTTTTTATCCCATTATTTTTGAAAGTGGTGGCAACAATCACTTAAAGCAAACAGCTTGGTATCTCTTTAGTGAGAACGACAAACTCTCAGATACTCCTAATGTTGGTGAAACTGTCATGCTTGGTTTTTTTACCAATGAATACGTTGCTCGAATAGGAAAAAGACTTATTTCGATCAGTGAAAAATCTTTTAAATCAATTGAAGTCAACTACTCCATTAATGATCTAAAAATTGGAGAAACTCTCAAGATTGGCATTTCAGGAAAAATTTTGCGTCCAACTCATACATCTATTCGAGAATTATCAAGTGAGGCCGATGTCATCGTTAAGCATTGTGAGCCAAGGGAACCCAGAAGTCCTCGGGATAGGCTAGAAAAGGGCCCCTGTTATGAGAGCAACTACCGTGGATGGTGTGGCCATAACTGGTCAGATTATTCAGAAGAAGCTCAAAATCTAGAATTGTTTACAACTGATCTAAAGGGCATAGAGTTTTATTCTGAGAAAGTAGGCCTTCCAATTCCAGTAAACAGCAATGAATTCTTTAGATACGCCCATCCGATTGAAGATAAAGATGCAGATGAATGGATAGTACAGATTAAAGTCGATCAGAGCTTTATCGATTTATATGGTTCATCTATCAAAATTAGACTTCCCAAAAAAGAGAACCCTCAAGTCAAATTTGGATTTGTTGGATACACGAACTGTGCTCATCGAAACCTCGGACGAAATTTCCACTTTGTGAGTCCAAACATCCGAGAACACTTTGCTTCAGGTGACCTTATTCACAACGTGACTTTTAAATTGAAACGAATCTTTAAATAAATGGAGAATTTATGAAGAAACTTACGATACTCGCCTATTTATTCATGAACAATGCAGAGGCCAGAAGCTTAAAAGCTACAGCAGACAAACTGGCATCAGAAACGACTCGAATCGGACTGGGATTGGCTCTTTTTGGAATAGGCCTTGCTGCAATCTACTTTATGATTGGCAAACAAGATGCAGGAATAAAGCTTAATCATGCTTTATTTGGAAGTTTTGTACTTTTAGCGAGTCCTACAATTCTTGGCTTCATAAAGGGGCTTGTCTAATGAAGCGTTATCCAAAATTTCTAAGAACAATGCCTGAGGCCTTTGGCCTAGGTGCTCCTGAAATTGGTGCGCTTTTAGTCACTCTCTACCTTGGAATGGTCTTTAGACTTTCATCGACCCTCGTTATTGCCATGGCAGTGGTCTTTATTGGACTGACGAAGTTTGCCCGAAGGAGATTCGATCTT
>PCTW01000004.1:3060-3836 GCA_002786715.1 Bdellovibrio sp. CG22_combo_CG10-13_8_21_14_all_39_27
AGGAACAATGAATCCGATTTTTAAAGTTGATGAACATAGGCTGACTTCATTAAATGGTCATGAGAGCGAGTTTTACAATATCACTCCGCCTGATCTTGAAATGATGGATCAAAACCAGCGTGAGCATGTTTTTGATACGCTAGAAAGTAATCTCGTTAACACTAGTGGGGAAATAAAACTTTATAAGATTGGTACAAATCTTTTTTTGAACAATTTTTGTGAGATCAACCTTCATTTTGCAAAAGTAACTCCGAATGATCGTCCGCTTGATGCATTTCTAAGAGGTGACAAAGAGAGCGCAAATTTTTACGAGAATTATCTAACACTTGGAAATGAATACCTACGAGTTTTAAGTGTTATAGAATTTCCATCTACTCTTAACCAACTTGATACGCTTTCATGGCCTGACTTTGTTCTAAACATCAAGAAAGTTCCAAAGCTAGACGCCAAAAACAAGATCAATTTCAAAAGAAAGCTTCACTTCTCATCTCTCTTTAAAGGCATGAGAGATTTAGATTCAGAAAATGCTTACTATCAAGCCGAAAATCTCTTTGAAGATGTAACCAGCGACATTAAGGGCCTTTTCTATGCCGAAATGTTCTTCATTTTAAGTGCCAGAACAAAGCTTGAGCTCGACCGAATCACAGACAAGACAATTTATGATTTTAAAGGTAAAGGGGCGATTTTAAGAGTTGAGGAGCGTGGTCTTTCATACTTCTATCAAACTCTTGTTCCTGGGGTTCCAGCAAGCTTTAAACGCTCTCTTGAGATGCCTT
>PCTW01000051.1 GCA_002786715.1 Bdellovibrio sp. CG22_combo_CG10-13_8_21_14_all_39_27
TAATTAAGTTAATTGTTATATCATCTCCATAAGTACCATAATTTTTTGCTGTAAAGACTAGATCCCCAACTGTTACAGTGGCCTTTGTGCCGATTCCATTCATATTTCCATCTTTCGGGGTATAATCGCAAATCAAGTCGGCATTACTACTTCCATCTAATCCCATGCAATTAGCAAGCGTTCCATTATTAGGAAGGGCGACGATCTCATAAACCAAAGTTCCACCTTCTACGTCAGTGGCCGTATTCAAAGTAAACGTTTTTGTAGCTGGTACATGCGTTGCTGATTCATCGAAATAAATATTCCCATTGCCATCAATATCGCCTCCCGATGAAGTCGCGAAGGCAAAAGGAGCATCTGAAACTGGTGAGATATAGGAAACAGAAACATACTTCGCATTAGAAGTGGGGTTCGTCGCTCCATTGGTCACGGTATAAAAGAAGTAAGCAGATGATCCATTATAATTTGGATACCCCTTAATCCCCACCGTACAAACGCCTGAACCATCACAAGAACAAGGAGTCGAGACGTAGAGTTTATAGATGTTGGTGATAGTACAACTGGTCGCGAGATCGCCTTCCGCATCTGTATATGTGAGAGTGACAAGCGATGTTGGGCCAGAGTCTTCATTAAAATTCGCAACTGAATTCAATGTCCCCACTGGAAAGTCTGGCAAAGGATTAAAATTTAAAACGACAGTAACTTTATTTGAAGTCAGAAGTCCTGGATCTTCAACATTAATTTCAAAAGTATCAGAGGTCACATTATCGGCATTAGGTGTATAAGTATAAAGACCAGTCGTTTGATTGCTGATCGTTAAGGTTCCATAAGTTGGATTTGTCGCGATTTTATATTTGAGATCACCAGACAAATCGTCCTTATCCGTTGGAGTCACTTCCAGATCAACATCTAAAAATCCATTAAGAACTTGATCTTCATCGAGTGTATAAGTAACAGTGATATTGCCGCCGACATTAGTACAAACGGCATCTGGATTGAGTGCAATAGTTGAACAATCAATTTCAGGGGCATCGTTGACTGGAGAAACTGTTAGAGATGTCGTTTGAGTACTTGTCCCATCATTATCAGTAAGCGAATACGTAAAATCAGTTGTTCCACTAAAATCTTGAGTCGTCTCCATTGTTGAAGTACATACTCCACCAGAACAAGAACAAGGAATTTCAGTTAATGAGGCGGTCGCTGATGTTTGCATACTCTGATTGGTCAAGAGTGTAACATCAACCAATTGACTAGCGATCGGGTGACTCGCAATTGCATTTTTAACGGCCAATGAGGTCGTGCCTGGATAGTTGGCCACGGTTATGTAGATGAGATAAGGATTACCCAAACCTGGTAACAAATAACTATTTTTAAATGCTGTGAAATCAGAAGCCACATTGTCTGGCGACACTCCATCAATAGCAGTGTAGGTATCAACATTAAGAACACCCGTTTCAACAATTCTCACTTGAACATATTGAGCTTTGGTAATGTACGATTTTGAAGTAAATCTTAATCCTTGAAGATCAAGTGATTTTCTAAGACCACTCGAATTGGGTGCAGTGACAGTACAAGCTGTTACCGGGTCATTTTCAGAATCAGTATAAGCAAGAGTTAAGCTCTGTGCCCCGCTATCTTCACTAGTTGACAAATTTTTTAAAGATAAAGTCGGTGGTGAAGCTGTTACTTTTGCACCTTCACATTTTCTTGAGACAGAATTGAGGACTTGTCCTGCACTACAATCGGCTTTCGTTTTTCCACCTTGACCACCAATACAAGATGTCAGTAGCAATGCTATTGCTACACCTTGTAGTGGAATCAATTTGAAAAATCGTAACTTACCGCTCATAGAACCTCGACTTCTTTTCGAGATTTTGACGAGTTAACTTAAACCGTCAGGTATTTATCTCTCCTTCTATTTTAATGGGGTCCTAGAGGCAGATCCGTTTCTAGCTAAAGAATTGAGTAATTTAAATGTGTTAGATGTCTATTGGGGAATGTAAATGCTTCTTGACCAATGAAATTTTGCCTACTTTTGAAGTCACTTTTTCAATGCCCGATGATATTAATGGACCAATTTACTAGAGTTCCCGTCTGATTTGTGGCCTTATCAAAGTCCTTTCCAGTATTGCTGCCAAGGCCATCAATGACTTTGATCGTCCAAGTTCCTTGCGAATTTTCTCCATAAAAGGCATTAGAGAGCATGACAAAATTTGTGAGGTCTGCAGTCCAAACTGGCTGACTTGCAATTTTACGGGCGTGAAGAAGTGCATTGTTAATATTCATTAAAATACTTTTAGTCCCCGATGGAGAAGTGAGTTCGATACCAAGATCACCAGGGCGACCATGGGTGATATTTACTTTCACTTGCACGGCCTCAATTTTATAATTTTGAGTAATGGTCAATGTTCTCGAAACACCTGTTGCTGATTCATCTGGAATGGCCACATTTATATTTCCACTGCCCGATGAGAAGGCAGAGTTGCTTTGTTTCATGGTGCCTAAATTTGTGCTGTAAGTTTTGGCCATGGCCACAGCTGCATCTACATCGGCAGCTCCAAATCCATACCAATTATGAAAATAATATCCAGCTGCATTTTGTGTCCAACCCATCTCATAAGTATGACCCGATAAATCCATTCCTAAGGGATGACCACTGTCTCCACGATTGGCATCAATTCTTCGGGCCGTAGTTGCCAAAATATGTTTTACATCACGAGAGGTTAAATTGGGATTCACTTCTAATAAAAGGGCAATGAGACCACTGACGTGAGGAGCGGCAGAGGATGTGCCATTGAAAGTGTTTGTATAGTCACAGCTAGAATTTAATGCCTCAGTTC
>PCTW01000017.1 GCA_002786715.1 Bdellovibrio sp. CG22_combo_CG10-13_8_21_14_all_39_27
TGGGGTCGTACTTATCATCCAGACTTGAATGACCGTTTTTATAAGTTAATGGAGCGCTTGAAAAAAAATACCAATGCAGTAATTTATAATCAAAATTCCAGTTACTTGCTTAAACGTTTTTAAATAAATCAAAAATGGAAAAAATTGCCGCACGGAGAGTGCCGGAAAAGATTTCTTTTTTACATTAAAAACTTAAAAACACCAGCGATTCCCGGCACAATAAATTTGGCCCAAATTTTAAGTACTTAGAACGCTATCAACTTTATTTTTCTATTCGATGACTCGGGGCCGTATTTTTTTTTTCACTTTAGGCCTTCTCAAATCGATACTAATTTGTTTTGCTAAACTATGAAACCAATTATGAAGTTCAGAGCAAACCTCAATGGCCAAAATTATCTCGAGATGGCCCATGAATCTTTTTGCAAAATCGAAGACCATCGAGCGCTTAGTGAGATACCTCTAAGTGATTTTCTGATGTCCGCTCTTGCTATTTTTAAGCTCAAAATGTCTACACTTTTAGAGCTGGATAAACATCGAAAAATGGATAAAGTAAGGGCCCAAAATATTAAAAAAGTATTTAAGGTTAAAGAGAGGATTCCAAGTGACACTCACCTTAGAGATGTCATAGATCAGATCCCTTATTATTTGCTACGAGATCCATTTAAAAAAATATTTAATCTTTTACATCGTGAAAAGGTATTGGCCCAATTTAAATATTCAATACCTGGTATACAAGACAGCTTGTTAACTTCAATGGATGGAACAGGGCACTTTCATTCAACAAAAGTAAATTGTGAGCACTGCTTAATTAAAAAAGCAAAAAACAAGGATGAGGAGGATGAAATTCAGTTTCATCATCAAATGTTGGGTGCCGCGATTGTAAATCCAAATAAAAAAACGGTAATTCCTTTTGCTCCAGAACCTATCTTCAATGATGGTGGACACTTTGACAAAAACGACTGTGAGAATAAGGCGGCAAAACGCATGTTGTGGTGGATAAAAGATGAACACCCGGGACTTCCATTTGTCATTCTCGGAGATGCACTTTATGGAAATCGTCCAATGCTTAAAGAAATTAAAAAAAAGGGATGGCATTGTATTCTTGGCATAAAACCTGGGACCCAAAAAATTCTTTTTGAACAACTCAATGATCAAAAAGGTGTTCAAGTGATCACTCACTCTGATGAGATTGGAGAGAAGGTAAAGAAAAAACGAGTTCGGACATATAAATATCTTAATGGGGCGTACTTTAGTGAGGATTCAATTGCTCGAATAAATATTCTCGATTTTACGGAGACGATAGAATGGGAGAATAAAAAAGGCCATCAAAAAAATCAAACTCATTTTACGTGGATGACAACAATAGATATTGAAAAAGATAATATTTATCAAATTATGAAAGCAGGGAGGTCGCGCTGGAAGCAAGAAAATGAAGTCTTTAACACACTCAAGAACCAGGGATACAATTTTGAACACAACTATGGCCATGGGAAAAAGTATTTATCTACAAACCTGGCCATAATAATGCATTTGGCATTTTTAATGGATCAACTCGAAGAAACCTTTTGTGAAGTCTTCCAAAAGGCACGTGAAAGTAATCGCACCAAATTAAATCTTTGGTCATCGATGCAATACTGTTTTGATTTTGTTTTTTGTAATAGTTGGCAACAATTTTTATTAGTATTGACGGCCAAAAATGCAGGTATTAAAGCGGAGTTTTACCTAGATAATACTGGATAAAAACAATAAATTGCTATCCCTGAACTTGAAACAAAAACATTTATTATTGGGGTATATTCTTTTGAAAAAAAAGAAGAGTAATTCATTTTGTCTAATATCTAAACACTTGAAAATTTGTAAGTAGCTAGGCACTGGTTACCATCGGCCGGGATTCGCTGATATAAACTTCATTTTTTTAACTAGTTGGTCGAAAGGTC
>PCTW01000084.1:0-227602 GCA_002786715.1 Bdellovibrio sp. CG22_combo_CG10-13_8_21_14_all_39_27
GAACAGTGGCATCGTTGGCTCTGAAAAAAGCGGCGATGACAAAAAAAGAAAAAGAATTAGTAATGATTTCATAAGATAAATGGTCGGAGTGATTGGATTTGAACCAACGACCCCTTGCTCCCAAAGCAAGTGCGCTACCCCTGCGCTACACTCCGACAAAGTGGTAAAAAGGAGTTTAACTTATAGAGAATTGGAAGCTTTTTGGCAATATCCTCTTTCAAAGAAAGCGAGAGATTCTTTGCATGCTTGGGCCCGATGAGAGAATTCTTTCTTATATTCAGGGCTTTGGGCCAAACTACCATCATTTGATTTTTCTGCAATAAAAACAGGATCATAGCCAAATCCATGCTCCCCGACGTACTGATCGCCTATTGCGCCCTGCATTCTTCCTTCAAAGAAATAAATTTCTTCTGGTGAAATATAGAAGCATAGCACACAAGTAAAGAAGGCTTGTCGATCCGCCTTTGAAACATGGGCCATTTTTTCTAGTAATAATAGGGCTCGATCTTTGTCACTTAAACCTTCTCCGCCAAAGCGCGCGGAATAAATCCCAAGCTCATCAGGTAAGGCGTGGACAGTTAAGCCTGAATCATCGGCCAGTGTCGGCTTCTTATATTTTTTAAAATAAGCTTCGGCTTTTAACAGTGCATTTTCGCGAAATGATTTTCCAGTTTCCTCAACTTCAATTTTCAAATCAGCGGCAACCACATTCAGTTTCGAACCACTAAAGAGTAAATTAAACTCTTCAGCTTTGTGACCATTGGAAGATGCTAAAATAAATTCCATGAATTAACCCTGTGTCGTAATCTTGTCTTGCTCATCAAAAACTGTTTTCAAAGAAAACTGTGCACACTCTACCAAGGCTTGCAATTGTTCCATTGAGAATGGCTCGCCTTCCGCGGTTCCTTGAACTTCAATGAATTTTCCTTCCTTCGTCATGACGATATTCATGTCAGTGTGACATGAGCTATCTTCTTCATAATTAAGGTCCGAAATTATTTTTCCTTCTGGATTAACACCAACGCTAATCGCAGCGATTTGATTAATGATAGGTGTTTCTTTTAATTTTCCATTCTTCATTAAATTATTGACGGCCAATTGAAGAGCCACCATTGCTCCAGAAATTGATGTTGTTCTCGTTCCTCCATCGGCGACTAAAACATCACAATCAATCATGACAGTTCTCTCACCTAGTTTCTTAAGATCAATCGCAGCTCTCAAGCTTCTTCCTATTAATCTTTGAATCTCTTGAGTTCTTCCGCTAACTTTTGAACGCTCTCTCTGCGAACGAGTATGAGTTGAACCTGGAAGCATAGAGTATTCAGCAGTAATCCAACCTTCGCCCTTTCCCTTCATCCATGGTGGAACCGATTCTTCTACACTGGCCGTAATATGAACTTTAGTGTTTCCGAACTCCGCAATCACAGAGCCAGAGGCATAGGGATTAATATGGGAAGTGAACTTAATTTGGCGTGGGTGATTTCGTGAAATCAAAGACATAGGTATTTCCTCTTCGCTGTATTTAAACTTATAATTGATGTATCAAAGGCACCTACGTTTGAAAAGGCTTAAGCATGCACCATCTGCATTTTGATGAAATAGGCTCTACACAAGAGTATCTCAAGCAAAATTTTGAGAAACTCAAAGTCGATGATTCAAGTATTCTTGTTTCAACTTCCCATCAAACTTCGGGTCATGGAAGACAGGGAAATACTTGGATTGATTTCAAAGATAATCTGGCCTTTTCCTTTTCTTTAAAGCCAAGTCAACCTACGACTCTCACTTCTCTTGAAATAGGAATTCATCTAGCTCATTTTTTCAAAGCCTACACACGTGAAAAAATTTATCTAAAATGGCCGAACGATATCATTAGTGAAGAAAATAAAAAGTGCGGCGGTATCATTTGCCAGTTGCAAGATGGAGTGATTCTCGCAGGTGTTGGAATTAATTTTAATAACGATAATTTAATTTCTCAAAAAATTGTTCGTCATTCTGGAACTTTCCCCATTGGCTCTTTTTCCAGCAAGCTTGAGCTCGATTCTCGAAACAAAGAAGAACTTCCAAAATTATTCTATCAATATGTTCTTTCTCATCGCCTCTCCAGTGACGAAATTATCCAACAATGGAATCTCCTTTGCTGTCATATGAACTGCTCAGTTACTCTTTGGGAAAATGACAAGATAACTGCGAGTGGTCAGTTTTTAGGAATTGGAAACATGGGGCAGGCTCAACTGCGAACTGAGCAGGGTGAGAAAATCGATGCATACACTGGTAGTTTGATTTTTAATGAGAATCAATAACAGAATCTGAAATTCGCCGAATTTCTTTTTTGATTAAATTCTCAGCGAGATCTGGAATGACTTCCCAAGAGATTTCTTCAACCTTAGATTCAATTGCTCGTTTAACAATTTCTTCTAATTGATCAGCTATTTTTGCCGTTACTCTTTCGACAATTTCATCAATATTTACTTCAGCATATTGAGGTATTTCAGCTGGTTGTTTTTTAACTTCAGGGAACTCTAAATCTTCTTCTTTCATCTGAACTTCTTCGAAATTTAGAGTGAATGGGTTCTCCTCCTGATCTTCTTCTGTCACAGGAGCTAAGTCTTCGCGAATTTCTTCAACTTGCTCATTGTCTTCAGTTGAAAAGTTCATGTCACTTTCATCAGAATGTTCATCGATGGCCCAAAAATCATCCGAAGTCACACCTTCTAACTCTTTCTCAAGAAGTTGGTTGGACGGAACTTTAGAGTGATTTGTATCTGTATCTGTATGCCATTCATCCTCTTCTTCCTCTGGAGCCAGTTCGGCAACAGAAATGAAAGACAAGTCTTTTTCTTTTTGAGATTGCTCGTGAGACAGGTCAAAGGTATTTCCTTCATCTGATAGCTCATCGTCAACCAGGGATGCCAAATCTTGAGATTTCTCTTCCGTTTCACTGATAACTGGTGGGAACACAGGACCTGCATTAGCAGCTTTTCCAATGACTTCAGGAACTCGCACTCCCCATGAATTTAGTTCATTATGAAGCTCTTCGCTTGAAAACTCTGATGTTTCATTTAAATCTTCACTGTCGCTGGAAAGATTGAAATCTTCATTATTTCCTTCCATGGAAGGTTGGCCATTAACCACCCACTCATCTTCTATTTGATTGTCATCACTTATTTCTTCACTCGATTCTGTAGCAAAAAAACTTTCAAGGTCTGTTTCAATCAATCGGTTGCACAAATTGATAAACTTTTGACTTTCAAAAGGCTTTTGAATTTTGTCTAAAATACCGGTTTCGACCATTTTGTTATCTTCTATAGAATCGAAGGTGCCGAGCATAGCCAATATTTTAGTCTTACGCTTTTCGTTTAATTTTCTGGCCAATTCATAGCCATCTTCTTTATCAGAAAGAGTAAAGTCGAGAAGAACAAGATCATATTCAGTGTCGGCCGATTTTGAAAAGAGCTCATCTGGATTTGCAGCAATATCCAAATTATGACCAGAACTAGAAAGAGTTAGTTGAACTACTTTGTGAATGGTAGGACTATCGTCCGCTATTAAAATCTTCGCCATTAAAATTTCCTCATGTCATTTTCACAGAATTTACATGCGTTAGCAACGACAATACGGATAGTTGAACGTTAAGCTCGGATTAAAAATCTAGAATCGTTGCACTTTGATTATCCAAATTGCCCCGAGAGTTCACCATATTGAAAATGTCATGAATTTTTTGTGAGCCACGAGAAGGCTTATTCAAAATCTGTTTTAACTCAGAATCCGACAACCTTGAATATGCACCATCTGTTAGCATGATGAGACTGTCGTCTTCCTGAACTCTAAGCTCCTTAACTGTCATTGAAAAATCATCATAGAGCCCAATAGCTGAAAAGGGTGCTGTATGAAATTGTTTTTCAAAAAAATCACCAGACAAATATTCCATATTATCAGGAGCAATAACTTCTCTCAGCTCTCCTCCTCTAAAGAGTAGCCCTCGACAATTTCCGACATTAACCAAGGTTAGGAGATTATCGGCAAGAGCAGCAATCATGATTGAAGCTCCAGCTCTTTCATTCATCGATTTGGGTGAATTTTGCTTTTTTAAATTTTGGTGAGCAAAATGAAGCGCGTTGATAACAGCATTTCCTTCAATCAAATAGCGTGGACTATAAAAATGAGGCATGGTTGAATCTGGGTCTCCCCCAATATTGATATAGAATCTTTTTACATCTTCTTTAAGCTGAGCAACGGCACGGTCACCTATATTAGCCCCACCAAACCCATCAATAATCATAAATAAGCCATTTACTAAATCAGACTCAACAGAATCCTCATTGATTTGAAGATAAGGCCCTTGATCACTAACGGCTGCATAACTTTTCAATTCCAACATAATTATTCCAAATATTCTTTCAAACGATTTGTCGCCTTTTCATAGTATTCACTATCAGAAGGAGAGATTTGTTGAACTTCTTTAAATTTCTCTTTTGCATCATCAAATAGACTTAACGATTCCGATATAATAGCTTCGCGATATATCTTTTTCGATCTTGCGATTAAGATATCTCGAATTTCATCCATTTCGTTTAAAGCTTCCGTGCTGCCTTGATCGAGCTTTAAAATTTCAGCATATTGCTCATAGGCTCCTTTGAGATCTTGTCCTTCTTTCAAAGACCTCGCCTTTCCAAGCATAGGCTGAATAATTGCATTCAAATTGTCTTTTGACTCTGTTAGCATTTTTGTTGCTTCATCTCGTAGATCTTCATCAATTGATTTTTCTAAAAGAAATGAACTCAATCTCTGAATGGCCTTATACCATTCACTCTTCAAGTAATGCCCCTTTCCAGGCGCTAAGGCATCAAGTTGCCTTTTTCTTTCTGCTTCTTTAGCAGCTCTTTCAATTTCAATTCTTTCTTGTTCGCGTTTATACGAATCAATTTCTAATTTTAATCGCGAAACTTCAAAATTCTCAGGATCAAGTTCAATAATTTTGGCAAAAAGGCCCTCTGCCAATTGAACTTGTTTTTTCTCCGTTGCTGTTTTGGCTTCTTCAACCAAAAGCTTCACTTTCTCCATTCTCAATCGCTTCTCTTCTTCTTCTCTTTGCTTTCTATTGAGAGCTTCAATTTCAGCAATTTTCTGCTTCGCAAGAGCTTCAAGCTGAAGAGTGTTCTTATATGAAGCTTGAATTCTTTTAATCTTATCCAATTCAATCAGGGCTTCATTAAACTTGCCCACGTCAATTAATTCCTTGGCCAAAAGATAAGTTGACTCAACCATGGCCAATTCTTCAGGTGTTAATTTCTTTTCGTTCGGATTGGTTGTGTTTACGCCTTGTTTTTGGCTCTCAAGAAGACGAGCATCTTCTTTACTTTGCTTTGGAACAGGCTTCTTTGCAGGCTCTTCATCTAAGAGAACCCATAGGGCCAATAATCCGATAAGTCCGTAGAGAAGTTTCTTTCTTTTGACTGGATCTTTTAGAGCTTCTTTTGAAAAAAGAGATTTAGATTTAGGAGCCCCAGCTTGATCGCCAAATTCCTGCATTCCAGTATCATCAAAATCCTCATCAACTTCAACAATCTCCTGAACTTCAATTTCCTGGCCTTCTTCAACTGGCATTAAACGGTCTTCTTCTTGCTTAAAGAAATCACTCTTGATTCTTAAAGTAAGAGTGGTTGATCCTAGAAGAACTTCGTCGCCATTTGATAGATCCTGTTTGTTTACGGCTTCACCATTAACTAGAGTTCCGTTGGCCGACTGTAAATCCTCAATTGTACAAGTGATATTATTTTTTCTTATAACTGCGTGAACACTGGATATTTCAGGATCATTAATAACCAGCTTACATTTCGACGGGTCACGACCAATAAAGACTTCTTTATCATCGAGCTTAAACTTGTCGTAGGGTGCATACTCACCAGAAATTTCAAAATAGAGATCAACAAATGTTTGTAGAACTCTCGTGCTTTCATTGAGGTCATCGCCTTCATCATCTTCAGGAATGATAGCAAAGTCTTCGTCCCCATTATCAAAAGAGATATCATCTTCGTCGGTCGCATCTTCAGAGCTTATTTCTGAGGTTTCTTCACCAAAGGAATCATCGACTGCTTCTTCTTGTACATTATCCCCAAAATCATCATCAAATTCTTCTTCTTGAACAAGTCCCGCATCTTCCTCAGTTATCATTTCTACTTGAGGCGCTTCTTCGATAAAAGTCTCCGTCATCTCTGGACTTGCGTCCTCAACTTCAATTAAGTCTTCTACCTCGGCTTCTTCAACAATCTCTTCTGCAACTGGTACATTTTCAGAATGAGAAAATTGAAAGTTAAGAATATAAGGTCCACAGGAAGCTGAATCTCCAGGCTCCAGAACTTTATCTTGGATCGGTTGACCATTGACTAAGAGGCTTCCAAAGCCTGAACTAGCTATAAGTTTCCACTGACGATTGCCATAATGAAGCTCGGCATGAACCCTAGAAATGGTTCGATCATCCAAAACAATAGTACAATCCTTGGCCCTTCCTATATAAAAAACAGCTTCGCTATTTCCAAGTGAGGAAACTTCTTGAGATAAATCAATATTTAAGACAATTTGATTGTCTTTAGAAACACTGATATTCATTTTTCTCCATTCCCATTTGCGACTCTAAAAATTCGATATTCTTCTTGGCATCAATAAATCTTTTATCCTCAGGATAATCTTGTAAAAGTCTCAAAATTTCACAATAGGAAATCAATGCTCCTGAATATTTTAAAGCTTCTGCCTCTTGCTTGGCCTTTAAAAAGATCAATTCAATGAGATTATCCAACTTTTGCTTGGTTCTGTTGAGATAAAAGTTAGCATCTCCATTGCTCGGACTCAAAATAAGGGCCAAATTAAATTCTTCAATCGCTCTAAAGTAATTACCTTCGCGATATTCTCTCAATCCACGTTGAATATAAGTATCAAGTTTTTCACGAAGCTCCCTATCTTCTTCTTTTTGTTTTTTATCAATCAAGTCAGTGATGACGTCTTGCGCACCAATATTATTGGGATTATTTTTGTTGTCCCCTGGCTTAACCACTTTCTCATCTGGCAAAAGAAATACGACGGCCAAAAGAACGATCGCAATCATGACTAGTGGTTTTTTCTTTTGCTCATTCTTTTTTGCATTTTTTTTCTTTGACTTAGTAGTCTCTTCTTCTTCCTCTTCATACTCTTCGACTTCATCATCCTCGACGACAGCTAAATCTTTACTTTCTTTGACAGTGATCGTGTCGAACTTAAATACGGTCTGACCAATAATAATTTTGTCGCTTTCTTTAATTTGATGTTGAGTAACCTTAAGGTCATTTACGACAACCCCATTCTGTGAGCCAAGATCAGTAAGCACAAATTGTGTTCCGACGAGAACCAACTCCGCATGTTCGCGAGAGCTTTTTGCATCCAAAACTTGAATATCGACTTTATCCCCTCTTCCAAGAACGACGCGTTTTCCAGTTAAGTAATAACAAAAACCTTTGTTCTTTCCGGTTAAGCACGAAAGACGATAATACTTACCAGGCAACGTTGGCTGCTTAAAATTTTTGGTAATTTTAGTAACGCCTTCTGACATTATTCAACCTTATTCATGGTGACTAAGAAGGATTTTGCAAACCCATCCTTTCCCATGAGCGATACAACGTTAATGGAATGAGGATTTCCTCCGAGCTCGTACTCTCCCTGTTGATGAGTACCATCATTGTTAGCAGAACTATCACAGAGCTCAATGACTGTTGCCGCAAACCCCTGCTCTCTCGCAATATCCAACAAGCTCATGCCTACTGAAGCATTTTCTCTAATACCGGTGAGGTCTTCTGCCATCATATTCATTTTTGCTAAGTTTTTATGCGAATCAAGAACAATCGCGGCCGTTCCAGTCGCCCTTAAGAACTCACCCATCGCGGAGACATAAGAAGAATCGCTCTCTTCTTCAAACTCACTATCGTCTTCTTGATTTTGTAGCTCACGCATTCTTTGCAGAATTGTATTGATTGAACTTCGTAGTCCTTCAAAGGCTTCAAATAGATAGCGACTCTCAAGGTTTTTTCTCTTTCCACGAAGAGTATCTTCAATTTGATACTTCATTTCTTCTATTGGTCTTAGTGTGAGATAGTAAACAATTCCAAAAAAGACAATCGCCACGATGGCACTTGTCACCAAGGCTTCTAAGTAGGCTTTTGAACTTTTCACAGCTTCAAGCTGCAAAGACTTTGGTGTAAAGCGAATAGCAATAATTCCGACGGGATCTTCAACACCTGTTCTAGGGTTAAAAACCATAATTGTTTTCGCAATTCCCACTTCTCCGTCATCTAGCAATTTTTTGAGCTCTCCACGTTTATTAGGATTCTTACTTGTGGCCCAGTTTAATGATTCAACAGAAAAGGTATCCACAACATAGGTATTGAGTTTTTCCATTGGTCGAACAATACGTCCGTTCAAGTCAAAGAGGCGATATGATTTAACACCGTCTTCTTTATCCAAGAAACCTGTATCAAGAGCATCCAATTGTTTCTGATCGAGGGCCTTACGATTTAATCGAGCAATTTCTTCAGCATAATGGGCTCCACGAAGAGCAACTTCACTCAAAAGAATTCGCTTTGAATCTTCTAGAACTGGATAAATGGTCAAAGTAATAACCACCACACAAAATATACTGAGAAGAATTCCAAACAAGGCCTTCCATTCATATTCTTCATTGATTCCATGGACGACAGGCATAAACTTAAATCGAAAGAGCCACAAAATCTTTGCCGGAAGTGATGCAGGAGGAGATCCTCCTGTTAACCATTCATCTTCATCCTCTTCTTCTTCAACCTTCTTCTTTTTAATAACAACTTTTTTCTCTTTAACATAAACGACTTGAAGGATGAGATCAGGGAGTGCAATCTTATCGCCATTTTTAACAGTGGCACGCTTTACAACTTTTCCATTAACAAATGTACCGTTAGAACTACCTAAATCCTGAAGATAACAAACGTCATCAGTTACTGTTATTGAAAAATGTTTTTTAGAGACACCATTAACGGTTAATGCAATATCACATGAGTCTTCGCGACCTGCGATATTCTCGCCATTCTCTAGTGGAAATTCCTTTCCACGCAATTTTCCACCAACTACGACTAACTTATACATTCTATTTCGACCTTTGTTCCAACCTTAAGTTTCTCTGACATGGTTCCCGCCTTCATCTCCAATACTTTGCGTGATTTGAAGTGAATTCGAGTGGCCCTCCAAGGCTTCATATTTTTTTCAATATGAATAATTTCATTATTTTTACTAATAAAAGCGATATCCAAATTAAATTTCATAAAAAAAGTATGAATCGAATTGCAC
Source organism: Bdellovibrio sp. CG22_combo_CG10-13_8_21_14_all_39_27 (assembly GCA_002786715.1). Lineage (GTDB taxonomy): Bacteria > Bdellovibrionota > Bacteriovoracia > Bacteriovoracales > Bacteriovoracaceae > 21-14-all-39-27. Next base: position 9,340 of record PCTW01000084.1, read on the forward strand.
GGATCAATAAGAAAGCCTTCACAATTTGGCATACTGCTCGCAAACATCAAACCTTTCATGCGAGAGAGGGTCGATGTTGCGATCACAACATTTTCAACCAATACTTCTCCGTTATGTTCTTTTAGTTTACACATCTTCATTATTTCCCCACCACCAGCTCGAGCATAATAGGCGCTGCCACAATAATAAAAACGGCAGGGACGATAAGGAACAACATTGGGAATAAAATTTTTGTCGCGGCTGTAGCTCCAGCTTTCTCAACATCAGAAGACCTCTTTTGACGTATCTCTGCTGAAAGAGCTTTAAGAATCGGTCCAATTGAGGCACCGACTGAATCGGCTGCAATGAGAGTTGCACAAAAAGAAGATATTTGAATGAGATCAATTCTCCATGACATATTTCTCAAAGCTTCAGCACGGCTTGCTCCGATTTTAATTTCCTTCATGAGAATTTCAAATTCTTGAGTGAGTGGACTTGGCTTTGCTTTCTCCACAACTTTCGCCATGGCTGCCACGAAATCCAAACCTGCTTCAACTGATAAGGCCAACATGTCGACAGCAAATGGCATTGATCTCATCACTTCATTTTGTCTATTCTTGATTGTTCCATCAATCCACAAGTCTGGATAAAAGAATCCAAAACCTGAGATTAAGGGAATGTAACTCAGTGGCCAGTCGGCTTCAATAAACCAACGCACTCCGAAGAATACAATTGGGAATCCTAGGATGAGAAATAATTTGAAAGAAAAGAAATCTTCAGGTGTCAGAATTTCAGTTAGACCAGCAGAAGCTAATTTTCTTTTATATTTTTCTCGTATTTTTTTCTTACTCTTCATTGAAGAGACAATGGGAGTTACATATCGTTTGAAGAATGGACGAGAGTAACGAAGAATGACGCCTTGTTGATTAACAGAATCTTGAACAGTTGCTTGCTGTTCTAATTTTTCTTGTGCCTTATATTCGCTCTCATCGAGAAACATCATACTCGTCACGATAAACACCGCAACTCCGAACAAAATGAGCGAGGCCCATAAAAGCATAAATTTCTCCTACTTACCTAAGTATAGGATAACAAAAGGATTTGATTATTTGCGTTGAGAGGAAAGGAATACCTAGGCGCGGACCTCTCCAGAGGCCACTTTCAGTTGATTGATTCTCTCAACCAACTCTTCAATGAGGATCTGATTGGCGCGAACTCCAATTTTTTTCGAAATTTCTGGTATATAAACCGGGCGGTATTCAGCAAAGTAGGTCTTTTTGCAATTTAATACCCGATCAATTTTGGCCTTAAAGGTCTCATTCTTGATCTTTTTAGTTCGCTTTGCTTCTTTTAAAGCTTCAACCGCCAACATCGCCTTATCCATATCTTTATACTCGATAATGTCGCAACCAGCGGCGATCGTCATGACTGCCGCTTCTTCATATGTCCAACGATCGACAATTGCTTTCATCGTCATATCATCTGAAATAATAATTTTGGTATATCGCAATTCTTTTCGTAAAAGATTGTAGGCGTGCGGAGAAAGCGTTGTTGGCAAATCAGGGTCAATGCAATCAACTTGAAGATGCGCCATCATAATAAATTCGACTCTCGATTTGATCGCCTTTATAAAGGGTTGAAATTCATTTTGGCGAAGTTCATCCAGTGTTTTTTTGATAATAGGTAGATCATAGTGAGAATCTTTTGTGGTGTCTCCATGGCCAGGAAAGTGCTTTGAACAAGCAAGGAGTCCATTTGTTTGAAAACCCCTGATAACAGATGAAGAAAACTTAGAAACAACTTCATGATTATTTCCGAATGAACGATCACCGATAACTTTATTGTTGGGATTGGTCCAAACATCACATACGGGAGCAAGATCAAGATTCACACCAACAGCAGTTAGTTCATCAGCAATAATTTTTGCGACATTATAAACGACTTTTGGAGAATCCAATCGAGCAACATCAAACATACTTGGTATAACATTAAAGGGAGTTTTAAATCTTTGAACACGCCCCCCCTCTTGGTCTACTGAAATAAAAAGAGGATATTCTTTTCTCAGAACTTGAATAGAGTTGATGAGTTCTGCAACCTGTGCAGGAGACTCATAGTTTTGAGCAAAGAGTACAACTCCTCCAATATTTTCTTCTTCTAAAAATTTTTTCTCTTCTGTCGTTAAGCTTGTTCCGCTAATTCCAGTAAAAACGAGTTGTCCAATCTCACTCATTAATTCCCCCAATTGGAATTCATTTTACCTAAACTATTGTTTTAAACCTAGTTCAATATGATAAAGTCATTGTTGACTAAATTGATTGGTGTCATTTCGACTACACTTGAATTAATTAACTGTAAGACCTTGAGAAACCCAAAACTTTTTTATCATTTCTTGTTTCCCATTGAGGAAATAGAAAATGGATTGACCAGAGAAATTGAGAGAATAACGCTTCTCTCCCTGTGGATTGGTACCATCATAGACAAGTTGGGCCCTTATGAGAGGAGAATCCTCGACTCCAATATACTGTTCTTGAAAGAATGGATATCCCTCAACAATTAAATAAAAATTCATCGTCCCCGTTTGGGCCTTAATAGATTTTGAAATAAATCCCGTTTGCTTGGCGCATTCCATAATTTGACCCAAGTAGCACATCAAGATGGCATCCTTTGGCAGCGGAAGAGACTTACTTCCATTCCATTGTTTTTCAGGACTTTCTAACTTGAGGTCTAATGTTTTCGATTTGGGATTGAGCTTAATTTCAGTGAAGTATTTTTTGCCTTCAAACCAGACAGTGTACTGCGAGATCTCTGGACGACTCAATGACACTTCTTTGACTCGACCGGGATTAGAAAAAATTACTGCCTGCTCTAAAACTTTCCCCTCTGTATCGCGGGCCTTGACCTGATACTTTGTAATGAGACGATTATTTTTCTTCACATAATTTGACTGATGAGTGTATTCAAATACGCCTGATTTATCTGTAAGTGTGTAAGTATGAGAACTTTTTACTTTGCTTGTTGGCACTTGATCTTGAGTTCTCTTAAAAAAGGAACAACCTGCTAGCAGCAGAACAATGAAAAGATTAATTGCCTTTGAAATCTTCAAATTCGCGCCTCATTGAATCTAATTTCTCAGATGAGTGGATAATACTATTAATTTTCTGGGCCAAGCTCGCTTGCGGATGATACGTCATTCCCACTTTGAAAAGTGATTCCGTTGCTTTGCTTTGATCACTTGAAAGATAATCGACGACATAGACTGTTTTAGCTCCTTGAATTTTGAAAACAGAATCTTCAAAGAGAACAGTTAAGTCTGCATTTTTCAAATTTTCAAAATAGGCTTTATGCGCAGACTGTACCAAAAAAGCAGCACCACTAACCGAAATGTCCAAGACTCGAAAGTCTGTTAAGTGGTGGCATTCCCCAATATGAGAAGCCAATCGTTCTAAAAGTTTTTCTTTTTGCTGACTTTTAAAATTATCATAACCTTTCTCTACATTCTTATTCAGTTGAACAATATTCGTCGCTTCCTTCACACTTTCAGGTATTTCAAAAAAGGCATAAACTTTATGATGCGGAAAAGTTAGCAGTCGAGTATTTATGCGAGACTCTGTTCGATAAACAGGCTCTTCAATCACAAATTCAAAACCATCATCTTCAAACTTGCTAATCTTGCCTTCACTGAAGTAAGCAAGTTCATTGAGTTCAAAATTTATATACAAAGTTTTTCCAATCAGGGTTGTTTCAATTTCAGCTTTCTCACTGAAAAAAACCATTGTTATTCGTGATTCTTTTTTGAGAACTCTGACCTGCTTACATTTATAAGAAACAGAATCTTTTCCTTTCGCCCAAAGCTTGATCTCAATTTTCTCTTTCACCAAACGATGAAATTTACTGATGATCTCGGCAATTTCTAATTTGACGAAATTGTTTTCCAAGAAACGTCCTTTATTCTTACAAAAATTAAGTCAAGCTTGCGACTTGTCTTAGCAATTCAAGCGATTCGAGAGCCTTTCCACAACCTCTCACGACACAAGTGAGTGGATCTTCAGCTAAAGAAACAGGCAATCCCGTTTTCTCTTTAATCAGAACATCAAGGTTTGCTAATAAGGCTCCACCACCAGCGAGAATAATACCGTTATCAACGATATCGGCAGCTAGTTCAGGAGGAGTTTTTTCAAGAGATATTTTTATGGCTTCCACCACTTCTGCTATAGGATCAGACAACGCGTCTCTAATTTCATCTGAAGTCACTTCAATAATTTTCGGAGCACCAGCAATAAGGTCGCGACCTTTCACTTCCATACTCTTAACTTCATCATCAAATGGATAAGCATTACCAATGGCAATTTTAATTTGCTCTGCCGTTCTTTCACCTACGAGTAGTGAATATTTCTTTTTAATATACTGAGCGATGGCTTCATCAAACTTATCACCCGCAACACGAACTGATTTTGAATAAACAATTCCACCGAGAGAAATCACGGCCACTTCAGTAGTACCACCACCAATATCGACAATCATGTTCCCTGATGGTTCAGTGATTGGAAGACCTGCACCAATGGCAGCGGCCATCGGCTCTTCAATCAAATAAACTTCGCGAGCACCAGCTTGTTCAGCTGATTCTTTAACAGCTCTTTTCTCCACCTGAGTAATACCAAATGGAATACAGATAACGATTCTAGGCTTAATTAGTTTTGAACCTGGAAGTGCTTTCTGAATAAAGTAACGAAGCATAGCTTGAGTCACTTCAAAGTCGGCAATAACGCCATCTTTCATGGGGCGAATAGCTTTAATTGAGCCAGGAGTTCTTCCCAACATTTCTTTGGCCTCCTTACCGACGGCCAAAACTTTATTGATTCCTTTCATTCCTTGGTGAACCGCCACTACTGATGGTTCGTTAACAACGATCCCCTTATCTCTTACGTAGACGAGACAGTTGGCCGTACCAAGATCAATTGCTAAGTCATTTGAAAACCAATCCAAGAACTTTTTAAACATAGAAGACTTCCTTATCTGCGACGTTTTTCACGTCCTCGAGACCTTGGCCGTACATGGCGCGTCAAGAGCTTTTCTATTAATAAACAATTAGCCTAATAAAATTTAACATTTGAGACCGATTTCTGACAAGAAAGAACTCTTTTTAACCCATTAATAACTTAAGATTAATAAATGATCGGACTTGTCAATTTTCAATAGCTTCGGCTATAGTCAGTTTCCTAAGTAAAATTATCAACTCAATGCATCATAACAGGAGCTAAAAATGGGAAGAGGTCGTAAGCAGTTAGCAATTAAAATGAGCCGTAGAAAAAGCCAAATGAAGAAAAAGATGAGAATCAAGAAGGCCATCGCTAAAGGTAAAGCTAAGTAATCTAAAGCTCTGAGAGGACCTTTTTAATCAGAGACGCGTTCTTTGTATGATCAGGTCCTCTGTAAAGCCGATAGCATGGGTTTTCTCTAACTAATGCTATCGCTAAAAAAAGTCGGTTAAAACCAATCTTCATCACTCTCATTAAATCGAGAAGAGCAAAGCTCCAATAAAACTCAATAATCTGAGGCAAACCGATTCCAATAACCATTTCTTTCCACAAGTAGTAAAAAGCCAATCCCTTATTCACAACCTCGATCTTCGAATCATTTTCTGAAGGTGCACCAAAGATAAGAACTTTTTTGGAAAGGACACTTGTTTCAACGGTCAAAGCTATTTCATTGCTTCCTAATAAATACTTTGCTCCGTATCCACTACGATTGAGCTTAACGAGAGGTTCAGTCAAAAATGGATAATCTTGTGGTAGCTCACTTTTGCCAATTCGAAAGGGATAGGGATGAACATTTCGTTTTGTATCTACTAATGGGGTATCATCAGAAACAAAACGAAACTCGCGATCCTTTAAAAGTTCAAGCAAGAGAGTAGATTTTCCACCTCCAACTGGCATTAAAATCAATGCGACTTTATCTTTGAGGGAAACCGCGCAGGCGTGAATCTTATGAAGGCCTTCGAGGTCTAACATTTTGCCCGTGCGAGATGAAATTAGCTGTAAAACAAGGTCGTGAAGTCGATCATTATTACTGGCCTGAATCAGACCTCTTTCCGCTTGATAATCGTATTCAACCAGAGCTCCATCAAAATACTCAACTCTTCTTACCAATTCCTTATCTAGAACTTGGGCTTGCTTGGTTTTAAAACTAAATTGAAAATGATCGTGACGAAATTTAGGTTGATCATTATTTTCGAGTTTTATTTTCATCTTAAATTTTGCATTTTCGAGAGGGGGAAACCATGAAAAATCATGCTGAATTAGCTTTATTAAATCTTCGTTTGGAGCTTCGAGCTCAACTTGGAAGTAAGATGTTTGTATTAGGCTTTTGAACATACTTTATTTTAACTTTTTAATCTAAAAGTGCTACTACTCAAATGATCAATCTATTGCACAAAAGTCTATATAAGTGCATCATTATAGCAATATATGAAAATCATTGTCGTCATTGTGACATTTAATCGCCACACACACCTTCGACGATGTCTCGATTCATTAAAATCACTTCAAGATCAATATAATTGTGAAACAAAAGTTGTTCTCAATGGCATGGACAAACTTTCTAAAGATATCGTGGAAGGACATTACTTAAAGCCTGAATTGATTCAATGTTTCTCACCTCAAACTCCTGCTTTTTGTCGAAACCTTGCTCTTAAAAATGAGGAATTTGAATACGCCTTTTTCTTAGATGATGATGCCTATCTTCCTTCTGGCTATACACCATTAATTAAATCACTTTTGGCATCCAAAACTCGTCCTCACATTTTTGGTGGACCTGATTTATCACCTCCCGATGCTTCTCTCTTTGCTCATTCTGTAGGAATTGCACAGCAATCTCCACTGGCAACGGCCTCAACTCGCTTTCGTCACATGAAGATTGCCGAACCATTATCGGACAAAGGTATCGCTGTTTCAGAAAAAAAGCTGATCCTTTGCAACCTCTGGGTTTCGCAACATATATGGAATCAAGTGGGAGGATTTGATACACGATTTACTCGAAATGAAGAAAATATTTTTCTAGAAAAAGCAGTTAAGCTAACAGATTCTGTTTTTTACTTTAGCCATCTTTTTGTTTTTCACTCTAAAAAAGAAAATCCGTTAACACTGATTCGTGCAGTTTTTAAGAGTGGATTTTTTAGAGTGCAGTCGGCCCTTTTGACTGATATTCCCCTTCCGCTTATTTATTTAGTTCCTCTCATTTTTAATTTCTATCTGATTTTTATTATTAGCAATTTAAATTCACCTTTGATCTTTTTTTTACCAGCACTTTGCTATGTCTTCGCTAATTTTGCCACTTCGCTTTGGGTCTGTAGACGCAACCAGCTCTTCAAAGCTCTGCCTCTAGTGATGATCATCCAATTTATGATTAATGTATTTTATGGACTTGGAACCCTATGGGGAGTTTTGGGAAAAATAGAAACTAAATCACAGAACTAATTTCTCGTATTTTCCATTGCGTAGTTTAATGAGGGCCATCTCTTTAATCCAAACGCCTTCTTCAAGTTTCCACTTGCCTGATTTTCCTGATAAAAATTCTGTTGAACGAACTTTGCGATCAAGATCAATTCTCGACTCAACGGTTGAATCTTTCAGCAACCCGATGGCGATACTTAGAGCATCATGGGCAACAATTTCAATCAAACGAGGTCTGCGCTTATAGTCCGCAAGAAAGGCATTAGAAAAACTTTCATCAACAGATTCGATATCATCGCCTAAAAGGAAAAGCTCTCCAAGCTTTGTGCTTTCATCTGAAATCGCCTTTGATCTCCAGCTCGGTCCACCAATAAATTTAACGTTAAAGGCATCATAATAGGCAAATGAAGGAATGATTTGAAGAGCTTCTTTAGGGAAGGCAGGTACAAATATCCAATCGAAATCTACTCGTGGAGGAAGAACTTGCAATCGTCTGGTTCCTCTGGCTTCTTCAATATTGAAAATATCATTTAAGATGTCATATTCTTCTTGGCGAACCCTTGGGTACTTAAGACCCAAAACATTGCGTACAACTTCTCTAAAGTCTGTTTGATTTTCATCAAACGGAAGAACGTCGATAACTTCAACACCTAGGCTGTGGGCTTTTCTCCAAAACTCATTAACGATGGCCTCACCTCGAGGTCCTTTTGGATAGAGAACCGAAGCTCTCTTGCCGAGATTTTTGATACTATCTTGTTTAAACAGCATGTTGATTTGCGATTCAATACTTCCAGGAATTTCAACCACAAGATGATCTTTCATTTCTTTTGGAATATAGATTTGTGAAAGTGAAACAAACAAAATGCCATTTCTTTTCGCTTCTAAATATTCTCTTTCCGCTTCATTTGAAAAGAGACCACCAATGACAAGTGACGCTGACTCTTTTTCAATAAGCTCTTTAATTCTCAAAGCTCCTATTGCGCCTGAACCTTCAGAGTCTTTAATCACGAGCTTGTAGTTAGCAAAACGTGGATTTTCCTTAATCGCCTCTCTTAACATGCTGTCAATTCCGACGAGGGCCCTTTGACCGTAAGATTTTTTATCACCCGTCAGAGGGAGAATAACACCGATAACTTCTGGATTCATTCTTGAGAGGTTGAGAGCTCTTTGTTGTAAACCTTCAGAGAGATCTTTGAGCTCTGAAGAATCATCAAATTTCTGAAGGATCCATCTAATGATCGAGTTGGCCTCATCGCGCGATGATGAGTAGTAGAGACGTTCAGCTTCACTAAAGCCTAGAAATCCCACCACAAAGAATTTCTTATTTTCAAATTCCTGTAAAACTTTTAAACGAGAATTACTATCGAGGTTAGAAAATGAAAGTGACAGCTTTTCAAACAGGGGATCAGTCTTTAAGTCGTTGATTGATTTTTTATCCGATAGATAATGAATCAAAGATAAAACGACTTCTCTATCACGCCCCAATTCAGAGGCTATACGATAAAGAATTCTGAAATGCTTTCTCTTATCCGCTTCTGGTAAATTCTCTGCATCCACTAACAGCGATGCACTATAAGCTTTCTCATAATTACCCAACTTAAAATAACTTGAAGCGAGATTGAGATGAACTTGAGATGTTAGGGCTGAGTCTAGCGAAGAAGTTGTTAAGGCTTGATCAAAGTTATAGATGGCCTGCTCATAACTATCTTTGCTAAACCAAATAACACCCATAAGGTTTCTACGTGAGGCTTTTTCTGTTGGTAATAAGACTGAGTCATCAATCTGTTTTAAAGTTGATAGAGCTCTATCGGCTTGGCCTTGGCGAAAAAGGTTTTTCACCTGCTCAATTTGCTGAATAAATTTTTCAGAATAAAGATCATCTTTCTTTTGATTGAGCATCGTTATGCCAGAGCACCCAACAAAAAGGAGGACGACGATATAAAAAAAGGTTTGGCGAATTGACATGAAAAGCCCTTAGCAAGAATCAATTTAATTTCAATATTCTAAGAGCTTAGTGCAATATTGTAAAAAAATTCTCTTATTAGATGATAAGAACAGTCAGTCTTACTGAAAGAGTTCTTTCACTTTGTCGAAAAAACCTCTGCTCATTGGGTTTGAGTTCTTTTCAACTTCAGATAATTTCTTAAAAAGTTCTTTTTGATCATGAGAAAGCTTAGTCGGTGTCTCAACATGTATTGTTACAATCTGGTCACCCTGGCCATAACCACCAAGCTTAACAATTCCCTTTCCGCGTAGCCTCATTTTTTCACCAGACTGAATACCTTCAGGAATCTTTACCAAAACTTTGCCGTCAAGTGTCGGAACTTCCATATCGGCTCCGAGAGCTGCCTGACTAAAACTAATAGGAACGCGACAATGAACATCAAATCCATCGCGTTCGAAAATTTCGTGTTGTTCAATTTCAATTTGAACGTAAAGGTCTCCATTGTGACCACCCATAGCACCTGAATCACCCTCACCGCTCAATTTTAAGCGCTGACCTTCATCAATACCTGCCGGGACTTTAACTTCGAGCTCTACTTTTTTCTTCTTGCGACCTTGGCCATGACAACTCTTGCACGGATCTTTGATCATTTGGCCAGAACCCTGACATTTTGGACAGGTCGTTGCGACAGTGAAAAAACCTTGCTGTCTTCTAATCTCGCCCATGCCTTGGCACATATCACATGATGTCGGTCCTGATCCTTTTTGAGCGCCTGAACCATCACATTCCTCACATTGAACCTGTCGAGTAATGTTGATTGTTTTTTCCACACCAAAAGCTGCTTCTTTAAATGTTATATTGATTCCCATTTGAAGATCATTGCCAGGCCGACCAGAACTTCTGCGCCCACCACGACGGCGACCACCACCAAGAATATCACCAAAGATATCCCCAAAAATATCACCTAAGTCAGCGAAGTCTCCATTGAAACCACCACCGCCTCCAAATCCTCCACCCATGCCATCCACTCCGGCGTGGCCAAATTGATCGTAGCGACTGCGCTTATTATCATCAAGTAAGACTTCCGCAGCTTCAGAGGCTTCTTTAAATTTTCCTTCAGCTTCTTTATTATCTGGATTTCGATCAGGATGGAATTGCATCGCTAATTTTCTATAGGCCTTCTTGATTTCATCTTTTCCGGCACCTTTTTGAACACCGAGTGTTTCGTAATAATCGCGTTTGCTCATCTCATCCTCATTAAACAAGAAGGTCCCTCGCGAACGAGAGACCTTCAGAAAACAATAATTTTATTAACTGTTAAACTTCTTTAAAATCAGCATCGACAACATCATCGTCGTTCTTGCCTTGTGCTCCACTAGCTTGCCCTTGAGCTTCTGGCCCTGCTCCACCAGCATTGAAACCTTCTGCTCCAGGAGCGCCACCTGCTTGATACATTTCAGTCGCAATTTTATGTGAAACCGTTTGAAGGGCTTCGTTTGCAGCCTTAAGTTCTTCCAAGTTTTCGCTCGCAAGTTTAGTCTTTGCTTCAGCAATAGCGTTTTGGAGTTCAGTTTTTGTATTCGCTGAAATCTTTTCGCCTGCTTCAGTAATCATTCTCTCAGAAGAGAGGATCAAGCCATCGAGTTGGTTTCTTGTGTCAACCACTTCACGACGTTGCTTATCTTCTTCTCTGTGCTCTTCAGCTTCACGAACCATCTTCTGAATTTCTTCCTCAGATAATCCTGATCCTGAAGTGATGCGGATATCTTGTTTCTTGCCAGTTGCTTTATCAACAGCTGAAACGTTTACGATACCGTTGGCATCAATATCAAACACAACTTCAATTTGAGGCACGCCTCTTGGAGCTGGGCTGATTCCCACAAGGTCAAATTTGCCAAGGGCCTTGTTATCTTTTGCAAAATCTCTTTCCCCTTGAAGAACGTGAATCGTAACTGCTGGTTGATTATCAACAGCTGTTGAGAACACTTGAGATTTCTTAGTAGGAATTGTTGTGTTCTTTTCGATAATCTTTGTCATTACGCCACCGAGAGTTTCGATACCGAGTGACAATGGAGTTACGTCAAGAAGAAGGACGTCTTTAACGTCACCAGCAAGAACACCACCTTGAATAGCGGCACCAGCTGCCACAACTTCGTCTGGGTTCACTGAGCGGTTTGGCTCTTTAGTAAACACATCTTTCACTTTAGTTTGAACTAAAGGAATACGAGTTGAACCACCAACAAGGATAACCTCATCGATTTCGTTCTTAGATAATCCTGAATCCTTAATACATGTTTCACAAGGTACAGTAACACGATCAAGTAATGGACGAATCAATTCTTCAAATTTATTACGAGTGATGTTGAGGTTCAAGTGCTTTGGACCTGAAGCATCAGCTGTAATGAACGGAAGGTTCACGTCAGTTGAAGTGGTTGAAGAAAGGTCATGCTTAGCTTTTTCCGCAGCTTCCTTCAAACGTTGAAGTGCCATTTGATCTTTTCTGAGATCAATATTGTTATCTTTTTTAAACTCATCTGCGAAATAGTTAATGAGGGCTTCATCAAAGTCTTCACCACCCAAGAACGTATCACCGTTTGTCGCTTTAACTTCGAAAACACCGTCTGAAGTTATTTCGAGGATTGAGATATCAAATGTACCACCACCCAAGTCAAACACAGCCACGTTGCGATCTTTCTTTGAATCAAGACCGAAGGCCAAAGCCGCAGCTGTTGGCTCGTTAATGATACGCTTAACTTCTAAGCCTGCGATTCGACCAGCATCTTTTGTCGCTTGTCTTTGAGCATCGTTGAAGTAAGCAGGAACTGTAATAACAGCTTCTGTTACTGGCTCACCAAGATAATCTTCAGCAGACTTCTTCATTTTTTCAAGAATACGTGCTGAAACTTCTTGTGGAGTTACATCTTTACCATCAACGCGAATCCATGCGTCGCCATTTTTGTTAGCGAAGATTTCAAAAGGAGCGACATGCTTAAACTTTTGAACTTCTGGAGTACTTTCTTTACGACCAACTAATCTCTTCACACCATAAAGTGTTTTTGAAGGATTCGTTACCGCTTGGCGCTTAGCCACTTGGCCAACGAGGATTTCTCCACCTTTGCCGTAACCAACGACTGACGGAGTTGTATTCTGTCCTTCAGCGTTTGGAATAATTTTGAATTTACCGTTTTCCATGACAGAAACACATGAGTTTGTAGTTCCTAAGTCAATACCAATAATCTTTCCCATAAATATCTCCTTATAAAATTTATCTTAATCGTTTTTCGCTACTATTACTTTTGCCGCTCTTAATAATCTTCCATTTAACACGTAGCCTTTTTGATACTCAGTTATAATTTCTTGATCTTCCTTCCCTTCTGCAGGTTGCGCTCCCATAGCTTCGTGAAAGTTAGGATCAAAAATTTTGCCCAATGAATCTACCGGCTCTAAACCAAATTTCTTAAGATTATCAAGAAACTGAGTTCTCACCATTTCAAGACCAATGCAAATATTCTTAACTTTTTCATCTTGATCATTACCAATCATATTAATAGTGCGATCAAAATTATCGACAACTTCAAGCATTGAAGTGAGAACCTTATCATTCCCAAACTTAATCAATTGCTCTCTATCGCGCTCATTTCTCTTGCGGACGTTTTCCATTTCAGCAGCAAGATAATAATATTTCTCTTTAAATTTCTTTAATTCTTCTAAATCTTTTAGATCGCCTAAATCTTTGTGAATCTCTTCAGCATCTTCATGAATTTGATGAGCTTCAGCTTTCATTTCAGCTGCCTCTTCATGGATTTTCTCTACTTCTTCTTTTAAATCTTTTTCAAAATCTGTATTTTCACTCATCACTCTTCTCCTTAAACTGTTCTTAAGATGGGAAGTAATGAAATGATGTCAATGTAAGGAAAGTTAAAAAAAAGATGCTTATTTATAAGCATCTGAAATTGCTAAGCTAATTCATGGGCCATGAGCTCATTTAGAAGTGAATCCATGACCAAATATCCTTTCGCTCCGAGTCGAAAACGACCATTTTGCCATTCTCCCAATTGACGATTTTCCTGCCAATCTCGTGTTAACTTTAAAAAAGTTGGGCGAGATTCAAGAGAAAAATCTTCTTCGGATAAGCCCATGTCAGTTCTCAGTTGGAGAAAGATTTTTTCCAATTTCAATTCTTCGCTATTTAAATTTTCAATATCGGGCTGATCACTCTCTTTCCATTTAAAGCGCAACTGTGCCTCTTTTAAAAAACCAGTAGCAGATGGGCCAAGCGCCAAAGTACTTTCTTGTTTCCAGTATTGCGAATTATGAAAGGAGCGAAGGCCAGGCTTAGCGAAATTTGAAACTTCATAATGTTCAAATCCCTGCTCTTTCAAAAAACTCGAAACGGTTAAATATTCCTCTTCAATGTATTCTTCATCGGGAATATCTTTTTGATGAACATAATTGCTTTTGACAGTCAGAATATAGAGCGAAAGGTGGCTAGGGTTGTATTTTAATACTTCTATTAATTCGGCAATAATATCTCTTTTAAAGTCTTTTGAATGGGGTAACCCCAACATAAAATCAACAGAGAAATTAAGTTCCGACTGTTTCAACATTTCGAGTGTTTCAAGCGCATCTTCGCGGTTGTGAACGCGATCTAATATTTTAATAAATCGTTGATCAAGAGATTGCATCCCCATCGAAATTCGATTGAGTCCCAATTCCTTCCAATGTTCAAGATCTGATTTTTTCCAAGATCCAGGATTGAGCTCCATGGTGAATTCACAGTTAGGATCAAGGTCAATCTGATGCTTGATCATGAATTGCTTCCAAAAAAGTGCGCCCGACTCACCCCATAAAGACGGGGTGCCTCCACCAAAATAAAGGGATTTTAATTGTCCGAAACTCACATTTTCTTCGAAGAGAATTTGATCAAGTTGCTTTTTTTGGAATTCGAGCAAGGAGTGAAAGTCAACAACTTCACTTTGACTCTGAGGGACACGTTTAAAAAAGTCGCAATAGTTGCACAAATGCCGACAAAAAGGGAAATGAACGTAGAGAGAGTTCGCCAAAAATTTTTCTTTCATATACAATTTCCCAATATCATCAATGTAACGGGAGAAATATGTTTCATCAACTCGAGAAACTGAATAATAACTTAAACGTCCTTTTTATCGATATGCCAGGTTCCACGGCGGCCACTACTCAAATTTGGTTCAGAGCTGGATCGGCCCTTGAAGAATATAGCAATGAAGGCATCGCACACTTTTTGGAGCATATGTTTTTTAAAGGAACCGAGAGACATCCAGGTGCTCAAATTGCTCATCAAGTCGAAAGCTTTGGCGGAGATATCAACGCGTTCACTTCTTTTGATTACACCTGTTACTATATCAACTCGCCAGTTTCCCGTTTAGATAACTCGATCGACATCTTACTTGATATGGTTTCAAACCCTATGTTTAAGGAGGAAGATATTATTCCGGAGAGAGGAGTCGTTTTCGAAGAATATCGTCGTTCTCATGACAATCCAGGACAATATGCTTTTCAAAATTTACAACAAGCCATTTTCACAGATGGTTATGCTCATCCCATTTTAGGACGAGAAGAAACAATTAAAAACTTTTCACGTGAGCAGCTCACTTCCTTTCGATCAAAGTACTATAACCTCGAAAATTCGCTCTTGGTTGTTGCCGGTGATATGAAAAAGAAAGATCAGTTTATAAAAACAATCTTGAAGTACAAACTTCCAAGCGGAGAAGTTTCAAATTTCCCTCAATTTAAAATCAAAGTTAAACCAGTAACAGAGATTCATAAAAAAGACGCACGAATGGCGCAATTGCATTTCCTTTTCCAGGCTCCAAAATACACAGATCAAGACGCAGCAGCAGAGGATTTGGCCCTTAATTGTTTTGGTCATGGAGAATCTTCACGAATGTACAAAAGCCTTATCTTAGATACAGGCCTTGCCAACTCATGCGGCACTTCGACAATGTTTATGAATAAGGGTGGCGTTCACTTCTTAAAAGTTGTCTGTACCCCAGAAAATATTGATAAAATTCTCACCAAATTATCTGGTCTTTTTATCAACACTTTAAAAGAAGGCTTTGAAGAAGATGATATTCAAAAAATTAAGAATCAATACATCTCGAGCAAAACCTTTGAACTTGAAACCGTAGAATCTTTTGCTTTTTCTTTAGGCCACAGTTATGCCCAAACCGGCGACATGGCTTCAGAAGAAGAATTCATCAAAAGAATCAAGGCGACTTCATCTAAAAAAGTAAATTCATGTTTTGGCGAGATACTGTCTCGTCCATTGCAAGTCAGTATTCAGCTTCCTGATAATGCTGATCAAAAGAAAGTAGAAGCTTCTGTCGCAAAATTTAGAAAGACCATTGAAAAAGCACCTAAGCAGTTGGCGAAGAAAGCCTTAACTAATAAAGTTATCAAGTCTGAATTTGATTCACAAACTCAAGTGATCAAAATCAAAAAAGGACTCTCGCTACTTTACCGCCACAATCCCGTCAACCCTACTTTTGTTCTTCACGCTTACCTCAAGGGGGGCTTAACTGAGGAAACGAAAAAAAATAACGGTATTTATCATTTAATTACAACCTGTATGACCAAGGGACATAGCAAGATCCCAACGGCAAAGATTAAGCATGAGCTTGAAGATCTCTCGACTTCATTGCATTCCTTTTCTGGAAAGAATGCGTATGGTTTGACCATGCATGGTCTTTCACAAAACTTTTCTAAAAGTGTTTTTCATTTTATTGGGACTCTTTTAAAACCAGATTTTCTGCAAAAGAATTTTGGTATTGAAGTGAAGCATGCAGTTCGACAATTAGAGCAACAAGAGAAAGACCCTATCAAAGTCTGCTTTCGTCATGTTACTCACTTACATTTCAATGATCACCCTTATGCTATGAATAATTTGGGAACTAAAGAAACGCTAAAAAAGATAACTCGCACTGCTGTTCAAAGTCTTCATCGCAAAAATATCAGAGAGAAGGAAATACTCATCAGTTACTGTGGCGATCTCGAACTTGATCAGGTGATGGAAGAGTTCAAGCCTTTGTTTGACTCTCTTGCTCCAAGAGCTGAAAAGAAAGTTCAGTACAAAAAATACAAATCGCAAAAAGGACAATTCGTTTATACTCATTTTGATCGTGAACAGACTCAAATTTTCTATTCGATACCTTCTGGAAAAATGGGAACGAGAGACAACCTTGCACTTAAAATGTTAACAACTTATTTGTCAGGTCAATCTTCTGAGCTTTTTGTTGATGTACGAGACAAAAAGGGTCTTTGTTATTCAGCTCAACCCGTTCACTTCACTGCGCTTGAGGCTGGCTATTGGGGAATCTACATGGCCAGCGGATTTGATAAAGTGGCTGCCGCTATTGAGGCGATCAAAGGAATTATTAATCGCATTGCCGAAGAAGGCCTTCCCAAAGAAGAATTCTTGCGCATTAAAGGAATGATCGAAGGCCAAAATCTTTTGAACGTTCAGACCAATGATGATTACGCCAATATTTACTCTGTCTCAACACTTCAAGGACAAGGACTCGATTATTATCATCAAAATAATGAAGCGATTAGAAATCTTTCCTATGAAGAATTTTTGAGCCAGCTTAATAAACTTCTCAATCAAAAATGGAATACCGTTATTGTAGGAAGAGAGAATCCTTTTAACGCTTAAGAAGCTTTTAGCTTGTTTGGATCGTTAACCACTAAAATCATTTCATCCGAAAGTTGACTCGACTGAGACATCGACTTGCGCGACATAATACTCATGAGCGTCGTTAAATTTTCAAATGAGGCTGATAGTATTCGATAAAATGAATTCATCTCATAAAACGATGGGATGTGAGAATCCAAACGCTGGTAAGCAATTTGTCCCAATTCTTGATAGTAGCGAGTATCGACTAATTTTTTCGTGAGAGAATCTGAAAAGTACCCACAAATGAGAAGGGCCGTATCACCGATATCTTTTAACGTTCTTTTTTGTTGTTCGCGATTCATATTATTTGATTCGAGCAGTTTGATGCCGAGAATTTTTTCGCGCACTTTGCCTTCAACTGTTTCAAACAATTGTGCTGAATCCCCAAACTTATCCATGACGATAGATGAGTAATAGATGGTTTCACTGGGCAGAGGATTTGTGGACTTGCGATTAATTTCTTGAAGTTGATCAAAAAAATAAAATTGAAGACTACTCTCTAACACTAATTCAGGCGATTTGGAATTTTGGCTCATCATACCTCCCATGCTCAGAGGCCTAACACTTCCTTCTATTATAATACCGTTTTCCCATGACGCTTGAGTGTATGAGGAAAAAGCTTCCTCTAAACCCTTAATCTCTCCAATAAATTTCTCCACAACCTAGCGGATTTGCATGCAGTTTGATATGTTGAGGTACTTGTTTTAAAGAGGAATCGATATGAGCACAACAGATGCTAATTCACTGAAATCACAA
Organism: Bdellovibrio sp. CG22_combo_CG10-13_8_21_14_all_39_27; assembly: GCA_002786715.1. GTDB lineage: Bacteria > Bdellovibrionota > Bacteriovoracia > Bacteriovoracales > Bacteriovoracaceae > 21-14-all-39-27. Next base: position 27,179 of record PCTW01000084.1, read on the forward strand.
AGAGAATCTTGGTCTAAGTTGGTTGAAAAAGAGACCAAAGGCAAAAAAGCTTCTGAACTTAATTGGCTCTCTCCAGAGGAAATCAACGTAAAACCTCTCTATACCCAAGAAGATAGCCAAAATATTGAGCAACAACATTCGCTTCCTGGTATGGCTCCTTTTCTCCGTGGACCGCGAGCCACTATGTACTCCGTTAAGCCTTGGACCATTCGCCAATATGCCGGCTTTTCAACTGCCGAAGAATCAAATGCTTTCTATAAAAAAACACTCGCCGGTGGTGGCCAGGGTGTTTCAGTTGCTTTCGATCTTGCGACTCATCGTGGTTATGATTCTGATCATCCGCGAGTCAAAGGAGATGTGGGTAAAGCTGGCGTTGCGATTGATTCTGTTGAAGACATGAAAATTCTTTTCGATTCCATTCCACTTGATACTGTTTCAGTTTCCATGACCATGAACGGAGCCGTTCTTCCGATACTCGCCAATTATATTGTGGCTGCAGAAGAGCAAGGAGTTGCTCAAGAAAAATTATCCGGGACGATTCAAAACGATATTTTAAAAGAATTCATGGTGCGAAATACTTATATCTATCCACCGACACCATCCATGCGATTGATCTCAGACATTTTTGCTTATACTTCACAAAAGATGCCAAAATTTAATTCTATTTCAATTTCTGGCTATCATATGCAAGAGGCAGGTGCCGATGCCGCTCTTGAGCTTGCCTACACTCTGGCCGATGGAAAAGAGTATGTGAAAACCGCCATGGAAACGGGTCTCAAAATTGACGACTTCGCTCCTCGCCTCTCTTTCTTTTTTGGCATTGGCATGAATTTTTATATGGAAATTGCCAAGCTTCGTGCAGCTCGTGTGCTTTGGCATGAGATCATGACAAGTTTAGGTGCCAAAGATCAACGCTCAACCATGCTTCGCACTCATTGCCAAACTTCGGGTTGGTCACTGACTGAGCAAGATCCCTATAATAATATTATTCGCACAACGGTCGAAGCTATGGCCGCCGTCTTTGGCGGAACTCAATCTCTTCACACCAATTCCTTTGATGAAGCGATTGCCCTTCCAACTGAATTCTCTGCGCGCATTGCTCGCAATACCCAAATCATTCTGCAAGAAGAGGCTCATATCACTCACGTAGTTGATCCCTGGGGTGGCTCTTTTATGATGGAAAGCTTAACTCAAGAGCTCATGACAAAAGCGAAATCAATTATCTCTGAAATTGATCAGCTTGGCGGAATGGCCAAGGCGATTGAACAAGGAATTCCCAAGCTTCGTATTGAGCGTTCATCGGCGATCAAGCAGGCGAAAATTGACAAGGGCGAAGAAACGATTGTTGGCGTGAATAAATATGTTCTCGATCAAGAGCAAGAAATTGATATCCTCCAAATTGATAATGAAAAGGTGCTCGAGAGTCAGCTCGCTGCCCTTAAAAATCTCAAAAAAAATCGCGATCAAAAGAAAGTCGATGCCGCCATTGCCGCTCTTGAAAAATATGCCCAAACAGGTGAAGGCAACGGACTAGCTTTGGCGATTGAAGCCTCTCGCGTTCGCGCAACCGTTGGTGAAATTTCCATGGCGCTTGAGAAGCATTGGGGTCGCTTTCAAGCCCAATCAATGACTGTTAGCGGAGTCTATGGCAAAGAATTCAAACAGAATGTAGAATGGAATCAGATGATGAAAGAAATTACAGATTTTGAAACTCAATACGGCCGTCGTCCTCGTATGCTCGTTGCTAAAATGGGTCAAGACGGCCACGATCGCGGGGCTAAAGTTATCGCCACCGCTTTTGCCGATTTAGGATTCGATATCGATCTTGCTCCTCTTTTTTCGACTCCAGAAGAGGTTGCAAAGCAGGCCGTTGAAAATGACGTTCATGTCATTGGGGTTTCATCTCTCGCGGCCGGACATAAAACATTAGTTCCGGATTTGATTAAAGAACTGAAAGCAAAAAATGCTGAAGATATCATTGTCGTTGTTGGTGGTGTTATTCCGCGCCAAGATTATGACTTCCTCGTACAGGCTGGAGTAAAAGGAATCTTTGGACCGGGAACTCCCATTTCAGATTCTGCTCGCCAAATTATCGACGAAATTAATAAGGCCCAAAAATGATTGATGTTCAAAAATTACTCCAAGGTGATTTAAGAACGCTGGCGAGAGCAATCACTTTAGTTGAATCGCAAAAGTCGGAGCACCGTCTTGAAGCGGCTAAGCTTATTGATCAAATTCTACCCTACACTGGAAAAAGTCTACGCATTGGAATTAGTGGATCTCCCGGCGTTGGCAAATCAACTTTTATTGAATCTTTTGGCTGTTATCTTGCCGACCTCGGTCGCAAAATAGCCGTTGTTGCCATCGATCCAAGTTCTCCCGTAAGTGGGGGAAGTATTCTTGGTGATAAAACCAGAATGGAGCAACTCTCTCGTCGCGAGAACGTTTTTATTCGTCCTTCGCCAAGCCAAGGTCATTTGGGTGGAGTCGCTCAAAGCACGCGTGAAAGTATTTTGCTTTGTGAAGCAGCCGGTTTTGATACCATTTTAGTAGAAACTGTCGGTGTTGGTCAGTCTGAAATCACCGTAGCTTCAATGGTCGATTTTTTTATGGTTCTGCTTTTGCCTAATTCAGGAGATGAGCTTCAAGGAATTAAAAAGGGTATCGTTGAATTGGCCCAGGCGATCGTGATCAACAAGGCCGATGGAGCTTCTAAAACCTTGGCCGAATTAACTAAGGGTCATTACCAGCAAGCACTTCAAATTCTTCCCGACAGTAGCCAGTCTGGGGCAAAAGTGCTTTTAGCGTCTGCCCTTGAGAAAACAGGTCTAAGTGAAATTTGGTCTACAATCGAAACTTATTATCAAAACGCAGTGCAAAACAACAGCTTTCAAGCCAAGAGAGAACTTCAGCTTCAAAAATGGTTCAAGGATCATTTTCAAGAAGGCCTCTGGGAGTTGATTAAATCCCATGAAAAATTCCAAAAGAAGTACCAATCCGAGCTTCAAAAGGTCATTTCAAAAAAGTCATCTGTGAGCTCTTCAGTTTTAGCGCTTTTGAAAGAATTTCAGTCTTAAACGAGTCTTAAAATATCCATTTGACGCCCCCTTAGAATAATTCTATTAATCGCATATTTATTTGTTTTAACGGCCGATTTCACCGCCTGAGCGGAAAGGAATGAGCGATGGGTAATGACTGGACCAAAGAAGACGTTTATCGCACCTACAATCTCCAAAATTGGGGAGAGGGTTATTTTGATGTAGATGAGGAAGGTCATCTCGTTGCTGTTCCTGACAAGGGCACGCATAAAATTGTCATCAATAAAGTGGTTGAAGAAATGAAAACTCAAGGAATAAAACTTCCTGCGGTTATTCGCTTTCACGATATTCTTCGCCAACAAGTTCGCAACCTCAATCGTTCTTTCAGAAAAGTAATTGAAGACGCGAATTACCAAGGCCGTTACTTTGGTGTTTACCCTGTTAAAGTAAATCAGATGCGCGAAGTGGTCGAAGAGATCCTTGATGCTGGTCAAACTTATGATTATGGACTTGAGGCAGGATCGAAGCCAGAATTGATGGCCGTTCTTGCATATAATACAAATAAAAATGCCATGACTATTTTGAATGGCTACAAAGATGAAGATTATCTTCGCCTTGCTCTTCTCGGTAATAAGCTTGGTCGCAAGGTTGTTGTCGTCATCGAAAAGTTTTCAGAACTTTCTCGTTTGATTAAATTGTCAAAAGAAATGAACGTCACGCCAATGATCGGACTTCGTGGTCGTATGGCCGTCGAAGGTCATGGCAGATGGAAGAGTTCTTCCGGCGAAAAGGCCAAGTTTGGACTTTCGATTTCAGAAATCATTCAGGCCGTTCAGTTTTGTGAAGAACAAGGTTTAAAAGACGCGATTAAACTTTTCCACTTTCACGTGGGAAGCCAAATCAGCGACATTAGAACCTTAAAAGACGCAATCTCTGAAGGTGGGCGCATTTACGCTAAACTTCACAAGATGGGCGTGAAGCTTGAATACTTTGATGCCGGTGGCGGTCTAGGTATCGATTACGATGGAACTCGTTCTGATAAAGATTCTTCCATGAACTATATCGTTGAAGAATATGCGACAGATATCGTTTGGGGACTAAAGCAAATCTGTGACACTGAAGGTGTGCCCCATCCCAATATCGTGACCGAAAGTGGTCGTATGATCACAGCTCACCACTCTTGTGTGATCACTAACGTCATCGACCAAGTGAAGACAAGTCAAACAAGTTTCAATACTTCTAAGGTGACAGGAGAGCATCTCATCGTTGAAAACATGAGAGATCTCGAAGAGAGTTTGTCTCAAAAGAATTTTCAACAATACTACAACGAAGCCTTGCAACTTAAAGAAGAATGTTTGAATGCTTTTAAATTAGGCATTCTCTCTCTTGAAGAGCGCGCCAAGATCGAAACCATCTATTGGAAGATCATGAGTCGCATTAACGTGATGACAAAAAGTCTCGAATTTATTCCTGAAGGTCTCCATTCTCTCGATGACGATCTCGCTCCTCAGTACCTCTGTAATTTTTCGGTCTTCCAATCAATTGCCGACTACTGGGCAATCGATCAACTCTTGCCAGTAGTTCCGCTTAATCGCTTAAACGAAGAACCTACGCTAAATGGCTCAATTGCCGATATCACCTGTGACTCTGATGGAAAGATGGATCGCTTTATTGATCGCGAAAGTGGCTTTAAAAGCACCATTCCTTTGCACGTCTTAAAAGAGAACGAAGACTATTTAATTGGTATCTTCTTAACAGGTGCTTACCAAGACGTTATGGGAGATATGCACAATCTCTTCGGCCGCCTAAACGAAGTTCACGTTTACTCTGATCCAGAAGATCCAGCCGGCTTTTATATCGAAGAAATTATTCGCGGTAACAACGCTTCAAGCGTACTTGCGACGATGCAATACAACCCAGAATACATGGCGCAAAAAATGAAACAACTGGTGAATCAAGAAGTGGTGAGAGGCATTATTCCTCCACGCGAAGGTGTTCGCCTCGTTGATTTTTACGAAGAATGTTTAAGCAACTACACTTACTTAATGACCACACTTGGAGAATAACATGACTCAACCCATTCGCGATTTCATGGAAAGACACTATAAGCATTTTAATGCTGCAGCTTTAGTTGATGCCGCCAAAGGATATGAAACTCATATCAATAGCGGAAAGAAAATGTTGATCACACTCGCAGGAGCAATGTCGACAGCGGAACTTGGAAAATCTCTGGCAGAAATGATTCGCCAAGATAAAGTCCACGCCATTTGCTGTACTGGCGCCAACCTTGAAGAAGATGTTTATAACTTAATCGCTCATAACGATTACGCTCGCGTTCCTAACTATAGAGACCTCACTCCTCAAGAAGAAGTAGCGCTCTTTGACAGGGGAATGAATCGTGTAACTGATACTTGTATTCCTGAAGACGTTGCCATGAGAAAAATCGAAGCTCTCATGTGGGAAGAATGGGCAGCCGCCGACAGCAAAGGCGAAACCAATCCTCCGCACGTTTATTTCTGGAACCTTTTGCGTTCAGGCGTTCTAGAGAAAGAATATCAAATCGATCCAAAAGATTCTTGGATGCACGCTGCGATGTTAAAAAATATCCCTATCTTCACACCTGGTTGGGAAGATTCAACACTTGGAAATATGTTTGCCGCTGCCAATATCAATAAAAAAGTTTCTCGCACAAGCGTAGTTGAATCAGGCATTCAATTGATGATTCGCTTGTCTCACTGGTACAAAGACACAACAGTTGATAACACAATCGGTTTCTTCCAAATCGGTGGTGGTATTGCTGGAGACTTCCCTATCTGTGTTGTTCCTATGCTTCACCAAGATCTTGAGCTCGACGTTCCTCTTTGGAGCTTCTTCTGCCAAATCAGTGATTCAACAACCAGCTACGGATCATATTCTGGTGCCGTCCCCAATGAAAAAATCACTTGGGGTAAACTTGCTATCGAGACTCCAAAATTTATCATTGAAAGTGATGCCACGATCGTCGCGCCACTTCTTTTTGCCTACGTCCTCAAAATGTAATTAAGTCTCCTGGATCAATTCGTTTAAGCACCGTTTAAATGATTTGATCCAGGTATAAATTTATTGAAACTAGTTTAAATTATTTAACTATTCTTTTACTTAAGAAGTATTAATCATTAATTTTTACTTTTTCGACCGTTAAAATATTGATCATTTTTTAAAAAGTGTTAACCTTAATAAAATAATTATTATAGAGGACCTTAGAGTTATGGATGATTCGATTGCACAACAGATTCTAACTCGCTTAAACCAATTAGAAGAAAGATTACTTAAACTTGAAAACAATTTAAAGCTAGATAAAAAATCAGTCGATCAACCCATTCAAACCATACCTGAGAATATTCAAATCGCTCCTCAAATAAAAAGTTCCTCACCAACTTCTCTTCTTAACTCAACATTTAAAAAAAATGACAGTCATATGCTTGGTTATATAGGGGCAGCCTGTATTCTCATGGCAGCTATACTTTTAATTAAATTTAGTATTGCCAGTGGCTGGCTCACTCCAATAAGACAATGCTTTATGGCCATCTTTCTAGGGCTTGGATTAATCTCTATTCCATTTGTAATCAAAGACAAAGATAAAAGTTATTTTAGTATGCTTCCTGCACTAGGGATTGTGATCCTTCATCTTACTTCATATGGGGCAACAAGGTATCATCATCTTTTCGACTCTTCGACTGGATTATTTGCAATTACTATAATCGGTGCACTCTCTCTCTTTTTACTTACAAGATTTAATCAAATGACTTATGCACTGCTGGCAATAGTAGGTACCTATGTTGGAATTCTTTTTTTTCACGATTCATTTAATAACAGCCTCTTTTTGGCTCTCTATCTTTTCACCTGGGATATTTCCTTTGCACTTTTTTCCATTTATTTGAAAAATAGACAAATCATTACCATTTCATCTTATTTAAGTATTGGTCTCATCGGTCTCCTTGGAATTTCTATTATTTTCGAAGGTCAAATTGGCCATATTATTGTCATTCAAGCTATCCAATTTCTAATTTATTCGTTGGGTACGATTGGGTACTCTTTATGGAATAAAGATACTCTTTCTGATTCTGAATCAATAAATTTCTTACCAGTTATTGTCTTCTTCTATGGCGTTGAATATTACTTTTTAAATCGATTATCAGAAAGTTATGCCTTTATCTTTTCTATTCTCTTTTCTGTCTTTTTACTCTCACTCTATGCATTCGTAAAAATAAAGTTAAAGGATAAAAACTTAGCAAGTGGCTCGGTTGTTTACACATCGACCTCTATTATTTTTGCACATTCTGTTTTTTTAGTTCAGATGAATGATCTCACAAAGGTTCTATTTGCTCTTTTCCTCTCAATCGTCATTGGATACTTCAAAGACCAAATCTTGCAGAATAAGAATCTTAAAGGCTCGATCATCGTATCAGCGTTAATGATTTTATTTGCTTATTTATTTGTACTTTTTGGAATGGCTTCCGTACAAACATCAATTGAAATAATATTCGGACTTTTAATAGGAAGTATTATTCTCTATTACGTTTCTCGTTCTGAACATGACCTTAGATCATCCTTAATTTATCTTGCACATATCCAGGTAATAATTTCGCTTTTTAGATTAAAAGAATACTTCGGAACAATTTCAGTTGCTCCACTTGTAATAACTTATGCCTTTGTTATTCTCTTATGGTCGACCAAAATTAAGGAAAAATACATTGCCAAGAGCGCATTACCATTAATATTTATAGGATTGGCACGTTTTATCTTTTTTGATTTTTCAGGATTGAGCGGCATTCCGCAAATCCTCTCGCTCTTTGTTATGGGAGGACTCATTTATATTGGTGGGTATCTATATAGAAAAGTTTAATGGCAGTGCCAACACCTTCTTCCTTGCGCAATGTTTAAGGAAAAAGGTGTTGGAACTAATTAAGGGGCTTTTTTGAGATATTTTAAAAATTCAGAATCGGAAGACAGAATCATCTTCGCATCTTCTTTAATTGAGCTTCTATAAGCTTCCATTGATCTTGTGAACTCGTAAAATCCTGGATCGCGAGAAAGAGCTTTAGCGTAAATTGCAATAGCTTTAGCTTCGCCGTTACCACGGAGGACTTGGCTTCTGCGGTAAGCTTCAGAAGTGATCTTTTCTAAATCGCGAGCGATACGCCCTTCGATCTTCGCTTTTTCACCCTGACCGATTGAGCGAATTTTCTCCGCCACTCTTTGGCGCTCAGAAATCATTCTCTCGTAAACTTTGGCCTCAACTGATTTCTCATAACTGATACGTCTAAATTGAACGTCAATCAGACTAATTCCAAAAGAAGCAAGTTCCTTGTCGGCACCTTCGCGAATCATCTCACTAAGCTTCTCACGTCCAAGCGCTACACTTTCGATTTCACCAGTGACGCCTTCTTCAAGAACGTTAATTCCATTTTTCTTTTGTTGATCGATTTCATCTTGACCGCGTTTCATGTCATCGAGAATCTTATTCGAGTTTCGAACCGCTTCAACCAGACTGTGATTAGAAATCACGTCACGCGTGGCCGAGTCCAAAATAGCGTCGAGACGAGCTTTGGCTCCCGTTTCGTTTCTCACCGTTTGAATAAATTTCAAAGCATCGACAACTTGCCAGCGGGCAGTGGTATCAACTTTGATATATTTCTTATCTTTGGTAGGGATCTGATTGGGAAACCCATCCCAAGAAAGAATTCTTTTATCTACGTAGCGAACTTCTTGCGTGAAAGGCATTTTAAAGTGAAAACCAGCGTTAGTTATTGGATCGCCGATAGGACGACCGAACTGAGTGATAATCGCTTGTTGTCCTTCGTTGACCAAAAAGAAAGAAGTATTAAAAAGTGTCCAACCAGCAATGATTAAAAGGACGAGTATGATTTTTCCTAATTTCATTTCTCACCAGCCTTTGAAAGATCATTGTAGATAGGAAGGAGTCCCTTCAACTGTCCATCAACAATGGTGATATTTGTAAATTTTTTGAAGAGCGATTCCATCGTTTCCAGATAAATGCGTTTTTTCGTAATCGCCGGTGCCCTTTGGTATTCTTTCAAGACCGACTCAAACTTTTCAGCATCACCCAGTGACCTGTTAATGATTGAGGTAGCGTAACCTTCAGCTTCTGAAACAAGTTTTTCACCCTTACCGCGAGCTTCTGGAATAACCTTGTTGTAGGCTTCTTCTGCTTGGTTGATGACTTTCTCTTGTTCCTGTTTGGCCTCGTTCACTTCGTTGAATGATGGCTTCACGACATGCGGAGGGTTTACGTCTTGAAGTTTTACCGTCACAACTTTAATTCCCATGTCGTACTTATCGAGTACTTCTTGCATCAGAATTTTCGCATCTGCGGCAATCTCCACTCTTCCGGTAGTTAGAACTTCAGTCACCAATCTATCGCCAACCACTCTTCTCATGATAGATTCTGAGACGTCTTTGATGTTTTGCTCAGGTTCACTGGTTTGAAACAAAAATTTGAAAGGGTCAGCGATTTGATACTGAACAACCCATTCCACGTCAGCAACGTTTAAGTCGCCAGTGAGCATCAAAGATTCTTCATCAAATTCTTTTTGAGAATACTGAGTGCGTGATGAGCTTGAATTCATCGCCGTTCTAAAACCAAATTCGGCCTGAAGCACTCGCTTGGTTTTAACGTTAATGACATCATCAACTCCGAAGGGGAGCTTGAAATGAAGTCCCGGTGGGTAAGTTGCGATATATTTTCCAAAACGGATAATAATCGCTTCTTCGTCAGGTTCAACTGTGTAATAAGCAGATTTAACGCCTACAAAAGCGATTAGGAATAAGAAAATAAGTGAAAATATTTTTCCGCTTTTTCCAAGCTCCTTCTTCATCTTTTCCACATCATTTGTCCATTGTGGTTCATTTGCCATGAATCTACTCCTCGACTTCCATCATTAAGACACCCGACTCTAAGGTGTCTCCGTTTTTGACGTGGATCTTTCTGACCACGCCATCGATGCCACACTTTATCTCGTTTTCCATTTTCATGGCTTCCAAGATCAGCATTGTCTGGCCTTTGATAACCTTATCACCTTCATTGACGAGGATTTTGACGACTTTACCTGGCATTTGAGTTTTCAACTCACCTGCACCAGCTCCGCTAAGACCTGAAGGCTTATATCCTCTGAATACATTAAAAACAGAATCGACATGAACAACGCGCGAAGGGAGATCTTGCTTGGCAAGTTTTCCCCATTGCTTTCCATCTGTACTGACGAAAAAACTTCCCGCTAGTTTTCTAAGAAAAATTGTTTGTCTGTCGATCACTTTGTTTTCTTCAATGGCGCAAAACTCGTACTCCACCAATTCACTTGAGTGGACTAAAGTTTTGGTAATATCAAAGACAATTTCATTTTGCTCATGATCTATTAAATAAGTTCTCATAATTACATCCCCATCCTTTTAGCTTCAATACCGGCCAAAAGTTTATAGAAACGAGAATATTTTTTGGTCTTCTTCACACGATCTTGTGGCTTATGTTCTTTAATATAAGTAGTCGTGTAGTTTCCATCGATAAAAACTTGATCTTCCATAATAACTTTATGCAGAGGAATATTGGTTTTTAGTCCTTCAATATAAAGCCCTTTTAAGGCTGATCTCATCTTGCGAATAGCAATGTCTCTGACAATTCCTTTCGCAATAAGTTTTCCAACCATTGGATCAAAATCAGGAGTCACATCTAGATTTTTATAAACACAATGATCAAAGCGAATTCCTTGAGGAAAGTTAGTATCAAATCCGGTCACAAGGCCAGGCGCTGGTAGCATGGTGATAGGATCTTCGGCACAGATACGACATTCAATGGCGTGACCCGTTCTGTGAATCCACTCTTGATCTGGAATGCCGAGTTCCTCTCCAAAAGCAGCTTGAATCATACAAATGATTAAATCCACTCCTGTGATTTCCTCTGTGATGGGATGCTCTACTTGAATACGTGTATTCATTTCAAGAAAGTAAAACTTGCGATCAGCGCCCATAATAAATTCAACCGTTCCAGCTGAATCATACTTCACGGCCTGAGCGAGCTTCACTGCTGTGGTGCAAATTTCTTGGCGAAGCTTTTCATCATCTCCAATAAACGGAGAAGGTGCTTCTTCAATAATTTTTTGATTACGACGCTGAACCGAACATTCTCTTTCAAAGAAATGATAAACATTTCCTTTCTTATCACCTAAGACTTGAACTTCAATATGATGAGGATCGAGAATGAGTTTTTCAACCAACAAATCTCCATTTCCAAATGCTGATTGCGATTCCCGCTGAACGGCTTCAAAATGGTCTTTAATTTCACCTTCACTGAAACACGCTCTTTGACCGCGGCCACCGCCACCAGCAACAGCTTTTAAAAGCACAGGATAACCAATGTCATTAGAAATCTTTATTGCTTCGGCTACGCTCGGAACAGCTTCAGCTGATCCTGGTATAACGGGAACACCAACACTTTTTGCAAGAACTTTTGAAGTGGCCTTATCACCCATCAGCTTAACGGCATTTGAATTAGGCCCGATGAAAACAATTTTTTCTTTTTCAAGCGCTTCGGCAAACTCCGTTCTTTCAGCTAAAAATCCATAGCCTGGATGAACAGCATCGATCTTAGATTCTTTGCAAAGCTTTATGATCGCTGGAATGTTGAGATAAGTTTCAGCGTTGGTTTTTCCTGGCAGGCGAACCCATTCATCGCAAAACTCTAAATGTTTTGCGGCTGGTTCATTATCGGTCCAAATACCAACGGCCGTATGGCCGAGCTCACGACAAGCTTTGGCAATTCGAATAGCAATTTCGCCTCGATTACTTATCAGCACTCTCTTTTTTTCTTTGGGTAAAAATCTCAACTCGCTCATAATTGAATATTCCCGTGTTTGCGCTTTGGCTTTTCAACTTTCTTATCTTTGAGTGCTCTCAAATATTCATACATACGAATACGAGTTTCTTCAGGAAGAATAACCGCATCAACGTATCCAAGTTCAGCCGCACGATAAGGATTACTAAAATTCTCTTCGTAATCAGCAACCAGTTCAGCTTTTTTCTTATCAAAAGCAGGGCCGGTTAAGCCTTCAAGCTCTTTTCTAAAAACGATATTCACTGCACCTTCTGCGCCCATTACTGCGACTTCGGCCGTTGGATAGGCGAGATTCACGTCTGAGCGAATATGCTTTGAGGCCATAACGTCATAAGCACCACCATAGGCTTTCCGAGTGATCAAAGTAATGAGAGGAACTGTTGCTTCAGCATAAGCGTAGAGAAGTTTTGATCCATGCTTAATAATGCCGCCATATTCTTGAACTGTACCCGGTAAAAATCCTGGAACATCAACAAGAGTGACTACTGGAATATCATAAGCATCACAAAAACGAACAAAGCGCGCTGACTTATTTGATGAATCAATATCGAGAACACCTGCCAGAACTGCTGGTTGATTGGCGACAACACCAATTTTAATTCCGCCAATACTTCCAAATCCACAAATAATATTCTTAGCGTAATCTTTATGAACTTCTAAAAATTGGGAGTCATCCAAGATATCAAGGATCACTTCTCTCATATCATAAGGCTTCTTCGGATTAGATGGAATCACTTCACGAAGTTTATTGTTGTCACGATAATGAGGATCAGACGTTGGCTTGAGTGTTGGCTTGCGATAATTTGATGCAGGAATGTAGGCAAGCAATTCTCTCACTCGCTCAAAACATTCATCTTCATCGAGACAGCGAAATTGAGCAACGCCCGATTTTTCTGCGTGAGTAAGCGCACCGCCGAGTTCTTCTTTCGATACTTCTTCGTGAGTTACAGTCTTGATAACATCAGGACCAGTCACAAACATGTATGAAGATTTATCCACCATGAAAATAAAGTCGGTAATAGCAGGCGAATAAACAGCTCCACCGGCACATGGACCTAAGATCAAAGAAATTTGGGGAATAACACCAGAAGCTTTCACGTTACGATAAAAAATTTCAGCATAACCTGCAAGAGACTCAACGCCCTCTTGAATACGAGCACCACCAGAATCATTCATTCCAATAATCGGAATGCGATTCTCGAGAGCGAAGTCCATAATCTTACATATTTTTTTGGCGTGAGAAGCTCCAAGAGCTCCACCCCAACAAGTAAAGTCCTGCGAATAGAGGGCGATTTTCTGGCCATTGATTTCGGCAATGCCAGTAACAACACCGTCACCTAAGAACTTTGTTTTTTCCATTCCAAAATTAGTACATCGATGAACAACAAAACGATCAAACTCAATAAATGAGCCTGGATCTATTAACCGCTCAATTCTTTCACGAGCAGTATACTTTCCTTGTTCATGTTGTTTGTTGATTCGCTCCGGTCCACCACCAAGAGCCGCGCGATTACGAAGTTCAACGAGTTTTTCTCGTTTTAAATTTAAAACGTCAGGCATAAAAAAACCTCCTAAGACCGCAGTATTCTAAACCGATTGGTCTTAGGAGGCTATTTTAAAGAATAAATTTGCTGCTAGTCGTCTTCGCCGACAGCTTTTTTAACGCGCTTATCCAGATCGTACTTATCGACCTTCATAATGAGTGAAGCTCTTGAAACTCCGAGCTCTTTTGCAAGACGCGATTTATTGAAGTTACAACGCTTCAATCCTTCTTTGATCATCATCATTTCTAGCTCTTCAAGAGCATCTTTTAATGATCCAGAAGTATTAATGCCACGAGGCACACTAGAGCGTCCCTCCGTTCCATGTTCAAGAATTCTGGCACTCAAAAGATCAGGCGTAATGATCTTATCTTCACCCGCCAAAACAACCACGCGCTCAATTTCGTTTTCAAGTTCACGCACGTTACCTGGCCATGGGTAATCAAACATTTTCTCAAGCGTCTTCTTTGATAAAGTTTTCATGGGAATCCCCACTTCATCACAACGCTTCTTCATAAAGTGATCCATCAATACCGGAATATCTTCATTTCTTTCACGCAACGGTGGAAGATTGATATTAATAACGTTAATTCTGTAATAAAGATCTTCTCTGAACTCACCTTTCGCCATCATTTCTTTAATTGGCTTATTGGTTGCAGCAACGATTCTTACGTCACACTTCTTAGGAGTTGTTGCACCAACAGGAAGGTAAGTTCCCTCTTGAAGCACGCGTAAAAGCTTAACCTGCATAGTTAATGACGTATCACCAATTTCATCCAGGAACAGTGTTCCACCGTGAGCTTGTTCAAATAAACCTTTCTTATCTTTAATCGCACCGGTAAAGGCACCTTTCACGTGACCAAAGAGTTCTGAATCGAGAAGGTTATCGTTAAAAGCTGAACAGTTGATCGCCAAGAACATATTATCTTTTCTTGGAGAATAGTAATGAATCGCTTTTGCCACGAGTTCCTTACCAGTACCATTTTCACCTTGAACAAAAACACTTGATTCAGATCCTGAGATTTTCTCAAGCAAGCGATAAATCGCCTGCATCTTTTTCGATTTACCAATCATCATGTGATAACGATATTTATCACCGAGCTCACTATTGAGTTCCTGAATACGTTGTTCACGCTTTGTCACTTCTTCGTGATACTCAATAACTTCATCACCAACCAGTTCTGAAAGTTCAACCAAATACTCCGAATCGATTGGCCCAAGCTTCTTCATGCTATCAACAGCAGACTTAGCATCAGCTTCACTACATCCACAGCTCACCATTTGCTTAACGACTTCTGCTTTTTCCGCATCAGTAATATTTAATGGGAGAAAAGGATAAGCATAAACAGTTCCTAAATAATCACCATCAACAATCACTCGACTGGCAATTCCTTTGACATGCTTAAAGAACGAATCATACACCACTGTGTTTTTTTCTGATGCTTCAAGCTTCTCAATTGTTTTTTCGACATCTTGTTGGAGATACTCATGGCCTAAACCCATGTGCATTTGCACTTTGGCAAAATGACTTTTAAAAGCAAAGTCCTTATCCATGATTCCACTCTGGACTCGTCCATGCGAATCGGCCCAAACAAGCTCGACTCCAAACCAACGATTAAGGATGTCTTCCAACTTCCCAATCACATGCAGGTTTCTCATCTCTTTCCAGTTAATCATTGTCATCTCCTTGATCATGAATGTTCATTTTTAGAACACCATGAGTGATTTACTGTTTAACTTTTCGGCAGATTGTAAAAATACTTGATAGTCCCGCCTAAAAAATGGACAGGGAAAGAAATGAGTAATTACAACAGTTTAATGAGTTTCGATCTTTTGATTCAACAAAGGTTTTGAACTATTATGATAAAAAACTAGTCGATCATAATAGCGAGTTTGTTCCCAGCTTTGTGGGCCGATAAATTTGCTCAAGTTTGTTCCCTGATGATTAAAGACATAGGACTCTGGAACTTTAACTGTTCCAAACTTTGTCATTGAGTCACCATTAACATCGAGAGCAAGAACGATATTTTCTGGAAGAGTTCCAAAACGTTTCATATATTTTGTCACTTTCTCAGCAGTATCTTGAACAGCGATTAAAACAAATTGCACATCACTGTTTTTAAATTTTTTCGCCATATCGAGAAGAGGTGGCAACTCTGCTTCACATGGACCACACCACGTTCCCCAAAAATGGATAAAAGTCAGACGACCTTCATTGTTAATAAAATCCTTTTTCGACATCAATTGCTTACTTTGGATCTCTTCAACTTGAAATTCTGGCAGCGTCTTTAAAATAAGATCACCATCAAATTGATTAATCATTGGCGAAAACTTATTGTGCCAATAAAGTGAATAAAGAAGAGTGACACTTATAATAAGTGCAATAATCGTGAGTTTTGTAGGAAGTGCTAAACCTCTTTGCATAAAAAAAGACCCTCGTTTGAGGGTCTTTTATCATTTTTTCATTAAAGAGTCTTGAAAGAATTAGTCGACAAGAGCTATATAGGCCATCTTTGCACCGTCGTTAAAACGAGCATCAGCAACCTTAACGATACGAGTATAACCACCATTACGTGATTTAAACTTTGGACCAACTTCATCAAACAACTTCTTAACAACATCTTTGTTGTTGAGTTTTGAATAAGCTAATCTTCTATTTGCAACTGAATCTTCCTTTCCAATTGTAATAAGCTTTTCAACATGTGCTTGAATCGCCTTACACTTTGTAAAAGTAGTCTTAATTTTTCCATGATCAATCACTTCATTGGCCAAATTTTTAATTAAAGCCTTTCTATGAGAAGGATTGTTTCCAATTTTAAATTTACGTCTTTGGTGTCTCATAACCGTAACTCCTCAACAACAACAGCCTAGTCTTTTTTATCGTTTATTTCTTTCATGATGTGATCAACTTTCATTCCAAGTCCTAATCCCATCTGAGCAAGTAATTCTTTAATTTCGTTCAATGACTTTCTTCCGAAATTCTTAGTTCTAAGCATTTCGCCTTCTGTCTTTGAAACGAGTTCATAGATGTACTTGATATTTGCATTTTGGAGACAGTTTGCAGAACGTACTGAAAGCTCAAGTTCAGATACTGGCTTCAACAAGAAATTGTTTGTTGGAGCAGCAGCAGAAGAAGAAGTTGGCTTAGTTTCCATTCTTTGAACTTCTTCTTCATCTTCGAAGTTCAAGAATACTGCAAGTTGATCACGTAAGATTTTAGCTGCGAAGGCAACTGCATCTGAAGGATCAATACCAGAATTTGTCCAAACTTCTAAAGTCAATTTGTCAAAGTCTGTTCTCTTACCAACACGAGCGTTAGTAACAGTATAATTCACACGGTGAACCGGTGAGAAAAGTGTATCGAGGTAAACCCAACCAACTGGAAGATCGAAATCTTCTTTGTTATCGAGTGCAGTTACATAACCTTTACCTCTAGCAACTTTCAATTCCATTTTAATTGAGCCGCCAGATGAAACGTTACAGATAACATAATCAGGGTTTAAAACTTCAACGTTTGCGTGACCTGAAATATCTCCAGCTTTAACTGGACCTTCTCCTGATTTCTCAAGAGTTAAAACAACATCTTCTTTCCCTTTGATTTTGAAATGTACTTCTTTCAAATTCAAAATGATTTCAGAAACTTCTTCTTTAACGTTATTGATTGTTCCAAATTCGTGCTCAACACCGTCGATACGAATAGCAACGATACCTGCACCTTGAAGTGAAGATAAAAGAACTCTTCTTAAAGAGTTGCCTAAAGTTTGGCCGTAACCTCTTTCGAGTGGCTTAGCTACAAATTTACCATAGCTAGTTGTAAGTGAATCTGTATCGCACTCTAGTGCTACTGGTCTAATGAGGCTTGTCCAGTTCTTTGCTACAAAGGTGTCCATTCCAAACTCCTAAAATTGATATAAAACAAAAATTCTAATTAATTAAACTCTACGACGCTTAGGAGCTCTACAACCATTGTGAGGTATAGGACTCTTATCTGAAACGAGAGTAATTCTCAATCCAGCAGCAACCAATGCTCTAATCGCGTTTTCACGACCTGCGCCTGGGCCCTTAACGTGTACTTCTACAGAGCTCATTCCACTCTCAACAGCTTTCTTAGCAGCTTCCATTGAAGCTGTTTGAGAAGCAAATGGAGTTGATTTTTTTGAGCCTCTGAAACCTAATTGGCCAGCACTTGCCCAACAAATCGCCTGACCTTGCATATCAGTGAAAGTTACAATGCAGTTATTGAAAGACGCTTGAACATGGCAAATACCATGAGTCACGTTCTTCTTTACTTTTTTCTTTGTTACTGTTGATGTCGTCTTCTTATTCATAATCAGCCTCTACCTTAATTACTTCATCGCCTTAATAGATTTCTTACCTGCGATAGCGACAGCAGGACCTTTTCTTGTACGTGCATTCGTATGAGTTCTTTGTCCTCTCATTGGAAGACTCTTTCTATGACGAACACCTCTATAGCATCCCATGTCCTTAAGGCGCTTGATATTTAAACCAATTTCACGTCTTAAATCACCTTCAACCGTATAGTCTTCTTCAAGAATTCTTCTGATTTCTTGAACCTCTTCTTCAGAGATATCATTTGAGTTTTTATTTAAATCAATTCCAGCTTTCGCTAAAACTGCTGTAGCAACATTTGCACCTACCCCATAGATAGATCTCATAGCTACTCTCATAACTTTGTTTCTTGGAATGTCTACACCTAGAATCCGCGCCATATACTACTCCTACGCCAACTATTAACCTTGTCTCTGCTTATGCTTAGGTGAAGATTTACAAACGACTCTTACGACTCCTTTGCGCTTCACAACCTTACAATCTTTACAAATTTTCTTAACCGAAGATCTCACTTTCATGTCCGCTTCCTTTACTTCCCTTTACTACGATATGTGATTCTACCCTTCGTCAAATCGTACTTGCTTATCTCAACTAAAACTTTATCGCCTGGTAAAATTTTAATAAAATGCATCCGCATTTTTCCGCTAATATGAGCAATTATGTTGTGTCCATTCGGTAACTTAACTTTGAATTTGGTATTCGGAAGAAGTTCAGTAACTTCCCCTTCCACTTCAATGTATTCAACATCTGTCATACTAACTTAACGCCTCTGTATACAAAACTCATCACACTTATGCAAGCTCCCGCCCGACTGAACACTAGATCAAAGACTTAAGCGAAGAAAATACCTCGTCTGAGCCGTTTGATGCGTCAAGTCTTACTAGACGACCTTCACTTTCATAGTGCTTAAGCACTGGTTCAATTGTTTCTTTAAATACATCAAGACGGTGCTTTACTGTTTCAGCAACATCATCCTTTCTTTGGTTCAACTCAGTTGAACCACACTTATCACAAACGCCAGCTTGTGCTGGAGCCTTAAACTTTAAATTATAGATCTCGCCGCATTTGCCACAAGTTCTACGATTTACAAGTCTATCGAAGAGTAAATCAAGGTCAATTTCAAAGTACACGGCCTTTGAGTTCGAACCCTTGAGAACCACTTCGTCTAGCAACTTTGCCTGGTCTCCATTGCGTGGAAAACCATCAAATATATAAGCGCCAGAGGCAAGATCCGTATTCTTTTTTAAAAGTTCCAATACCGTATTATCATCAACAAGCTTTCCAGCGTTCATGATAGCGGTAACCCTTTTTCCCAGTTCAGAAGCTTCTTTCACTTCTTTTCTCAAGAGGTCGCCCGTCGAGAGATGCTGGTAGCCACATTCCTTAATAAGTCGTGTAGCTTGAGTTCCTTTGCCAGAGCCAGGAGCTCCCAAAAAAATTAACTGAGGTTGCATTATCTAAAACCTTCTTGCGCTGCCAGAGTGCTTACCACGAACTTTGTAAGCATTCTCATAACGATCAGCAAACATGAACGCTTGGATGTTCATCATGACTCTAATTGAAACACTCACGAGGATCAGCATCGAAGTGCCGCCAAAGCGAGTTCTGTTTCCGGTAAGCTCTGTAGGTAAAATACAAATTACAACTAAAAAGAGGGCACCGAAAAAGCTTAAACGATTCAACAACCAATCAAGATAGTCTTGAGTCTTTGCCCCAGGACGAACTCCTGGAATAAAAGCGTTGTTCTTTTGAAGCATTTCCGAAATCTTCTTTGTTTTAAACTGAATTGGAGCATAAAAATATGTCATATACACAATCAATAAGCCAAAGAAGATATTAAATAGCATCTGCCCTGGATAAAGGGACTGTTGGATTACTTCAAAATAAGGCTTCAATGGACTTGTTGCAGGTACAAATGATGCAAAAGTCGCAGGGGCTGCCAATAAAGAAGAGGCCAAAATAGGAGGCATAACACCACCTGTATCAAGTCTCATCGGTAGACTTTGAGTTCCACCATAAACGCGATTATGAACAACTTTTTTAGCGTATTGAACAGGAACACTTCTAAATGATCTTTCAATGAAAGCCACTATAAAGAAGGCGCAAATAATAACGACAACATCAAGAAGTAAGTGAAGTCCTGAGAGTTCACCATTTCTAAAGAGCGTCATGTTTTGAATAACTTCGGCTGGAAGTTCGACAGCGATACCTGCAAAGATAATCAAAGATACGCCGTTTTCAAGGCCATATTCTGTAATTCGTTCACCTAGCCACATTAAGAACATTGTCCCCGCAGCAAGAGTGATCATGGTTGTAACTCTAAAGAGAAGACCTGGCTCAGGAATTACTGGAATTCCACCTGGAGATCTAAACCCCTCAAAAACAGCTGCCATTCCGTAACCTTGAATACAGCAAAGAATTACGGTTGCGTAACGAGTCCATTTCTGAATTTTTTTATTTCCATCGGCATCTTCTTGAAGCTCAGCAATTTGAGGAATAACTTCGCCCAAAAGACTGAAAATAATTGATGTCGTGATATAAGGCATGATTCCTAGTGCGAGCACTGAGAAGCGCTTAAAAGCACCACCGCTAAAAGTGTTGATAAGGTCGAATATTCCACCAGATGATCCCGCAAAGTATGCCTTAATTGCCGTGGCATCTACGCCAGGAACTGGCACCTGAGCTGCAATTCGATAAACGAATAGAAGCAGAAGGGTGAAAAAAATCCGTCTTTTTAAATCTTCAATTTTACTCTGAGAGGTAGACATTGCTTAATAAACCTTCCTATTGGGCTTGCTTGATTTCCCCACCGGCTTTCTTGATGGACTCTTCAGCTGTTTTTGAGAACTTCTCTATTCCAACGAAAACGAGCTTCTTAGTCAACTCACCAGTTGCAAGAATTTTAACAGGTTTACTTTTATTGGCACCTTTTAAAAGACCTTTTTCAATTAAAGCTTCTCTAGTTACTGCTTCTGAATCAAATTTCTCGTTCAAAACGCCTAAAGAAACGGTTGCAAATGAAACTTTGAAAGGTTCATTTTTGAATCCTCTCTTACCAAGTCTCATATACAGAGGTTGTGCACCAGATTCGAAACCTGTACGCATGTGACCACTTTTACGAGCTTTTGAACCCTTGTGACCTTTACCAGCTTGAGTACCTTGACCAGAAGCTTGTCCACGGCCAATTCTCTTTGTGTCTCTATTTGCGCCTTTTGGGCTCTTCAACGTAGTCAGCGTCAACATATAATCCTCACTTATTCCTTAAATTCTAAAAATTACTCTTTAACTTCGAGCCACTGGATCATTTTTTTGATCATGCCTCTTACTGCAGGAGTATTTTCAAGTGTTCTTGTTCTTCCAAGTTTAGTTAAGCCTAATCCAAGAACAGTAGCTTTTTGCTTCTCTGTGCACTTGTTAGTACTTCTAATCAATTTAACTTCTATAGTTTTCGCAACCATAATCAACCTCAAATAACTTATTTAATTCTAATTTTTTTAATATCAATTCCACGTGCTTTTGCAATTTGATCTACTGATCTTAATTTCTTAAGAGCAGAGAAAGTTGCCTTAACAACGTTGTGTGGGTTGTTCGTCTTAAGTGACTTAGTCAAAACGTTACGAACACCAGCTAGCTCTAGAATTGAACGACAAGCACCCGCAGCCTTAACACCTGTACCGTCTCCAGCAGGCATGAAAAGGATTTTACCGGCACAGTAATTACCTTCAACAAAGTGTGGAAGTGTTCCTGCTTCGATTGGCACGTGGATCATATTCTTCTGAGCAGCTTGAGTTGCTTTTCTGATCGCTTCAGGAACTTCTTTTGCTTTTCCTAAACCATATCCAACTCTACCGTTCTTATCACCAACGATCATTAAAGCTGAGAATGAAAAGCGACGCCCACCCTTCACAACTTTAGCAACGCGGTTAACAGCTACTACTCTTTCCTCAAATTCTGACTCAGGAGCAGCCTGCTTCTTTCTTGCGTGAGAAGCTCTCTTCTTGCGCTTATCCTCAATGGACTCTTCAGCCTCATTGCTAACTTCAGTAATTGTCTCATCAAATTTGGTTTCGTCGTTCATTCTAACTCCAACCTACCACTATTAAACTTGGATACCGTTTTCACGGATTGCAGTCGCCAACGAAGCAACTACACCAGTATATTTATAACCAGCTCTATCAAACACAGCTCTTGAAAGATTATTAGACTTTAAGAGTTCTGCAACTTTTGCACCAATAAGCTTCGCGCCTTCTCTGTTATTTTCACCTACAGCTTCTTTGCCATAAGTTTGAACAGTAAAAAGAGTCTTTGAAGCAATATCGTCGATCAATTGAATTTTTAGATGCTTGTTTGATCTAAAAAGATTGATACGTGGACATTCTGAAGTTCCAGAAACTTTCTTTCTAATTGAAAGTCTTCTTCTAAGTCTTTTCGCTTCACTTTCGTTCTGAATTTTGCCTTTTGCCTTTCTCATAACTTTATCCCACTTTTATTTCTTAGCGCCCGCTTTACCAGCTTTTCTAATAATTGTTTCAGTTGTGTACTTTAACCCCTTACCTTTATATGGCTCCGGTGGTCTGAAAGATCTAACTTTAGCAGCAACGAATCCAACCAATTCTTTATCGAAACCAGTTAAATCAATTACGTTCTTAGTTACTTTCGCAGTAATTCCCGTAGGAAGTTTATAATCAATTGGATGTGAATAACCTAAATTCAAAGTAAGCGTTGTTCCGTTTACAGCGGCCTTATAACCAACACCGTTGAACTCAAGAGACTTTGTAAAGCCCTTTGTCACTCCAGTTACCATATTGCTAACCAATGTACGAGCTGTTCCCCATTGAGAACGAGCTTCTTTAGACTCGTCTATTGGATTTACAGTAATGACTTTGTCCTTGACTTCAACTTTTACAAGCTTGTTCATGTCCATAGCCATCTGACCATTTGGTCCTTTTATACTTACATTGACACCTTGAATTTTGATTTCAACTTTTTCAGGTATCGCTATAGGTTCTTTACCAATTCTCGACATATTATCCTCTCTTAATTACCAAATATTACAAAGGAGTTCGCCACCGATTTTCTTAACCTTCGCTTCACGAGTTGAAACAACACCTTGTGAAGTTGAGATAATCGAAATACCAAGACCAGAAATAACCTTTGGTAATTCAGTGTAACTTCTATACTGACGTAAACCTGGTTTTGAAACTCTTTCTAAACCAACAATTGCGCCTTCTTTAAAAAGAACCTTAATGCGAATATCACTTTTTGTTTTAGCGATAATCTTAAAGCCCTTAATATAGCCTTCATCTTTTAAAACTTTACAAACAGCTGCTTTCAACTTGCTCGCAGGAAACTCAACCCGGTCTTGTCCAGCCTGGATCGAATTGCGCATTCTTGTCAACATATCTGCAATAGGATCGGTCATCATAACTATATTCTCCTAAAAACTACCAACTTGACTTTGTTACACCAGGGATCATTCCTTCGAGGGCCAACTTTCTAAATGAAATTCTCGAAAGTTTAAACGCTCTGTAATAACCTCTTGATCGCCCAGTCATTTCACATCTATTTCTAACTCTAATTCCGGCTGAATTACGAGGAAGCTTTTGCATTTTAATCATTGCTTCTACTCTGTCTTCATCCGAAGTACTTGGATTACTTATTTTTTCGCGAAGTTCTGTGCGAAGATTCTTGTACTTCTTTGCCAGTTTCTTCTTTTTTTCATTAGCGACAATTTTAGCTAGTCTTGCCATGATTCCACCTTATTTATTTGCTTGCGAAAGGCATACCCAACAATGTGAGAAGCTCTTTACCTTCTTCGTTACTTTTAGCTGAAGTTACAATTGTGATTCCCATTCCACGAATCTTATCGATTTTATCGTAGTTAATTTCTGGGAAAATAATTTGTTCTTTCAAACCCATATTGAAATTTCCACGACCATCGAAACCTTTAGGAGAAATCCCTCTAAAGTCACGTACTCTTGGTAATGAAATTGAAATCAAACGATCTAGGAATTCAAACATTCTCTCGCCACGTAAAGTTACGCTAGCACCAAGAGGCATTCCTTCTCTGATTTTGAATGAAGCAATTGATTTCTTAGCTCTTGCTACAACTGGCTTTTGACCAGTAATAGATGCAAGATCAGCTACAATTGAATCAACAACTTTTGCATTTGAAACAGTGTCACGATGGACACAGCTCACAACAACTTTTTCAATTTTAGGAATCATGTTTACGTTTTTATATCCATATTTAGTGGACAACGCGCCTTTGATTTCTGTTTCGTATTTTTGACCTAGTCTGCTCATATACTTCCTCGACTATCTTACTTGTCTAACTTTGAGCCACAAGCAACAGCAACTCTTATATTTTTTCCGTCTTTTTTCTCTATCTTTACTCTTGTAGCTTTTTTAGTCTTTGGACTAAGAACTGCTACGTTGCTGATATGGATAAAAGATTCTTTATCAATAATACCGCCAGCTGGGTTTTCTTGAGTCGGCTTTAAAGCCTTCTTTACAACGTTTACACCAGCAACAATAACTTTATTGTTCTTGTGATCAACTTTTACCAACTTTCCAGTCTTACCTTTGTCTTTACCAGCAAGAACTACAACTTCATCATTTAATCTTAGCTTTTCCATATTGCCCTCTAATTACAAAACTTCTGGAGCTAGTGAACAGATCTTACCAAAGTTTCTTGTTCTCAACTCACGAGCTACTGGTCCAAATATACGAGTACCGACAGGCTCATTGTTGTTGTTTAATATAACAACGGAGTTGTTATCAAACTTAATATAAGAACCATCTTCTCTTCTTAGTTCTTTGGCCGTTCTAACGATAACTGCTTTTTTAACTTCACCCTTCTTGATTTTTGAAGAGGCGATAGCCTGTTGAACAGCAACAACTATGATGTCACCAATTCCAGCAGAAACGCGCTTTGAACCACCCAAAACTTTAATACACTTAACTTCTTTTGCACCTGAGTTGTCAGCAACTTCAAGTATCGTTTGCATTTGAATCATGGCTTACTCCACCAACTATTTTTTAATTAACGCTCAACAATTCCCACTTCTTCATTTTTGAGTATGGGCGTGATTCTATTATCGTAACCTTGTCACCAATTTTTGCCTTATTTGCCTCATCGTGAGCATGCAACTTTTTGCTGCTTGAAACAAACTTGCTATATGTTGGGTGCTTAAGTCTTCTTACAACTTTCACAACAACAGTCTTGTCGTTTGCATCGCTTACTACGATTCCGTCTAAAGTTTTCTTAAATGTCTTACTGTTCTCACTCATCTCTTATTCCTTGCTCAATTACTTTGAACTAGCAGCTGTTAATAGTCTGGCAATATTCTTCTTAAGAGTTTTAATCTTATGAGGTTTTTCTAATCCACTTGTTGCTTTTTGCATTTTCATATTAAAAAGCTCTCTCTTAAGTGAATCAACTTTACCGTCGATTGCTTTCTTATCTAACTTCACTACATCTTTATATTCTAGAACTTCAGCCATAACTGCCTCTTCCTACTTTTATTATATTTACGCTTGAGCCAAGCTCTCTTTACTTACAATTTTCGCTTTGATCGGAAGCTTATAAAGCGCAAGCTTTAGAGCTTCTTTACACAAGTTAGCGTCAGGATGTTGAATTTCAAATAAAACTCTTCCTGGCTTAACTACAGCTACCCAATGCTCTGGAGATCCCTTTCCGGCACCCATACGAACTTCAGCTGGCTTACGTGTAAGAGTCTTATCAGGGAATACCTTGATCCAGACGTTTCCACCACGCTTGAGATGTCTTGTCATCGCAATACGTGCAGCTTCAATTTGGCGGTTGGTTATATAACCACAACCTGTGGCTTGTATAGCCATATCACCGTGTACGATAGTATTTCCACGGTACGCCTTCCCCTTCATTCTTCCTTTCTGGGGCTTTCTCCACTTTACTCTTTTAGGACTTAGCATTGTTAACCTCTGCTTTCACAATTAAACTTATTTGTAAATTTCACCTTTATAAACCCATACTTTCACGCCAATAAGACCATAAGTCGTTAAGGCTTCAGCAGTATTGTAATCAATGTCTGCTCTGAGGGTATGTAGAGGCACTTTTCTTTCAGAATAACCTTCTGTTCTTGCCATATCTGCTCCACCTAAACGGCCAGCAGTTTTAACACGAATACCTTTAACTCCAGCTCTGAATGCAGATTGAATCACTTTCTTCATAGCTCTTCTGAAAGCAACACGCTTTTCAAGTTGTTGAGCAATGCTTTCTGCAATTAATTTAGCATCTGAGTCTGGTCTCTTTACTTCAGCAATATTGAAAATCAAAGTACCCTGAGTAAGTTTTTTCAGGTCGTTTCTGATTTTTTCAATTCCAGTACCTTTTTTACCAATGGCAACACCAGGCTTCGCAGTATTAACCGTTACTTTTACCTGATCAGAGGTTCTAGAGATTTCAACGCTAGCTACGGCCGCGTTCTTCATATTCTTCGCAATATACTCACGAATTTTTAAATCTTCGTGGAGGAGTTCAGAATAATTATTCTTTGCATACCAGTTGGAATGCCATCCTCTGATATAACCTAGTCTAAAACCATAAGGGTGTACTTTTTGTCCCATTATTTCCTTCCTATGCTTCTTTTAACTCTACAGTTACTTTTGATGTTCTCTTACGGATTCTAAATGCTCGCCCTTGTGCACGAGGCATGATTCTTTTCAGAGTGACACCTTCGCCTGCATAAATTGTTCCGATAACCAAGTTATCGAGATCATATTTTTCAGATTCAGCGGCAATCGCTAATCCACTATTAATAAGTTTTGTAAGAACGAGTGCAATTTCTCTCTTTTCACAAAAACGAAGGATCTTAAGTGCATCACTCGCTTTTTTGTTTCTGATTAGGTTGCAAACCGCTCTAACTTTATTAGGTGCTACCCCAATGCTGTTGTTTTTAACTGATATAGCCATAACAATAACTCCTCAACTAACCCTTACTTCTTCTTATCACCAGAGTGGCCATTGAAAGTTCTTGTTAAAGAGAACTCCCCAAGCTTGTGTCCAATCATATTGTCAGTTACATAAACTGGGATGAATTTCTTCCCGTTATGAACCGCAAAGGTAAGACCAATGAACTCTGGAACGATTGTTGATCGTCTAGACCAAGTCTTAATCACTTTGTTGCCTTTCTTATTATCATCACCTTGAGCTGCCATAACCTTTTTCATGAGGCTAAAGTCAACATAAGGTCCTTTTTTTAATGAACGAGACATAATCATTTACTCCGTCTAATTACTTTCTTCTCTTAACGATAAACTTGTTAGTTCTCTTATTCTTTCTTGTCTTAAATCCGCGAGTTGGTTGACCCCATGGCGTACATGGATGACGTCCACCTGAAGTACGACCTTCACCACCACCCATTGGGTGATCGATTGGGTTCATAGCAACACCACGAACTGTAGGACGAATACCTAACTTTCTTGTACGACCAGCTTTACCAAGATTAGTTTTCTCGTGATCGAGATTTCCAACTTGGCCAATCGTTGCTCTACAATTTTCTTTAACCTTTCTCAACTCACCAGATGGAAGTCTTAAAAGAATTTCTTTTCCTTCTTTCGCCATAACTTGAACAAAAGATCCAGCTGAACGAGCCATTTGGCCACCAGCACCTGGGTGAAGTTCAACATTGTGAACTAAAGTACCCACTGGAATATCTTTTAATAATTTCGAGTTACCAACTTTAATATCGGCTTGCGCTGAAGATACGATCACGTCACCAACACTCAAGCCCACTGGTGCAAGAATGAAAGTCTTTACGCCGTCGGCGTAATTTAATAGAGCAAGATTACATGTTCTATTTGGATCATAACAAATTGCTGCAACAGTCGCTGGAACTTCTTCCTTGTTGCGTTTGAAATCAACAATTCTATATCTTCTCTTTACACCACCGCCCTTATGACGTGTTGTAATTCGACCATGGTTATTTCTCCCAGCAGTTGAACTCTTATGAGCCAAAAGCGACTTTGGGATCTCGACATTTTTTGTCAATTCAGCACTAGAAAGCGTCTGTGCTTGTCTTAGTGTTGGTGTCGTTGGTTTAAATTTTTTAACTGCCATCTCACAATCCTTTTTCTACTTAAACGCCTTTGAAGAACTCTATCTTCTGGCCCTCAGCTAACTGTACGAATGCTTTTTTAGTTTTAGAAGTCTTCTTTGTATGAGCTCCAAAACGCTTCATTCTTCCAGGAGTTATGCTTGTCTTAACATTCAATACTTTCACTGCATAAAGCTTCTCAACTGCTTCTTTGATTTGGTTCTTGTTAGAACTCAAAGCAACAACAAATCCGAAACGATTATTAGTTTCTGATTCAAGTGAAGACTTTTCAGTGATCAAAGGTTTTACTAAAATATCAACTAACTTTGTCATGATTACACCAACCTTTGGAGAAGCTTTTCTAGAGCTTCCTTCTCAATAACGAGGTTTTCAAATTTTACTGCTTCGTAAACGCTGAAGCCACTAACTGGAGTTGCTTTTGCATTCTTGATATTTCTTACTGCTTTTAACGCCGCAGAATCATCACTTGCTGTAACTACAAGAGCTGGCAAGAGAGACTTACTGTTAAGAGTCTTAAAGATATCTTTTGTCTTACCTGTTGATTCAACAGTTTCAACAACAGTGAGTTTTCCAGCTTGCAACTTATCAGCAATTACTGATTGGATCGCAAGATTGGCAACTTTCTTATTAACTTTTTGCTCGTAACTTCTTGGTTGAGGACCGAAAGCAGTACCACCACCAACAAAGAGAGGTGAACGTGAAGAACCTTGTCTTGCACGGCCTGTACCTTTTTGCTTATAAGGCTTCATACCACCGCCACTTACAAAGCCTTTCGTCTTTGTGCATGCGTTCCCTTGTCTTCTTGAAGCCAAAAGAGCTTTAACAACTTGGTGAACAACTGGAACATTGATAACGTCTGCAGAAAGATCTACTTCAGTATTTAACTTCCCAGAAGATTCGAATTTTTTATTTAATACATTTATTTCAGCCATGACCAAAATCCTTATTTCTTAATAGACTTGCTAATTTTTACGAAACCATTTTTAGCTCCAGGAACTGATCCTCTCACTAGCAAGTAACCCTTTTCTTCATTTACTTCGACAACTTTCAAATTTTGAACCGTCACCTTTGCAGCACCCATATGTCCTGGCATTTTCTTGCCTTTGAATACGCGGGCTGGAGTTGCTCTATTACCAATTGCACCTGGTCTTCTATGAAACATAGAACCGTGAGCAGCTGGACCACCTTTGAAGTTATATTTCTTCATAACCCCTTGCATGCCTTTACCTTTTGATGTTGAACAAACATCAATTGAAGTTTCAGCTACAAATGGCTCGAGTGATAATTGTTTGCCTAGATATTCTGAAGTGACGCCTTCAGTTCTAATTTCAGCAAAGCGAGTAAGGTTTGCAGCAGTCTTTGACTTTGCAAGGTGACCTTTTGTTGCTTTGTTTACTAATGATTCTCTTTTTTCGCCATATCCAATTTGATAGGCTTCATAACCATCAGTTTCTTTTGTTTTGACTTGTGTTACAAAATTAGGAATCAACTTAATGACTGTAACTGTAACATGATTGCCTTCAGCATCGAAAATTCTGGTCATACCAGCTTTCACACCAAAGAATTGAGGTAGCGCGACTTTTTCAGACATTGGTCCTCCACAGCATCACCCTGACATCAGGGATGCATTCATGGTTAATATTAAAAAAAAACCATCTTTAAACGATGGGCATATATACTAGTACTTAATTTCTACGTCAACACCTGCAGATAGGTCTAACTTCATTAGGCTATCAACGGTTTGTTGCGTAGGATCGACGATGTCGATCAATCTTTTGTGCGTTCTCATCTCGAATTGCTCACGAGATTTCTTATCAATGTGTGGTGAGCGCAAAACAGTAAATTTATTGATCTCCGTTGGCAATGGAATAGGACCTGCCACGCGAGCACCCGTTTCTTTTGCTGTTTGAACAATCTCGTTCACACTCTTGTCGAGCAATCTGTAGTCATATGCTCTTAACTTAATTCTCAGTCTCGTCGCTTTCATCTATGCCTATTCCTTACTTTCACGATTTGATTGAAGGGCAGTTTTAATTAAATATGCGGCCCTTTGTCAACTTCTTTCTAAAACTAATTTTAGAAATGTTAATAAACTTTTTAAACTATTGTAATTACTGAGTATAAATACCCTTTTTCTCAAGTACCGCTTTGGCCAAAGTTCGTTCCATGGCTTCGTATTTTTTGAAAGTCATTGTGAAATTCGCACGGCCCTGCGTCTTTGATCGAATGTCGGTACTATAGCCGAACATTTCCGCTAAGGGAACTTCTGCTAAAATGATTTCTTTATTTTGTTTCATTCCCATATTTAACACTCTGCCTCGCTTCATATTAATGTCAGCAATGACTTCACCCGTAAAATCTGAAGGAGTGATGACCTCTAGCTCCATAATTGGTTCAAGGAGTGTCAGTCCACCTTTTCTGCAGGCCTCTACGAATGCTTGTGATGCGGCAATTGAGTATGCAACTTCATTAGCCTCAGTTTCTGAAAAAGGTGCCTTCAAGAGTGTCACTTTAATATTAATAAATGCGTAGCCTGCCAAGGCTCCACCTGGAGCAGTGTTGATAATACTTTTTTGAATGGCATTAATATATTCTTCTGGAAGATCTCGTTTTGTAACTTTTGATTCAAAAAGTATCCCGGCTTGGCAATCCACAGGTTCTACGTGGAGGGTACAAGAACCAAATTGCATTTTTCCACCTTGTTCGCGGTGAAATGTATTCTCTGCTGTGCCTTCAGCTGCAATACTTTCTCGATATGAAACTTGTGGCTTACCAACGTTAACACCGACATTAAATTCTCGAGAGAGTCTATCTGTTATAATTTCCAAATGGAGCTCGCCCATTCCATAGAGAAGAAGCTGTCCTGTTTCTTTATTAGAAGTATATTTAAAAGTTGGATCTTCGACCGATAACTGTCTTAAAACTTCAGAGAGTTTTTTCTCATCTGCAGTTGTTTTAGGTTCTACTGCGATTGAAATAACGGCATCGGGAAATTCCATCAAGTCAAAAATGATTGGCTTGCCTTCGCTACAAAGAGTTTCGCCAGTTGTTGTATCTTTGAGACCCAAAACGGCGACAATATCACCCGCTTCAGCAACAGGTAATTCTGTTCTTTTATCTGCGTGCATTTGAAGGATTTTTGTCACTCTCTCTTTTTTCTTTTTGAGAGGATTATAAATAGTTTGTCCAACTTTCAACTCACCAGAATATATTCTGACGAAAGTTAGTGTTCCTACAAAAGGGTCAGTCGCAATCTTAAAAGCAAGCGAACTGAACGGCTCTGAAACATCAGGTTGTCTCTCTTCAGGCTTGTCAAAATCTTTTACGTTATGACCTTTGATCGTTCCTCTATCGAGAGGTGATGGTAGGTAATCTATAACCGCATCGAGAAGCGGTTGAATGCCCTTATTTTTAAAAGCTGAGCCGCACATTACAGGAATGAATCCCTTATCGATTGTCGCTGTTCTAATGGCAGCCTTGATTCTCTCAATTGTAATTTCATTTCCAGATAAAAAATCCTCTGCAATTTGATCATCATAATCAGCAAGAGTTTCAATCAACTCTTCCTTTGCGATAGTGGCATCATCGTGAAGGTCAGGTCCAATTTCTTCCTCTACAACAGTTGCGCCAAGATCATCTTCTTTGAATAAGTAGGATTTCATTTTTACTAAGTCGATCATGCCTTTAAAAACATCTTCTGAACCGATAGGAATTTGAATGGCAGCAGCTTTTTTGCCGAGCTTTTCTCTAATTTCAGAGAGGCAGTTATTGAAATCGGCACCCATGCGGTCCATTTTGTTAACAAAGGCGATTCTTGGAACATTATATTTATCAGCTTGTCCCCAAACTGTTTCTGATTGAGGCTCAACTCCAGAGACAGCGTCGAAAACGCCTATCGCCCCATCTAGAACACGTAACGAACGCTCCACTTCAATCGTAAAGTCCACGTGACCAGGAGTATCGATGATATTAATTTCTTTATTTTTCCAAAAACATTTTGTTGCTGCAGCGGTAATGGTAATTCCACGTTCTTGCTCTTGAACCATCCAGTCCATAGTGGCCGTTCCGTCGTGAACTTCACCAATCTTATGGCTTTTACCTGTATAAAAAAGAATGCGTTCTGTAGTTGTGGTCTTGCCGGCATCGATATGGGCCATAATTCCAATATTTCGAACGTCTGCTATTTTTTTTGCCATGGAAAAAATCCCTTCATTACATCGCTAAAAACACAAAGGCTTCTTAAAGGAGTTAACTTTAAGAAGCCTAAGTATATTAAAAAAAAATTTAAACTATTACCACTTAAGGTGAGCAAACGCCTTGTTGGCCTCAGCCATTTTGTAGACGTCTTCTTTCTTCTTAACAGAACCGCCACGGCCGTTAGCTGCATCGATCAATTCGTCAGCTAGCTTATCACACATATTTTTCCCAGATCTCTCACGTGAATAATCACGGAGCCAACGGATTGCAAGTGATTGTCTTCTGTTTGGTCTAACTTCTACTGGAATTTGATAAGTAGCGCCGCCGATACGACGAGACTTAACTTCAACAGCTGGCTTTACATTTGAAAGCGCTTTCTTGAAAAGCTTTAAAGGCTCTTCACCTGTTTTTTGTTCCATGATTTCTAAGGCACCGTAAAAAATCTTTTCTGCAGTTGATTTTTTACCACCGATCATTAAGCCGTTGATGAATTTTGTTACAACAACGTCTTGATACAATGGATCTGGTAGGACTTCTCTGACTTCTGCTTTATGCTTTCTACTCATGATATTCTCCTCTTCACCCCTAAGGGATTACTCTCTGATGGTCATCATAAAAACCAAAAGAGTGGTTAAAAAAATTGCTAAATTATTTCTTAGGTCTCTTCGCTCCGTACTTAGAACGACTTTGGCGTCTCTTATCAACACCTGAAGCATCCAAAGCACCACGGACAGTGTGGTAACGAACACCAGGTAGGTCTTTAACACGACCACCACGGATCAATACGATCGAGTGTTCTTGAAGATTATGTCCCTCTCCACCAATGTACGAAATGACTTCGAAACCACTAGTGAGTTTAACTTTACATACTTTTCTCAAAGCTGAGTTTGGTTTCTTTGGTGTTGTTGTATAAACACGAGTACAAACCCCACGTCTTTGAGGACATGATTTAAGAGCTGGAGACTTAGTTCTTACAACTTTGTCTTCTCTTCCTTTTCTGATCAACTGGCTGATTGTTGGCATCCTACTGCTCCTTAATACATCTGCAGAAAAACTAGCTAGTCGATGTACCATGATCAACTAGCTAGCACAAGTGTTAAAAACTAATGGCTACTCCGTCAGCAGAGGCTTCGGCTTCGTCCCCTGGTGTTGCTGCGTCAAAGTCGCGATATTTCGCGATCCCTGTACCAGCTGGTATCAAACGTCCCATAAGAACGTTTTCTTTTAGGCCTCTCAATTGATCTTTCTTACCTTCCAAAGACGCCTGAGTTAAGACTTTTGTTGTCTCTTGGAATGAAGCTGCAGACAAGAAAGACTCTGTTGTCAAAGATGCTTTGGTAATACCAAGCAACAATGGACGAGCTTCTGCCGGCTTGAGATCTCTTGCAATGAGGTCATCATTGATAACTGCTAATTCACTCTTCGTAATAGAATCACCAACGATAAGTGTAGAATCTCCTGCATTCATGATTTCTACTTTCTTCAACATCTGGCTCACAATTACTTCGATGTGCTTGTCATCGATTTTAACCCCTTGGAGGCGATAAACTTCTTGGATTTCATCAACGATATAACGAGCGAGAGCTTTAACACCCATAACTCTTAAAATATCGTGAGGATTGGATGGGCCATCCATGATCGGCTCACCAGCTCTAATATAGTCACCTTCGTTAACAACAACGAAGCGACCTTTTGGAACTGTGTAAGTTACAGAATCAGATCCGTCTTCTGGACGAATAATAATTCTTCTGCTTCCTCTCAATTCTGGACCAAATTCAATGTTACCAGAGATGTCTGCAATTTGAGCGGCATTTGAAGGCTTACGAGCTTCAAACAATTCCGCAACTCTTGGAAGACCACCGGTAATATCTTTTGTTTTTGTCGTTTCACGAGCAACTTTTGAGAGTGGCATACCAGCACCGATTTCATCACCGTCAGCGACGATAATGTTGGCACCAATTTGCAATCTGTATGTTGCATGTCTTTTTGTTCCTGGAACAACGATCGGCTTTCCGTCCTTATCAAGAACCGAAATTCTTGGCTGGATAGAAGGATCTTTTGATTCAATAACTGTTCTTGTTGTAAGACCAGTAACCGTATCAACTTGCTCAGAAACTGAAGCACCTGGAATAATGTCTTCAAACTTAATGAAGCCTGTTACTTCAGTTAATAGAGGAATTGAGAACGGATCCCATTCAAGAATCTTATCACCAACGTTAACTTCTTGACCTTCAGTGTAGAAGATTTTTGAACCGTAAACGGCTGGATATCTTTCTTTTTCAACGCCTCTGTTATCCTTGATGATAACTTCCCCGTTTTTCGTCATAACAACATTGTCACCAGCAGGTGTCTTCGCTGTTACGATATTTTGAAGCTGGATCACGCCGGCAGTTCTTGTTTCAGTCTTGTTAACCTGAGCACCAGCAGTCGCTGTACCACCAACGTGGAATGTTCTCATGGTCAACTGAGTACCTGGTTCACCAATTGATTGAGCAGCGATAATCCCAACTGTTTCACCGAGACTTACTAGCGTTCCGCGAGCAAGGTCACGTCCAAAACAGAAAGCACAGAAACCGTGTCTCTCTTGGCATGTTAGAACTGAGCGTACTTTAATTTGATCGATGTCGTGCTCTTTCAAAGTCTCCATGTCACCTTCAGTGAACATGTGGTTTCTTGGAAGAACTTCTGTTCCTTCAGCATTAACAACTGGAGAAGCAGTTACACGACCCATAACTCTTTCTGAAACGTGTTCAACAACATCTCCACCTTCCACTCTTGAGTGAAGGATGATTCCGTCTCTAGCACCACAGTCAGTGTTTCTGATAATACCGTCTTGAGCAACGTCAACTAAACGACGAGTCAAGTAACCAGAGTTAGCAGTCTTCAAGGCTGTATCGGCAAGACCTTTACGAGCACCGTGAGTAGAAGAGAAATATTGAAGAACGGTTAGTCCTTCACGGAAGTTAGAAGTAATTGGAGTCTCAATGATCTCGCCTGACGGCTTGGCCATAAGACCACGCATACCACCGAGCTGTCTGATCTGTTGAGTAGAACCTCTGGCTCCAGAATCGGCCATCATAAAGATAGCATTAAATGAAGGAGCTTTTTCAACTGCGCCTTTCTCATTTGTGAAAGTATCAGTTGAGATTCTTTCAAGAAGAACTTTTGTAAGTCTTTCGTTTGTTTGTGTCCAAACGTCGACCACTTTGTTGTATCTTTCACCGTTAGTGATTGAACCGTCATTGTACTCTTCCATAATCTTGTCGACTTCTTTGTAAGCTTCGCCAAGAATTGCTGGTTTTTCCTCTGGAATAGTCATGTCGTTAACGTTGATTGAAATCCCTGCTTTAGTTGCATTGGCATAACCTAAGCGCATGAGAGAGTCGGCTAAAAGAACGGTGTCTTTTTCTGTTCCAACTCTATAAGCCTTATCAATAAGTTTACCGATAGCTTTCTTACTGAGAACAATGTTCACATCAGAGAACTTCAAACATGAAGGAATCACGTCGAGAACGAATGTACGGCCAACAGTTGTCTCAACAAGCTCACCATTAATACGAACGGTAATTGGTGATTGTAAGTGAAGATTTCCTGTGTGGTACGCAAATTGTGCTTCTTCTCTTGAAGAGAACACTTTGCCGTAACCTTTCGCAAATGGACGAATTCTTGTCATGTAATAAAGACCAAGAACAATATCTTGAGAAGGAACGATAATTGGCGTTCCGTCTTTTGGAGAGAGAATATTGTTTGTCGACATTGCAAGAACGCGACATTCAATTTGAGCTTCAAGTGAAAGAGGAACGTGAACGGCCATCTGGTCACCGTCGAAGTCGGCGTTAAAGGCCGTACAAACGAGTGGGTGGAGTTGGATCGCTTTACCTTCGATCAATGTTGGCTCAAAACCTTGAATACCAAGTCTGTGAAGAGTTGGAGCACGGTTGAGAAGAACTGGATGCTCTTGCACCACTTCTTCTAAGATATTCCAAACTTCTTCTTTTTGTTGATCAACCATACGCTTAGCAACTTTGATAGTCGTACAGTGACCTTTTTCAATCAACTTGTTGTAGATGAATGGCTTAAAGAGTTCGAGTGCCATAAGTTTTGGAAGACCACACTGATGCAATCTCAAACTTGGACCAACCACGATAACCGAACGACCAGAGTAATCGACACGCTTACCAAGTAGGTTTTGACGGAAACGACCTTGCTTACCTTTCAACATATCAGAGAGTGATCTCAATGGACGCTTGTTAGCACCAGTGAAAACTTTTCCTCTTCTTCCGTTGTCAAAAAGAGCATCAACAGCTTCTTGAAGCATTCTCTTTTCGTTGCGGATGATGATTTCAGGAGCATTAAGTTCTTTAAGTCTCTTGAGACGATTGTTTCTATTGATTACACGACGGTAGAGATCGTTAAGATCTGAAGTCGCAAAACGACCAGCGTCTAGTGGAACCAAAGGACGAAGATCTGGAGGAAGAACTGGAACAACTTCCATCATAAACCATTCAGGCTTATTCTCTGACTTCATTAAAGACTCAACCACTTTTAAGCGCTTGATTGTCTTAGTTCGTGCCATTTCAGTTGTTGCTGCAAGTAAATCTCTACGAAGTACTTTGTTTTCCATATCAATATCGATGCGCTTTAAAACAGCCTTAACTGTTTCGCCACCCATAGAAGCTTCGAATTCAATACCTTGCTCTTTGAGCTCGTTGTATTGTTGTTCAGAGATAACTGTTCCAACTTTCAATCCACCATCAATATCGTTAGTAGCTGAATCAGTTACTAGATATGATTCGTAATAAAGAACTTTTTCGAGATCTTTCAATGAAAGATCAAGAAGAGCTCCTAAACGAGATGGAAGTGAACGCAAGAACCAGATGTGGGCAACAGGTGTCGCGAGTTCGATGTGGCCCATTCTTTCACGACGGACTTTTGATAGAGTTACTTCAACTCCACACTTCTCACATACAACTCCACGGTGCTTCATTCTCTTATATTTACCGCAGATACATTCGTAATCCTTAACAGGTCCAAAAATCTTAGCACAGAACAAACCATCTCTTTCAGGCTTGAACGTTCTATAGTTGATGGTTTCCGGTTTCTTAACTTCACCAAATGACCATTCTCTAATTGTGTCAGGAGATGCCATTCTTACAGATACGGCTTCTACACTGACTGGATCTTTCGGCTTATCAAAAAAGTTGAGTAAGTCTTTCATCTTTATGCCTTCCTCATTAATTAATTAGTTAAAGCTTCTTCTTCACTGTTCTCTTCAAGTTTCACGTCTAAGCAAAGAGCTTGTAACTCTCTCACAAGAACGTTGAACGACTCTGGTAGACCAGGCTCGAGAACCTGTTCACCTTTTACAATCGATTCATACATTCTCGTTCTGCCGATAACATCGTCAGACTTAACCGTTAGGAACTCTTGAAGTGTAAAGGCTGCGCCGTATGCTTCAAGTGCCCAAACTTCCATTTCCCCGAGACGCTGACCACCAAACTGCGCTTTACCGCCGAGTGGTTGCTGAGTAACGAGAGAGTATGGACCAGTAGAACGTGCGTGAATTTTTTCATCTACCAAGTGGTGAAGTTTCAACATGTACATGATTCCCACAGTTACCTCTTCCGCAAAAGCGTCGCCAGTAATACCGTCGAATAATGTTGTCTTACCTGATTCATCAAGGTCACCAAGCTTCAACATTGCTTTAATGTCGATCTCTTTAGCGCCGTCAAAAACAGGAGTTGAGAAGCGAACACCAAGAGCCAGTTGCTCTGCAACCTCACGAACTCTCTTATCACTTGCTTTCTTCAACCATTCTTTTACGTCTTCAGACTTATAGATTTCGTAAATGAAGTCTTTAATCTTATGCATTTCTGCTTGTTCTTCCATCATGGTCTTGATTTTTTCACCAAGTCCGCGACCTGCCCAACCAAGGTGCAACTCAAGAAGCTGACCAATGTTCATACGAGAAGGAACGCCCAATGGATTAAGAACGATTTCAACAGGAGAACCATCGGCGAGATATGGCATATCTTCTTGTGGAAGAACCATCGAAATAACACCTTTGTTCCCGTGACGACCGGCCATCTTATCACCAGGTTGTAGCTTTCTCTTAATCGCAACATAAACGATGACTTTCTTGATCACGCCAGGCATGAGCTCGTCACCACGATGAAGCTTAGCGATTTCTTCGTTAGCTTTTGTGCGTACGCGATTAATACGGTTACGAACGTCAGCGAAGTATTCACCAAGTTTTTCTTCCAAAGAAGCTTCAAGAGGAAGGTATCCAATCAATTCAAATGGCACTTTTTCAAGAGCGTCAGCAGTAATCTCTGATCCCTTTGCCATAAGTTCTGTTGTTCCGTCTTCTGAAACCAACTTGTCAGTAGTTTTTGTTCCCTTCAACATCTTTGCAATTTTTTGAATTGCAGTTGTTTGAATGGCTTTAATTTCAATTCTTTCATCTCTACGAACAAGTGTTGTCTCTTGGTCGATGATTTCTTTTGATCTTGCATCAAGTTCAACACCTTCTCTCGTGTAAACCTTGGCATCAATCACTGTTCCACGAACATGTGATGGAGATCTCAAAGATGTATCTTTTACGTCACCAGCTTTGTCACCAAAGATAGCTTTCAAGAGCTTTTCTTCTGGAGAAAGTTGAGTTTCACCTTTTGGAGTAATCTTACCTACGATGATATCGCCTGGCTTAATGATAGCTCCAACACGGATAATACCAGCTTCGTCGAGATCCTTGAGGGCCTCTTCTGAAACGTTTGGAATATCGCGAGTGATTTCTTCTTTTCCAAGTTTTGTATCACGAGCTTCAACTTCGAAACTTTCGATGTGGATTGAAGTGAAAACGTCACGAGCAAGAAGTCTTTCAGAAATCAAGATCGAGTCTTCGTAGTTGTATCCACCCCATGGCATGAAGGCTACGAGGACGTTTTGTCCAAGGGCCAAGTCACCCAAGTGAGTAGAAGGACCGTCGGCAATAACCATTCCCTTTTTAACCGAATCGCCTTCTTTTACGAGAGCTTTTTGGTTATTACAGGTATTTTGGTTAGTACGTTGGTACTTAATAAGTTTATAGATATCGACGCCAGATTCGCCCTCTTCAAATTTATCTCTTTGAATAACGATTCTGTTTGAGTCAACAAAGATAACTCTTCCGTCAGCGTGAGCTGTTAAAATAGCTCCTGAATCACGGGCCACAATGTGCTCGTATCCAGTACCAACAAAAGGAGCATCCGTTCTGATCACAGGCACGGCCTGTCTCATCATGTTCGATCCCATCAAAGCACGGTTAGCATCGTCATGTTCCAAGAATGGAATCAATGTCGTTGCAATCGAAATCATCTGACTTGGAGAAACGTCCATGAGGTCAACGTCTTCAGTTTTAACAAGGGTATAATCACCAGAAGCACGTGAAGGAACATGGTCACCTTCGATTTTTGAACCATTGATATGGTTAGCATCGAGCTGAGCAATAACTTTTCCTTCTTCTTGGAAAGCCGTGAAATACTTTGGCTTACCAATTGAACGATCTTCATTAATGACGAGGTATGGAGTTTCAATGAATCCGTATTCAGAAACTCTTGCAAATGTTGCAAGTGAAGTGATCAAACCAATGTTTGGTCCTTCTGGAGTTTCCACCGGACACATTCTTCCGTAGTGAGTGCTGTGAACGTCGCGGACTTCGAATCCGGCTCTTTCACGAGTCAAACCGCCAGGCCCAAGAGCAGACAATCTTCTCTTGTGAGTTACTTCTGAAAGAGGGTTCGTTTGATCCATAAACTGTGAAAGCTGAGATGAACCAAAGAATTCTTTAATAGAAGCGGCAACTGGTTTTTGATTGATAAGGTCGTAAGGCATCATGGTGTCGATTTCTTGAATCGCCATTCTTTCCTTAACAGCTCTTTCCATTCTCATTAAACCAACGCGGAATTGATTTTCAAGAAGCTCACCAACAGCACGAACTCTTCTGTTTCCAAGGTGGTCGATATCATCAACTTTACCTTTTCCGTTATTGAGTTCTACGAGATACTTCACAGTTGTTAGAATGTCTTCTTTCGTTAAGACGGTATTCTCAACTGGAATTTCCATATTGAATTTGTAATTGATCTTCATACGACCGACTTTAGATAGATCGTATTTGTCAGCAGTAAAGAAAAGACCATTAAATAGAGTCTGTGAAGCCTCAACTGTTGGAGGTTCACCCGGTCTTAGTCTTTCGAAAATTTTAACTAAAGCATCTTCTTTCGAGTCAGTCTTATCTAAAAGAAGAGTGTTTCTGATTTGATCACCGAAATTGATCATGTCGATATACAAAACTTTAAGTTTTGTAATTCCAGCATTCATCAATTCAGTAATTTTTGCTTCAGATAAAGCTTCGTTAGCAAGACAGATGACTTCACCAGTATTCTCGTCAAAGATATCTTCAGCTAGAACTTTTCCAACAACTTCATCAAGAGTAGCAGGAAGGTTCTTTAAACCAGATTCTTCCATTTTCTTAATTGAAGCTTTTGAGAATTTCTTGCCTTTCTTAATGATAACGGCACCAGATTTTGGATCAAGAATATCGCTTGTCGCTCTTGTTCCATTAAGGAGGTTGAAGTCCAAAGTTCTAGTGAAATTGCCATCTTTTGAAAGCGCCAATGTTTCCATTTGATAGAAAATATTGAGCAATTCAGCTGTATTGTATCCCATTGCCTTTAAGACAACAGTTGCATGCAATTTTCTTTTTCTGTCGATTCGAGCATAAAGAATATTTTTATGATCAAATTCAAAATCAAGCCATGAGCCACGATGAGGAATAATTCTTGCAGAATATAGAAGCTTACCACTGGAGTGCTTCTTACCACTATCATGTTCAAAGATAATACCAGGAGAACGGTGCAACTGAGATACGATGACTCGCTCAGTACCGTTATAAACAAATGATCCTGTTTCAGCCATTAGAGGAATGTTACCGAGGTAAACTTCTTGCTCTTTAATAGAAGAAACTGTTCTTTGTTCTGCTCCGTCTTTATCAACTCCGACTTCGTAAAATACGAGACGTACGACAACCTTTAAAGGTGCTTCATACGACAAGCCACTTTGACGACATTCTTTAACAGAATGCTTCGGCTCTTCAAGAGAATAACTTACAAATTCTAAAGACACTGTCTTATTGAAATCGTAAATCGGGAATACCGACTTGAAAACAGACTGGAGTCCCATGTCTTGTCTTTTAGCTGGCGGAACGTCCTTTTGCAGGAACTCTTCATAGGAATTGACTTGTAGTCTCATCAATGGAGGAGTCTCTAAAACATTTGGTAGTTTAGAGAAATCTTTTCTGTACCATTGGTTTGGAGAAAAAACCTGGGTCATTGTAGTCTCCCGAACGAAATGAGTTAATTAAAAACACACAAAGGTGTGAAAGTTACATAACCTTCACACCTTAATAAATTCAAACTTCTAACAGAGCACTAATTACTTAAGCTCTACTTTTGCACCAGCAGCTTCAAGCTTCTTCTTCATTTCATCAGC
The DNA here is from genome assembly GCA_002786715.1 of Bdellovibrio sp. CG22_combo_CG10-13_8_21_14_all_39_27. Taxonomy (GTDB): domain Bacteria; phylum Bdellovibrionota; class Bacteriovoracia; order Bacteriovoracales; family Bacteriovoracaceae; genus 21-14-all-39-27. Next base: position 68,820 of record PCTW01000084.1, read on the forward strand.
TTGTTCTTTTGTTACTGCTTCTTTAACGTTCTTAGGTGCGCCTTCTACAAGGTCTTTAGCTTCTTTCAAGCCAAGTCCTGTGATAGCACGAACTTCTTTAATTACGTTAATCTTGCTTGCACCAGCATCAGTTAAAACAACTGTAAATTCAGTTTTTTCTTCTGCAGCAGCAGCAGGACCTGCAGCACCAGCAACAGCAACAGGAGCTGCTGAAACGCCGAAATGCTCTTCAAGGTTCTTAACCAAGTTGGCCATATCAAGTACTGACATTTTTGAAAGATGATCGATAAGTGCTTCATTTGTAATAGACATATAATTCTCCTTAAATTTTAAAAATAAATATTAAACTCAATTAAACTGCTAACTCGCCCTTCTCTTTTTTCTCACGGATTGCTTCGATGACTCTAGCAAACGCAGAAACTGGAGCATTGAAAGTTGCCAAAAGGGTACCAAGCATTTGATCTCTAGACGGAAGATCTGCAAGTTGCTTCACTTCAGCCATAGAAAGCTCTTTTCCTTCTAGGAATCCACCTTTCAATTGGACTAGTTCAAAAGTATCGCCTGCTTTCTTAAGACACTTCGCGATTGCAGCTGCATCGTCGAATGCAAATGCAAGAGCACTTGGTCCCTTGAGAGTAGACAGTAATTTCTCAGCATACGTTCCAACTGCTGCTTTTTGAAAAAGTGTGTTTCTAGTAACAACAACTTTTCCATTGGTTTCACGAATTTCCTTTCGTAAAGCCACTGCATCGTTTGAACTAATGCCGATCAGGTTAGTAAGGAAAACAGCCTTTGCTCCATCTAAATCTTTCTTTAGATCGGCAATGATGACTTCCTTCTCGGATCTCTTCAGCATAGTACCTCCTCTTTTTCAGAGGGAGATTTCGGGCAGGATTTATAGACAACTACCTTGTCGCCAACCGACCTTCTTCAACCCCAAAAAACTTATTAATTGGCTATATTAACAGCCTCAACTGTATCAACTTTAATTCCAGGACCCATTGTTGTGCTTATTGTAAGTGATCTTAAATAAGTACCTTTCGACGTTGAAGGCTTAGCCTTGATAATCGCAGAAAGAATGGCATCAAAATTTTGCTTGATTTGCTCTTCAGTAAAAGATCTTTTACCGATTGGCACATGCACGATACCGTTCTTCTCAGTTCTGTACTCAACCTTACCAGCTTTTTGTTCAACAACAGCTTTGGCAACGTCTGGAGTAACTGTACCAAGTTTTGGGTTTGGCATTAAACCACGTGGACCAAGGAGACGACCAATACGGCCAAGCTTCCCCATCATGTCTGGAGATGCGATCACGCGATCGAAATCCATCCAACCACCAGCAATTTTTGTGATGATATCATCTGAACCAACAAAATCCGCTCCAGCGTCTTCTGCTTTCTTAAGATTTTCACCCGAAGTGATTACACATACGCGAACAGTTTTACCTGTACCTGCAGGAAGAGCCACTGAACCTCTGATCATTTGATCAGCGTGACGTGGATCAACACCTAGGCGAAATGCAAGATCAATTGACTCATCAAACTTTGCAAAAGCTACAGACTTTGCAGTCTTGATAGCGTCAGCAATTGAATAAGCCTTTTCAACTTCAATTTTTGATTGTGCTTCTAAATATTTTTTTGAATTCTTTTTCATAATTACCTTCCTCGCGGTCTTATAATAATCAGCTCTAAGCTAATTATTTATAGTCCAGTTTTAAACCCATAGAGCGAACAGAACCTTCAACCGTTCTCATACCAGCTTCTAAAGTCGCTGCTGTGAGGTCTGGTTTCTTTGCTTCTGCAATCTCTTTTACTACTTTCTCAGGAACTGAACCAGCAACCTCATGACCAGGCTTGTTTGATCCACTCTTGAGCTTCAACTTGTTCTTCAAGAACCAAGTTGCCGGAGGGGTTTTAGTAATAAATGTAAAAGAACGATCAGAATAAACTGTAATGATTGTTGGAAAAACAACGCCAGAATCTTTTTGAGTTCTTGCATTGAATGCCTTACAGAATTCCATGATGTTCACACCACGTTGACCGAGTGCCGGTCCGATTGGAGGTGATGGATTGGCTTTCCCACCCTCAATCATAAGCTTAATAAAGCCTGTAACTTTCTTAGCCATAAATACTCCTTTCGATCGTTAGATCTCCCAACCTTAAACAAAACGCTTTTTAAGATACTCTCTCGATTTGAGAAAAATCCAATTCCACTGGCGTTGGTCGACCAAAAATGGAAACGTTTACTTTTACTTTACCTTTGTCATTAACGTGCTCAACAGTTCCTACGAAAGAAGCAAATGGCCCTTCGATAACTTTAACTGTTTCGCCTTCAGAGAAGCTAACCACTGTACGAGTACGCTTCATTCCACCATCACCTGCTTGCTCGAACATTGCTTGAGCTTCAGCGTCTGTTAGTGGGGCTGGCTTCGTAGGAGATCCACCAACAAAACCAGTGATCTTGTCTGTGTCCTTTACTACGTGCCAAGTATCATCGTTCATCACCATCTTTACGAATACGTAACCTGGGAAAAACTTTTTCTTGATGCTTTTCTTTTTTCCAGAAGCAAAACTTTCAACAGTTTCATCTGGAACTTTAATATCTGAAAAAAATTCTGACTTTTTTAAATTAACAATTCTCTCTTTAAGAGACTTAGCCACTTTATTTTCTTGACCAGTAAGAGTACGGACAATGTACCACTTGAAATTTAAACCAGGAGCAGCTACTTCTGTCGCTTCTGTTTCGTCGTTTATTTCTGATTCTATGATTGCGCTTTTATCTTCACTCATTATTTAACTCGCTCATTAATAAAGTAGCTCTAGGATTGTTCTTATGAGGTAATCAACACCAACAAAGATAGAACTTAAAATAATAAGTCCTACAATAATTCCGATTGTGACTTTTACGACTGAATCTTTATCTGGCCAAACGACCTTAAGAAGTTCTCCGTAAACATCCTGAAGGTGAGTCAGCGCCGATTTATTTTTGACAACAAAAACAAATACCGCCAAACCAACGACAAAACCTAAGCCTTGTGCAACGAGAACGAAATGATTGATTTTAGCCTCGAGATCAAACCATTCACCTAGTTGTCCAACAAATCGAATAGTTACAAAACCAACGATGATGCTAACAACAGCAACAAATGAATTAATCCACTTCTGACTATCCTCACTTTTTAATAGTGACATATGCAGTCCTAAACTCTTGAAAATTAACCTTCACTAGGAATGACGTTTATCCGACAAAATAATCAAATTGTCTATACCCTCACTTAAACTTTTATTACGTTGCAATATATTGAAATTACTACTTGTGTTATTCATAGACTCAATAATGCAATGTGATAATAAATTTTTGTAGAAAATTTTATCGAGAAGTGGCGGGCGCACAAGGATTCGAACCTTGAACCTACTGATTTGGAATCAGCCGCTCTACCATTGGAGCTACACGCCCGAAAAAAAGAGGGGCCGAAAAGCCCCTCCCATAAAACTTTTTAAAACAAATTAGACTAGAATATCAGATACTGTACCAGCACCGATTGTACGACCACCCTCACGGATAGCGAACTTCAAGCCTTTTTCCATCGCGATTGGAGTGATGAGTTCAACTTCGAAAGAAGTATTGTCACCTGGCATAACCATTTCAACACCAGCAGCGAGAGTTACTGAACCAGTAACGTCTGTAGTTCTGAAGTAGAACTGTGGACGGTAACCGTTGAAGATTGGAGTGTGACGTCCACCTTCGTCTTTAGAAAGAATATAAACTTCACACTTGAATTTCTTGTGTGGGTTTACTGAACCTGGCTTACAAAGAACTTGTCCACGCTCAATATCTTCTCTCTTAGTACCACGGAGAAGAAGTCCAACGTTGTCACCAGCACGACCTTCGTCGAGTAGCTTACGGAACATTTCAACACCAGTGATAGTTGTTTTAGTAGTGTCGCGGATACCGATAACATCAACTTCTTCGTTGATCTTAATAATTCCACGCTCAATACGACCAGTAACAACAGTTCCACGACCAGAGATCGAGAAAACGTCTTCAACTGGCATCAAGAATGGCTTATCGATTTCACGAGTAGGCTCTGGAACATATTCGTCAACTCTAGCGATAAGTTCAACGATTCTATCTCTACCGATTTCTGGATTACGATCTTCAACAGCAGCAAGAGCAGAACCCTTGATAATTGGCACATCGTCTCCTGGGAAACCATAGCTTGAAAGAAGTTCACGAACTTCCATCTCAACCAAGTCGAGAAGTTCAGCGTCGTCAACCATATCAACTTTATTCATGAAAACCACGATCGCTGGAACACCAACCTGACGAGCAAGTAGAATGTGTTCACGAGTTTGTGGCATAGGACCGTCAGCAGCTGAAACGACTAGAATCGCTCCGTCCATCTGAGCAGCACCAGTAATCATGTTCTTTACGTAGTCGGCGTGTCCTGGACAGTCAACGTGCGCATAGTGGCGATTTTGTGATTCGTACTCTACGTGAGCAGTGTTAATTGTAATACCGCGAGCTTTCTCTTCTGGAGCTGAATCGATATCAGCATAAGATTTAGCAGCTCCACCATAAACTTTTGCCATTGTCATAGTGATGGCAGCAGTTAGAGTAGTTTTACCATGGTCAACGTGCCCGATTGTACCAATGTTAACGTGAGGCTTTTTCCGATCAAATTTTTCCTTACCCATAATATCAGCTCCTGTAAGAAAGTTATTACACCTATAAATTTAAACCCAGAGTATGCAAAAACAAATAATGAGTGGCAAGTCATAACTCATTTTTGCCGCTTTGGCATTTTATTTTTTTTACGCACATGGAGCTTGCGATGGGAATTGAACCCATGACCTCTCCCTTACCAAGGGAGTGCTCTACCACTGAGCCACGCAAGCATCTAGCCAACTGTTTTTAAAGAATTTCTTGAAAGTTGTAAAGGGGATTTAGTTTGCTCCCCCCTTTGGAGAGGGGGAATGGAGCGGGCGACAAGGTTCGAACTTGCGACATCCAGCTTGGAAGGCTGGCACTCTACCAACTGAGTTACGCCCGCAGAATACATGGTGGCGAGAGATGGATTCGAACCATCGAAGGGAAAACCCGACAGATTTACAGTCTGTTGCCTTTGACCGCTCGGCAATCTCGCCTAAATATTAAAGAACAAAAATGGAGCTGGCTATAGGAGTTGAACCTACGACCTACGGTTTACAAAACCGTTGCTCTACCAACTGAGCTAAGCCAGCACACCAAAACGAGTGATTTTTATAATCGCCAACAAGGGGGTTAGGCAAGAGAAATTTCATCATCCCCAAATTTTTTGCATAGCAACGGCCGCACTAACGGAAACATTCAATGTTTTTAGTTCACCTGGGCCATCTAAAGCGACTACTTTTGTCAGTGTTCTTTGAACGGCATTGGATAAACCAGTATCTTCCGCGCCCAAGACCAAGGCCAATTTTTTATCAGAGCAGCTTTCTCTGTTTAACGTCTCTCCTCTTTCATCGAAACCAATAACAGCTAAGCCTCGCTCTTTAAGTTGCTCGATCGCACGAGGAAGAGATGAGCAATTCACGACACTAACTAATTCCGTCCCACCAGAGGCAATACGATAAAAAGAAGGCGGGAATCCATCAAAGTTTTTCTGAGAGAAAAGCATGGCATCTATCTTATAGAATGCTGCCGTTCTCATTATAGCGGCACGATTGTGGACATCTGTGACACTATCAAGAATGAGCATCTTAAAATTATCTTTGCGCTCAAGCTCTTTATAAAGCCAGTCAAGTTCATAGATCTCAAGAGAGTTAATTTTTAAAACCGCATTACCAGGCACACGTTGGTATTCGAAACCCAAGTAGGAAAATAATTTTTGAGCTTCTGCCTGAAAATTTTCAGGACTGACAATAGTAATAAGTAATTCTGGTGATTTCTTAAACTCTGCCAATTGAGAATCAAGAACATCACGACAAATCACAAGTTCAGCTCCTTGATGATTTCTCATCTTCAAAGCCCATGCAATACTGTGGACACCAACAATTAAATCTACGTTCACAGTGCGCTCTCATAGAGTGATTTTACTTTTTCTATCAGCTCGCTTTCTTTAACAAAAATTTTCTCACCAGTTCTTCGCACAAATATTTCAACTTCTCCTCTTTCTTTGAAATCGCGTTCACCGAAAACGATTCGAAGAGGTAAACCAAGGAGCTCAGAGTCTTTAAACTTAAAGCCTGGACCGACATTGCGATCATCAAAGAGGACTTCGTATCCCTTTTGGGCAAATTCGCTGTAATATTTTTCTGCGATTGTTGAAATTTCAGGATCTTTACCCACAAATGTTAAATAAAGATGAAATGGGGCGATCGCCTTAGGCCAAATAATACCATTTTCATCATGGTGCTGTTCAATAGCTGCAGCTGCGATGCGGGTAATACCAATTCCGTAACATCCCATCAGGGGATAAACGGCCTTACCATTTTGATCGAGCACGGTGGTACTCATGGCCTTTGTATATTTATCGCCCAGCTGAAAAATATGTCCGACTTCAATACCTTTTCTGATCGTAATATTGCTATTTCCAGATGGAGAAAGGTCGCCGTCTTGAGACATGCGGAGATCGACTTTTTCATAAGCACTTTGGCAATCTCTTTTCAGATTAAAGCCCGTTAAATGGGTATCAAGCTTATTGGCACCTGTTACATAATAAGCGTCTTCAGAAATATGCTCTTCAACTAACATTTTTATATTCTTAGGTAATCCACATGGACCAATAAAACCTTTAAGAAGTCCCAAAGATTCAATCTTATTATCAGCAAGCATGGTTAAGTGCGAGCTGCCTAAATAGTTTTTAAGTTTAACTTCATTGATTTCATCGTCTCCAAGAAGAACAACCAGCACTATTTCTTCTTCATTGTTTTTTACAGAAGAGAAAAGAAGACACTTAAGACTGTGCTGTTGTTCAATTTTGAGGAAACTTGAAACTTCATCAATTGATTTCTTATTGGGAGTTGCGACTTCAGTACAATCAGCCTTTGTTAGCTGAGGCTTGAGGTTAGCTCTTTTGGTTGTCGCCTTTTCAATATTGGCGGCCAGACCTTCACTCGCTGAATAAACAATCTTGTCCTCGCCTGTGTCGGCAATAACTTGAAACTCATGAGTTTTTGAATCTTTGCTCCCCATGTTTCCTGCATCAGCTTCGACTGCAATGAATTCTAGACCCATTCGATTAAAACAAGCTTCATACGCCTTAAAGAGTCCGTCATAAACCAGGTCGAGACTTGGCTTATCCACGTGAAAACTATAAGCATCTTTCATGGTGAACTCACGTCCGCGCATCAGACCGAAGCGAGGGCGAATTTCATCGCGAAATTTAGTATTGATTTGATACAAAGTAATAGGTAGTGATTTATAAGACTTAATGGTCTTTCTAAAAATATCTACAACCGCTTCTTCATTCGTTGGACTGATACTTAAGTCGCGCTTTGATTTATCCTTAAACTTAAGCATCTCATCGCCCATGACTTCCCAGCGACCTGACTCTTGCCACAGCTCACCTGGAGTAATGACTGACATGAGAAGCTCTTGAGCTCCAGTCTTATCCATTTCTTCTCTTACGATTTGCTCGATCTTGCGAACCACCCGGTAACCGAACGGAAGATAATTATAAATTCCGGCAGCTGATTTATGAATCAGGCCCGCACGCAACATTAGGCGGTGAGAGGGAATTTCTGCTTCGGCTGGATTTTCTTTATACGTTTGCCAAAAAGCTTTTGATAGTTTCATAAAGGGAACCTTTTATCTGTTAAATTATGGGCATACAATAAGAGGGAGTTTGTTAAAAATCAATGGAAGACAGAAGTCATGGCCCTCGGGAGCTCAAAAGCTTCCAAAGCTTCTTTCTGAAGAGAAGAAGCAGAGACGATTTGATAAGCTGATGGAGTCTCCAAAAGCTTGCGGCAAAGCATATTATGAATGTTATGCCCTGATTTAAAAGTCGTTACTTTTCCAGCAATTTCAAAGCCTAACAAGCTGAAATCACCAATGGTATCGAGTATTTTGTGGCGAACAAATTCGTCTTTGAATCTTAAGCCTTCATTATTGATCACTTTAAAATCGTCGAGAACGATAGCATTATCGAGAGATCCGCCTTTAATCAGGCCACGTCTCTTGAGCATATCCACGTCCTTTAGCATCCCAAAGGTGCGAGCACGCCCAATATCGCTAATATAATTTTCACAAGAAAATTCAAAAATCTTTCTTTGAGTTTTAATTGTTGGATGCGGAAACACGATCGTTGAATCGATAACTAATTTTGAATGCGGCTCAATCGTTGCCCACTTGTCGTCAAAGCTAACTTTCACTGGCTCGAGCACCACGAGAAATTTTTTCGACTTATTAAGATTAGAAATTCCTGTTTCTTTTAAAATAAAAACAAATGAAGCGCCAGATCCATCCATGATGGGAACTTCAGGTCCATCAATTTCACAGAGGACATTATTGATTCCAAAACCGTAAAGAACTGAGAGTAAATGCTCAACAGTGTGAACGGCATTATGCCCTTGTCCCAATGTCGTATTATTTTCAGTAGCACCAACTGTATTGGCATGAGCTTTTAGCGGAGTTGATCCTGGAATATCTGTGCGAATAAATTGAATACCAAAATCTGCATCGGCTGGATGCAAATTCATCGTTACTTTTTTGCCAGAGTGAATTCCTATTCCCGTAATGGAAACACTCTTGGCTATGGTACGTTGGTATAACATGTCACTCCAAAAATATTGCGCAGGTTTCGATTTTACACACTGCCCACCAGTTTTGGCAAATGTGTAATATTACGTTCATTTTAACACCGGTTCCTTTTGTAACTCCGCGAGAGGCACAAATAACCGAGTTAAAAAACCATGATCAAACTAAATTGATCCAGTACTTAGCAAATAATAGAGGATCATTCGACACCTAATTGTAAAAGCTGGTATTTTTTTCTAATAATCAGTGCTTAACTGACTTTCAGGGATTGAGAGTTTGGTCCCTGACTTTCAAAAGTGGCTATATTTATTGCATTTTAAAAGATAACTACATGATTTTACGAGGTTACTATGAGTTTAAATTTACCAAGCCTTGATCAGATCAATAACTTTAATCGAGGAACTCTTATTGAGTTTTTAGACATTAAAATCACCGCAATCACTGAGGATTCTATTGAGGGAAGCCTACCTTTTTCCCAAAAGCTCACCCAACCAATGGGCTTAGTCCATGGTGGAGTCTATTGTGTTGTCTCGGAATCTCTCGCCAGCATTGGATCCAATATTATTACTCCCGACAGTGAAGTGGCCTTGGGCCAGACTATAACTTCTTATCATTTGAAGCCCATCAAAATGGGAATGATTACGGCCAAAGCTAAATTGGAATTCAAAGGACGTTCAAGTCATCTTTGGAATATTGAAATTTTTGATGAAGAAAATAATCTTGTTCACGTTTCAAAAATGCAAGTGGCGATTAGAGAGAAGAGATAATCAGATCAAGTGTTCTGTGGCCTTTTGAGTGATCTCACGTCCTCTTGGAGTGCGAATAATAAATCCTTCTTTTAAAAGAAAAGGTTCATAAACATCTTCAAGAGTTGAACGATCTTCAGCAAGGGTTGCAGACAAAGCATCGATACCAACAGGACCACCACCATAATAATCTTTAATCACAGACAAGATTTTTCGATCCATGCGATCTAGACCAGCTTCATCAATATCCATGAGCTTTAAAGAGTTTAAAACATCTTGGTCATTAATAACGGTTGATTTGTTAATCACTGCAAAGTCGCGAACACGTCTCAAAATTCGATTGGCAATTCGAGGGGTTCCACGAGAGCACTTAGACATATGATGGAGTGCTTTCTCATCAACGGTTAAACCCAGTTTCTTAGAATTTTCTTTTATGATAAGGGCCAGCTCTTCACTTGAATAAAAATCGAAATGCAAATGGGCCACAAAACGATCACGTAATGGATTTGAGATCAGTCCAGAGCGAGTCGTTGCTCCAATTAAAGTAAAGGGTGGTATTTCAATTTGCATGGTGCGAGCGCTCGGCCCTTGGCCGATGAGGATATCAAGTCGAAAATCCTCCATTGCTGAATAGAGAATTTCTTCAATAGAAATATGCAGACGATGAATCTCATCTATAAAGAGCACGTCGCGTGGTTGCAAATTAGTTAAAACGGCTGCGAGATCGCCTTTCTTTTCAACAGCTGGACCACTGACAACATGAAGATTAACGCCTAATTCTTTTGCAACTAAATAGGCTAGCGATGTTTTACCCAAACCCGGAGGCCCGGAGAGAAGAAAATGATCGATCGGCTGCTGGCGAATTCGAGCTGATTCAACCATCACTTCAATGTTTGAAATGATTTTCTTTTGACCTACATATTCTGAGAAGTTATCAGGTCTCAGACGAGACTCATAAGTCACTTCATTTCTTTCAATGGGATCTAAAAATCTATTTTCTTCCAAAGCTTTGTACCTTTTTTTTAAAGTGATCTAAGAACATCTTGCAATAACTTTTCGGGTTGCTGATAAGTTTGTTCTTTTAATTTATCCAGAACAATTTGGTTAAATTCAGTTTCTTTATAACCGAGTTCTTTTAGGGCCAAAACAGTGTCTTGGAAAAGCTGCTTAGATGTATCAGTAAGTTGTGGTCTGGCCGAAGTTTTGTTGAGTTCAGTTCCAATTTCAATATGATCAAGCTTGCCAGTCAGATCGAGAATAATTTGAGCAGCTGCCTTGGCACCAACTCCAGGAACTTTACTTAGAGCACTTTTTGAGTCGGTACGGACGGCAAGACTTATTTGCTCAGGGCCAATTTGAGTCATGAGATTATAAGCCGTTTTAGGTCCAATTCCTTTTACCTTAAGCAGAAGCTCGAAGAATTTTTTCTCTTGAAGAGTTGAAAATCCATAAAGAAATTGTCCATCTTCACGAAAAATAGATGAAACATAAACTTGAGTCTGATGACCAATGGTTACAATTTGCTTGTAATAAACTTGATAACCTACGCCAGCGTTATTCTTAATAATGGTTTCATGTCCATCACTTGAAAGTACTGTGCCTTCTAAATATCCAATCATTGTCTTCTCTACTTTATCATATGGGCAAAGTGATCTTTGATATTCTTCGCCTTAGATTTACTCTCTCCTCGCGGAAGAGACATTTTATTTCTCATAAGAAAATGACTTAAAGCAATCGCCAAAGCATCACTTTCATCGCTTGATTCAAACGTTATTTTTTTTCCCAAAATAAGTTGAACCATCTTCTCTATTCCCTCTTTTGAGCTATGCCCGTGACCCGAGACCACTGACTTAATCAGATTGGGGCTGTATTCAAAAATTCGCTCTGCTGAAATTCCCTCAAGTGCCGAGATCATGGCCCCTCTGGCCTGTGAAAGTTTCGCGAGTGAAGAGACATTTTTTACATAAACCAATGATTCAAGGACGACTTCATCAGGTTTATGCTCTTGAACAATTTCCTTGATGGTAATTGAGAGATTCATTAATCTTTCAAAAAAATTATCAGTAGATTTAAATTTTATAATCCCAGAACAAATATAAAGAGGTTTATTGTTCACTGTCTCAACAACAGCGTAACCAGCTTTCAGCGATCCAGGATCAATTCCAAGTATTTTCACTTCTCAATGCTATAATGCAAAAAAAGCCGAGTCCAGAATGTCGCGCCATGTAATCTATTTCTTTCTGAAAAAATGTCCAAGATAAAAGACTACTGATCCGCCTACCAATTGAATGAGTTCTAACTTTCCGTAATCCCCTTTGCTCAAGCCTGAGAAAAGGCAAATTCCCACAGTTGTAAATCCAATAAGTTGAAGACCTAGGCCTAAGTAATGAGTCACAATCATTCCTATTCGTATTTCGATCTAATAAAACACTTAGCAAATAAGGTTCAATCTATTATGATGGCGGTCCATCAAGAGCAAATTTAACTATGGCAAAATTACTCGAATCTAAGTCAGTTGTCGATTCACAATTAGAAAAGCTCAAGAAGCGAGTTGCTGCTCTTTCACAACTTGGAATTGTTCCCAATATGCGTGTTATTTTGGTTGGTGAGAATCCTGCCAGTTTAGTTTATGTAAAAAATAAAAAGACCCTATCGGAAAAAGTTGGAGCTCAATGTACTATTGATAAACTCCCAGAAAATATAAGTAAGGCCGATTTTGTCTCTCATTTAAATTCAGTCGTGAATAATTCCGCCGTCCATGGTTGCTTTGTTCAGCTCCCCTTACCTCAGCAATTAAAAGACACACCAATTGCCCATATGATTCCTCCATCAATGGATGTCGATGGCTTTACTCCGGATAGTCTTTTTGCACTGATGGAAGGCGACAAGGGCGAAAAAGCTTTATTGCCTTGTACTCCAAAAGGCATCATTACTCTTTTGCAGCATTACAATATAGATATTAGTGGAAAAAATATTGTGATTATTGGTCGCAGCCTGATTGTTGGAAAACCGATGAGCTATCTTTTTACAAATCACGATGCCACAGTAACCCTTTGCCACTCAAAAACTAAAAACATCAAAGAACATACTCAAATGGCTGACATCATTGTCGTGGCCATTGGTGTGGCTGAATATCTTGATGAAACTTTTTTAAGTAAAAATAAAAACCAAGTCATCATAGACGTTGGGATGAATAAAAAGCCTGATGGCAAACTGTGCGGAGACGTTCATTTTCAAAAAGTTAAAGATCATTGCGACTCGATCACGCCTGTTCCTGGTGGAGTCGGACCAATGACTGTTCTAAGCTTAATCGAAAATTTAATTTTCGCTGCCGAAAGAAAAGGAAGATAGATTGGAAAATTTAAAATGTACCCCTCTTTTAAAAACTCACGAAGCATTAAAGGCTCGTATCGTTGATTTTGCTGGCTTTGCTATGCCTGTCCAATATCAATCAGTTAAAGAAGAAGTTGAAGTTGTGAGAAAATCCGCTGGCGTCTTCGACGTAAGTCACATGGGCGAATTTTGGGTCAATGGACCTGAAGCAGTCGCTTTTGTTGATTATATCATGACAAATGATTTTCTTAGTGCCCCGGTTGGAAAGGCCGTCTACTCACCTCTATGTAATCACGAAGGAAAAATCCTCGATGATCTCATTGCCTATAAACTAAGTGAAACTCGCGTCCTTATCTGTGTCAATGCTTCAAATATCGACAAGGATTGGAATTGGATAAAGCAGTTTGCACCGAAATTTAAAGTTGAACTTACTAATTTATCTGATGAAACGTCATTATTGGCGCTTCAGGGTCCAAAAAGTGAAGAAGTCCTTGGTCAAATCTTAAGCCTATCACTGGCTGAATTGCCGTATTATGGTGTTTTATCGGCAAAGTGGGACAATTCAGAAATCATTATCGCCAGAACAGGTTATACCGGTGAAGACGGCTTTGAAGTTTTTTGCCCAAACAAATCAATTGTAAAATTGTGGAATGCGATGATCGAGCTTAAAGTCGCTCCGTGCGGACTCGCTGCACGTGATGTGTTGCGCCTAGAAGTTTGTTACCCTTTGTATGGAAATGACTTATCTGAAGAGCTCACGCCTTTAGACGCAGGTTTAAAGTGGACTGTAAAATTAGATAAGCCTGACTTTGTGGGAAAATCTGCTTTAACAAATTATCAACCAGTTAAAAAACTTATCAAATTCCAACTTGAAAAAGGTATTCCTCGCAGCGGTTATTTAATCGTTGATGGAAATGGCAAGCAAGTTGGCTTAACGAGCTCAGGAACTCATTCTGTGAGCTTAGAGCGCGGAATTGGTATGGCCTTGATTGATTTTTCACAATCAACTAAGGAACCATTGTTCATTTCAGTTAGAAATCAAAATGTATCTATAAATATTCAAACCAAACCATTTGTAAACGGAGGTCATAAGTGAGCCAAAACGTACCAGCAGATTTAAAATACACAAAAGATCATGAGTGGGCCAAAGTCGAAGGCGACGTCTGCACTGTCGGAATAACTGATTTTGCTCAATCACAACTAGGTGACATTGTTTTCATGGAACTTCCTGAGCCAGGACGCACAGTTGGCCGTGGAGAGAGTTTTGGTGTCGTAGAATCGATTAAGTCAGTGAGCGACCTCTACTCGCCAATTAGTGGCGAAGTTCTCGAGCGCAATGATGATCTTGTCGCTTCTCCAGATGGTTGTAATCAAAATCCATATGGCTCTTGGATGGTTAAAATTAAAATGTCTCAGCCTCAAGAGCAAAATGAATTGCTTTCTGCTGATTCATATCTTTCTTTGTTGTAATTTTTTTTTGCGAGGAGCTCAAACTCCTCGCTTCTTTTAGTTTCGTACGTTTATCAAATACAAGTCTTTTTTTTCAAAAAATCATGTCAATCTTTTTTTTAAAGAAAAAGAGCATAGATAGCATTTTTTCTATCTAATACATCAAGGTTTGCATCGTGTTCAGTGCACTTTGTGCAGAGTGAATTATTTTTTTTTCTCGATGCTTTTTTTTTACTTTACGATCGTCCGAAAAAACTTAATACTCACTTTCGTTCAAACCGTTTTTATCTAGAGAGAATATGGAACAAGAATTCGTTCAACTTCTAAATACAGCAATCATCAAATCTAAAGAGAAGAGAATTGATAGTTCGTTTGAAGAGCGCTTGTCACAAGTTTGTAATAAGCCTGCAATCAAAGCACTTTCTTACGCGATTGAATTTTTAGCTGATTCACAAAAAATTTCTAGAGACCAGGCAGCTGTTGAGCTCGTTGAATCTGTAAGAGAATTAGATCTCGTATGGAATGATTACGTTATGCTTGAAGGTCTTGGAAAATTAAAAGCGTTTTTGAAAGATTCAATTAAGCACTAACTCTTTACGACAAATCCCCATTCAATTTTTGCCATACCACCCTTAAGCATTCCTTTAGGTGGATTTGGAAATGGTCCTGCTTTATTGAAGGATTCAATAGCGGCATCATCGAGCTCTTTTACACCACTGGTAGACTTAACTGCGATGTTAGTAATATTTCCTGCTGAATCAATGATGATTTCAAGAGAAGTGATCTTATCTTCGTTAGATGCGATTCTACGGCCAGACTTATATAGATTTTCCGCCTTCTTTCTAAGACTTCTGCCCCAATGCTGTTCAAGCTTTTGCTTAATTCGATGATAGAAGCCGTAGTATTTATACTCAATGGTGTTCAATTGAGTTAAGTCGGCCAATGGAATATCATCTACATAGTCATTGCTCTTTCCAAGGCCCTTAACACCCTTAACCCCATGGGAAAGACCTAATTGGCTTAAGGTGCGGTCTGGAGCTTTAAAATCTTTTGAATTGAGAGAGAGATCAGAAAAGGAAACTGTTTTCTTTTTCTTTTGTTGCTTGGCCTCAGCTTCTGAACCATTTTTTACGCCTAATCCAGCCTCTTTAAAACTACCGATGGCTTTTGACACTGTCTGGCGATCAACTGATTGATCACTATGGCTCAGAAATCGTGATTCAACAGGTTTCTTTTTTTCTAAATTTTTGACATTGTCCACAATTTGCATGGATTTTGCTAATTTTGTCCTCGGAGCTTCATCGCTATTTAAAAAAATTGGAATTCTCTGCTCATCTTCAACGCGTGAAATTTTTGATTCTTCGATGGCGATTTTATAGAAGAGGCCAGACAAGTGAACAAAGAGCGAAAGCAAAAGAGCTGTTCGCAATATTGTGTTCAATTTTCTGTCGTGGACTTGAGTCATTTTGCCCCCTCGTACTCTTCTCTTCGGAAGTGAGGGGATGATTCTTTAAATATCTTATTTGCGATAATGATCTGGACTTTTAATTGTCAGGATCAAAGAAACAAAATTCGTCAGAAATATTAAACTATTGTTTATTATAGTAATCATCGTCTTCGATAATATCGTTAGGCGACTGCAATGACGGATCTATAGGTGATACAATTTGTCGGCCAGGTTCTGTTCCTTCGGCAAAAGCCTCTGTTAAGACATTCGCATCTCCAGTCTTGGCCAAATCACCTGTTTCTTTATTTATCAGCAAATTGATAATCCCCTTGGGTGACCTAAAGTCATTCTCGCCATATTTTGAAAGTCCTAATCTCATAATATCCATCCAAATTGGCAAGGCAGATTTAGCACCAGTTTCACCCCAACCCATCGTTTGATTATCATCAAATCCAGTCCAAACAGCAGTGATTAGATTTGAAGAAAATCCCACAAACCAAGCATCTACATAATTGTTAGTCGTTCCAGTTTTTCCTCCTAGGAAATAACTTAACTCTTTAGCAGCTTGGCCGGTACCATTGAGAACAACTCCTCTTAAGAGATTGGTCATAATGTAAGCTAATCTTTCATCATAAACCTGATGTTCATTTAAATTACTGGTAAATGGATTTGGAGGAAGATCCGTTGAAGGATTTGGAGTTGTTACATTCTCCGGAGTTTTTAATGCTTCGGCATTTTTGGAAGAATCTTCAGCTAATTCAACAGACTGTTCTTTTAATTGAACGACATTATTATCGCGATCAAGAATCTCTTTTAAATAAATGGGTTTAATTCTTTTTCCACCATTAGGGAAAAGGGAATACGTAGAAGCCATAACTTCTAAGGAAACGCCAAAACTTCCGAGTGCAAGACTTAAATCTTGATCAAGATCAGCATCAAATCCAATTCGCTTTGTATATTCGTGAATTGTCCTCACCCCTAGGCGTTGAGCAATTTTAACAGTTGGAACGTTACGGCTTTGCTCTAACGATTTTCTTAAAGTCACAGGACCCAAAAACTTGCGATCGTAATTCGACGGCTTCCAATTCAGACCTTGATCAACACCACCCAGCGCTTCTGGTGAATCATTGATAAGTGTTGCAGGAGTGAAGCCATTCTCTAAGGCAGCAGCATAAAGAATTGGTTTGAAACTTGAACCTGGTTGGCGCTTCGACTGATAAACACGATTAAATTGACTCTTTGAGAAGTTTGAACCGCCGACATAGGCCAAGACTTCTCCAGAGTAAGGATTCATAACAAGTGAACTTGCCTCTACCACTGGTTCTTGATCCAAAGTACATGACATATACTTTTGTTTGCCAATCGCCTTCAATTCATCACCAGTTAGTTTATCTAATACAGGAGCAAATGTTTTATAAACTAAGCGATTAAAAGCCGTGCTTTTATAAACTAATTTTACTTCAATAATATCCCCAGGTTTGACCAAAGACGAAGGTTTCGTGATTGGAGAAAAGTATTGATACTCTTCAGAAATTTTTCTCTCATGGGCCCAATCGAAACCAGTTTGAGGGATCACACAGGTTAGACCACCAATGTCAGCAAAAATGGTGCGAGAGTAATCATGAGTTTTCCTAACTACTGCCTTATATGTTTCACCTGAGTTTAAAACATCAAGTAATTTATCATTAGGCAGGTTACCTGGAACAAGTTTTGACAATAATCCTTTTTCTTCTGAAAAAGAGTTCTTATTTTCTTCTAACTTTTGCAATTCTTCATCAGACAATTCAAATTCATACTTTTTCTCCAATTCTCGACTGATGGTGAAAAAATTAGAATTCTCCTTGAAAAGTTCTTTGCGCTGATGGGAGCTCCATTCATCGATTTTTTCGAGCTCAACTTTTCCGATCGGCCCAAGAAAACCTTGTCTTTTATCAATCGCTTTGACACCCTCCCAAGTCGCTTTTTCGGCAACTCTTTGGAGTTCGAAATCAAGTGTTGATTTAATTTTGTAACCTTCAGTACTCAATTGCTCATCAGTAATTTTGTCGCCAATGCTTTGCTTAATGTATTCAACAAAATAAGGAGCTTCGTAGAGAATTTTTTTTCTCAAACGAAACTTGAGAGTTTCGGCCAAAGATTTCTTATACTCATCTTCAGTAATCTTTGCGGTTTCAAACATTCTTCTTAAAACGTATTCCTGTCTTCTTTTAGACATCTCAACACTGAGATAGGGTGAATAGCGTCCAGGTGCCACCAAGAGTCCTGCTAGCATCGCAGCTTCAGCGACTGTAACTTCTTTTAAGTCTTTATCGAAATAGCCACTGAAAGCAGCTTTAACTCCATAATATCCCCCACCCAAATAAACTTGATTCAAATAAAGATAGAGAATTTCTTGTTTACTGAGTTTTTCTTCAAGCTTTTGGGCCAAAAGAAAATCTTTAATTTTTCGCGAGAAGGTTCTCTCTTTTTCAAGAAGCAATGATTTAGCAACTTGCTGAGTTATGGTACTACCGCCTTGAACAACTCTACCGGCTTGAATATTTTTTAACATGGCACGAATTACACCCATGTAATCAATTCCATCATGAAGGTAAAATTTATCATCTTCCGCTGATAAAAAAGCATCCACGATTCTTGTAGGTATTTCTTCAAAATTGACGACTTCACGTTTCTCACTTCCAAACTCGGCAATAATTTGACCATCTCTTGATAATAAGGTCGATTGTATGGCGGGCTTATAATCTGCAATTGTTTTAATTTTTGGCAATTGAAATGAGTAATAAATAAATATAAAAGTTACGAGCACCGCTCCGACGAAACCGCTCACTACAGTAAAAATGAGGGCATTAATAATGATTTTCTTCATTCTTCATTTCTCGCAAAAGGTTATTAACAAATTCTTTTGTTGCAGGTTTATTTCTCTGAATAAAATCGGCTAAATTTCTTAAGTCACTGGCAGATTGATTTTTCGAATCGAGTATTAAAATTCTCTTTACATCGTTTTGGTTGATGGACACTTTCAAAAATGAAGTTTTTTCAATTTTATCTATATTGCCTTGCTCTGAATTCAACACAGAATCAATCACAATCGGTATATCGAGACGTAGCGAGGCTAAATCAATTTCTTTTTTATCGTTTTGATCTTTTGCCAATGATCTATAAAAATAATCAAAGTGATTTTTAAGTGAAGTTGCGACATTACCTCTTTTGAGAAAGACAAATTTCTTATTAATAGAATCATAAGCAGGCAGGGCCAAGACAACTTTATAATCTTGTATGCCGTCGACGCCAAATATAGAGTCGATAAATTGATCAAGAGACTTCATCCACTCTCTAGAAAAGGGGGTATGCTCTTTTAATTGATTTCTTAATTTAAAAATTCTCCATTCTATCTCTCGCGCGCTTCCGTACTTAGCAAAAAGAGCAGCGACAAGAGCTCCCATTTCGTAACCAGAGATGAGATGTACCCTTATCGCGTTTTTGTCGAATTCATTCAATACTTCAGGGTAAGCAAAGGCCCTATAGGTACCACCAGTTAAAAAGACACCAAGAACTTTTGAGGCTTGAGCAGTTTTATTTTTTGATACTGGATCCATCGAAGGACCTTGATTAACGACAAGCTGCTCTTTCGATCCTGAATCAACACTCACCACGACTGTTTCGTTAATATTGAGTTTTTTCTTTTCTGATTCAAGCTGAGGATTTGCACAGCTATGAATGAAAAGAATTATAAATATTAGAAAAAACTTAATCATCTACTTTTACTTCTTTTAATTGATCAGTCAGGGTGGTTACTTTCTTTTCTGCTTGATCCAGAACTTTTTTACATTCGCTATAAAGTTTAACCCCTTTTTCAAATTCACTTAAACTTTTCTGCAGAGATAATTTACCTGATTCCAACTGTTCAATAACTCCTTCGAGCTCTTCTATTTTTTTTTCAAAATTGACCACTTCACTTGGTTGCGACATGCTTTCTCCTTGGCGGCGAGTCATAAAAATGACACCTTTGCTTAAATACATACCTATTGTTGACAATTAAATACTAAATTTCAATATGTTAGCACGTAGCACATTTTGCCCGTGTTCGAGTTTTGTCACCTGGTTGCTATATTTTAAGTAGGCAGACCAGGAGGGTCTATTTGAAAGAACTATGGGTTCCCGTTTCCGCTGCAAAAGCACAGCAAAGATATGTCGACACACTCGCTAACAACATAGCGAACGTTAACACATCTGGCTTCAAGCGCGATACTCTTGTCTTTAAAGAATATTTAACGTCTTTGGAAAAAGGCGCTGATATTGATTTGCCCTCTAAAGAATGGGCTCCCGAAGATTTTTATCGCTCCTACGGCGCAGAACATTCACACGTCAAAGTTGATGGATCTTTTACCGACTTTTCTCAAGGCCAAATGGTTCCAACTCAAAATCCATTTGATATCGCTCTCAAGGGCGATGGTATGTTTGAAGTTTTAACTCCAAACGGAATTCGTTACACACGCAAAGGAAGCTTCTCCCTCAACTCCGAAGGTTTCCTCGTTAATGAAAAGGGAAATTTTGTTTTGGCCAGTGTTGATTTACCCCAGGTGCAAAAGGAAGACCTCCTTGGTGCTATTTCCCAAATACCAGGACCAAGTGAGCGCAAAATTAAAATTGATGGAAACCTCAAAAGTCTTGGAGTGGCCCTTAATGGCGAAGTTGAAGCAAACGGGCTTTTGGCCGGAAAGATTTCAGTTGTTGAATTTAAAGATAAACAAGCTCTTCAAAGAGAAGGTGGAAGCTATTTTATCAATAAAGATGCAAACAATATTAAAATATCTTCTAACTCGACACAGACACTACAAGGTTTTGTCGAGCAATCAAATGTAAATGCAATTCAGGAAATGTCTGAACTTATTAAGGCATCAAGACAGTTTGAAAATATTCAAAGAGCAATCAAAACTTACGACAACATGGCGGGGAAGGCATATAATGAAATTACTAAATTCTAATAAAATCTTCTTACTTATCTTTTGCCTAGCGGCTTTTGATGCGCACGCAATGTTAAGAGCACTTAATACTGCTGCAACTGGAATGGCGGCGCAAGAAATGAACGTCAGTACCATTTCTAACAATATCGCGAACGTTAACACTATTGGATACAAAAAAAATAGAACTGAATTCGACACACTTCTTTACCAAACGGTAGAAGAAGCTGGCGCACGTTCTGATGCCAACACTGTCTATAATGTTGGGACTCAGATTGGTAGTGGTACCAAAGTCTCAGCGGTGAGAAAGGAATTTAGCCAAGGCTCACCTCAAATTACCAACAATCCTTTTGATCTTATGATCAATGGAGATGGCTTCTTTGGAATTCTCCTTCCTAATCAGGAGGTAAAATACACTAGAGATGGAGCCTTTAATGTTGATAGCCAAGGTAACTTGGTAAATAAGAATGGATATAGAGTTGTTCCGGGCATTGTCGTTCCTGCCGGAACAATTAACGTTAACATTACTGAGGATGGTCTTGTTGAAGCTTTCACATCTGGTCAAGTTGAGCCAACTCAAGTCGGCCAAATTCCACTTTTCACTTTTATTAATCCCGTTGGCCTAAAATCAATTGGCCAAAATCTCTACACCGTTACAAGTGCAAGCGGTCAGCCCGTAAGCAACATTGCCGGCCAAAACAATGCTGGAGTCGTTCAACAAGGATCACTTGAAGCTTCAAACGTGAGTATCATGAACGAAATGACCGATCTCATTAAAGCGCAAAGAGCTTATGAAATGAACTCTAGAGTAATGAAAGTTGCAGATGAGATGCTTCAGACGGTGAACAATATAAGATGAAATATTTAAAGACCTTATTCACATTTTTAGCTTTCTCCAACATTGCACTTGCTTGCAATGTTTCGCTTTTTTCTCGAATCTATATCGTTAAACCTGACAATTTAACCATGAAGGATTTAGTCAAAGCGAGCGATTGCTCCAGAGATGTAAATTCTAAAATATTCCATTTCTTAAAGTCAGGTCGTGGCACCATCACTTCAGCGATGTTATTAGAACATGTGTTGGATTCTGCTGTTACTATTGAGCCTCAAAAAATTGTAGTAGAAGATTTTACTTCTTTCCTTGAGCGCTCACTTAACTTTACTAGTGACAGAAAGATAATCTCATTAAGCTTAGTTACTGGAGCTCCTACTGTTTCACTTTTAAACAACCAATTTCTTTCTTCAACCTGTTCAGAATGTACTAAGCCGGGAAATTCAACAGCGAAGCTCAATATTACAAACGCTTTAGAAAATACCAATACTACTCAATGGATTAATATCCAGGTGGGTGTTCGTGCTCACGTTTTCAAAGCTGCATCTAACATTCCAGCTTTTACAAAAATCGAGAATAATGGGCTCTTGCTGGAAGAAGATATTTATACTTCCGAGCCAGCGAAATTTGCATCAAGCTTTTCCGAGCTTAAGTACCGTCAAATTGTTCGTCCAGTGCAAAAAGGCCAACCAATTGAGCTCACTTCAACTATGCCCTACGCAGTGGTTAAAAGTGGTGAAACAATAAAAATCATCACGAAGAGTTCAAATATTTCAATTGAGACCACAGGTATATGCTTAGAGCAAGGTCATGTTGATCAGTTGATAAGAATTAAGAATTTAAATAGTAACAAAATTTTTAGCGCTAAAATCGTTGACAAGAATACTGCTAGGATCGATTTATGAAATTATTACTTCTTCTTTTAACTACTTTACTGATGAGCTCTTGTTCGAGCTACATTAGTCAGATGTATAAAGATCTTGATCGTGCTGAAGGAAAAGAAAATCCTCAGCAATCTCAGGATAAATTTGATCTCTATCGTAAAAAAGCGCAAATGCCAGCAACGAGTAATACCAGACAGCTCCTTCCACAAACCAGAAGATCTTATAAGCCAAGTGAGGATGCACAACGAAGATATAAGGCAAATGACCTCAATGACAATTCAAACGATGGCAGTCTCTGGACGGCATCAAGCTCTAAGACGGACTATCTCTTCACGCATGACGTAGATAAAAAGAATGGCGACATTGTTCTCATTCAAGTTATGGGTAATCTCAAAAATGAGATTACCGCTGAACTCAAACGCGCCTTTCCAGATCCCATTCGCAAGAAAGCTGATCCTGCCAAACCTGCCGATCCTGCCGCGGCCGCTGCTGCTGCTGCCACACCCGCTTCGGCAACCGAAGAGCCGACAGGAGAAGATGGTAAAGTCTATGACAGAATTTCATCTGTTGTAGTTGAAGAAATTAACAAGGATCACGTCTTAATTCGCGGTCGAAAAAATCTTCTCTATAAAAATCGGAAAAGACTCGTCGAAGTTCAAGCCCTTGTTTCCAAAAAAGATATCACGGTTGATGACACACTTGATTCTGAGAAAATCTTAGAATCATCTATTACTGTTTTGAGGTAGTCGTATGAAGTATTTATTTTGTTTTTTGCTCGTTCTCAATGTTGGTTATGCTCAAACATCTAGTCGACTTAAGGACCTCGTCACTGTAAAGGGTGTTCGTGAGAATCCTCTAATCGGTTACGGACTTGTAATAGGACTCAAAGGAACAGGCGATGGCGGCGGTGAAATCACTAACAGTTCTATGAAACTAATGTTTCAAAAGCTAGGCCTCAATCCTCAACGTGAAATTTCTTCTAAGAACGTAGCAAGTGTCATTGTAACAGCAAAGTTACCGTCGTTTGCACGCTTAGGACAAAAGCTTGATATTACCGTTTCATCAATTGGTGATGCTTCTTCACTTGCTGGTGGTACCTTACTGGTAACTCCTCTCAAGGGCGGAGATGGTAACGTCTATGCTGTGGCAAATGGTGCTCTATCTATTGGAGGCCTAAAAAAAGGAGCCGAGTTCCCTACTACCGGCAGAGTGATAAGTGGCGGAACAGTTGAAAAAGAAATAGCAATGGACTTTGACAAGAAAAACTCGCTCCGTTTGGCTTTGAATAATTCTGATTTTACGACTGCTGCTCGCATTGAGAAAACGATAAATGAAGAGCTTGGTGGCAAGTATGCAATTGCTCGAGATGCAACAACGATAGATCTCGTCGTTCCTGTAAATTATCAAAGAAATGTCGTTCAGTTATTGGCAATTATCGAAAATTTTCGCGTACACACAGATAATAAGGCCAAAATCATCATCAATGAGAAAACTGGGACCATTGTGGCCGGTGGGGACATCTTACTGAATCCTGTGGCCATTAGTCATGGAAACCTGACCATTGAGATCAAGGGTGAAAGTGGTGGAAGTGATAAGCCCAACCACCTCTATTATGTTGACCAAAAAGGTACACTAAATGATTTAGTCAAAAGTTTGAACGCCTTAGGTGCAACACCTGAAGATCTCATTTCGATTTTTCAAACACTTAAGAGTAATGGGGCATTGATTGCAGAACTTGAGTTAATATAGTCATTTTTTTCACTAGGAGATTTTTTTTCCTATTTGTGATAAAATAACAAGAGGAATCCCAGGATGGGAGACCACTGATACCAGGAAGGTATGATTGAATATAACAGATAAAAAGCCATTACCTATTGCTTCTCAGAGCAAATCTAAGGAATTCGTTCCAGATAAATTCAAAGAAGTCGCTGGCTCTATGGAGCAGCAGTTTTCTGAAATGATGCTTCAAGAAATGCATAAGACCATTGATCGCACTGAACCTGAAAATAATGCTGAAACTTTTTATAAATCTCTTCAGACTCAAGAGTATGCAAAGTCACTTTCAAATGGTGATGACGGAACAGGACTTAAGAAAATGATTCTCGACCAGATCTACCCACAACATATGCGGAATGAAATTAACTTCCGTCGATTTCAAGGTCAACAACTAGCGGCCAATCAGCCCAAGATGCCAAAAAAACCTGAACAACAATTGATTCAGGGAAAGGAGCTCAATCATGAGTAGTATAGATCCAAGCTTAAATCGTTCTAGTTTCTTTCCTAACAGCCGACCTAAATCTAAGTCGAGCTCTACTCGTGCCATTGAAACTTCCATTCAGCGAAATCCGGCTGAACGTGCGGACATGCTTCAAAAGAGTACGGCCAAGGACGCTAAGGTAGATATAAATCTTGCAACTAAGGACTTTGCCAGAATTAGAAAAGCCGTTGATGCAGCTCCAGAGAGAGACAATAGTGCCAAAATCAATCAGCTTAAGGAACAGATTAATGCTGGAACTTATAATGTTGATTACGACGCACTTGCAGACAAAATTATTAGCGAAGGATTCTAATGAACACAACAGAGCTTAATCTTCTCTATTTTCGTTTTACAGATATTTGGAAGCAATTTTGTGAGCTCCATAATGACCTGTTCTTTCTTTCGTTAGATGAATACTCATGTCTTTTATCTAGTGACGTTGAAGCGATTGAAGCGAAAGTATCAGAGAAAAAAGAAGTGATAGAGAGAATCGGACAAATCGAACAAGTCAGAACTCAATGTTTTAATGAAATTCAAACATTACTAGGTCCTGATAATAATATGAAAAACTTCAGAGAGCTGATTGATTATTTCAGCAATACAATGCCTGAAGAAAAAGAGCATAAACATCTTCAGCGTTTTAATAATTTATTAATTGATCTCATTGGTAAAATCAAAGATCAAAATAAGAAAACACAATTATTTATAAACAAGGCGATCTATTCATTGCAAACCATTCGTGATGAAGCAATGGGAGTTAAGCCAAATACTGTTTACAATAAAAAAGGTGTCGCAACCAAGAACTTGACGACTTAGGCGGACGAGTGGCTGATTTACTAAGTATTGGTAAAACTGGATTATCGGCTTCAAAGAAGTCACTTGAGGTGACAGGGCACAATATTGCCAACGTAAATACCGAAGGCTACTCAAGACAACGAGTGCTTCAACAAACAAACGTTCCTATAAATAAAGGCGGACTCATTTTTGGTACTGGTAACAGAATCAAAAATATCAACAGAGTTCACGATCCTTATATCGAAAAAAGACTACAAAAAAGCACATCTGAAAAACACTTTTTTCAACAACGTGCTGATCAATTAGGTCTAGTTGAAAACGTCTTTAATGAAGTTGATAACGAAGGCTTAAACAAACTCTTAAATAAGTTTTTTAACTCTTTTAGAGAGCTTGCCAATCAACCAGAAAATGAAACTATTCGTTCAGTTGTTCGAGACACGGCCAATATCGTAGTTCGAGACTTCAGAAGAATTCGTGAAACCATGGATGATATCGCAAGAGGAGCCGACCAAAAGCTTTTGACTGAAATTGAAGATATCAACTCCTTGGTAAAAAACGTTGCGAACTTGAATAAAAAAATCGCAGCTCTTGAAGCTGGCGGTGAAGAAACTGGGGATCTTCGCGACCAAAGAGATCTTGCTATTCGTTCACTTTCAAAATCATTTCATGTGGAAACATATATTGATGGCAAAAATCATTATGTCGTTTCAGCAAAGAACGTCGGAACTTTAGTCGCAGGCGGAGAATATCAAGAATTAGCGGCCAGTGGAACAACTAAAGCTGACGGTGATTCCGGACTTGATGGATCTGTTGAAGTTTTCTTCAAAAGTCGACCTTCAAGCCCACTCGGTCAAAAATTTATCAGTGGTAACGTAGCTTCGCTTTTAAAAGCACGCAATGAAGATATTAAAGTTCTTCGCGAAAAAATGGATGGATTGGCTTATAACTTTGTTAACACTGTGAATTCAATCCATCGCAAAGGCTTTGTGAATCGACCTGTAGAGCTCGACGCAGCTGGAAATCCCCTTCCTTTTGATAAGCGTGGCCCAGTTACTGGAATTAATTTTTTCAAGGTTCCAAATGGAATTGATAATACCGCCCTAGAATTGGATCTTAGTGACGAAGTGAAGAGCGATCTTTCAAATATCGTGACTGGTTTCGATGCTAACAGTCCTGGCGATAACAGAATTGCTGTTGCCATTTCTGAAGTCCAAAAAGAGCGAATTCTAGATGATGGCGAATCAACCTTCGAAGAATCATATCTTCAAATGATAGGTAATATTGGTATTGAAACCAGCAAAGCAAACTTTGATGCCGAACAATCCGAGGGACTTCTCGCTCAAGCGAACGCTCTTCGAGAAAGAACATCTGGTGTCTCAATCGATGAAGAAACGGCTAACTTGGTACGCTTTCAACATGCTTACGACGCTTCTGCAAAAGTGATGAAAACGGCTAATGAAATGTTTGATACTGTCTTAAGTATTAAGAGGTAATATAAGTGGGAAGAGTTTCTGACAATAGTTCAACCGCTTCAGTGAATTATTCACTGAATCGGATTAAATCAAAGATGGAGGACTTGCAACTCAAGGGCTCTACTTTGAAGCAATTGACGAAACCATCTGATAGTCCAGTCAATAACGTTGAAGCTTTAACCATTACTTCTCAGTTAAGTGATAATGCTCAATATTTACGTAATGCTGATTACGCAACGATGTATCTCAATATAACTGAAAAATCTCTTGAGGAAATGACAGATCTTTTGACCAAGGCAAAAGAGATTGCCATTGCTCAGTCTTCAGATTTTTACGATGAAAACATAAGAAAAAATATCGCCAATGAAATTGTACAAATTCGCAACCAAGTTTCAGCGATTGCCAATAAGCGCGTCGGTCAGAAGTATATTTTTTCTGGGTTTAAGACTCTCACCAAACCCTTTGACGATAGCGGAAAGTACTTAGGTGACAATGGTTCCATTAAGTTAGAAGTTTCCAAAGATTTCTTTGTTCCGATTAACCTTAATGGTCATGAAGTTTTTATATCGGATGAGAAAAATTCATTTAAGAACAACAATACGATTCCGACTTTAGATAATCAGGGTAAGGAAGAAAAGCAAGATCCGGCTCAAGCAACACAAAGCCGAGACCTGGCTTCGATTGATGCCCAAGACGATGGTTTTGGCACACGAGGCAGCTTATTCTCTCAACTTGATACCTTTGTCGCAGCACTTGAAAACAATGACGCCGAAATGATCCAAAGCTTGCTCGAGAAATTCGATGACAGTATTTCGCGTCTTGTCACACTTCGAACCAGAGCAGGCTCACTTTTGGGTTCCATTGCCACCGCCAAATCCACTATGGAAAGCAATAATGTGGATAGGGCTGAGCGTCGAAGTAATCTTGTGGATGCTGACATCGCCGAACTTTTTTCAGATATTACAAAGCAACAAAATGTATTGAAAACCACCTACCAAGCCAGTAAGAGTGTTTTAAATCAGTCATTGCTTGATTTTATTAAGTAATAAGATTTATTTTCCTTCTTTTTACTTGCTTTTGTTAATTCTAAATAATATATGAGAGCTTCGGACCGAATCAGGATGGTTCTGTAGACCCTCTAAGAGGTTGTTATGTTGGTTTTGACACGGAAGCTAGGTGAAAGTATTGCAATCGATGACCATATCAAGATTGTGGTCGTATCTATTAAGGGCAAGCAAGTTCGTCTTGGCATAAAAGCGCCCAAAGAAACAAAAATCCATAGAGAAGAAGTCTATAAGGCTATTCAGGATCAAAATGAGGAAGCGGCGCAGTCTGACATTACCTCACTTTCTGATCTTACGAGCGACCTCAATAAGAAGTAAATTCCTACTTGCACATTCGGAAGACCGGTTGCTAGAATCTTTTAGGGCTTTTTTAGCCTGTTTATTGGGAGGCATCGGTGAAATTTAATACGACTAGATTTGGTGAACTTGAAGTTGATAAAAAAGATATACTCAACTTTGCTGAAGGCCTTCTTGGTTTTGAACAGTTAACAAAATTTTTCGTAGTTGATCCAGGTGATCAGACTCTCATTCTTTGGCTACAATCAGTTGATGATCCTAAAGTTGCATTTCCAATTTTAGAACCAAAGATTTTTAAATCTGACTATTCTATTAAGCTATTGCCTTCTGAGCTTCAAAGTCTTTCTCTTGAAAGCCTAAGTGATGCAACGATTTATGCCATTCTTACTATTCCAAAAAATGTTACTGATATGTCTGCGAACCTTAAAGCTCCTATCATCATTAACAACAAGACTAAGAATGCACGCCAGATCGTTCTTCAAGACAGTAAATTAGAAGTAAGATTCAATATGTATATTGAACTCAAGAGAAGCATCGTAGCTTTTGCTTCAGATGATTCTAAACGTACTAAAGTAAGCGCGCCTCAAGTTGTTTCAAACACAACTTCAGAAATTTCAACTGAAAAAGTTGAAGCACCAGCTACTAAGCCTGCCAATAATACAAAAGAACTTTAATTCATTAGAAATTTTCAACCAGTGAAACAAGCATTTTTTAAATGCTTGTTTCACTCGCTGTTTTAGAAAGATTCATATACATGTTTGCTTCTTTGTTAAATGGTTCCTTGGAGAGAACTTGTTGCCATTCAGACTGAGCCTCTAAAATTTTTCCCGAACCATAATAAAGAACGCCCAAAGAAATTCGGGCTTGGATATAATTAGGATTTTCTATTTTTAATTTTTTCAATTCTTCAAAAGCTTTGCCGATAAAATTCTTTTTAGCATAGACCTTTGCAATCTTAATTCTAATTTCGAGATTTTCTTGATCCAAAGAAGAAGCCTTATTGTATTCAAAAAGGGCTTCGTCGTAGCGACCATAAGTTACGTAAAGCTCCGCCAGCTCATAATGCTTGGCCGCAAACTTCTTTGAGATATGCTTATCGACAATTTTTTCGCCAGATGTTTTTGCCCGAACTCTTTCATTGGCCTGTTCAAAAACCTTCTTAGCCTCTTCGTAATGGCCAATATCATTGTATAAAACTGACAATGAAATAGCAGCATCAGTATGTGAAGGATCAAGCTCTAAAACCTTATTAAATGCCTTGATAGCCTTACCGATTTCACCATTTAAGTGAAAGATATTTCCAAGCATAAAATAAATTTCAGACTGATCATTGTTCTCAATGTCTTCTAACAACTCGTTTAAGATTTTGAGAGCATCAGCTCTTCTTCCCTTCTCAATTAAAGCTTTAGCTGAATCCAATTCATTCTGAATTTTCATTGATTTCATTCATCTTCCTTGCAATTTTTGAGGTTTTCTTTAAAGGCTTCTGCTTGCTTAGGCTCTGTTACAAAATTTTTATATCTATTAAAGAGATTGCGACAATCATCGTATCTTTTAAGAAAAGAAGCAGAGCTCATGGCCCTCGTTGCGGCATGAATTTGGTATTCCTTATCACTAATAGAGCCTAAAATTTGTTTGTATCGATACAGTGCTGAAGCGAATTCTTCAGTCTTATAGTAAAAATCAGCAATATATTTTTCTTTCTTATTTAACATTTCTTGAATGGTGGCCTGTCTTTCAGTGGCCTCTTTTGCATATTCCGAATTTTGAAAAATTCTTAACAATTCTTGATAATATTTGATTGCCTCATAACCTGGTGCTAAATCGCGATCAAATGTCTCTGGCAATTGAAGATAAAAAGATTCTGCAATTCTCCAAATAACATAATCAAGCTTTTCATGTTTTGGGTGAAAGTCTTTGAAAACAATATAAGCAGAAGCCGACTCTACATAATTCTCTTGTTGAAAAAGAATATCAGCATTTAAAAGTTCTGCGTGAGTTGAATAAAAACTATAAGGATACTGAGATCGGATAGTATTCAATTTTTCTGTCGCCAATAAATATCTACCATCAGCAATGAGCTTCTGTGCTTCTTTGTACAAAACTTCAGCTTCAGTGGTTCCTTCAGGTCTTGTCGTTGAACAAGATGCAGTTAAGAGAAGTCCCAAAAGAACGATAATATTAAAAATAGTCTTCATAAAAGAATGATAGGAAACTTGGCGCAAAAAGTCACTTAATGGTTAGCTGCGAATTTCGTAAAATTCTTTGTAAATTTCAATCAAAATGAGCTTTAAAGCTGCTGCAATTGGAATACAAATAATCATCCCCAATACACCTAAATACTGGGAACCTAAAATAACGCTAACCACAACTACAACAGGATGCAAATCAACGATTTTGGAGACGAGAAGTGGAAACACAATCCCAATATCTATAACATTTGCCACAAGATAAAGAATCATCATGGCCCCAAATTGAGGAGACCATCCGTATTCTGTCATGCCCAGCAGGCCTGCTGGAATTATTCCTAATAGCGGACCAACGTACGGAATAATATTTGTGATGGCAGCTGCGAGGCCCAAAATAATGGAGAATCTGACCTTTAAAAGAACAAGTCCCACTGTAATGATAATCCCGACAATACTTGCTTCAATAAACTTTGCGAAGATATAGTCACCGATCTGCTTATTGAGCTGATGGAAAATATAATAAAATCTTTCAAAAATTGAATTGGGAACCAGTTTTAAAAAAGTTTTCTTAACTCTTTCAGAGTCCGCCAGTAAAAAGTAGCTCAATAGTGGCACCAAAAACATCCACTCAAGAATAGAGGCTAAAAACTGCGGCAGCTTGAGCAACACACTCGTGACTTGAGTTCTCAAATAACTAAATGCCTCAAAAATATATTTATCCTGCAATTCAAATCCAAACTTTGCCTGAAGAAAATGCTGAATTTGTTGAAATTGAACATTCACATAGTTTTCTAGTTTCGGAATATAGTATTGAATATTTTCAATCTCAGAAGAAATGATTGGTGAGATCTTTATAATTGGAAAAATGGAGATCGTTAGGACACCTGTCATGATAATCATAACGGCAATATTTTTTTTGAGACCAAGAAGAGTTAATCGAGGAACAAAGGGTTCAAGGATCAAATAAAAAAGATAGCTCGCCAAAAAAGGCAAGGACAACCTTGGCAAAGAGAACATTCCCACAAATCCCATAATGAGAATAAGAGTGAAGATAAAGTGCTTGTACGTTTTTATTTTCATTGATTAATTTTTTCCAACTCAGAAATTCTATATTTAAGTTCTCGAATTTCTCGTGTCATTGAAGTTAATCTTTGTGAAACAATAAGCGAAATTGATTGAAGTAACTTCGCAACAACATTTGGATTTGTTTGAATGAGTTCCTCAATATCTGGTTTAAAAATCCCCAAAAGCTCAGTGGGCTCTCTTGCTATAACCGTAGCATTTCTTAAGCTATTCTCTTGAAGTAGGGCCAATTCCCCAAAATAGGCAAATCTATTGAGAGAGAGGAGATAGGTTCCAAGATTTTCCGCAGCTTCTTGATCTTCAGACTTTTGTCCCTCAATAATGACATCGACTCTGCCTGAATAAATAAAATAAAAGCCAATACCGACATCGTTTTGACGAAAGACAACTTCTTTTTCAGAGAACTTCCTAAAGTGCATTGAATTTGCCAAAATTCTTAATTCATTTTCAGAAAAATTTTTCAACACATCAATTTTTCTTAGAAACTTTGGAACTGTATCTGTCTTGCTGCTGGTAAAAGGATTGGCTTGCCAAAAATATTTTACCAATGAAATATTGACTCTGTCGCTTTCAAAATTAGCAGAGTTTTTACCTTTTTCGCTTTCATAACTTTCACTCATTGCTTATTCCTTAAAAAGGCTAATTGTGGACCCAAAATCCAGCCAATATATTCCTGCGGTGATTGGATAAGGTACCAGCCATCACCATTATTTTTTACGACTAGTTTTGCACCAGATTTAATATCCAATTTTTTTTCAAATATTTGAGAGGGTCCCTCATAAACAGGTCCATCTTTTAGCGTCACCGCTTGGATAAAAGTTTGGTCTACATAAAATTTCGCAGCAATGGGGAGAATGAAAATAAAGATAAGAACAACAAGGGTTCGATCCCACTTTCTCTTTGCAAAAAAATAAATGGCCTGTGTGACTAAAACAAAAAGGAGAGAGACGATCAAAACACTACTCATTCCAAACGAGGATGAAAACTCAAGCATCTTATCCTTGGGAGATGAGTATTCCATCACTACGCCATTTTGAGCGAGATTGTTTTTTACAAAGTTGAGATTGTTTTTAACTGTCGTTGAATTAAAGCCATAAGACTGAGCTTGCTCGAGTGAGTAGCGCGCAGCTCCCATATCACCCACCTTTGCCTGCAGCGTGCCAAGATTGTAATAATAGATGCCTAGATCCAACTGATCTCTCATCTCGAGAAGTTTATCGATAGTTCCTTGATAATTGCCTGCCAAGTAGAGTTGCTCTAATGGCTTAAGGAGTTGGCTTGTGCTAATATCTTCCATGCTAATGATTATCATTCTTAGTGCAGTAGAATGCAATAAGACTTAAGAGGCAAAAAGCTTGAATCAAACGGACAGTTTTTCTCAATCTGATTCTGAAAATTTTCTCAATGTTGCTGAATTTCTTTTGCAACACAACAGGGAACTTTCCCCATTTCTAAATTCAGAGACGGAATTGAGCCGCAAGGGTCAATATATCATTGGTTCCGACAAGGGATTGCTCATAGATCTCAACCTCAAAAATGGTGTCCTGCCTTTTGGTTACCAATCTCCCTTTGATTTTGAATTTAGTCTTGCGAACAAGTCTCATGATTTTGAAACCTTTGGTGACTATAAAATTGGTTTCCTCCCTTTGGCAAAAGAAGATTTTTTTAGTCGACTATCTACTGAGAAGATTCACTTTGTTGAACACTTTATTTGGCTAAATCAATCAATTCGTGAATTGCTCAAGACAAATCATTTGTCTTACCTTTTTTCGCTTGAGGAAAAGACGCTGGTTCTTATAACAAAAGATGTATTTCTTATGAATGCTTTTAAAGAAGCACGAACCACTCATAAAATGTTCAACATACTCGAGAGTAAAGTCGTTCACAATAGTAATTCATATTTTTTTAAAGTAGCGAAAACTCTTTCAGATTTTTGTCAGCAAAAATTTCCTCAGGCCAAGGCTGAGGGACGAATGATCTCTTTACCATTAGATTTTTTTACTGATGAAGAGCTTGAACAACTTGAAAATCAAGAATGTTTACGAATCAAAAAAAGTAAGGACAGCATTCCCCTCTTTTTTACTCCCACGTTGAATTTGGAAGTCATTCAAAACATTCTTTTTACTATCTTTAATTTTAAGGACAAACGATGTTTATCATAAGAAATGCTACATTAAATGACCTGAATGATCTTTATGAATTAAGTCAGCATATGGTTTTCATTAACCTACCTCCGGATCGAGACATCATTAAAAAGAAGATCAATGCTTCAATAAAATCTTTTAAATCGCCTTCTGATAAACTTGAGAATAATTACTATATATTTGTACTGGAAGACTCTGAAAAACGAAAAGTTATCGGTGCGAGTATGATTCATGGAAAGCATGGAACAGAAGAAGAGCCTCATTTTTACTTAAAAGTTTCAAAAGAACAGAAGTATAGCAAAACCATTAATACCGGATTCATTCATGGTACGTTAAAACTTGGGCTCACTTCTGATGGATGGAGTGAAATTGGTGGGCTTATTCTTTCTCCAGACTTTAGAGGTCATGCTGATAAATTAGGAAAACAATTATCTTATGTTCGTTTTCTGTATATTGGTTTAAATCGCCATCGCTTTACTGATTATATACATTCTGAGCTCATGCCTCCACTGGATAATAAGGGGCAATCTCCACTTTGGGAGGCTATCGGGCGACGCTTCATGAACATGGAGTATGAAGATGCTGATGTTCTCAGTCGCCAGAACAAGGAATTTATTCTAAGTCTTTACCCTAGTGATACGATTTACGAAACCCTCCTCCCCCCCGAGGCACGATTTGCGATTGGAAAAGTTGGCAAAGAAACTTTACCGGTAAAAAAAATGCTTGAGTCCATAGGTTTTCACTATACAGAGGAAGTCGATCCTTTCGACGGTGGACCTCATTATAGAGCTAAAACTGATGATATTAAGCCGATCAAAAAAATTCAACAGACGCTTCCTATAGAGTGGGCAAAGCTTGAAGATGAAGATGCGCAGGATATTTTGGCCTGTTTCTCCAATACTCCGAATGCATTTATTGCTGCTAAATTAAAAGGCAAGAAAAGTAAGTCAAAACTTATCTTAAATATTGCCGACAAAGAAAATATTCAAAGACATTACAAAGATGAAAAAATCACTTTTACTGTATTAGATTGAGGTTGATTATGAGATTTAAAATTAAAGGCAATTACTTCAATGGTAATTACCAAGCTCCAAGAGAAAATAACAAGGACAATAAACTTTCCTATATTGATCGTCATTGTCCAGCAAACACGGACGAACTTTTGTGGACATGCCCTGTCGATTTAGAAGCTGTTGATAAGGTTTTAGAATCCGCTCAGTCAGGATATGACTTCTGGAAGAGAGTTCCATTAACAGAAAAAATTAATTATTTAAAAAAATATCAGGAAAATCTCATAAAGATTAAAGATCAAATTGCAGAGGCCATTTCGCTTGAAATGGGTAAACCTCTTTGGGAGGCCATGACTGAAGCGAATTCTCTTATCTCAAAGGTTGATGTCACAATAAATGATTCATTGCCGCGAGTGAAAGATCAACACTATGAAGAGATCATGCCACAAACCATGGGTCATGTTTTTTTCAAGCCCCTAGGCCCTTGCCTGGTAATAGGGCCTTTTAATTTCCCCTGCCACCTTGCCAATACACAAATTCTTTCTGCTCTCATTACTGGAAATAGCGTTATCTTTAAGCCGTCTGAGCGTACTTGTTATAGTGCCCAACTTATGATGGATTGTTTTCACCAAGCCTCTTTTCCTAAAGGAGTGATCAATCTCATTAATGGAGCTGGAGAAATTGCTTCGCGCTTAACAAGATCAAAATCAATCAAGGGCGTTTTCTTTACTGGCTCCAAGGAAGTAGGACTTAGAATTTTAGAAACAACTCATCAAGACCTCAGCAAATTAGTTGCACTAGAGCTCGGAGGAAAAAATCCAGCAATCGTTCATAAAGATGCTGACATTAATCTCGCGCTTGAAGAGCTTATTCGAGGCTGCTACTTAACCACTGGGCAGCGATGTACTTCAACTGCTGTCATTTTTGTTCACAAAAGTCTTGTTGATCAATTTGTGATGAAGTTTCATGAAATTTCCAAAAGAGTTATCATTGATCATCCGATTGAACATGAAGTGACACCTCTCATGGGCCCTCTTGTTGATCAACGAGCACTCGACACTTATCTTCTCTTCATGGGAATGGCCAAGCGCGAAGGCATTGAAGAAATAATGCGCGGTAAACAGCTGGAAAAGAAGTATAAGGGTCACTACGTTTCTCCTTCAATTCATCTGGCCTCCAAATGGGATACAAAAAGTTTATTTCTTATGTCTGAAATTTTTGGCCCAAATTGCACGATTGTACCTTATGAAGAAATCGAAGAGGCTTTCGCTGCCATTTCAACAATTGAGTACGGACTTGCAGCCTGTGTTTTCACAAAATCAGATGCTATTTTCAAGGAATGTATATTGAATATAGATTCTGGATTAATTAATCTCAATCGTTCAACTTGTGGTGCTAGTGCTAAACTTCCTTTTGGTGGAGTTAAGAACTCTGGAAATTATAGACCAGCGGCCGTCGCGACAATTGACTCGTGCGTTTACCAAATGTCGAGCCTTGAAGCACTAAATGCTCAGGCAGGGAATAGCGCAAATCTAGTGGGTATTAAACAAGATTAGGCCTGTTTCTTATTGACCAGAACGCCGAATTGATTTGATTTATGAAGATCATCTTTATTGTTGCGATAAATGTTGATATCTACTTTCGCGTTTTTTTCATACATTTGAATTATTTCTTTACCTTTTAAGGTTTGAGAAGCGTGCTCTAATTTTTTCTTCTCTTCAATAATGAAAAGTGAAGTCTCTTTAGTGTTTTTAACCTTCTTCGTATTTCTTTTCGCTGCAAATATGTCTTTTAAATTGTGTTTATGTTTCTTCTTCATATCGATGAGGACTTTATGACATCTTTGTCCCATTTCTAAGCTGAGTTCAGGTAGAGGTTGATCCTCTTCACTGACAACGACTTCTTCTTGAGTTTCGCTATCATCACTTTCAACTTTCTTTTTGAAAGGCAAAATCTTGGCCTCACTTTCCTCTGGGTCGTTAGACTCATCGAATTCTTTCAACATGATCTCGCTTAGAGAAACTCTCTTATGCCCACTGCCGGTTGTAATCAAATCATTGATTTCTTCCGGGGTTAACAATCTTAGTAATGTATAAATTAACAAGATGATCCCCTTTATTATCCTGAGTAAACCTATCGGCTATTTCTCATTATTTCTTTAGGCCTCTCGAGGCTACATAATAACAACTATTTACACGCTTTTTTCTCATTCGAAACACTGGACAAAGAGGAGTGAAGTCCTTTATAAATGTTCTCTAAGTCTTCTTTATTACTGGGGCGTGGCGCAGTGGTAGCGCAGCGGACTGTTAATCCGTTGGTCGTCAGTTCGAATCTGACCGCCCCAGCCATTCTATCGCTTGATAGCGGGAATATCTTTGAATACATCACAACAGCATTTCGAAAGCAATCTTGCCAACCTTCATCTTCAAATTAAAAAAGATGTTCACTGGTTAATGACCAACAAGGACCAAGTTTCACTCAATGAAACTTTTAAAGATTTTATTAAGCAAGTGAACTCTGAGCTTATATTAGATTCAGAAATTTCATATTCCGTTTATTTTCTATCGAGTATTTCAAAGCTTATTAGAATCAGTGATCTCCTCACTGAATATACAATTGATGATGATGCCGCTAATGATATTTTAGATTTTTGGAGTGGTACCGATCTTGGTGATTTTTTCTTCGATTATTTAGATTTTTACCAAGACCTCATGGTAGCGACCCTTGAAACAATGGCCATCCTTGAAAACAAGATCATGGCTTTCTATTATCTTCATATTGATTTCAATTCTGAAGTCTATTTTGAGAATGCTCTTCAATACCCCTATCTTCCCAATATTGGTGATTCTGCCTCCGGACTCTATGCCATGGTGGATTACTATTTTCCAATTCCTTTAGATAATGGCGATCATACGATTGAGCTCATTTCAAGAAGCGGAAGTAAAAAGGAGATCACATTAAGAATTGGTAACAATGAGGTAAAGCTCAAAGGATTCTTTTTTCAGAATGAGGTCAATTCCGAGGGGCGAACCTTTCAAATTCGTACGAATGCTGAGACTTTTTCAATTGCTGATGAAGTAAAAGAACGCACTCAGCGGGCCATTAATTTATTTCCTTATATTGATAATGAGTTTCTCAATATTCTCTCTATCGGAACGACATATGTCGTTCCGATGCTTGAAGACAATATTGTTAGCTATTCAATGCAAGACTTACCCCTTTTTTCTTCGATAAATTATGGTTTTCGAGATTTTGTAGATCATCTCGATGATCTCCTTCATGAGAATGGTCACCATCTTCTTAATCAGGTTTTAAATACCTGTGAACTCGTGGTTGAGGATCAAGAGCAAGATTATTTAAGTCCTTGGCGAAGGAGTTTGAGACCAGCACGCGGAATTTATCATGCCTTTATAACATTTTTTTGGGCCCATAATCTCTTTTCCAAGCTCTTCCCTTTTGCATTAGAACTATCGGCCAACGAAACTGAGATAGTGGAACTTGACCGAATTACGTTCAGATATCTCGAGGAAAACCTTTTAATGAAAGCTTGCATTCCCATACTTGAACTATGCATTGAAGATAATAAGGTATCCATTGAGGGCGAGGAGTTGCTCCAAATCTATAGAGAAAAATTTGAGAATGATTCAAAGCTCATTGATGTTGCCCTAATTACGCTAGAGTGCCTTAACCCTATGATGTATTCGAATTATTTAAAGCTATATGAAGAATATAGAGTCAATCTCAAGCATTTTCACGATATCGAATTTAAGTAATTTTCTATAAGCTCACATTTAGTTTGATCATTTTTCTCTTTTGCTAATGCAAGGGACTTCGAAAATTGAGATCGAGCTTGATCTAGCATGCCGGCTTTAAGATAGTTTATCCCCGTCTTAAATGCATAATCGAGATGCTGTGGTTTCAATTTTATTAGCGCTTCAAAATAAGTAAGTGATTTCTTATAGAGCTCTCGTTCTAGAAATATTGTTGCTAATCCAGAGAGGGCCATTTCATCCTCAGGATCAATTTCTAATACTTCTTCAAACATGGAGATTCTTCTATCTTGCTCATTTCTTTTGCGATCATCAAGCTCTTGCTGATTCACACTTCCTTGTGACATTTGCATCGAGGCTGCAAGAGCCTTGTGCTCTTCAGCCTTCTCTACATTATTAAGTTTTATATAAAAAAGAGAGAGATTAGTGTGGGCCATGAAGTTCTTTGGATTAATTTCTAATAGATCGTACATTGTCTGGATCGCTTTTTCATTTTGATTAAGGCTTGATAAAATCTGGGCCTTTAGCTCATAAGCTTCGAGATGAGTCGGATTCAAAATGAGGCATTGCTCGACAAGCATGAGAGATTCATCATATTTATTCTGATGAAAAAAATCGAGTGAATTCTCAAAGGCACTATTGGCCTTCTTTTCAACAAGGCTCATCACATCAAGCGATGACGGATCTAAATCTAAGTACTCAACTTGTTTTTTTTCAGCAAGTTCAATAAAGGAAAGTCTTTCTTCGTTATTTTTAAACTTTAACTTGAGAAAAGCTTGATTCAAGAAATCAAATTCTTCAATTTTCTGATCTTTGACATTAAGCAGAGTGCAATCAGACTTTTTTAAAACGAGTCTAGGAACATAGGTATTTTTTCCACGTACCAACAATTTCGAAGCCGTCTCTTGTCCTAAAAAACAACCTTTTGAGAGAGAAAGACCGATGACGGATAGTGGGGATTCATTGATGAGTATTTTCTTTTCAACATTTTTAAGTATTGGTTGCTCTGTAAAAAATGATATTGCATCTAATTCAAGCATTCCCGACGATTGAGCTTGATTTCTTGGAGAAATGACAAAGAGAACTCCTCCTAATGAGAGAACCACATCATTAGGATTAACCTTGTGATTCTCAAGTCGCTTCAAATCAAAATCTTCCAAAGGCAATGACAAGAGTTCCACATCTTCCGAGATGATAAATTTCTCGAGATCAGCCTTAAGGTGATCAATCGTTTCCGAAACTGAGTACAAAACAAATGTTTGGTCTTGAATCGTAGTATAAAAACAAGATTGAATTCTTCCCGATCTATCTAAACGGGAGGAAAGTTGAGCTAGCCCTGGTCTCAAAGAATTGTGATCGAGCGTAAGCTGCCCTTGAAGAAAGCTTAAACGATCACTACCAGAGACAATTAATTTGGAAAAATTAGCTAAAGAATAGGTATCTTGGAAAAGTGGAAGCGTGTTAAATGTTCCCATAACTTAAACAGAAAAGGATTCGCCACATCCACAAGTATTAGTTGCATTGGGATTCTTAAAAACAAATCCCTTTCCTTTTAGTCCATCTTCAAAATCGAGAGATACACCCTTCAAATAGATAGAAGATTTGAGATCAATGAAGACTTTAACTCCATCAAATTCAAAAACTTTGTCTTTTTCTTTTGCTTGATCAAAGTCCATTTTATAAGACAGTCCTGAGCACCCACCACCGATAACTGCAAGTCGAAGACCTGTTTCCTGAGACGTATTTTCGGCTTGAAAAATACGTTTAACTTCTTCTATGGCTTTTGGTGTGAGGTTAACTATTGATTCCATAACGCCCTTAAATATATTTTATTGTTACACTGTTTCGTGAAATCATAATATAATCTATTATAGCATATGCGTATCTACCTCAAGTATGGATTTTTAATTTGTACAACTTCTAACCATCGGATTTTCTAAACGTGTCAATATTTCTCATTATCAAAGAAGATGGTCAAACGAAGAGAATCCCGTTGGGAATCAAGGCATCTTTTATTGGTAGGGCCAATGGTTGCCATGTCCAATTGGCCGACGGAATGACGAGCTCAAAACATCTGGCCGTTAAAATTGGCAAGGATGGTAAGGCGGTGGTCAAAGATCTCGATTCGACCAACGGAACCTATATCAATGATTATCGCATAGCAGAGTCCTATCTCTATCTTGAAGATGAAATAAAAATCGGCAATGTCGTTATGTGGCTTGATCCTACTGGGATGAATAATAAAGAAAAAGAACTTCATACACGCGAAGGTCAAAAAACAAGTGTTACCTTTATTAAACTTCAAGAATACGAGCAACAGATTTCCGGCAGCCAATTTAAAAGCATTCGACCACCACAAGAGAATTTAACACAATCAAAAACTCAAAAAGGGGAATCTAATGTTTCTTCAAAAATAAATGAGAGGGCCAAGGAGATTGCCCAAGCAAAGCCAAATGTCGAAATTGGTGTCGACAGTGTAATGGATATGGATGAATCAACAGGTCAGACGAAGATGATTAAAGTTGAAAAGAAAGAATCTAAGAAAAAATCAGGTAAACTAAAAAAAGTCGTTCCGGAAGAAAAAGAGAGCTTAGCCGATAAAATCATTAACCTATTTAAAAAATAAATTACTTACCAGGTTTCCAAATTGTCTCTTTAATCTTATTTTTCATATTAGAAAGTCTCCCCAATACAAATAAATAATCTGATAAGCGGTTCAAAAACATGACTATTGACTCTAGTCCAGACAACTCTTCGTCATTCGCAAGAGCGACAATTTTTCTTTCTGCTCTGCGAGTGACTGTTCTCGCGAGGTGAATAGAAGCGGCTTCATTTCCTCCACCTGGCAAAATAAAGTTAGTCAGTGGTTCAACCTGTGAATCTATGTCATCTATGAGCTTTTCCATTTCACTAATGAGGTCTGAGCTCAACTGAGGAAGTTTAAACTGTGATCTCTTCTCTGGCTCGCAAGCAAGAAAACTCCCCATCACGAAAAGTTCATTTTGAACTTTTAAAAGTAGCTCCATGTGTTCTTTATCTAATCGAGATTGTGCAAGGACAAAACCAATCCAGGAATTGAGCTCATCAAGCTCCCCGTAAGCCTCAAGGCGATCACAAGCCTTTGACACTCGCGTTCCTCCAATTAATGAAGTCATTCCTTGGTCACCTGTCTTTGTATAAATCTTCATTACATGTTTCTCCGATACTTACCGCCAATTTCATAAAGGAGATTGGTTATTTGTCCTAATGAACAATAATTAACGGCGTAAAGCAAACCCTCAAAAATATTCCCACCGGCCAATGAAATTTCTCGAAGTTTCTGAAGGGCTTCAGCTGTTTTGTCTTCATTCTTTTTCTGAAAATTTTCTACTCTCGAAATTTGAGCATTTTTTTCTTCATAGGAGGCACGAGTGATATTTATTTCTTGAGTTGCCTGAGATTCTGAATTTGGATTGATATAAGTATTGACTCCAATGATTGGAAATTCTCCAGAATCTTTTAAAGTCTCATAATAAAGAGATTCTTCTTGTATCTTGCCTCTTTGGTACATGCTCTCCATCGCTCCGAGCACTCCACCTTTGTCCGATATATTTTCAAATTCTCGCAAGACTGCCTCTTCCACCAAATCACTTAATTCATTAACAATAAAAGAACCTTGAACTGGATTGTCTGATTTATTGAGACCAAATTCACGATTAATGATCATTTGAATGGCCATCGCTCTTCTGACTGACTCTTCAGTTGGAGTAGTAATAGCTTCGTCATAAGCATTAGTGTGTAGTGAATTACAGTTATCTGAGATCGCTAAAAAGGCCTGCAGTGTTGTTCTGATATCATTAAAGTCGATTTCTTGAGCATGGAGAGATCGTCCAGAAGTTTGAATATGGTACTTAAACTTCTGAGACTTTTCACTTGCTCCGTATTTTTCTTTCATCGCTACCGCCCAAATCTTACGAGCGACTCTGCCAATCACGGTATATTCTGGATCAAGACCGTTACTAAAGAAGAAAGAAAGATTTTGTGCAAAATCATCTATCTTCATTCCACGACTTAAATAATATTCAACAAATGTAAATCCGTTTGAAAGCGTAAAAGCTAACTGAGTAATCGGGTTCGCTCCGGCTTCAGCAATATGGTAACCACTTACTGAAACAGAATAATAATTTCGAATTGCATTTTTACAAAAGTACTCTTGAATATCACCCATCATTTTTAAGGCAAATTCGAGAGAGAAAATACAAGTATTCTGAGCCTGATCTTCTTTTAAAATATCTGCTTGAACTGTTCCTCGAACAGATTGCATAATTTCTACGCGTTTCTTTTCATCCCAAAATTCTTCACCGTTAAGTTTTTGCGCGATGGCCGTATTCATAAACATAGCGAGAATTATGGGAGCTGGACCATTAATAGTCATTGAAACAGATGTATTAGGCGATGTTAAATCAAAGCCACTGTACAAATCTTTCATATCATCTAAAGTCGCAATACTGACGCCAGACTCACCAATTTTTCCGAAGATATCTGGTCTCAGAGAAGGATCTTCACCATAAAGGGTTACAGAATCAAAGGCCGTTGAAAGTCGCTTGGCTGTATCGTTTTGTGATAAGAAGTGGAAGCGTTTATTGGTCCGACCAGGTCCGCCCTCTCCGGCAAACATTCTCTTTGGGTCTTCATCATTTCGCTTAAAAGGAAAAATTCCTGCAACATAGGGAAAGAATCCAGGAAGGTTCTCATTGCGAATGAAATTATATTTTTCAGCGAGCGACTGAAAGCGTGGAAAACCAACCTTTGATATTTTTTGGCCAGAAAGAGATGTAAACTTGGTACTTACCTTAAGAACTTTGTCGCGAACTTTATAGCTAAATTCGCCAGAATCATATTGCTCAATCACATCTTCAAATTCTTTAACTGAACTTAAAACTTTTTCTCCCAATTTTTCAGCCGTTTTATTTTTGAGATCTTCAATTTTTTTATCTTTGATTAATTTGTGGGTACGATCAAGGGCTTCATAATCAAGCAATGTAGCGCAAGTCTCTTTTGTTTCGTGATTATAGTTTCTGCAGGCTTCTGCGATTTCTCTCAAGTAAAAAACTTTTGAAGCTGGAATAATTGATAACTTTTTGGTGT
The DNA here is from genome assembly GCA_002786715.1 of Bdellovibrio sp. CG22_combo_CG10-13_8_21_14_all_39_27. Classification (GTDB taxonomy): domain Bacteria; phylum Bdellovibrionota; class Bacteriovoracia; order Bacteriovoracales; family Bacteriovoracaceae; genus 21-14-all-39-27. Next base: position 112,419 of record PCTW01000084.1, read on the forward strand.
TCTCGCGGTCAATGACAAGTTTAATTTTAAAACTTGTGTCCCAACGTAAAAAGCTTTCGCATAAATCAACAAAAAGAGCGTTCACTCCGGGGTCATTAAACTTTGAAGCCATAGTTGCAAAAATAGGCAACTCTACATCTTCTGGACTACCTGGGTGACCAGCGAAGAGCTGATGATTTCTTCTAAACTGCTTTCTGATGTCCCGAAAAGCATCCTCTGATCTAGGCTTTTCGAATTTATTGAGGGCAATAAATTGTGCTGATTCAAGCATTTCAATTTTTTCTAACTGAGTAGCGGCGCCATACTCTGGAGTCATGACATATAAACAAGAGTCGGCAATTTCAGTAATTTCACTCGATGATTGTCCGATGCCCGATGTTTCAACAATGATCATGTCAAAGTCGAGACTTTTAACAAATTCAATTACTTTTTTAATTTGTGGACTCAATTCGTTTGAAGAGTCTCTTGTGGCCAACGATCTTACGAAAAAGTTTTCGTCTGAAGAATAACTCAAGCGAATACGATCTCCCAAAAGGGCACCTTGCGTTTTCTTTTTAGATGGATCTACAGAGATCAAACAAATCTTTTTATCGGAATAATGCTGCTTAAAGCGAAGGAGGAGTTCATCGATGAGCGATGACTTTCCAGCTCCACCAGTTCCCGTTATGCCTAGGACTGGGGTGCTGTGAGCCTTGGCAGTAACTGGAAATTCTCCCTTGTCTTCAATAAAAGAAATCGCTTTAGCAATTGTATATTTATCGACAATTTGTGATTTGATTTTTTCTGAAAAGGGGTAATCTTTGTATGTATCGTGCCGAGCCTTTTCGATCATGTCATCAATGATGCCATTTAATCCCAAATTCATTCCATCGTAAGGCGAGTAAATTTTTGTAATTCCTTGCTCTTCAAGTGCTTTTATCTCTTTTGGTGTAATAACACCGCCGCCACCGCCAAAAATGCGAATATGCTTTGCGCCAGCTTCATCTAATAAATCTCTTATGTATTTGAAATATTCATTGTGACCACCTTGATAAGAACTTATGGCGATCGCATGAGCATCTTCTTGAAGTGCGCAATCGACCACTTCTTTGGCCGAGCGATTATGTCCCAAATGGATCACTTCTACGCCTTTTGATTGAAGAAGTCGGCGCATGATATTAATTGAAACGTCATGCCCATCAAATAAACTGGCTGCGGTTACGAAACGTAATCTAGTCATAGTCCACCAATATTTATTATTTATGCTCTTATGTAAATTTACAGCATGGGCAATATAGCTTATAAATCTAAGTAAGCAAAATTATGCTACAATTGAGTCCTATTTAAGGAGAAGCTACGTGTCTGACTCTGATAACCGTTTAGTTTTAGTTGAAAACCCCTTTCATTCTGCGAGGTTAAAACCTATTCGCAAGGGAAAAAAACCACCAAAACTCATAGCTGTTGTTCACCAGTCTGGCTGTACAGGATGCGAGGTTTGCATTGCTGGCTGTCCTGTAGACTCTATCGAAATTGTTCCAGGCCCAAACCCTGAGAACCCAACTTTTCAACAAACTGTCGAGATCGATATTGCTCGTTGTATCGGATGTCAAAACTGTTCTCAAGACTGTCCGTGGGAAACCATTACAATGTACGAACATGAAGATTCTTATACCGCTTGGGGAAATGAAACCTTAAAATCAGAACTCTATATACCTCAAGAACAACTCGAAACTATTCAAGCTGAAGCTGGTATCTTGCCTGAATCTAAAGAGAACGCTTAGTTCTATAAATCATTACTACGCCAATGCTGATCATTGCAATAGAAACAATTTGAGAAGTGGATAGCAGGTTGAGATAAACTCCACGTATTTCGTCCCCACGTAGAAACTCAAGTGAAAATCTCAATATACCGTAGCTGATGAGATACTCGCGAAGATTTTTTTGTTCGTTTTTATTTTTATTATTTCGATGTAGCCACAGACCAATCAACACAAGACCTGCTGATTCCATGAGTTGAACAGGGTATCGGTCCAAACCTATTGCATGCAGGTCACACTGTTTTCCATAACAACAACCGGCCAAAAAACAACCTACTCTACCAACGGCATGGGCAAAAGGAAGTGCTGGTAGCATGAGATTCAACTGCAAAAGACTTATCCACTTTTTCTTGAGTGAGAATAGAGTGAAAAGTGTTGCACCAATTAATCCACCAAGAAATACAAATCCTCCCCCCAACCAAAAGCTCGCACTTGTTTGATCGAGGTGATTATGACTTGAGACAATGAGGAAAAGAACTTTCGCACCAATCCATCCTGTAATAAAAATTCCAACAAAATAGAGGAGAAATTTTCTGTTGTATTCATTTCTTATTAACAAATAATGTTCACAGAGTCGGTAGGCCAATCCCCAGGCCATTCCCCACAGTAAGGGGTAGGAGTAAAGTGAAAATGATCCTATTTGAAAAAGGAGAGGTCTCAAGATTTCACTCGCTTGAAATAGGTGAAATAAATATAAGTCACAATTCCGACTGGGATATAAATATCTGCAATGGAAAAACTTAGATATATTAAATTCATCTTTAGGAGAAAGCAGCTAAAGGCATGACCCGCAACAGAACGATCAAAAAAATTACAAAGAAGTCCCGTTAATAGAATAACCATTCCCACCAAAGGACCCATCTGGTTTTTCCTGAAGGCCGTCACATAAAGCTTTCCAACCCATACAATGCAAAGGAAGTAGAGAATACTAATCACTAAGTTTGATAAGAGGGGAACTGAGTCCAGCAAACTGTATTCCGTAAGCTTTAATGATAGAAAAAAACGAGGCGCCTGCTGTTCCGAGTATTCTGAATTCGTAATTTGGGCCAAACTGCCCTTCATCATTTGATCTACGATTATCCCTGCGCTTAAAAATAGGGATGTAAACCATGACTTAGACATTTAGTAATAGTCTTTTGGATTAATGACGTATTTTTCAATTTTACGAAGTAAAGTCTTCTTCGGAATATTCGCCTTAAGGGCCGTTTGGTTGATTTTTCCTTTGTTGATTCTCAAAGCTTGAACAATGAATTCTCTTTCGAATTCTTCTTTAGCAACTTGAAAATCTAAATCTGTCTGCTCACCTTTGGAATCATCAATTTTTAACTGGATATTAAATTGAGATTTGCCTAGCGGTACAGACTTAACTTCATCAAGAACAGAGTCTTTAATTTGTTTAATATCAATAATTGACTCATCTTTTTCTTCTCTGTCTTCAGTTTTTGATGTGGCATTTTTCTTAACAATATCAGGCAAAGAACTCACCTTAATTTGATCACCTGATTCAATAATAAAACAATGCTCAATTACGTTTCTAAGTTCGCGAATGTTTCCTGGCCACTTGTAGCCTTTTAATAATTCAAGCGCATCATCAGTTGGTGCTTGAATATTAAGATTGTGAACATCATTAAAATATTTAATGTAATAATCCACCAAATGAGGAATGTCTGACTTGCGCTCTCTTAGTGGTGGCAAATAAACAGGAAGAACATTTAATCTATAAAACAAATCTTCTCTGAAGGTTCCTAGCTTGATCATTTCTTCAAATGGCTTATGCGATGCTGCTATAACTCTCACATCAACTTTGATATCCCGATTAGAACCGACAGGTGTAAAGGTTTTTTCCTGGAGTGCTCTTAACAATTTAACTTGCATGGTTGGAGACACGTCTCCAATTTCATCCAGAAAAATTGTTCCCCCATCCGCAAATTGGAATTTACCAATTTTACGTTCAGAAGCTCCTGTGAAAGCTCCTTTTTCGTGACCAAAAAGTTCTGATTCAATCAAATTATCTGGAATGGCTGCAAGATTTATTGTTACAAATTTTTCATCTTTTCTTGGCCCATTGAAGTGAATCGCTTTAGCAACGAGCTCCTTCCCTGTACCTGATTCTCCCCGAATAAGAACTGGAGTATTCACTTGTGCAAGTTTTTGAATAACATTGAAAACTTTCTTCATCTCATCAGATTGACCAACAAACTTGTCGTCATTGGTTCCCCCAAGAGAGAGGGCCGGTGCTGAAAATAATGAGGTTTCAACAAGTGATCGTGCTTTTAGAGCACGCTTGATAAGTGCTACTAAATTTTCACTACTAATTGGTTTTTCTAAATAATTATAAGCGCCCTCTTTTACGGCTTTTACAGCGTCACCGACATTTGAATAAGCGGTAAGGATGATGACGATAATAGTAGGATCGTACTGCTTAATGTGTTGAAGAGCTTCAATACCATCCATTTCTGGCATATTGACGTCCATCACCACTAAATCATATTTCGAAGTCGTTACAGCATTGACTGCTTCTTTCCCATTATCCGCTACGTCTACTTGAAAATTATGATATTCAAGAGCGCTCTTAACGGAATCTTGTAAGACTTTATCATCATCTACGACTAGTACCTTATGCATTCTGACTCCATTCTTTATTTAAGCGTTTCTTAATTTTACCGTAAATTTAGTCCCTTGTCCCATTGTAGATTCTACTCCAATGGTGCCACCGTGTAATTCTACAAAATATTTAACTAAATAGAGACCCAACCCTGTACCTTTTATAGAGTGACTCGCATCGTTTTTAACCCTATAAAATTTGTCAAAAATATGGGCGAGATCATCTCCACCAATACCGACTCCATTATCAGCAACATCAATGAAAACCCATTCCCCTTCATCTTTAGTAGAAACGCTTACCACTGTATCATTACCAGAATATTTTAGGGCGTTTTCCACTAGATTTGAAATCACACGCTTGATCAGCGTCATGTCAAAAGTAATGGGATAAAGTGGCTGAAGATCTAGCTCTATTTTGACGTTTTTGAGCCCTGCTTCATACCTTAATCCCTGAACAATTGATTCAATTAGTGGATTGATGTCTTTGGTGATTAGGTTCAACGTAAGATTACTGCTTTCAATTTTTGTCAGATCAAGAATGGAAGTAATAAAGCCATTAAGTTCTTTAGTTGAGTCATTAATGAGTTCTAATTGTTTTTTACTTTCACTAGATAAATCTTTTTGTCTTCCAATCATATCAACCAAGCCTGAGATTTTTGCCACTGGCGTTTTAAGATCGTGAGACATGAGAGAAATAAAATTTTGTTTCAAGTTTTCAACTTTTTTAATTAGCTTCGCTTCCTCTTGAATAGCATATCTTTTTTGATACTCCCCTATCGCCTTAAAGGGAACCCAAATATAATAAACGACGAAGATAGTTAAAATCATGTGTGATATATAAATCCAAATTCCAAAAATTGAAAAAAGTAAATATGAACTAACGATGACTAAGAAAACGAGAATGACGGTTAAGAACAAACCCATTGTCGGACGTAATCTCGAAATAAAAATGGATAATATCATAGCGAGAAAAATTGAAACACCATAGCTAAATGTTCGTGGTAATGCGTAAACAGTCTTTTCTTGTAGAAGCGACTGTATGATAGAGGCATGAATGGAGAGCTTGCTCGATTTGTACTCTTCTTTATTAAACGGAGTAAGTAAGTAATCTGAAGGATTTGAAATGTACGATGATCCGATTAATACAATTTTATCTGTAAAAAATCCCCTTGGAAAATTTCCAACAGCTACTCGATGGAAAGGAATTTTCTTTATTCTTCCATTGGAATCTAAAGGTGATGTGTAATAACGAAAGAGAGCAAAGTTAGCATCAGCTTCTCTATTATAATACGCTCCCTTTATTCTTTTGGCCGATAGTTCATCAAGTCCACTAATTTTACGATCAAAATTGGCGGTCCATAAATGAAGCGAGTTCTCCCCCGAAATAGTGAGTATTGCTCTGCGTACGATATCATCTTTTGCGAACGTAGAGTTGTCGATATTAATCAAGGCTAAAGAATAGCCAATATCTCTAAGATCATTTGGAGGGAGGAGCTCTCCCCAAGCATCCATCTCATAGGCAAGGCGAACCCCTCCGCCCTTTGACTTGAAATCTACTAACTCTTTTTTGAAAGTAAGAAGATTCTCTTTATCAACCAGAGACTCTGGCTCTTGAAAATTAACCATGAAGTTGATAATTTTGGGTTGGTCCTGCTTGAGTTTTTCAAGCATTCTCCTGTGGGTCGCGAATGTGTATGGATAATTCTCACCTAAAAACTCATCACTTTCTTCATCTAATGTAATGAGCACAATATTGTCTTTAAACGATGTCCCGAGATCAAACCGTACTCGGAGATCATAAAAGACAGCTTCTAATGATGAGAACGAATACTGAAAAAGAACGACGACAAAAGCAATTGTAAAAAAGAATGGGTAAAGACTCGCTAACTCAAAACTTTTTTTGCTTTTTTTCATTCCAACTTTTCTTTATGTTATATTTGGCATTAGCTCTTCATGCCTTACCTCAGTTAGAGATAATGACATATATAATGAAGCGGCTTTTCTCTTATCATTATATTCTAATTGTCGTTTTTTTCTAATAAGTTTTACCAATATATCTTGATTATCCATCGCCAACTGATGCTTAAACCCGTTCATTATTATGGAATCTATTTTTCCATTGATCAGTAGCCTCATTGAAACATAAAGCATATTAGTCCACGAAAGCATTTTCATGAATGAGAGAGAATAGAATAACAACTCAGTCTTTATGATTAGCCATTGAAAATAGCGTATCTTGCTCCTGTTTATTAAAAGGCTATGTGATAAGAGATGATCAATTTCTTTCGACGTAAGGGAATCCAGCAGCTCTCTTCCAATCGCAATAATGACTCTTTTACCTGTCGTGACTAAGATCACTAGGTCAAAAGGATAATCTGTGAGTTGAAATATTTGCGGATTATGGACATTGAGCTTGAAAGATATATTTTTAATCTGTGACAAGTTCTTATCTGCACTTAAATCTTCAGCATTGGTTTTACTTAAGATGTAGGTGTATCCCCAAATATATATGATGAAGTTTATGAACATCACCAATAAAACATAGGCTCCAATAAAAAGAGGAGTTAGTTGCATAAGCCCGTAAAGGAGGGCCCCAAGGAGAAGTTCTGAGAATATTGCTATTAACCACATAACGCGCCGCCATTTTCTTAATTACACGAGTCCTTCCAAATTATAGACAACTTCGCCCAAAGGGGCTATAAGTCTGCAGCATCCAAATTTAGGGTATTGGGGTGTCTTGATTTACTCAAGTGGCTGATTTTATTGTTTTTGGGGGTCTTAAATGCGTTTTGAACGTCTCCTTTTTGGGACTGCTGGGGTGCCTAATTCCACAGTTAAAAAGAATAATCCGATTGAAGGTGTTAAGAGAATCCATGAACTTGGACTTGATTGCATGCAGCTAGAGTTCGCTCATGGCGTACGCATGAAGGAAGAAGTATCAAGCGGCTTGAGAAAAATTTCTTATGAGCTTGGAATTCCTCTGACTTCTCACGGTCCTTATTACATTAATCTCAATGCACGTGAGCAAGATAAAATCGACTCATCTGTTGAAAGAATTATTCAAACAGCAAAAATCTCTGATCTTTGCGGTGCTGAATCAATGACCTTTCACGCTGCATTTTATATGAAAGATTCTCCTTATGATGTTTTTGATCTCGTTGAGAAAAGTTTAAGCATCATTGAAGAGCGTCTCGGACGCCTTGATATTGAGATCGAGCTTCGTCCTGAGTTGACTGGTAAAACAAGTCAATTTGGATCACTTGAAGAATTGATTTCACTTTCTCGCTCTATTAACTCTTGTTCTCCTTGTATGGATTTTTCACATCTCTATGCAAGAACGGGCCAATTTAATACCGAAGAAGAATTCGATGAAGTTTTAAAGCTTCTCGAAGCAGAGCTCGGCAGAAACACTGTTGATAACATGCACATTCATGTTTCAGGAATTTCTACCAACTCTAAGGGTGATCTTAAGCATCTTAATCTTGATGACTCAGCTTTCGACTGGAAAGCACTTTTGAGAAGTCTCAAGAAGATCAATGGCGGAGGATATGTTGTTTGCAATAGTCCTAACCTTGAAGTCGATGCTAAGAAAATGAAAGATTATTATCTTTCTCTTTAAGCAGCTTTAGTATGGACCGAGGCCATCGAGAAGATCTCTTCTAATTGGCTGCACTTTTTGCTAATCCATTTAGATTCAAATTCTCTTTTTTGATCAGCCACGATGATCATATTTCGTTTATTAACATTTACGAGATAGATCACTGGCTCTTGGGCTTCATTCAAAAGAAAGGTTCCCAACTCTTTTTCATCACAGGTTGTCAGTCCACTTAGACCTTGAAACTCATGAAGCCTTGAGAACGATGACCAATTGGATGGAAAATCAACAGTCGCATTATCTTTTCTAATTCGATAGCAACCGATTGAAGATAGGTATTCCATTTCCTGAAAAATGATTCCTGATTTTTTTGAAAAATGTTCTATATCTTTAATAATAGAGGATATTTCAGAAACGGAAGATTTCTGAGCAAAGTATTCACTCAAGTCTTTTGAACTCTTTGAGACATCCTGGGCCGGAAAGACCTCATATGTTTCATTCAGCAATTTACTGATGAGTTTGTCATCATCCTTACGCATGGTCATGTCTGCTTTTCGGATAAAATGTGAGCGAACTTAAAGGTCTTCGCCCTCTGATTTTGATCCTGATTTCGACGATATACCGATCTCAGGAGATTCAATGTAAGTCTTTATATTGCTTACTTCAGACACTTTCCAACTGTCTTCTTCTTTGGCCAAGACAGCCTCTTTTTTGTTTTCAACGACATACGGCTTCTTGCCCTGATCAGACTTCTCGTACTTGAGAATATAAACAATTTTACACTTATCCCCGGAACAATTACTAGACTGAATTGATAGGCTTTTTTTGGTCATATTGGTCGAATTCAAAAATATCTTCAACTCTTCTTCACTTAGAGACTTTAACTTTTCCTTAAGCTCTCCCGTAAGCATCTCGATAGCACCGTCTCTCGTTTGAGAGGCAGAAAAGCGATAATCCACATACTTTCTTAAAACATCCTCAGGTGCTTGCTTCTTAGTACAAGAAAAGATCAAAAGTGCGATAAGTGAATTTAAAAATAGAAACCTCATACTGGCATTATTCCTTTCTTATTCAATATTCCTGTTAACAGTTTCCAATTATACACTTCTTCTTGTTCCTCGATAAAGCGTATTCCTATTCCTTCCGCATAACGGGAGGATATAACTCCGTGACCGACAAATTCTTTACCAAAATGTTTTGTTATTAACCTTATTTTACCAGAAGGATACTCACCCTCTAATGTTGGTAAGTGAATAAAACAAGAGTGATCATTCCAATTGGTTAAGTACCCCTCATAAACGCCATCAATTGAATAGATTGTTACGAATAACTTTTTGATAAAGAAAAGGTTCGCTTGATTGCTCAAGTAAAGTGGGTTGTTAGAAGCAGAATTTATTTCTGCATTTAACGTAAGGAGAAAGAGATAAACATGAACCATAAAAAGAAAAATTATTATCAAGATAATTTTATTTTGAGACTCGATAAAGCTCATAACAAACTGAAAAATTAAAAACATATGAAACGCCAGATAGAAAAAGTGACTATGTTTTTCAACTTTCCAAACCAGAACAACTGTTAAGGCCAAGAGTCCGAGGAGATAGAGGTTTGCTAGCGTAAAGGCTTTGAAGCTCATGAGACTAAGAGCTGATTCTCCTAGCGCTATTGAATTCACAATATAAAGTAAAATATATGATAATATAGTGAAGAGTAAGACTGAATAAATGTTAAAGCTTTGGCGGACTATTTTAATCATGTTAAATATACTTTATCTAAATATTAATACCAAATGCATCTCTTGTGACAATTGTAGACTAATCTGCCCAGAACTAGCCATACTAAAAGATAATCAAAAATATATAATTGATAGCCAAACCTGCACTCTCTGCGGGCTCTGCATTCAAGTATGCCCAACTGAGGCCATTGAATTTCAAGATTTAGACATTGATAGTTCAATTTCTTGAACAATCTCTTTATATTTTAAGCTTAGAACATTGTTGTGCTGCTCAATTTTGATGTATTGAAATAAGCAATCAATCCAACTCTCTAAGCCATTTGGAATAAAATGATATTTTTTTAGATCTTCTACAATTTGATCATTTTTCATCTTTTGAAAACTTTCAAATAATTTTTCATGTGACGACACGAATTCAGTCATTGTACCTAAGTCAAAAAACTCAATGTCATTTCTGAAGTATGTTTTTACTGGGTTTTTCTTGTAATTAAGCAAACTATCAAAGAAGGTCTCCGGTTCAATTCCCGCTTTAATTTTTTTCAAATTGATTAAGGACATCCCCGAGAAGGTATGATCATCCTGATTGGAACTGATGATATCTATCACTGTATCATTTTCGAAAATCACTTTATTATATTTCGACTTTTTTTCAACTTTCATTAAAAGCAAGCAAGCAATGTTCTCTGCCATTTTATTTTCCATGGCCTCGAGATCTTTTTTATCCAAATTTGAAATCATATCTGCGGTTACAACCAATAGCTTTTCTTCACTGTTTGTTTGATGCTTTAAATTGGCAATAGCGCCACCAACATTTAGCAGTATCTTTTCGTGGATCAGGTGAACTTGGCCTTGCCAGTTTTTATTCACGTGCTCAGTAATGAGCTCATGTCCATGGTGAGTGTTAATATAAATGTTTTTGATACCTAATTTCATCATTTGAATGATTTGCCAATCAATTAAGGTCTTCTCAAATAGTGGCCAGAGGGGTTTAGGTAAAACTTTCCCAATGGCTCCCATGCGGGTTCCTTTCCCTGCACAGAGAATAAGTCCAGTGTTAATGCTCATAGAGAATACTGATTAGATTTTTGCGTAATTCTTGATAGCCTGTTTTATAGAGGTGAAATTTCAGCTTTTCAATCCCGCTGTGAATATACTTTAAATATCTCTCATCACCCTTGTTTACGAATATATAACCAAAGCTTCCTAGGGCCTTAAAAGTTCTTTGAATACACATAAGGGAATAATAGTGATGATACTCATCCATGTCGTTAAAATATTTTTTCGAGACTAACCATTCACCAAAGCTTGCGATGAGCTTATCTTTATTCTCTCGGTTAATTGTATAGTAACAATCTTCCAATAGTGAAACAAGGTCGTATAACGCCATTCCTGGTCGCGCGTCTTGAAAATCAATAATTACAAACTTATTATCTTTGAGCATGATATTTCTAGAATGAAAGTCCCTATGACAAAGCACTTTAGGTTTAGCAGCCAGTAATTTGTTAATTTTTTGAAACTCAGAAAAGATGCTCGGAATACGTTTATCTTCTGGGGAGAAATGCATCATCTTAACCAAAAGGTTATCAATCGAAAACTTTGACTCCCAATCGAATTTTTCTTGATCAAATGAATACTTGTTAATACAGGAGTTGGGAAATTGTGCTACTGGGATTGTGTTAATTCTTTTTAATACATCGATGAGTTTTTCATAATAAATCATTTCGTCATCAAGTTTATCCAGTGTCGCCAGCTTTGAGAGTAAGGTAACTTCCCCAAGATCCTCTTCGAGAAGATATCCACGAGAGAGATCACTATCTATAACTCTGGGTACTTCGATGCCTGATTGCGAGAGAATTGAATGCACATCTAGAAAGGATGATAAAGAACCTTCTTGATTAGGCTTATCAAGGCAAACGATAAATTTATTCTCTAATCCTTTTAAACGATAGTATCTTCTCGATGATGCATCACCTGCCATCTTGACTATTTCATAGTCACCACTTGGAAGCCTACCTGTCTTAATTGTATTTTGCACAAGCTCTCTAATTCGTGCGCCATCACTTTCGTTCATTGCATTTCCATTTGGTAGAGAAGCTTTGAATATTTCTTATTTTGAACATTATGGGCTTTTGAAATTTCCCCTAAGTTTTCATGTGAAACTAAAAAGCTTTTAAATTTTCTTTCTGCACTAGTCAATATTCTGCCATCATCCACCATAAGTGTGAAATCTAAAATATTCTTGTTCTTAATTTGAAGAACATTCAAAACGGCGATACCTTCTCGCCCAGATCTTCTTAGAAGAATATAGGCCCATTCGTATAATTTTTCGTTTTGCTCGGGGCTAAGTTTTTGAAACGTTAACAAGTCATTTATTGTTATTGAGCCATTAGGAATTAATCGCTTCATTTTATAGTACTTTTTTTCGACTCGAATCAACTCAATCGCTAGAACGGCTGCAAAAAGCTCTTCTGTTTTAATGTATTTTTTAACTAACCCACTAGACATCACAACTCTTCCATCTGGCAGTGAATAATAAAATGGATTTACAGATTCTATGAAAACTAGCTCAACTTCTTTTTTATCTTTAAAAAACAGTTCATTGTTGATTCGAATACTGTTAATAACTTCTTGAAGATATCTGGATGTATCATTGCTGATTTTAACTATTTTACTTGATTGAGCATCCGTAAATTGCTTACCAATTGCAGACATGTGGTGGGCATAGATATTCTCTGAATGCAAAGCAAGCTTCACATCATTGAATCTCTTTTCACTTGAGCATGAAGTAAGAATTGAGAGAATTATCAAAAAAAAGCCCTCAAAAGAGAGGGCTTTTCGAATTAAAATCTTCATTAAAAGATTACTCCGGCATAGACGCAACATCTCTATCACCCGCTAGATAATAGATTGTAAATCCAGAGAAAATCAAATTTGGATCTCTAATGAGTGGTTGATTGTTATCATAGATACTCTTCCACTTCTTAGTCGTTCCGTACTTATCTTTTGAAATAGTTCCCAGAGTATCACCATTTTTAATAAGATATGGTAGTCCCTCTGGTCTCCAAGTAAACTCTTGAGCTGGTTTATAGTATTTTACAACCATACCTTCTCTTAAGGCACCGTCAAAGCTATTGAGAGACTTCAACTCTTTCCACTTTCTATAATCTCCGAAAAGATTGAATGCAATTAACATTAGAGTGTCGCCCTTTTTAACTTGATACTCAGCAATGGCTCCGACTTCCTGAATTTCAGGTGAACTTGGAATAGCTGCCATTTCTTCAACCATTGGAGCTTCAGAACTTCCAAGGTCACTTACAACTTCTTCTGTCTCAGACATCGGTTCTGCGACTAGAGAATCATCTTCTGCATCAACAATAAAATCTGCATCTGAAGGCTGAGAAGCCTCAGTTCCTTCAACAACTTGAGAATCTCCATCCCTCTTCGATCCATTTGAACACCCGAGTAGGGAGATCAACAATATCGATGCTAATATTTTATGAATTTTCATATGTACTCCTTTGATTTCCTTTAACTTATCGACTTTTATACATTTTACTTTAATCTACTCTGAAAATATCTCTAACTACCTATTATTTCACTTATTCTTCTTGTACAATTTTTCTATGTTATGGATTCTTATTACTTCCATGCTCAATTTTACTACGGCTTTCGGTCAAAGCGTAATAGATGAAATTTCTGCTCCTGAGGGCAGAAACTCAACCATTAGCGATCTTCCAACCGAGAGAATTGTTAAGGTATCTCCTTCTAAGCGAATTTTAGTGCTTACCAATTCACAAAATAGTTACGGAAAGGGCGATTTCATCACACTTGTGATTGGTGAACAGGCCGTCACTCGGGCACTCGTTGCAAAAACTACTGACACTGATTCTGGGATTAAGACTCTTAAGGTTTATAATTCAAGTTTATGGGGACAACTCAAAGCTGGTGCTTCAGTCAAGGTTGTTCGCGGTGACGACAGCTTCCTTTTTAGACAAAAAGCTACGGCCGAGAATGAAGGTGATCCCACAAAAATCAAAGATGAGGATGATCTCTTTAATGATTCAAATATCCTCGAAGATGAAGTTGCTCTTGATGAAAATCCTAATCGTGTTATTAAAACCGATAATATTATTGCCGTTTCGTTTTCCAGAATTGATGGAATAAATTCCGATCGCCAAACGACTTCATACAACCAGTTCAATGGTTCATGGTCTTTTCAACTTGAAGATAATATTTGGGTAGAAGCCCTTTATGGTCAAAGCTTAATTAATGATTTCCCAGCATCAACTCTAGATACGACACTTTCCAACTTTGAAGTTCGCGCGAAATATACTATTTCAGCCCCCTACTATTCTTATCTTATGCCTTATGTTGGCTACCAAATTCTAAACGCAACTAGCCCTGGAGCAGGAGTTGACGATGGAAGTGGTAACGACTTCGAGGCTGAAAAAGCGCTCGTAGAAGACATGAAAAAGTCGCAGGTTGTCTTTGGTATTTCACTTTTAAAGAGACTTGTTCCTGGTTGGTTTGCCAGACTCGAACTCGGTTCAGATATGGTCAATATGGGATTTGCCCTTGAATTTTAAATTCACTTATTTATTTGTTCTCGCTTTGTTTTTTTCTTGTGGAGTAAAGGGACCACCTCAACCTCCTGTCGGTTCAAAAATTCACTCTATTATTGAAGAACATACTGAAGAAACAAATACCCAAGCTAAGCAAAAGTCGCCATGAAAATCTTTGTATCGCTCGGTTCAAATCTTGATGATAGAAAATCAAATCTCGTCAATGCGCTTGAGCTTATTAAACAAAGTAATTTTAACATCATTGAACAAAGTCCCATTTACGAATCAGCGGCCGTAGATTATTTGGACCAGCCAGATTTTCTCAATCAAGTCCTTGTTCTTCAGGATAAACTCAAGAGAGCGCCAGAGACTTTAATGACAACTTTTCTCAACATTGAAAAGGAATTGGGGCGAACGAGAACAATTTCAAAAGGGCCAAGAAGTATTGATATTGATATTTTATTTTTAGACACTTTGAGGTTAAGCACACAGCACCTGACCGTTCCACATCCTGAAGTTTTTAAACGCAGTTTTATTATGACTCCCTTACTTGATCTTTCCTCTGGCAAAGAACTTATGCGTCATTATCAGTTTTCAAACGAATTTGATAATTCTTGTTGGTTATTTGTTGAAGAATGATTGAAATCAGCTAATCAAATGCTCTTTTCTCTTGTGAAAAAGACTAAATCTTTTAAAAATAGAGGGTATTTTTTATTCTCTACGACGTTATGCCAAAGATTTAAAAAATCATACTTTTGAAGGAGTATAAATGAATATTTTTGTGTGCGTAAAACAGGTTCCTGATACTGAAACAAAAATCGTTCCTCGTGCGGATGGAACTTTTATTGAAACGAGCTCAATCAAGTGGATCATGAACCCATATGATGAATTTGCAGTCGAGCAAGCGCTCTTGTTGAAAGCTGCAGTGACTGGCTCAACGGTTACTGTTTTAAGAGTTGGCGGTGTTAAAGACACTGAAGCCACTAGAACAGCGATGGCGATGGGTGCTGATGAAGGCATTCTGGTTGAGGGCGATGATAACCTTGATAGTTTTTCAACCGCAAAAGCCTTAAAGGGTGCGATTGAAAAATCTGGCAAATCTGCTGATCTTATTTTAACAGGCAAGCAAGCTATCGATGATGACTGCCTGCAAGTACCTCAAATTTTGGCCCAAATGTTGAGCATGCCTTCGGTAAGTGTTGTTGTTGGCTTTGAAAACAACGGCGGAAAATTAATGCTCAAGCGTGAAATTGAAGGTGGCTCATTGGAAGTTTACGAAGCATCAACTCCGTGTCTCGTTGCTTGTAACAAGGGATTAAATACTCCACGTTACGCTTCACTCCCAGGAATCATGAAAGCTAAGAAAAAGCCTCTGCAACAGTTTTCACTTGCGGATGTTGGCGTTACTGATGCTGATCGCAAAGTAAAATATTCTCAATTTCAATTACCACCGGAGAAACCAGCAGGTAAGAAATTTGATGCCATGGACGATGCTAAATTAAACAGTGTTGTCAGTGAAGTTGTTGGCCTTCTTCGTAATGAAGCCAAAGTTATTTAATTAAAGGGAGTTCATATGTCTAAGACATTAGTATTTACAGAATTTTCAAAAGACCATGCAAAATCAGTTACGCTTGAAATATTGGGAAAAATGAAAGGAGTTAAGCCTGATGTTGTCGCCATTGGCGATTTTCCAACTTCAGCAAAAGAGGATTTGGCAAAATACGGTGCAGAAAATATCCATGTTCTTAAAGGTGATGCACTAAAGAATTATTCTCCAGAAGGGTATGCTCAAGCAATTCATGATTTAATCAAAGCCAATGGCTATGAGTATATCTTTGCTGGCTCTACTTCTATTGGTAAAGATTTATTCCCGAGACTATCTTCAATGTTTAATTCAGGAATGATCTCAGAAGTTACGAACTTCTCTTATGACGGTTCTACTTTTTCCGGCACTAGACCACTTTTTGCAGGTAAATGCTTGGCCAAGGTTGAGTTCACAGGAGCTGCTCCTCATTTTATTACTGTTCGTCCCAATGCTTTAGGCTTGGATGCTTCACCTACCGCCGGTGCCGGTAATGTTAGTGAGGCCAATGCTTCTGTCTCAGAAATCAAAGCGCTAATCAAAGAAATCGTAAAAGGAACTTCAGAAAAATTAGACTTAACAGAAGCCAATATTATCGTTTCTGGTGGTAGGGCAATGAAGAATTCTGAGAACTTCAGTATTCTTAATCAATTGGCTGACGTCCTTGGTGCAACGGTTGGCGCTTCAAGAGCGGCCGTAGATGCAGGTTACGCTCCTCACAATATGCAAGTTGGTCAAACTGGAAAGACAGTTTCTCCTTCTCTCTATATTGCCTGTGGAATTTCAGGTGCTATTCAGCATTTAGCTGGTATGAGAACTTCTAAAGTAATCGTTGCGATCAACACAGATCCTGATGCCCCAATCTTCACAAAGGCAGACTACGGAATAGTTGGCGACCTTTTTAAGGTTGTTCCGATTCTGACTCAAGAGTTTAAAAATTTACTTGGTAAATAGAAAAAGAAAAGGGAGCTTAGGCTCCCTTTTTTATTTATTAGCAGGTGCTCTTTTTGTTTCTGGCTGACTAAAATCAAATCCAACTTCACTCGCTTTAACATTGTTAACTTCTACAACTTCAATCTCTGGTGCATTTTCTCTCTCACCTTCAGCTTGATCAACATAGTCGTCTCTTTGCTCAATTGGTTCTTGAATTTCGGCTTGTGCCGACAATGCTTCTTCCGTAGTGAAGTTCAACATCGCTCCAGCAGCAGGACCAGTTGCAAATCTTATTCTATAAGCATTTTTTCCATTGTTCGTTACGATTCCATTTACTTTTTCTCCGCCCATTTCAGTAACAAATACTCCACCATCTTCAATTTCTGCATAGCTGAACTCTAGACTTACTTCTTTATCAGTTCCTCTAAATAGTGTTGCACTGAACTCTTGAATTGCGCCTTCAACGATGGCCAATCTCCCTGAGACTCTGTCGCCGTTAGCAATGTCTTTCTCACGAGATAAATCAAGTGCACTTTCAAGTACAAATTCAGTTTGATTATCGTTGTTAACTAAACCTTTTACAGCTTGTGGCGAGCTTATTCTTTGCGTTGAAAGGTTTTGAGCCTTAGCAACTTGATTAACAACTTCAGTACTTAATACTTTTCTTGCTTCTAAGATTTCATATCCATCTTTGTGAAACTTAAAAAGAACCAATGACTCTTTCCCATCGAAGCGAGAAATTCTAAACTCTTGAAGCTTTTCATTATTAATTCTAATCGTTGAAGTCGATATAAGGTCCATATTAATGACAAAGCCATTTTTCTTATCATTTGTGTTTTGAAATTTATCAAAGACTGCAACGCCTTTGGTGTCGACAATTCTCAAAATTTCCCATTTTCCGTTAATCTTGTTTTTCTGTGAACTTTCTACAATTTGAATACGTGGTAAATTTCTTTGAAATGATGAAGCTACATTTCTTTGATAAGACTCATCTACCTTAGAGATAAAAATAGTTTCTTGACCTGAAGTGAACCCACCATTGAAACGTTGAGAATGAAGACCAGTGTCTACAATAATGGCAGCTAGTGCTACTGTCGCTGTTCCGATTAATGTTTTGTTTAAAGCACTTGCAATCATGGTCTTGTCTCCTTGCCATGACTTGGTGCAACAGTCGTGCCAAAGGAAACGGGGGCCATAAATGACTAAGACAATGTCAACTAGATATCTATACCATTGATTTTATTAGATTTTACCAAAGGGACTCAACAGCCAAGCTTAGCCTCAACTGTCCAAAAAATATACACCTATGAATTATTTAATCAAGAAATGGTGTTTTGCCTTCATAGTCAGCATGTGAAGACCTGAAGCGCTTAAGCGCAATCACAACGAGCTCATCTATAGGAAGACCTGTTACCTTGGCCATTTTTTCAAATGTCTCAACAACATCTTTCTCGATTTTAACATTTAGCTCACGCAACTCACCATCATTGTGCTTTTGTGATTTCATCTAGACTCCATCAGTAGTTTTGAAATTTACAGACATTATATACAGCTATTTTTTTAGGACGTGAACTATAAATATTATTTATTTGACAACACTTTTATCGCTCGGTTCTTTCGTAATCTAATTAAGGCCATATCAACCTGATGCTTTGGAGCCTTAATGTGCTCATAAAGTGTTTCAACTTTAGGGTCGTCTGTAATTTGCTTCAAGACCTTGAACTCCAAGGCACTTGGATCTTCTCCATTGATTATAAATTCGGCATCAACGATAAGCCTTAATCCTTTAGGTGGAGCGAGCTTCTGAGAACTAAGTATCTTTTGATAGGCTTCTGACGCCATTTTCTTAAAATCTTGAACGCCAATTAACTTTGCGATATCGGCAACGTGAATAACTTCAGGTTCGTTAACAAATTTCAAGTTGTCACTGATTTGGTCATTATAGGCAATCTCAATCAATGCACTCATCCCCATCAATTCTTTCCATTTTCCTCCGGCTATTTTGCCATCAGACATTGAAACTGAACCTAAGAACTGCCGAGTTTTTTGATCAAGAATATTAATTATTCCAGTGAAATTGAAATTAGCATTTTCTTCAAGGATTCTAATTAAGCTCAATCATTTTCCTAATCATTGATTTATAGATACATAATCTATTATTCTCATTGTTTAATTGAGTTACAAGTAAAGAAATACTAGATAACAACATAAAATGTCTCTAAACTAATAACTAGAATTATTGAAAGGATATTTTGGCTTACAAACGATCGATCTATTTAGTTAATCCTAAATTTCAACTGAGCTTCAGTTTTAAAATCTGTTTGCTCGTTTTTATTTCTAGCCTCATCTACCCATTTACTATTTATGATTTGTTGACCAATTTTATCAGCTTTGCCGCTCAAAAATCTCCAGAGCTTGCACAACAGTTTCAAGATAAAAGACAAGCACTCATTGTCATTCTGGCGCTATGGCAGCTAGGATTCACAGTCCTTGTTTTTATCATATGTATCTTTATTTCTCATAAGATAGCTGGCCCTCTCTACAAACTACAAAAATTTTTCCAGAGCTACAGAGAAGGAAATTCACTCGGTCAACTCTACTTTCGCAAGGGTGACTATTTTCCGGAACTGGCCGAAGACTATAATGATACGATAGAATTTGTTAATGAGATTAGACAGTCAGATGCTGTCTATTTGGCCGAAGTAAGTAGCTATATGAAGAATCTCACACTTGTTGTTCCAGAGGACAAAAAAGTGGTCATCGAAGAAATCAATAATAGAATTGGAGAAATGCTTTCTCGATTTGAAAAGAATTGATTTCGGCTATTTAATTGACAGGAGGTCAATTGAATAAATCTTGTATTGTCTTTATTTTCTTAATTCTATCGACAAATTTATTTGCATCGCAGGCCGATAGACTTGGCTATGAAATCGTAAAGCTCTACAAATCATTTCGCTCGCAAAATCTAGATCCTGATTTTTCTGCACTTGAAAAATCCAAGTTTCCTGAAGAGCTCAAACCTTTTCAACGATTGGGATTAAAATTAAAAAAAATAAATAAGCTCCATAGAGATATTGTTTTCAAAAAGTGCGTGGAAATAAATGAAACGCGGGAAAAAAAAGAAGATCTTTTACTTAATCTCTTTATTAGAAAGGCTTCTCAATTTTGCTTTGAAAATTGGAGTGAGAAAGTTACAAAAAGTAAATTGCCATCATTGAGCTATATTGAAATCGCCTACTTTGAAAACAATTTGGATCTTTTCTTCAGTTTTGAAGATAAATTCATCGAGACCTTACTTGAAAACGATGAGAAGCTAGCTCTTCATCTTTCAAGAGCATCATTGAAATCGCCTAGAACTTTAAAGTATTTTAAATTAATTCCTCAGGAAAACTTAGGTCATGAGCAAATCTCGCTTTATCACTCAATGAGCAATGCTCAAGATATCGTTATTCCAAATAGTTTTTTCAGTTATATCAGAAGAGATATTTCTACTTTTGCCGATCCTGAGAATTCGGATGTTTCTTATTTCGAATTTCTTAATGACTATATTTCATCAAATAACTTTGATGAAAATCAATTGGAGCTTTTAAATCTTGAAGGTCTTGTTAGAACTTACATATCACAAAGTTCTACTGAAAAAGTTCGTTCCGTCTTTGAAATACTTCAAGGCTCAAAGTCTCTCTTTGTTCGAAATGCAGCCCTTCAGAGTCTCATTTGGATTCATGTCTTCAATGAAGACAATCATAGATCTCAAGAGATCATTTCTAAATTTAATTTTAATGAAATGAAGAATGATCCTCAATTATGCTTCTGGGGCGGGTATCTTTTAAATAGTATCGGACTAAGACAAAATAGTTCAACCTACTTCGAGTATCTTGCTGAAAATCATCCTTTGAGTTTCTATGGCGTTTTATCCAGTAAAATGATGAATAAATTTATTAGCATTGACTCATCTTCAAGAGAGCTTGCCAGTGAAGAATCTGAGGACACTCAGCTTAAAACATATTTAAAACGAATTCAGATTTGGGACTCCGTTGATTATCCTCTGTTTAAAGAAATTGACATCAGAACACTTTCCAACAGCATTTCTTCAATGACTCCAGGTAGTCCTCAGTTCAATGCTCGCTTTTACCCCGTTATAAACACTTTAAAGGATCTCGGTGACTATTTATCTATTTTCAAAATTTACTATGAGTTCAATTCTTCTCATGGTCTAAAAATTACATCTTCAGATTTGAATTACTTGTTCCCAAAAATTTTCGTTGATCACATTGAAAACAACACCTCTCAGCTTCCATCCAACTTTGTTCTTTCTATCATGAGGCAAGAATCTGCCTTTAACCCTAGATCGGTTTCTTCAGCCGGAGCAGTTGGCCTTTTGCAACTTCTACCTTCAACGGCAAAGCAACACGTCTCCTTTAGAAGGACTTCAGCTCTTTATGAACCTGTTTTAAACGTCAAAGCAGGGATGAGATTTCTCGAGAGACTTTCTCGAAAATTCGATGGCGACATTGTTAAAGTTCTATCTTCTTACAACGCAGGAGAGGGCAATGTTAAAAGGTGGATCAAGGGACACTTGTCTCAAGAAGAGCCATTGTTGGCCATAGAGATGATACCTTTTAAAGAAACGCGAAATTATGTAAAGCTCATTTATAGAAATTATTTTTACTACAATCTCTTATCTAATAATGCGAAATTTCTAGCGGCAGATTTTAACAAGAATCTAGATCTTAATTTTAATAATTAAACATTAAATCTAAAGTGCATGATGTCGCCATCCTTAACGACATAATCCTTGCCTTCAATTCTAAATTTTCCAGCCTCTTTCACCTTGGCTTCAGACTTATATTGAAAGAGATCTTCGCAGTGATAAACTTCAGCTTTGATAAAACCTTTTTCAAAATCGGTATGAATGATACCTGCAGCTTGAGGAGCTTTAGTTCCAGCATTAAAAGTCCAAGCTCTTACTTCTTTTTCACCAGCTGTGAAGTATGTGCAATAGCCTAACATTTTGTAGGCAGTGTTAGTTAAAACATCAAGCCCTGACTGCTCAATTCCTGATGCTGCCAAAAATTCTGCACGCTCAGCTGGATCATCTATTAAAGAAATTTCTGATTCAATTTTTCCACTCAGCACAATCACTTCTGATCCGTCTTTTTGAGCAATTTCTTTAACTTTTTTTACATGCTCATTATCTTCAAGTAATCCTGCTTCATCAACATTACATAAATAAAGACTTGGTTTTTGAGTAATTAGGTTTAAATCCTCAATGGCTTCAAGATCTTCTTTACTGATGTCCATTCTTCTCACTGGCGCACCAGCTTCAAGTTGTTTTTTTACACCCTCAAGAATGTTTTGTTGAATCTTGGCCTTGGTAGAAACTTCTTTGTTTTGACTTTTGATAAGCTTAGGAATGTTGGCAATTTTTTTATCAACGACCTCGAGATCGGCCAATGCCAATTCTATGTTAATCGTTTCAATATCATCAGCTGGATCAACTTTTCCGTTAACGTGAATAACATCTCCATCTTCAAAACATCTCACAACATGAATGATCGCATTGACTGAACGAATATGGCCTAAAAATTGATTTCCAAGCCCTTCACCCTTTGATGCTCCCTTCACAAGGCCTGCAATATCAACAATTTCAACAATTGCAGGTATTACTTTTTGCGGTGGAATAAACTCACAAATCTTATTCATTCTTGGATCTTTAACTGTAACGATCCCAACGTTAGGCTCAATGGTACAAAATGGGTAATTTGCTGCTTCAGCTGGCGCAGAAGTCAAAGCTTTGAAAATGGTACTCTTTCCAACGTTTGGTAAACCAACGATTCCGCAATTTAAAGCCATGACCTAAACTCCTATATTTTTCTTACTAAATAATGATGCTGCTTTTTCAAATCCATTGTTGAGATAGGTGTTGAGTCCTTCACAACAGAGATCCATATATGTTTCAAACACCGCCGACTCATCTGTCGAAAAGGGAGAGAGCACCCAACTGCTCACACTTCCTCTGTCCGGTCTCCCTATGCCGATTCTCATCCGCATGAATTCTAGGGACCCCATTAATTCTCCAATGGAACGCAGTCCATTATGACCTGCATGGCCTCCTCCTTTTTTAAAAGCGAGTGTGCCATAAGGAAGATCTAACTCATCGTGGATCACCAGTATATTCTGAGGTTCTATCTTAAAAAACTGTGCCGCGTCTACCACGCTTTCACCACTTAAATTCATAAACGTTTGGGGCTTTAAAAAAATGACCTTATCTCCATTAATCGACAAGTCAGCGTATTCACCCTTGAATTTATTCTTCCAATTTAGTGAGATTTTTTTTTGAAGATGGTCGAGCACGAGCCAACCAGCATTGTGTCGAGTCGATGTGTATTTTGAGCCTGGATTTCCAAGGGCAACAACTAAGCGACTCACAGCTGACCTATATAAACAAAGAACTCACAGAATCATTATTAAATGTTCTATGAATGGCCTTGGCCAAAAGTTCTGCTGCTGATAAAAGGACAATTTTAGGCTCAGCTAGGGCTTCTTTAGATAATGGGATTGTGTCAGTAACGATAACTTTATCCAACTCGGGACTTGTGCTTATTCTCTCAATTGCTGGATTAGAAAAAATTGCATGAGTGGCACAAGCATAAACTTTGGTAGCGCCGTTATCTTTAAGGGCTTTGCAAGCTTCCACTAAAGTCCCAGCAGTATCAATCATGTCATCAATAATAATACATTCTTTGCCTTTCACATCACCAACAACATTCATCGCCTTTGCGACGTTTTTGCCAGTTCTTCTTTTATCAATCATGGCAATGTCAGCCTTAAGCTTTTTAGCATAATGACGAACTCTCTCGACTCCACCTGCATCCGGTGAAACGAAGATGGTATTTTCTGACATCAATTCCTGCTTGATAAAGTTCATAATTACGGGTGAAGCAAAAATATTATCAAACGGAATATTAAAGAAGCCTTGAATCTGACCAGCGTGAAGATCCATGGTAATCACACGCTTTGCTCCCGCAACCGTCAAAAGATCTGCAACGAGCTTTGCCGAGATTGGAGTTCTTGGGCTTACTTTGCGATCTTGTCTGGCATAACCATAGTGAGGAATAACGGCGGTGATAGAAGATGCACTTGCTCTTTTTAGGGCATCAATCATGATCAACAACTCCATCAAAGTGTCATTGACAGGGGTGCAAGTGGATTGGATAACAAAGACATCAGCACCGCGAACGTTTTTTTCTATTTCACAAAAAATTTCACCGTTGGCGAATCTAACTAATTGAGGATCAACTAATGGCACATCAAGATAATCAGAAATTTTCTTCGTGAGTGCAGGATTAGAATTTCCAGAAACAAGAACAATTCTTTTCATTTTCCTGTCCTGTTCGTGATTAAGTGGTAGGGGTGGAAGGACTCGAACCTTCGGATGGCAGAATCAAAATCTGCTGACTTACCACTTGTCGACACCCCTATCCTATGATTTTGGAACTATACAGTTACCAACCTGTTTTTTCAAGAAAGGTCTAAGGGGCTCCCTCAATTTTTCGATTAAAAAACTCACAGTCAAAATCGCCATAACGCTTAGCCCTTTGCGTTACAAAACTTCTATAAATTTCATAGGCGGTAGTACTTCCGAAAGTTTTTTTATCTTCTATGGTCCTGGCTCCTTCGAAGCCAACCCAAATAACCCCACGCAAAAACCCATCATTGAAGACAAACCAATTATCTAAGCCCTTGTTTGTAGTTCCTGTTTTGGCAAAAAAGCTCAAATTGGACATGATCTTATCGTGCTTATTTCTCAAAGTGTTTTTATTGGGGTTCGACAGCACCCACAATGGGCCATTGTATTCTTCATTAGCTTCTCGAATTTCACACTCGCTCTTATAGAACTTTTCATAAATATTAAATATTTCTGAAAGAGAAAGCTCTACTGAACCTAGCAATTGAGACGGGTACTGATCAAGGGGTATCAAGAGATCTTCAATGTAGTTAACGAGGTAGTCTTCAATTTTCTTAAAACCAACTTCTTCAGAAAGTCTAATAAGAGGACGATTAAGACTCCACAAGAGGGCCTGCTCTACCGTTACTTCTTTGGGAATTCTTCTTGATGCTTCAGAAGGTGACCAATCACCCGATTTTAACTTAAGCGTAAGAGGTGCAGTGCTTACTGTCTGGTCCCAATTGACATTATTGTTTATCAAAAACTTGTAAACGATTGGCTTGAGCAAGCTTCCCACTTGGTGCTTCTCACTGTCGATCCCATCAGATAATTTTCTTTCAAATTTTGAATAGTATTCCCACTCATGTGAACTATCTCCCTTTCTCAAAATCGCTTTGATCCCTACATTATTTCTTCCCCACAAAGACTCAAGCTTATTTATTACTGTCCACGAGCTATTGTTAAAAACAAATTTTTCATAATCAGAAATGGCCTCTGATTCATCGGCCATCGTTTTAAAAAGAGAATTTATGTACCCAAGTCCTTCTCGCTCTCTAAGGGTAACTTCAAAAGTTTTCCAGTCTTTATCATTCCAAGTTGTAATTGAATTATCAGGAATCAGGTTCATCTCCTGAAGTTTTTTAAACACTAAATCAGCTCGTTCTCGAAGGCGATTCGTGTGGTTAAGAGGGTGATAAAAATAAGGTCCCTTAAGAAGAGAAATGATGATTGCCATTTCATAATGAGAAACCGTACTAAGATTTTTTCCAAATAAATAAAGTGCTGCGGTGTAGACTCCTTTTATTTTTATTCCATTACTTGAACCCCAAATAATGTTGTTCAAATAGAATTCAAGAATTTTTTCCTTTTCAAATTTTCCTTCGATATAAGCGGAGGCTACAATCTCTTTTATTTTTCTCACAATACTTTTTTTGTTACTAAAGTATGTGTTCTTCATCAGCTGCTGAGTAATAGTTGAAGCGCCTTGCTTAAAACTCAAGGTAAATACATTTTTGACGAAGGCCCTCAATATTCCAAAAAAATCAAAGCCGGAGTGCTCGAGGAATCGAACATCTTCAATTCCAATAAGTCCTTTCCAGATCGCAGAAGGTATTTGATTAAAATCTGTATAGACCTGAATGCAGTACACATCTCTACAATTGTTTCTCTTTAATGAGGGAAGTTGAAAGTCAGTTTTAACAATGGAGAGATGATTATCGCTATTTTCTAGAATCAATTTATCAGGATCACTTTCACCATCAGCTGCGCTTAAATAAAAGAGGAGCTCATTTTTATTCACCAAAGATTCTGCTTCGAGGTCTGAAATACGACTAAAGCTCCCTTCTTGTGACGCAACAAGCTTTCCCATATCGAGCTCTTCAATAAGGTTTTTTACCGCAAATGCGCCCACAACAAGGACTGAGACGCTTGAAATAATCAAGACGAGTAGCCCATACTTAATAATTCTTTTATTTATGCTCATTTCCTCTTTAGTCTTTTGACTTCGGTTCCTTATATCTTATATTATTTTTCAATCACTTTCCCTAAATTTGGAGATGCCCGTGTTGCACATTGTCACTTTTTTTCTTGCTTTAATTTCTACTCAAGCTTTTGCACTTCCGATTGATTGGAATGGAGCTTTTGGCGTTGATACAAATCTCATCAATAGTTACAGAAGAATTGAACAAAAGACAGATAGAAGTGCTGTTGGTGGTGGTGGTTCACAAGAGCTTCCTTTGGCGACTGGCGAACATCAAGATTCGAAATTTCAAACTTACGTTTTCAGACTTCAACCTGTTGTTCTCGTTAACGATGCAGCCAGTGTTAAGGCCGAACTTACAACGGGATATGGACGCGGCGGTAGACTTGGTGATTCTGCAATTGAAACAAATGAAAGTTCTCAAACAGCTCCAACAAACAGCTATGGGAATATTTTATACCCATACACGCTAAGTGGAAATAATGCACTCAATGTAAAACAACTCTATATGGAGCTCTATTCTGATACCGCGACCTATATGATTGGACGCCATACTTTTCAGTTCGGGCTTGGCGCTTTAGTAAACTCAGGTAGCGGATTGTGGGATCGCCACTTCAGCATGAGAGATGGATTTACGATCAATCTCAAACTTGGAAATTTTCATATTGCCCCTTATTATTCAAAGTCTAGCTCGGTGGGATCACTTACTGGCGCTACAGATATTACTGAAGAAGGATTTACTCTTGTCTATGATAATCCTGATAGAGAAATGGCTTTTGGCCTTCTCTACGGTGGAAAGAATAGTTCTGCCAACGAATCTCTAACCAAAACGACAATCTCAGGCTCAAGTGCCAGCCTTGGTGCAGCCAATGTAAAAATGGTCGATCTCTATTTCCAAAAATCGTTCGGACCACTTTCTTTTGCAACAGAAGTGCCTATCCTAAGTGGTGATATTGGAAATATTTACGGGACTGACACCAAGTACAAGGCGAAAGCGATCTTAGTAGAGTCATGGTACAAAATAAATTCTTCATGGAGATTTGGATTTGATGGCGGGCGAGTATCTGGTGAGGATTCTTCACAATCTTCATTTGAGGCGATGTATCTCCATCCAAATTATCAGATCGCCAATCTACTCTTTAAGTACAATCTACGATCGGTTGCTTCCCCTTCAACCGTTTCTCCTTTTGATTCTTTTGTTCACAATGTAAACTATTACAAATTTAAAACTCAGTATGCTTCCGAAAAATGGACTTGGGATCTTGCCGTTGTCTTGGCCCAAGCTGCCGAAACAGCAAAAGCTGGTAGCCCTGCCTTTAATCACACAACAAACAGATCATTCACTGCGACTCAAACTCAGTCAGACAAATTGGGTACTGAAGTTGATGTTAATTTTAATTATCAATGGAACAATGAAGTTAGCATTGGTGGTGATGTCGGATATCTCTTTACTGGCGATTATTTCGCTTATACCAACGATGCTGCCACTACTAATACCGCTAAGAATAGCTACTTGCTCCAACTTAAGGCTGGCATTAAGTTCTAATTCTTAGAAAGGTCTCATCATTTGTTGCTGTGGCATCATTTGATAACCCATATTGGGGTTCATCATCATAGGGTTCGTTGAATAGGGATTGCCCATTTGTGATCCCATCATGCCTGGACCCTGCATCATCTGCATTCCACCCATGCTTTGCATACCTTGCATGCCTTGCATTTGCGTTCCGAATGGATTGTTCATGGTATAAGGACTTTGTCCCATGTTGAACATGTTCATATCGAATCCACCGGCCGTTGAAGAACTATTGTCATTTGCGTAGGCTCCGTAATAAAATTCTTCAATTCCGCCACTGTATCCATCACCGTCATCTTCCATTTCTCTTTTTTCAAGATATGAAGTGTAGTTATTCGCGTATCTTTCTCGCCTTTCACCCATATTTCTCATCTCAGCAATTGAACGATTTCGTTTCTTTTGAAAGGCAGCCAATCGGCGTGATCTTCCCTTTAAAAAACTCTGACAAGCTGAAGGATTTGAAATTTGTCCTGCATAATTTCTTCCACACAGTTTCTTTTCGAACTCAGATTCTTTTTTCAAGAATGATTGCTTTGATCTTTCAAGTTGCTCAGCTTTACGCTTGAGATCTCTTTCAGTACTTGCAATGGGAGCCTTGCTACCATTTTTGGAAAGATAATCATTATTCCAATCACTCAAAACATCTTTCTCAAATTTTTTGATATCTCTTACAACATATTCATCTGCTTGTTTTAGAGAGATATTCGCACCTCGAGTATCTTGTTTTTCTTTATAAACTTGTGAGTAGTACTTAGAGGTTAGTCTTACTCCCTCAACTCCATAAGCTTGATCAGTGAGCGCATACGCCTTAAGCGCTTCCAGCATTACTAAGAATCTTGGATTTTTCTCAGTCTTTTCATAAAAAGAGCCAATCAATTTATTAAGCTCCTTAATTTTACGATCAACTTCTTTTTTATTTTCCTCATTTCTAATTTGAAGAAGCTCATTAATTTTTTGAATTGAAGGTTGGAGAGCTACGTAATTTAGCCTTTTGGTAAGTTCTAAATACTTATCTGCCTGCTCTTTAACATAGTCCTCTGAAGGAAAATTACCATCGCTGTCGCGCTTAAGTGTTTCCTCAATTTCACCCATTTTTTTCATGATTTCATTCATCTCTTGAGTACGAGCTGAATCCAAAGCCTTTTCTAAAACAGCAATAAGTTCTTTCGCATTACCGACTGATGACTTTTTGAGTTTAACTAGCTCACTATAGATTTCCTCGTAGTCATTCGACTGGCAAGCTCTATAGGCCCTTTGCATCGCTGAATCTTCTTCAGAAGTGAAAAGACGTGTTCCATTTTCACTGAGATTTTCGTAGGCCATACAGCGCCACTCTGAAGGTCTTAAATTTGGGTTATCGTTTACTTCTCGATTTGGGTAAACACTTCCATATTGAGTATTGTTGGGTGATCCAAAAGCAATATATTTCGATTCACTTCTATCACCTAAGTCAATATTGAATGATTTGGTCGCACCACCTGAATATGATCCAGGAACTGATTCTGCTTTCTCTCTATTAATATCGTCTTCTGAAGTGAGTAAGCCTTTTTTCTTCATGCATGAATAATACTTTTCATCCATTGAACTCACTTTCAATTGATCCTCATTTAGATCTGTATTGTCTGGAGTAAAAGCATATTCGTTTTTAGCTTTAATAAAGGAGTAACTTCCTCGAGAAACAATTTCAAAATCTAGTTTCGTACAAGCTGAAACATAGCGAGGTAAAATAAGCTCTGCGAGATTTCCTCTCATTACAACTCTTATGTCTTGTGGGTAATCAACAATAGTATGGAGAAATCCTAGAGACACATAATTGCCCATCTTTGTATTATCATCGCACCTTTCCACTTCTCCACTTGGATTAGAGACTTCTGGAATGTCTGAGGTTCTTAGCACTCCACCTGGCGCTGGAACATTGGTCCTCGCCGAAGCAGGCGTGAGATTTCCTCTACCAACTTTCTTGGCCAATACGGGGGATATGACTAAACCATTTAAAAGCAAAACATATAGGAGACTTTTCATGTACTCTCTCCGGAATTAAAAACAACTCGGTGATTTATCGGTACAAAAAGTAAAAAACTAAAGTTTTAATTGATGGAAAGTGGGTCGACGTCTATTTTTAAGCTGATTCCGGACTGTATCTTATTGTTTTTATACCAGTTATCTAAAACGATTCTCAGACTATTTCTATCAGAAGCTCTGAGAATTATGTTCCAAGTAAATTTATTCACGCGTTTTTCAACGATCGCCGGTTTCGGACCGTAAATCTCACAGACTCCTTTATTATACAGTTGAAGCTCACGAACAACATTGTGTGACTCCTGCATAACCTTATCTAGTTTTGCCGCTGATAGTGAAATCATTACTAAGGAGTAAAAAGGTGGAAAATGAGTGGCTCTTCTTAAATCAATTTCAAATTTGTAGAATTCATCCACTTTATAGTTTTTTATATAATCAAATATTTCATTTTCGGTATTCATGGTTTCAACAACAACAAAACCTTCATTTTCAAATCGACCTGATCGTCCAGCGACTTGAAGAACTTGCTGAAAAACACGCTCGCCTGATCTAAAGTCGGGAAAGTTTAACTGATTATCAATTCCGAGAATAATGACATTATCCACTTTTTCAAAATTGTGGCCTTTGGTGATCATTTGAGTTCCAACTAAAACATCAATTTTTGAATCAGCAAAATCCTTAAGTGTCGCTTTTATATCTTCAAATGATTTGAGCTCTTCACGATCAAATCTGACAACCTTAAGATCGGGATGAGACTTATTGAGCGTTTCAAGAATTCTCTCTGTTCCAAGCCCAATTGGTTCAAGCTTAAGATTCTGACATTCTGGACATTGATCTGGTTTTCGCTTTTCGAAATTACAACATGAACATCTAAGTATATTTTTTTTCTTAAAGACCCTTAGGGACATGGAACAATTTGGACAATCAAAGCGATGACCACATTTTTGACATGTAAGAAATTGGGCATACCCAAGTCGATTTATATATATGATCGACTGTCTCTTATCTTTATGGGCCTTCTCGAGAAGCTTTATAGACGGCGTTGAAACAATGGTCTCCGCACCTTCAATTTTTTTATCTACCAAGAGAATAGAAGGCATGGGTTTCAAATTTGCCCGCTTGTCCAAGCGGAAATAGTGATGAGGTAGCTGAGTTGTAAATCGATAGTAACTCTCGACACTCGGAGTGGCTGAACCAAGCACAACGGGACACTTACTAAGTTTTGCCTTAAAAAAGGCAACGTCTCTAGCGTGATAAGGACATCGATCTTCTTGCTTGAAGCTATGATCATGCTCTTCATCAACAATAATAAGTCCAAGGTTCTTTATAGGAAGAAAGACGGAGCTTCTAACCCCAATGATAACCATGGGCTCATCAAGATCATGAACCTTATTCCAAACATGAAACTTTTGTGAATCATTGAGTGAGCTATTATAAGTGATTATTTTTCCCGATATCTGCTGGCTCAAATCATCAATAAACTGAGGGGTAAGATTAATTTCAGGCAAGAGAAAGAGGACTGACTTTCCGGTTTGTAGAACATTGCCCATAAGTTCAGTATAAATTAGCGTTTTTCCACTACCCGTCACCCCATGAATAAGAAACTGAGGCGTAGGGTTTTGCAACATCTCGGTTTGAATCGAATTAATGATATCAGTTTGTAATTGATTGGGTTCTATTTTCTTTTGAGACTGACCTATGATGGGCTCGAATTCACCTCGAGGTCTCTTTAGTAATTTCGGTAACGATTCAAAATATAAGCGCCCCATTGGATAATAATAGTATTGAGCAATCAATTTAATGAGTTGAATGAAATACTCTTCACTCTTTAAGGAACCAGGCACCTTTTCGATAATACTTTTATATTCAATATTATCTTCTTTTTCCAAGGTCTCTATTACAAGACCTAGTTCTGTACGACGACCCAGTGGAACTTTTACGATGTCTCCGATCTCAAATTCTTCTTCAGAGCAATAAGATAAAAGTGAATTATTAAACGGTGTATTTACAGCTAAGCGGTAATAATTCATAGAATCGGCAGAGTTAGATTCTCCGGCTTTTTTTCATCTGGTTTTGCCATTGACTCTCTGAACTTATTAATAAGCTTTGCAAAATCATTTGGTTTATAGTTTCGATTTTTATATTCAAGAAAATCGATTTTATATTTTTTAAAATCGCCTCTTTTGATAACCATATATTTCGGTAACTCATGCTGGCCATCAAAGAGAACATAGTCTCCGAATTGAAAAGTGATCAACTCCTCCATGTTGCTGAATTGCATTTTTTTCATTTTATAATTCTGATTACCAAATTCAAAAGAGATCTTCTCATTTTCAAATTGCCAAACAAACTCATCCCCCGCTCTTACAAGCTTTAGCCTTTCCTGCTGGTTGTAGTATCGCTCACCCATCATTTTACTAAATGTCCCTTGATCCATCTGGTCAGGAACAGGAATAGACTGGCCTTTGCCTGCCTTCTTTTTGGCGATTACATAGTCCTTATACTTTTGATAGTAGCTAGCTTTTTCATAGTTCACTAAGTCTCTATTGAACTTGATCTCAGGTGCAAAGTTTTTAATAGAATCGAGCATGGTTTTTGGATAATTCAAATTTAAAATATTTAACGTCGAGAGTAACAATGCTTGTTCAGCTTTCTTTTGTGAATTTTTGTCATCCAAATCTTTCACACTAATCATGCTTGATGAATCAAAGTTCAAACTCTTACTTGTGACAACATAAATCCTCTCCGGTCGGCCCTCTTGAAGTCTCCAATATATTTTCTGATAAAGAGGCGCTTGGCTTGTTTCACTTTCCATTGAACCATATTGAATTATCGACTCGTCCTTGATGCGATAAATGAGCTCTACGGTATCGGTTAATACTTCTTTATTGGATGGGTTTCGCAACAATCCTTCAAGAGTTGGCACTGCTGCTTGCGCAACCCCTACCAAGCTGAAGAGGAGGACGACTAAACTAGCTATTTGATTTTTCAAGATAACCTCTCATGATTTCCAATGTATAATTTCTCAATTCTTTATTTTCTAATGCGAATGCGATGGTGGCATTTAAGTATCCTTTCACATTGCCTGTATCATAGCGATCACCATCAAAGATATGGGCCAAAACGTTCTTCTCTTTGGCCATCATGCAAATGGCATCTGTCAGTTGGTATTCACCACCAATACCACGGGGAATTTTTTTCAGATATTCAAAAATTTCTCCTGAAAAAATATAACGGCCAGGTGTTGCCAAATTTGTTGGAGCATCACTTGGTTTTGGCTTCTCTATCATATTTGTCATTTTATAGCTTTTCGAATTATCAATAGCTGCACCTTCAATGATTCCATACTTATCAGTTTCTTCTTTTGGTACTTCCATTACACCAATGACAGCATCTGATTTATATTTGTCTTTTATGTCGATGAGTTGTTTCGTGACCGGAACTGATGATCGCACAAGATCATCACCGAGGATAACTGCAAAGTCCTCGTTTCCCATCATTGAAGATGCACATAAAACGGCGTGTCCCAATCCTAGTTGTTCTTTTTGACGAATAGTTGTGATCTCAATCATTGAAGATATTTTTCTAATCATCTCCAATTCTTTTTCTTTTTTATTGGCGACAAGAAACTGCTCAAGTGCCTGATTTTTATCAAAATAATTCTCTATCGACTCTTTGCCTGTCGAGGTTATAAAGACAATTTGTTCGATTCCCGAAAGCACAGCCTCTTCAACTACATAATGAATCATGGGGTAATTTAAAATGGGAAGCATTTCTTTAGGTGTTTCTTTAGTTGCAGGTAAAAATCTTGTTCCTTTTCCAGCAACTGGGATGACGGCCTTTTTTATATGCATTACACTTTCCTTATAAGTATTAACGAGGATTATTATGTTTAATTATTTTAAAGAATACACTGCCTTTTGTAAGTCTTTTATTCTGGCAATTTTACTCATATCACCCTCAGCATTTGCCAGAATAAATCAAATTGAGACAACTCGAATGATGTCTACAGCAGGATCTGGTGTAGGTTCAGTTTTAATGGATGAAGCTAGTATATTAAATCCAGCATCCCTGGCCTTTTTTAATCTTTCCTCAATCTATTTTCAGAAGGGATCTTCAAATACCACGAGTGATTCGGTCGGGAATTCCAAAGCTGATGCTGATCAAACTTCATTTATTGCTTCAGACTCTAGCGGAAGCTTGAGTGGTTCAATTGGTTACTTTAAACAGTCAAATAACTTAAACGAACAACGCAAGACTTGGTCATTTGCGGCAGCATCACCACTTGGTAAGTCTTCTTCTTTTGGTATGAGCTATCAGATGCAAACTGAAGTTCTTCAAGTTCCAGGCGGGATTGAAGAGAAAAAGTATAAAATGTCTAATGCTGGTTTTTTTCATGCCATCAATCAAAACTTTTCTTTCGGTCTTCTCGCTACAGATATCTTTGGTAACAAAACAAACAATTCAAAAGCTTTTTTAGGTATGCAATATGTTTACGACAATATGATGTCATTCATGCTTGATGTCGGTTCAATTTACAAAGAGGACCTTGCCAAAAACTCAATTATTAAAGCTGCCGTTCAAATTAAATTCTTTAACGATTTCTATCTTCGTTTTGGGGCCAAAGAGGATAAAAGCGAACGTTTACGCGGAAACGGTATTGGTGTTGGTTGGGTTCAACCCAAACTTGTCATTGATCTCGCTCTTTCAAATAATAAATTTCAAACAGAAGCTGCGAGCGATTCTGAAAAAGTAAGTTCATTTTCACTTGCATATAAATTTTAATCATGACCATAAAAGATACAAAACCCGGAGAGAAACCGGAACACAATATAAGAATTTTCCAAGAGCGTTTGAAGTACTTAAAACGTGGTCAGGAATATAATAAGGCCGACGATATTCCAAAAGCTGTGGAATGCTATTCACAATATCTAAACTGTCTTGCAACTTATTTCTCTGTTGATGAAAAAAAGCTCAGTCCTACTCTCTTTGATCTAGAGAAGGACGTCGCAGAAATGCTTCTTATCAGTCATGTCTATTGGGATTTATCTAAAGCCTATGACCGCAGTCCAAATCTTAGAATCGAATCCGTTAGATGCTTAGATCAGTTCGTAAAATTTACTGTTGGTTTCAAGTATCAATATGTAAATGCCCGCATGTTACGAAATTTTATTAGAAAAAGACTGGCCCATAACCCCAAGGCTTTTAAGCAAGCCTATGACCGAATTCAAGTTGAATCAAAAAGTTGTTATATCGCCACTTATGCTCTTGGAGATATCCATCCAATAACACAACAGTTTCGACTTCTGAAAACTGATTTAAATAAATCGAAGCCGGGTCGTTCTTTTATTGATTTCTATTATAGAATTTCCCCAGTAATTATTAATTATCTTAATCGGCGACCGAAGGCCCCTCTGAATATTTTCTTCATTGGATTTTCGCGATTAATTTTAAGAATGCTAAGTAAATTAATTTCTCCAAAGTATAAATTATGACTCTAGTCAAAAGACTTATCGTTAAAGAGTGGTTTTCGTACTTTTTGGGTGCGCTCATAATGTTTAGTGTTCTTATTTCTGTAGGAAATATTGTCTCTGGTCTTTTACGATCAAATGTCAGCGCCAAAGATGTGCTCCTTAATCATTTGATTGACTTTCCAAACTCCCTAAAAATGATTTTTCCTATCGCCTCGCTTGTGGCAACGCTTTTTTCACTTTCTAAGTTACAAAACACTAATCAGCTTTCCGCTATTTTCTCCGCTGGATACTCTAGATTAAAATTCACCCAAGACCTTTTTTTCTGCTCAGCCATCTCCTCACTTTTCATTTTTGCGCTCTTAGGATTTGTCCGTCCTTATTTGAAGGTAAAAAAGGAAAGACTCATTCATCAAGCTGAGGCAAAGTTTCGCAATCTGCAAGAGGTTGGCCTCAGATCAAGCACCATCGGTTCAGGAAAAATATGGTTTAAGAATTCATCGTACTTTTTCTCATTTAGTTCCTATGATCGTCAGAAAGCTGTCATCTGGGAGCCAAATATTATTCAATTTAAAAATCATCAAATCGAAAAGCAAGTACGCGCCGACTCTGCAAAAAATCTCGGTGGAAATAAGTGGAAGTTTTTTAATGTAACTGAACTAACACAACTTGCAGGACAAACATTTCCAGTATCTACCCAAAGAGAGTCTGCTGAAATGGTATTAAGAGAAAGCACAATTGAGTTTAATCAAATTGAAGCTGATATTACCACGCTGGGATTGTTTTCACTTTATCGCTATCTTTCAAGTCTTTCTCGTTCTGGAATTAACATTGATGAATACACGATGCTTTTTCTAGAACCTTTTTCTACTGCCCTTATTTGCATTCTCATGGCTTTTGTATCAATAGGTGCAGTCTTTAATCCCAATAGAAGATCAGCTAGCTTTGGGAAAAGTGTTTTTGTGGTCTTTATTATTGCTATTGGTTATTGGCTTTTAAACTCGTATTTTGATGAACTCGGGAAGAGTTCTCAAATTAGACCCATTATCTCTAGCTTATTCATTCCCTTTATTTTGTTGTCCATTATCCTCATTAACTATTTGCGGAACCGTGAGATTAAATAAAACTTTTAACATTCTTTTTTATGGCATCGCTGCTTTGGTTTTATTTTATAACCTCGGTCACGTTGGAATTCCTCGCCAAGGAACTGAAGGATTTTATCTCAAAATCCTGAGCGAAATGAGTTCCATGAACTCTTACCTAACTCCCCTGTACTTAGGTGAGCCTCACTGGTCGAAGCCACCTGTCCAGTTTTGGATGGCCTTACCTTTTAATGAAATTTTTGGCATGCATTCAATTTCAGCAGGTCGATTAGCGGTTTTGCTTTTTTCGTTGCTCGCCCTATATCTCAGTTCAAATTTGCTCTCACGCCACCTCAAATTCACGAGGTCTAATATTTTCTTCTTTTTACTCGCCTCTTTTGGCGTTCTTAAGTTCTTTCGAATTTTTATGATGGAAAATCCGCTTAGCTTGGGAATTTTCCTTACCTCGCTTTATTATTTTGAATATTTACAGGGCCAAAATCGTAGGTACTTGTTCATTTCCATTTTTTGGGGTGCCTTTACCTTTCTCGTTAAAGGACCAATCTCCTTTGCAATTTGTGGTCTTTCATTTTTTCTATTTCACTTATTTGATTGCTGGCAAAGCAAGTGGAAGATTGATTTGCTTAAGACTTCTGCAATAAAACTTACCGTTTATTCTGTACTCACCTTAATTCTTGCTTCTCTTTGGTTCATTGCTGAGTTTTTTCAATATGGAATGAGCTTTTTTAATTATTTTTTTCTTCGAGAGAACTTAGGCAAATTTACCTCTCAAAGATATTCTCCGCTTGTTCTGTTCCAAGGCTTAGGAATGTTTGCTCTGCCTTGGATACTTTTTGTTTCAAAGGATTTTTTAAAATTATTCAAAAGTCCTTTCTCACCATTTCTTTCTTTCAACTTAATTAGTTTTCTTGTTTCTTTTTCTATTTGGTTTATTCCCTCACAGCGATCCCATCATTATGCCATGCCTTCACTTTTTTTCTTTTTAACAATTTTACTTTTAGGTTTTGAAACTAGAGCTACTGATTTCTTTAATCTCAAACTTAGACGGTGCTCGATACTTTTATCTCTTCTCTTTGCTCTTGTTCCTCTCATTTTACTTGTAATTGTTCTTAAAGACGGAAATTATATTTTCGCATTCACTTCTTTAATTGTTTCACTTTTCATCCTTTTTTATTTTTTCAAGGAAAAAACAATTACTCGTTTTGCTCAAACTTTTTTCATCCTCTTTTCCATCATTTGGTATGGACTTATCCCCGAACTTTCTCTTCCACCTTTATCCGACTCAGCTTTAACTTTTCTTAATCAGTATGATGATAGAACGCCAATCTACCTGGCCCATCGAAAGCCTTTTTTTATCGAAGAGTATGCCCAAGTAAAGGTCAATGTGATTGAACCATCCCAAGTTAATGAGAAAATTCAGTCTGGTCCTTCCATTGTTATTTTTCCAACAGCTCAAGGACCGAAGCTAGACGAGAGTTTGATAAAGTCGCAATGGCCAACTTGGAGAAGAGGCATCAGCGCAAAAGAAGCGATTCATGCCCTAAGTACACGAAATTTCGAAAGCCTCTATGAGTACTACACCCTCGCCTTTCGCCCTAAGCAATAGACGCTTTCTTACAGTTTGTGCTATATACGCACCATGGCAAATTCAGATTTTTTAAATGATTATAAGCTCGAGGGGAGTGAACTTAAAATCTTCACTTACCCAGCACCCATTCTTAAGAAAAAGGCTGTCGCTGTTGAGAAATTCGACGACGAACTAAGAGCGCTTTGCAAAGACATGCTTTATACAATGTATAAAGCCCCTGGGATTGGTTTGGCCGCTCCCCAAGTCGGACACAGCATTCGTCTTTTTGTTATGGACATTGATTACGAACGTGAAGAAATCATCAAAGCTGATGAAACAAAAGAATATGCTTATTCGGAATTCAATCCCCTTATTCTTATAAATCCAAAGATTGAAAATAAGGTGGGAGAACTTTTATATGAAGAAGGGTGTCTCAGTGTTCCCGGAATTTATGAAGAAGTTAAAAGGGCCGAATCAATTAAAGTTACCTATCAAGATCTCGATGGTCAGACTCACGAGCTTCAAGCTGATGGACTTCTTTCAATTTGTATTCAACATGAAAATGATCATCTCGATGGATATGTCTTTTTAGAGCGATTGAGCTCACTAAAGCGAAATTTTCTCACCAAGAAATATCTTAAGAGACAACAGAAGAATCTATAAATAATGACGAAGATTTCTTGTGTCTATATGGGCACACCCCAATTTTCTATTCCAACACTTGAAGCTTTAAGACTTAGTGAGTTTGTTGATCTTGTTGCTGTAGTAACGATGCCAGATCGCCCTGCCGGTCGTGGTAAGCAACTTCAAAGTCCAGCAGTTGCTGAATACGCCAAACTTCACAACATTAAACTTTTCCAAGAAGCCAATATTAATAAATCTCAAGAATTCCTTTCGTTTTGTGAACAATCAAGACCTGATGTTTTTATCGTTTTGTCATTTGCTCAATTTTTATCGCAAAAGACTCTCGATATTCCGCGACTCGGTTGCTTTAATATTCACACTTCACTCCTTCCTAAATATAGAGGTGCAGCTCCAATTCATTACGCACTTAAGAATGGTGATTTAGAGACAGGTGTCTCTATTCAAAAGATGGTTAAGAAAATGGATGCCGGGGACTTATGTCTCTCACTTCCAGTTGAGATTTCAAAAAATGATGACATCGTTTCACTTTCAAATAAGCTGTCACTCCTTTCTGCCGAATGTATGCCTAGCTTTCTTGAGCAGCTCGTAACCAGCAAGTTAAAATTCACGGCACAGGATGAAAACCAAGTCAGCATAGCTCCTGAGATTGGTAAAGAAGAAGGATTCGTTGATTTTCAAAAGCAAAGTGCATTACAAATCATAAATCTTTACCGAGCTTTTAAACTCTGGCCTTCCCTTTTTTATTATCATCAAGGACTACGTTATAAAATAGCGGAGATGGCCCTTAGCGTTTGTTCGGGCTCCACACTGCCTCCAGGTATTGTCGACTTAAACTCCGGTCGAATGCTCATTGGAACTGTCGAAGGCGTTGTCGAAATTTTACAAATTCAACCTGAAGGTAAAAAAGCCATTTCCATTAAAGATTATATGAATGGATTAAAGTCAAAGGGCTTAAATTTAAAATTTGCAATTGAAGGATAGTATCATGAAGATCATTGCTCCAAGTCTTCTAGCTTGTGACTTTCTCAATATCGAAAGTGAACTCAAATCACTTGAAGGTATCGAGGGACTGTGGCTTCACTTAGACATTATGGATGGCCACTTCGTACCAAACCTCACCTTTGGTCACCCTATCGTCGAGCTTATTGCAAAGAGAACAAAAATTCCTCTCGATGCTCACTTTATGGTCACAAATCCTGAATTCTATATTGATACTTTCAAAGATTATAAACTAACTAATTTTACATTTCATCTTGAAGCTAGCGACAATTGCTTGGCCCTTGTTCAAAAAGCAAAATCTTTTTATCCTTCGGTAGGCATTTCTATCAAGCCAAATACTCCAGCCTCTGCATTAAGCCTCGATCTTTTAAAAGCTGTCGACTTAGTTCTTGTCATGACCGTAGAGCCCGGTTTTGGTGGTCAAAAATTTATGCCCGATTGCGCTGAAAAAATTGGATACCTCAACGACATTCGCCAGAGAAATAACCTTAAATTTCAAATTCAAGTTGATGGTGGAATCAATAATGAGACTGCAAAAACTTGTTTAAATTACGGCGTAGATAACATGGTCGCAGGTTCTCATATTTTTAAGCAACCGAGTGATCTTTACCAAGAAACAATTAATAAATTGAGAGAAGTATAATGAAAACATTTGAATTAACTGGCGACAACTTAGACCTAGAGCTCATTGACCTAATCTCAAGTCAAAAGTCAGCCTATAAATTGACCTTGTCTAAACAAGCCCAAGCAAGATTGATTCAATCAAACGAATATGTCTCTTCGATTGTAAAATCTGGCAAAACTGTTTACGGCATTAATACTGGCTTTGGTGCCCTTGCTGATACACGCATTAAAGACGAAGAGCTCTCTGAGCTTCAATATAATCTCATTCGTTCGCATTGCACTGGTGTCGGTGAACCCTTTTCGAAACAGGTAACGAGAGCAATCATGCTTATCCGTGCCAACTGTTTGTTACAAGGATATTCAGGTGTGACTCCTCACGCCGTTAACCTTCTTATCGATTTTCTTAATCATGATATTATTCCAGTTGTTCCTTCTAAAGGTTCAGTTGGAGCATCTGGTGACCTTGCTCCCTTGTCGCACATTGCTCTATCACTGATTGGCGAAGGTGAAGTTACTTATCAAGGCAAGGTATTGCCCACCGACTATGTTTTAAAACAATTAGATCTTAAGCCCGCCGTCTTGGGACCAAAAGATGGCCTCGCCCTCATTAACGGTACTGCTGTTATGGCTGCCCTTTATTCTGTGGCATTAAACCAATCATTAAAATTAATTAAAATGGCCGATATCATCGGAGCAATGACTCTCGATGGAGTAGCTGGAACTGCTCGTGCTTTTGATCCACGTATTCATCAACTTAAGCCGCATGTGGGACAGGTTTCTGTGGCCAAAAACTTATTGCGCTTGCTAGATCAATCACAAATTTTAAATTCTCACACTGATTGCCGCAAAGTTCAAGATCCGTACTCTCTGCGCTGTATGCCTCAAGTTCATGGAGCGATTAGACAAACGGTACGCCATTCACTCGAAGTTTTAAATACTGAACTCAATTCGGTGACTGATAACCCACTTCTCTTTATTGAAGAAAATGATGTTATTTCTGGTGGTAACTTTCATGGTGAAGCACTTGCACTTGGTATGGATTATTTGGCAATGGGTATAGCTGAACTCTGTAATATAACCGAGCGCAGAATTGAGAAGCTTATCAACCCTCTCTTTTCTGACTTGCCAGCATTTCTTGTTACCAAACCAGGTCTCAATAGTGGCTTTATGATTGCTCACGTAACTGCAGCTGCACTTACTTCAGAAAATAAGTATCTATGCCATCCAGCCTCAGTAGATTCAATTCCTACTTCTACAGATAAGGAAGACCATGTTTCCATGGGTGTGACGTCAGGAAATAAATTATTAGTCGTTCTTGAAAATACTAAAAACTGTTTAGCTATTGAGTTGCTTTGCGCATGCCAGGCTTTGGATTTTAGAAAGCCAAGTAATTCGAGCCCTGTCTTAAATGATGTTCACAAACTTGTTCGCAATCACGTTACAACAATGGAACGAGATCGAGTCATTTCTAAAGATATAAAAAGAATTGTAGAGTTAATTGATAATAGTGAAATTTTAGATTTAGTTGAAAAGAAAATTGGAGCATTAGAATGAGTTCAAATAATAATATTCCCCTACCACCAACTGGAAATAAATTAACATGTAAAGGCTGGCATCAAGAGGCTGCCCTTCGTTGCTTATTGAACAATCTTCATCCCGAAGTTGCCGAAGATAGAGATAATCTCATCGTTTACGGTGGAAATGGTCAAGCTGCTCGTAACTTTAAAGCTTTTGAAGACATCGTAAAGTCATTACAAAACCTCGAGGATAACGAAACTCTTCTTGTTCAATCTGGAAAGCCTGTCGCCATTATTCCTTCACATTCTCACGGACCAAGAGTTTTAATAGCAAATTCCAATATCGTTCCCCATTGGGCGAACTGGGATTATTTTAATAATTTAAAAGATCGCGGTCTTATCATGTATGGACAGATGACTGCTGGTTCTTGGATTTACATTGGTTCGCAAGGAATTCTTCAAGGAACTTATGAAACCTTTATGGCCGCTGCTGAAAAGCATTATGGCGCCGGATCTACCCTCAAGGGAAAATTGGTCCTCTCTGCTGGACTCGGAGGAATGGGTGGAGCACAACCTCTGGCCG
This sequence comes from Bdellovibrio sp. CG22_combo_CG10-13_8_21_14_all_39_27, assembly GCA_002786715.1. Taxonomy (GTDB): domain Bacteria; phylum Bdellovibrionota; class Bacteriovoracia; order Bacteriovoracales; family Bacteriovoracaceae; genus 21-14-all-39-27. The sequence continues at coordinate 154,752 of PCTW01000084.1, forward strand.
TTAAAATGGCAGATGGCGTTTTCTTGGGTTGCGATGTTGATAATACTCGTATTCAAAAAAGACTGGTCTCTAAATATCTTGATGTTCTTGCCGATAATTTCGATCATGCAATAGAGCTCTCCCTGGCAGCCAAAAAAGAATCAAGGGCCGTTTCCATTGGCGTTGTCGGAAATGCTGCCGATTTTTTCGAATACGTCTTAAAGAAGGGCATCCTGCCTGATCTCGTCACAGACCAAACTTCTGCTCACGATCCACTTAATGGTTATGTTCCAAGAGGAATGAGCTTGGGTGAAGCGATGGAGTTGAGAAAATCAAATCCGTCTCTCTACGCGGAGAAAAGCTATGCGACGATGGGTGATCACGTGAAGGCCATGTTGAGTTTTCTCGAAAAAGGTTCACATGTTTTCGATTATGGAAATAATCTTCGAGAGGGTGCTAAAATTTCAGGCATTAAAAATGCCTTTGATTTTCCTGGATTTGTTCCCGCATATATTCGTCCGCTTTTTTGCGAAGGCTCTGGCCCTTTCCGCTGGGTTGCTCTCTCAGGAGATCCAGAAGATATACGAGTGACGGACAATGCACTCATGGAGTTATTTCCAGAAAACATAAAATTAAAAAATTGGCTTTTAAAAGCTCAGGAGATGGTGAGCTTTCAAGGTTTGCCGTCGCGCATTTGTTGGTTGAAATACGGAGAGCGTGAAAAGGCTGGACTCCTTTTTAACAAGCTTGTTCGCGAAGGCAAGGTTAAAGCTCCAATCGTTGTTGGCCGAGACCACCTCGACTGTGGTTCAGTTGCCTCTCCCAACAGAGAAACGGAGGCGATGAAAGACGGTTCCGACGCTATTAGCGATTGGCCTATCTTGAATATTCTTATCAACACTATGAATGGTGCTTCATGGACCAGTTTTCACCACGGTGGCGGAGTTGGCATTGGTTATTCTCAGCATGCTGGCATGGTCATTGTTTGCGACGGAACAGAGGACATGGATCAGAGATTGTCTCGAGTATTAAATTCTGATCCTGGCATGGGCATTATTCGTCACGTTGATGCTGGGTATGATGAAGCTCGCGCGATGATGGATAAGACAAACATAAAGTTTCCTTCACAGTCATGAAAGTTCTTTATAAGAAATTCTCACAGATCGTTACGCTTGAAAATGCTTTCAACAAAGAAGGTCGCAATCTTTTGCCTGAAGATTTGAGTATCCTCGAAAATGCTTCAATTATTGTTGAAAATGGAAAGATTGTCTGGGTAGGACTTGATTCGGAGTTACCGAAAAATCATTCTTTTGATGAAACTGTTCATTGCACAGGAAAAATTGTTCTTCCTGAATTTGTTGATAGCCACACTCACCTCCTTTATGCAGGTGATCGCTCCAATGAATATTTCATGCGCTTAAGTGGCGCAACCTATGAAGAAATCGCGAAGGCCGGCGGTGGCATTTTAAGTAGTCAAAAGGCTTTTTCGCAAATCAATTCAGATCAACTTCTTCAATTGGCGCACCAACGTATTGTTCGCATGAATTCTTATGGTGTCGGTTCAATCGAGATCAAGTCGGGTTACGGACTCACCCACGACCTCGAACTCATGGCGATGCAGACTCTAAAAAAAATCAAAGACAAGCTTTTCCCTTCAACAAATATCATAACCACCTATATGGCTGCCCATGCGGTTCCAAAATCTTTTTCTTCTTCAAAAGAATATCTACTGACAGTAGTTCTTCCTTTAATGAAAATAGTTAAAGATCAAAACCTCGCTGACTTTGTTGATATTTTTCATGAGCAGAATTATTTTACAGCTGAAGATGTGCAACTTTTATTTGAAGAAGCACAAAAACTTCTAATAAATCGTCGCATTCACGCTGACGAATTCAATGATAATGCTGGTGGCTCGCTAGCAGCTAAGTATCAATGTTTTTCCGCTGATCATCTTCTTGCAATTTCTGATTCTTCTATTGACGCCCTTTCACAATCTAAGACAGTGGCTACACTTCTTCCTGGCACTGGCTTTTTCCTCGGCAAACCACAAGCTCGCGCTAGAGATATTTTAGATGGTGGCTGTCGAGTAGCGATTGCAACTGATTTTAATCCTGGAAGTTGTCACTTTGATAATCTCTTTTCTTTAGCGTGTTGGGCTGCCCCAACATATAAAATGAATCCTGCGGAACTCATTTCTAGTATTACTCTAAATGCTGCTTATTCGTTGAACCTAAGAGAGCAAGGGGCAATCATCGAGGGCATGAATTCCAGACTTGCTGTCTTCAACTGCAATTCTTTGGCCCAGCTTATCTATGATTGGGGAATAAATCACTTTGATTATTTTATTCGTTAGTTTTTAGTTTTTTTATATTTGATTGAAATTCACCAGACATAAAGTCGACGGCCTCATTGTATGTCTGAACAACTTTTCCATTTTTAAGAATCAATGTTACGGGAATTCCTGATATTCCAAATTTTTCAAAGAGTGAGCCATCTAAATCGAAAACTACGGAAAAATCCATACCGTATTTTGCCATTAATTTTTCTGCTTTGGACTGACCACTTTTCTCATCTCCGTTTATGGCGACGATTTGAATACCATTGGCCAAACTAGACTTAGAAAATTCAACCAAGGTTGGTATTTCCTCTAAACAAGGAACACACCAGCTTGCCCAAAAATTTAAAATTATTGGTTTCCCACTAATTTGGTCAAAATTAATCACCTTATTTTTACTATCTTTTAATTCGAGACCCTTAAGAGTTTGAGATATATGCAGATTCTTCTGCTCATCTATTTTAGAAATCTGGGCCATGGGTTTAGATTGGTCCATCAATACTTGAACCAAAAGAAACAGCGAAAAGGCCATAACAGAGAGAATGATTGTAATGTTAAATTTAATTTTCATTTAGCTTTAGTGTATAATTCTTTAATGAACAAACGAATCATAACACCCCACGGCAATGAAGGTCAAACTTTTATCGAGTTTATCTTCCTCATGCTCATTCTCGTTCTTATGTCTTTTGTCATGTTTAAGGGCTTTCGAACGGGTATCGCCTCTCGCTGGACTCAACTTGTAAATATTATTGCTGCTCCAACCACTTCAAATACCGCATTATAGGATTTTCTTATGTACATACTTTCAATCGATCAAGGAACAACCGGCACAACTGCCACACTTATTGAATCCGAGTCCCTTAAACTTGTAGATAAAGTTAATAAAGAATTTAGACAAATACTTCCCAAGCCAGGATTAGTTGAGCATGATCTCAATGATATTTGGCATTCTGTTGGAATAACCGTTCAAGAAGTTCTTAAGAAAAATAATGTAGATCCCAAAAAAATTCTGGCCATCGGTATTACAAATCAGCGCGAAACGACTTGCTGCTTTGATAACAGGGGCACTCCTCTTCATCATGCAATCGTTTGGCAGGATCGTAGAACCGAAAGTTTTTGCCAAGAGCTACGCAATTCGAAAAGTGCTGATAGTATAAAATCAAAAACGGGTCTTCCGATTGATCCCTATTTTTCAGGTACAAAGATGAATTGGATTCTCAATTCATTTAGGGACTCAAAAAATGTACCTGAAAGTATTCACTTTGGTACTATTGATACTTTTTTGCTCTTCAAGTTAACAGCAGGGGCTTCATTTGCAACCGACGCAAGCAATGCCTCAAGAACCTTGTTGATGAATCTTGATACTTTAAATTGGGATGATGAGCTTCTCGATATTTTTGGTGTCGACAAAAAGATGCTTCCCGAAATTAAAGATTCCTTTTCTCATTTCGGAACGACCAAAGATTTGAGTTTTCTTCCTGATGGAATTCCCATCACCGGAATTTTGGGTGATCAGCAAGCAGCCCTCTTTGGACAAACTTGCTTCAGCGCCGGCGAGATGAAATGTACTTACGGAACAGGTGCTTTCATTCTCTTAAATACGGGCGATAAAAAGACTTATTCAAAAAATGGACTTCTTACGACTGTCGCTTTTTCTCATGAAGGAAAAGCAACATATGCTCTTGAGGGTTCATGCTACATAGCTGGAGCAGCAGTTCAGTGGTTACGTGATAATTTACAACTCATTAAATCGGCTTCCGACATTGAAGCTATTGCCAATCAAGTGACTGATCTTGATGAAATGAAAAATATTATTTTTTATCCGTTCTTTACAGGATTGGGATCTCCTTACTGGCTTTCTGATGCAACCGCCTCAATTGTGGGTCTCACCAGAGATACAAGAACAAGTCACCTCTCTCGTGCCTGCTTAGAAGGCATTGCTCAATCAATAAGTGATATCATTAATGCATTTAAAACTGATTTTCCTCACTTGAAAGATGAGATTCGTGTTGATGGCGGTGCTGTTGTCAATAATCTTCTAATGCAAATGCAATCCAATTTTTCCAAGATAAAGATACAAAGACCCAACGTCATTGAAACAACTAGCTACGGAGCAGGCCTGGCCGCTGCGATTGGTGCTAAACTAAAGTCTTTTGATGATTTGAAAAATTTATTTTCAATAGAAAAGGAATTTAATAGTGATAAGAGCTTAGCTTCTTATTATGACAGTAAACGAGAGCTTTGGAGACAGACCATACAAAAGCTATATGCTCGTTAAATTTCTCATTGATATTGTATTTGCAGATTTAGCATGATAGCTATTTATAGATGAAATTTATTGTACTCGTGCTCTTCGTCAACTTTCTATTGCTAAGTTGCGGGAAGGTTATAAATCCAAAACCATTGGAACTAGAGAACTCAAGTAGTGCTCAAAATTTCAATTTTTTTGCTCTTGCAACACACTTGACTATGGGAAGCTGTGAAAATCCTCCAGTTGCCCATCGATTTATAAGATTTGTTCCTCTTTTTTTAACTGAGGCATCAGATGACATTTTTATTGGTGACCTAACACTTGTTCTCTATGATGAAAGCAAGAGCTATACCGCCTATTATCGAGAGTGGCCAGGTGTTGGCAACACTGATCAAACGTTATTCGAGCTAAAATTTGAAGGCAAATATAGTTATGAAACTTCCCCGACTTCACCAGATGGCCATTTTTTGAGATTAACAGATATCGGCCAATTAGTCCCCAGTGCCACTAATGATAAGGTAACTTTTATCCTTACCCTGAATAAAAAAATCAATCGTCCCTACGCTTCGACACAAGTCCAAGGAAGAGTTTCACTTGGAGTATCCCCACTTTTTAGTGATTGTCCCTAATGCGAAGATGACTACATCTCCAATATTTTTGGAATTTCATCAATATTATTAATACCAATGATCTGAACTCCACTCTTCTTTTTAATTTGAGAAATGGCTTTTTGTGAAGTGACGAGATACTTATAATTAAAGTGAGTCATTTCATTATATCGCTCTAGTAGTTTTGGCACATTTCGCACTTCTCCCGCCAGGCCAACTTCACCAACGAAAACCATTTCCTGGGAAACGTTAACATTTTTATATGAGCTAATTAAAGCGGCGATAACACTTAAATCCAGATCGCGACTATTGATTTTCATTCCGCCGACGAGGTTTACATAGATATCATTAAACCCAATTGGCATCCCCAAGTGCTTTTCAATAACGGCAATAAGCATTGACACTCGATTCGTATCAACCCCTTGAGTGGCGCGCCGACCGTTTCCGTATTTATTCTCAACCACCAATGCTTGTAGCTCTAAGAACAAGGGACGAGAGCCCTCAAGAATGCAGGTAAGACTTCGTCCAACTCGATTATCGATTTCGTCATCGATAAAATATTTTGAAGGATTTTTTACTTCTTCTAAACCATTATTAACCATTTCAAAAAGACCAATTTCACTTGTCGCCCCAAAGCGATTTTTCATTGATCTCAATATTCGATACATTCCACCTTGATCGCCTTCGAAGTAAACCACCGTGTCTACCATATGCTCAAGAATTTTTGGACCTGCAATATTTCCTTCTTTAGTAATGTGGCCAACGATAAAGCAGGCCGTCTCTCTATTTTTAATAAAGTTCATAAGCTCGAAAGTCACTTCCCGAATTTGCGTTACAGTTCCAGGAGCGGAATCAAGCGTTGGATTATATATTGTCTGGATTGAATCAATGATTAAAAGTGCTGATTCTTCATTTTTTATTAATTGTTTTACATTTTCCCAATTGGTTTCATTAACAACTTCAATATTTGGCTCACTGATACCAAGCCTTTTTGCTCGACTGGCAATCTGTGCCTCAGCCTCCTCTCCAGAGACGTAAATTATTTTTTTATTGGGCAAGGTCTGCGCCACTTTATGACACAGCATTAGAAGGAGTGTCGACTTACCGATTCCAGGCTCACCTCCAATGAGAGTTAAGCTTCCAGGTACAAGCCCGCCACCCAAAACTCGATCGAGCTCTCCGATATTGGTAGTGACTCGTCTCTCTTTCAATTCTGAGAGCTCATTGAGTTTGCGCAATTTCTTTTCTACAACTTTTTCATCACTACGAGAGCTGCCCTTTTTAACAATTCTCGCCTCTTCAACAAAGCTATTCCAATTTTGACAATCAGGACAACGCCCTAACCACTTGCTTGTATTGTATCCACATTCAACGCAGACGAAGACATTTTTTACTTTTGAACTCATGATTGCATTAACTCCCGCAACTGCTCTTCAGTAATAACTTTTATTCCCAGATCGCCAGCTTTAATAAATTTTGAGCTACTTGAAGTTTGCTCATTGGTCACCAACAGATCGGTATTCTTTGAAACACTGCTAACCACAATGCCTCCATTCTTTCTAATTCGATCCTCGATAACCGTTCTTTTTTCAGAAAGGGCACCTGTTATACAAATCTTCAGACCGGTAACTTTCGATTCAAATTTCTCTTCACTCTTTATCGTCATTCCTAATTCTATTAATTCATTCACCATTCCTTGCTTTTCTTTAAGTGATTGATAGAAATCGGTTGCCGACTTTTCTGCAAATCCATCTATATCTATTAGCTGATCAATAGTGATTGTCATTACTTTTTCAAGGGTCTCATACCCTGCATGCACGACTTTTTCACATTTGTTGTAGGCTCCACCTTGAATTCCCAATGATGAAAGAAATACAATAAGTTCTACATTTTTTGATTTATTTATATTTTCATAGATTTTATTCGCTAGCTTTTCTTTCGTTTTATCTAAAGTCAAAAGCATTTCCGTACTTAACCTATAAAGATCTGGGATCGCTGAAACCAACCCCTTTCTTATCATTTCATCGAGTCGTTTTTCACTTAGATCTTCAATTCCTATTTTCTTAACAAAATTATTAATGCTCTCTCTGACCCGAACTGGGCATTTTTCATTGTTACAAATTAACCTGATATCGACTTCCGATAGAGGTCCATCACAGGAAGGACATTGACGTGGTTTTGTAAATTCTCCCTTAGCCTCTTTCTTTACGCTCAAGAACTTCGGAATTACTTCCCCAGAGCGAATGATCTCAATCAAATCACCTTTTTTAAGGTTATTAATTTTGACCATACCATAATTGTGCAATGTAACTCTCGATACAACGGCGCCGCTTAACTCAATTGGACTCACGAGAGCAACTGGAGTTAAAATTCCATTGCGCGAAACACTCCATTCAATATCTACAATGGTCGTCTCTTTGGCTTCACCTGGAAATTTAAAGGCCATCTTATACTTTGGATGATGAGCTGTTTCACCAAGCTCATTTTGAAGCGAGATTTCATTAATCGTGATTACTAGACCATCTATTTGATAGTCACCTTCGCTCATAAACTCTTGCGCTTCTTCTATTGATTGCTCAAGGCTCTTGAAATTCTTATGCAACTCAATTGGGGGGGTGTCGAAATGCATCTTCTTCAAGAAGTGGCTTTTATCTATTTCTTCTTTAAATGTTTTTTCTTCAGATAAAATATCAAATGCTTTAAAATTTAAATAGCTCGAAAGTTCTAAATGATCCTTTCGTCCCATTAATCCCGCAACGATATTGCGCTGACTTGACGGCCGATCAAGTTTTAATTCGATCATCTTCTCTGCAAGAGCAACAAAGTTTTTTTCCGAACAATAAAGTTCTCCACGAATTTCACAGTCGATACTATTTTTTCCAAGAGACTTTGGAATTTCTTCAATCCACATAATCTTTGAAGTTATATTCTCACCTACCGATCCATCTCCTCTTGTTTTAGCAACGGAGAGCTTTCCCTTTTCATAAACCAATGAACAGCTTATGCCGTCGATTTTGTAAGTACTAACGACGGCTTTATTGTCGACCCACTTTTTAAGCTCGTCTATCTCATAGACTTTGTCGAGACTAAGCATCTTTGTTTTGTGAGATACTTTATTTGAAGACTTAACTTCTGTACCGATGAGATTTAGAATTGGGTTTTCGGGGTCAATTTTCTTGAGGTCTAGTTCTAATTTATCAAATTCAGCATCGCTGATTTCTGGTGTTCCTTGATAATAGAGGGATTTGTGCTTTATTATTAAAAGCTCGAGTTCTTTAACACGGTCTTTCATTTTTACTCCATCAGAATGAAAATGTAGGACCTATTCTAAACGCTGATTCCTTGATTTGATAGCTTCTTTCTGGGTTTAAAAACTTGGCCGTCGAACTGTTTACTTCGTAAGTAAATGATACGGTCATATTCTCTGAATAAATGTAGTTTCCGCCAAAATAGATTTTATAACTAGAAGTTGAATCAGCTTCACCATAAATTGTAGCTTGCTCTGTGTAACCGGGGTTGAACATAAATTCAAAGCCCGCTTTCATTTCTACAATTTTATAAATGGGGATTTGACCTCTTACGCCAAAAGTTAAACCTTCAAACTTAGCCTCTCCAAAACCATCTGAAACTTGCTTGTCGAGTGAGTAACTGTAGCTTGTATAACCGACATAACCATCGACTTGAGGTCCATAAAAAAATCCTAGTGGAAGATATTTATAACCGGCCAATAATTGAAATTTCGTTGCTCCATAAGTACTTGTATCGCTTACAAGTGTCCCTTCCTCTTTACTCATAGAGCTAAAGTGTCTCCCCACTTCTAAACTCGCCCAATAGGTTCTTGTAATCCAAAGTAAAACTTCCGCGTCAACACCAAGAAGTAATCCTCCTATTTTTTTATTGGCCGTGCCCTCAGCAGTCGCTGAGGCTGAACCAATATCAAAATAAACTGTTAGCAGTCCCATTTTTCCAAAGTCCTCTTTTGGCTCTGTAAAATGTTCCTCTCTTGCCATAACTTCTGATTGCTCTTTCTTCAACAAAACCCAATCATTTATTTTTAATTTTTTATCTGTTTCATATTGAGTGACAGTCGCTTGAGATTGCTTTTTCGTGACATAAAAAACTTTCGCTTTTGCAATCTGTTCTGTTTCCCATTCTACAATTTCTTTTAATAAGGGATGTTTTCTTTTCTTAAGAGGACGAACAACAATAAATTGATCCCCTTCTCTTGTTCCGATTTCATCACCAAAATCAACTGTAAACTGATTTCCAAGAACTCCTTTTATAAGTCCTTGATAGGGAAGAGATTTTTCGTAAAGATTGAGCCAGTTGATAAATGTCTGTGCTATTTGTTCAGGATCATCATTCTGAAGACTTGTTTTTTCTTGAAAATAAACATCTTCTCCATTTTCTCCATAGATTTTTATCTCAAGCTCTGAGCCACCAGGAATTTTCGTTATGATCATTCTTAACAGAGATCCTGTTTCTGTTTTGTCACTGATAACTTTCAGGATGTCTTTATTGTCTAAATAAGGGTTAATGTCTTTGTATCCACTGAAAATATTCATAATTTCAGAATTACTCTTGTAGTAGCACCAACCACCTTCTTTAAGATTTCGCTCGAGTGAAATAAATACTGGATAGGAAAGGGCATTGCCAGTGTTATCAGTAATTGGAAGAAGCATGCAGTTTCGTAAATTGTATTTAAGGGCTGATTGTGCCCAAGAATTAGTGGCAAAAACGAGAGTAATGAATAGCAATAATGTTTTAATTAGAATTTCTCCAAAACAAGTTCGCTTTCCTTGCTATTTTCGTAATAGGAAACCAATGTGCTTAGATCATCATTTTGCTTTTGAAGATTTACAATTTCTCTTTTGAGCTCACGGCTTTCGCACTCTAGTTCTTGAATTCTCATAATGAGATCGCCATTGAGATGAGGAACCTGGGGAGGCACCACTTCAGTAAGTGATTTGATAAAATATTTTCCATTATCAAGTTTGTATTCAACTTGTTTTGATTTTATTCTTCTTCGAAGAGTTGAAATCGATAATTTGTGAATTCTTGCGTATTCATCTAATGATAACCAATATTCCGTCATAAATATTTCTCCTCATACCATTATGGCATAAACAGCTAATATTTCAATCTTGGCTATTCAAGAATATAGGTTCCGAGCGAGCAATAGGTTTTTTGATTGGACTTCTTTCCGTTGATATCAGTCATACTGTAATGAATTTCGCCTTGATCTTGTCCGACCAAAATGATTTTTTGAGTTGTCTCATCAATTTCGTAGTTAATTTGTCCATTTTCTGAAAGCGAGTAGATATTTAATCCTTGAGTTCCACTGGCCGTTGCAAGACTTGCTTTAAAGCCTTGAATCTTTCCATTGGTTTCTACAGTTACCATACAGCTATTTTCAAGCGATCCAAGCCCAATTCTACCGAAGATAATTTTATTAAGATCTGTCGTTGGAATTTCAATTTCTTTTTTATTCTCTGGGCTGACAAAGTAGTTAAACCCTTGGCTGAATATTTGAAAGTAGCTCTTTGTATTCCTCAATTTGAATTCACTTGAAGCCTTTATTCCATTTGTTCCGATTCTTGAGAGCTGGGTTGGAGTCATGAATGCTTCAAATTTCATATCTTCAATATCCATTTCAACAGGCTTTGTTCCCATCGGTAAGCGATAATTAACGGTCAATAATTCAGTTTTATTTGACGTAGCTTCGCGTGAATCATAGGTAATTTCATCTTCCAGAACGAGGCGAATTGTTGAAAGCGATCTATTGCCAATTTTGTACTTTATAGTGACGTTGCCAGGTGCTACTGCGATAAAAAGGACAAACCTTGCATCCTCAATAGAGCTTACAGTTTTAAATTTTTCACTTAGAAAGACTTTCTTTGTGTATTTTTCATCAACTTCAATATCATCAAAGCTATCGCTAAGCTCAATTAATACATATCCGCCAATTGCCTCAATCTGATTCTTCTCTACATACTCAGCGATACCATCATATGTGAGAACCGGTACATAATGCATTTCTCCGTCATTTGGTATTTCTACGTTTGTTGGTATTCCTCTATAGTTCGTTACCTTTCCAGTAACCAATCCTTTTTGACTAATCAAAATTTTTCCATCCTGATTGGCCATCTCTCTTTCATTTTCATCGTACAGATATGAGTATTCAAATTGATGCTCATTGCTGTCGATTCCCTTTTCAAGGTGAGCAACAACTGGCACCAAGGTAACCTTTCCAGTTTCAGCAATAAATCCCGCTTTTGAGTAGTCACTTGCTCTCGTTGGTGCTGACTGCTTTCTTTCTGATGATTGCACTATGGTATCGATATGTTTTGATTTCGTTGTTTCACTTTCTTTGTAGATTCTCTCAAGTGTTCCTAAAACATTATTTGATAGAGATGATGTAGCGGCCTGTTCCACTCCTGCATTCTCTGTCTCATCTGTTGAGTAGTCAAAGGCAATGATTTCGTCATTTTTATCTTCCACTTGAACTTTATCTTCAGTTTTAATTGGTGCTGGTTGAGTTGCAACAACTTCCTCTTTTTGTTCTGGCGCTGTTGACTCAGTTACTTCAATAGCTTCATTTATCAATTTTTCCTGGGTGTCTTCAACTTTTGCAATGATTACTGGTTCCTCTTTGGGAAATGAAACTTGGGCAAGAATTGCATTTGAATCTAATGCCGCGACAGTGCTTACGATTTCAAATTCAGGATTAATATTTAAATTATCAAGGGATACAATCTTGTGCTCTTCTTCTTTTTGAATTGAGCTCTCAATCATTTGCAAATCATCTACCGTTATCTCTTCAGCTATCTCAATAACTGGTTCAGGAATAGAGATTGATTTTTTAATCAGTCTGTACTTTATTGCTTTCTTTAAAAAGTTCTTTTTGATGATTGTAGCCTTCTCTACGTGCTGAGAAGGAAGTTCAGCGACTTCTTCGACAACTTTAATGGCTACGGGAGCTTCTTTTACGATAGGTTGAACACGAGCCTCGGAGCTACTATTCATAACATAGTTCATCGTCTCCGGACCCTTGAGTCCACAAGCACTTACGTTAAATAATAGAAAAGATATTGCTATCTTTAAATATGGTAGTCTCATCCTTAAGACACTTCTCCTTACTTAATATTCTCAGGCCGTTCTGAATAATTTACAAGGTGAAAAAAAGTCCAAAAAAAAAGGAAGCCGAAGCTTCCTTTTGAGTAGTCATTGCTTTTTGAATAGTCATTAAACTTTTCTGTTACGAACGAACTCAGCCATTTGAATACGCAAGCGAGCGCGCTCCATCTTGCGACGATATTTTTCAATTTCGTCATTATCCATGTTGCTTGAGTTTGCCAATTTATCCTCGGCATTCTTTAGCGCAAGCTTAGCACGTTCAACATCGATCTCTTTTTCTTCTTCTGAAGTATTTGCAAGGATAGTCACTTTATCATTGAGAACCTTACAAGTTCCGTAGGAAATAGAGAAATGTCTGTCTGGATCATCAGCTCCACCAAAAACAGTCAACTGTCCTGTCGCAAGCTTTGTCACGATGTGAGTGTGGCTTGGCAAAACATTGATCTGACCTTTTACAGTTTGTAGCAAAAGCGACTCCGCTGGAATCGACTTTGCTACAACTTTATAGGGAGTCAAAATATCTACAGTAAAAAAATTCGCCATAAAAATCTAATCCTAATTAATTAGTTACCTTCTTTCATCTTCTTGGCTTTTTCATAGACCATGTCTAATCCACCAACGAGATAGAAAGCTTGCTCAGGAAGATCATCACATTCACCATTTAGAATTGCCTTGAATGCAGCGATAGTATCTTCAATCTTCACGAATTGACCTTTAATACCAGTGAACTGCTCAGCAACGAAGAATGGTTGAGACAAGAACTTTTGAACCTTTCTCGCACGACCAACGATTTGACGATCTTCTTCCGAAAGTTCGTCCATACCAAGGATGGCGATAATATCTTGAAGTTCTTTATATCTTTGAAGAATCTGTTGAACAGCGCGAGCTGTCTTATAGTGTTCTTCACCTACGATATCTGGACTCAAAATTGTTGAAGATGAACTGAGTGGATCCACCGCTGGATAAATACCAAGCTCGGCAATCTGACGAGACAATTCTGTAGTCGCATCCAAGTGAGCAAATGTTGTAGCAGGAGCTGGATCGGTATAATCGTCAGCAGGAACGTAAACAGCTTGGATAGATGTAATTGATCCATCTTGAGTTGAAGTAATACGCTCTTGCATGGCTCCCATTTCCGTACCAAGCGTTGGTTGGTAACCCACAGCTGATGGAATACGACCAAGGAGGGCCGAAACTTCTGAACCAGCTTGAGTAAAACGGAAGATGTTATCTACGAAGAAAAGAACGTCTTGCTTCTCTTCATCGCGGAAATATTCTGCAACTGACAAACCAGTCAAAGCAACACGTGCACGTGCTCCTGGTGGCTCATTCATCTGACCATAAACCAGAGCTGTCTTATCGATAACTCCAGAGTCTTTCATTTCGTGATAAAGATCGTTACCCTCACGAGTTCTTTCACCAACACCAGCGAACACTGAGAATCCACCATGGTGAGTTGCAATGTTGTTAATCAATTCCATAATAAGAACTGTCTTACCCACACCGGCACCACCGAAGAGACCAATCTTTCCACCTCTCAAATAGGGAGCGAGAAGATCAATAACTTTAATCCCAGTATAGAACGGCTCTTTCTTAGTTGATTGCTTTTCAAACTTTGGAGCTGGACGGTGAATTTCATAATGTTTTTTAGCGTTAATTGGACCAGCTTCATCCACTGGTTCACCAATAACGTTAATAATACGACCAAGACATTCACGCCCTACTGGAGCCTGAATTCCTTTTCCTGTATCAAGAACTTTCACACCGCGGGCCAAGCCTTCAGTGGCATCCATAGCGATCGTTCTAACGATGTTGTCGCCAAGATGTTGTGAAACTTCAAGAACAAGGTTGTGCTCTCTATCGTCTATAACTTTGTTTGTACACTTGAGGGCGTTGTAAATAGCTGGCAATTTTCCATCAGAAAATTCCACGTCTACTACTGGACCCATTACCTGCTTAATGACGCCATAATTTAGCTCTGACATTGAATAACTCCTTACGCGTTCAACGATTCCGCACCAGATATAATTTCGATCAACTCGGTTGTAATCTTAGCTTGTCTCATCTTATTCATTTTTAATGTTACGTTTCTAATAGCTTCTTTACAGTTCTTAGAGGCACTATCCATCGATGACATTCTTGCACCATGTTCAGATGCTGTTGCATCTAATAAAGCAGTATAAATACTACTTGTATAAGTTTCAGGAATGAGAGCATCCAAAATTTCATTTGGTGCTGGTTCATACTTGAAATCAAATGGAAAATTCTTCTTAAGCTCTTCTTTAACTTCAAGATCCATAGACATTGGAAGAACTTGCTTAATTGTGGTTTCAAAACTGATCGCAGACTTGAAACTATTGTAAGCAACATAGATCTTGCCAAATTCTCCAGATCCAAAAAGCGAACCGAGCTCCTTCGAGATTTCTTGAATCTCGTGGTAAGTTGGATCCTGCTTACTGAAAGTATAGAACTTGCCTAAATTCACTTCGTTCTTCAAAAGATCTCTGCCCTTCTTCCCAATGAAATAAACTTTTAAGTCTTCACTGGTCGTCTTAAGCATTTTGCGAACTTCTTTCACAACTGAAGAATTGTAGTTACCACAAAGGCCCTTGTTAGAAGTGAAAACGAGAAGGGCTGCACGATTGTTGTCTTTTTTCTCTTCCAGGTATGGATGAGAATAATTTTGAACAAGGGCAGAGACTACTCGAATCGTTTCTTCTAATTCTTGAGCGTATGGTCTTGAGCTTTGAATAGCCGTTTGAGCTCTATTCAATTTAGCCGCCGAGACCAACTTCATGGCCGTCGTGATCTTAAGCGTGCCTTTGACGCTTTTGATTTTCTTTTTTAGCTCTTTAATATTGGCCATAATTTATTCCAAATTAAAATTTACGGTTACCAAGAAATGAAGTGATCGTTTCATCTAACTTACGAGCGATCTCGTCAGAAAGTGCGCCTTCGTTAACAAGCTTTTCATAAACATCTTTATGACGGCTCATAATGAATTCAATCAATTCTTTTGTTGCTTCTTGAATATGAGTTACAGGAACAGTATCCAAGTGGCCCTTTGTCGCTGCATAGATAGAAATAACTTGATCAGTTACTTCTAGCGGAGCGTATTGTGGCTGCTTTAGAAGTTCAACTAAACGAGCACCTCTGTTCAACTGTCTTTGAGTTGCTTCATCGAGATCAGACCCGAACTGAGCAAAAGCTGCAAGTTCACGATACTGAGCAAGGTCGAGTCTCAAAGTACCAGCAACTTTTTTCATTGCTTTAGTTTGAGCAGCACCACCCACACGAGAAACTGAAAGACCCACGTTAATCGCTGGACGTACGCCAGAGTTAAAGAGATCGGTCTCAAGGAAGATCTGACCGTCAGTAATAGAAATCACGTTTGTAGGAATATAGGCGGAAACGTCACCTTCCTGAGTTTCAATAACTGGAAGAGCTGTGAGTGAACCAGCACCTTCAGCATCAGACATTTTACAAGCACGTTCAAGCAAACGAGAGTGTAAATAAAACACGTCTCCAGGGAAAGCTTCACGGCCAGGTGGACGTCTCAAGAGCAATGACATTTGTCTGTAGGCTTGAGCCTGTTTTGTTAAGTCATCAAACACGATAAGAGCATGACGTTTAGTATCTCTATAGTACTCACACATTGTTGTTCCTGTATAAGGAGCCAAGAATTGAAGTGGAGCTGTATTTGAAGCTGTCGCTGAAACGATGATGGTGTAATCCATGGCACCGGCTTCAGTTAATTTTTGATGAACCTGACGAACAGTTGATTGCTTTTGACCAATGGCCACGTAAACACAAACAACGCCCTTACCTTTTTGATTGATAATGGTATCGATTGCAACTGCTGTTTTACCAGTTTTTCTATCGCCAATGATGAGTTCGCGCTGACCACGACCAATTGGAGTCATCGCATCGATCGCTTTAATACCAGTTTGAAGTGGCTCGTGAACTGATTTACGAGCAATAATTCCTGGAGCCTTAATTTCGATATTTCTGGTTTCAGAAGACTTGATCTCGCCTTTTCCGTCGATTGGCTCACCGATGGCGTTAACAACGCGACCAAGAAGAGCATCACCAACAGGGACTTCAACGATTTTTTCAGTTCTCTTAACTCGAGAACCTTCTTTAATTTGATTATCATCACCAAGAACAGCAATACCTACGTTATTGCTTTCAAGGTTCAAAACCATTCCCTTTGTACCTGTTTCAAACTCTACGAGTTCTCCGGCCATAACGTTTTTAAGACCGAAAGCTCTCGCAACACCGTCACCGATGGTGAGAACTGTTCCGACTTCATCAACTTGAAGTCTTGTCTCAAAATTTGAGATTCTCTCTTTAATGATGCTTGTAATTTCCTCTGGACGAATAGACATCTTTTACCTCTTTATGAATTAATCATTAAGAACTTGTTCTTTAAGTTTATTAAGTTGGTTATCAACCGAAGCATCAAGTTGTAGGTCCTCTACAGTTACTCTATATCCGGCCGTCATTTGTTCATTTTTTACGTAAGTAAGTTCCGTCTTCATTCCGATTCTCTTCTCGATGAAAGACTTTAATTTATTAGCAACATCTTGAGGAATTTCACTTTCATTACCTTCAATTGTTCCTCTTAAAAATCCTTTTTGATGATCATCAATCACCATGAGGTTTTTAAAGATAAGCGGAAGAAGAGAAATTCTCTCTTCATCGATTAAAAATTGGATAAAAGTTGTCGTTAAAGAAGATAGTCCAAGTTTAGCCGTTACTTTCTTTAAAACATCGATTTTCTCTTCAATGGTAAAAACACTTAAAAAGAGAAGATTCTCTAATTGATTAGATTGATTAATCGTTTCTGTTAGCTTTGTGAGATCACCAGCTACGTCTACTTTTTGCTCTAAACCTAAATCGTAAAGAGCTTTAGCATATGATTTAGCAACGTTTTGTTCTTTCATTTCTTACCACCAATTAAATTTGAGATAAAAGCTTTGAGGTTGCTTTACTTTGCATATTCTTATCTTTCTTTATGTCTGCTTTAGTTTTGTCTAATACACTTTCAAAAAAGCTCTCAACCATTTGATTGATCAAGCTCTTTCTTTCATATTCAGTTTTAGCAACATAATCTTCTGCGAGACGATTCATCTTTTCTGCGAGTTCAGCTTGAGAACTTTGCGCATAAGAAGCTGCTTCCTTTTCTGATTCTGCCTTAACCTTGGCCAACTCAGCATCAAGGTTAGACATTTTCTTCTCGTACATCTCTAACTTGATATTAGCTTCTTTGATTTTTTCTTCAGAGACATTGTAGAGCTCCTCGATATCCTTCGCGTTTTTTTCAAAAAGAACAGCAAGCTTTCCTTTTAAAACAAGAAACCATAGCGGGGCAAAGAGAACAATAAAGTTGATGAATGGAAAGAGGAGGTCTTTTACACTGGGTTCATGGTGAGTATTATGACCACCACTTTCACTCGCAAGAGCTGAACCAATTGTGATTAAAATTGTTACAAGTAACTTAATCATAAATATTACCTAACCAATGATTTTATTAATAATTTCTTTGGAGATTTCTTCTTTGGCACTAAAGATGGCGTCTTTTTGCCCTTCCATCTCTTTAATATATTGTGCTCTTTTGGCATCTAATTCATCAGAAAGTACTTTTTCCTTATCCTTAAGGAGTTGCTGGTTCTTAGAATTGATTTCTTCTTTTTTTAGATTGAGCGCTTTTTGAGATTGGTTAATGACTTCACTCATTTTTGCATTGTACTTATCGGCAAGCTTTTCTGAAGTTGCAAACTTTTCATTGGCTTCGTGTTCAAGCTTGGTCGTTTTGCTTTCACGCAAATCAAGCACAAACAAAAGCTTGTCCAAGAAAACTATTTTAAATAAAACAAACAATGCAATAACGACAACGAATTGGTGAACGATTGAAAAATCAGCTCCCAATTTAGTAAAGATAGCAAGAATCATATCCATAGTTATGGTTCCCTTAATTAAAGCTCTTTTTTGAACCCATAATCAATAATCAGTAACGACTTTTTTGTCAAAAGAATTCGGTAGATTAAGTCTATTTGTCTCTATTATTGTGAGTCGCGCATTTTTGTTGTGCCGTGGAAGATTACTCCTTCCTCGACAATTAGACTCGGGGCGGTAATAGTTCCTTCAAATCGTGCAGGGCGTATAATCTCAACTCTTGAACTTGCCTTCACATTGCCTTTAACGGTACCTGAAATCAAAATAACATCTGCGTTAATATCGGCATTAACCACTGCACCTTCAGAAACGATCACAGTATCGTTTGAAAAAATACTACCGTTTACTATGCCCGCTATGCGCGCAACGCCTGTAAAGGATAAATTTCCCTCAAAGCGGCAGCCTTCTTCGATGATTGCTGAAATTTCACCACGATTTTCCACTAGATTCCTTCCCTGGTCCTATAGAACCACTTATTTTTTTAACAAAAATTCATAGATATCGTTAAATTCTGCTTCATTGTTGAATTTAATCGTAATCGCGCCACTTCCATTATTTTTTGATTTCAAATTAAAGTGATAGCCAGTTGTTTGTTCTAACTTTTGACGAAACTGATCTAGTTTGTCGTCAAGAAATGTTAGACGAGCCTTGGTCTTTGATCTTGATTTACCTTTTTTGGCCAGTTCCTCTGTCTCGCGAACTGATAATTGCTTTTGGGCAGCCTCGCTTGCG
Organism: Bdellovibrio sp. CG22_combo_CG10-13_8_21_14_all_39_27; assembly: GCA_002786715.1. Lineage (GTDB taxonomy): Bacteria > Bdellovibrionota > Bacteriovoracia > Bacteriovoracales > Bacteriovoracaceae > 21-14-all-39-27. Next base: position 173,752 of record PCTW01000084.1, read on the forward strand.
AGATTAATAACTAAGTCGCGATCTTGAATGGCCGCTAAGACTTTTGCGTGTCCGAATGACAGCAAATCCTTTTGAATAAGCTCAATCACAACTCTTGGGAGTTTTAACACTCTCAAAAAGTTAGCAATGGTTGATCTCTCTTTTCCGATTTTCTTTGCAACTTCTTCTTGAGTTAGTTTGAATTCTTCCATTAATTGATAATAGGCAAGAGCCTCTTCAATACAATTAAGGTCAGAGCGTTGAACGTTTTCGATGATGGCCATAACCATCTTTTCTCTGTCTGTGGCTCTTTTTAAAATAGCTGGAACTTGAGTTAATCCTGCTTTCTTGGCAGCACGAAGTCTTCTCTCTCCCGCAATTAATTCAAATCCATCTTCATCTTTTATAACGATGAGTGGTTGGATAATTCCATTCTCTTTGATTGATTCAGAAAGTTCTTCTAACTCTTTTTCTTTAAATATTTTTCTTGGTTGATGAGAGTTCATTCTGATTGATGCAATATCAATCATCAAAGCATTACCATCAGCCAGCATTTCTTTTTTCGGTTTTTCTTCTAGTTTCGCCTTAATCGCAGCTTGTTGAGCAGCCACTGGAGTGTCTTGTATGAGAGAGGCTATTCCTTTTCCTAATTTAACTTGAGTTGCCATGATTTATTTTCCTTTATTATAAAGTCGCTACGTTTTCAGAATCTCCAGCATCTACAATCTCTCTTTCTTTTAAGATCACTTCTTTTGCGAGAGATAAATAAGCCTCACTACCCTTTGATTCAATATCATAAAGAATAATTGGCTTACCAAAACTTGGAGACTCAGAAAGCTTAACGTTTCTTGGTATAATTGTTTCAAAAACCTTGTCTGAAAAATGAGTCCTAATTTCATCACAAACTTGCTTGTGTAAACTTGTTCTCGCATCAAACATAGTAAGAACAATCCCATCCATCTTTAAATTGGGATTCAGAGATCCACGAACAAGACGAACAGTGTTTAAGAGTTGGGCCAAGCCTTCCATCGCAAAATATTCTGTCTGCAACGGAACGATAAAACTATTTGCAGAATTGAGTGCATTTAACGTTAAAAGTCCTAGCGATGGAGGACAGTCTATAATGATGTAATCGTATTTATCTTGAATAGTAGCGAGCGCGTTCTTTAACTTTGATTCTCTAGCTATAACACTTACCAATTCAATTTCTGCGCCAATGAGATTGCTGTCAGCTGGGCACACATCAAAGTAGGGAAGTTCTGTATTGTAAATTGCTTCACTAATATCAATCTCGCCAATGAGGGCGTGATAGATATTTTTATCAGCGTACTTCTCTCTCGCTAGTCCGACACCTGTTGACGCATTGCCCTGGGGATCAAGGTCCAATAACAGAGTTCTTTTCTCAGCTACTGCTAAGCAAGCTGCTAGATTTATTGAGGTTGTCGTTTTACCAACGCCACCTTTCTGATTAGTTAATGCAATGATTTTAGCCATTTAGATACTCCACTTAGAACTTTTGTGGAGAAATTATCAATCTATTTCGGCTACTTTGACAACGATTTTATTTTTATTTTTCTTTGTTCCACGTGGAACATTTCGTGAGAATTTATAAAGAAAAATGGCCCTTTGGTTATCTTCAATACCAAAGTTTTTTTCAAGAATAAGCTCGGAACCATTGATTTTCTTAGGAACATCCTCGAGCTCATAAGTCTTAGGCCCCTTATAGAAAACCACCCAGACTTCACTTTTCTGCGAGACATTCATCATCTCAAGTAAGTCTTTAATAGGTCCAACCGCTTTGAAGGTAACGATACAATCGCGATCAATTTGGACTTCTTCAAGACGAGCATGAAAACATTTAACGTTAGATAGGCCAACTCTTTGAGCAATGGTTTGGACAGCAGAAGCCTTCTTCCCTCTTGCGTCTATTCCAATGATCTTTTTTTCAGGAAAGATCTTGGCTAAAGGAATTAAAGGAAATCCTCCTCCGAAGCCAACATCTATTATCAATTTGGCATCTTTTGCGATCTCAGCCAGCTCAGGAAGATTCTGAAAGGGATATAATGAGTCAATGATCTGTTTATCATAAAACCCTGAAGGCTCAGTTATTCGAGTAAGATTCAACCCCGCAAACTCACCAGTATAATAAGATAAAAGATTATCTGAAAACTCTCTCATAAAATGTTTGCCGCCACATAAACAAGGGTCGCAGGCCTAATTCCTTCAATCTTTTGCAGTTGCATAAAGGTTTGAGGCTTGGTTTTCTCAATTCGAAGCTTACACTCGAAGGAAATATTCTTTGAAGCTACCAGCTCCTCCCAATTTATGTGCTTTCGAGACAATTTATTCAATCTCTCACCTTCTTCTTGGGCACGCTTTACATAGCCCTCATATTTTATCTCAACTGCAACGCTCTTGATTAGTCGCTGATTGAAACTTAATCCATGCACTTGTAAAAACTCACCAAGTTTTACAACGGGATCGAGCTTGGGATCTTTTAAAACAGAAATTAAAGCATCGTTGCTCTTCACAAGGGAGAGAAGAAGCGATTTTTGGGATAAGTACTCGCGCTGAAATTGATCAATCTGCAATTCGAGTCCAAATTTTGCTCTTAAGGGAGAGAGTCGATCAATAATATTATCCTCTCGAAGGTGAAGTCGATTCTCGGCCCTGGCGGTGAATAGTCTATATGGTTCATCTCTCTGGCTTGAAACTAGATCATCGACCATAACTCCAATATATGTTTCGTCTCGATCAAAATATATAGGCTCTTTTCCAAGAATTGAGAGAGCAGCATTTACTCCTGCCACAAATCCCTGCCCCGCTGCCTCTTCATAACCAGAGGTACCATTAACTTGTCCTGCAAAATAGAGCCCCGGAACATCTTTGTGCTGTAATCCCAAATCCAAAAGTGAAGTATCAACTACATCATACTCAACCGCGTATCCAGGAACCAGAATCTCTGCATTCTCGAGACCTGGTATCAAATTGATAAATTGCAGTTGAATATCTACAGGTAGACTAGTTGAGATTCCGTTAGGATAAACAGTCTCAAGCTTATGTGATTCTGGTTCAACAAAAACATGGTGGCTGTCTCTGTCGGGGTATCTAAATGCTTTATCCTCTATGGATGGACAATAGCGTGGACCTACTCCTTGAATCTGGCCGTTAAAAAGGGGTGATTGGTCTTTATTATCTCTAATTATATCAAGTGAAGACTTATTTATGCGTGTTAGGTGACAAGAAACTTGTTCTTGAAAGCGATCATACTCACCATGTGCCCAGTGAAATGTTTCAACTGTTTCATCAGAGGGCTGCTCATCCATAACTGAAAAATCAATAGTGCTCTTCTTAAGTCTAGGAGGAGTTCCAGTTTTAAAACGGACAGCAAGCTTAGGGACTTTTGCTAAAAGATCTGTTAGCCCAGCGGAAGACTCACAGTCTACTCTTCCACCTGAAGATTTATTGGATCCAGAGTGAAGAATCCCGTTTAAAAATGTTCCCGTCGTAACGATAATTTTCTTAGATGAAACAATTGAGCCATCGCTACACAGGACTTCAAAAAATCCTTCTCGCTCAGAGATTGATTGCACGGTATTTCTAATTATTGAAATATTGGAATTAGTCTCGAGTAACTGATTCGCCACTTCTGAATAGAGGGCCTTGTCAACTTGAACACGAGTTGAATGAACAGCATAGCCCTTGCTCTCATTCAGGCGTCTATATTGAATGGCTGCCAGATCAGCAACCTTTCCCATGAAGCCACCAAGTGCATCAAGCTCACGAACAACGTGACCCTTTCCCACTCCTCCAATTGAAGGATTGCATGGAGTCGATGCAAGATCGACCTTGGGCATAGATAGTAATCCGACCTTGATATCAAATTGCGATGCAATCCATGCCGACTCACATCCAGCATGACCTCCACCAACTATTAAAACATCAAACATTAAGACCACCATTGTTCCACGTGGAACATCTAAAATTGAACAAGCCGAAATCTAGAAAAAATTGCGAAGTAAGTCCATAACTATTGAAATTTATACAGCTATTTTCCAATGCAAAAGTTAGAAAAGAGGTTGTTAAGGACATCATCAGCCGACACAAGACCTACCAAAGCCTCGATTTTTGACCCTAAGATATTGATTTCATTTGAGCATATGAGAATATCAGAGTAAATCATTTTTATATCCATATTATTTATTGAGTCGTTAATTGCCTTGATGGCTGCCTGCTGGCGTGGAACCAAAATTGGATCGTTTCCTAGGGCACTATCTAATTTTTGCGAGATGAGATTAAAAAACAGTGAAAGTGGTTCTATAGGACCAGAAGCAAAAACTGGTTCTATAGGACCAGTAAAAAAAAGTGGTTCTATAGGACCAAAAAAAAGTGGTTCTATAGGACCACGGCTTAAAAAGAGTGGCTTTTTTTGCTGTGAAATGAACTCTAAAAAAGTCGATTTTGAGAGTGTAGAACCAATAAATTTGTCGAAGTGTGTGATGACGAAACAGTCGACAGAGTGGGCGCTTAAAAGGTGCAAAAAATGGTCATCATAATCAAGCGGATTGATGACAGCTATCTTGAAAAACGCCTCTCTATATTGCTCAAAAGAACGCTCAATCCCCTGCTTTTCAATGGCATTTTGAGACTCTCTAATCCCTGCCGTATCAATTAAATTAAAAAGTCGATGCTCGATTTGTAATGTCTCACTGACGTAATCGCGTGTTGTGCCAGCCTCTGAACTTACAATCGAGCGTTCATGGCCCAATAAATAATTGAAAAAGGTACTTTTGCCGGAATTTGGTGTGCCAAAGAGCACAATGGATGGACTTAATAATGAACGAGATTGATATGTTACTCGAGAATGAAGATTATCAATAAGTTTTTTGAGATGCGAAAACTGTGATAGCGCCTTTTCCTGAGTTTCAACTTCTCCGACATCCTCAGAAAAATCGATAAGAAGCTCCACTAAGATTCTCAGCTTAATAAATTCTTCACGAAGCGTGAGATAACAAGAGTGAATAGTACCGTTTAATCCCTTAAGGCCAAGCTCAACTCCTTGGAGGCTCTTGCTGGTTAAAAGCATATCAAGAGATTCAACTTGAGAGAGGTCCATTTTTTTATTTTTTAGCGCACGATAAGTAAACTCCCCGGGTTGGGCCAAGCGACAGGAATAGTGATCACAAAAAAATTCAATAATGCGATCAACATTAATAGGATTTCCGTGAACACTAAGTTCTAAAATATTCTCGCCAGTGTAACTATGTGGAGCTTGGAAAAAAGTCGCAACGACTTCATCCAGAAGTTTATCTTTATCAAGCAGCGCAACCAATGAAGCCACACGCGGTTTTAAGCTATCCAGCTTCTTAGAAAAAGATGAATTAAAATCAGAAATATTTTTGAAACCCGAAATTCTAATGACAGCTAAAGCTGCGCTCCCCTCTCCCGTGCTTTTGGCAATTATTGGTCCAGGGGAAAACATCATTACTCACTCAATCGGTAAACAAGCAACTGCTGGGCAATACCGAGTGTAATAGAAACTGTCATATAAAGATTTAATCCAGACGGAAGATCTTTCATGATAAAAGTAAAAACGATTGGCATAAACATCATCATTTTCTTCTGAGTTGGATCCGTCATGGGAGTTGGATTCAACTTACTTTGAAAAAACATCACGATACCCATTAAAACAGGCAAAACATAGAAATGATCTTTTACACTTAAATCCGTAAGCCAAAAGTAAAAAGGAGCGCCTACAAGTTCAACTGAATTAGAAAGTACTTGATAGAAAGCAATAAAAATTGGCATCTGAAGAATCATTGGAAGACAGCCACCTAATGGATTAGCACCTGAGCGCTTGAAAAGCTCCATTGTTTCTTTCTGCATTCTCTGCGGATCGTCTTTAAATTTTTCCTTCAACTTTGCAATATCAGGTTGAATTGTCTGCATCTTCTTCATGCTCTTAAAGGACTTGAATTGCAGAGGAAAGGTAAGCATACGAATAATAATTGTAAGAATGATAATTGCAATGCCGTAATTAGGGATATAGCGATGCAGATATTGCAGAACTCTTAATATAGGCACTGCTACAATACCAAAAAAGCCAAAATCTACGGCCTGATCAACATTGTCACCAATGGCCGACAAAAGATCATAATTCTTCTTAACAAAAACCAATTTAAAAGAATGCTCGTTGGCCTCATTTAACATTGAGAATTTGGCAGCTCCACTTTCGCTTAGATTATAAGTATAGAGTTGAGAATCATTAACAAAGGCAAAGAGATGGTAATGAAAATCCAACCCAAACCACTTTAACTTACCTTCATCAGCATGATCTTTAGCAATTGAATATCTTTGCGCTGATCCGTCAAAATAAACATATTCACGTGGGCGCTTATTTTCAGAAGTCTTGGCCGTGGTGGAAAAGAAAAAAGAGAGCTTCGTTGCAGTTGGCCCTGAGATAATAAAATTAAAAAACTTTTCAGTTTCTTGAATTCGCAACACTGTAGAAGTTGATTCATCAGTTAGGGTCCAAGAACTTGTCTCTCTATTGAAAGTAGGATTAGTAAAGTTAAAAGCACGATCCTTATATTGAGCACTTGATGCTCCAATCGACATTTTAAATTCATCACCAACAATGTCCTTATAAGGATAAACCGTATTAGGCGCCTGAATATCAGAAATCATTCCTTGAGAATTAATGGAAAGTGAACTGGAATTGAAATCCAATTTATAAACTTCTGAGTTTGCCACTGCAACTTCCGTAGGAGCAGAAGTTTGAGCATCAGAAGTTCCTTGCGAAACAACTGCTTGATTGGTTTTTGCTGGTTCAGACACTTGCGTTGCTTGGGTTGTTGATTGAGCGATATCACCCGGCTTTACTTTTGGTGCAAAAAAATACTGCCAACCAATGAGAACAAATCCTGATAAGACGATTGCTAAAAATACTCTATTTTGATCAGTTTTCACTTATTACAATCTCCATGATGACAAGGTATGGGGTCGAAACCGCCATTTGAAAAAGGATGACAACTAAAAATGCGCAGAATTGAATACCATAGTGCTTTATGGAATGGAAAAGATTTAAAGCATTCAATGGAATATTGAGAACAAGTTGGGTAATAACGGCAACGACCACCAAGTACTGGCGAGATAAATAGTTGATAACAACGAATAAAAAAGTGAAACAACTTATTTAGATAATTCATGATCTAACAAACTAAAAATATGAATAATATTCTTTTTCAGTTCCTCTTTATTTAACTTACCAGCTGGTACTCTAGCTACCATATGAAGATCAAAATGGTAATTTTTCACCGATGAATGTCTAAAGTATTCACGGGACATTCTTTTAATGAGGTTTCTAGAAACTGAATTTCCAACTTTGCGAGAAACAGACAAGCCTAAACGAGCATGCTCAACTTGGTTAGGCTTGAAAAAAAACATAAAAGTACGCGACCTCACAACTTTGTTGTCAGTCATCAGATAGGAGTAATCAGCTTTAGTTAAAAGTCGAAAACTCTTTGGAAAGAAAAGATTCACAAAGCTTATTTGCTTCCAGTTGTAACTGTAAGTTGCTTGCGTCCTTTTGCACGACGAGCATTGATCACACTACGGCCTGTAGCTGACTTCATTCTCTTTAAGAATCCGTGAACACGAAGTCTCTTCTTTTTCTTGGGCTGCCAAGTACCTTTTTCCATATAACATCTCCACGATGGCGAATATAAATTTGTAGGGAGTATGGATACTCGATTTTGCTGTTTTAAGTCAAGAGACGGATTGGCCAATACTGAGCATCAGTGTAAGTTAATGTTAAAAAAGCTCTCTGCCCAAGCTCGAATGATGGTGCTATTAATTTCGTCCCCACACACAAAGCGACGGGAAATAAAAAATTTCGGGAGAATAAACCAATGGGAAACGGCTTTCCATTTGACTACTTTTTGTCTAATCAGGATGATCAAGGCACTAAGAAGTCCAATGTTTTCAATGATTTAAATAAAAACCTTAACCAGACCGCTCAAAATTCATCACAACCAATGCAAGAGTCTTTTGAGGCTCCAAAGAGTAGTGATAACAACATTTTAAATGGAGAATTCCACAAGAATCTTCAGCAAAAAGTAGGCTCAGAAGCCTATGAATTGTATTTTAAGAACTTCTTTAATTTCGAGGGCTTATCGGCTGGAACTATCCAATTTACGGTAAAGACATCGATTTTAGTCAAGATTATTCAAGAAAATTTTAAGTCCGCTATTGAGGCTTCTATTGTTGAAATATTAGGAAAATCAATACCTTATACTCTTCAAATTACTGAGAATTTGGCTGAAACCCAAGAGGAATACCGACCAAAAACGGCCAAAGATAGCCGATTTTCTTTGGATTTGAAGCCGACAAAGGACGATCTCAAATACAAAGTTGAATCTCAATATTTAGAGCATGTGAAATCTCCAGTAGAATTTTCACTTATTGATCCAGAGAAGAAATTCGAGAACTTTATCGTTGGTCCCTCAAACCAATTAGCTTTTGCTACTGCGCAGGCGGTTGCGCTGGCTCCTGGAAAAACGGGAAAATATCCATGTCTTTATCTCTATAGTGACTCAGGACTTGGAAAAACTCACCTCCTCCATGCTGTCGCCAATGGAATCAAAACTAAATTTCCGCATATGATTATTTGCATGATCTCAGCCCGAGATTTCATGAAAGAGATGATCAATTACATTACCAGTAATAAATTAAACGAATTTCAGAAAAAATATACGGAATCAATTGATGTTCTCATGATCGATGATATCCACGAATTGAAAGATAGACAGGGAACTCAAAACGAGTTTTTCCATATCTTCAATGCACTTTATGAAAGAGGAAAGCAGTTAATCTTTACTTCTGATAAAGCTCCACATGAAATTCACGGTATTGAGGAGAGAATACGAACTCGTCTCCAATGGGGGCTAGTTGTTGATATTCAAAAACCTGATATTGAAACCAGAATGGCCATCATAAAGAGAAAAGCAATAGAAATGGATCTCTTTTTATCTGATGATATTTTATCTCTTGTTGCTCATAACATTAAATCGAGCATTAGAGAGCTAGAAGGTGCACTCATTAAGCTTTCAGCAGCTTCATCCATATCTAATTATGAAATTGAACCTGAAACTGTTAAACAGCTTTTAAATCTCGATCGCTATAAGCCAGAGAAAAAACTCGACCTCGAAGGAATCGCAAAAGAAGTTGCTTCCTATTACAAAGTTACTCTAGCTGACATGAGATCAAAGTCTCGTGGCAGAAATTTTGTGAAGCCTAGACATGTTTGTATGTATCTTGGTCAAAGAAAATTGAGCGCAACATTAAAAGATATTGCGATCTATTTTGGTGGCCGAGATCACACCACAGTCCTTCATGGCATCAACAAGATCGAAGATTTGATTAATACCGATTCTAGTTTAAGAAAAGAGATCGAAGAGATTTCTAACCTTATCTAATAACGCGTAATGTTTTCAATTTTTTGACAAACTCCCTGTAATTCACAAAAGACACAGGAAAAGTGAATAATCATTCGCTTATCCACTCTTTATCCACATTCTAAGGCTTTAGAGTGAAATGCTTTTTATTAACAAAAACCTTTATCCACAATAACTTGTGAATGTGGATGGGATAAATGGTGGAAAAACTTTATTAACAGTCAAAGTTATCCACATTGTGAATAAAAAAGTGAATAAAGTGGTGCAGAAAAACATCTAAGAGAGAATATACGTCATATAAAAAGAGAGATGTGGATTAAAAGTGGGAAATTAAAAAGTTATCCCCTAAATGAAAATATTTACACGTAATATCCGCAACGATGGCGCATAAGGCTAGTAGTTATACCCCTTTCATCCAACTCCTAAAAATGAATCAACTATATGAAATTAATGATGAAAACAAGTTATCCCCGCAATCCACAGGTATAATAATAATAGTATTTAAATATATATATAATATATATAAAGAAACTTGTTCAGATAGAGACTTGATTTACTCAATCCATGAAGCTAAATCTTTAGCATGAAAATAAAAACAGATGTTCATTCACTCAGAGAAGCTATTAACAAAATTTTAAGTGTAGTCGACAAAAAGAACTCAAGACCAATACTTACCTACGCTTTAATAACAACAAGTGGAAATGGCTTAGAAATAAGTGCTACAGATCTTGAAGTAAGTGCCAAAGTAAAAGTAAACGCAAGTTCAGATTCTCACGGATCATTTTGTGTAAATGCTAAAAATATATCAGATATTTTAAGAGAACTTCCTGATAACGAACTTATTTTAAGTTTAGATGAATCAGAAAATCTTTTGAATATTGATTGTGGAAATATTCACTTTTCAGTTCTCATTCACAAGAATGAGGATTTCCCGCAATTATATTTTGGAGATATCAAGAACTCATTCACAATTGAATCAAGAAGTATCATCAATCTCATCAATAAAACTTCATATGCAATTTCAAGTGATGAAACACGTTTGTTTTTAAATGGAATATTCCTACAGTACGCTGACTCTAAACTTAGAGCAGTAGCAACTGATGGCCATAGATTGTCCTTATTTGATACTGAATTAACGGCCAAGCCGACTGATTATTTACTCAATGGAATCATTCTTCCAAAGAAAGGTGTTCAAGAGCTCAAAAAGTTAGCTGAGAGCTATCCTGATTCTGTAATGAATATCTCTGTTGATGAATCATTCATTTACGCTAACGTTGATGATTATTATTTTATTTCAGCAAGACTTATTGCTCGAGAATATCCAAAGTATCAAGCCGTTATTCCAAGCAAGACAAGCTATTCACTTTCACTTGAAAAATCAAAATTTTCTGAAGCCATTAAAAGAATTAAGACAATGTCGAATGAGAAATCAAACGGTGTAAGAGTCCGACTAGGTAATAAAAAAATGTCTATCGCTGCCAATGACCCTTCTAAAGGCGAAGCAGAGCAACCCTTAGATATCGATTACACTGGCAAAGAATTAGAGATCAGATTCAATGCTAAGTACCTCTTAGAGTCTCTTTCAGTATTGGAAGACGAAGATATTTCAATCGACTTTAATAATGAAATTAGCCCTGTGGTTCTTAAATCAACAAAAGATCATAATTACCTTGGCATTATTATGCCTTTAAAAATGTAAATGCATTTAACTAAGGTTGATAAAATTCAAGTTTCTAATTTTAGAAATTTGAATTCTCAAGTCATCTCATTTGGTAAGCATATCAATTGCATTTTTGGCCCCAATGGAAATGGGAAAACAAATATTCTAGAAGCCGTTTATTTTCTGTGTAAGCGCAAAAGCTTTAGAAAAAAAGCCACTTATCCACAATTTCTCAACATTGATGGTGTAGAACATAAAATTATAATAAATGGTGTCTTTCAAGATCAGGATGGTAGCTCTCAACAAATAACCTGTACCTTGGATGAGGACCAGACCAATTGGTTCTTAAATTCTAAACCTATTAGAAAAAGAACTATTTTAAACTGCGTATTTATTAATCCTTTCGATTCTTATCAATTTTACAATTCCAGTTCGTTTCGCCGAAATCTGATTGATGAATTTATTGGTGATCTCGATGAGAATTATGCTGAATCATTAAGTCGCTATAATAAATACTTGAAGCAAAGAAATAAGCTTCTTCAAGTAAAACCTTATGAATTTCAGTCACAAATTAAAGCGCTCGATCAAAGCATTGTAAAAGATTTAGTCCTCTTAACGGACAAAAGAATTGAGTTTGTAGATCTCCTCAATTCTCAATTAGGAAAAACTTATAAAATACTCTTCTCTGAGGAGATCGATTTAAAAATCAGAATTGAACATTCTTATCCAAATATGGATGCTGAAAAAATTCTTGAAATCATCAATTCTAAGCTTAATCGTGACATTGATGCAGGGCTAAGTTTAAGTGGGATTCATAAAGATGACACAATGCTCATGTTTAACGGCTTGAGTTCAGCTGATTACTGTTCTTTAGGTCAACAAAAGATGGCCTTTTTAAGCATGTTTTTCTCGTTTATAGAGCTCTTTGGTTACAAATTTGAAACTTATCCGCTAGTATTACTGGACGATGTTTCAGGCGAACTTGATAGCAATCGATGGGGACGTTTAGTCGACTTCCTCAACGAGCGAAAATTTCAGGTACTCATTACTACCGCAAATGAAAAGTTCAGGGAAAGTCTCGAAAATATCGAAGGTGCTAATAAATTCTATGTTCACCAAGGAACAATAGAAATTTAAACGAAGAGGTTTAAGTTTGGAAAATTCACATCAGCCATCAATTTCTCATGTTGGCGAAAATTACACTGCTGATCATATTAAAATTTTAGAAGGTCTCGATGCAGTTAGAAAAAGACCAGGCATGTATATTGGCGATACATCCAATAGAGGTCTTCACCACTGTGTTTACGAAATTGTTGATAACGCAGTTGATGAGGCTTTGGCCGGATATTGTACTGAGATCCACGTCAATATTCATGTTGATAACTCTGTAACTGTAACTGATAACGGTCGTGGTATTCCAGTTGATATGCACCCAACAGAAAAAGTTTCAGCGGCTGAAGTTGTTTATACAAAACTTCACGCTGGTGGAAAGTTTAACGAAGAAGGTGGCGCCTATAAGGTGTCAGGTGGTCTTCACGGCGTGGGTGCAGCTGTTGTGAACGCCCTTTCAAAAATGGTTCGCTTAGAAATTAAAAAGCATGGAAGAATCTTTCAAGTTGAATTTGAAAGAGGAGTTGCAAAATACCCACTAAAAGAAATTGGGGTTTTAGAGCCTGGTCATGAAAAAGAAACAGGAACATCTGTTACTTTTAAGCCAGACAATGAAATTTTTGAAGTTCACGAATATAACTACGATACGTTAACAGCACGCTTTCGCGAAATGGCCTTCCTTAATAAAGGTCTTAAAATAATCGTTGAAGATGAGAGAAGTGACAAAAAAGAAACTTTCCATTTTGAAGGTGGCCTAATTGAGTTCGTTGAATACTTAAACAGGGCCAAGTCAGCCATTCACAAGAAACCAATTTATATCACTCAATCTCGCGAAGATTATGAAGTGGAGATTTCACTTCAGTGGACCGATTCCTATTCAGAAGTCATTAGTGGATATGCAAACGCCATTTCTACTCCAGGCGGTGGTACCCACATTTCTGGCTTTAAAACTGCTCTTACAAGAGTACTGAACCAATATGTGAAGGATAATAATCTTTCAAAAAATATGAAAATCCAGTTAACTGGTGATGATATGAGAGAAGGCTTAACCGCCATTATCTCTGTTAAATTACCTGAACTGCAGTTTGAAGGTCAGACAAAAGATAAACTAGGAAATTCTGAAGTTGAAGGGATCGTAAATTCACTGGTGGGTGATGGCCTCAAAACTTATTTTGAAGAAAATCCTGATACAGCAAAAACAATTCTTAGAAAATCAATTGATGCAGCAACGGCAAGAGAAGCTGCTCGAAAAGCACGTGAACTCACAAGAAGAAAGACAGTTCTTGAATCGGGAGGATTGCCAGGTAAGATGGCCGACTGCCAAGAAAAAGATCCAGCTTTATGTGAAATTTACATTGTGGAAGGTGACTCTGCTGGTGGATCGGCCAAGCAGGGTCGAGATCGCCGAACTCAAGCTGTACTTCCATTGAAAGGTAAAATTCTTAACGTTGAAAAAGCTCGATATGACAAAATGTTGGGCAACAACGAAATTAAAATGATGGTCCAGGCTTTAGGTACTGGGATTGGTAAAGACAGTTTTGAAATTGCTAAACTTCGTTACCACAAAATCATCATCATGACCGATGCCGACGTGGATGGGTCTCACATTCGTACTCTTATTTTGACCCTACTCTATCGACAATTCCCTGAGCTTATTGAACACGGATATATTTATATTGCTCAACCACCACTTTATAAGTTTAAGAAAAATAAAACTGAACGCTATTTGAAAGATGAAAAGTCTCTTGAGCAATTCTTAGTCTCAAACTCAATGGAAGGCTCTGTTGTAACGATGAACGGCAATTCAGTTGATCCCGTTGATATGTTGGCGGTAATTAATAAATTTATTGCCTACAAGAAAACATTTGGTTCATACGATGTTCACTACGATGCTCCGCTGCTTAAATATTTCGTAGAAAAATCAGGAATTGATAGCGAGAAATTAAAAGAAAAAACAATAATGGAACAATTGGTTACTGAATTAAGATCCTATTTTTCAAAACCAGAAAATACTGCTCTTAAGACTTATTCATTTAGCCTATCAGAAGATGTCGCCGCTAAGTCTTATCAAATTAATGTAACAGTAAGAACTACTGCTCGAATCAAGAAATTTAAAATTGCTCATAATTTTATAAGTGGAGCTGAATATGCTGATCTTATCAATTTGTATGAGGGTATTAAGAATTTTAGAGGATCAAAATTTGTATTCAATAAAGAAAAAATTGGAGAGAAATTCTTTGATGATCTTGAAACTTTTACAAACTTCATTCTCGCTGAAGGAAAGCAAGGTGCTTATATCCAACGCTACAAGGGTCTTGGTGAAATGAACCCTGAACAACTTTGGGAAACAACTATGAATCCAGAGAATCGCGTTCTTCTTCAAGTAAAAATCGAAGATACCATTGAAGCAGATCAAGTGTTCTCAGTTCTCATGGGTGATCAAGTTGAACCACGTAGAGAATTTGTAGAAAATAATGCTCTTAACGCTAGAAACCTCGACGTTTAATTAGGAAATTTTTATGTCTGATGAAAATAATAATGATACTCCAGCAACTCCACGGATAAATGTAACCCCAGTCTCAATTCAAGATGAGATGAAAAGTTGCTATCTCGATTATGCGATGTCGGTCATTGTTGGTCGTGCCCTTCCCGATGTTCGCGATGGACTAAAGCCCGTTCATAGAAGAGTCTTATTCGCTATGCACTCTCTGAACAATTATCATAACCGTCCTTTTTTGAAATCTGCCCGCGTTGTGGGTGACGTGATTGGTAAGTATCACCCCCACGGTGATTCTGCTGTTTACGGCACAATCGTTCGTATGGCCCAAGATTTCTCTATGAGATATCCCTTGATCGACGGTCAAGGTAACTTTGGTTCAATCGATGGCGACAGCGCAGCAGCCATGCGATATACCGAAATTAGAATGAAAAAACTCTCTGAAGAATTATTGAGAGATTTGGATAAAGAAACAGTTGATTGGCAACCTAACTATGATGATTCTCTAGTTGAACCAAAAGTATTACCAACAAAAGTTCCTAATCTTTTAGTTAACGGATCTGCTGGTATTGCCGTTGGTATGGCAACCAATATTCCACCACATAATTTGTCAGAAATTATGAATGGACTACTCGCACTTCTAAGCAATCCTGATATTACCATTGATGAATTGATGCAAATCATTCCTGGCCCAGACTTCCCTACTGCAGGAGCTATTCATGGAGTGCAAGGAATCAGAGCTGCTTATCATACTGGTAAGGGCGTTATTCAAATTCGTGCAAAAGCCGAAATTGAAGAGTACGGAAAAGACAGAGAGAGAATCGTTATCACTGAGCTTCCTTACCAAGTTAACAAAGCAAAATTGATCGAGAGAATTGCAGACCTTGTAAATGCTAAAGAAATTGAAGGTATTTCAGATTTGCGAGATGAATCGTCTCGTGAAGGTATTCGCGTTTGTGTTGATTTAAAGAAAGGCGAAATTGCTAACGTTATTTTAAATCGTCTTTATAAGCAAACTCAACTCCAAGAGTCATTTGGTATTATTTTCTTATCGTTGAATAATGGTATGCCAAAGGTGATGACACTCAAGGAGCAATTAAATTGCTTCTTAGATCACCGTCGTGAAGTTGTTATTCGTAGAACGATTTATGAGTTAAAGAAAGCTAAAGAGCGCGCGCATATTTTAGAAGGCTTAAAAACAGCAGTTGAAAATATCGATGAAATAGTTGAGATGATTAAAACTTCTGATGGTCCTCAAATGGCCCGTGAACGTCTCCAAAAATCTTACTCATTATCTGAAATTCAATCTCAAGCTATTTTGGACATGAGACTCCAAAGACTTACAGGTCTAGAAAGAGACAAGATTATTGCTGAGTACAACGAAACAATTAAAGAAATTGCCCGCCTGGAAGGCATTCTTAATAGTGAAGAAGAAATTCGTGGAATTATCCGTCTTGAGATCTCTGAAATTCTCGAAGCCTATGGTGACAAGAGAAGAACAGAAATCATCGCTTCATCAGAAGAGATTCAAATTGAAGACTTGGTTAAGAGTGAAGAAGTTCTCGTGACCATTACTCATAAGGGTTATATTAAACGCATGACTATGGACACCTATAAAACGCAAAAGCGTGGCGGAACAGGTGTGAAGGGTGGATCAAATAATCAAGATGACGATTTCTTTACCGATATTTTCACTGCAAATACACACGATATGTTGTTCTTCTTTACTAATAGAGGAACAGTCTTTTCTTTAAAAGTTTATCAAATCCCAGAAGGGCAAAGAACTTCTAAGGGAAGAAACTTGGCCAATCTTATTAATCTTCCAGCTGGAGAGCGAGTGGCGAAAATCATTTGTATTCCACAAGAAGAAAAAGAAGGAAAATTTCTCTTGTTCGCGACCGAGCACGGATTAGTTAAGAAAACTGAACTTGGCGAATATAAGAACGTTAAACAATCAGGCTTGAAAGGTATTAAGATTGTCGATGGCGATAATTTGATTACAGTTAAAGTATCTGATGGATCAAAAGATGTACTCCTCTGCTCTACCTCAGGAAAAATTATTCGATTCTCTGAAGAAGATTGCCGACCTATGGGACGTGTTTCACAAGGTGTGAAAGGTATATCGCTCGACAAAGAAGAAAAAATTATCGGCATGGAAATTATCGATGACACGGTTGAAATTCTCTCTATAACTGAAAATGGTTACGGAAAGCGCACCAATGTTTCAGAATATAGAAAGCAATCTCGCGGTGGGAAAGGTATTCTTGCCATGAGACTTACTGAGAAGAATGGAGAGATTAAACAAATTAAGCCCGTCACGGATAAGGATGATCTCATGATCATCACTGACAAGGGTCAAGTTATTCGTACTAAGATTGCTGGAATTTCATTAATGGGCCGTACAACACAAGGTGTTCGTATTATTCGCCTCAAAGATGGAGAAAAAGTGGTCTCAGTTGAAAAAATTGTAGATCCAGATGAAGGCGTAGAGAATGAAGAAATTACTACTGATAATACTTAGTGTATTAGTCACCAGTAGTTGCGATTTTTCACCTCCCTATCAACGAGAAATTCTTCTTGCTCAGGAGTACATACAAAGTCACGATTATGAGAAAGCTATTTCTCTTTATGAAAAGATTTTAAAACGTAATCCAACTAATGATTTAAGTTTAAAAATTTATTTTCAATTAGGAGATCTCTACTCTATTTACTTAGCCAAATACCCTACGGCGATCGAGTACTATAAGAAAGTTAAGGAAATAACTGATGATCCTCTTTGGACTATTAAGGTTGAGGAAAAAATTGCGGACATCAATTTTACGTATCTCAGAAATTTTGAGAAGAGTTATACGAGCTATACCCTTCTTTCAATGTTTATTCCGAAACTTCAAAATCACGACTTCTATAAATATCGTTCGGCACTTTCCTTGCAAAACTCTGGGAAATACAACGAGTCGTTAGAAGTTTTAAATGCGATCAAAGAAGATTCGGGTTCATCTTATAATGTGAAGTCTTATTACTCGATAGGAATTACATATTTTCACATGAAGAACTGGAGAGAAGCCATCACTTATTGGAGAGAGTATTTAAAAATTGAAACTAATAAAGAAGCCATTATTCAGACAAAATTTATAATGGCAAATGCCTACGAGATGCTTGAGAATTTGAAAACGGCTTACAATATTTACTATTCAATTCTTGGCGAATATCCCAACACAGAGGTCATACAAAATCGCATCAACTCAATCTACGCTCGTCGTGTGGCCAGAAAAAGATGATTCGGCTTAGTCCCAAAATGCTTAAAATTCTAGGTTTGAGTATGAGTTTGCCTTCTACACTACTGGTTGGTGTGTGGGGAATCTTTCAACTTGAAAAGCTAGAAATTATAGGCAAAACTGCCGCCTCGCTTTTAAGCATAACGTTTATTTTAACAACCTTGGGCACCTTGATAATATATGTCGTTACAAAAAAGGGTAAATCTTAAAAGGTTCTTTTTGATTTCACTGCCAATTTTTGGCGCAACGCTCTATTTGTGTCACGATCTTAAAGAAATAATTGCAAATATTTTTGTTTATCTCGCTATTCTTACAAACTTTTATATGTTGATTCAGATAATTGAATACTTGGCACAATTAGCCATTACCGGAAATCGTGGGCATACAAACAAGTGGAAAGTGGCAGGATTTTTTTTAGGCAAGATGTTGGCAATCATTGTGGCACTAACTTTAAGTGTACAAATCATGGGTGATAGGTTAATAATTCCAGTGCTTAGTTACGTTATTCAAATATTTGTGCTCGGAGTCAGTCTGAGACGTTGATCTGTTGGATTTTAAATATGAGCAAACTTTTATTACTTACTCTTATCTTTTCAACAAACGCTCAAGCGAGCGGTGGTTTTACGTGGCTTTCAGGTGTTGCTCATGCAACTCATGTTCCTGAGCATGTTTTAACATTTGTTCTTGTTGGTTTGATCATTACTCTTTTTGGTTTGGCTTACAGATCAAAAATTTCAAAAGTAAATAATCTCGTTATTCCAGACAAGAATGTTGGCATTAGAAACATCGTTGAACTACTTGGTAACTTTATCTACGGACAAGTAAAAGGAATTATCGGAGAGAAACAAGCTCCTCATTATTTTCCTTTTGTTTGCACAATCTTCACTTTGATTTTTGTTTCAAACTTGATCGGTTTAATTCCAGGATTTTTGCCACCAACTGAACACTTAAGTACAACTCTCGCCCTCGGATTGTTTTCATTTATTTATTACAATTATAGAGGCTGTAGAGAGCAAGGAACACTTAACTACATTAAGCACTTTGCTGGACCTCTTTGGTATTTGGCATTCCTTATTTTCCCAATTGAAATCATATCAAACCTTATTCGCCCACTCTCACTTGCCCTTCGTTTGAAGAGTAATATGATGGGTGACCACATGGTTCTTTCTATCTTCTCTGGACTTGCTCCACTCTTTGTTCCTATTGTCTTTATGGTTCTAGGAATTTTAGTGAGCTTTATTCAGGCTTACGTTTTTACAGTTCTATCAATGGTTTATATTTCATTGGCCATCTCTATCCACGATCATGGCGACGAGCATGCTCACCACTGAAATATGACCTTAACCTTTTAGGAGAAACTTATGAAAAAGTTTATTGCTCTTTTCGCTCTTGTTGCTACTTCAGTTGCTTTCGCTAACGAAGGTGGAGAATCAACAGCATTCTTCAATCAATGGACTAAAGCTTGTTTTTATTTACTAGCTGTTTCTTTTGCTGCTTACGGCGGTACAAAGTCTCAATCAGCAGCTGCTTCAGTTGCTCTTGAAGGTATGGCAAGAAACCCAGCGGCAGCAGACAAGTTGTTTGTTCCTATGATTCTATCGTTGGCCCTTATGGAATCACTTGTGATCTTCACATTGATTTCAATCTACCTAGGTTAATTCTTACATTTCTCTTAGAGAGAAGTTGTACAAGGGGCCAATATGGCCCCTTTTTTATTGCTTGAAATCGTCCACCGGCCATTATAGTTTTGCGCCATGAATTATGCTGATCAAGAAGCCTATATGCGTGAATGCCTAAGCCTTGCAGCTCAGGCAATAGGAGATACTTCTCCTAACCCACTCGTCGGCGCTGTGATCATTAAAAATGATAAGATCATAGGTAAAGGTTACCATCACAAAAGTGGAGAGCCTCACGCTGAGGTTGAAGCCATCAATAATTGCAATGAAAGCGTTGAAGGCGCTACCCTCTTTTGTAATTTAGAACCCTGCTGTCACACCAACAAGAAAACTCCTCCCTGTGCTCAATTTCTCGTAGAGAAAAAAATTGCTGAAGTTTATATTGGAATGCTTGACCCTAATCCTGCAGTAGCTGGGTCTGGTGTTGAACTCTTAAAATCTCAGGGTATCAAAGTTCATGTAGGAATTCTTGAAGATCAAGCCAGAGAACTCAATAAAGTTTTTATTAAGAATATGGCAAGCTCGCTTCCCTATGTTCATGTGAAGTGGGCGCAGTCATTGAATGGCGTTTTTGCTTCGTATCCTGATCAAGATAGGTTGATGTTGAGTAATAATGACTCTCTCGTTTACGGACATAAGCTAAGAAAAAAATATGATGCTATTATGATCGGTCGCGAAACTTTGAATCTGGATAACCCTAGACTCAATATTCGTTACGTAGATAATCAATCGATGAAAAACCCCTTAAAAGTAATTATCGGCGATTATGAAATGATGAATAAAGAAAGTACCCTTTTGAAGTCTGAAAGGGCCATGACTGTGATTGTAACTTCATCTAAGTATGAAAAATTAATTCACGACAATGTTTTATTCAGTGATGCTCAAAGTATTAAAGAAATATTTCAAGCTTTAAAAACAAAGTTCGGCATTCAATCACTTTTGATTGAAGGAGGAATGAAGCTTATTAATTCGGTATTGAGTGAAAATCTTGCTGATGAAATCTCGGTTTTAGTTTCACCTGAAATTAAGCAAGGTAAAGTTTTTAAGTTAGAGCAGAACTTGAATCAATATAAAGCACAGTCTAAAACCCTTGGAAACAATGTGGTTTTTGAATATAGGAAAATATAGTGTTTACAGGAATCATTAAAGAAACAGGAATAATTAAGTCAAAGAAGGCCATTTCAGTTGGTCTTGAATTTGAAATCGCTTGTCCTTTATTGAATCCTCTTTTGCAGATAGATGATTCCCTCGCTGTAAATGGAACTTGCCAGACAGTTGTTAAAAAAACATCAGAGTCAGTAACGGTACAAACTATCAAAACAACTTTGATAAAAACGAATTTGGGTCAACTCAATGTTGGTGACTCTGTCAATTTAGAGCCATCTTTAAGATTTGGCTCAGGTGTGGAAGGACATATCGTTCAGGGTCACGTCAATGGTGTAACTAAAATTGCTCACATTGAAAAAAGTTCTGATCAAATTTTGTTATGGCTTGAAATTGATCGTAAGTGGCAGCATCAAATAGTGCGAGAAGGGTCTATTGCCATCGATGGAATCAGTTTAACCATTTCTCATCTTGAAGATGACCGAATGTTATTTGCCTGTTCAATCATCCCTCACACTTGGGAAAATACTGTAATGAAGAAGTATAAGTTAGGAACCTTAGTAAATATTGAAGTTGATATCCTCGCTCAATATGTTGCTCGTATGATGAAGTTTAGTAATAAGAAAGAAATATCGCTGGATTGGCTCCAGCAACAAGGATTTTAAATGAAGTTTCATAGCATCGAAGAAGCGATTGAAGATTTTGCGAAAGGTAAAATCATCATAATGGTTGATGACGAAGATCGTGAAAATGAAGGCGATTTCGTCATGGCTGCGGAAAAAGTTAGTCCAGAAGCCATTAACTTTATGGCCACTCATGGACGTGGAATCATTTGTACACCAATTACATCGCAAAGAGCTCGCGAGTTAGATTTACCTTTGATGATCAAAAGTAATTCAGCAGTCCACCATACAGCTTTTACAGTTTCTGTTGATAGCGTTCTTTGTGGAACAGGTGTCTCTGCTCTTGATAGATACTTAACTGTTAAATCAATTGTTGACTCGACCACAAAACCTGAGCAACTCCTTAGACCTGGACATATATTTCCATTGATCGCCAAAGATGGTGGCGTTTTTGAAAGACCAGGCCACACTGAGGCTTCCATTGAAATGAGTCGACTGGCAAAACTTCATGAAAGTGCAGTGATTTGCGAGATCATGAATGAAGATGGAACTATGGCCAGAGGTGAAGAGCTTTTTGTAATTGCTGAAAAGTTTGATCTTAAAATTATTACGATCGAAGATCTCAAAGCTTATATGTTGAACTTAAAGGCTTCTACCGATTTAAAAATAACTGAAACGATCAATATGCCGACTAAATATGGAAACTTTGATTTGCACCTTTTTGAAAGTCATATAACTGGAGAGCATCACTTAGCGATAAAAAGCAAAATGCTAGATCCAAATAAAACTGTCGATGTGCGTGTTCATTATGAATGTATGACTGGTGATGTTTTTAAGTCTAAGCGTTGCGATTGTGGAGAACAATTGGATAACTTTCTTAAATATATGGGAGAACATCCAAATACCGCACTTCTTTATTTAAGACAGGAAGGGAGAGGAATTGGACTTCCTAATAAAATAAAAGCGTACAAACTTCAGGAAAATGGCTTTGATACGATCACTGCTAATCATCAATTGGGTTTTGATGCTGAAATGAGAAACTTTAATCTTGGCCCACAAATGTTGAAAGAGCTGGGGATAACTAAAGTTAATATTCACACTAATAACCCCTTAAAAGTGAATGCCTTGAAAGCTGAAGGTATCGAAGTTGTAGAACGCGTTCCTCTCGTCACTATTCCTCATGATGAAAATTTAAAATATTTGAAAGTTAAAGAAGAAAAATTTGGTCACTTTTTAGGACTTATTCAATAAAGGAATTATTATGAAAACTTATGAAGCAAAATTAAATGCAGAAGGTATGAGAATCGGAATCGTCTCAAGCCGTTTCAATGAATTTATTGTGAGCAAATTGCTAGGTGGAGCTGTAGATTGCTTTGTTCGTCATGAAGGGAATGAAAGCGACATTACTAACGTATGGGTTCCTGGTGCTTTTGAAATTCCACTGATGGCCCAAAAGTTAGCAGCATCAAAAAAATATGATGCCGTTATTTGCTTAGGTGCAGTTATTCGCGGATCGACACCACATTTTGATTACGTTGCTTCAGAAGCAGCCAAAGGAATTTCTAAAGTCGCTCTTGAAACTGGAGTGCCAGTTATCTTTGGTGTTTTAACTACTGATAGTATTGAGCAAGCCATTGAGCGCGCGGGAACTAAAGCCGGAAATAAAGGCTGGGAAGCTTCATTGTCTGCAATTGAAATGGCCAATCTTTTAAAAGTATTAGAGTAAGACTTTCTTTAAATACTGCCCGGTAAACGACTTTGGTGACCGGGCAATTTCTTCAGGTGTTCCAGTTGCAACAACGGTTCCACCACCATCACCACCCTCCGGACCTAAATCAATAATGTAATCAGCCGTTTTAATCACATCGAGATTGTGCTCAATAATAACAACACTGTGTCCGTGAGAAATGAGATCTTGAATGGCGACCAAAAGAATTTTAATGTCTTGAAAGTGTAAACCCGTTGTAGGCTCATCTAATATGTATAAGCAATGACCTCGAGGGCGTCTGGCAAGCTCAGATGAGAGCTTAAGTCTTTGAGCTTCTCCCCCACTGAGAGTCGTTGCTGGTTGGCCTAGGCGCATATATCCTAGTCCAACACTATTCATAGTAGAGAGAACGCGATTAATTTTTGGATGATTTTTAAAAAATTCGCATGCTTCCTCAATCGTCATATTGAGAACGTCGTGAATATTTTTGCCACGATAGAGAACAGTCAAAGTTTCCTGATTATAACGTGAACCGTTACAAGTCGAACAAGTGATATAAACGTCAGGTAAAAAATGCATTTCAATTTTCTTAACACCGTTGCCTTCGCAATCCTCACATCGACCGCCTTTGACATTGAAACTAAAGCGACCAGGTTTGTAACCACGAATTTGAGATTCAGGAGTTTGAGAAAAAAGTTTTCTCATTTCATCAAAGAGGCCCGAATAAGTTGCGGGATTTGAGTGAGGAGTTCTACCAATAGGTGATTGATCAAGCTCTATAATCGAATTGATATGAGTGACTCCATCTAGCGACTTAAAGGGAGCATTTCTTCCGAAACGCTCTTTATTTAAAAGGGCCTTAATGGAAGGAACTAAAATCTCATGAATAAGAGTTGATTTTCCAGAACCACTGACACCAGTGATGCAAGCGAGACCGCCAAGAGGAATAGAGACATCAACTGATTTTAGGTTATTCTTAACAGCACCCTTGAGATTGATAAAATCCTTAAACTTTCGTCTGACTTTTGGAACTTCAATAATCGTTTTATGGGAAAGAAACTGAGCTGTGAGTGAGTTTGACTTACAAATCGCCTTAAAATTTCCTTCAGCGACAATCTCTCCTCCATGCTCTCCTGCACCTGGACCCATATCAATAATATGATCAGCTTCGATCATTGTTTCTTCGTCATGTTCAACCACAAGGACAGTATTTCCTAAATCTCTCAACGATTTGAGAGTCGCTATAAGCTTTGTATTATCACGTTGGTGAAGACCGATACTCGGTTCATCTAAAACATAGAGAACACCAGATAAAGCCGAACCTATTTGGGTAGCGAGGCGAATGCGTTGAGATTCACCACCTGAAAGAGAAATAGCTGATCGGTTAAGGGTTAAATATCCCAGTCCAACGCCGGAAAGAAATCCAAGTCTCGATTTGATTTCATGGAGTAGCTTTTCAGCAATGAGAGCTTTTTGCTTTTCTAACTTAATTTTATTAAAGAAATTAAATGCATCAGTAATATTGAGCTCAGAAATGTCCATGATATTTCTGTCTGCAACCTTTGTCGAAAGCGCGACAGAGTTTAGGCGCAGGCCCTTGCAAGAATTACACGTTTGAACACGCATATAAGATTCAATGTCTGAACGAGATTTCTCGGAGCTAGTTTCGTGATATTTTTTTTCCAACCAAGCAATGATACCTGGAAATGGTTTTGTGAATTCAAAGTTAGAATTCTCGCTTCTAAACTTATAGGTGTAAGAAGTTTCAGTTCCATTGAAAAGAAGATCCCAATCTTTCTTTGGCAGCTTCTTAATTGCTGTAGAAGTACTTATCTTTTCCTTTTTGACGACTGTCTCGACCATTTTTTGAAGAAATGTATTCTTCTTAGCAAGGGGAATAATAGCTCCATCATCTAGCGATAAGTTATCATCTAAAATCATCAAATCGGGGTCTAGGTCTTTAACTTCACCTATTCCATTGCATTTAGCACAGGCTCCAATTGGTGAGTTGAATGAAAAGAGTCTTGGTTCTAGTTCGGGATACTTATTGCCCTTAGAATCCATGTTGTGTTCAGAATAAGTCGTCAGATTTTTCTCATCGATGAGCACTTGGATTGTGCCATCACCAATTTGCAATCCTTTCTCAATGGAATCATAAATGCGTGATTCACTTCCCTCTTTAATAATAAAGCGATCAATCACAACACCAATTTCGAAGTTCTTATTATCGAATTTTATATCATCAACTTGTGAATCGATGATTTTTCCATTGTAGTAAAAGCGTTGGTAGCCCAGGCCTTGATACATTTTTACTATTTTAACTAAAGAAGCCTTTTCACCTTTTATTAAAGCTATCAAATGAGTCTTGGCACCTTTTGATGTTTTATAAATATCATCGAGTATTTGTTTTGGAGTCCAATTGCGAATTTCTCGCCCATCAATAGGGCTATAGAGCGTACCAACTCGTGCATAGAGAACGCGCAAGTAATCATAAATTTCCGTAACAGTTCCTACTGTTGATCGAGGATTTCGACTACTTGTTTTTTGATCGATGGCAATTGCTGGTGATAGGCCAGAGATGGATTCTACATCTGGAGGTTGAAACTGCCCCAGAAACTGTCGAGCATATGAAGATAATGATTCGATATATCTGCGCTGTCCTTCAACATATATTGTGTCAAAAGCCAGTGATGATTTTCCGGAACCAGAAGGACCAGTAATTACGGTAAGTGAATTTTTAGGGATTTCAACGTCCACACTTTTTAAGTTATGAACTTTTGCTTTGCGAACAATTATTTTATTTAATTCCATGATTAAACTCCAGACGCTTCATCATGAGGTTTATACAGTAGATCATGCCAGTTATGCTAAGATCTTGGGCTTTTTTATGGGGTGCAGTTCCGTGGTCTACCGAAAGTCGAACAAAAGGAAGACCCAAGCTAATATTCGCCCCTACTAAACCATTCTGCGCTTTAAATAAAGAGAGACCCTGGTCATGAAAGGGAGAGATAACGAGGGTTTCAGAAATGTTAGGGATACTGATGAGACTTGAGTCGCCAGCAATAGGGCCGATGAATTCATATTGTCCGTATTTCTTTTTAAGGATTTTCATAGCCTCACTAATAACTTTGTCCTCGCTCCCAATTAACCCTTCTTCGCCAGCATGAGGATTGATACCTAGAAAAACGATTTTCTTAATGAAGAAGAACTGAGAATCCAAAGCTGAAGTGAC
Source organism: Bdellovibrio sp. CG22_combo_CG10-13_8_21_14_all_39_27 (assembly GCA_002786715.1). Taxonomy (GTDB): domain Bacteria; phylum Bdellovibrionota; class Bacteriovoracia; order Bacteriovoracales; family Bacteriovoracaceae; genus 21-14-all-39-27. The sequence goes on from PCTW01000084.1 coordinate 200,071, forward strand.
TTTTGCAATAATGGTCTCTTTAGATATCTGGCTAACTTTTGTAAGTGGTATATGATCAGACAAAAGCAGGAATTTATGACTTGGCGACTGAAAAGACATACTTATTGAAGGCAACGAATAATATTTTCTCAGAAACTCAGTATAGCCAGAAGCTCCCTTTCCATCAAAACATAACTGATTCTTTTGAGTGGGAAGGGTAAAGAGCAAATCGTTCAATTCAATTGCTTCAAGACAAGATTCAAGTGATGACTGCGTCTGTGATAGGTGGTTGTTGCTGCAAATGACAACTGGAACTTGTAATAATCCGTAGTGAAGTCTTTCTTTATCTATCTTAAATGAATTTGCTGAGCGCTCATCAATCATTAAGCAAAAATTATCAGCAATAATTTGAGGAAAGCAAGAAAGGGCCCTTAGGAATAAGGGTAATCCTTCACTTTTTTCATATCCTTGAGCTACATAAATCATGATTTAAAAGAAGCGAATATAATGTTTGAGATACTCTGATTCAAACCAGCTGGCCTTGATTGATCCTGCACTTTCCGATGCTAGGGCTGATCTTAGCATACCTTTTGAGCGTGAAAAATTATCAGACTCACCAACTTTTTTATCAACGACAAGAAAGAAGTGATAATCATTTCCAAGTAATACGGCAGGGCTGATTTTCCCAGTGCCTGTCTTTTTTAGAATTCTGGATATTTTTTTATCAAGTCCATCATCGCTTAAATCATTAATTTCATTTTTAGTAGAAGTCCCAAGCTTTTTTGATTTCTGTGAGCTCTTGTGCCAATCAGAAATTAAAGTTTCAACAGATGTTCTGCTTTTGCTTAGCTTTTTATAAATGCTCTTTGGAACTCTATAATCAATTAAAGAATAAATTGTAGATGAGCTCTTATCATTCTTAAATCTTTTGTAATATTCGTTCTTTAATTGTTGATCAGATACTGAAATAAGTGGCTCGATAATTCTAGAACTAAAAGTATTATATTCCATCGCCTCGCGAATGATTTCGAAATACTCATCGAAAGTCATGTTACGTGATTTCAAAAATTGCAAAAGGGCTGATCTCGAAAGGCCAAGTCTTTTTTCAGTTGATTTAATTTGTTCTTCAACTTGTTCATCTGAAACAATAAAACCTAGTTCCGCCAATTTTTCCCGAATGGTAAAACTCTCAACAAGGGCCTTTGAAATATTTTCCAAAGAATCATCTTTAAAAGAATAGATCATCGGTGAAATTTCTTTTCGGGCATTCATCGTTTTTTGTACGCGTTCAAGTTGAGACAAAGTAACAACCTTGTCATTGAACACAATAACTATCTTATCGAGTAATTTAGCATGGGCACTGCTGGCGCAGAGCAGGAACAAAAGCAGGTATTTCATTAAAAAAATCTTTATTGTAAGTATTGCTTATTAATAACAACACTAGCCTTAGACCTCAACTCTGAATAGTAGTCTTCTAAGATTTTGTCTCTTTTTTGATCATAGACAATTTTTTTATAGAGATCTTTATTGGCCGATGCGAAATCTTTGACTCCGAGCACCTTAATTACGTGATACCCAAATTGAGATCTAACGGGAGAAGAGATGAATCCCTTTTCTTTACCTTTAATTGCCTGAAAATATTCAGGTGGAACTTTTACTGCAGGTTGGAATCCCATATCTCCACCGGTAGGTGCTGTTGTACTTTGTGAATACTTGTTAGCAAGCTCAGAAAAAAGTTCCGGCTTTTTCTTAAGGGCCTCATAAATTTGCAGTGCTTTGTTTTGAGCAGCTTGCCATTCATTTTCATCAGGCTGCGCTCTTACTCTTAAAAGAATATGGGCCGTTCTGTACTCCGGATAGCTTGAATAATACTTTTTAACATCATCATCAGTAATGACAATTTTCTTAAGTTTTGGCTCTAAGTCCTTTGAAACCTGAGCATGATAAAGAACATCTTCCATCTTTTGCTTAACAATAGGATCTTGATCGAGCTTACCTTGCTTCGCTCTCATAATTCCTAATTCTCTATTAACTAAATCAAGAAGAACCTTTTCCTTTGTAACGACTTTATCAGAGACAAACATCATGTTTTGAACAAAGGCTTGTTCAAGAACAGACTTGCGAATTTCTACATTATTTACTTTGGCCACAACAGGATCTTTTTCCTGAGCAAAACTAAAGTTAGATATTAAAAGAGCTAGTGCTAACAACTTGGTCATGGTTACCTCGAAAAATGAGAAAAGTACTCTATAAAAACGCTAACATGGTATGATTTGCTGTGCAATATTATTTGCAAGATCAAGTACATGAGTGGGATTTATTTGAGATTTTGCTTTATAGCTGACTAGATAGTTCGGGTTAATGCTAAAGAGATTTGAATTTTGAATGAAAAAATTGGCCAGACGTTCTCGAATTTCTGGGCGTGAATTTAAATAATCCTGATTAAATTGGATGGATATTTCTTTTTGTCCAACTTTTAAACTCTGAACACCAAGCGGGCTTAAAATATTTCGTGCTTTTAAAATGGTAATAAGTTGAGAAACTTCTGTAGGCAGATTTCCATAAATATCCTGAAGTTCTTCTGCAATCTCAACGAGCTTCGAATTAGAAACAGCATTGGAAATTTGTTTGTAATAGGCGATTCGTCTTCCCGTCTCTGCAATGAAAAAATCGGGAATTGATGCTTTGAAAGGCGTGATGATTTCCATATCGGGAATTGTTTGAACTTCCTCACCTTTGAGCTCTGAAATCGCCTCTTGTAATAATTCTAAATAAAGCTCGAGTCCAATTTCATTGATGTGGCCAGATTGCTCAGCTCCTAAAATATCGCCAGAGCCGCGAATTTCCAAATCGCTATTGGCCAACGAAAATCCAGCTCCTAGGTCAGAATACATTTGCAAGGCCTTTAATCTTTTTTCTGATTCGTTGGAGAGACTTTTATCTTTAGATATAAGAAGATAGGCGTATGACTTTTTATCAGAACGGCCAATGCGTCCTCTTAGTTGATGAAGTTGGGCGAGTCCCAACTTGTCCGCGTGGAATATGATCATGGTGTTAGCGTTGGGAATATCAATTCCAGATTCAATGATCGTTGTTGCTAAAAGAACATTTGAAGTACCTTTGTAAAAACTTAAGATTCTTTTTTCAATTTCACTCGTAGGTAATTGCCCGTGAGCAATAGTTAAATTGATATTAGGAGCAAGCTCTCTAATTTTATTTGCATAAAGTTCAATGTCGTAAACTTTATTATGCACGACAAATAATTGACCTCCCCTATTGAGCTCAAAGTCGATGGCCTGCTTAAGAACAGTCTTATCTTCGTGCATAACGATGGTTTTAACCGATTGTTTAAGAGGTGGAGGTGTTTTGATAAGGGAGAAATCTTTGATACCAAGTAGTCCCAATTGCAATGTTCTTGGGATCGGAGTGGCTGTAAGAGTCATGCAATGGACATTAGATTTTAAGAGTTTCAACTGCTCTTTGTGAGAAACACCAAAGCGATGCTCTTCATCGATAATAATGAGTCCGAGATCTTTAAATTTATTTTTATGTGTCAAAAGACCATGTGTACCGATGACAATATCAACATGACCATTTTCTAGATCGGATACTATTTGGGCAATCTCTTTTTTAGTTTTGAGACGACAAATAAATTGAATATTGACGGCAAAATTTTTAAATCGAGTTGAGAAAGTGTTAAAGTGTTGCAGAGCTAAAATAGTTGTAGGGACCAGAACGGCGACTTGTTTTTTTTCTTCAACAACTTTAAAAGCTGCACGCATGGCCACTTCTGTTTTTCCGAAACCGACATCTCCACAAATGAGTCGATCCATGGGCCTAGAGCTTGAAAGGTCTTTGAGACTTTCTTTAATGGCTTGGTCTTGATCAGGTGTCTCATCAAAAGGAAAATCAAGCTCAAACTCTTTGTACAAATGAGTATCAATGGTAAATGCATGAGCTTTTCGAGAAGCTCTTTCTGCTTGCAGTTTAATAAGATCGAAAGCTAGCGCTTTGACTGATTTTCTCACTCGAGTTTTTGCTAGAGAAAAACGATTCGTTCGAAGGCTATCTACTTTTATGGTCGATTCGGAATCCGAATGTTTTTGAATTTGATTTAATTTATATATTGGAACATAAATTTTATCTCCCTCTAAATAGTTGAGGACGACAAAGTCATTAACATTTCCATTTTGCTCAATGGACTGGAGGCCTTCAAATGTACCGATACCAAATTGGGAGTGAATGACATAATCGCCATGCTTGATCGAAGCTAGGTGTTCTGCAAAAAAATCGCTTTTGCTATTTGATGAACTCGAGCGTCGGGATTTCTTAACTTCCTTCTTTTGAATAAAAAAATCTGAATCACTCACGACCAATTGATTTAGGTCCGGAAGGTAAAAGCCTTCGTTGAGAGCACATTTGATAAATTGAATATTGAATTCAAGCTCTCGCATCTTAAAAAGATCTAAAATATAGTTAATTTCCTTCAAGGATTTTTCATTTAGATAACAAATAGTCAGAGTTTGAAAGGAATCACTTTTCCTCTTTATTGCATCAAAGAAATCGTTAACTTTGTTGCGACTACCAACTCGAGAAGTAAATTCAAGAAATGCTGAAGACGAAATGACTTTGATTTCTTCGAAATCTTCTATTGCCTTTCCGTGAACTAGTCCTAAGTGAATATTTCCTAATTCATCAAAACCATCTTGATTGAGAAACTGTTGTGGTTCCGAAATAATGGCAGAGCTTTCGATATCTAATGATACTTCCTTATATTGATTTTCTAAATTTTCCAAAAAGGCACGACCAGCATCACTTGGACTTTGATTTCCCAAGTAAATTGAAAAGCCCTTCTTAGCCTTGATAAATTTAAGCAAATTTGTTGTTTCTTCATTAAAAAGGGGAAAGTACTTTGCCAGTTGAGGGAAGACTTCTCTATCACTTGCTTGTTCGATAATGGATTTGCGTGCTTCATAGCGAGCCTTGAAGCGTGGTCCAGGTTGAGCAACTTTTGATCTGAATTGATTAATATAATCTTGATGAAAAATATAATAAGGAGTGAGGCTTAAGCGAGCTTTCGTAAAATGGTCCTGCTTTAATGTCCTCATAGTTGCCGGATCGACCATTGAAATAGTTTCGATAACATCATCAAAATAATTAATGCGATAGACTTCGCCTTCAATTGAGTAAATATCGAAAACTTCACCTCGATGAGAAAAATCACCTGGCTCTACAATCGCCTCTTTGGATTGATAGCCAATTTGAATAAGCTGATTGGCCAAAAGATAAGGTGACTTGGTTTCAGCTTTTTCGATGGTAATGTTCATGGCCGAAAAGAATTTTGGTGTAGGTATAGGGAGCGCCGCTGCATACAGGGAAGTAACTAATATAACTTTATCTTGTGCATGAGCTTCATTGTGGAGAAAGTTGAGAACATTGAGGCGCGCAACAAGATTTTCTTTTGGTTCAACTACTGAGGAATAAGGTGAGGCCAAGGATGATGGATAAAAAAGTTTTATTGCATCAATTGATTCACTGTGTGAAAGATCGTTATAAAAATCTTCAGCACGTTGATCATTTTCAAAAACAACAAACATAAAATTAGAAAGTTTGCAGAGCGACAACCAATCCTGACAAAATTGGTAAAGTAAAAAATTGCTTCCATAATCCAATGCGTGAACTACTTTTTGTGACTTCTGATGTTTTGCAATGAGATCAACTAATTTCATATTTCAAATTGTGCAATACAAAAAAATAATGTTTTTGTAGAAGTTAAAGGCTATTTCAATTTAGGACAAAAGGCATATCAAAATGTTTCCAATATCTTAACATTCATGTAATCTGTTTCAAAACTAAAAAGGACATTTGATATGGCGTCACATGGCTTAGACGTTTACATGCCAATTATTATTTTAATGGCATTCGCAGTCATTATGATTGTGGGGGCTCTTTTGGTCGGTCGAATTCTTCGACCTCACAATCCCAATGCATTAAAGGAATCAGCTTACGAGTGTGGTGAAGAACCCATTGGTATTGCTTGGTCAAATTTTAACGTTCGTTTTTATGTCGTAAGTTTAATTTTCATTATCTTCGACGTGGAAGGAGCCTTAATGTTTCCAGTTGCGGCGGTTTTTAAAAAATTCGCTTCAATTGGTTTAGGTGCACCGGTATTTGCTAGCTTTGTCTTATTTATTCTTATTCTTTTTTCAGGAGTTATTTACTGTTGGAAAAAGGGTGATTTTGATTGGGTAAAAAGTTATCGCATTCCTAGCTCAAAGTAATTAAAGGGATATTTAATGAATTCGACAATAGTTTCGTATCTATCACAATTTGAAGGTTATCAAAAGTTTGTGTCGATGGCGTCTTCATTCCTCGGATCAAATGCGAGCGGCTATATTACTTTTCTTGTTTTCTTCTTAGGTGCATTTGTCATTGTTAACGTAATGGCACTTATTGGTGGCTTAGGAACATATGCTGAAAGAAAAATTTCAGCCGATCTTCAAATGAGACAAGGTCCAAATCGAGTTGGTCCTTACGGAATTCTTCAGTTTTTAGCCGATGGTGTAAAAATGATTATGAAGGAAGATATCATTCCTTCAGCTTCTGATAAATTCATGTTTACGCTTGCTCCCCTCCTGGCTTTGCTAGGTGTATTGGCAACTTTCGCAGTCATTCCTTTTTCAAGTGGTTTGATGCTTTCAGATTTGAATGTTGGAGTTTTTTACTTGATCGGCGTTTCTTCGCTTGTTGGTGTCGGCGTTTTCTTGGCTGGCTATTCTTCAAACTCTAAATGGTCGATGCTTGGAGGAATGAGAGGTGCTTCGCAAATTATCTCTTACGAAGTTCCCGTTACCCTTTCTATCCTAAGTATTGTTCTATTGGCCGGTGGCATGTCTTTTGGGACATTGGTTAATGCTCAATCTGGATTTCCTCATGAATGGTTTATTCTTCATAATCCTTTTACCTTTATTGGCTTCTTTGTTTATTTTATTGGTGCTCTTGCAGAAACCAACCGTGCCCCATTCGATTTACCAGAAGCTGAATCAGAACTCGTTTCAGGATATCACACTGAATATACAGGAATGAGATTTGCTTTCTTTGCACTTGCTGAATACATGGAAGTTTTTGTCGTCTGTGGTGTGGCAGCAGCCTTGTTCTTGGGTGGATATAAGGTTCCTTTTGATTTAGGAGATGGTGCTTTTTTTACTCATACTTTGCATCTTCCAGAGTTCATTGGAAAAAATATTGGTCAAGTCCTAGAGCTTGGATCTTTCTTTACTAAAACATTAGTCCTTTATTACATCGTGATTTGGATTCGATGGACTCTTCCAAGACTTAGAGTGGATCAACTTATGACTCTTTGTTGGAAATACTTAACTCCAATTGCACTATTCAACCTCGTTGGCTGTGCCTTTTGGATGTATTATTTCGAAGGTAAATCTTTATACGTTTTACTTTTTAAATCTGCAGCCCATGCTGCAGGAGCTGGACATTAATTTAGGGGCTAACAATGTTTGAACAAATATTATTTTTATTATCGGCCACAGCGACAATCGGATTTACGGTTGCGGTTGTTGGCACCAATAATTTAATGCACGCTTGTATGTACCTTTTAGGAACATTGTTTGGTGTCGCTGGACTCTATGCAACGATTGGCGCTGATTTTTTAGCTGCTACTCAAATTGTTGTTTATGCTGGTGGCGTTGTGATCTTAATGTTGTTCGCCATCATGCTGACTGGTGGGGCTGAAGATAAAAAGAATAGATTCGGCATTGAAAAAATACCATCAATGGGTTCTACAAAAACATACATCGTTGCAGGAGCATCTGTGCTGATTATCGCAATGATTGTTTTGAAAATGACGGCAAACATTCACACTGCCAACAAAGATTTGGCCGTAGCCAGTACGGGGAATGAATCCACCGTTTTTAATATTGGATCGCTTTTGTTAACAGACCATATCCTAGCGTTCGAAATCTCATCGATTTTGCTTTTGGGAGCATTGGTTGGCGCCGCTATAATTGCGCGTCCGAAAAGAAACTAATAGAGGTTATAAGTATATGATTAGCTTACCTTCTTATCTCTTCATATCATTCTTGCTTTTTGTAGCGGGAATGTTTGTCATGATTGCTCGTAAAAATATTGTTGCGATTCTTTTAGGAATTGAACTTATTTTGAATTCAGCTGCATTAAACTTTGTAGCTTACACAAAATTCGTCAATAACAATCTCGACGGTCATATAATGTCCCTCTTTATTATTGTTATTGCAGCTGCAGAAGCAGCTGTAGGTTTGGCGATTGTTATTAGATTTTATCAACTTAGAGAAAGTGTGCATATTGATGATGCCACTCAATTACAGAGCTAGAGAGACATATGGATTATTCATTTTCAAATGTGGCACTAATAGCTTTATTACCGTTTTTTGCGTTTGTAATAAATGCTTTCATAGTGAAAAAGTTCACGAAGCTTGCTGTTACAATAAGCTGCTTGGCCATCTTTTCATCTTTCCTCCTTGCTTGTCGCATATTTAAGGATGTTGTTTTTGATGTTTATTCATCAGAGTTTTATGTACATAAGTATTTCAATTGGATTGACATTTCTTCAGCGACGATTCCATTTAAAATCAACATGGGTATCTATATAGATAACATGACTGCCATTATGTTATTGATGGTCACAGGTGTAGCTACTCTCATTCATGTCTTCTCTACTTATTACATGCACGACGATGCCCGTTTCGGAAGATTTTTTGTCTACATGTCACTGTTTACTTCAGCCATGCTTGGCCTTGTTCTTTCAGACAACCTTCTTTCTGTTTTCATTTTCTGGGAATTGATGGGCTTTTGTTCTTACTCACTCATTGGCTTTTATTATGAAAAAGAAGGAGCAGGAAATGCTTCGATGAAAGCTTTTATGACAACCAGAGTGGGGGACGTGTTCTTCTTGGTTGGGATTTTGGCCATTTGGAACATTGTTGGAAGTGTCTCTTTTGTTGATATCTACGCTGCCCTTTCACAAGGAAAGTTTGCCCACGATATAATGATTTTTGGACTTGGTATTCCAGTTGCGACTTTTGCAGCTTTTTCAATATTCATGGGAACAATTGGTAAGTCTGCTCAATTTCCACTTCAAGTTTGGTTACCTGATGCCATGTTTGGACCGACTCCCTGTTCGGCTTTAATTCATGCTGCGACCATGGTTGCGGCCGGTGTTTATCTTTCTCTCAGAATGTTCCCGCTTATGGAAGCAGGTCATCTCTTAACATTCATTGCTTATATAGGAGCAATTACGGCCTTTGGTGCTGCAACTATCGCCCTTGTTCAAACAGATATTAAAGCAGTTCTCGCCTATTCTACAATTTCTCAGTTGGGTTATATGGTTTTAGGTGTTGGTGTCGGTGCTTATAACGCCTCCTTTATGCATTTGATTACTCACGCTGTTTTTAAGGCATGTTTGTTCTTGGCCGCGGGTTCAGTTATTCACTCACTTCACGATCATCACACTCATGAGCACGTTCAAGAAATGCCAAGAATGGGTGGTTTACGGAAGAAGCTTCCCTTTACTTTTATTGCCATGATGTGCTGTACGCTCGCCATTTCTGGTATTCCCTTTTTCTCAGGATTTGTTTCTAAAGATAGAATCCTAGGCGACGCTCTATTGGCTGCTCTTCATCATAAAGTTATGTGGGTTCCAGCAGTTTTGGGATTTGCAGCAGCTTTTTTAACAGCCTTTTATATGTTCAGAATGATGTTCCTCACTTTCTTTGGAGAACCAAGAGACAAGGAGCTTTACGAGCACATGCATGAAGAGCACTTACAACTTAACAGCAATGTTCCTCTTCTCATCCTCTCTATTTTCACATTAGGTGTCTTTTACTCTGGGTCACTAACTGGCCAAGGTTTTATTAAAGTCTTTAAAGGTAACTATGAGTGGTTTGGAACTTTGGTTGAAAAGCCACATGTTGCAAATTTCCAAGATCACAAGCGTCAGCTTTGGACTATGGATTCTTCAGTCGACAGAGAAGAATTTAAGCACAGCCGTTATGACGAAAAACATGGCAAAACTGAAGAAGAAGCTCATCATGTCCACCAAGTGCATTTGATTGGTGCTCTTATGTCGATCGTTATTGCATTCTCGGGCGTCTTTCTTTCATTCTTAATGTATGGAAAGAAGTCTCTCAATCCTGCTTTTTGGACAGGACTCTTTTCAGGTTGGTATAGAGGTCTCTTGAATAAGTATTACTTTGATACTTTTTATATCAAGGTTGTGATTCAAAAAATGCTTCTCCCCCTTAACAACTTTTTGGCCTTCATCGATATGGGTATTTATGACAGATATGCTATCGACGGATGGGAGAATGTGAACAGATGGTTTTATACAGTGGCCAAGTGGTTTGATAATTTGGTCGTTGATACTGTTGCGGTTGATGGAACGGGTGCAAGCGTTCGTTTGTTTAATGTTGTCCTGCGCACGCTTCAGTCAGGGAAAATTCAATTTTATTTCATTATGATTATATTAGTTTTATCGAGTTACATTTGGGCCATTGGTTCAAATTAGTCTATAAGGAGTAGCAAGTGCAGGCTGGAAGTTCTCAATTACTAAACTGGATTTTGTGGATGCCTATGTTGGGCGTTTTAGGGGTTCTCCTTCTTCCAAAAGATAAGAAAGACTGGATAAGAATGTGGTCTCTCCTAAATACCGCTTTGACGTTAGTGTTTAGCGTTGTTCTTTATATGAAGTTCGACAACACTGTTCCGGGCATGCAAAGTCCCTTTAATGTCGTTATTCCTTGGATTGAAAATTTTCATATTTTTTATCGCTTAGGTGTAGACGGTATTTCTCTTCCAATGGTTATGTTAACGTCTTTGCTCTTTATGATTTGTATTCTTAGTTCTTGGACTATTGAAAAATCAGTTAAGGCCTATTTTGCACTTTTTCTCTTTTTACAAGCCTGTATTTACGGCGTGTTTTTATCTCTCGACTTCTTCCTTTTCTACGTTTTCTGGGAAGTCATGTTGATCCCAATGTTCTTCTTGATCGGTATTTGGGGTGGTGAAAACAGAGAGTATGCAGCGGTTAAATTCTTTCTCTATACTTTCTTTGGATCAATCTTGATGCTTGTTGGTATGGTTGCTCTTTATTATGCTTCAGGCAGTAACGCTGAATCATTTAATATCCTCGCTCTTTCAGGGGGGAAATTTACCTCTCTCACTATTAATATCTTCGGTTCGACTTTTTCTTTCTCCAAGCTGTTTTTCGTTTTCATGTTTATCGGTTTCGCGATTAAGGTTCCAGTTTTTCCATTTCATACGTGGTTGCCACATGCACACGTTCAAGCCCCGACTGCGATTTCAGTTATCCTCGCTGGTGTGCTCTTGAAGATGGGAACGTATGGTTTCTTAAGAATTGCCTATCCAATCTTTCCTGAAGCTTCGGTACACTTTTCCTCAGCCATTGCTTGGCTTGGTTTGATCAACGTTATCTATGGTGCTTTATGTGCCATGGCCCAAACAGATGTGAAGAAGTTAATTGCATACTCTTCAGTGTCACACATGGGCTTCGTAATGTTGGGGCTTGCTGCGATGACTGTTCAAGGCATGAACGGCGCAGTTCTCCAAATGTTTAACCACGGAACTTCGACAGCGATGATGTTCCTTTTGATTGGTGTTCTTTATGAAAGATCACACCATAGATGGATTGTGCGTCCAGATGGAACCAAAGGTTTCGGAGGTCTTTATACTCAATTACCTCGCTATAGTATTATCTTCATCATTGCTATGTTTGCCTCAATGGGATTACCAGGTCTTTCAGGATTTATTTCTGAAGCTCTGATTTTCTTGGGTATCTACGAACGCTTTACAACAATCACAGTTCTAGCTCTCTTTGGTCTTTTGATCGGTGCTGCTTACTTATTGTGGATGTTCAAGAGAATGTTCTTCGGTGAAGTTATTGAAGAATGCAAAGAATATACAGACATGAATGCTAGAGAGATTTTTTACATGCTTCCACTTTGTGCTGCTGTAATTATCTTTGGAATTTATCCTGCTCCAGTTCTCAATGTTATGAGAGCTTCTGTAGGACAATTAGTTTCATTACTTTCAAATTACTAAGGATTAAGTATGGTTGAATCATACATCTCAAGCCTGTCGGCATACGTACCTGAACTTCTTGCCTGTTTAGTTATGGTTGGATTGGTTATTCTTGAGGCTACCTACAGCAAGATCGAAGATGGAAAAAGAGGATTATTTAATCTCTTCTCTCTTCTTGGTCTATTGGCCGTTGCTATTGTTCTCTTGCTTCAGAAATCAAATTCAGCGACTACAATTTTTACAGGATCAATGACAATTGATCTTTTGGCTTCAATGGCGAAGCTTGTGATGGTTATTGGTACGATTGGTGCTTTTTACTTGAGTTGGGGTTCGAAAGATATTGCTGACGAGCAGAAGGGAGAATTCTCAATTCTTGCAGTTGGTGTATTGATTGGCGGGATGATCTTGGCTTCAGCTAATAATATGCTGATGTTCTACATTGGAATTGAAACGCTTTCGATTCTTTCATACGCTATGGCTTCATTTAAGAAAAATGATGATCGTTCAGCAGAGGCTGGATTGAAGTATGCACTTTACGGCGGAATTTCTGCAGGTTTGATGCTTTTTGGGATGAGCCATATCTTTGGAGTTTTGGGCACAATTCAATTTTCTGAAATCGCAATGAAAGTAACTGAACTACAAACTCAGCAACTTGTTATTTTGATACCAGCATTCCTATTCTTCTTCGTCGGAATTGGATATAAGATTGCTTGTGTTCCTTTCCATATGTGGTCACCAGATGTTTACGAAGGATCGCCCCTTCCTGTTACGGCATTCTTTTCAATTGTTCCAAAAGTTGCAGGTATTGCAGCTCTTCTGAGAGTTACTCAGTTATTCTTTGCTCATGAATCGGTTTTAAGTCATAGCTGGATGGCCACTATAAGTGTTATGGCAGCCTTAACAATGACTGTTGGTAACGTCTCGGCCATTGGTCAAAGATCTATGAAAAGAATGTTGGCTTATTCTTCAATTGGTCATTCTGGCGTTCTCATGCTCTGTGCTTTAGTACCAGGAGTTGAAGGGCAAACAGCTTTCTTGTTTTATACATTCGTTTATCTCTTCATGACTCTACTTGCTTTCTTTATGATTTCTGCAATGAATGATACTTATGGCAATGATTACTTCGAGAGATTTAATGGATTTGCTTTTCGCTATCCAATGATGGCGATTCTTTTAACAGTGGTAATGCTCTCTCTTGCTGGAATACCTCCGTTAGGTGGTTTTGTGGCAAAGTTTAGAGTTCTTTCCATCATTATTGAAAAGAAATTTTTCACTTTAGCAATCATCACTGGTATCAACTCAGTCATTTCACTTTACTATTATTTAAAAGTTGTAAGATTAATGGTTTTTAAGCCAACTGAGACGATGGAAGAAATAAAGACTCTAAGTTACGTCAATCAACTTATCTATTTTATAATTGCTATACCTGTTGTTTGGTTAGGTATTAACTGGGCATCGGTGAACGGACTTTTAGGCGTGGTTTCACAGTCTCATCATTAAGGGGGACTATTGTATTACCTACCTCTGGTTCTAGCTTTTATGACAATGGGAGTGTTGCTCTTAGGGACGTTCTTTCAAGTCGTAAGGCCATTTAAAATTTCCTTTAATCATGATGAAGAAATCAAAAGACTTTCTATCATTTTTCTTCATGTTGCCTTAATTTTAACAACAACAACAATGATTGGTATCAACAATCAATCGGGTAAAATTATTGCAACAATTATTGGATTATATAGTCTAAAATGGGTAATTAAGAAGTAATGAGGGGTCTTGATGCCAGCCATAAATTGGGAAATATTTCTCAATCTACCATTTAACATCGTCGGACTTTTATTTACATACTGGTTTGCCAATAAATTTCAAGCTGGAGATGCGAAGATTTTTAACTCTCTTAAGCTTCGAACATATCCGCATTATAATTATAAATATTATTTCGAAAATTTTAGTTACGTCGCACTTATTATCACCATCCTATTTCTTCCACTTCAGAACACCTCGCAAGCTCTCTATTTCCCCATTGCAATAGTTTCCATTTATATAATCAGGATATGTGTAGAGATTAATGATCTCAATGTTACACGAAACTATAAGAGATTAAGATATATGCTTTTTGAAGGTGTATTACTTTCAATTATTGCCCTTCAAATGAAATTCCTTTATGGACAAGTAGATCCTATAGTCATAATGGCTAAAACACTTGGTGTGCCATTTCGGCCCAACCTTAAGCTAATCGTAAACATTGTCTCTTTTCTCTCACTCTTTTATCTTTTGATTAGAATTAATGAAGATTCAAAAAGTATTCAAACAAAACGAAAAATTAATTCAAAAATTGATATACTTTGGTCGTACTGCATCAAGGCACTTATAATTTTTCTCTTTTTTGAAGGAGCGACGCCCTTTGAAATACTTGAAGATTATATAAGAAATTCAAGAGCTCTCTTCATTTTTATGATGGTAATATCTTTTTTGACGAGATTGATATTTATTGAAGGACTAGTATATTTAGCAAAGTTTTCGATAACTAAAAAGTTTTTTGGAAGAATTGAAATTAAAAGTGAAAAGACCGTATTAGCATTTTTGATTATCAGTTTAATGGTGAATATATGGAGTTAAATTATTTCATCATATTGGTTCCGATCGCTGCCCTATTAATGATGATTTTTATTACTTCTGAAAACCTTCAGTTCATAAAGTTTTCATATCTTTCAACAGTCCTCTTATTAGTTATAATGAACTTTGAAAAATCGCAGCAGCTATCAATTTTAGGATTATTCTTTGCAATTGTAGTAAGTCTTAAACATCAAAAGCAAAAAACACAAAGTAGAGCAAAGATTTCAAAAACGATGATCGGTATTCCATTTTCATTTTTGTTTCTTGGACTCTTTATTAACAATTCAGTTGCTATAGGATCCAATAATACACATTTAATAGATATTTCAATTTCATCACTATGTTATTTAACATTGGCCATAGCTATCTTGCTAAATGTGGACCGTCTCAAGGGCGGTAGTAAGTGAATAGTGCAAATGCGATAGTCTATCTCATTGTTGCCAGCGTAATGCTTGCTGTTGTAACAAGTGCTAACAAGCAGAAATCCCAATATGCTTTTTTTCTCATTGCCTTTATTGTCTCAATGTTTATTTCAAATGTTTTTAATGGGCCAATTGCGATGCTCGTTCTTACGTTGTCTTCATTATTTATAATAAAGGATGAAAACGTTGATTGAGCTATTAAAAAGACTATTGTCAAAACTTTTGATTAAATCAAGTGTTAGAGATGAGTACCTTTGGCTAATTTCTCTCTTTTTTGTATCCACGAGTTATTTGTTGGTAATTCCTCAGTTTGTTACAACTTTTAGCTCAATGAGTGGAACATTCCTGTTCATACTAGATGTCATTGTTTCTGACAAAATGAGATCTGAAAATTCTGAAAATAGAGTATATCTAAGAACTTTTCTCTTTTTTATAATATTCTCATTTGTTATTGATAATTATGTTTTACGAATGATTTCAGTATTGTATTTGATCAATAATGTATCATCTCCTTTTTCCCTCAGATCCAGAAATCAAGTAATAACTTCACTAGTCCTATTTATTACTCACATTTTTTATCTCTTTGGATTCGCAGAGGTTTTGAATAATGAAATGATGGGATTGGTATTTAGTCTAATGTTGGTATTTGTTTTAGCAGAAGGATGCTTGCGTAGAAAATCTCACTTCCAGTCATTATTGATAACAATTATTTATTATGAATGTCTTATCCGAAATGAAATCGTCATAGATCCCAACATCATGTTAATACCGATTGTCCTTGTCATAATTAAGATTCTACAAAAACTTGAATTCGAGACCATGTCGGGCAATCAAAGACTTCTCATTAATAGAAGTCAGTTAATATGGCTTTCCATAGCAACTTCCATTTATTGCAGTAACTTAAACATAGCTATCGTGACCATGGTTTTTTGTTTGGTGGCGAAAATATTGAAAGAGGATTTCCTAAAAATCGTTATTGGAATTATTTTAGGAATCTATATATTGTTTGAAGGTGTGAACCTGGCGCCATCTTTTGGCTATTCTTTGATGACTTTCGCAATTGTACAGTTGGTCATTAACTACATACTCATTAGTCAAAAAATAGAAAAAATAAGATATCTTCAAATAAGTTGGAAAGAGAACCAGATAACAATCGCTCTCTTGTTCATTTTAATGATTAGTTTGATCTATTATACTCAGCCTTCAAATTTAAGAGGATTTGGCATAAACTTGCTTCTTCTTTTTTTGTCTATTCTCTTTGGAGCTTTAATAATGTTTATTGTTCAATCTACAAAGGCAAATGGTAAAAGGTTTATTCCATATCTTCATGATATTGAAATCCCGCATCTCGACGTTCACATTCCAAGCATGTCGTTATCGATTCGTTCACTAGAATCGCTTTTTGCTTTAATTAATAATTTTATCTATAGCTTATTTCTCGATTTAGAAAAGCGTGTGAACGGCTTGCATTTATTTATTATTGGTTCACTTGTTGTGTTTGCCATTTGGGCGACTAGGTTGGGAATGTGATAGTTTTCATTATTTTAATTACATTTGCCTATTTCTTCTCATCTTTAAAACATTCAATATTTAAAGATTTAATGCAAGGTTTGACAGGAATAGGTCTAATTCTCTCGGTGGGGATTGTTCAAAATATCTTGGGACTATCTGGGATTCAAGTCGAAGCCCTAACGCTTCCCATTGTCCTCCAAGCCTTCTCTCTTTTAATAGCAACTTTTCTAGTTCTTAAAGATAAAGAGAAAAACTTGTCCCTGTTTTTTTGTGGAGTACTTGTCTTTGCGTTAATTAAAAATGTAAACGTCTATCTCTTCATGAGCATTTTAATAGCTATTTCTAATTCGAGACTAAGCAGAGAGAGGTATTTTTCATTTGTCGTATCTATATTATATTTTCTAAATTTTGCGCTTGAGTTTAATTCTTATAATCCAAGTTCGGAATTTTCTGCATTTTTTCAATTAATTTTGGGCTCTATGTTTGTTTTGCGAAATTTGAATATCATAAACCTCAAGGAGTCTCGAGGACATTTTCTAATTATGGTCTTTTTACTTGATCTCGTTTTTGTCTATCAGCTATTCATGGTTGAACACATCGAAAGCATTAGCTATCTTTATCCACTTATAGCAGTCTCATCGTTAATATTACTGATTTCGAAAGACGTCATACAAAGATGCCTTCTTGTTTTATCTTATTTTATTATTGCAGGAAGTGCTTTTAGTATCTACGATCTTGAAAAAACTCTTTGGATTTCAATCTATTTCATCATTTTCCCTTTAGTTTTTCTCTTTATTGAAGAATCACAAATTAAGCCTACTTATAAATATTTTCTCAATTTTTTAATGATGGCTTCATTTCTCGCAACTCACTTTTTAATAATTGAAATGACTTCGGTTTACAATTCTATCATTCTCATTAGTTTGTTTATCTTGAGTACCTTTAGGCAAATGTTTGTAGGGTTTAGTAGAAAGGAGAATTTTTCTGCTTTATAGTAATGAACTCAATATTTTTATTATTTCATTCTTTTCCTTTGTATCTTTTTTTACAAAACTAATCGATGTTAATTACCGTAAAAAAATAGAATTCTTTATCTGGTCAACGCTAACCCTTTTCATTTATGTACAAAGCAAGAATGCCAGCTACGATCATTTGCTTTTTATCTTTTGTAGCTTCTTTAGTTTGAGGTATTTCTTCAATTCCAAGGAAGATTCACAAGGATTTCCTATTATCTTATTGCACCAAGTGCTGATCTTTTTTTCAACTGCGACGGAGGGCCCTCTTGAGTATTCAATTCTCCTCCTTATTGCGGATATAGCTTTTGTTTTTGCTTCCAGAACAAAAAGAAGAGATTTCCACTTTCGACTTATCGTTGACCTGTTATTGATGATTGGAATTGTAGATACCTACTATACAAGTTCAAACTTAGCAGTGGGGGCGTTAGACCTTTTGATGAGCGTTCTACCTGTTGGACTTGCGCTGTCAAATATCTTTGTGAGATTTATTAAAGTAGAAGATCAGTATATAGAGAACAAAACAATTTCCATTCTGAATGTAGTACTAACTTCCTTTTTGAGTTACAAAATTTTTATCAGACTTCTTGATGGTGTTCCACAGAGTTTAGACAACGAAGTTGGAGTCATCATTGGATTGATCGGACTTCTCTTGGCCATTTCTCAATTTACTACAGTTTTCAATATGAGAAGTAGCGACAGTGAACTTAGCACATTCAAATATTTATCCCGGATTCCTTTTTTTGGAATAATAGTTATAAGTTTATCTTCAAATATAGAAGTGATTGATACCTTTTATCCTCTACTCTACTGTCCTCTTTATTTTTATCAAATTTTTACAACAACAGAAGATAAAACGAAGACTTCTACACCAGTGAAGCACTTAAATCTCTTAACTTTTTGTTTCTTTTTATCCACACCCCTCTCACCCTATTTTTGGTCTCAAATCAATATGTTCAAGGGTCTTTGGGTGGTGGGACTAAATAAACAACTCGTTTTTATGGCCATTTTGCATTTTATTAGCGAGATTTACTTTTTTGCTCGCACATTTCGCTTTCAAACAAGACTAGAATCAACAATTACACGCATAAACTTTGATTTATTTACACGGCTTGTTATCATAGGGGTAATATCATTGACCTTTATTATTAAAAAATAGCTGAGTGAATAAATACAGATTAAAACTTAAAAACAGTCGAATCATTGGACCTCTTTCAACGAAAGATATCTTCAAGCTTTTTGAATCTGGTCAAATTTCAGGCGATGAGGAATGCCAGCTCTTTCCTTCTGGAGATTGGAAAAGTATTGAGTCATTTCCAGATATTGTTGAAGGCATTACAAATCAAAATTTTTCGAATGCTGACCAAACCGTCGCCAATATGAAGTTGCGATCAAAAGTTGGTAAGCAAGTTCAGAAAGAGAAAAAAGAAAAACATATTGAAAAGATAAAGCAACTTGATGAGGAAATAAAAAATAAAGAATTTGTAGAGTTTAAATTTGATAAAGAAAAAGTCGTTGAACCTGAAATTACCATCATTGAAGAAGACGAGATTGCAGATGAAGACGAAGAAGATGAAAAGATAAATAAAACTCGAGTTATAAATATAAAAAAAGATCTGCAAGACGTAGATAAGACTCGTGTAGTAAGAATAAACAAATTCAAAGATAAGCCAGTTGAAGAGACTCCTGATGAAGTTGTAGATGAGCAACCTGAAGAACCGGTTGAAATAGAAGAAGTTATCTCTCAAGACGATGCCACACGAGTAACTAATCTTAATGACTTACTTCCGGCCTTAAATCAAGAGATTGAAGATTCTGAAGTAGCCCTTATTCAAGAAGAAGAAGCATTACAACCAGCCAAAACCAATTCGAAGAAAAAATCCAAAAAGAATCAAGATTCAGAACAAGAGGTTAAAAAGAAAAAGATTAAACCTCTGGTCGCAGTATCAATTATTCTACTACTCTATTATCTTCTTTTTTTAGATGAACCCCCAAAGAAAGTAGAGCCTCGATTTCTGATTATCCAAAGCCCAGTATCAAAGCAAGTAGAAGATCCTCGTGCAGCAGCTAATTCTTTTAAGAAAGGACTCGAAGTCTATAAGAAGTACGACTATAAATCCAAGTTGATGGCGGCTAGTTATTTCAAAGAATCACTTGAATATCAATATGCCAATAATGAAGCTTTAAACTATCTTATTTTAGTCTATTCAGAACTCTTGCCTAATGTGAAGAATCAATCTGAAGCCAAGCAAATCATTTTTAAATTTATTCAAATGACTCAGTCAAAGCGATATAAAAATCCTGAAGTGGCTCTCGGGACTGCGCTTTTTTTTAGGAACTCTGGGAAAATAAGAACAGCTCTTATGATGCTCGAGAACTACTTGAGACTATCAAAGCCTACATTAAGAGTGATGGCGACTTACCTTGATCTCTTGATTGATGTTGGTGATCTTGAATCTAGTCGCTCCTTAGTTGAAAAGGTTGATAATGTCGCTAAGAAGCCTCTCGATCTCATAATTTCACTCGCTCGATTTCATAACTTGAATGAAGACAGGGCCAAGGCTGAAGAGACACTCAAGGAAGGTTTAAAATTCTATCCAAACTCAGTCGAGATTTTACTCTTGCTGTCTGATTATCTTTGGAATGGTGGAAACTTTGTAAAGTATAAAAGCGTACTTCAGGCCATAGATCAACTCGGTAGTGAGGGATCACCCTTTTTCTATTCGAAGTACTTGGAACAAATGGGAATGTTGAGTGTTTATAATAAAGATAACAAAACAGCAGCTGTTCTTTTTGCAAAGGCTCTTCAAATTAGAGAATCAGATCGTTTGAGATCTAAACTTGCTGAACTTCAAGTTGGAGGTTCAAAGCTAGAAGAAGGGTTGATTCTTGAATCAAAAATGATTGATCTCATTGATAAGGCCAGTAATGCTGAAAGCAAGCTCAATTGGGACCTTGCATTTAAGTATGCGATTGAAGCTGCAGATATGTCAGAAACGTATATACCAGCAAAGCTATATCTTTCTTCTCTACAGATTAAGCGCGGTTATTTCGAATCGGCTATTGAAACTTTGGTCCGACTTAGAAAGCAATATCCAACGAATATCAAAGTAAATTACAATCTAATAAATGCCTATATTGAATCTTTTAAACTCAATGAAGCTGACAAAGAAATTTTAATTATTAAGAACATGCCAGAAATAAATGAAAGCAAAGAGTTTGCATCTCTCTTAGGTAGATACTATTTAAAGTCGGGCAATATTTTAAATGCGGTTAAGTGGTTGCAAGAATCTCTTCGTCGCGACCCACTAAATGATGAGGACTATGCATTACTGGCAGCAACTTATTTAAAATATCGTAAGTATGATCAAGCAAAGTATCAATTAACTAAGGCAATTGAACTCGATCCTAGAAATTTAAATTATCTCACTTCCTACTCGAAAATTCTTTTTGAGCTAGATGGTGCAGATGTGGCAATAGGCTACTTACGAAAATATTTAGAAGACTTTCCTGATGAGCCAAAGCTTCTTGGTGAGATCGCCATCTATAATTATAAAAACGGTCAGATCAAAGAATTCGAACAAATTAAGAAAGAAGTTGAACAACTCAATAGAAAAGACCCGAACTTTTATAGCTTTCTTGTCAGCGCTTCCATACTTGAAGAAAACGTTGATCAAGTTATTGCTTATTCAAAAAAGCTAGTTGAAGTGGAGCCGGGAAATCTTGAAGCAAAAATTACTTTGGGCAATTTTCTTTTGAAACAAAAAAAATATGATGAAGCTCTTGCTGCCTATTTTACTGTCACACAAAGACTTTCTGCCTACCCACAGATTAGCTATCTTATTGGCAAGGTCTATCTCCAGACTGGGCAAGCCGATAAGGCCCTAGAGTACGCGAAGCTTGAGATCCAAAGAAATCCTGCCTTGTACAATGGCTATTACTTGGCCGGTGAAACTTTTAGAAGAAAAGAGCAGTATCCAGATGCCGTTAAAATGTTGGAAAAAGCGATATCAATAGATGGCAAAGCAGTTGAGGCCCTATTGAGTTTGGCCGATATCAAATTTCGTCAAAATTATCTCGATGCAGCAAGAGAAATGGCCATGCGATCTGTGCGATTGGAGCCCAATAACCCGCAGATAAGAAGACTTCTGGGACTTATCTATGTGAAAATTGGACAGGGTTCACTTGCTCAAGACGAGCTCAATACTTATTTAAAACTAGATCCTGGTGCACCGGATCGTGCCCAAATTGAACGAACTTTAAATAACATCAAAAGATAGTTTCCTATTGTCATTAAGTAGCTAAAAATTTACTATACTTTGCCTTATCGGCACCTGTGCGGAGGATTGGCAGAGCGGTTTAATGCAACGGTTTTGAAAACCGTCGTCCCTTTGCGGGGACCGCAGGTTCGAATCCTGTGTCCTCCGCCATCTTTTTAAATGACTTGGAGACGTGCCCGAGTGGTCGAAGGGAGCGCCTTGCTAAGGCGTCGTACGGTTAACTCCGTACCGTGAGTTCGAATCTCACCGTCTCCGCCATTTTCATTACTGAGCATTACCCAGAGTTTCCTAGAGTTATAGAACATTGTTTATTATTCTAGTAAGTAGATGGATGATTCATTACTTGAACAATATAAAAAGCAGTGGAAATGGAGGAACTGGGATTCCTTGTATTCTAAACTTCCAAATATTAATGGCTCTTTAGTGTATGACCTGGGCTGTGCTCATGGAGATCATTCTGAAAAGTTAAGCAGTTTGGGAGCAACCGTAATTGGCGTTGATGGAAATCCTGATCTACTAAAATATGCTAGGGAAAGAGTAATTCCTAATTCAAATTTTTATCAGCATGATCTAAATAATGTAGAAGAGTTAAATCTCCATAGCGCCAATGGAATTTGGACCAGTTTTGTTCCTGCTTATTTCCCCAATTTTTCCACAGTACTAAAAAAATGGAAGACCCTGTTGAGACCAGGGGGCTGGCTTGCTGTCACTGAAATGTCAGACTTGCTTGGTCACGAACCAATGAGTTTTGAAGCTAAAAAATGGATTAGTAGATTTTATGAAGATGCTTTTAGTTGTAATGCATATGACTTTAAAAGTGGAGAAAAATTAAAAAGCAATCTCGAACTAAACGGCTTCGAAATAAAAGAGTTTAGTTTTCTAGAGGATCGGGAATTATCTTTCGAAGGCATGGCCAATAGAGATATTCTCACTGCTTGGAAAAATCGTTTCGAGAGAATGGGCAGTTTTAAAAGTTTTCTGGGTGATAGACATGAAAGAATTGTTCGTGAGATTATGGATTGCCTGGGAAGTGAGAATCATACTTCAAGTTGCAGGGTATATTTCTATCTTGCGTATTTGAAGTAGAGAGATCTGTTAAAGAGTGCTTCATAAATTGATTCTAGATATGTGGATAACTGTTTAAAGTAACTCAATTTGGAATGAATCCGCGATTGTCTCGTATTACTCTGAGTTGCATATCTTTTAATTTAGTACGGAATAAATTATGGAAATAAACAGAGTGGCTGAAAGAGTTCATCAAAAACCTGAGCCTAAGCAGGGAGTTGAGTATCCCTATTCGGCATCGGCTAAAGTTTTTCATACGAATCAATTATTTCTTTATAGCGAGAGAGTTCAACCTGGCGAGAGGGCGTCAGCCCCTCATTTCCATCGGGCCATTGATGAAATCATTACGGTTGTAAATGGTGAGCTATACGCTATAGAAGGCGATGAAGAAGTAAGGTTAATAGAGGGAGACTCTGTTTGCTTTCAAGCAGGCTCTAGAAATAAGCATTTTTTGGAAAATAGGTCACAAGTTGAGGCAACTTTTTTAATTTTCCGTAGGTCTACTACTCAAGATGATGTTGTTTATTGAGTAAGCTTATCCAGCGTTACATAAAAAAATCAGTTCATCTGAATAAATGCTTAGAATAATTTCATTTGCTACGAATCAGTCATTTTTTGATAAGTTTTAATTTCTTGGATTAAATTTTTTTGAGTACTTTCAAAAGAATGGCAGGACTTTAACGAATATAAAGTCCTGCCGGAGCTAAAGATTCTTACTTAATCATCTCAATAATTTTCCGGGCCTCTTGTTTATCATAGGGAGTTAGCCATATTTTCCCATCTCGTATCGGTGCTTGAACCTTTCTCATGCTCGTAACTTTTCCATCTATGATAAGTGCCAAATCCTCATGAAGGTTGCTTGCAGTGTAATCAGCGAGTCTCTTTGTTCCTTCGGGCCTGAGTGTGATAGAGAGAGCTCCTTTGTTATCCTTGGTCTGAACAAACTGGGCAGACTCTATATCTTCAAGCTCCAGCAATGCCTTTTTAACAGGTCTTATTTCTAATTTGTGTTGTTCCTTGGAAGAAGCTGGTGTTGAGAAAAAAGCTAAAGCAATGAAGAGAGAAATAATGTATTTCATAAATAGTCCTCGAGGTATGAAAACCTCATTAAATAATTAAAAAGTGAATAGAACCTTAATCTTTTTAAGTAAGCTTTGGAGGGCTTAAGCCAGATTTAAAAAAGAGATTGATCGATTTATAGTGCGAAGTAAGTTTGGAAAAAATATTTAATCTATAATAAGTCGTTGTAAAGTGGATGGCGAGAGGAAGAATGGGGACATAAAAATCGATGGTATTGAGTACGTAAGGGTTATTGTTCGATGAAGCGTTATCAGATGAGCTTATATAATGATTTTGAACAGAAGCGCTGTGAAATGTATCAGCCTTTGCGTTCTGACTATAGAGAAAGCAAAGACAGTAGAGCGGTAATGTGAGTAAGAGAAAGCGCATGACTATATAATGGAGTCATTTATTTATAAGTCAATAATTGGCAGATTAAAAAATTATCTAAAGTAACTCAGTTTGTGATGAATTCATCACTGTTTCAATTAAATCAGGTGATCATCGAGTCTCTTTTATTTATGATAAGCACGTTGGTCTTTACTGAAAAACCAACGTGCTTAAGTATGAGTTACTCGGAAATGGTGATTTTGCGACCATTTTGAGCTTTGCTAGGAAGCTTTTCGACTTCAATCTTCAGGACTCCGTCCTTCATTTTTGCACTAACTTTTTCAGGATCTACGTTCTGTGCGAAAGGAAGAGCACGATAAAATGATCCATGTGTGCGCTCTTTTCTTAAGACACCTTTTTCCTTTTTCTCAGACTCAGTTTTTTTCTCTCCCTGAACAAAAAGCGTATTATTTTTAAGCTCAACCGTGACATCGCTTGATGTCATTCCTGGAATCTCCATCTCAACATTGTATCCCGTCTCTGTTTCACTTAAATCGGCGGCAGGGAAAAAGGTATTCTGAGATGCAGGAAAAAAACTACTAGAAAAAGTTGGAAAATCTCTTTCTCCAAATAAATTATTAAACTCCTTTCTAAAGTTTTCCAATGAAGCCATGAGGTCACCGTTTGCAAGTGAGGAATTTGATTTTGTAAGTAATGACATAACTTTCTCCTTTGTTCTAAGAAACAAACTTATTGTTGAGTTAGTTTTAACATCGGAGAAAAATAACCATTATTGGTTAGTTCATAAAAAAAAATGATATTTATCAGGATCGTTTGGTTAGTAGATGAATCTTTCCTTGAGCTCATTTAAGTTCAACTCTTCCAAAATGGCGAGTGACCTCTCTTGGGCATTTTTGCGAATACTACCTGTGAACTTTGCGAGAATGAGTTCGTTTTTCATGGAGTGTTCAAAGCCCGTAAACTCAGTCACGGTTAATTGATAACCATGGGCTTCAAGCAATAGGCAACGTAAAGCGTTGGTCATAACGCTTCCAATTTCTCTAGTGTGCATGGGATGGCGCCACAATTCTGAAAGTGGTGTTTTGCCAAAGGATTCATTTTTATTTTTGCGAAGTATACTCGCGACTTCGGCTTGGCAACAAGGAATGAGGACAATGTGCTTAGCTTTTTTGTTGATAGCAAATTTGATGGCATCATCTGTGGCCGTGTCACAGGCGTGAAGAGCTGTAACGATATCAATTTCACTCGGAAGCTTCTCTGTTGTCATAGATTCTTTTACTGAGACATTGAGAAATTCCATGCGTTCAAAATTGAGCTTGTGAGACAACTCTTCTGATTTTTTGACGAGCTCTTCACGAGTTTCAACACCAATGACTTTTCCGTTGCTAATATCTTTGAAAAATAAATCATAAAGAATGAAGCCCAAATAGGACTTTCCTGCTCCATGATCGACCAGTGTAAAATTCGAGCCATTCGAAGACACGTCTTTCAGTAAAGGTTCTATGAAATTATAGAGATGATAAACTTGCTTAAGCTTGCGCTTCGAATCTTGGTTAAGCTTTCCATCGCGAGTAAGAATATGCAGCTCTTTAAGCAGCTCGATGGATTGATTGGGGCGAATGTCATTTTTTTCAGTCATAGCGATTTCTACATCATTTCGGCGTGTTAACCAACTATAAGTGTAAAGAGTTTAGGCTCTTTTGGGCGGGGCGTAGGCCGCTAATATGTGAAATATGTACAAAAAGATTCAATAATCGAGATTTTTTAGGTATTAAAGCATCTCTGAAATGCGCAGCCGTAGCTCAGCTGGATAGAGTACTTGACTACGAATCAAGTGGTCGTAGGTTCGACTCCTACCGGTTGCGCCATTTTCAACTCCCCCATCACTTTCAAAATACGTTATAATTTCTTCATGAAAGTTTTAGTACAAAAAGATCTTTTAAAAGCAGACCTCGATCGCATTCGATTGATTGAAATTCTTTTGGGTATCTTTTTTTATCTTTCACAAATCCAATTTTGTATTGAATCAGGAAATTATTTTAGTCTCATTTGGAGAACAATTGTCTCCATTCCTCTTGCCTATCTCTACTTCAGATTGAGAAGTCGATTCTTTTATAGTCTTTGGACATTTAATTTCATTTTTTTTACATACATCGCAATCGATTTAGTGAGGACTTTTTGGATGGGTTACAGCTATACCTTCCTTCTTAATATTGTTTCGATGGTGTGCTTAATTTATTTAACAACCACATTATTTAATCCTGTTTTTTTTCCCTTCATAAGCTGGTGGGAATATGACTTTAGAAACTTTAAGGATTTAAAAATAAAAGTTCATAGAGACGACAAAGTTTTTGATGGGAGACTTTGTGATCTAAAAGATGATCTTGCCTCTCTCGCTTGCTTTGAAGATTTAGATTTTGAGAAGCCTCTTAAAATAACTGTTAAAGAGGGAGATAAAATAGTTGAAGCATCTGCAACTATTTTATCGAAGAGATTATATTCAATTGGGCGTCCTTTGTATTATGGAATCAAGCTCGATTCAAATTCATCAATCCTCAAAAAAATAAAAAAGAGTATGAAAAAAAATAGAGTTCAGAATGCTAGATGACGATTGGTATATGAAGCTGGCCATTGAGCAAGCTGAGAAAGCATACAAAGATGGTGAAGTTCCTGTTGGCGCGATTCTCGTAGGCTCGGATGGTAAAATTATTTCAGCTACTCACAATTCTAAAGAAGAATCTAAAAATCCCGTCGGCCATGCAGAAGTTTTGGCCTTGATGGAATCAGCAGGAAAGTTTGATAGCTGGAGGTGTTTGGATACTACACTCTATGTAACACTCGAGCCTTGTATCATGTGCCTTGGGGCTATGATTCAAGCCAGAATTTCGAGGCTAGTTTTTGGGGCTTATGACAAAAAAGGTGGCGCACTGAGTCTCGGTTATCACTTGAATACCGATAACAGATTAAATCATCGCTTTAATGTTATGGGCGGTGTTATGCATTACGAATGTTCTAAGCAATTATCACAATTTTTTAAAGAAAGACGAAAACAATATACACCCTAGTCTGAATGTAGCGTTTACAGAGACTTACTACCTGTTATAAAAATAATGCTGATTTTGAGTGGAGAATTGGCCGAGTGGTCGAAGGC
>PCTW01000084.1:227619-231645 GCA_002786715.1 Bdellovibrio sp. CG22_combo_CG10-13_8_21_14_all_39_27
TACACCATGACAATAATATCCCATTAAGTAGTCAATCCAGGGCAAAAGTATGGCCGGTGAACTCCGCCAGGTCGGGAACGAAGCAACGGTAACTGAGTCTGCTTTGTGCTTTTGGATTGGCTACCCAACTATTAGAAAAGATTATAATGACGCACATTGTATTATCTAGAAAGCTGAGACCCAAAACCTTCGACGATGTCGTTGGCCAAGAAGTTATTATTCGATCATTGAAAAATGCCATTAGCAGAGATCGCATTGGGCATGCCTATATTTTTTCAGGTACTCGCGGAGTTGGTAAGACTTCAGTCGCCAGAATTTTTGCTAAATCACTTAATTGTCAAAATAGAAATGAAACTTTAAATCCATGCATGCAATGTTCGAGCTGTTTGGAAATAGAGACTTCTAGTTCTCTCGACTTTTTAGAGATTGATGGTGCCTCTCACAATAGTGTTGATGATGTTCGCGAAATTATAAGTAACGTCCACACGCTTCCGACATCTGGAAAATATAAAATTTATATTATCGATGAAGTTCACATGCTTTCAATAAGTGCCTTCAACGCTTTATTGAAAACATTAGAAGAACCACCTGAGCATATTGTGTTTATCCTAGCAACGACAGAACCAGATAAGCTTCCTAAAACAGTTTTGTCTCGCTGTCAGCGTTTTGATTTTAAACAAGCCTCACCTACTCTCTTGGTGGAATACATTAAAAAGATTTCCCTAACGGAGAATATAAAATTTGAAAACGACAATTTAATACTCAAAATTTGTCGTCAAGGAAAAGGCTCCATAAGAGATACATTATCTTTATTGGATCAAGTCTTAAGTTTTAGTGAAAATTCAAATATCACAGATGAAGTCATGTCATCTTCATTAGGTCTTGCAGATGATGCCACTATTCAAAACATATTGAGACAATTGATTTCTGGTAAAAATGAGCAAATGATCAAAAGTCTCAACGACATGTTGGTGGCCAATATACCAATCGAGAACATAACACTGCCGCTACTAGATCATTTGTATGGATTAGTAACTCTTAATAACGAAGTCGAAATCAACAGTGTTCATTACTCACAAGAAGAACTTATTTGGATTTACGAAGGATTAGTCAAAGATTTTGGTTGGCTGGAATCTGCATCGGCAGCTGAGAAATACCTCTCGATTATCCTCTTGAAATATTGCAAAAGAAGGGACTTCTTAAGTATTTCAAAGTCAATTTCTGTTCAATCGCCAGAAGAAGTAAAAAAAAAATTTGAATTAGTCGATTTCCTACAATATTTAAGCAAATCAAGCCCTGCTCTTTCTTTCCAACTTGAACATGGCAATCTAAAAAATAGTGATTGGAGCAATGATCGCTTAAAGATTGATTGGCTTTATAATTCGAAAAATTTGGTCTTCTTTGAAAACACAACTGAAGAAGAAAATATAAAAAAAATAGAAGAAGAAGTGAGATCCTTTGTAGGTGAAGAAGATTTAAAGGTTATATTCAATATCATTCATGATGAAAATGATGATTTGCCTTCGCTTGCAGAAATAAGAGAATTAGAAAGACTTAAGGAGAAAGAGCTCAAAAGGCAGCGTTTGCTTTCTAATGAGCATGTAAAAGAGGCCGAGAGGCTTTTTGGAACGAGAGTCGATAAAGTAAACATTGAAGATTAGGAGTTAAATATGGGAAAGAATATAAATCATCTGTTAAGACAAGCTCAACAAATGCAACAGAAAATGGGCGCCTTACAAAAGGAGCTCGAAACAAGAGAGATCGATGTTTCCTCTGGTGGCGGTGCCGTAAAAATTAAAATCAATGGTAAGCAAGAAATAATATCATTGAGCATTTCACAAGAGTGCTTGAGTACAAATGATAAAGAACTTATTGAAGAGACTCTTTTAACGGCCATTAATCAAGCAGTAAAAGAATCACAAACAATGGTTTCATCAGCAATGAGCAAGGTCACTGGTGGACTCAATATTCCTGGGTTAACTTAAAAAATGGAATTACCAGAATCACTAACAAATTCAATTGAACAACTTAAAAGGTTGCCAGGCGTTGGTGAAAAGTCAGCCATTCGATATGCGCTTGATATTCTGAGATGGCAGACTGGCGATGTTGAGCAATTCGCCGAATCAATCGCGCAATTGTCTCAAATTAAAAAGTGCCAGAGATGCAATATGTATTCTGATGAAGAAATTTGTAGCATCTGTAGCAATGTTAAAAGAAAGGAAGCAAAAATCCTTTGTGTAGTTGAAACAATTTCAGATTTAATTGCCATTGAGAAAAGTAATAATTTCTTTGGGAGTTATTTTGTTTTAAATGGCGTGCTCAATCCCCTAATGGGTGTGGGTCCTGAGGAGTTGAAGCTTGATAAGCTTGTCTCGATAATTAAGTTAGAAAATATTGATAATGTTATTTTAGCAATTAATCCTTCAGTAGAGGGCGATGCAACTTGCTCCTATCTAAATTCGCTACTCCCAAGTGTTACCAATGTAGAAAGAATAGGTTTTGGGATTCCGATGGGAGGCTCTCTCGAGTATCTTGATTCCTTAACGATCAAGAAAGCCTTAGAAAATAGAAGAAAGTTTTAATGGAAAACATGCTCAAAAATTATATTGTTCAAATTGGTGCCGATAAGGCTCAAGTGGTCCTGTGTAAAAGGGATGGCTCAATACTTTTTGATAGTCATTACGGTAAAAGGGATCACTTTCTCGAAGTGATGGCACTTATTATTGGATCTGTTTCAGCAACAGAGCAGATTGCAAAGACAATGTCTGTTGAGAAAGATTCTGATTTTATGATGAGTTTTGCCAATAGCTCACATGGCATCTTTGCAATGCCAACAGCAAGCTCAGACAATATTGAGCTCTATGTAATTCTCATGTTTGAAAATGAGCTTAATCCGGCTCAGTTTAAAATTAAAATTAGAAAAATTTGTCAGTATTTATTAGAAAACATAAAACTTAAAGAGAATAAGAAAAATTTATTATTTGAAAACATTACTGATGATGAGATCGAGAGAATGTTTGAAGGGTGTAAGGTCTGATTCATGTCCTTTGTAAATTATAATAAAAAGGAAATTAACTGTAAGATTGTTTATTACGGTCCGGGTCTCGGTGGAAAAACGACAAATATACAATATATATTTCAAAAAACGGCTGGTGACAGGAGAGGTAAAATTGTTTCCCTGGATTCGGACAACGAAAGAACTCTTTTCTTTGATTTCTTGCCTTTAGATCTCGGAGAAATTAGAGGTTTTAAAACTCGATTCCACTTGTATACAGTTCCCGGCCAAGTCTTTTATGAAGCTAGTAGAAAACTCATTTTAAGAGGGGTGGATGGAATTATTTTTGTTGCCGATTCTCAAATGGAAAAAATGGAAAGCAATATTGAAAGCTTTGAAGGAATGCTAAGTAATTTAAAAGAGCAAGGCTACGATCCTTCAACAGTTCCTCTTATTATGCAATGGAATAAGAGAGATTTGCCAAATGCAGTTTCCATCGAAGAGTTAAACCAAAAGCTAAATCGATTTTCCAGTCCTACTCAAGAAGCGGTAGCTGTTAGGGGTGATGGCGTTTTTGAATCACTCAAATCCCTTTCTAAAATTGTCTTGATGAATCTTAGAACAAATCTTTCAAGCAATTAAATTCAAATATTTGAGAAAAATGAGATGAGCTTCTATGATCGCTTCTTGGGCGAAAAGTGAAGAGCGGTTGCCTACCAAGTGATGGCCATTCACAATTCCTAAATTGTAGGCCGAAAAATAATCTGGAAACATGGCCCTGTCGGCATCGACGACACCATCATTTATGCGTTCACTATTGAGTAAGATTTTTGTAATCATCATCCAAAAATGGCTATCAAAAAAGTCAGATTCGAACGCTAGTGCCGTGTAAAAACACTTCTTTGGCAAGGCTTGATGGTATTGTTGAAACCATATTTCTTGCTCATTTGAAAGTGACTTTTCAAAATTGGCAACGATATTAAAAAGACTAGTTTCCTTTAATGAAGTCATTTGGATCAATTTTTGAATTC
>PCTW01000084.1:231662-396146 GCA_002786715.1 Bdellovibrio sp. CG22_combo_CG10-13_8_21_14_all_39_27
CGAGTGTGGATAAACCCTTTATATATTGGTTTGAAAAATCAGGATTCTGTTTCATAAAATGAAGACAATCAATACCACCTTTCGAAAAAGCAATAAGCCATAAACGTTTATGGGGATGAGATTCAATATATTTGAACAACGTCTCCTTGATCGAAGTAGCATTGATTTGACTATCAAGTGTTCCGTCAACGGTGGCGACGATATAATCTGCTTTATGATTTTCCTTAAGAAATTGGGCAGATCTTTCAAATGCCGCAGTAGAAAAAAGCTCGTTGAAAACGCCGGGTACGAGAACAATAACATCTTGAAGTTCTGGACAAGGTAAGTCGAGCAAAGGCTTTTTATTTTCATGCTCCAAAAACTTATATTTATAAATGGCCCGAAAAATATCTTGAAAAGTCGAAACTGTGGAATGAATTTTTTTACCTGATCTGATCGAACTCAGCAAATCAAGGTCTCTATCATCTAGAGCAATTTTGTATTTTTCAGAAAGACCTTTTGAGCGAATAATTGTACTTCCTGCTGCTCGAGATGCCCAAACGAGGGCCAGAATGAGATTGCGCAATTTAACAGCTAGAGACTTATCTATATTTTGATCTTTAAAAATAGAGTCCAACTCCTCTTTGATAGAGGATAATGACTTTCTTAATTGATCAGCGTAGAATTTACTCACAAATAACATTTTACGTTCTTTTGAATTGATATAGCAATTGGGAGATATTATGGCCGGACAAATAGGTATCATTGGTGGAAGTGGAATTTATTCGCTCGAAACTATCAAGATTATCAAAGAACATATAGTCGAAACCCCTTTTGGTAAACCGAGTGATGCAGTAATTGAAGCAAAAATAGAAGACACAACTTGTTTCTTCCTTGCTCGCCATGCCCGAGGTCATAAAATACTTCCTCATGAAGTTAATTATCGTGCAAATATCTATGCACTTAAATCCCTTGGGGTTGAGTATTTAGTATCCGTTTCCGCTGTAGGTTCTCTAAAAGAAGAACATGCACCTACAAAATTTGTGCTACCCGATCAATTTATTGATTGGACTAAGGGTTTTAGAGAGAGAACTTTTTTTGGAAATGGAATAGTTGCTCACGTCTCCGTGGCCAATCCAATTAATAAACAACTTCAAGAAATGATTGCTTATTGTTGCGAGGGATTAAATTTAAACTATTCTAAAGATGGTAGTTATATTTGTATCGAAGGACCTCAATTTTCAAGTAGAGCAGAGAGTAATATCTATCGCTCGTTTGGAGCTGACGTCATTGGTATGACAAACGTACCAGAATCTTATTTGGCAAAAGAAGCTGGTATGGCCTACTCAACCATTGCCATGGTTACTGATTATGATTGCTGGAAAGAAGAGCACTGTACGGTGGAAGAAATCATGAAAGTAATGGTTAAAAATAATCAAAATGCTCAATTACTCATTAAAAATCTCATTCCCTACCTAGATAAGAACAAGTTTAAGTTTGAAAAAGAAAATATTTTTGCTGTCATGACACCTGAAGATCGATTGACTAGCGATCATAAAGAGATTTTGAAAATACTACAATCATGATCAACAACTACACTGCCCATCAGCCAGTTCTTTTTGATGAAGTTATTTCTTCAATCAAAGACAATCTTAGTGACGATTACAAAATGGCTTTTGACTTTACCTTTGGTGGTGGTGGACACAGCTTTGGCCTTTTGGAGAACTTTCCAACTCTCAATCTGATTTCTTTCGATCAAGATCCCGAGGCACTTGAGAATGGCTGGAGAAATATAGCGGCAAAAAACTTGGGAGAGCGAATAAAATTACTGAGTGGGAATTTTTCGCAATTTGATAATGTCTTAAGAGAAAATCAAATAACTAGCAATCCAGATGTTATTTTAATGGATCTCGGAGTTTCAAGCCATCACTTTGACTCACCAGGAAGAGGCTTTTCATTTAGGTTTGATGCTCCCCTTGATATGAGAATGGATTTTTTGAAAGGCCAAACAGCTGCTGATATCATTAACTCTTTTTCAGCGGAAGAATTAAAAAGAATTTTTATCGATTTTGGCGAGATCTATAACTCAGAGGCTTTAATTGAAAGAATCATGATCAAGCGTCAAGCTTCGCCGATTTTAACAACCTTTGATTTGAAAGAATTAGTTTATCAGACTTGGGCGCCAAAAAAAGGCGTGAAAATTGATCCTTGTACTCAGGTATTTCAAGCCTTGAGAATGGAAGTTAATCAAGAGTTGAAAGTCATAGAAGAGGTGATAAAAAAGGCTGCGCGGGTTATTCGCCCCAATGGCATTATCATGGCAATCACATTTCACTCCATTGAAGATCGAACGGTGAAGAATCTCTTTAAGGAGCTCGAAGAGGGTGAAACACCCTTTCAAATCGTGACAAAAAAACCAATTATTCCATCAGAACAAGAAATTTCTAACAACAAGCGTTCAAGAAGTGCTAAACTTAGAGTAATTAAAAGAGTTTCTGAAAAGAAAAAGAAAAACAAGTATCACCAATTTTCTAGGAAGGAATAATGAAGATACAAAATTTGACAGAAAAATTTGGAGAAGTCATTTCTAGTGCCAACATTTTACCGCTAGTTCTTCTTTATCTCATATTAGCAATTTCCTTTGTCCTATTTAGAATGAAAAATGTTGAGATGGATTATCGAATTCACGATATTTCAAAAGATATTCAAAAAACTATCAATGATGGAAAAGACGTTAAAGCGAGAAAAGCTAATCTACTCTCAATTGAACGCTTAAGAAAACTTGCAAAAGAATTTGACTTGAAAGAGCCAAAACAATCACAGGTAATATTAATTCAATAGCATGGTTCACTTTAAAAAAAGAAGACTATTATTTGTTCTATCTGTCTTTGCTTTGGGCTATTGTTTCGTCATTGTAAAAGCCTTCAAAATACAAGTCGTCGATAGAACAACTTTAATCGATAGACTCAAGAGTCAAATTTTCAGAGAAGTTAAAGTCTTTCCAAGACGCGGAAACATTATCGACAGAAATGGTAATCCCCTGGCCATCAATATTCAAACCTTTAGTATTTTTACGCTACCTAAGGAATTAGAAAATCCAACCGCGAGCTATAAAGAGCTCGTTAAAATTGTTCCAGAGCTCTCTTCATCTGACTTGCTTTCAAGTTTAAAAAAGAGAAAAAGATATACTTGGATTGCTAGAAAGATTTCTCTTCAAGAAGATCAGGTAAAAAAGCTGAAAGATCTTAAAGGTATTTATTTAGAACCAGTCCCGAAAAGAGTTTATCCAAACAAAGAACTGAATGCACAACTTCTAGGATTTGTAGGTCTCGATAATACCGGGCTCTCCGGAGTTGAGTATCAATTTGATCAACTCCTAAGAGGAAAGCCCAAAATTTACAAATATGTCATTGATGCCAAAGGGCGCGCCATTAAGTTTGAATCGAGTGAAGTTGGAGATGATGCGCAAGACGTGCAACTTACGATAGACAAAGATATTCAATTTGTTGCTGAAAAGTTTCTAAAAGAAGCTGTAGATTCTAGTCAGGCCCAAAGAGGCG
This sequence comes from Bdellovibrio sp. CG22_combo_CG10-13_8_21_14_all_39_27, assembly GCA_002786715.1. Classification (GTDB taxonomy): domain Bacteria; phylum Bdellovibrionota; class Bacteriovoracia; order Bacteriovoracales; family Bacteriovoracaceae; genus 21-14-all-39-27. The sequence goes on from PCTW01000084.1 coordinate 235,202, forward strand.
GAGTTGGAATCATGGATGCACGATCGGGAGAAGTTCTGGCGATGGCCAACTACCCTACTTTTGATCCAAATAATCCATCCGATAGCTCCTCCGAAAATCATCGTCTTGCTTATATTAGCGATCCGATTGAACCAGGTTCAGTTATGAAAGCACTTACAACTGCTTCAGCCCTTGAGCATAAAGTTGTTACCCCAGATACAAATTACTTTTGTGAGCGCGGAAAATTCAAAGTTGAAGATCATATTATTAATGAAGCCGATTCGAAAGAAAAGTTTGAGTGGCTTTCAGTCTCTGAAATCCTTGAGCATAGCTCTAATATTGGAACGACAAAAATTGCTTTTGATCTAACCTTTCCTCGTCTGAAAGAAACACTTCTCAAGTTTAATGTTGGGAATAAAACAGAGATTGAAATTCCCGGCGAATCAAAAGGTATTTTTTACGACTCTGATAATATTAGCCCTCTGGTTTTAAGTAATTTGAGCTTTGGTCAAGGTCTGGCCATGACTGGCATTCAGGTTTTAACCTCTTATGCGATCATTGCGAATGGTGGTTATAAAATTCAGCCAACAATTATTAAAGATAAAAATGTTGATTATAAGCCTGAGAAAGTGCTTAGTGATCAAACAGTAACTCAATTAACCGAAATGTTGGTTAAGGCTGTTGAGCAAGGCACTGGTTCAAATGCAAAAATTAAATATTTTAAAATAGCTGGTAAAACAAGTACGGCCCAAAAAATCAGTAAAACGGGTGGCTACAAAGGTTACATTCCTGGGTTTGCGGGATTTCCTGTGAACGTAGAGAATCCCTTTGTGATTTTTGTTTATGTTGATGATCCGAGAGGACATTATTATGGAAACCTCGTGGCGACACCAGTCTTTAGAAAAATTGCCGAATACATGCTTTTTAGAAACAATAATACAGATAAAGACTTTCATTACTTAACAAAGCCGGCCAACGACAACTCTCTTGATATGGTTCAAGTCAAAAATGCTGCTACCCGATCAATGGGTGCAGGGACAGTTCCAGACTTCAGAGGACTTGATAAATCATCAGCCTATGATCTTTCAGAAAAGTATGATGTTGGTTTGATGATTACTGGCGTTGGCATAGTTAAGGAACAATTTCCCAAGCCTGGCTCTCCCCTAAAGCCTGATACAAAAATTGAACTTAAGTTTTCTCCACCAAAATATGAATGATAAAAAGAAACTACTAAAATGGTTCACGTCTGAACAAATTGATGAGATTCTCGTATCTGTTCACCAGCTTACAACGATTGCAGAAAATGCTTCCGTTGATGCCATTGTCTTTTACAAGCTGACATCGCCGACATCCGTGGAGCTTTTTAAGAATCGAATTACCAATAGCAAAGCCCACTTTTATATTATTTCGTGTGATTTTGAAGTGGCCCTTGTTGAGAATTCAATTGTTGTTAATCAAAAAGAATTTGAAGAAATTCAAAAGATATTTGTCAGGCTCATCTATCCGCTACATGAAGAAGTCAAACTTATTGGAGTAACTGGAACTAACGGCAAAACTTCCGTTGTTAATTATTGCGCTCATTTATTATCATTGATAAATATTCCTGCTCTTTGTATCGGCACAATGGGTATCAGTAATGGAAAAGAAGTTATCGTCGAAGATGCGATAAACACAACACCATCTTATGTCGATCTCATGGGGCTCGTTTTTAAATTCCAAGATCAATATAAGTATTTCTTTTTTGAGTTTAGCTCGCATGCTCTGTTTCAAAAAAGACTTTTAGATATTCCCCTGGACATGGCAGCTTGGACTAGCTTTTCTCAAGATCATTTAGATTTCCATAAAACGATGGAAGCCTATTTTGAAGCAAAGCTAATTATTTTTGATCATCTCAAAAATACAAAAGCAAAAGTAGTACTTCCAAAAAACGATGATTTCTCATACAAAATAATTGAGAATTCAAAATACAAAGAAAAAGTGATCTTCACAAAATCTCTGGATATTGAAAAATCGAAAGTTCATTTTGTATTTCACCAGGGTTTTAATAAATCGAATCTCGAAATTTCACTTATGGTTTTAGCGCAATTAGGTTTAGATAAAATTTATGACTTAGATTTATCAGGCCTTATGCCTCCTTCGGGACGCTTTGAGATTGTAAAAAACGCAAACCGATATGCCGTAATCGACTACGCCCATACACCAGATGCACTAGAAAAACTTCTTGGCTCTGTGCAGAAAACATTTCCAGACTCGAAGATTACCTTGGTCTTCGGATGCGGAGGAAACAGGGATGCTAAAAAAAGACCCATCATGGGCCATATTGCACAAAGGTTTGCGCACAAGGTTATAATTACAAATGATAATCCAAGAAATGAAGCACCTGAACAAATCTCCCAGGATATTCTCTCTGGAATCACAGACTTGAATCACGTCGAAGTTGTTCTAGATCGCAAGCTTGCAATCGAACAAGCCTTATCTCAACAAAGCGAAAAAATAGTGGTTGTTGTGGCCGGCAAAGGACACGAAACTTATCAAGAAATTAACGGCCAAAGATCTGACTTTAGCGACAAGCAAGTCATTGAAAATTTTTACTTTTGCTCGCCGCAGAAATAGATTCCTATTTGCTTTACATGAACCCGCTAAATTCGCTATAGTGGTCAACTATTAGATATACGGAATAAATATGCTCTACCATTTTCTTTTTCCTCTCAGCCAGGAATATTCGGTCTTTAATGTCTTCCGGTACATTACTTTTAGATCTATCGTGGCTTTCATCATTGCAACCATGATCTCCATTATTTGGGGAAAACATTTCATTAACTTTATGAAGATGAAACAGTTCGGCCAAATTATTAGAGATGATGGACCTCAAACACATAAGAAGAAAGCAGGAACACCTACAATGGGTGGTATTTTTATTGGTGGAAGCATTCTTGTGGGGCTTTTAGTTTGTGGAAATTTCAATTCCTATCCCGTACTCATGTGCCTTTTTGTTTTTATATCCTATTTTTGCTTAGGCTTTCTTGATGATTATCTAAAAGTGTTAAAAAAAGATACCAAAGGTGTATCTGGGAAGGGCAAACTTGCTTGGCAATTTGTCACTTCAATCCTCGCCATGTTTTTCATGATTAAATATAACGTTATCGACACTCAGATCTATGTTCCTTTTGTAAAAGATGGAATCATTGATATTGGAAATTTTTATATAATTTTTGGTGCGATCGTTATTACTGGATCAAGCAATGCTGTGAATTTAACAGATGGACTTGATGGACTTGCCATTGGCCCGATTATCACGAGCTCTGTTGCTCTTGCACTGATCACTTACGTCAGTGGGCATAAAGAAATTTCGTCTTACTTATTTATTCCCTATATTGAAAATATCGGTGAACTAGCAGTTTTTGCAGCAGCTCTTATTGGTGCTGGTGTAGGCTTTCTTTGGTACAATTCGTACCCTGCTCAAATTTTTATGGGCGATGCAGGTTCGCTTTCGTTGGGCGGACTTTTGGGCACAATGGCCGTCCTTGCCAAGAGTGAATTCCTCTTTGTTATTATTGGAGGAGTTTTTGTTGTAGAAGCCCTCTCAGTAATTATCCAAGTAATATCTTTTAAAACTACGGGGAAACGTGTGTTCAAGATGGCTCCAATTCATCATCACTTTGAAATAACTGGTTGGCCCGAACCTAAAGTTATTGTTCGATTTTGGATTATAAGCATTCTTCTCGCATTGTTATCTGTAGCTACTTTGAAAATGAGGTAAATATGGACCGGTTTAAAAATAAGAAAGTTTTAATTGTTGGTATTGGCAGAACTGGATTTACTTTAATCAATTTTTTTAATCGCCTTGAATGCGATATAAAAGTTACTGATATAAAGCCGATCTTTGATTTGAATAAGGCCGTAAAAAAGCTAAAGAAAATTTCACCAAATCCTCAAATGACTTTCGGGGAACATAGAGACGAAGACTTTTTAGAAGCCGACGTCATTGTATTCTCATCTTCCGTTAGTCCTGATCTCCCTCAACTTCAATTGGCCCGTCAAAATGGCAAGCAAGTTTATAGTGAATTCTCGCTTGGATACAAGCTTTGTAAAAAGCCAATTATTGCTGTTTGTGGAACACATGGAAGAACAAGTGTTGCCCACATGGTCGGCTTCACTCTGAAGCTTGATGGTAAGAATGTTTTTGTTGGTGGAACGAGCGACAATCCGTTTATCGAATACGCCATGCTACCTAATAAAGATGAAACTGATTACGTAGTGGTTGAAGTTTCTGCCGTTCAAATGAGAAGCCTAGAAGGCTTTCATCCTAAAGTTGTGGTCTTCACTGACATTGGTGAAAGTTATCCCCACGAGCATTTCAAGTCCGTTGGCGAGTATTTAGAAACAAAATTATCAATTATTAAGAACCTTTCACCTGATGACACATTGGTTGTAAATTTTGACAAGCTCGCAACAAACACGTTCTTTAGAAATGCCAACTGTCAGACATATTGGTATTCAAGAAGATCATTTGTAACTCTTGGAGTAATGAACGAAATTCAAGGAACACATTTTCACGAAAGAAGAATCCATTCAAATATAAATTATCATTCCGAATTCAAAGTGAATCAAATGCGTATTGTCGGTCAAAGTAATCGTGAGAACATGCTTGCTGCGATCACCGTTTGCAAGTCTTTGGATGTCGATGATAAGGCCATACAAAAATGCATTGAGAAATTTCCAGGAATACCTCACCGTCTTGAGTTCTTAATGGAGAAAAATGGAGTTTCTTTCTACAACGATTCAAAGTCTGAAACGATGGAAGAGTTGGTAGAAAGCATTAGCTCTTTTAAAGATCCAGTTATCTTAATTTCTGGTGGAAAAGATAATGAAGAATTAGAGTATGAAAAATATGCGGATGATATCATTAAGCATGCGAGGGTTTTAGTTCTTGTTGGTGAAACAAAAGAGCGAATGAATCGGGCCATGGGTCTTCATTCACAAACCTTTGTGGTTGGCTCATTTGAAGAATCAGTCCTTTTTGCTTACCAAAAGAGCAGAACTGGTGACTATATAGTTCTTTCACCAGGGAATCCCGCGACAGATTTCTTTAGAGATTTTGAAGAAAGAGGAACTTATTTTAAAAAGTTGGTCTATCAACTCTAAGGTAACTCTTTTAATCGACGCAGGTATGCTGTAAAATCATTGTTATGATGCATGAACAGCAGTCTCTTGATAGATTGACTAAATTACTCGCCCTATCCATTACGGCCCTTGTGACCTTGGGCCTTATCATGGTCCTATCCTCTTCCTATATTTTCGCAAAGGATACTTACGGAAATAGTTTTTACTTTTTCTTCAAGCAAATTGGTTACCTCTCCATTGCACTCATTGGTGCCTTCGTCGTGTCAAAGACCAAACACTCATTTTGGTTGAAGTACGCACCCGTTTTTTCAATGTGTATTGGTTTTCTCATTCTTCTGACCTATATTCCTCACTTCGGATCAGCAGCAAAAGGTGCGAGCCGTTGGCTCAATTTAGGATTTATTAGAATTCAGCCAGGTGAGTTTTTCAAAGTTGCTTGTATATTAAGTGGCATCGACTTATTCGAAAATTATCAAAAATATGATCGACAAAAAATCATTTTCAGAGCTTCCGTTTTAATCATTCCACTTCTCTTGCTTATAAAGCAACCTGACTTTGGAACTTTTATTATCTGTTTCCTCTCGCTTTCGCTAATTTGTTACCTTAGTTCTTTTCCAAGAAAATGGTTTTATCCTGCACTTTTGACAGGAATACTTGCAGTTATAATTCTATTGTTTTCTCAGCCTTATCGAGTCAGAAGATTGATGTCTTATCTCGATCCTTGGAAGAATCCTCAGACAACAGGATTTCAAATCATCCAGTCTTATTTAGCCTTTGCTAATGGCTCTATCGTTGGAACTGGACTTGGAAACTCCAATGAAAAGCTTTTTTATCTTCCAGAGGCCCATAATGATTTTATTTTTAGCGTTGTTGGTGAGGAGTTAGGATTTTTAGGCGTCGTTTCAACAGTTTCTCTCTTTGCGTTTTTTATTGTTATTGGATTTAAAATTGGTGCGAGAGCATCAACAAAATTGTCATATCTCACGACTGTCTCGATTGTCTCGCTAGTTGGAATGCAGGCTTTGCTTAATATGAGCGTTGTTCTTGGAATCATACCGACCAAGGGTTTAAACCTTCCTTTCATTAGTTCAGGAGGATCTTCCTTGTTAGCGAATTTCTGGGGACTCGGCATTCTCTTTTCATGCATCAAATACGAAAATAAATATAGTAATGAAACTTTCCAAAATCAAAATCCTTCAACCTACTTTTTAAAATCATGATTATAAATACAGATAGACGCGTTCATTTTATTGGTATTGGTGGCATTGGCATGTCCGGAATTGCAGAAGTACTAATAACTTTAGGTTTTAAAGTTTCAGGCTCTGACGTTCAAGAATCCAATAACACTTTAAAGTTAAAAAAAATGGGGGCTAATGTTTATATTGGCCATCGTGAAGAGAATCTCGATTCAGATATAGTCGTTTACAGCTCTGCCATCAATGAAAAGAATCCTGAAATAATAAAGGCAAGAAGACTTGGTCTTCCTATTTTACGAAGAGCTGAAATTTTGGCCGATATAATGAGGCTCAAAGTTAGTATTGCAGTGGCTGGAGCCCATGGAAAAACAACAACGACGAGTATGTTGGCTACAATTTTTTACGAAAATTTAAAAGATCCTTCTTATATTATTGGCGGGATTGTGAAGAATTTGGATGGCCATGCATATCTCGGAAAAGGTGAATACCTCATTGCCGAGGCAGATGAATCGGATGGTTCATTTCTTTTGCTCAATCCACAAATTTCTGTCATCACAAATATAGATGATGATCACCTCGATCATTATAAAAAATCTGAAAATATCGACATGGCCTTTAAAAGCTTCTGTGAGCGGATTCCTTTCTATGGATGCGCTTGTGGCAATGCTGATGATCCTCGAATTATGAAGCTTTTTGAAGAGCTTAAGAGACCAATGGTTACTTATGGAATTGAAAGCGAATGTGATTATAGGGCGGTAGATATTCACTATGGTGAAATAACATCTTTTTCTGTTGTTCTCAAAAATAATCCTGAAAAATACAAAGTAGAACTCCACATGAAAGGTAAACATAACGTTTATAATTCACTTGGAGCTATATCAGCAGCTCATCAGGCCGGTCTAGATATTAACGACATCACAAAGGCTTTAAGCCGTTTTAGTGGCGTGGGAAGAAGAGCGCAAAAGATTTTTGAGCGTGGCAATTGTCAGGTGTTTGATGATTATGGGCACCACCCGACTGAAATTAAAGCAACAATTGATGCCTTTAAGTTAGCATACCCCAGTAAAAAGATTTCTCTTATATTCGAGCCTCACCGCTACACTAGAACGCAGAACAGCTGGTCTTCATTTCTCACTTGTTTTGATGGTGTTACTGAATTATTTCTTTTTCCCATCTACGCTGCAAGTGAAGAACCAATAGAAGGAATTTCTTCAGATAATCTGGCGGAAATGCTAAATAAGAATGGAGTCGTCTCAAAAGTTATAACTGATGTTCAATTACCAGAAGTACTTACAAAGATAACGGATTCTTCAGATATTCTGCTCGTTATGGGCGCGGGGAAATTGGGCTATACCGTTTTGGGTATTTTAAATGAGCTATCCTGAGCTTTTCTTACAATTCACTAAAGATAATTCAGAAGTTGAATATCTTCCGGCACACAACTTAAGTACTTATTCTACTTTTAAAACGAAAACATTTTGTGATCTTATAATAGTAAAAAGCATTAAAGCTCTCCAAGAGCTCGTCCTCCTGGCCAATAAATTTAATTTGAAATACAAACTTCTGGGCTGGGGGGCTAATCAAGTTTTAAGAGAAATGAACGGCTTTTACCTAAAGCTCGATTTTCCTTTTGATCGCGAAACTCTGACTGTTTATCAAGATAAGTACACAATTCCAGCCTCTGCTAGCCTGGCCAATCTTACTTCTGCAGCATCGAAACTAAAGTTGAAACAATGGGAGGTCTTTACTGGAATTCCCTCTAGCTTTGGTGGTGCACTATTTATGAATGCTGGAACCTCACTAGGCGAAATTGGCAGCCTCCTAGAATCATTTGAGTATGTGGATAAACAAGGAAAATTAATTAAACATACAGTCAATAACCAGACATTTAGTTACCGTAAAAATAATATCGTCAAGGAAGGCGAGGTCATTGTTAGCGGAGTAATTAAAACCTTTGGACAAGATGAAGGCATACCGCAGCTCATCTCAAATTATCTTAAAATGAGAAATTCCTCTCAACCAATGAGTAAAAATACTTGTGGCTGTGTTTTCAAAAACTATTCGTACCAAGATGGTACAAAGATTTCAGCAGGCCAACTCCTCGATTTGCTCAATTTGAAAGGTTTTGGTGTAAAAGGAATACGAATAAGCCCGATTCATGCCAATTTTTTTGAGCATGATGGAACTCTTTCTGACTGGGAAGTAATTTCTTTTTTGGAAAAGGTGAAAAGTATTGTACAATTATATACAGGAATAGAACTTGAATTTGAGGTTCAAATTTGAAATTGGTTTTAACCGTTTTCACAATTATTTTGAGTTTAAATGCGGCAGATGCAGCGTTTTCTTCAAGAAGAGATATTAAATACAAAACATTTTTTGGAAAGTGTCCTTCAAGAGTTGCCGGATCGCTTGTTTTAAAACTGACTAAGCTCTTCGAAGAAACTCATTCATTAAAAGAGTTAAAACTCAAAATTGTTCAAGAAAAGTTAAAGGAAAAGCACTTTTTATCTGATTACCAAATAGAATTTGATCCAGGCTCCTCCACATTAAGTTATAAATTTGAATGTCCAGACCCACTTATGAAAGTTGTTATCTATAAGGAGAATGGGGTTGATACTTATGAGGCTTTGTTGGCTGAAAATGGTGATCTCCTTGATCCAACCCTTGAAGTGATTTTAAGAAGCGAACAAAAACTAAGTGGAACACTCCCCTATTTAGCCTTACCAATTGGAAACTTTGATAAAAAAGATCAACTTAAGATTGCTAAATTATTTTCCAAGGCTCCGGAAGGAATCAGATCAAAATTGTCAGAAGTTATTCTTGATGATTCTGGAGAAATGACACTTATTATGGCCTTAGGAGACTCGCCCACTTCTATTTTTCTTGGTGATAACGACTGGGATTTGAAAATTGAAAAGCTAAAAAAAGTCGTTGATTACATGGAAACTAAGAAGAAATTCCCGTCGATCATCAATCTGCTCAATGCCCAAAAAGTGGTTGTCAAGTTCAATAATTAAATCTAACATTTTAGAGAGAAGTATGCTCAAGTTTTTGAGCGAGAGCAGAACGAGTCTGCTCACCAAAGAGAAAGGAATCTCATGAATGATAAGAATGTTCTTGTCGGTCTCGATGTAGGAACAACAAAAGTTTGTACGATTGTTGGCCAGACAGGTAGTGATGGAAACATTGAAATCATTGGTATTGGAACCCATCCTTCACAAGGATTGAAAAAGGGTTCTGTCGTTAATATAGAGAAAACAATCAAATCCATTCAATGTTCACTCGAAGAGGCTAAGCTTATGGCCGGTGTGAATATTTCTAGAGTTAGTATTGGAATCGCGGGCTCACACATCTATAGCTTTAATAGTTCTGGAGTTGTGGCGGTAAAGGGCAGAGAAATTAATCAGGAAGATGTTGATAGAGTGATTGATGCTGCAAAAGCTATTGTCATTCCTTCTGATAGAGAAATCATTCATTGTATACCTCAAGAATTTACAGTTGATAATACAAAGGGAATTAAGAATCCGGTGGGAATGTTCGGCGTCAGACTCGAAGCGAATGTCCATGTTGTTACAGGTTCAATTTCTTTAATTCAAAACTTAGTAAAGTGTGTTGAGGCGACTGGTGTTAAGATTGAAAACATTACACTTCAACCGATTGCTTCTTCTGAAGCCGTTTTAAGTCCTGAAGAAAGAGAGATGGGTGTTGTTCTTGTCGATATTGGTGGCGGAACGACAGATCTTGCTATCTGGAAAGATGGCAACCTTATTCACACTCAGATTATTCCTGTCGGTGGAAATCATTTCACTAACGATCTCTCTGTTGCCTTGAAAATTCCTCATGCTGAAGCAGAGCGAGTTAAAGTCAATCATGGTTCAGTTATCCCTGAAAAGTTTGCAACAAATAATAATGTTCTTATTCAATCAGGTCAGGGACCGAAAGAATTATCTCTTAAGCTTGTCGCGGAAGTACTTGGTGCTCGCGCTGAAGAGTTATTCAACATCGTTAAAGAAGTTTTGGATGACAAAGGTTTAGAGCACTACTTAACTGGTGGAATTGTTTTAACTGGTGGTGGAGCCCTTGTTGATGGCATTACTGAGTTGGCCGAATTTGTACTTGAGCGCCCTACTAAATTAGGTTATCCGCATTCATATGGTGGGATGACAAACATTATGCAACATCCAAAGTTTTCAACCGTTTTAGGTTTATTATTAGAATCACAAAAGAAAAGTCCAGCGATAGCTGTTGATGAGCATCATACAAGCTCGTCAGGTGAACTCATTGGAAAATTAAGCAATTCATTAAAACAAGTTTTTAAAGAAATATTTTAAGGGGGCTCTATGTTTGAAATTAATGATAAAAATGAAATCATCTCTGGTGCCAAGATCAAAGTAATTGGTGTTGGTGGTGGTGGTTGTAATGCTGTTAATACAATGATTAAGGCTGGCCTTACTGGTGTAGAGTACATTGTTGCAAACACTGATTCGCAAGCCCTCAATATTAACCTTGCTCCAACTAAAGTTCAGCTTGGTGCAGGAATTACAAAAGGTCTTGGAGCTGGTGCCAACCCTGAAGTCGGTAGAAAGTCGGCTCTTGAAGAATATGAAAAACTTAGTGAAGTGATCGAAGGCGCAGATATGGTATTTATTACTGCTGGTATGGGTGGTGGTACAGGTACTGGTGCAGCGCCAGTTATCGCGAAGCTGTGTAAAGAGCTTGGAGCCTTAACTGTTGGCGTTGTTACGAAGCCATTTCTATTCGAAGGTAAGAAAAGATTCAAGCAAGCAGATTCAGGAATCAAGGTTTTAGAAGAAAATGTAGATTCACTGATCACAATTCCAAATCAAAGACTTCTCTATATTGCAGGCGACTCACTTTCACTTGTTGATACCTTTAAAAAAGCTGATGAAGTTTTGCTAAATGCCGTAAGAGGTATTGCTGACCTCATTAATAATACAGGTCATATCAATGCTGACTTTGCCGACGTAAAAACGGTTATGGCAAACAAAGGTTTAGCGCTTATGGGAACAGGTGTTGCCGCTGGACCAGATAGAGCAATTAAGGCTGCAACAGAAGCAATTTCTTCTCCACTTCTCGAAGATGTTTCAATTGATGGAGCAACGGGAATCATTATCAATATTACGGGTAGTTCATCTCTTACAATGCATGAGACGAATGAAGCGGTAACTTTGATTATGGAAGCGGCTGACGAAGATGCAGAAATAATCTTTGGAACAGTGATTGATGATAATGCTGAAGACGACATTAAGGTTACTGTCGTTGCAACTGGACTTGGTGGACGTTTGTTCGCGAGAAAAGAAGAGACTCATCCAAGAGAAATGGTTCGTGAGGAAAGTGAAGAAGTTCGCATCGAAGCGGCACCGATTGTTCAAAAAGAAGATGCTAGACCAACTCGTGAGCAAGAACCTGCTGTTTCTATAAATGCTAATGAATATAGATTTGATGGTGATGTCGTAGCTGAACCAAAAAATTTAGTGACCGCCACTACAAATCAATCAAGAGAAACGGCTGAAAATTCAGTTAAAAACAGCTCCGCTAGAATGAAGACAATTGCTGAAAAGTTAGGATTTATTAATTTTGATGAAGAAGAGCTTGATACTCCAACTTTCCTAAGAAAGGATGAGAGAAAAGAGGGCGATCGCAAAATCAATATTGAAATCTAATTGAAGAAAAAATTTGCTAATGAGAAGGGAGCTTTTGAGCTCCCTTTTTTTGTAAGATCATTGATGATAGCGCAACTTTATCTTCAAGTTTTACAAAAAGCTGTACATAGGATTCAACAATGTCCGACTCAATTTCAATCCTGTAATGAGTTACGATAAAGCTGGGAACACCTTGTGACCAAATATTCTTTTTGAATTCATAAATATATGAGCTTGCTTCAGGGGAGTTGGCAGTAGTACGCTCATTTGTAATGGGTTCCCATTTGTGAGCGGCGTAAAGCTTTATATGATCAGAACAAAAGTTAAGGTGCTCCCACTCTCGAAGACAAGATTCGCAACAAGCAGCCTCACAGATTGCACATACTCCAACAGGATCACGATCTGGATGAAAGGCACAAACATACTTAAGGGGCTCTCTGTCAAGAACCTCAGCGACTGGAGACTTTGGTGCTTCTGGTTCCGGTAAAGACTCCTTCGAAGAAGAAGAACTATTTTTTTTAAATAGTTGGTAGACCAGGAATAAGGCAATCCCAATGAAGAGAACATTGAAAAAAAGTAAACAAATAATAAGAAGATTCATGGGTTCCATTGAATTCAATAATATCATGAGTGGATTATCATAGGTACATAACCAATCTTTTCCTCAAGGCGCCTTTTAATTAAGGTCAAAACCATAGTGTCGCTTTTGCTAAAATGAGAAAGTTCGTGATTAAGCTGGTCGGTTATTTTAGAAGCGGAGGGAACTCCGATGAGTTTTATTTTTTTATATTCGAGAGAAATAATCACAAGACCTTTGTTACCCAACTTCGTTCGATTTTTAATATCTTCACTTTCAATTTTGTGTCCACCATTTTGATCAATAAAGATTTCCGGCTCTGTATTGGGATTAGGATTAGCAAAAAGGGCCAAGGAATCAAAATCAAAGAGAGAGTGAGGATAGGCTTTAGTAACTGGCAGAGAAAAAATGTCCGTGATAAAACGACAGGCCTTTGAGAGATGAAAATTCTCACCATGAATAGGTAAAACATGAGTTGGCCTTAGTTCTTTTACAGCGATTTCAAGGTCGCCTTTATAGGCATGGCCAGAACAATGAATGGGTTCCTCGCCGTCCAAGTATATATGGTTGGTTTTAGAACTTAAGAGATTGAGCATATGATAAAAGGATTGGTCATTACCAGGAATAGATCGGCTTGAAAATATAACAGCATCCTCCGAATTGAGAAGGACATCCCCCTGATCTCTTGCCATTCGCCAAAGCTGAGAAAATTTTTCTCCTTGAGAGCCTGTGACAAAATAAAGACTTGGCTCGCGATTATCCATGTGCTCAGGTGGTTTTGTCATATAGTGAGAAATTTTATTATAGAAATTAAGAGAGTTTCCTAGGAAGTGGCATTTCATTCCAAGATCGAAAGCTATACGCTGAATATTGTGTATTCTTTCAATATTTGAGCCAAATAATGTTATAAAATAACGACGATGATTTCTATCAAAAATTCTTTTTATTCCCTGGGCGACTTCCTCTTCACTATGATCGTATCTCTTTTGAGAGCTCATATTTGTTGAGTCAGAAAGAAATAAATGTTTTTTAAAATGTTGATTTGCAAAATCAAACTGACTATTGGCATGCTTGAATATCGTTTTCCTATTACTTTTAAAATCGGACAAATGAGTAATGAGCTGTTGCTTAAAATGTATCATTATCCCATATGTTTCTGGTGTTGAATGAAAGGTCTCAAAGGGATAAAGATCAAATTCTTGAGCAATAGAAATTTTTGAATTGTGATCATAGATTGTGAATTTGGATAGTATGAGTTCTTTCTTTGCTTTTTCCTGCAGAAATTCAAATGCTAGCTTTGGTAAATATATATGGTCTACCTGATGATAAATTTCAAAAAAAGCACCAATATGATCTTCGTGGATATGGGTTATCAGAAGAATTTTTTTATTTTGAGGAAGGATTTTTGAGTTGGTATAGATCTTATCAATACCTATCGTTTTGACTCTAGGGAATTTAATTCCAAAATCAATAATGAGCGAAACGTTATCAGTTTGATAAACCGTGCAATTCGCCCCAATTTCGCCAAGGCCACCTAAAAAATGAATTTTCATAGTAAGGACCTAGTGTAGAATAGTGTCATGAAAAAATACTACATTGTTAATATAGATTTAACAAAAATAGACCCTGAAGATGTCGAAGCCTTATCTTATGAAGCAATAAGTCAGTATTATGCTATTGGCACAAGTTTTTACAGCATAAATGAAGAAGAATTGGATGATCAATTTGGTTCGGAAGTTCTCTGTGGGGGAAATCCCGATGATACATTTATAAATGCCATGGAAGAGTTTGCGCAGACCAGAGAAGGTCTCCTTGGCATTACTTTTGAAAAAAAAGATTTGCTAGACCGCTTTATTGAGTTTTTGGATGAAATAGAGGTTCCTTACACGATAAAAGTGGATGAAACAGAAGATTGGAATGTTGAATGGAGAAAATCATTTAGCACTATTGAGATCGATGAGTCCTTTTTGATTGTACCTTCGTGGGAGGATATACCTGAAGGGCAAACGGGAATTAAAATATACCCAGGAATGGGATTTGGGACTGGAACCCATGAAACAACCTTTCTGTGTTTAAAAGCATATAAAGATCTCATAAATCAAAAGAAGCAGTTTCCATCAATTTTGGATTTTGGAGCAGGTTCTGGAATCCTTGGAATAGCTGCTCAAAAAATGGGTGCTACCAAAGTTGATTATGTGGATGTAGATGCTGATGCAAAAACGAATGCCATTCAAAATTATGAGCTTAATTTTGAGACTGGCAAAATTAATTATCTACTAAGAAATGAATTTAAAGTTAATGGTCAATATGATCTCGTATTTGCGAACATATTAGAATCGGTGCTCACCTTTGAGAAAGATGCCATTATTAATTCACTTAAGAACGGCGGTATTCTGATCTTGTCCGGACTCCTGAATAATCAAGTTGAAAACATAAAAAATCTATATCAATTAGAAGTGGTCGACCATTTAGTTAAAAATGATTGGTCATGCTTGGTGCTTAAAAAATGAAAGCAATTGTTGAAGAGAGCTGTGCTCAATATGAAATAAACAATACGATTGAGATTTCAGATGAAAACCATCATCACTTATCTGTTGTTATGCGCTCTCAGGTCGAAGATGAAATCTTGGTTTTAAATGGCAATGGCTTGAAAGTTTTGGCAGTTATTGAAAACATATCAAAAAAGAAAACAAGCTTGAAGATAACCCAGAAAGAAACATTTGAAGATAACCGAAAATATACCTTGGCGCTTGGACTTGTAAAAAGAGAATACTTTGAAGATATTTTGCGTTTTGCAACTGAACTTAATATAAAGACTATCATTCCAATTAAGTCAGAATTTGCTCAACGTTATGAACCCAATATTGATCGTCTTCAGAAAATAATCCATAACAGCGCTATCCAATCAAATGCGCTCTACTTTCCCAAAGTTTTAGCTCCTGTAAGTTGGAGTGAGTTTCGTCTTCTCAATAATGGCAAACTTTTCTATTTTCATAATGAAGGCAATAGTGAAGATCTAGGGCCAAAAATTAAATGCACTGAAGATGTGACATGCGCAATTGGTCCGGAGGGCGGTTGGTCCAGAGATGATTTAAGCGAATTGGCAGCCATTGATAAATCAGCAAGCATAAACCTGAAGTCATTTAATATATTGAGGGCCGTTACTGCCGTGCCTGTGGCGATTGGATATATCGATAGAATGCGAGAAAATTAGATTTGACGCACGACAATCGTTATGAAAACATATATTTATGGAAAATAACCAAATTCATTCTGATCTCAAAAAGCATAACTTAGAATTTTCAGTGACTGATTTTTTAAATTCAGATTCTCCTCAATTTGATTTTAAACCAATCAATGATGGATTGGGCTTTCATAAAGATTTGGAAGTAAAACCTTCCTTAAACTCAGCCAAGGCTTTTGATTTTAATTCGCAGAGTAAAGTACAGGATAATAATCTCGTTTCTCAGTACAGAATTTCTCCTCATCAGAATGCGAAGGTTGCAAAAAGTAATGATCGCCAAGTAAAAGTTACAAGAGGAAAGTCTGTCAGTTTATTAACTCAGGCCTTTTCCGGAATTATTGATCTTTTGATAGTTGCCTTCTCTACTATCGCTTTAATTAGAATTTTGTCGCTGAGTTCATCATTACAAGGATTGAAGTTGGGAGCTATTGATCTAAAAACTCATTGGGGTTTTACCTTGAGCTTCTTTTCTATTATTTGGGTTTCTTATTCAACATTTCTATCTCCTTCCCAGACTGTGGGACAGTCATTGGCCCATACCAAATTGAAATTTGTTAAAGATCCCTATATGAGCTCTTTTATTCGTTCTCTTGTCATCCTTTCCTCATTTGTCTGTTTTCTGATTCCACTTCTTTTTGATTTTCAAGGAAAATTGTCTGATACGGAACTGATCAATGAGTGAGCTTTCTCTTGAAGCAAAAGCCTTTTTAGAAAAACATAAAAATTCAAAAATAGTTTTTACTAATGGATGCTTTGACATTCTTCACTCTGGACATGTTCATTATTTAAATGAGGCAAAAGCATTGGGAGATGTTCTCTTTGTAGGACTGAACTCTGATGCAAGCGTTAAAAGACTCAAAGGTGAAGACAGACCTGTGAACGATGAGAAAGAAAGACAGTATGTTCTTTCAAATTTAAAAGCTGTCGATTTCGTAGAAATATTTTCAGAAGATACACCGTACGATCTCATTAAAGAAGTTCATCCCAATATTTTGGTTAAAGGTGGAGATTGGAAGCCTGAAAATATCGTTGGATCAGATATTGTGCTTAAAAATGGTGGCCAAGTTATCAGTTTAAAGTTCATTGAAGGCCGATCGACCACTGGAATTATAAAAAAAATTCAAACCCTATAGTACTTGATCAAAATATTTTTTAACTTTTAAATTCATCGCCTTAACAATTCTCGACTATTTTAATCAGTTATAAGTTGTTGAATTAATTCACCTTTTCCCGAAGAAAACTCTCAAGTCTGGTATTTATCTGACGATAAAGATTTTACTGCAACTGGGGAGTTGCACAACGGTTCAGAGACATGGTTGTCATTGAACTTTTATAAACACTAAGGAGGGAAAAGTATGATTCAAGGGGATTAGTTATGGGTTTAAGAATTTCAACAAACACGCAGTCGCTAGCAGCACAAAGAAGTCTTAACGAAGTTAAGAGACAACAGTCAGAATCTTTAGAGCGTTTAGCTTCAGGTTCTAGAATCAACAAGGCCGGTGATGATGCCGCCGGACTCGCCATCAGTGAAAAATTAAAAGCACAAATTCGTGGATCTCAACAAGCGTCTCGAAACGCAGGTGATGGTATCTCTCTTATTCAAACTGCTGAAGGTGGTATGAATGAAGTGAATAACATCTTGGTGAGATTGAGAGAACTCTCTATCCAAGCCGCTTCAGATACAATCGGCGATAAAGAAAGAACATATTCAAATATGGAATTTCAACAATTGGTAACTGAAATGGATCGAATCTCTGCTTCAACGACATTTAATGAGAAAAATCTCTTGAATGGCGAAGGGCAAAAGATGGAATTTCAAATTGGTATCTATAATAATGAAAAACAAGATAGACTTCACTATGACCCAGCGGAAACCAATGTTCGAATTTCTGAACTAGGTGTTGAGGGAATGGGGGTTGCTACTAAGGCAGACGCTCAAGGCAACTTAGAAAACATTGATGAAGCTATTAATAAAGTAAACACAAACCGTGCGCGATTGGGTGCTCTTCAAAATAGACTCCAATCAACCATTAGAAACTTAGATATTAAGACTGAAAATTTGGCAGCAGCTAACTCAAGAATTCGCGATACCGACGTCGCTTTTGAGAGTGCGGAACTTGCTAAGCAAAACATTCTTACGGCTTCTAGTACTTCAGTATTGGCCCAGGCGAACGCTACACCATCAGGTGCATTGAAGCTTATTGGCTAATTTTTTTAATACCCACACGCCCCTAACTAATCCAGGCCCTCTTCGGAGGGCCTTTTTTTATGTCTTAACTGTACGATTTTAATCAAGTTTTAAATATTTCTCCTTTAATAGTTGACACGAATACTAAAGTTTTTTGAGGTATTTACGATAAGCCTAATGCTTGAACGAATCAGTCAACAACGAAGATCCCGGTTGGATCTTTAGAAAGGAGAAAAAAATGGGCTTACGAATTGCAACAAACATCGCCTCCCAAACGGTACAGAAGAACTTGAAGGAAGTATCTAGTAAAGCAGACGCTTCACTAGAAAAACTCTCTTCTGGTAAACGAATCACAAAGGCTGCAGATGATGCTGCCGGCTTGGCCATCGCTACAAACCTCGAAGCACAAACTCGCGGTTTGAGACAAGCAACACGAAACGCAAATGATGGTATCTCTCTTGTGCAAACTGCAGAAGGTGGATTGAACGAAGTCTCAAACATTCTCGTAAGAATGAGAGAGCTAACAATCCAAGCTTCATCTGATACAGTTGGTGACACTGAAAGAGGGTTTCTCGATAAAGAGTATCAACAGTTACAAACAGAAGTTGATCGTATCTCTGACTCTACAACATTTAACGGCTCACAGCTTTTAAATGGTGAAGGATCTGGCAGCATGGATTTCCAAGTTGGCGCCTTCGGTGGAGAACAGAATAGAATCACATTTGACTCAAGTGAATCAAATGCTTCTGCTTCTAATATAGGAATTTCAGGAACTGGAATTTCAGAAAAAGGTGATGCGCTCGATTCAATTGCCTCAATTGATGAAGCCATCAACGCTGTATCTGGACAAAGAGCTAACCTTGGTTCAATCCAAAGTCGCTTGCAGTCAACAGTATCTAACTTGGAAGTTCAAACAATTAACCAAGATAGTGCAAGATCAGTTATCCAAGACGTGGATGTCGCTGCAGAATCTGCAAAAATGGCAGCCTCAAGTGTAGTTAAGTCTGCAGGTATCTCAACTTTGGCCCAAGCCAATGCACTTCCTAACAACGCTTTAAGACTCATTAGCTAAATCAAATGAATGAGGGGAGCTTCAAAACTCCCCCCATCTTTAAAAATGTCCAAACAAAATCTTTGAGAACATAAGATGGGACCGCACAAATTAGGCAATGGTTTGTGTATTCCCTTAAGCCCATCCTCTCCGATATGATATCGGAGAGGTTCTCAAGAGATTTTATCTGTAGTAAAATAAATCAAATGAAAATCTCCATCATCTCTGACATTCACGCTGCGGATTACAATCAATCCGGAAATCTAATTCTCGAAAAATTTTTAAATCATAAAGAAGTTCTAGAAGCTGATGTCGTTGTCTTTCTTGGTGATATTTTTGACATCATGATTGGAAATTATGATGAATATGCTCAAGAGGAGAAAGCCTTTTTTGATTGGATAAAAATTCATCATAAGAAAAAAACCATTCACTTTCACGAAGGAAATCATGATTTCCATCTAGAGAAACTCTTTAGGAGAATGAAGCTTAATGTCTGCTATCATCAATCGGGATTTGTGATAGAAGATGAAGAGTTAAAGTACTATTTAGAACATGGTGACGATATAGAATTGGATAATAAGAGTTACAAATTTTACAAATCCTTAATCCGCTCTAGGGCCGTCCAGCTCTTGGCAGAATTAAAATGGGTACCTTATCAACTCGTTCGAGCAATAGGCACGAGAGCATCGCTGAGATCGAGAACGATTGATGCCAAGTACAGAAAAAATGCTGAAAGCCAGGACATAAAAGAAAAATTTAGAGTCTCATATCTGAGCTATAAAATGAAAAATCTCTATGACATCGTCGTATGTGGACATGGCCATATTAAAGATAAATTTATTTCTAATTCGAGAATATACATAAACAATGGATACGCTCCCCACTCTCATTCTTTTATCATGATTGAAAATGGGGAAGCGACTTTTATAGATCTTGACCAATAGCAATCATAGACTCAATAACTTGTTTTCTCGCTGGACCTTCATAGAACTTTGCAGTTGAGAGTGTTCTTGTATCGCCATTTATTTTCA
This sequence comes from Bdellovibrio sp. CG22_combo_CG10-13_8_21_14_all_39_27, assembly GCA_002786715.1. Taxonomy (GTDB): domain Bacteria; phylum Bdellovibrionota; class Bacteriovoracia; order Bacteriovoracales; family Bacteriovoracaceae; genus 21-14-all-39-27. The sequence continues at coordinate 255,255 of PCTW01000084.1, forward strand.
TTGTGTCTTTTGAAACGAGAACAATGTGATCTGCATTGTGAGCGATTTGAGGTAAATGAGTTATAGATATAACTTGAGATGATCTTGAAATCTCTGAAAGCAATTTGCCAATTTTAAGTGCTGTTTCGCCGCCAATTCCAGTATCGATTTCATCGAAGAAGAAGATGGAAATAGAGTCTTTATTGGCAACGACCTGACGCAAGCATAATAAAATTCTAGAAAGCTCTCCTCCTGAGGCAATTTGCTTTATGGGGTAGAAGCCCTCACCTTTATTCGTTTCAGTCCAGAACTCAACTTTAGTAATACCTGTATCAAGGAAAGTTTCAGATCTCTCAAGACGAATGTCGAGAGTTGCACCTTCCATGTTAAGGGATTGGATGAGTTGAGTAATGAGCTTGGCCAATTTTTTAGCGGACAACTCTCTCTTGTCATGAAGCATTTGTGCAAGATCGGAGCACTTCTTAAATGAATTTTTTAACTCCTTCTCAATTTTTAAAATTAAAGGAGAGATATTATCTAGCTCATTAAGTTCCGTGCGATAGTTTTCAAGCTTTAAAATGACCTCTTCAATGTCAGGACCATGCTTTCGCTTAATCTTCTGATAAGTATCGATACGATTCATAATTTCATCAATATTTGAATCAACTTCCAAGAGTTGAGAGTTTTCGAGCAAGAGGTCGCTAAATTCTTCAAAATGAATCTTAAAATCACTGAATGATTGATGAAGCTTAGGATCTACTCCTTTTAGAGAGTTAAGAACTTTCAAACAATGGGGTAAATAAGAGCTAATTGAATTCTCCGAGTGTATTGCAATTTGTGCCAATTCACCAAAAAGAGAACGGTTCTTTTCGAGGTTAAAAGCAAAGTCTTTCTTGGCCTGCAACTCTCTCTCTTCATCGACTGAGAGATTGGCTGAATCAAATTCTTCCAGTTGATAGCGTAAAAACTCCTCGCGCTCTTTTTGAGTCGATTGTCTGTTTTTCAAGTCCGATAATTTTAAATTTAATTCTTTATAAAGAGAGAGTTCTGATTTGTATTTTCGAAGCTCCTCTTCTGTTCCGGCGTAGATATCAAGAAGTTGTAATTGATACTCTGGAGATAGCAGTTTTTGATTTTCAAATTGTCCGACAAGATCTACATACTCTCTAATAAAATTATTAAGATATGTCGATGAGCATATAAGACCATTAACATAAGTTTTACTGGTACCCGTTTGCTGAATGACTCGTTTTATGATGATATTGTCATCTTCACACGGATAGCCATCTTCATTTAATCGTTGAATAGACTTACTATCACCCTTAAAAATTCCTTGAATAACAGCTGAATCTGCATCTCTTCGAACACTTTTTTTATCAAGCTTGTTACCAAGAAGGCCCATAAAGGCTGTTAGGATTAAACTTTTGCCCGATCCTGTTTCACCGACGATACAATTGAAATGATCACCAAAAATAATTTCTTGATTTTCAAAAGTTGCAAAATTGAGAAGATGTAATGATTGAAGTGCTATTTTACTCATAATCTACCGCCTTCCGTGTGTGAATTTAATCTTAAGTGTGTGGTAATAAGTTCTATTTGGATTGAGGACCATTTTTGCACTGAATTTGCTGCGTTTAATATAAACTTTTTCTTTACCTAATAGCTTTATTGCCTCTTGACCATCCATCGTGATGAGCAGGGATTCACTATTTTGAGCAGCTGCAACTTCAAGCTCAGTTGTATCGGATATAACTAAAGGTCTATTGGTCAAGGAATGTGGGCAAATGGGTGTCAGTAGCATCGATTTCACACTCGGATGAAGAATTGGCCCACCTGCGGCAAGTGAATAGGCCGTAGAGCCAATTGGAGAACTGACAATTAGTCCATCACCAGAGAGATTGAAGATGTGTTCAGATGAAGTACTCGCTGTGAGTGTAATCATCCTTGAAATTTCACTTTTAGAAATGACGACATCGTTCATAAATTGATATTTAAGCTTTCGATTTGGAATGCTTACTTCGTACAATGGAATTTTAGAGACTTCATATTTATTTGAGAATATTAAATCAAGTCCATCATAAAGTTCTGACTTAGAAAATTCAGTTATGAAACCTAAATTCCCCATGTTTACACCCAGTATGGGAGGTGATGAAGTCTTTGAATTACGAGAGATACCAAGAAGTGTCCCGTCGCCACCAAGGCTAATTATAAGATCTGATTTTTTATGAATTTCAACATCGTCCTTTAAAAAAATTGAAGTATAATTTCGATTTTTAAGAATGTTCTCTATTCTTTCTTTGTCTGCGAGTCTGTAACAAACTCTAACTTTTCTCTTTTCGAGATAAGTAACGAGGTTTGGAAGGATGCTCACAAATTCGGTTACGGATTTTGGCTTGAGTATGATTGAAATAGTCTTAATAGATTTCACGCTTCATCCTGTTCAATACAAATAGAGTTAATAGTTTGTACAATATCCTCAAATGGCTTTGAGATAACTCGGCAACCATATTTTTGAGCATTTTCAAGCACTTGTTGCGAAGAGTATGCAGTCATAATAACAAACTTATTCTTAATCTGTCCTTGAGTGTATTTCGTTTTGGACTCTTCAATAACATCAAAGCCGGTAGTGTCTTGAAGCATGAGATCGCAAAGTATCCTGTCAAAATCATTATTGTGGATGAGTTGAATTGCTTCTTGGCCAGACAGAGCTGTTGACACGGTGTGGCCTAGTCTTTCAAAAAATCTTTTCAAAGACCTTAGTATAAGAATTTCGTCTTCAACGATCAGTACGTTCAACTGCGGACCTTATTAAACTTAAGTTTTACAACTGTACCTGTATCTAAACCAGATTCTAGTTCAAATTGGGCCGAAAGTCGTTCACATAAGCTTAAACAAATGGCCAAACCGAGTCCTGTTCCATTTTCTTTAGTCGTAAAAAAAGGATCAAAGATCTTAGATTGAATTTCTTTAGGTATACCAGGCCCATTATCTGCAATTTTGAGGATTATATGGTTATCACTTGTTGAAATATGAAAACTGAGTTTTGGAGAAGGACTACTTGCATTGATCATCGCTTGAGCACTGTTTATGATGATATTGAAAAGGACCTGACTCACCCAAGTTGGAACAGTATTGATGGGATAATCATCATTTTCATCTTCAATAAATATTTCCCTCTTGATTCCCTTAAGTTCAGACTTACATAGGGTTAAAGTCTCCCTCAGGATATTGGTGAGAGATATATTAACGGACTCCTCGTCTCTATTGTATAAATTTGTAAAGCTCTTAATAATTTGATTTGCTCTTTCAACCGAATATTTAATATCGTTTAAAGTTTCAATCTCCGCAGTCATATCAGCTTCTAGGGCTTGAGTTGTTAGTTGAATACCAAAAAGTGGATTATTTAATTCGTGTCGAAGAGTGTTGAGTAGCTCTCCCAAAAATGAAATGCGTTGATAGTGAGAAATGTCACTTATGGTTTCATTCTTGTCAGGTTTTTCAACACACAAAGAAAGAGTTGAACTTATTTTTATATTTAACGAATTTTTTTTAAAATCATCAACTACAACGTCGTTAAAAAAATTTTTAAAAACAATAAGGTCACTTCTGTTCGTAATAATAAATTTATAAGGCACATGAAGTAAAGTATCCAAAATGAGACTATGAAATACATTTTTATGGTATCTTCCAATCATCTCTTCAATGATTGGGGTAGAAAAATTTTTGATTGTATTAAAAAAATCAAGCTCCTTGGGGTCAAATGGAAGAAACTCTTCTTTTGTCATGACAATGAGAAGATCAAATGTTTTTAAGTTGATAACACCTTTAAGTGCCTGACCTGCAATGTTGAAAAAGTTTTCATTTACAAGAGTAGCCTGCTTACTTCCCTTTTTATTTTTAAGCCCGATTATAAGTCTATTAAAAACTTCAAAATCAACAGTCGTTGGAAAGCTCTCAACTTGCCTTGAGGCAGAAAATAGTCGAATAGTTTTTGTACCTTTTTCATGAACAAAGAGAAAGGCCCTATTGGCGCTGGATAATTCATTTAGATTGAGAAGAAAGAGAGGAAATGTCTCGAGGGATACGAGAGAAGAAAGCCTGTCTTTGTAAAAAGACATATTGAAGGGGATTTCTTCTCCGGACAGAGTTTGAAAATTCTCAATAAGTTGAGATGAATCATTCTGAAATTGGTGGAGATTTTTCTCAAAAAGACCAAATTGAACTTTGGTCTTTTGATCTAAATCTTCAATTTTATTGTTAAGATACGAGTTTAGGCGTTGGACGCTTCTGGGCGCCTCTTTGAGGTTGCTGAGTTGAACTCCCGACGAAGTTCTGGGACGATTTTTATTTTCCATTGCGTTAAATTATCTATCAGTTCATATTCAAGGAGATCAGTTAACATAATGATGTCTTCTTTTTCCTTAGCAGGCAACATTGCTTTGAGCACTGACAGAAGATGTATTTCCAGCTTTTGAATCTCATCACCCTTTTTGAAATTATCGCCTCTATTGGACTTCAATATTTGAAAAATTTGTGACATGAGTTGAATATAGAGGTCCAAAGTATCTACAATGTCTCCAAAGAGCTCATTGGTGCCTGTTCCTTGTGTTTGGTAAGCACTAATAAGATGCTGTATTTTTTCACACATGTTATCGATATAAGCTGGACATGATTCTAGGGCTTCTATTCCGAGCTCCAAATTTGTCTTTGTTACAAATTCTATTTTTTTAAATTCAGAAGATTTATAATCAAAAATTTTATGGGGGTGACCGACTTCATAGGTTTCACCATCAAGAAGGCAATCAGTGATAACTTCATTTTCAGCCACAGTTTCCGTATAAAGATGATCTATGATGTCAGCGACAGTTCTTGTCGAAAATGAGTCATCATTAATCTTTCTACTATTCATTGTTATAGTTGTCATAATCATCTTCCTTGATGAATGTTTTTATTCTTATTACTTGTATTAATAATCTTATCGAGAAGTTCGTCTAAAACTGAGCAGCTCACAGAAATATCATGGTAAACAAGATATGTGTTTTCCGTTATTTCAACAATTGTCGTTCCTGAAGTATTTGCTTTTTGTATTTCATAAAAAGAAACAAGAGGGCCTAACTCTGGGCTAGCCTTTTTAATCATATTGCTTAACCTATCAATCTCATCAATTTTGGCTGAAAGATCATTGATATTTGTTATATTTGGAGATTCTGAATTAATCTCTTGTAGAATATATGTGCAATATTTTTTTGCAAACTCAGACAATTCGAAGAGGTTGTGCAAATTAGACTTTATCGTGCTGAGTTCATTTAATGCAGATTGGGAAACAATTGGATTTGAAACTCTTGGGCTCGATTCAAAAAATTTATAGGTCCATAAAATTTGATAAAGATCACGCATTATCGTTTTAGTTGAAATAGTCTCTTGTGTTGGCACAAGTTGATAGAGACCATCGGGATTTTGCTTACCAATGTAAATATTAGCGGAAGCAGCATGATAATGACCGTGCTTAGTAATAATTTCATTCATATCAACTTTTTTATTACGAAGTTGAATAGTGATTAATTCAGAAGCGAGTTGATGTGAAATATCTTTATGACAATCAAAATCCTGACAGGAATCACTGACGTAACATGGGAAACAACTTGTCTTTGGTGTTGCCACAATAGTATTTACACCAAGTGGGGCTGTTTCATGAGGACGAACAGATCCAACTGGGAATGTAACTGTTGGAATATTTTTCAATGAGGCGAGGTGAGAAACCATTGAGTCGTGGCCTACAAAGATATTATATCGATCCATCTTTTCATGAAGTTCACTGATCGTTAAAATCCCTGCAACTGATGATAAGCGATTCTTAAATAACTTAAGGATAGGATCATTTATTATCTGATGGACTTGAGGTTGGTCCTCTTTTGAGCCACAGATTGTGATTCGAGTATCTTGATTGTTCTTTAAGGTTAAATAAATGACTTCAACCCATTTTCCAGTTTTCCAATGTTTTCTCTCTTGGGATGCAAAAGGATGAAGAAGGATTTCTTTAAAATTGCCTTCTTTGGTTTCCACCTTCCGTTCAGGAAGTTGAGCTCGCCTACCACCCATGAGTGCTAGCCAAATATCATTAATATTAAACGAATTGATAGAGCTATTAACGACAAAGCTTGAGAGATACTGAGTAAAGAGGTCCTTTGTAACAAGCTCATGCTTTGATGAATAATAATTACCCAATTTGTGAGGGGTGTTTATCAAGGTTGTTATATAAAATGAAGTTTTGCAAAAAGACAGATTTAAAGCAACGTCAAAAGACTGACAATTGAGAACTGTGAGAAAGTCATCAACCTTATTAACAATCTCTTCAGTGGTTGAAGAATTAAAAATAGATTTCTTAGAAAGTGTAAAAACTCTTGAAAATGTTTTCTCGAGAATGCTTTTTATAGGAGCAGCATATCGCTCTCTCGCTACTAGGCTGAGATTTATATCAGGATGATTTGCTTTAAAAGCATTCGCTGCAGACAAGGTCTGTATGAGATCACCTGTTCGTGCCATTTGAATAATGACAAAGTTCTTATTCATGTTTGTCTTCATTCGACTTCCCTGTCTTAAGATCTGCATCGACTTCTTCTATCAAGGTAGCTGTCAAGGCCATGACGAAATCTTTGTGTTCAAGCTCCTGCCCGAGTTTGATCTTCTCTTTCAAAACATTTATACCCTTTTCAATTGAGTTCATTTGTTGATCCTTGCTTTGCTAAATAGCTTGGTGACTTCGTAAGGAAATACTCATCGCAATGAGCAATACTATCAAACAGAAGTTGAAAGTCTTTCTTGGCACTGAATAGTGCCTCTTCAAGTTGTGCCATCGGAGAAGCCTGGTTGAGATTTTCAAATCTTGACTTGAATATCACTGCAGGAATTGAAGCTAGGTTGTTCCACGTTGCCACTGCCATAAAAACATCTATTGATTCAACCAATGCCTTGTAGGCTTTGGGATTTTCGCGGGAAGAAGCCAAGTTTCTAATACATGACAAAAGAGTTCTCATCGCTGCTGTCATTTTTTCTTTTTCAGAATGGGCCCACTTGTTAAAAATTGGACGTCCCACATTATCGAAAATTTCTTTTAACAGCCGAGTGTCACTTTCTTGAGCATTTCTTAGTAAGAAAAAGTATCTTGAAAATGTACGCGAACAATCTTCAACTTCATTTTTAATTCCAGAGCAATTTTTATAATGTAATCCAGAGCGATCTTTGATTGGTATATAAGTCGAAAAGGCATTACTGATAACGAGGTCTTTCGCCATGATATCGCCAGTTATATAGGCAAGCGAGTTAAGAAGTGCAGAGGTGAGATCGCTGTTTGAATAATTTCCACTCTCTCTGGTTGTTCTCACGACAAGACTACTTGTGTTGGTTGTCCACATTTTAAAAGCAGGACTTTCTGCGCTGGCAAATTCTACTATGGGAAGGTCGAGAAGGTCACAGAGATGCTTAATGCTGGTATCAGGTGTAATTACAGCATCGAGGTTTACGAGAACCGATGGAGCAGCAATAAAATCTGATTCAACAATAGTGAGAGAGCCACCAAAGCTTCGATTGATAGCTTCAGCCAGCTCTTGTTCTTCTTTTAAGGGAGCAATCAAGAGCACTGGGAAATAGCAAGTGTCATTTACCATTTCTTGAATCAGGCTATTAATCGTTTCAATAGGTATGTTCTTCTCTACGCTTGAACTCATGAGCTGGATACCAACGAGGGCTTTGTAATCTGGCCCAATACTGCTTCGTAGAGCTTGAAAATTTTTAAATGCGATTTGATTATTCTCTGGCACTGTTGCAACAGAATCTAGCGCAGAGGAGCTCTTTATGTTTAGAGCATTGTAAAAGCAGTCAAGGTAATTGATAGGAGTTGTCATCGGCATAGTGGTCACATCGTTTAGGACTCTGACCCATTCATCGCTGTAAACAACCTGTCCTGTTACAGAAAGAGATAATCCCGTAATTTTACAGCTAGGATTAAGTGTTTTAATGATGGATGTTAGAAGAGTTCCTGTTTGATCATTAGAAAAGTTAATGACTTCATCCCATTTTGTGGAAAGAACCGGGTTTATATCTTCCATGAATTGATTTATGGCTAGGGCATCAGAGTAGATTCTATTTTTAAAATAGGTTTCAATTTTCTTTCTATTAATAAAGTAATTCGTACCTCTCGTTTTTAGTACTCTGAAAGCACTTCTAAACTCCTCGTATCCTAACGTTGAAACTGCTCTGTTCGTGTCGTTGATTTCAACGGAGTTAATCAGCTTGAGAGAATTAAAAATATCACCATTTTTTCTAAAATTTATAACAAGAATATTTCTCATAACTGTTCCTCTCTCGATCCCGCAATGCTAGCAAAGGTTTGAATGAGCAAGCCTTGGTAGCTAAAATCATTTTTTTGTTTTGTCTCAACGGCCAATTCGTCAACTGTCATGTGTTCATATTGTGAAAGTGCAGTTTTAAAGTCATCATTTTGAATAGTTCCCATGAGGTCTCTAATGTTTCTTGAACTTTTATAAGTTAGAAAGCTTTCAAAAAATGATTTGTTCAAATTAAACGAGGGCTGATGAGTAAGAAGTACTGGCTTTTGAATGAGAAACTTTACAAAAGTTTCATTGGTAAATGCATCTGTCGGATTGGTGTTTTGCAAGTAATGTACATTTTTTGAATAGGGATTATGATCAATGCAGTATTGTCGTAATTCATTATTTGGCTCAATGACAAAGATAGAATAATTCCCTTCGTGTTGAGTTGCTAAATGCTCGGCCAAGGCATTGATGTGATATGCATAGCCACCACCGAAGATGAGAAACTTGTTATGTCCTTCAATCTTGTTCATGTGGTTTTCCACAAACTGAGCTGCCTCTTTAATGGGATTATAGACTGAATGAATTTGATAGCCTTCCACTTTGGGTACGAGATGACCTGAACGAGACGTAACGACATCAATTTCCATAATGAATCCTTAGATAAATAAATTTTGATAAACTTTTGATGCCTATTTCTCCTCGTCCTTAAGGTCCATAAGCTTGGATGTCATCATTAATTGATGACCCTACTATTTCCTCATTTTTTTGGATTACTGTCAAATGGAGGAAAAAACTGACTGAATTATTTTCGTACTGTTTGTAAGTTGTAACCCTTGAATTTTTCAGAGTTCGTAAAGGTTGTCTGTATTTCCGACTGAACTTGTTTTTTATGATTTTCCAATTTCGCCGTAATCAGAGCGTCGATTTCAATAATAGATGACACCATTTCATGGACATCCTTTTGCCAAGCTTTAAAAATTTGAACGCTTTCTGGGTTCAGTTGGGCTCCGTTCAAACCATCAATGAGACTCTCAATTTCTAGTTGAACTTTAGAAACAATAGAAACTAAGCGGTCACGGTTATCAAGATTGGAATTGATAGCCTCAACATTGTCTGCATCCGACTGTTCAATGCTCTTTGATAGCTTAATACAAGCATCAAGGTAGTCTAGGTGGGTCTGAATTTTTGAAAAAATGTTTTCCATTATGCAGATTCCTTTTTCTTTAAAGATTTAATAGCTTCACTCCACCCATCATAAAGGATGTTGAGAACTCTTAAACATCCTTCCAGTGGTTCTTTATCTATTTTGATATTGGCTTGAGTGCTGGCAAACAAAATATAATCGTAGAGGGCAGAGAGCTCTTGAGAAATTTCACCACCAATTTCATGGTCTAAGCTATTGTTAAGTTCAATAACAATATCCTGTAGTTTTCCAATGTGTTCACCCTTGGCTGCGATCTGCTTTGTTTCAATGGCTTCCATGGCCTTTTTGCAATTTTTAATTGCTGATTGATAAAGCATAAGAAGGATCTGTTCCTTACTCGCAGTATGGATTGATGTCTTTTTGTAAGCGTTAAATCCGTAACTCATTTAACTTTCCTCCTTAACCCAGCTGTTGGACCGGGTCGGCCGATTGCGCTCCGAGAGCAGCAAGTCCTGCTCCTTGAGTTTTAATCCTTGAAATGGTTTCTTCAAGCCTGGCAAATTTTTCTTTTAAGTTTTTCTCTTTTTGATCTATAAGTCTTTGTTTTTGCTCTATCCGACGATCGATATCGGCCATTTTACTCTGCAGAGAATTCTTTCTGGTGGTTAAAACACCATTGGGATATTGAAGTACTGTATCAATCATCCCTTGAAATTTTTGAATAAACCCTACGCTGCGAGTTCCATTGGGGCCATAGTATCCAGTTAGCGTTTGAGAAACGGCATTAAAGTCACTTGCTAGAGCAGCATCAAATTTTTTCTGATCCATGCCAAGGAGACCATCTTTTTGAAATGATATTCCAATATCTCCTAAGCGACGATAACCGCTTTCGGTTAAAACATCAGAAAAAACTGCAGAGCGAACTCTGCCTTCAATTGTTTGAAGAATGAGATCGCCACCGAGAGTTCTCGAAGTATCTGTCTTCTCATCAATCGTATTCTGTTCCTTAATGAACTTTAAAACACCATTTATAGTCTCAACGAGATCATTAATTTTTCCGGTCACTGCCTCCGTATCTTCTCCGACTTTCAAGGTAAATTCCTCTCCGGGTTTAGCCTTTTTTAGATCGAGAGTCATTCCTGGAATAAGGTCTTTAACTTTATTCTCTGGGACTTCAACTTCGAATCCATCAATCTTAATTTTTGCATCCCGTGCTTCTCTTTCGAATTCGAAATAAAGATCTTCATCACCATCAACAAAGTAGAGATAAGGAAATTCTAGAAGATTATTATCACCAGTCTCGGCATAGCTTAAAAGTAGACGCCAAGGAGTATCGCTTCCACTCCCATCGTTGATAACAGTTGCGCGCAATCCTGTTTCAGGATTGTTATTAATAAGATTAGCAACACCATCAAGAGACGAGTTGTCACTGTCTACATAAAGATCTTTTGATTCCCCATTGGGAAGAAAATATTGAATATAACCAACACCCAAATAGCTATCTTTTCGGTCTGAAAATCCAGAACTCATGGCCGAAGATTTTTGAGCAAGCTCCATAACTTCAATTTGATATGTTCCAGTAGTTGCTACATTTTTATCTATAGAAACACCGAGAATGTCATCGTTAGTATCAACCTTAAGTTCTCTTAAGTTTCGAGCACTACTGTTATTTGCTAAATTCTGCTTCACTTTTTGCATGAGATCGATCAGATCAGTGACGAGTTTTTGCTTATCTTGGACTTTTTCTTTACGTTTTTCCATTTGTTGCACAGGAATTTGCTCAGCAGCGATAATCTGCTTAACGATGTCCTTCGGGAGTCCCGTATTGATAGATCCAAATGAAATGGCCAAAGCATCCTCTCTTTGCCAAAGGCATTGTGCGCCGTTTACATATTAGCACTTGCAGAAAAAAATAACGAGAATGGGAAAATAGGAACCCATTTCCCTATCCATTCGATTCTCTTTAGGACAAATGTGTGAAAAAATACGGAATATAAAATGGGAAAATGAATGATATCTGACAAAAACATTTTGGTCTTAAAATCAAGATTCTTTCTTTATAGAATAGTGACCTATTTTTCTTTTCTATTGCTACCTGTTTGGCTGCAGAAAACAGTTACTTTACCAATTTACACAATTTTAATATTGATGGCTTGTTATGCCATGTTCATCGCTGGTCAATGGTACCTTCTGGCAAAAGAAGTTGATTATCGTTTTAAAATTTTCTTCAAAACAAACTCATCGATGGATCGCCTCATTTATCGACTTATGATGGGGCAAATCCTTTTCATTCTCTATTTCAACGCACTTAACTTTCTCCCATCCAAATGGATTTACAACTCTTTTTGGATTACCTGGGTTTGCTTGGGCCTATTTTATTCTTGGCCGACCAGGGGAAAAATTATTAAAGAATCTGTCGCATCAAACTTTGGAGAATTTAAATATTTAGATTCATTTGAAAGAACTTTGGTTGTTTTAATCCTGGCCCTTTTTGTCGTCTCAATACCAGAAATTCCTAGGCTAAATAGCTTTGAGTCACTTGCCCTCTTTATGGATCCAAAAGAGAAGCTCTCCGGACAATATTGGAATTTTATCGCTATCAATTACTACCCTTTCTTTAAGTATCCTCAACTCATGCGCTATGCAATTGGAATGCATTTTTATGTGAATGGTGTTGGTATTTTTCTTCTGTCTTCATATGCCCTGATGAGATATTTCTATTCGAGAAGATTGTCGCTTTTAGGTGTCTTTGCCATTTTGTCTACATGGAGTTATTCAAAAATATTAGTTTCTGATCCAAGCTCAGCTATCGTCGCTACATTTGCTATTTCTTGGCTTTGGATGTTGGTTTGGCTTCCATTAAGCGGTACCTACAGAGCTGGATTATTTTGGGGGCTGATGGCCTACTTAGGCTCACTTTGCTCAAGGGCCTTTATCGGATTAACAGCAATTCAATCTTATATTGTCTTTCTCTTCTCACTTTCAGGCAAAACGACTTGGTACAAAAGGCAATTGGTTAAATACGGTGCTTTGGGAATAATTTTAAGTCTATTAACTTTTTTGTTTGAGGGATACGAGCCTTACTATGGTCTATCCTACTTCAGAGATTATGCTGATCATGTGGCGGATATTATAAATCGAAAAGCTTTTTTCACGCTCTCATTTTTGGGGATTTTAATTATTTTGTTCCAATCTTGGATTGAGAAGAAAATGAGTATTGGAAAGTTTAACAAAGAGGCCCTAAATAACTTAATAAAATCAATTCTTGTTTATATGTTGTTCTGTGTTTTCTTTGAAAAAAATCTTATTGAAAGTTTTTTTGTTATGTGGGTTGCAACATTTCTGGCGCTATTACCTCTTGAATATCTCTTTCAGACACTCTCGAGGATGAGATCAAATAGAAATATGATATACTTGATCTATATACTCATATGTCTCCTTGATAGTCACGTTGAAGGTCGAATTAAAATTTTAGCTCGTATTCTTTTCAATTCCTGATATCATTAAATTGTCCCTAACCAGGAGTGAGTCTGTTTAGATCTGGTTACACGCGTTCAATGTTCAATAGCTTTTTGAGTGATTTACAACTCAATAGATCTTCAATCCTAGAATCTTCAGTAATTTACGTAGACCAAGAGAGCGAAACTCTTAAATTTGTTACGTCTGTTATGAGATCTGCCGGAACTGACAAGGAAATATTCGCCTTCTCAGTTGCTAGCGAAGGAAATGTTGAAATATTGAGTTCAGAAAGCTAAAAAGACATTGGCGCAGATAAATTCATCTCCCTTTACTTAATTCCATTAAGTGGTCAAACTATAAGACTATGAACTTTAAAGTAAAAGATTACTATTTTAACAAAGCAAAGAAAGAAAACTTTCTGGCACGAAGTATTTATAAATTAGAAGAAATAAATAATAAATTCAAGGTGCTTAAGGAAGGTAATAGGGTTGTCGATTTGGGATATTATCCAGGTTCTTGGATACAATATACTTCTTCGGTAATTGGGCCAAACGGGAAGGTTGTCGGGATTGATATCAAACCGGTTAATAAGAAGTTACTTGCTGGAAAGAATATACAGTTGTTTGAGAAATCAATTTTTGATATCGAAAGTGTTCAAGATTTGGGCGAAGACGATCTCTTTGATGTCGTCCTGTCAGATATGGCCCCCAACACCACGGGGATAAAGTCTGTTGATCAGGCAAGAAGTCTTGATCTCATTGAAACGATTTATAAAGTCTTGCCCGTTTTTCTTAAGAAAAACGGGAATATGGTAATTAAAGTCTTTGACAGTAATGATGCTCAAGTTTTTTTAAAGAAAAATAAGAATCTATTTAAGGAGTTTCACTTTTTAAAACCTAAATCGACTAGAACTGTGAGTAAAGAATTTTTTGCAATCGGAAAGGGGTATTTATAAAAACAGTAAAACGAATAACATGGTTTTTATGTATAGCTGCAGCTCTCGGATTATGGAATGAGATTAAAACAAAGAGAGAAGTGGCAGCTGCCCACAAGCTCGAATTATTAAAGACCTCAATTTCTGAAGCCATAACAACTTCTAATAATTATCCTATAAAATTTGAAATCAATAATCATCAGGTTGAAATTAAGTACACCATAAATGAAAAGTTACAATCTTATGTCTTAAATCTACTTGAAAGCTATAAACCTGATTATGGTGTAGTTGTTGTCATCGATAATGAATCGGGCCAGATTCTTACAGCTACTGGATATTCTGGAAAGCAAAGAATGGTGGATAACTCACTTGTTTTTAACTCCGAAAATCCTGCAGCCAGCTTGTTTAAAATTGTTACTGCAGCCTCTCTTTTGCAAACTCAAAAAGTAACAGCCGACACAGAAGTAAAAGTAAAAGGGAGAGGGACAACTCTCTATAAGTATCAACTCAAAGAAGAATTAGGCTCAAGGGCGAGAAAAATCACGCTGAATAAAGCATTTGCAATGTCTAATAACGTAGCCTTTGCGAGGCTGGCCCTACAAAATCTTCAAGGTGGGGAATTAAGCCGTTCTGCTGAAAATTTTTATTTTAATAAAGAAATCATGACTGATATTAATTTACCGACTTCAAATTATCGAATTCCATCAAGCCAATATAATCTAGCTGAGATCGCTTCAGGTTTTAATAAAACAACGAACCTGACTCCAATTCATGCTGCGTTCATGGCTTCAGTTGTTGCAAACAATGGGCAAGCGGTTTTTCCAAGGCTAATAAAAGAGATGAAAGTGGATGATGCTCTATGGAATATTGAAACAGTTAAAAATCAACAATGCATTGATCCTAAGGTTGCGAATTCTATAAAAGATATGATGATATCAACCACTGAAAGTGGCACGGCGAGAAAGAGCTTTAGAAAGTTATATCGCAAAATTCATGACGATATTATTATTGGTGGAAAAACGGGGTCAATTACGGGCGGTGAGCCAGAAGGTAAAAGGGATTGGTTTGTATCATTTGCGATGGAGAATAATTCGCTCGACAGCGGAATATCGATGAGTATTATGCTAGTTAATCAGAAGAAGTGGCGAGTGAAGTCAACATATCTGGCAACTCGAATTATTGATTACTACTATAGAGAAATTAAAAAGATTCCCAAAATGTTGACGAGAAACTCACCAAAAAAATCAGTTGAAGGAATATTGTAATGGAAACGACAGAAATTAAACCTGAAGATGCTCAGCCTGTATCTATAACTCGCAAGCAAAAAATAATAAAAGAAACAAAGTCGATACTGTTGATTCTAGTATTGGTCTTTACGTTTAGATCAGTTTTTTTTGAGCCATTTAGAATCCCATCGGGCTCTATGATTCCAACACTAATGATTGGAGACTTTATTCTTGTTAATAAATTCACATACGGCTTTAAAGTTCCCTTCTCGGACTTTAGCTTGGGATCAATCAATCTCAATCCAATCTATTTGTTTGGCAGAGAAAAGGTCAAAAGGGGAGATGTCATTGTTTTCAAATATCCAAAAGATCCAACCATCAATTATATTAAGCGGGTTGTTGGCTTGCCTGGCGATTCTATCGCTATCATCGACAAGGTTGTCTATATCAATGGTGAGCCCATTAAAACAGAGCCATTTGAGTCGAAAGAATTAATGAATGAGCTTTCAGAGAAATATAAGAGATATAAAATTAAGCTTTTTAAGACCAAAACTGGAGATGCCGAGCACCTTATTCAACTCAATGAGGATGATGCATTTCAATCAGGATATGATACTCGAGTAATCCCTGAAGGTAAGTATTTTGCGATGGGAGATAATCGTGACTTTTCTTATGATTCTAGATTTTGGGGATTTGTTCCGGAAGAAAACATCAAAGGCAAGGCCCTATTCGTTTGGCTCTCGCTGACATCACCATTTGATGAAGATAGCCAGTTTAAGTTTCGGCCGTGGCGAATAGGAACATTAATTAAATAAGTTATTATTTGATTGTTACAGCTCCACCATCATCAGAGTAATCAAAGTGTAAGTCTTTATAGCTGGCTTCAAGCTCTCTCGTTGCTAAGGAAAGTGCACCATCTCCCTTGCCAAAAATGATTTTTGCAAATGGAATTTTTCCTAGAATGACATAGCCTATAACTCTTTCTGCTGCCGAGATAAACTCTTCACGCCGCTTGCCACGAAGATCGTGAGTTAGCTCACCATCCTCTTGAGCTGTCTGAATATTGATCTTAACAGTGCTTTTTGATGAAGATTTATCGACTAAGTCTTCAAGTGGAAGAACGATCCTCTTCCCCTTTGCCAAGCACTCATAACCTTTCTTGACTGCAGCAACGACCTTCACGGGAACACCAAGTGAGCGAGATCTGTAATTCGCCCCAATTTCGATATTTATCTCTGGCAATGTAGGTATCTCGAGAGCAGCTTGGTTTGTGTTTTGGGCAGGAGGCTTTTCAATAAATTCAGCTTTGATTTTGTCGAGTTGAATTAAAGCTTTTTGTCTCTCAGTGAAACTTAACTCAGATTCCTGAATAAACTTTTCAAGTGAAATGATGCTTTTTTTAATGTTGAGATATAGGTTCTTTCTTTCAATTTCAGCCTTAAGGATATCACCATAAAATTCTTCAAGCGTATCCTTGTTCATAGAAGAAATTTCAAAAGCCCGGCCCTTGATGGTTGCCAAAAGTGGATCATTGGGTCGTTTATTTCTCAATGCTTCAAAGGGATTAGATTCTGAAGTAAAATTTTTGATGACCTTAAATTTAAAAGAAGGATCAGTTGAGCAGTGACTAAAGTTAGACATTGTTTTGGTGAGAATTTTTAAATGATCATGATGTGTACTAATAATAAAAAAGGAGTCTGCTGTAGTGTTGAAATGCTCAACAATTGAAATTATTAGTCCTGTGGCATCACGACTTGATGTGTTCCCAAAGGCTTCGTCCCAGATGATAAACCGAGGCCCTGGTTCATTGAAAATATTAGAAAGTGAATCAAATTCTGCCACGAAGGAGCTGGTTCCTTCTCCAATATTTTGAATTGAAGAAGAAGGGTAGGCTAAAGTCCCGAGCAGGGGAATGCATGCCGAACTACATGAAAGCGGAATTCCATACCTTGCCATCAGTAAGGTAAGACAGATGGATTTTAGATAAATGGTTTTGCCGCTAGAGTTTGGACCTGTAACAATAAGAGATTGAATTGACTGATCCTGAACAAAATCATTTGATACAGGTTTGTCGACAAGTGGATGAGATAAAGATATGAGCTCTATTTTTTCAGAGCCAAATGTTGGAATGACCAATTCCTTATCTGAGTAGAGAAACTTTGCTCTTGAAACGTCTAGATCCAAAATAAAATTAAAAATGGAAAGAAAAGAGTCTTTAGACAAATTGAGAAGTCGATTTGTTTCAACTTTAAATTGCAAAATAATATGTTCATACTTCAAGAGGAGCTCTTGATAAGAATCATTAAGCTTAGAAAAGCTATGGGGTTCGACATAAAAGGTCTTTCCTGAATTACTATGAGAAATTATTCGACCAATTTTTTTATCAAAAGAGCTAGCATAAATAGCAACACAATATCGATGGTCACGAAAAATAAGCTCATCATTTTGAAGTTCGGAATGGGCAGACTTGCTTAAGTTGTCTTTATGGAGCTTTAAAATATCAAAATAAATTCTCTCAAGTTCGGAGGTGGCATTGCGAAGTCCCGGAATCATATGAAAGAGAAATTGACCATGATCAATTGATTGCCCAAAATAGTTGAGAAAATCATCAGTGAATTCAGTGAGAAAAGAAAAAGAATTATCATTGTTAAACTTGCTCAATACTGAGCTTTTTCTAATAGTGTCAAAAAAATTATAAAATAAGGCAACATGATCAAGATCGGGGAGATCGAAGGTGTTGATAGTTGAAAATAATTTTGAAATAACGAGAGAATCATAAGGGGACAATTGCGTTAAAAGTTGATCAATAATGGGAGCATTTTGAGAAGCGCGCTTGACCTTACTATACAAGAACATTGAATCTTGCCAGTTTTTAACAATTTCTTGTGATAAGATATCCTTCGATTTCTCGATTCGCATTTTGCTTGAAATAACGTTGAGTAAAATAGGCCAATCGAGTTCTTCTAGCAATGGACTAGTTAATGAAACTTTTAAGAGATTGTGAATATTTTGAGTATTGGTCATGAAAAACTTTAGCCATTATATTGTTAATAAAATATACAGTACCCCACATTTATTAGTTCTTGAACTCTATTGCAATAAAATCAAGCAAGAGATTTGTATTGGGAGAGGTAAGAGGTACTGCGTTGCAGGGGAGCTACATTCTAAATATGCCCGCAAACTCAAAATCAAAGACAGCCTTGTTGATTATTTAAAAAAATACGTTGAAAGAGCTAGGGTTGAAAAAATTGAAATCATACAGGACAAGGTTCTCATTTTTGAGTTAAGAAAAACGAATTTGCTAGCCTTTTTTTATGAAGGCCATGAGTTGAAGTTTAAGGTTTTTGATAGCGAGGAGTTACTAAAGAGTTTTATCAATAATTACAACTTCGATTCTGTTCAAAAAATAGAATGGGAAGACTATAAGAACTATGATCAAGAATTGGAATCTGCTTTTCAAAAAAAAATTAAAAATGAGACGAAATCAAAAAGTAAAAAAGAACAAAAAATTAAACAAGATATCCTGGCAATTGAAGATACGCTTAACTTCTCCCAGCTGCTAAAAAATGATTCAATCCAATTTGAAGATTCAATCCAATTACCATTAAAAAAAATAAAATTTGAAAAGAATATGAGCCATTGGCAAAAGCGAGACAGAGTGTTCGCATTTATTAAAAAACTAAAACAAGTGAAAGAAATTCAAGAAAATCGACTTTTAGAAATTCAAAAGAGCGTCTCAACGAATCATGAACACGCGTTTTTAGCTTCTCAAGAATTTAAGACCAAAGAAAAAATTAGAGTTCATTGGAAATTGGAATCTAAGGCAAATTCCCATTGGGATAAGTGGAAATATAAAGAATATATTTTTTATGTAGGTAAAAGTGCAAAGGGAAATAATGAATTAATTGATAGGTTTTTTACGAGTGAAGATTGTTGGGGGCACCCAGATGAAGTCGCTGGGCCACATCTTATCATTAAGGAATTAATGCCAGACGATCTTTCTCAGGAATTCTTAGATGTTTTAGGTTCATTAATAGAAGAGAGGTATAAATGTTCGTTTAAAGACTTCATTTTCTGTAGAAAGAGTGACTTAAGAAGAGTATCGGGCAAATTAGGTCAGGTACAGTTACGAGAAAGCGTCAAAAGAACTTATAAATTTAAGCCTGAATGGGGGAACAAATTGTCACTAGTTGAAGCATAAGTTATTTAGAAATAACCTATAGTTAGGGTGGTTTATGAAACGAATTTTCACATTATTCTTAATTAATCTTTTAATGTCATCAGTCGGTTACGGCGCAATTGAAAAAGTTTCAGATTTTGATACGCCCTTATACTATCCGCAAGATGGCTCGCTCAAAGATTTATATGTTGAAGCAAAAATAGAAGGATTGGAAGAGCTATTAAAAAGTAGATTAAGTAACCCCAACATAAGAAATGTCTATTTCAAAATATATTGGATGTTTCCTGGAAAAAGCTCTATTGAAATTGAGGGATTAAAGGGCTTTGAAGAAATGAAGTCAGAGCTAAAAATGGTCATCGCAGAAAAGTTAGATTATCTCATTCCAGAAAAATTTGGCCAAAAATTTAGAAGCTACCAAATGACTAAGAGGGGAGAATCCATAAGCCTTGAAGATCAATCTGGGGAGAAGCTTATTCAATCCGTATTAATAAATATGAAAAACGATAATGTTATTAAGTCTATTTCTGTGAAGGGCGCAGGAATTGCCAATGAAATTGAATATGAATCATCAATGAAGAGATGGGCGAGTAATAAGTATTCATTCGATAAGGTTTCAATTAAATCAACACAAATGGGAGTTACGAACATTAGAACAGATGAAATAAAATATACTCCTGTTCAGGGCTATGGATTTCCAATTGAAATCGCAACGACGGCCAAAATAATTCCTGAGAAAGGTTCAGAAAGAGAGTCTTCAGCGCGAATTACTTTTTCATCTCACAAGGTGAATGAGGGTGTAGCTCTAAAATACTTTAGCGAAAAGAAATGATTAAAAAGAATCTATACTTATTCAGCATTCTCCTTATTGCGTTAAGTTCATGCTTTAATCAAAAATCACAAGACCTCGAAGGCATTGCTTATAATAAAGAAGAGTATCGAGTACGTTTAGAATCTTGCAAGAAATTCCAAATTAAAAATGCACTTTTGCATGATCAAGCCCTTGCTTTTTTTGAATGTAGTGATTGGAACAAAATACATCCAGCTCTCTATGGCTCATTGTTAAATATAGGAAGTCAGCCATGGGACTTTTTTATAAAACCTATAAATCAATCCTTCATCAACGAAAGAATTGAGCGGGACAGGACGCTCTTTTTGTTTAATAAGCTAGAAAAAACAGGTGGATTTGATTATTTCACTCAAATTGTAAAATCACTGAATAAACAGAATTTTTATAATGGACTTTTTGAAATTACAAATTGCTTTCAAGGTAAAAACTGTAGAAGCAATGATGAATTTTTAAATAGAGACACTGCTTTGTGGGTCAGAGAAACCGCGATGGGGGCGAAAGATGTAGTCAAAATTTTTACAGATTTCCTAACCCAGGTTAGCCAGCAATCAATTTCAACTAAAAATACAGTTATCAAAATTTTAAATGAGTTGAATAAAATAGAAGACATAGAAGAAGATTTTCTTTCGATTGTTGATTCAGTATTTAATCAAACCCAAAAAGATTCATCAGTTATAAACCTATTAAAAAAATTCAGCAAAGAGCACATTCTAAGTTCCTATTTGAAAGACCTAGATAAGCAAACGTTTGAAGATTTACTTGACTACATGACAAAACCACCAGGGTTATCCTTTAAGCTTGATATCGTAGAGGGTCTCTTAGATTCAAAAATAGAGTGCAATGAGGACATTATTGTTTCCACATCTAAGAGGATTTCAGACCTTATTGAAAATATGAAAAGCGCATCATTTCAAGAGTTGTTTGACTCTATGACCCAGTCGCTTGCTGAAGTAAAAATAGCGCAGCAAATTTGTCCGAATCTCAATGGGCCATTTCGAAACACAGTTGGCAACGATGGTGAGATTTTAATGACCGATATGCTTGTTGAAACACTGGCCCTTATAAATAATGAAAAAAACTTAAAGCTGACTAAGATCTTGATGAGTTCATTTCGTGATGAAAACGCAATTCAAACAGTTAGATCTTTGAACAACAAAGCACTAAAAGTTGGGTATGAAGTTCTATCAAAAAATAGAAAAGTTTTTACAGAAATTATTCCACTCTTAACGACGTTGTTTGATAATGAGAGCTGGAAATTTATCAGGACAATTGAGGAACTGCTGTCGCTATCACTTGATCGCATGGCCAGTGATGAAACATTTCTAAAGTTTAAGAGTATTTGGAATTTTTTCAACATTGAGGAAAAGAAATTTTTTATTGAATTTGTTTTTGCCCATTTGAAGTCTCCCGATCAGCTTTATTCAGTGCTCGACTTCTATTCAGAAATTGGAAAGAGTGTTGTGGGGAAGTGGGAAGCACTAGAAAGACAATACACATCTGAGCCCATAGAAAGTGTCATTAGCTATCTCAATATCATCGCAAGTAATTTTAAAGGTGAGCTTGTTCTTGAGGATTTTAGAAGTTTTTTTTCTAAGAAGAACGTCTTTAAGATCATTCAAGTGCTTACCAATGGAATGCAGTTTGACCCGATCTCTAGTCGACCTTTAGCATGGGAGTTGGCAAATCTAGATACAACTCTTTTCATGACTGAATCAAGTGATTATAAAGTATCAAACAAGATGCTTTATTGCTTAGGGCAAATATCGAGAGATGCCAGGGGGCTTACCGGATGGGAATGGCTCTTCAATTCTGAATGTCGATCTGAGTTAAACGTAGTCAAAAATTTCAAACAAATTAAATCAGTGCTAGAGCTGACAACAGAATTTGATGGCCACTTTGATTACAATAATAATCCTGAAATGAAATTGGGTTTGCTTGATCAATACGGATTATTCTCTTCAAATTCGATTGGACATTTTCTAGCCTTTTTAGCGGATGAGTCTGGAGTTATCTCAAAAGATAAGTTTAAAAATATTGATCAAATTCTCAAGTCGCTTTGGTCAGACAAAAAACTAGCTCAAAGTATTTCAAAAATTAAAAAAACGACTGTCGACTCTGAAAGTATTTCAACGGCATTAGGGCCTGTTTTGAGTAAACTGTTAAGGGAAGCTAGCTTTGTTGCTCGAGACCTCGAGCCAGGTCAAGTTCGCTCTTTGATTAAAATGTACAGGAATTGGCTAAGCGCTGAGAAGAGAAACGAGGTTAGAAATTGGAAACCAAGTATTAATGGAAAGTTTAATTGCTCAAACTATCATCATACTCGTTACACTGGGTTAAACTGTCCTGATAGCACAACAGTTGCAGAGACGATATCAACTATGGCCGGTGAACTGACCAGAAAAACTGGTGCAGATCATACTGCAGTTGAGTTGTTACTTAATATATTTAGTAGTGGCCAGCCTAATTATCCCGAAACACAAGCGCTGTTTGGGGATAATAAGTTCACCCTTTCTCAAATTATTGACATGATGGTGGACCTCGATAAGACAAGTAATTCAGAAGACTACAATTTCATGTCGGACTTACTGTTTGAAAAACATGATCTCGATCTTCTCAATTACAAGACAAGTGAGATTAAAAGTAATTTTGAACCAAAAACTGAAGCATTTACCATATTGCAAAAAGTAGAATCTGTAACAAGGAATGTTCGTTTCGATAGTAATTATCTAGGTGCGCATTTTCTGAATTCGATTGTCTTTAGTCCTGAGTATGATGATTTGGTGAAGAAGAAATGGAGCCTTATGCGAAAGTGTGTTGGTGTGAAATTTTGTGGCAAATGGATGTCGAAAAATGATGTCAAGCTGGCCCAAAACTCTGTAGCTTTCTTTAAGGGCTTAACAGAAATTAACTCCGATAGCTTTAGACATTCTGATGGCTTCAGGATGTTTTTCTCACCTTTTGTTCTTAGTTCGCAACCAGAAGCTCAGCGAGCTACAATGTTTTCCAAAAAGGTCTTGGGTATTAAGCTAGATCTTCCAGTCCTACTAAGTAGGTCTCAATTGGCCAACCACAACGGAAGAATTTTAACAAAGCTAACGATGGTCTCTTTTTTTACAAACCTCGCTAGGTTGATCAATAGAAATTTGGATACGCACAAAATTGATAAGGAAGAGCTGCTTAGCTTATCAAGCTTTATAAATTTGAATAACGGTATGCTGAAAAAGGCAGATTTCACAAAATTACTTCAGACAACTAATAGTATATTGTCTTATTTAAAGACCAATGAAGGTGAACAGAAGTTAGTAGAGTGGATAGATTTTTTAAATAATCTAAATGATGAATCATATGTTTATTTAGAGAATGCCTTGATAAAAATTGGCTCTATGGTGAGTCAGTCCGCATCAATAAATATTACCCTTGATACATTGGAAATTCTCATAAGAGAATTGACCCCAAAACCATTCTTAGCAATATTAAATAATGACTTTGGAAAATACATTTCAAAAAACTTATATGAGCTATCAAGTTTTCTCTTTTACTATTTTGAAAATGATAATGATGCTAGAAATCTCATCGAGCATATTTCCTCAAAATTCCTCTATTACTTCTATCATGATCTTGTAGCTGTTGATGGCGATATTGATTACGTTACAGACATCAATAATTTAATAAGTAAGCTAGAGAAAAGTCCAAGTGCTCAAGTTGAATTTAAACAACTTCTTGTGAATATGGATGAATTTAAAGTCACTAATGAAAAAAGAATAGATGTTCTTTTGAGTGATGTAGAACAATGGCTAAAATACAAAAGCAAAGAAGTAGACTATTTGAAACTCATTACAAGTGAGAAGGTTTGCGACGGGACTAAGTGCTATAATAACCCTCATTACGACGAACTCTACAAGTTGGTCGATTTCGTATTCTTGAATGACAAGCTGGATGGATACAATAAGCTTAAAAACCTTTATGAGAGTTTTGATGAAGATGAAATTGATGAAATGCTAGATCATTTGCATCAAAGTATTACAGTAGACAATCATTTAAAATAATTACGAAATACAGCTAATTTAGTATAATTCCTAAAAGGAGTTTCAAATGACAATATCAGTAGTTGATAAATTTAATACCGCATTAACCTCTGCGAAGTCCATAATCTTTGGGCAGGACTCAATGCTTGAATCGATTATGTGTGCACTTGTATCCGAAGGGCATCTTTTGATTGAGGGTATGCCTGGCTTGGGAAAAACCTTGAGTGTAAATGTGATGAGTAAACTCTGTGATTTAAGTTTTCAAAGAGTTCAATTTACACCCGATCTGTTGCCTTCAGATTTGATTGGAACAATGATTTTCAGTCAACAAAAAGAATCCTTTTTTACAAAGTTCGGTCCTATCTTCACTCAAATATTACTAGCAGATGAGATCAATCGTTCACCAGCGAAGGTTCAATCAGCTCTATTAGAAGCAATGGCTGAAAAACAAGTCACGATTGGAGAGGAGACCCATAAACTCTCAAATCCATTTGTAGTTCTTGCAACTCAAAATCCAATTGATCAAGAAGGTACGTATCCATTGCCAGAGGCTCAGCTGGATAGATTTATGATGAAAATCTCAATTGATTACCCTGATTTTGAATCAGAAAGAAGTATACTAAATCAAAAGAAAAATCCATTAGGCCAAATGAGTCCCGTTTTAACGACTGATGACATACTTTCATTTCAAGAAATAGCCGAAAGTGTATACGTAGATGAGAAAATTAAACAATCTATCGTGCGCATCGTTCATGCAACTCGGCCAGGAAACATCGAAATGGTTAAGCGATATGAAGGATCAGTCCTAGCGGGAGCTTCTCCTCGAGCATGCATCTGGTTATATAAAGTTGCAAAGTTTAACGCCGTGATGGCCCAAAGGGATTACGTAACTCCTGATGATGTTATGAAAAATGTTAAAGATATTTTGGGTCATCGTGTTTTGTTAACTTATGAAGCTCAGGTAGATCAAATTAAAAGTAGAGATCTCGTTTACGAAATTGCAATGAATAAAATATGAATCTAGCTGAAATTAAAAGAATGGCAGCCTCCTTGCAAAAAGCGATGTTTAATCGTGGGAGATCCTATTCAATCGGAATGTGGAAGTCTCATTTTAAGGGAAATGGACTGCAGTTTAAGGAGCATCAGGTTTATAGCTATGGGGATGAGGTACGTTTCATTGATTGGAAACTAACAGCAAGAACCAATCATCCTTATATAAAAACTTTCGAAGAAGAAAGAAATCTAAAAATACAAATTGTTATTGATGCTAGTCCTTCTATGTTTGATGGCTACTATGAGAAATCGAAAGTTCAATGTGCGCTTGAAATTGCATGCTTAATCATTGTAATGGCTGGAAAGACAAGAGACCTTGTCAATATTATTATCGTCCATGAAGAAGTGACTGAGTTAAGAGAGCTCTCTGGGGATATTGGTTTAATAAAACTTATTAAAACAATGCAAGCCCAAGGACTTCTCAATTCGGATGGAACTTGTGTTCGATTAAAGAAATTTAAAAAGATCCCAAAAGAAATGGATGTTAGAAAAATTGTTCATAAGAAAACAGGGAAAATAAAGGAAGTTGTCATTTTGTCCGATTTCGAAAATTATTTTCGCGATGAAAACTTTTTTAAAGAGTTTTTAAATGTTCACTTTCATCTTTTTCGACTTTGGTCTGGATTTGAAAACGGCGAATTGAAAAGCGTTGCTTTTGAAGCTGAAAATGTTGAAAAAGGGAAAAGCAATATTCATCTTTTTGAATCATTAGATGAGATTCCTTTCGTAAAGGGCATGAAAGATATAGATATTCGAAAAAATCACCTCGAGCTATTTATAGGTAAAATGAATTGAGACGAGTATTGATATTAATAAGCATCTTTTTAAGTTGCGTTTCTTTTGCAGAGACGCAGGGAGAGCTTAAGACTAGTGCTCGTGATATAAAAGCAGGCGATGTCGTCAATGTTCAACTGGAAGTCTGGCCCGCGAGCGTAGAAAGCGTAGAAAGAATAAGAGAGTATAGCGGAAATCGATTCCTAGATCATTTTTACCTTTCAAAGATTTTGAAAATAAGCCCATCTGAAAATAATACTGAATATATTATAGCAGATCTCGTGCTTGTTCCTTTGTCTAAACCAGAAGCCTTTTCAATCTTGAGACTTGGCGATGAAAATGTGAACGTCAAAATTAATTTCAGCTTAGAAGAGATTGTTGTTCCCAAAGATAAACCTTTGAATGTCTGGGAAGCCAGAATTACACCTAATTATTTCCTTTATGGGGTTGGATTCTTTTCTTTTTTGCTAATCCTAGCGGGTCTGTATCTTAAGTTTAAACCTAAGCAAAAAGTAATAATGCAAAGAGAAATCATAGATTGGAAAGATTTAAAATCGCGTACTGATTTTGAAAGAAAGTTTTTTGAGCTGAAAGAGGTCACTGATCAGTTAGATAATCAAGATGTGAAACTCTTTAAGAACATTGTTGAGCAAAGACTTTATATCAGAGATTGGGATGAAAATGTTATTGAAGATTTGAAAAAGATAAGTGAGAGAATGGCCAATGGAATTCACTAATCCCTATTGGGCACTCTTTGGTGCCTTGGGATACATTTTATGGATAGTAAATAATAAAGGGCTCTTTAGAGCTCATCAAATTTCATTTTTCCAAAGTGAGTCAAAAGCGAATTTTAAAGGTAAGTTCCTCACATTACTCTGGAATGTTTCATCTCTATTGGCATGGTGTTTAATCGCAATCGCTCTTGCTCGACCACGTTATCCAAAGGGCCTTTCTGATCAAACCATATTTGCTAAAGATATATTTGTAGTCGTGGATGTTTCGAGAAGTATGGCGGCTGAAGATTTTAAGCCAAATCGATTAGAAGTTGCGAGACGAGAAATTAAAAGATTCATTGCAAGCCGACCAGATGATCGAATTGGAATCATCATGTTTTCTGAAAAAGTCTTTACGCTTCTGCCTCTTACGACAGATTTAGAATTGGTTTTAAATATGGCCGATAGTATTCAAATGAACATTTTGGGAATGGGTACTAATATCGGAGATGCTTTAGGATTGGCTGTCGCAAGGCTTAAAGAGTCAGAAGCTAAAAGTAAGATTATTATTTTGTTAACTGACGGTGTCAGTAATGTGGGCAATATGACCCCTGAGCAAGCATCAGAGGAAGCGAAAAATGGAAGTATCAAAATTTACTCCATTGGAATTGGTGCCGTTGAAAATGGAAAGGTATTGAGACAAGGATTTGGATACGGAAGCTACCAGAATATTCCAGGAGGTTCGGTAGACTTCAAGTCTTTAAACGAAATTTCAGAAAAGACAGGAGGTAAGAGCTATCTTGCTAGTGATCCTAATAGTCTTTCAAAAGTAATAGATGAAATCCAATCATTAGAGAAGACCGAGATTAAAAAGTCTGGCTTTATTATTTATGATGAAAAATATCTCACCTACTATATTTATGGTGTGGGTTTATTAGTTATGCTGACTCTTGTTGATATATTTGGCAGAAAGAGGATTGTGTGACTTTAATCTATTCAAAACATATTCTATTTCTAGCGATTCTTTTTGTTGTTTTCACTTTTATTTTGCTCATAAATAACAAGAGGAAAATTGAAACAATACGCAGAAGATGGAATTTAAGACCGACAGGCAAGTACAGAATCTCGATTGTTCTCTATTTTCTCTTTTGGTCATTGATATTTGTGTCATTGCTCGATTTTAGAGGAAGTGAAGTTTCCATTAAGGCCAATAAACCAATAAGCAAGACGCTTATTTTGATTGATGTATCGACTTCAATGTTCGCGGAAGATGTAAAACCAAACAGATTAAAGAAGGCCGTCATGCTGGCCAGGCACTTTGTCAAAAATCATGGGATAGGTGACATTGGAGTCCTTATCTTTTCCGACACAACTAAGAAATTGGTTCCTTTCACTGACGATAGAGATCTTCTGGATTCAAGACTTGGTGCTCTTGAAGATTTAAAGTATGAAGACGCAGGTTCCAATTTACCAATGGCCATAAGTGAATCATTATCTTATCTCGCATCTGAGTCAGATAAAAATGGAGCTGTTGGCAATATAATGGTCATTTCAGATGCTGAAACTCACGAGGATTTTAATATCGTAGGAAGCTCGGAGAGGGTGAAGATGGCATTTGTGGCCGTTGGAACTTCAAAGGGGGCAAACATTCCAATCAGAGATAGAAACAACGTTTTTAGAGGATATAAAGAATATGAGGGAAAGGCTGTTATAACAAAAATTAACGAAAATTTTTTAAAAACTCTAAGTAACAAGTTTAGTATGTATAAATATTGGGTAATCTACTCTTACTCACTTCCTACAGATGAAATCTTAAACTTCATGTCGACGGATTCATCTCAAGATGAAGACGGTTTGATTAAGCAAAGGCCAGTGTTAGGGCATCTGTTTATTGCGAGCTCGATCTTTCTTTATTTCTTGTACACTCTGTTACGCAGTGGGAAGTCGTTCTACTTAGCTTCTATTTTAAGTTTAATTCTATTAGGTTCTGAAAATTTGAAAGCCAATGAGATACAAACAGATTTGTCCAAATTAGGTTCTGGAAATTCAACTGCTGATGAAAAAGGTAACTTGATAGCAAGCTTGCTAAAGGAAAAGAAAAATAAGGAAGCAGGTATATTGGCAGGAGAAATTGGTTCAAAAAAAATTCAACTAGAAACAAAACTAAATATTGCAACAGCACAATTGGCAAATAACAAAACAGCTGATGCTATTGAAAAATTTGAAGATGCTCTAAACTCAAATATTGATGAGAAATATAAGAATGAGATTAGAGAGAATTTACTAATTTCACTTAATAAGCAATTGGATCAAAAGGGAAAAAGCCAAAAGCAGGACCAAAAAAAGTCAGAAGAAAAGAATCAGTCCGAAGATCAGGGGCAAGGAAAAGGCTCTCAGGGAAATCAGGAACAGCAACAAAAGGATAAAAAAAATCAGAACGATCAAAAAGATAAGAATAAAGAAGAAGATAAAGATAAAAGCGACAAAAGCAAAGATCAAGAAAAAGAAGATTCTAGTAAAAAGCAGCAGCCGTTAACAAATAAAGACCAAACGAACAAGTCTAAAAAAAGTAAGTCACAGCTTGCAGGTCTTTTGGAGCAGCTTAAAAGTGATGATAAACAGTTACAGAAACAATTTATTGATACATCGGCAAAAGAAAGAGGAACAAAGGGGAAAGACTGGTGAGAGCAATCGTACTATTTCTTATCTTGTCGTTAATAAATAATCTCTATGCATTTGAAGCTGAGGTTTCAACTGATCCTTTGCAGCCGGTAAAGGGAACAGAGTATGACATTTTATTTAAAATCAAGGGGCAAATCAATGAGACTCCTTATATCTCGTTCACGCCAAGGGGGACTGAGATTATTGAAAAATCAAATGAAAGTGTTTCAATAAAGAGTGTACTTATCAACGGTCAAGTTAAGACTGAGCGCGAGTTAACTGTTGTCTATAAAGCGATGAGCGATCGCTCTGGATCAGTTAAGCTTTCTGATATAAAGGTGGAGGCTGATGGAGAAATTGTTCGCCTTAGAGATTACTCGTTTAAAGTAGGGGATCAAGAAGTTAGGGCACAGGATATTTTTGTTCAAGCCGAACTTTCAAAAGAGAATCTTTTTCTTGGAGAAGGAGTAGAGGTAAATTTCTTTCTCTATTCGAGAAAACCCATTTTATCACAAGAATTAAAAAAGTTTCCTCAACTAAACAAGTTTTTAAAGCGCTTTCGTAATATTCAGCCAAATAAAGAAATGTATAGAATAGGAAATGATACCTATGTGCGATACAACGTCTATTCAGCGAGACTTTTTCCTCAAGCTATAGATAATGTGATTATTGATCCTATTTCTTTGAGTATTCAATATGAAGGGAGCAGCTATTCTCCATTTGGCGGACTTGGTTTCCAAATTCGACAACCAAAGTCAAAAGATATCTCAAGTAAAATAGTAAAAATCTCAGTGAGCCCTTTGCCTTCGCAAGGAGTTCCGCCTGATTTCACGGGACTGGTTGGTAAACACGAAATTAGCTTTAAAGGCGGGCGTGAAAAATATATCGCAAATGATGTTATCGAATTTACCTTAGAAATTACAGGTGACGGTGCTTTGGAAAACATGTCGACACCGAAATTGCTTGATTCTGAATTGGTTGAGGAATTTGAGGTGAAGAGTGACATAACAGAGTTGCCAAATGGGCGGGCCAAAAAAGTATTTTATTACACCTATATTGCAAGAAAAAATGGAGATATTCCACAGTCAGATATTAGTATTTCTTTCTTTGATCCTGAGAAGCAGCAGTATTACTCAAAGTCTTTAACAATTCCTAAGATTATGATCGTTGGAGCCTCGGCTGCGGGTAGTGTAGAGCAAACTCCTGATATAAAAAAAGAAAACAGTTCTCAGAGTAAAAAAGTGGAGTCTCCTGTTAAAGTTGGTCTTCTTGCTCCCTTCTTTCGAATTGACTATTTTGACCATTGGAACTTGTTTCAAAAGCAACTTGCAATTCTTCTGGCATTCCTCGTCTTTGCAATGAGTTTTTTTCATTATGTAAAAGTGGAAAGGAGTCAAATTTCTTCATTCTCAAGTGAACTTAAAGAGAGTTTGGATGAACTAAAAAAGCAGAAATATAAGCATGAAACATTGTTTAAATTGGCCAAACATATTTCAGGTAATAATTCAGGAGAAACAGTAGAGGTTATGATAAAAAATTCTGCACTTGATCAAAAGTCGAAGGAAGAATTCTTAAAAATGCTGAGCTCGGTCGACATGATCTTTGCATCAGAGCAAAATAATGTTACTAAGCCATATAAGCCTTCAAAAAAACTACTAACGGATATAGCAAAACAAGTATGAATAAATCTATTTCAGACATACAGGAAATTGAATGTGAGTTTGTTCTTACTATTGGTAATTTTGACGGTGTTCACAAAGGACATGTGTCTCTCATTGACCAAATTAAAACTTTAAAAAGCTCTAATCTCATCAAGCTTGCCGCTATGACCTTTCATCCACATCCTCATGTCGTCTTGTTTTCAAAAGAAGATTTTTTGCTTGAACGGCCAGACAACAAATCAAAACTTCTTTTTGATGCAGGTGTAGATTTTATAATTACGTTACCGTTTACTCGCGACTTTAGCACTTTGTCTCCGACAGAATTTTTAACTAAATATGTCTTTAAAAATAAATTGTTAAAAATGGTCTGTCTTGGTCATGACTTTAATTTTGGGTCAAATAAGCAAGGAACGTTCGAGGACTTTGCAAAACTCGGTGAATCTCAAAATATCCAAATATTAAAGATGCAACCTTTTGGCAGTTCAAACAATCAAAACATATCATCTTCATTAATAAGAAGAATGTTAAAAGAAGGTAATGTGAAAACCGCAAATGAATATCTCGGACGAAATTATAGTCTGGATGGCGGTGTTGTTAAGGGAGCTGGTCGAGGGAAATTAATAGGTTTTCCCACGGCCAATATGAATATAGATAAAACTAGATTAACTCCCAAAATAGGGGTTTATGCTACGATTACCCAATATAAAGGCATTCGTTTTCAATCTATTACAAATATAGGAAGAAATCCTACGTTTGGAGAAGGATCTGTTTCAATTGAGACATATATTTTCGATTTCAATCATGATATTTATGGCGAGAATATTGAGTTAGAATTTTGTGACTTCATTCGTGACGAAATAAAATTTGCAAATGTTAATGACCTCATTTCTCAAATCTCAAAAGATGTTGAGCTTCGAAAGAGTCTAAATGTATAAACTTGCACTTCTTGGACGGAACATATCACATTCTCAATCGCCAGCTATATATAGAAAATTATTGGGTGAAAATCTAGATTATAAATTGTTTGATTTTTCACATGACAAGGAAATCCCTTCTTTGGAAGAATTATTTTCAGATGATCTCATGGGTCTAAGTATTACGGCTCCCTATAAGAAACACTTTGTAGATCAAGTGCATTTTCTTAATCCTGATCTAACATTTTCCGCCATCAATTGTATTAGAAGGAATAAGAACAACTTCGAAGCAACTAACACTGATTATCTGGCACTAGAAGAAATTTTAAATGATTTGCTCACTGCTAATGTTTACTCCAATATTGTTTTGTTGGGATCAGGAAGTATGGCCGAAATTACGCAGAAAGTTCTTAATAAACTTAATCGATCATATACTCATTTAACTAGAAAAAGTTACGGAGATCTTTCAAAGATTGATCTAAGTTCTCAGATAAAAGACGAAGCGGTAGTTCTCAATGCATGCTCACGGGATATGTATTTTTCAGGAAACCTCAGTCGTGGCAGTACTTTTTTTGATTTTAATTACGACATGAAACATGCATCGGTAATTCCCGATCAAAAACGTTCTATTGACTATATTGATGGGTTAAATCTCCTTTATCTTCAGGCCAAATATGCCCTTGATTTTTGGGCTTTATCCTAATTCTCTATATTTAAGATTTTAATTAATAAATCCGATAACATATGAAACCTAAAATGGGGATTTAATGTTTCGTAAAGAGTTTGCTGAAGTTATCAGTCAGACAGGGATGGTGCCAGTCAAAGACTTGCGTCCATTATTATTAGAAAAGGATCCATTAAAGATCTCAGAACTTGATCTTTTAAATCTTAGCTTTTTTGATGACGTAAAATTTGCAAAACAACTAGCTGAAAAATACAAACTTACATTTATTGAACTCACTAAGGCTAAGATTAAGGAAAGAACGATTAAGCTGATTAAAAAAGGCGATGCGATAAAGTTTCGTGCTATGCCAATTCAGAAATCAGCAAAATCAGTAACTCTTGCTATTTATGACCCTACGATAATTGAACAAAAGACGGAGCTACAGGCGCTTTTTCAGCATCCCGTAGAGTTTATTCTAACAAATATCTCTGCTTGGAAGAAAATATA
This sequence comes from Bdellovibrio sp. CG22_combo_CG10-13_8_21_14_all_39_27, assembly GCA_002786715.1. Classification (GTDB taxonomy): domain Bacteria; phylum Bdellovibrionota; class Bacteriovoracia; order Bacteriovoracales; family Bacteriovoracaceae; genus 21-14-all-39-27. Next base: position 288,329 of record PCTW01000084.1, read on the forward strand.
TGAGCGCGCTACTGAATCGATTGAAGAACTTCTTGGAACGATTAGAGAAGTTCGAGGTGATGAGAAAAAAGAAGATAACATTAAAGAAGAGGATATTGGAGATGAAGTAATCCTCTTGGTGAACAAAATCCTTGCTGAAGCTTTTATCCGCAAGGCTTCAGATATACATGTTGAACCTTATGAAAAAGATTTTCGAATTCGTTTTAGAATTGATGGTTCTCTTGATGTTGTTCAAACTCCAGATAAAAAGCTTATGCTGCCCATTGTTTCTCGTTTGAAAATTATGGCACAAATGGATATTTCTGAAAAACGTAAGCCGCAAGACGGAAGAATTAAACTCATGGTTGGGAATAAGCCGATTGACTACAGAGTCTCGTCGCTGCCAACTCTCTTCGGTGAGAAAATTGTTCTGCGACTTCTTGATTCTTCAAACCTGCAGCTCGATATGACCAAGCTTGGGATGGAAGCTAGACAGCTTAAAGTTTTTCAAGATGCTATCAATCAGCCCTATGGAATGTGTCTTGTTACAGGTCCAACGGGTTCTGGGAAGACCACAACGTTATATTCTGCAATTGCCGAACTCAATAAAGTGGACACAAATATTTCTACAGCAGAAGATCCTGTAGAATTTAACCTTATGGGAATTAATCAGGTTAACGTAAAAAAAGACATTGGATTAACCTTTGCAGCAGCCTTGAAATCTTTCTTGAGACAGGATCCCGATATTATCATGGTTGGGGAGATTCGAGATTTTGAGGTTGGTGAAATTGCAGTTGAAGCTGCATTAACTGGTCACTTAGTTTTAAGTACCTTGCACACTAACGACGCCGCATCTACTGTAACTCGTCTTATCAACATGGGAATCGAACCATTCCTTGTTGTTGCAGCGCTTAACGTTGTCGTCGCCCAGAGACTTTGTCGAAGAATTTGTCCCGAATGCAAAGATGAGCACAAAGTTTCAATAGAGGAATTAGTTGCGTGTGGTATTGCTCCAAGTTCTGCTGAAAAAATAAAAGTATATAAAGGCAGGGGGTGTGATTATTGCGGGGGCTCTGGTTATAAAGGACGAGTTGCAATTTATGAAGTTCTTGACATGACTCCATTGGTAAAGGAACTCGTACTCAAGCATGCTTCTGCAGATGAAATTAAAAAACAAGCAATTAAAGATGGTATGAAAACATTGAGAATGACAGCTTTAACGAAAGTTGCTCAGGGGATGACGACACTTGATGAAGCGATTATAAATTCTGCCGCAGATAAATTCTAGGAGCTCTTATGGCCGATGATAAAACAGCAACCAAAACCCATCAGGCTGGAATTGGTGACAGTATAAAAATCCAACAGCTCTTTAAGCTGATGGTTGATAGCAATGGATCTGACTTGCATCTCACGTCACTTTCTCCTCCTGGTATGAGAGTGAACGGCGAAATTGTTAGAGTGAAAATTCCTCCACTGACCCCTGCGGATACGAAGCGCCTTATTTATCAAATTTTAACTGAAGAGCAAAAAAATGAGTTTGAAAAAAATTTGGAGCTCGATTTTTCGTTTGGGATTAAGGGGCTCGCTCGTTTTCGAGCGAACGTTTTCTACTCAAAGGGATCAGTGGCAGCTGTTTTTAGACAGATTCCTAGTATTATTCCTGATTTTAAAACACTAAATTTACCAAACGTTCTATTAGAGATGACTGATGTGAGTAATGGTTTGGTACTTGTTACAGGACCTACTGGCTCAGGTAAGTCGACAACGCTTGCTGCATTGATTGATAGACTTAATGAAAACGAAGCGGGTCATATTATAACGCTCGAAGATCCAGTTGAATTTGTGCATCCTCATAAAAACTGCTTGGTCAATCAACGTGAGATTGGCTCAGATACTTTGACCTTTTCCCACGCTCTTCGAAGTCTTTTAAGACAAGATCCAGATATTGTGCTTGTGGGAGAACTAAGAGATGTTGAAACGATTGAGGCAGCACTAACCGTTGCTGAAACGGGGCACTTAGTTTTTGGAACACTTCACACTAACTCTGCAGTCCAAACTATCAATCGTGTAATTAACGTTTTTCCAGCACATCAGCAGGATCAAGTTCGAACACTTCTTTCATTTGTTCTTCAGGGAGTTATCGCACAGCAGTTGATACCTAAATCATATGAACCTGGTCGAGTATGCGCTATGGAAATTATGGTTCCCACTCCTGGTATACGAAATTTAATTCGTGAAGATAAAATTCATCAAATTTATTCACAAATGCAGATCGGACAAGAAAAAACGGGTATGATTACAATGAACCAAAGTTTAAAAAAATATGTCGATGCCGGACTTATCGACAATGATACGGCCATGAGTTATTCACCAAACCCAGAAGAGCTGGCAAAACAGATTGGTGCTAAAACACGTGGCATGACATAGGTAATAGGAAATAGGAAATGGGTAATTGGACTTATGTAGGCATGACCAAAGAGGGCAGGAGAGAATCTGGCTCTGTGCAAGCGACGTCTGCCAAAGAGGTTAGAAGAGTTCTTAGAGGAAAGGGAATTAGACCTCTTAAGGTTTCACCACCTTCTCTTCTCGAGTTTGATATTGGCGAATGGATGGTTTCAAAAGGTTTATCAAAACCTTTCGGGGCAAAAGACCTTATGATGTTCACTAAGCAATTATCTATTATGATCAATGCTGGTGTTCCCATTATTCAGGCTTTGGAAATTCTCTATAAAGCTCAAAAGCAACCCATGTTGAAATTATCGATCAAGAGAATTGCAAGTGATGTTGGTGAAGGTAAAACAATTGCACAAGCAATGTCTTTTCATCAAGGTTTTGATAAACTTTATTGCAACCTCGTTAAAGCCGGTGAAGCTGGTGGTATTTTGGATACGATTCTAGGTAAACTTGCCATTCATTTGGAAAAACAGGAAAAAACGAAAGCACAGATTAAGTCAGCCATGAGCTATCCATTCATTGTAACCATTGTTGGTATTGGTGTTATTTATGCATTGATGATTTTTGTTGTTCCTCAATTTGTAGGGATGTTGCAAGAAACCGGTCAAGAGATGCCAGGTATTACTCAATTGGTCATTGATATTTCAGCTTTCCTGCAAGAGTATACAGGTGTTGGTATTCCCATTTTATTTGTGACAGGTTTCTCTTTGAATTCCTGGAAGAAAACTCCAAGTGGAAAAATCATTACTGATAAAGCCTTTATGAATATGCCAATTTTTGGAGAAATCATCATTAAGGGAAATCTCAGTGCTTTTACAAGAACGTTGTCAACTATGTTGGGTTCTGGAATTCCACTGGTTGATGCTTTAGAAATCTGTATTGATACCATTGATAACGGTGTTATTCGCAAAGATTTGGTTGAAGTTAGAAAAAAGGTTGTTGAAGGTAAATCTTTAACTGAGCCCCTCATTAAAATTACTTATTTCCCAGACATGGTTTCTCAGATGATTCGAGTTGGCGAGCAAACGGGACAAATGGATCAAATGCTTGAAAAGGTTGCTGACGTCTTTGAGGAAGAAGTTAACACCTTAGTAGAAGGCATGACCAAGTTGATCGAGCCAATCATTATCGTTGTTCTGGGTGGTATTATCGCAGGAGTTCTTGTGGCCATGTACTTGCCAATGTTTATGAGTGCTGGTGGTGGAGAATAGGTGAATGTGGCCGAAAATCGAGGCAATTTAATATAAAATGATTGTGACAAATAACTAAATACTTGAAAATTCGCACATCACTTTAAGCCTAAAAAGAAGGACTTATGACTTTTTAGGAAAAAACCGAATAGGAAGTATAATTAAATATGTTTACTGATTCATGTTTACTGAACCTCTTAATGGTTTATTAAATTTGGAGATGTAAAAGTTTAGAGACTTCAATTATGAAGATCTCTTATTAGAAAAACCCATCTTAACTGGGATTATTCTTTGGAGGATTTATGAGAACTTGGAAAACTGAAGAAGGCTTCACGCTGGTGGAGTTGATGGTTGTTGTGGCCATCGTTGGTATTTTGTCAGCCGTCGCTATTCCTAACTTCAAGAAGTATCAAGCAAAAGCAAAAACATCAGAAGCAAGACTTCAATTAGCTTCAATCTACTCAGCAGAAACATCGCTTCAATCAGACTTTGATGCCTTTGGTACATGTCTTCAAGATGCCGGATATATTTTTCCAGCAGCAAACAACTACTATGCTGTAGGTTTCACATCAACGAATGCTACTGCCAATGCTATTATTACAAACAACGGTGGCGTCTGTGCAGCTACAGGCTTTAATGGCGCCGCTGTTAAACGTGCTTATGGTTCTGCGGCAGCTACAACTGCTAATCTAACAGCACAAATTGCGACTGCTGTTGTGTCTAACACTGGTGATACATTTCAAGCAGGAGCTATTGGTAACATCTCTCCAGATAAAACAACTGCTGCAACTTGGGATCAGTGGACTATCGACGAAAACAAGACGTTGCTTCACAAAGTAACTGGCTACTAAAAGAAAGATTTAATTATTTGGAAAATTATTCAAGAAGGGGGAGCTAAGGCTCCTCCTTTTTTTTCTTTCGTTTATAAACGTTGAATTTCTTCCACTTAACACTTGAAATCCATTGCCCATCTTTATACAAATATCGGTTCCCTGAAAGATCTGCTTTTCTGCAAGATTGGGGATAAGTTTGTGAGTTTAGACAATTTAAATCAATTTCAATTCGAAGTGAATTAAGCATGTTGTAATAACGAAGTTTTAAATTCTCCTTCTCTTCTCTAAGATAGAGGGCCTCAATGAGTTTGTAGGACTCTTCAATAGAGCCCTGTTGTGACTTCATTCGAGCTGTGAGTGATGAAATATAAGAAAAATTTCTCCTTGTGATTGGATGAAAAATAATTTTTTCAAATCTTTTTATCGCCTCATCAGGTTTATTGAGCTCGTAGTATTTATTAAAACCATCATAGAAGTTTAGCCAAAAGTCATGTGGATAAATTTCTAAACCTTTATTATAAATTTTCTCTGCACCAAGGACATCATCTTTGATGACTGATAAATATAATCCACCATCTAGATAGTTTTTATAAAAATAAGGGTCGAGCTTGGAAATATTATCAAACTTGTAGTACATCCAAGATAGCACTGAAGGGTCATTGTGATGTTCTATATCTCCCGCTAGCAATGTGAATGTCCAAATAACTGCAGCGAGAGCCCTTTGTTGTCCGACGGAAGAAATTAAAGCCAAGTTAGAATCAATATTAAAGGAATTATCGATTTTTTCTTGTTTTAGTCTAGAAGTTGAAATTATGTTGCTTTGAATTTGTGGGATAACAAACATCAGCAAGAAAGCTGAAAAAATAGCTAAAATAAAATTAATAATCTTTGAACTCGTCACAACTCATAATATCATAGATCAATATGTTTGAATTTAAAGATATTAAAAAGACTTTTAAAGTAGATTTTTGGGATCCCACCTTTACCGTTCTTAATTCACTCTCATTTAAAGTTGAAGAGGGAACCATGTGCGGATTTTTGGGAGTAAATGGAGCTGGAAAAACGACTAGTTTAAAAATCTTACTTGGCTTCATTAAACCAGACGCTGGAATAGTTGAGTTTTCAAGTAAGTTAGGATTGAGTAAGAGTGAAATCTTTTCACGAATTGGTTTTATGCCAGAGCGCCCCTATTTCTATCCAGATTTAACTGGCAGAGAATTCCTGAAGTATATGGGAAGCTTGTCTAAACTAAATTCAAGATTGTGCAATGAAAATATTTCGAGATGGACCAAAGAACTTAGTATTGATTTTGCACTCAATCGAAAAATAAAAACCTACTCAAAAGGAATGCTTCAGCGACTCGGATTTGCTGTAACATTACTCCATGATCCACAATTAATAATTCTTGATGAACCCATGTCTGGTCTTGATCCCGTAGGACGGAAGGAATTTAAAGATATTTTTAAAAAACTGAATCAGCAAGGAAAGACTGTTTTTTTCAGTAGTCATATTGTTAACGACATTGAAGAAATTTGTGATCATGCCGTTGTTATAGACAAGGGCGATCTTTTTTATTCTGGAAAGCTAAATGATTTACTTGAAAAAAACGCAACTGATCAATATGAAATTTGCTACTTTGATAAAAAAACGGAAAAAAATAATATGGAGATATTAACAGGTTATAATCAAGCTGTAAGTTTCGTTGAAGCTTTTCTAAAAAATGACAATAGTTTAACAAGCTTTGTTCGTAAAACAATGAGCTTAGAAGAAATCATTTATAAGGTTCGCAATGATTAGAGATACTTTAACTATCGCTAAGTTTACTCTCATTCAAATCAACAAGAGTAAAATTCTAGTAAATGTCATTTTCTTGTCTGTGGCAATTGCACTCGTTTCTTACGTTCTTTCTGAATTTACTCATGGGGTACCCAGTAAAATATCGCTAGATATTGGCTTTGGCCTTGCTTCTTTGTCTTCGGTTGGAATTGCGATTTTTTTAGGTGTTCAATTATTGAGCCAGGAAATGGATAGCCGAACTATTTATATGATTATAAGTCGACCGGTGAGTAGAGTTTCTTTCTATTTAGGAAAAATGCTTGGGATGTCGACGTTTCTGCTTTTAAATACAATTTTGGTCTCGATGGTAGCTTTAAGCGTTTATTTGAAATTAAACGGACCTTGGACTAATCTTTTCATCGTAACGATTCTCTCAATTGCTCTTGAGGCAATTTTGACTTTATTTGTCGTCGTTTCTTTGGCCCTGATCGTTAATAACGTTATCTCAGTTGTAACAACAATCGCTCTCTATGTAGTGGGTCATGGCATTGAAGATGCTAAAAATATTACTTATGTTGTCAGTCGGCCTTGGCTTGAAAATTTGCTGCGTATTTATTCGAAAGTAATGCCGAATTTTTCTCAGATAAATTTAAAACGCTACCTACTTTATAGTTTAGATTTGTATCCAAACTCTTGGGGTTGGTCTCTAGTGTACGCTCTTTTCTATATATTGTTCTTAGCGACAATTTCGATTCTCGTTTTAAGAAATAAGAATTTGGATTAGATGGAAATTTATTTGTATTCCTTCATTTTCTTTCTAGGAACTCTCTTTGGGAGTTTCTTCAATGTGGTTATTTACAGGTTGCCTTTGGGAATGAGCGTTGTAAAACCTCGTTCAAGCTGTACAGTTTGTGGACGGACTATTCCCTGGTACGAAAACATTCCACTCATTTCTTATCTCATCCTGAGAGGAAAATGCTCTCATTGTGGAGCTAAATTTTCAATTCGTTATTTTTTGATTGAATTCATGGTGGGGATTGTATTTGTCCTTATTAGCTTGAACGTTCATCCTTTCTTAGAACCATTGAAGTGGATAATGTTAGCAACCATCGCAAGCATCTTTATTTGTCACTTTTTTATCGATCTTGAACACCACTTGTTGCTGGATTCATTAAACGTAGTTCTATTGATAGCAGCCCTTATTAATATCTATATAAGTGGGGACTATAGCTATCGCTTACTAGGTGGGGCCATTGGCTTTTTTGGGCCATTCCTCATTTCTTTGGCCTTTCTCAAATTAAGAGGCAAGGTCGGCTTGGGTGGTGGAGACGTAAAGTTATTTGGGGTACTAGGTTTAATTCTTGGCCCGTTCGGTATCTTAATGAATCTTTTTTTAAGTTCATTTGTAGGCTCTATTCTCACGTTAATACTCATGATGACAAAAGGCATAGATAAGAAAAATCCATTTGCTTTTGGTCCTTACATTTTATTGGTAGCCAGTTTTCAAATTTTTGCTCCAGAACTTTTTGCGAAGATCAGTCACTTTATATTTCCTGACTAAATTAGTTTTCATTGCTGATTGTTGCTATAAGTTATTAAATCGCGGTATAATGTTGATTAAATTGTCGTATTTAGGTGATAAGTGGATAGCAAAGAGTTAACAAAAGTTTTAAAGAACGGCGCTGAAAATATAATCGACGTTCTAAATCTCAGTAAAAAGCCAATGATTGGTTTGGACATAGGTTTAAGTTCTGTCAAAGTGGCTCAACTTAACTTCGATGGAAAAGAGTATTCATTACAAAGATACGCATCAGTCCCCCTTCCAGAGGGTGCAATCATTGAAGATGAAATTCAAAAGCCAGAAGAAATAATTGAAGCAGTTCGTGAGTGCTTTAAAAAAGCAGGCATATCATCGAATTGGGTTAGTTTGGGATTGGCGGGGCCAAATACTGTCGCCAGAAAATTAACTATGGCTGGCGGTTCAAAGGAAGAGATTGAAGATCAAGTGATGTGGGAAGCTGAACAGTACCTCCCTTTTAATATTGAAGAATCAAATATAGCCTTTCACATTGTTGGAGAAAACGAAGGTGGAGGTGTCGATCTTATTATTGCTGCTGCCAAAAAAGATACAGTAAACAATTATAAAACTCTTGCTGAATCTGCAGACCTTAAAGTTAAAATCGTTGAATTGGGAGCGATAAGCATTGTCAACGTTTTTGAACTTTTGAAGAAAGACGAAATTGAGGATCCAAGCGAATCATGGATGATTCTTGATCTTGGTGCTCAGAAAACAGAATTTATTATCTATAAAAACCTTATGCCTATTTTCTTTAAAGAAATAAATGTGGGCGGGGTTATGATCACTGAGGAAATTCAAAGACAGCTTGGCGTTAACTATTACGAAGCTGAAGATCTAAAAATAACGGGAGATGAGAATGGAAATCTTCCTGAAGAAATTCTCCAAATTGTCGACGATGTCGTTGAGACTTTCTTTAGAGAAATTAAGAAGACCGTTGATTTTTATGTGAGTTCTACTTCAGATGAGTCTTTGGTTGGATGTGTTGTAACAGGTGGGGGATCATTGATTCCTGGCATTTTAGAAGGACTTGAGTCCCTACTGGGTGTGAAAGTTTCCGTTTTAAATCCATTCGATAAAATTTCCGTAAATAAATCGAATGTTAAAGAAAATGATTTAGATAGCTTAACTTATACTGGTGTTCAGGTTATTGGATTAGCAATGAGGAAGCGATAAATTGATAGAAACTAACTTACTAGCACAGAAAAAGAGCTTTCAATCAACAACGGTGATGGGCATTGATTTAGCAAAAATCAATGTCAAGATGATTATACTTGCATTGATTATTCTTTATGTACCAGAGAGTTTTTTGGCGGACTATTTCAGTGAGCAAAAAGCTGAAGTACAAACTCAAATTGATAGTCTGACTTTGGAAATTAAAAAGATTTCAGATGAACTCGAGGGAACTGATAACCTGAGAGGAAAGTTAGATGCCTTCAACCGCAAGGTTCAAGAGCTTCAAAAAAAATCAGAGCAGGTTGATAAGATTGTGAAAGAGCGAACTAATCCATCAAAGCTATTAGAGCAATTGGCAAAAAATACTCCGGAAGATTTGTGGCTGAATGAACTTAGAATTTCTGAAAATAAAGAGATATTAATTTTAGGCTCATCGGAAACATATAAGAGTATTGGTGACTTTATGGCGCTATCAAATGATTCACCATTTTTTGGAAAATCATTGATTCTGTCAGATTCTAAAACAACGACTGAAAATAATGGTGGCAAAGAATATCGTAAAGAAGACTTTGAGATAAAAGGTACAATAAGCGTTTTTGATCCCTGGATGCAATAGTGGCGAAGTTATTAGCAAATTTACATATATTCATCATCCTGTATGCGGGTTGGAACATGTATTTGATGTATGAGACCTTCACGGAAGAGTTTGAACAAATTTCGATGCAGGTGCCTGGTCTCGAAGGAAAACTGGCAAACAAAAAGAAAGAAAAGAGAGAGCTGAAGAACTATTACAAAGATATTGATGAAGCGAAACAGCGTATTGAGCTGGTTGCTTCAGAAGTTGAAAAGATTCAAAAGAAATTTCCAAGTGAAATTTCCGATACAGAAAACTTGGCCCTCATTAAGAATTCTGCTGAATCGATAAATATTAAGAATATTTTTCTTAATCCGGGCGTAGAGGAAAATAAGGGTTTTTACTTTATCAAAAAATATGAGTTCAAAGGCATGGGAACTTATCTTCAATTTCTTGTGTTCTTTGACAAGATTTCTCAATCAGACAGACTTTTGAACGTCAGAAATGTTAACTTAAAAAGAAGCGAAATAAAACAGCGCGGACGTTATGAAGTCATTGAATGTAATGCTACACTTGAAGCCTATCGTTATAACCCGGAATATAAGGAAGATAGAGAAGTACCCGCTGATGCTGTTGCTGTTCCGGAAGTTGCCCCAGTTAAAAAGCCTCGTGGAAAAAGGGCTAAAAAAGGAGAAAGTGAAGAGTGATGAAAAGATTCTTTATCTTGATACTACTAGTTTCATTTCCTTTTATGAGTTTAACGGCTCAAAGTAAAGATACACTTAATGTTCCTACTCTTTTTAAAAACGAGCAAACTTCAATTAAAAATCCTTTAGAATTGGGTGATCCATTTAAAAGAAAGAAAATCCGCTCAAGACAAGATTCAAGACAGAGTCTTCAATTGGGAAAAGATGGGGTTTATACCAATTTACCACAGATTGATGGCAACCCAGTTGAGGCCATCAGGGTTACAGGCATTATGCTTGGCAAAGAGAGAAGGGCCATTGCTCGATTGAGTAACAATGGTGCTTTATCTTCAGAGAGCTATGTTTTAAAAGAAGGGATGAAGTTGGGTGAGAACGAAGCTGAAATAAAAGCGATCCTTCCTGGGGGAATTGTCTTGGTAGAGAAAATTAGAAACGTTTATGACCAAGATGAATATATTGAAACGGTTGTCCCGATTACAAATGTTGGCGATGATGAACCAAAATAATCAAGTAAGCAAAAAAATATAATTTTTTTGCAATTCAGTGATATCATTAAATTATAGTGTGGCTTTAAACTTATGGATGAGTGCCATGAAAATAGGAAATTTTCTTACATGCCTTGGGCTAGTTTTTCTTTTATCTACTTACGCAAGTCGAGGATTTGCTAGCGAGTTAAAAGCAATCAACTTTAAACAAAGCGGAGAACTCAGTGTTCTCGAAATGGTCTTTGATGATGACAAAGTCGTTGCTGAAAAAACGAATGTTCAACAAGATAAACAAATCGTTATTGATCTGAAAGATACAAAATCAGTTGAAAGAGTTATGCGAGCCTTTGATACTTCTGAATTCTCAGGAAGTGTTGTATTTGTATCAGCTTATCCAAAGCCTGGTTCAGAAAAAGATATCAGAGTTGCAATACAATTAAGAGATAACGTTCGCTCTATTCTTAAAAAGGAAGGGAACAGAACTCTTTTAGAAGTTGAAAATCGTTTTGGTGTATTCAGTCAAGCTACAGTCTCTGGAGTTGATAATTTAGACCAACCAAAGCCTGCAGAAGAAAGTGATTCTAATGTTTCAAACTTACTTATACCAAAGTCAGACTCGGTTGAAGATATTCTTGATAATTTAACGATGTCGGGACGTAAAAAGTATATTGGAAAACGGGTAACTCTCAATGTTCGAGATGTGACGGTAGAAGATTTGCTTAAGATGATTGCTGAGACCTCAGGTTTTAACATAATTTTAACTAAAGATGTAAAGCAACTACCAGCGATGACTCTCAACCTTGTTAATGTTCCTTGGGATCAGGCTTTGGATACAATTCTCTCTCTCAATAAGCTCGTCGGTAGAAAGAATGGAATTATTTTAATGGTTCAGACCTATGAATCGGCCAAGAAAGAGCAACAAGAAATGGCGGATGCCAAGAATATGAACTTAAAACAGGAGCCTTTGGTAACCAAAGTTTTTCTGGTCTCATACGCAAGTACAAAAGAACTTTCAAAAATTCTAGAAGAGTATCTCACTAAAGAAAGAGGAAAAATTTCTGAAGATTCTCGAACAAACTCTCTTATTGTAAAAGACACACCGGATGTAATAGAAAAAGTCAGAAAGATAATTGAAACACTTGATACTCAAACGCCTCAAGTGCTCATTGAATCAAAAATCATTGAAGTCAACGAAACCTATGCTAAAGAAATTGGTTTAAAAGAGGGCTTGAACTTCGGATACGATCCTGTCGGCGAGGTTGGTGTCGCTGCTGCATCTACGGTGGGAGCTGATGTAACTCCTGGTACTGATGGAGGTCCAGGTTTTCAATTTAGTTCTGCTCCAACGAACACTCCTGGAAACGTAAGAAATTTGTTTGGCTTAACCGTGAGCCGCTTCAGTCGACTCGTTAATTTAAATTTCTCGCTTCAATTAATGGAAACAGAATCAAAAGGGAAGGTCTTATCTAGTCCAAAAGTAATTACTCAAAACAAAAAGAAAGCAAAGCTACAGGCCAGTAAGACGGATAGCTTTAGAAAAGTTGAAGGTTCTGGAACTGATCAAACAATTACTTTCCAAGAAGTTGAAGCTACATTAAATCTAGAAGTAACACCTCAAATTACCAACGAAGGTTCCATTGTCTTAGATATCTCAATTAAGAAAGAAGATTTTGGTGAAAGACCTTCTCCTGATGCACCTCCAAAGAAGACTATGAGTGGAGTTGAAACAAACGTGCTAGTTGATAATGGGTCTACCATTGTTCTTGGTGGCTTGTATGAATACACTAAGAGAGAGCAGATCTCAGGTGTTCCTTTCTTAAAAGACATACCTCTTATTGGTTGGCTCTTCAGGACTCCTTATGCACCTGAGACCACTAAGCGAGAAATTATCATTTTCCTCACTCCTCGAATTATTAATCAAGAAGAGTCTGGAATCTCGGATCAGGTTTGATGAATGATTTTGAAAAATACCAAAGTCTTATAGAAAAATACGAAGATCAATTAAATAAAGATCCTCGCTCACGAGTTTTCGCGCCACTGTCTGAAATTTACAGAAAGATGGGATCTATTGATCGTGCTTTGAATATTTTGAAAGATGGAATTCGTTATAATCCAGATTACGTTTTAGGTTTTCTAGGTTTGGCTGCCTGCTACAGAGATCTCAACCAGCACCAGCTTAATTATGTAATGTTGAAGCCATTGCTTCATTCGAATCGCGATAATATTAGATTGCTGAAATACTTTGCAGAAAGTTGTGAAAAAACCAACAATCTGGATGAAGCTCTAGAAACTTATAAATTTATTCTCTTTCTCAATTCTAAAGACATTGAAGTTGCAGAAAAGGTTAAGAAGCTTGAAGAAACTCCTGCATTAAACAATACAATTAAGCCGCAGTCTGCAGAGTTTCAAGAGGAAGTCATAACACCAGACGAAACCGGCCCTTCGATAGATGATTGGATTTTGCTAGATATTGGGGAGTCTCAGAAAACAACTGTAGAGCTTAAGAAAAATAGAGTTATTCCTGAAGCAAAAGAAAATATTAAAAAAAGTCCTCAAGTAGAGCAGGTGACACCTGTTATCACTCACACACTTGTTGATCTCTATTTAAATCAAGGCCATCTTGAGAAAGCCCAAGAGATTCTGAGTAAAATACTGCTATTAAATCCTAACGATGAAAAAACTCTTACAAAAAAACAAGAGGTCGATACTCTCTTGGCCTCTACGAGTGATGTTTCCAAAAAGAAACCTAATGAAATTTTAGAAATGAGCGAAGATCAAGCTCGTGAAAATATGCTTGATATTATTGATAAAAAATTCTCAGGCCCGGGCCCATCTTTGCTAGAAGAGAGATTGTGGAAATTTCACAAAGGCCTCTCTTTGAGAGCTAAGAATAGCGACGAAAGCCTTTAAATCTTAGAGACTTTACTTCTAATATCGAAATTGATACCCCTATCAACTCAAAGACATTTCGGAGTTTTTTGTGCATCAAGTAAGTATTATCCTTGGACCTAATCTTAATATGCTTGGTAAGCGAGAATCTCAATATTATGGTGATCTAACTCTAGATCAAATCAAGAAGCTTACCGAAAGTAAGATTCAAAATTTACCAGTGAAAATTCAGTGGTTTCAGTCTAATTCAGAATCAGAAATAGTTGAAAAAATACAAGCTTGTTCCAAGAGTAGTGATTCCGGAATTGTGATAAATCCTGGCGCTTATACGCATACAAGTGTTGCCATTCATGATGCCTTAAAAACATTTAAGGGACCTATTGTTGAAGTGCATTTGTCAAATGTCACATCGCGTGAATCATTTCGTAGTCCTCGATTGACTTCGCAAGCCGCGTCAATAATAATCGAGGGGCTTGGAAAATTGGCTTTTTATATCGGAATAATATCACTTTTAGAGAGGATAGAAGATGGAATATCAAACTCAAGATCTTAAGAAAGGCGTAAAAATTGAAATCGAAGGGAAACCTTATATTATTTTGAAATCAGATTTCACTAACCCAGGAAAAGGTTCAGCTTTCGTAACTGCGAGAATTAAAAACCTTGAAACTGGTCAAGTTATTGAGAGAACTTTTAAATCAGGCGTTGGCACAGGTGTCACTGTTCCAGATCTTGAAGAAAAAGAAGTGGAATATATGTATTCAGATCTTGAAGGGTTCAACTTTATGGACCAAGCAACATTTGAAACAATTCACTTAACGACTGATCAAGTTGGTGATGCTGTAAACTTTATGCAAGAAGGTATTAAGTTAAAAGTTCTCTATTTTAACAGCAAGCCAATCACTGTAGATGTTCCTAACTTTGTTGAGTTAAAAGTTGTTGAAACAGATCCTGGTTTAAAAGGTGACACTGCTACGGGCGGAATGAAGAAAGCTAAAATGGAAACTGGTCTTGAGATCAAAGTTCCACTGTTCATTAAAGAAGGCGAAGTTTTAAGAATTGATACTCGTACTTCTGAATATATGGAAAGAGTGAAATAACAAAGGTTTATTCATGGATTTAAATACTTTAAAAGAATTTATCGAAATTGCTAAAAAATCAGGTGTCGCAGAGCTTGAATATGAGTCTCAAGGCACTAAGCTTGCTGTAAAGCTTGTTGGCGCGACTGTCATAAGTCACGCACCTGCAATGACCATTCCCTCTGCAAATCCATCAGCAGCTCAGGCCGTCGATTCGAATAAAACAAAAGGCTTGATTGAAGTAACTTCTCCTTTTGTAGGGACGTTTTATAGATCTGCCTCTCCAACATCTGAAGCTTATGCGAAGGTCGGAGATAGAGTTTCTGCAGGTAAAGTTATGTGCATTGTTGAAGCAATGAAAATCATGAACGAAATTGAATCTGATGTTTCAGGGGAAGTTGTAGAGGTTTGTGTAGAAAATGAGACGTATGTCGAGTTTGGACAAGTTCTCTTTAGACTAAAGCCATAAGAATTACCTATGTTTAAAAAAATATTAATAGCAAATCGTGGGGAAATCGCAGTTCGTATCCAACGAACTTGCAGAGAGTTGGGAATTGAAACTGTTGCAGTTCATAGTTCTGCCGATGAGAATTCCCTCCATGTGAAATTCGCAGACGAGTCCGTTTGCATAGGCCCGGCAAAATCAACATTAAGCTATTTGAATATTCCTGCAGTTCTCTCCGCAGCAGAAATAACTGGAGCAGAGGCGATTCATCCAGGTTTTGGTTTTCTTTCTGAAAATGAAGAATTCGCGCAAATGTGTAAGAAGTGGGATATTGAATTTATCGGACCCAATATCGAAGCAATTCGAAAAATGGGCGACAAGATTGAATCAAAAGAAATTGCTGAAAAAGCTGGATTACCAATTTTAAAAACAATCTAGGTTAATGAGCTCAGCAAAGATCAAATTATTTCAGAAGTAAAAAAGCTAGGACTTCCCGTTCTCATCAAAGCCTCTGCAGGTGGCGGTGGGCGTGGAATGAAAAAGATAGAAGAGATTGACGAACTCATTCCTTCAATTGAAAGACTCAAGCAAGAAGCAAAGGCTGGTTTTGGAGATGATACTTTATTCATCGAAAAATTTATTACAAATCCAAGACACGTAGAGGTTCAAATTTTGGCAGACCGCCATGGGAACGTTCTTCATTTGGGAGAACGGGATTGCACAGTCCAAAGACGTTTTCAAAAGGTTGTCGAAGAAAGTCCATGTCCTGTAATGGATGATGAAATTCGTCAAAAACTTTGCCAGTCTGCTGTCGATATTGCCAAACATGTTAACTACGATAGTGCAGGCACTGTTGAATTCCTTTATGATCAAGACGAAAAGAAATTTTATTTCATGGAAATGAATACTCGTATCCAGGTTGAACACCCAGTAACCGAGCAAAGAACTGGGGTCGATTTAATTGCTGAAATGATTAAATCTGCTGCTGGCCTACCACTTTCATTCACACAAAAAGATATAAAATTTGTCGGGCATTCAATCGAATGTCGTCTAAATGCTGAAGATCCCGAGACTTCAATGCCGAGCCCTGGGCAAATACAATACTATTATCGTCCGGCAGGTATTGGCGTTCGAGTAGATGATTTTATTTATTCTGGCTACTCAGTACCACCTTTTTACGATTCGATGTTGGCCAAAATCATTGTATCTGCACCAACGAGAGAAGTATGTATCGAGAGAATGTTAAGAGCTTTGTCTGAAACTGTAATAGAGGGAATAAAGACCAATATTTCACTTCATAAGCGCATTTTGAGCCATCCCGACTTTAAGGGCAATAATTACTCTACGAGCTTCATTACTCAAAAATTAAAGTAAAATAAGAGTGCTAACCATTTGTTTTTAAATGACTTAATGGGAGATCTCTTTTGCAGGTTCTTTTTCAAAAATTTGAAGAATTTCATCATTGCTTTCAATTGAAACGATTTCAGCAATTGAAAATTTTAGAACAAGAAATACTTCAGCTCTTTCCTGAGAATAATTTTTTAGAGCACGATTCAATCATTCTAAAAAAAATCGAAACATTAGGGTCTGGTTCTGTCAAAATCGATTTTGAAATATGGAAACATCAAATTCAAGTAGGGGCGATAAAAAGTTCGAAGAAAATATTTCATCAAATTTGTAAAAAGATTATTCAAAACAAGAATCAAGAATACCTAGCATTAATTCTTAATGAAGCTGAAAAGTATTATAGGCCAGAAGAATACTTAGCATATGAAATTGAATTAAATCTGTCTTATGGTAGTTACACAAAGCTAAATTCATTGGGAAGTTTATTAAAATTAACAGTGGAGTCTGTAGAAAAAATAAATGCCAATATCGCTTTTTGGGCATCAGTAGAAAACAATATATTAAAAAATTATATACGAATGATGAATGAGAGTTGGTCTTCTGATCAGTGGTTCTATAAACAAGTCTTGAAATTCTTATTTGAGCGTCTCCTTAGATGTGGAAAAAATAGTGAGCTGATAAATTTCCTTGAACCTATTAAAGTCAAGCATCAAAGTGAGCATCATAACTTTGATAATGATCAAGACTTCTCTGATGAAGAAAGAATTATAAATCAAATCAATTTCTTAATAAAAATTAATAATCTGAGCAAAGCTCTGGAGCTAGTAAATAAAATTGAAGATAGTAGTAAACGAAGAAATCTTAAAATTAAAATTGAAAAAATTATCTCTGAAACTAACAATAAAACAAATTCAAGCAAGCAAATTACAAATCGGCCCGTCGCATATGAGAATAAAGAGCTCTCTTTGAGTTTGCAAAAGCTAGAGAAAGTCATTCTTGTTAATCATGAAAAAGATGAACTTGTAACTTATATAAATTTTTGTGTTTATTCGGAATTCTATAGCGAAGCATTGGATAAAATAAAAACTCTCGAGAAAAAGCTTGAGAACGAAGAAGACAAAATTGATTTGAAGCTTTTAAAAGCACAAGTGCAAATAAGAGCAAAACTCTACACTGATGCGTTACTTGAGTTGAATGAACTCTTATCAGAATACCCTCTAAAAAACGAAGAGATCACATTATCAGATCGTTTGATTAAAAAAATAATGTTGGAAAAAGATTAATGATAGGAAAAAAGAATCAAATTTTGATTATCTTTTTTGCATTTTTTACAATGCTGACTATCGCAACTGTTCAGGTATTAGAATCTTCTTGGGTAGCAGGTAAATTAAAGAAAATAATTAAAAATGAAATTGGAAATGATATTTCCGTTGATTTTCATAATATTGAATTTGGCTATTTTCCTCCCAAAATATCGGTACGTCAGTTCTCGATTGCTACGAGAGTGAATGAGCAAATTGAAGGTCAATTTGACTCGCTATCTCTTGAGTATAGTCCGATAGATATAATCGTTGGCCGTCCTGTTATTTCTAATCTTGAACTATCCTCTGGACGAGTCAATCTTTCAAATCAAAAACAAAGAGAAAATGCAGATGGAGATATCAAGTTAAAAGAGATTTTCTTAGATTACAAAAACCTTTTTGAGAAGCTCCCTATTTATATCAAACGTATTACCTTTAAAAATGCAATTATTGAAACGGAAAAAGGGGAAATTCTTCTTGAGTCATTAAACTCAGTGCTTTTACCTACATCGATATATCTCAAGGCAGATGTCGGAGGCGATCTATCAAAAATCATTTGGAACAGGAATGTTTTTGATTATGTGTCACTGGACATCCACTTAACTGAAAAAGAATTAACAATTAGAAAATTAGAAGTTTTGAAAGAGATGGAAAAATTCTCAGCAGAAGGAACAGTTTCAGACATTAATAATTTAAAAAGCTTTAGCGGGAAAGTGAATGTCTCCAGTGGAACTGATGAGATATTACAAATTGTGAAAGAACTAACGGGTGACAATGTTCCAGAAATCACGGGGTATGCAAATGGACGAATTTCTGTTGTTTCCGGCGAGATTAAAACTGCAGAATTTGACATTTTTGATTTTGAAGCAAAATTTGCTAGAGCAAATGAAGTAAGTGTATCAGTTGAATTGATAGATAAAGTCTTGAAGGTAACTAAACTTGAAGCGGAAACTCCGCTTGGAGGCACAGTTCGTCTTTTAAACACTCCGAACGTGTACATTGCAGAATCACCATTCACTTCTGATGCTATTGAACTGCAATTGAACAAAGTTCACTCAAATGATTTTCTCTATATTGCTAAGAAAGATCTTGAAGTCCTTAAAACCCGCTCAAGTGGTATTTTTTCTCTTCAATTTAACAAGCAAGATATTCATGTGAAGAACAAAGGATCGGGCACTGGTGAATTTTTGAAACTCTTATCAAAGGATAAGGTCGACACCATATTTGATCTTAAAGAATATCAAGTAAACTTGGCGGATGCACTTATTGATAGACGCAATGGGCATGTCAATTTAAATGTTGATTTTAATTGGAATCAAGGAAATGTAAAAGCAAATGGAACGATTAAGGGAAAAGAAATTTCATTTGTAGCGTCAACACAGGAATTAGATTTTGAAGACTTCGGTCACATTGGAACAGTAGATTTAAAAGGATCCAGTAATTTAAATATTAATGTCATTGGTCATGATGAGGAAGTGAAATTAATTTTTTCCGGAAAATCGAAAAATTTTACAGTCATCGATTATTTTCTTGGAGATATTGAATACGAATCTATCCTCGATTTAAAAGCTAAACAGCTCATCATTAAAGATATTTCGGGCGAGGCTTTTCAGACAAAGTTTGAAGGGAGTGCAAAGTTTCAACTGGGCCCTAAGGCAAGTATTGATTTAGATATTCGTAAGATTGTAGGCAATCGTATTGGTGTTGAGAAAATCTATCAGCCTCTCATCAAGGATATGAAACTTATTGAAGATTTAAATTTTATTTATGATGGTTCTATAACTCTTCAGAAAAGAGCAGGAAAAGATGTAATAGTTCAAAGCAGTTTGAAAATAAATAACTTAGCTTTGTACGGTGAAGTTTTTGAAGATGGGAATATCGATCTCATTTATAAAGAAAAAGTCCTAAACATAGAGAGATTCAATGCAAAAAAGGGAAGACACCCCATCATCGGAAGTGGTTCATACAATACGGCTTCAGGCTTTTTTGAAGTGGATCTTGGTGGTTCGCAATTACCGTTAGTTTCGTTTACTAATTATTCGCTTTTGAATTTTGGAATGAAATGCAATATGAGTTTTGAGTTCTATATAAGCGGGAATTCCGAAGATAATAACTTGAGATTTCAAACGAGACTTAGTGATTGTTTAAGCGGGTCATATAAACTTCGCGATTCATTATTTACTCTATATCGTTCTAATGCAGGCTTTGTAGGGTCTGGAAAGTTTCTTGGAGATGATGTCCAATTGAGCATGACAACGGAAGGTAAAATTTCAAATGTACCCAAAGGGGAAGCTTCGTTAGTTTTTAACATTGATAATTTAAAAGACGAATTTGCTGCAATTAGTGAGCACAATTCCTTAAAGACTGATCTCTCTGGAAAACTAAAAGGACGTCTGAAGGTTCAATTTAACGGACAGTCTTGGGATGAATTTAATTTAGAATATACAAATACAGAAATGAATCTAAAAAATCGAACTCAAGAATACTATCTATCTCAAAAAGACCAAGTCATTAAAGTTGAAAAGGGTGCTATTCAGAAAATGCTTATTGAAATAAAAGGTACTGATTCAGATATAAGCCTAATGGGTAAGGGTAATTTCAAGGAGAACTTTACTCTTGGAACAAAAGGAACAATTGATGCCAATTTATTGGAGCTTTTGTCTTCTGATATCGAAGTATCGAGTGGCATGATTGATTTCGAGGGGAGAATAGAGAAAAGTGGTTTAGGTTTTAATAGTTTTTATAATGCCCAGGGGAACAATTTTGCACTTAAACATAAAAGATTGCCAATTCCATTCACCGAAATTGGATTAGAAATGAGTTTGCAAAACAATCTTTTGCTTATTGACAAAGTTACAACAAAAGTAGGGAAAGGGACTTTGAGTGGCAGCGGGAAAGTTCTTATGAAATTTCCGTTTCCAGAAATTAATCTGGATGTTCAGGCAAGAAATGTGAATATCCCAATTCACACTAAATCCTTTGCTTTAGCAAACTCTGAGTTAAGCTTAACTGGAAAGAAGCCACCCTATTTACTGAGAGGAAGTGTCGATATTTTCTATGCTTCGATTGAAGATGAGCTCTCTGAAATTCCAGTTCTTAAATCAATTGAGACAGACTACAATAGTCTCATTCCTCGTGGTGCCTCAGGGTTAAAGTATGACTATATAGATTTAGACTTAAGAGTCCAGGTGCCAGATGGAATAAGAGTTAAAAATTCATTGATGGATATTCGGATGCAGGGTTCGTCGAATATTAGGGGGGGGATTTCAAAGCCCAATTACGATTTGAGAATGAATATCATGCCAAATTCGTCACGCGTTCTTTTGAAGAATCACGAATTTGTAATCTCCAAGGGGAGCTTATTGGCCACGGATGATACCTTTAATAAAAAAATAGAGTTAGATCTTGAAGCTAGTTCTAGGGTTCAGGGTTATGACTTAAGGCTTTTGGTTACTGGCGAAATTGGTCGATTGAGAATTGATTTAAGCTCAAGCCCGGCCCTTTCTCAGGAAGATATCGTTTCGTTATTAACATTGGGAGTGACCTCTGACGTATCAAAAGGATTAAAAGATAAGGATCGCACTTCGATAACCACTATTGGAGTGGGATCACTATTGTTTGATCAATTGAAAATTAATCAAAACTTGAACTCTTCCATGGGTTTAAAGCTAAGCTTACAGCCAGAGTTTAAAAAGCAGGATGATAATCTTTTTGAATCGAGAAGTGATGTTAAGGGTGGAAATTCAGCCGGATACAAGAGTACAACGAAATTAAAAGTACAGAAGCAGATTACTCCTAAAATGGATGTGTCTTTATCGAGCAGCCTCGGAGATACTACAGATCAGTCTCAAGAGATGAATGTGAATTATGAACTCAATAAAAAACTCTCT
Organism: Bdellovibrio sp. CG22_combo_CG10-13_8_21_14_all_39_27; assembly: GCA_002786715.1. Lineage (GTDB taxonomy): Bacteria > Bdellovibrionota > Bacteriovoracia > Bacteriovoracales > Bacteriovoracaceae > 21-14-all-39-27. The sequence continues at coordinate 310,027 of PCTW01000084.1, forward strand.
CTTGAAGGTGTTTACGAAATTAAATCAGATGAACAAAATGAAAATCAGGGACAAGAATCTCTGGGGGCGGATATAAAATACAAATGGTCTTTCTAGCGAGAACTCTATTCTTCCTTCTTATGATTGTTCCTGCTGCGAACGCAGAGTTTTTCTGTCGTGGTGAAATCTCATGTGATTCACTATTGGAAATTCAATCACTTATTAAAGTTGGAGCTGGAAAACCAGATATCATTGAAAAGATTCGCGCTATTGCTTTGAGACAAAATGCTCAAACAGTAGACTATGACTTATCCTCAAATGAACCTGAAGAATGGAGTTTGATCTTAATTGATCGTCCAATCGTCGCAGAGATAAAAATAGAGGGCGTTTCTGAAGAGGAAGCCGATACTGCAAGTTCGCTATTAAGTCTTCGACAGGGTGATGATTTTGGTCCACGTGATCTAAAGGATGCCGAAAGGAAATTGCGTGAATTTTATAGAGATCAGTCCAATACAGACATTAATTTGGAAGTTTTTTCAAGTCCTCCAGACAAAGACAATGAGTCAATCATTACCTTTAAGATTTCTGGCATTACAAAACTCAAAGTTGCAAAGGTTGCAATTGAAGGGGAGTTGGGAGAATTCAAATATATTGGTGAAAAAATACTGAGATTAAAAGGGCAGAACTTTAATCGCAATAATCTGCAAATTCTCACTGAACAAATTGAGCTCGACTTATCTGAATTAGGTTATGCCGGTTCAAATGTTGATTGGAAAATGAATCAAATTTCTAAAGAAGAAGTAGAGCTGAAATTTTCTGTTACTATTGGTAGGTTTTACGCTTTTCATTTCGAAGGAGCAAAGGAAGTTAGTAGGAACGAACTTTTAACGGGGCTGAAAATCTTTATAAAAGATGGTTCTGAGGTTACTGAGAAATCAATTCAAAAGAAGATTGAAGATTCTTACCTTTCAAAAGGATATTACTATTCTGACATAAGAGTTAGCTTGAGAAATGGAATAGAGAGTAAAAAAAATAACTCATATGTCTTTGTTAACATTAAAGAAGGTGAGCGAATTAGGTTAAATAGCGTTGAGTTTAATGGGAATTTTGTTATTTCTCAGGAACAGATTATAAATCTCTTTAAAGAAAACTCTTCTGACTTAATTAAAAATGATTTTTATGATCTTGATTTTCTCTCTAAGTTTTCAGGAACACTGAAAAAGAAATATCGCTCTCTTGGGTTTTTGTTAGCAGATGTTAGCGAGCCTCAGGTTAAAATTGAAAAAAATAAAGCTGACGTCACTTTCAATATTATAGAGAGACAGCAAACAGTCATTGAGGATGTGCAGATTGTAGGCCTTGCCTCAGAGATGGAACAGTTGGCTCTTTCTAAATTCAAACTAAAAAAATCTACCTTTTTTGATGTAACAATTTATGAATCTGAAGTGAAGTCAATTTTAGAGTTCATAAAAGAGCAAGGTTATTATTTTGCGGCCGTTAAGAATGTCAATTTGGCAACGACTCTGAAGTATAATAAAGATCTTTCAAGAGTAAAAATTATCATCGATGTCAATCCTGGTTATCGCGTAAAGTTCGGCAAGGTTGTCCTCGCTGGACTCTATCAAACTCGCGATGAAGTTATTTTACGCGAATTAGATATTTCAAATGGAGAACTAATTACACCTGATAAAATTGAAAACCTTCGTCAAAGACTTGAAAGTTTAAACCTTTTTTCAGTTGTAAAAATTAATCTTATTAATCTTTCTCCTGAAAACGATCAAGACTCGTTTGCAGATCTTCTTCTCACCTTTAATGAAAAAGATTTCGGATATGGAGAATTTGCTCCTGGCTACAGAACAGATCTGGGAATGAAGCTATCTCTGTCAATTTCCTACGGGAATTTATGGGGACTCAATCATGGAATTGGTGTCAAGTTTCAGATTAACCGAAGAATTGATTTTAGTTACTTGGACTCTCGTCGCCGTAGTGAAGAGAAAAGGCTTGTCGAGTATACTATCGAGTCTACGTATAAATGGCCCTTCTTGTTTAACTTCATGGACCTCTTTATCGACACAAGTTTTCAAAGGAAGAGATTTTACGCATTTGATGCTGATATTGGAAAAATTGCTCCTCGTCTTCATAAACAATTAAATGATGAGCTTTCAATTGGTCTTCAGTATCAATTCGAAACAGTTAGCCCTTTTGATGCTACGGAAATTAAAGATAGAGATTCTTTTAGAATTGGTAGTATTACTCCTTCAATTCTTTATGATTTTAGAGATAAAAAGGTGAGACCAACAAAGGGGGCTTCTTTTTCCATGTCTTTTGAAAAAGCATCTCCTGGCCTTGGGGCGCAGAACTCAAAAGATTTGAAAATTGATTTTTATAAAGTGGTAAGTCGCAATAAGGCATACGTTTCTTTTGGTGATTTTACTTTCGCCTTTTATGCAGCCGCTGGCGTTGAGCAAAATCAGTCAAAAGAAGTTAAAGATGGCATTTTCAACCTCGACGGTACTCCTCAGACTGTAGGTTATATTCCAAGTATCAAAGTCTTCAGGCTGGATGCCGTAGACACCATCAGGGGCTTCGGAGAGAGTGAGATAAATCGTCTTAAATCTGGGACAAATATTAATGAAGTGCGGGTTCAAGACAGGGCCTATTTTAGTGTATTCAAATTTGAGCCGCGTTATAGCCTCAGTGATGTTACAGTTCTGGGAATTTTCTTTGACGCTGGGCGTGTTTCGGTGGACACTTTTCAACCTCTTGATTTAAGGACATCGAGCGGTATAAGTTTCAAATACGTTACTCCGGTAGGTACGTTAGATTTTGATTACGGTATAAAACTTCATCGCGAAACACTTTCAAATGGTGGACAAGAATCCTTCGGACGCTTTCATCTATCAATTGGGGTCTTCTAGGTCTTGACGGAATTGCATGGCCCCTATATAAGTTTCAGACTTGAATCGTTAAAGTTGTAAACATTTTTAGTTGGAAGGACGTTATGTACACCCAAAAGTCTTTTGTTCAAAAACCTGCAGAGGCTCAAAAAAATTGGTATTTGGTCGATGCAAAAGACATGATTGTTGGCCGTTTAGCATCAGAGATTGCTAAAGTTTTAAGAGGTAAAGCGAAGCCGCAATTTACCCCTTATGCAGACGCTGGCGATTTTGTTGTTGTTATCAATGCTGAGAAAGTAAAATTTACTGGTAACAAGCTCGAAGATAAAAAATATTACTGGCACTCGAATTTTGTTGGCGGACTTAAAAATCGTTCTGCAAAAGAGCAATTAGAAAGAAGACCTGATCTTGTTCTTTTTGAAGCCGTTAAAGGTATGCTTCCAAAAAATACTCTTGGAAGAGATCAGATTACAAAATTGAAGATCTTTGCTGGTGAAAAGCACGATCATGAGGCTCAAAAGCCACAACCATTAACTTTTAAGATCTAATTTTTAAAAAGGAAGATTGATTTATGGCCGCTAAAGGTAAGAGTTACGATGTTCACGCTATTGGAAGAAGAAAGTCTTCTGTTGCTCGCGTTTACGTATCTCAAGGTAAAGGAACTGTTTCAATTAATACTCGTGAATTTAAGGATTATTTTCCGAAAGGAACTAATCGTTATATGGTAAGCCAACCATTGAGCTTATTAAAAATCACGGATAAATATGACATCAAGGTTAATGTTCAAGGTGGCGGTACTACAGGTCAAGCTGGTGCAATTCGTCTTGGTATCGCGAGAGCGCTAGTTAAACTTGATCCAACGATTCGTGGTGAATTGAAGAAAGCTGGTTTCTTAACCCGCGATCCACGTAAAGTTGAAAGAAAGAAAGCTGGTCTTATGGGTGCCCGTAGAAGATTCCAGTTCTCTAAGCGTTAATTTTCTTTATACATTGTTTAAACATAGAGAAGGGGTCCATTGGACCCCTTTTTTTTTTGGGAAAAGCCAGTAGTCTCCATTCATGAAGAAAGATAAGTTTCTCGTCCTCAATAGTGTGAAAACTCACAACCTCAAGAATTTAAATCTTAAAATTCCTTTGAGAAAATTGGTCTTTGTAAAGGGGCCTTCGGGCTCAGGCAAATCATCGCTGGTCTTTCACACCATTTTTTCAGAATCAAAGCGTCGCTTTATAAATTCCCTGCCAACTGATATGAAGTTTTTTTGGGACATCCCTATCAAGGCTGATGTCGAAAGTATTTCACCGGTACTACCAGTTTGGGGTCTAATGCAGTTGAATCCAATTGTGGGGAGTCGTCCTAATGTTGGTGATTTACTGAGTCTAAGCGAACAACTACAAAGACTTTATCTATATAATGCTCGTGAGTTTTGTCCTAAACACCACGAATTATTGCTAAACCCATTTGAAGTTAACCTTTCATCAGTTTTCAATTTAGCAAAAGGAAATCTTCATTTTTTTATCGAGAAGGAAAATTACCAAAATTTTTCGGATGTTCTTCCATCAAGAGTTTATCATGAAGGTAAAATTCAATCTTTCCTTGAAGAGGCTCCACTGTGGGAGTTAGCTCGCTATAAAAAAAGCTCATTTGATAAAGCCTTTAAAGAAATTTCTCAGACATTGAAATCTCTAGCACATCTAAAGTCTTTGACGGCCATCGACAGTGAGGATCAAAAAAGAAAAATTCAAGTAGATGCTGGAAAATCAAAAAAATGTCCGAAGTGTGACTATAGTGGAGTTGATCATTGGGGTCCTGAGATTTTTAGCGCACTCAACGCCCATGGTGCCTGTCCCACTTGCAAAGGCCATGGGTATACTCTGAATCTTTCCAAGGAAAAACTAGTAAGAGATCCAAGACTTTCACTTAAAGATGGGGCTTTTCATTTACTAAATTCTGCACATTTCTCATCTTTTCAAAAAGTCTTTATTAAAGAGGCTCAAAGACTCAAATTCGATATAAGCAAAAAATTCGAAGATATTGAATCTAAGGAATTATGGAACTTTATGCTCAAGGGCAACAACAAGTTTGAAGGAGCAGAGGAGCTCTTCTCATATTTAGAGCCCTATCGCTATAAAAGATCGACTCGTATTTTTATTCGAAGCTATCAAGAAGAAGTTCTTTGTTTGAATTGTTCAGGAAGTCGATTGCATTCTCGATCAAAGGCACTTGGAATTTTTAAAAGAGATAGTAAGTTTCTTTCTTTTTCTGAAGTTTTAACAATGAACTTAAGTGAGATAGAGAAATCGATCAAAGACATAGTTCTCCCGAAAGAATTTAAACTATTACAGAAAAATATTTTAAATCTTTTGAAATGGACCAAGCAGATGGGGCTCGGTCATTTGGAAGTTCACCGCAAGGCAAAGTCGTTATCAACTAGTGAGTACCAAAGAATTCTTCTCGTTAAGTATCTTTCATTTGAGGGTAGTGATTCACTTATTGTTTTAGATGAACCTTCAATAGGTTTGAGTGCAAAGGAACAGAATGTCTTAATCGATGGATTGAAAGCTTTAGTTGAACAGGGAAATTCATTGATTGTTGTTGATCACTCTGAGCATATGCAGTCTTCAGCAGATTATATAATAGAAATGGGTCCAGGTGCAGGTGTTCTTGGTGGCGAAGTTCTTTATCAAGGACCATTGAAGAAACAGAAGAGAACAAAGAGGAAGGTCTTAAAACAAGATACTCCTTCTTTTGGAGAGATCGCTGCCAAAAAAATCGAGATTTTTCCGGATCAATATAGAGATATATCTTTAAAGACAGAGAGAATACATCTTGTTACTGGAGATTCCGGAACTGGCAAAAGTTTATTGTTTTTAAGAAATATTGCAAATACTTTGAAATTTGAATTAGAAGGAAGCTTAGAGTTTGATAATCGCCCTCTGAAAAATTTTAAAATCCCAAAGCACTTAAAGCGCTGTTACATTTTTGATACAGTCATTTCTAGATATTCTTCACGTTCTACCGTTGGTTCCTATTTAGAACTTGCCCCTTATCTAAGAAAATATCTATCAAATCTTCCTCAATCAAAAATGTTAAATTTAAAAGATGGTCACTTCTCTTCTAATTCTGAGCTAGGGCAATGCTCACGATGTGAAGGTTCGGGAACAGTTTCATTTGATATGCAATTTATGGAAGATATGCAATTAACTTGTGATGATTGTCAGGGGAAAAAACTTAAATCGTTTCTTGCAGAAATTTCAGATGGTCATTATAAAGTTTGGCAATATTACAAACTATCTGTTCAAGAAGTTTTCGAAATCATTCCTACCACACCAAAAGCAAAGCGCATCGTAGATTTTTTGGAAAAATTCAATTTATCCCATTTGGCTTTAGAGAGGCCGCTATCAAGCCTTTCAGGTGGAGAAGTTTTGAGAGTTAAGTTGATTTCGCAATTAATGAAAGGAGTATTTGAAAATTCAATTCTCTTTTTTGAAAATATCTCATTTGGTCTATCTTCAATTGAACTTAACATCATTATTGATTTTATCTTGGAGCTTAAACAGCTTGGCAATACGATCGTCATTATAGATAACGACCCTTTGTTTGAACCCGTGGCAGACTCTCAGCATATTTTTACAAGAAATCAAGACCTTACAGTGTCATATTTCATCAAATAAACTTGACTAAAAAACTACAGTTTTGAGCATTACCGTCCGATATGGAGGTAATGCTTGGACTAAAAAACTCTATATCGGCCCTCCTTCTTTGCTTATTCCTAATGAGTAAGGCTCAAGCAAGCATCATCCTTCCTCTTTCATTTGAAGACCAATTGAGAACCTCTGATGCCGTAGTACAAGGCGTGGTTCAAGGTCAAAACTTCAAGAGATTGGCCAATGGGGAAGTGACAACAGAAGTGGTCCTCAGGCTTTCGCAAACGGTTGGAATGGAATCTGAAATTATCGTCAATCCATCACAATTTAAAGTTTTAGTACCTGGCGGTACATGGGGCGGAATCGTCCATCGTGTTGATGGTACCCCTGATTTTAAAAATGGCGAAGAAGTCGTGCTTTTCGTGAGCAGATTTAACTATGGAATAAAACTCTCTTCAATGGCCCTGTCTAAATATCAAGTGGTAAGAAAGAAGGATGACATTAGCTTGAAGTCTTATCTTTACCCAGAAAATCCAAATATCGGCCATATTAAATTTTCGGAATTCAAGACGCTTGTCTCGACAGTTATGAATGGTGAACTCAAGCCAATTAGTAATGAAAAAACTGTATGGAAAAGACCTCAGCAAGATGAGTTCATTGATGAAGAAAATACGGGCAGAGCTCCTGCCAGTATTTCACCTGCTAGTCACATTGAAATGAGTTGGCTAATGATAATATTTGCTTTGCTGGGTAGTGGGTCATGGTACTTAGCAAAAAGAGATTAAAACTACTCATTCTATTCTTGCTCTATTCAACACAAGCTTTTAGCTTCACTTATGATTATGTATCCAGTGGAAGTAAAGTAAAATGGAATTCAGCAATTCAGTCTTTGGTTTATCATCCATCAAATTCGCAAGGGATAAGTTCATCATCTTTTGCATCTATCTTAGAAAACTCTCTTCTTCAATGGAATTCTGTTACCCCTGTATCTTTAAGCAAATCAGAGGGAAATGGAACACTCGCCAATGGACAAAATGACGTATATTTTTCAAATGGAAGTGAGCTCGCAGGTGGAGCTGGTGTTCTTGCTGTTACACAAGTTGCTTACAAAGAATCAACTGGTGAAATAATTGAAGCGGACATCGCAATCACCGACGATTATCTTCATTACCCCATTTCGACATCTGCCTTTGGGCAAAATTATTTAGGCGATATTCTCACCCACGAAGTGGGACATTTTCTAGGTTTAGGTCACTCTGAGGTCGAGAGCTCATCAATGGTTTTCGAGCTTGGTGGAGGACAAAATACTATTAGCAATGATGATATTTTAGCTGTTAAGAACCTATACACGAGCAGTCCTTCAACTAGAATCACGGGGAAAGTCGTTGCGAAAGAATATCTACCAGTATTTGGAACACAGGTTGAATTTATTTCTAAGTCCACAGGTAAAGTCCTCGCTGGAGTAATTTCTGATGCTAGCGGAAATTTTTCAATTGAAGGGATAGATGAAGATATTTTCGTCTCACTGACTCCTACAAAAAATTCGGCATCTCTCTCCTCAGCATATAAATATGTAAGATCAGATTTTTGTAACTCATCGACAAAGTATGTGAAATCTTTTGTTCAAGGTTGCCAAAAAAGTAACGAGGGATTTCCTCTGAAAATTAGACCTAGTGCTCTTTCAAATCGAGATTTAGGCAATCTCTCAATACGTTGTAATAGCGGAGTTCCAGTAGATTACATGATTGGAAAAGGTGGAACATTTGATTACGATTTTCTTTTAAATGGAAATGTCGTGAGAAATGGATTTATCGGATTTTTTTCCTCTAGTGAATTAGACAATGCTGGTGGCGATACCATCCAAATTGACTTGACCTCTTTCACTGTTCCAAACTCTACGACTTATCTGAAATTGAATCTTTCATCGCAAGAATTTTACTCACCGAGTGTTTTTACCGTCAAAATTACAGATGGATTAAACAATATTACAAATTATACATATCAGGTTTCAAGTGATGGAAAAGTAACTAGTGACAGAAGTATTACTTTGCTACTGTCATATACAAACAATCTCAAAAATAATTTTAAAATTGAAATTACGCCGAGCTCACTTGATCAATTTATCAGCGATCACAGTAGTTATAAGAAAAGCCAAATTATGCCAGGTATAACCACGCTCGGGGAGAGCTCAACGCAATATCTTTTAACCAGTGATATCGTTAATGTGGCAGGTTCGAGTATTTTGACTGAAATCTTGCCAAAGTATAGTGATGAGAGCTTATGTTTAGATGGCAAGGTTCCATTTCAAGCAGCTTCCTTGGTTAATACCTCTTCCAAGTCTTCAAAAACGACTAAGAGTGATGATCCTAAAATGATGGCCTGTGGTTCAATTAATACTCAAGAACCCCCTTATAATGGGCCAACTGCTATGTTCGTTGGACTAATTCTTTGTCTATTGATCATTCCGCGAAAGAAGTTGATCTCTTAATCAATTATTCCTTCAATTATTGTGCATTTCAAATATCATAGAACCATGAGAAACCTCGGGGGTTCAATGAGATTAATCAAGCTCTTAACATTTCTGACTTTTTTGGTCGGGATTTTTCCAGTTCACGGTCAAAGCATCTTTGAGGAAAGAATAAGAAAAATTCCTGCTCATAAGAGATCAGTGTTTTTTGAAGATGGCATTTTTCATAATGGAGCAACTGGAAGTCATTCAAAATTGAACTCAATTCGCCAGCATTTTTCTAAAAAGCTGGGTTATGAAAGAATAGTTTTTGATTTTTCTGGAAACAACCTTCCAAAGATTTATATGAATCTTAATAAAAATGAATCAAAGCTTTATATTGATTTGTTTAAAACAGTTATGAGCAACAAACTTGGATCATTTGGGAATAGTCAGATGGTAAAAGGCATTAATGTCTTTCCATTCAAGGATGAAACCCTGTCTCTTGAACTCGAATTTAAAAAGAAAGTTTCAATTGATGTCTTTACACTCGAAAATCCCAATCGCCTCGTGATTGATGTAAAGCCATAAGCGGAGAAAAATATGTCAGACCATGACTCAGAATACACAGTTCAATTAAAGCCAGCGGTGGAGGAAATAAAAAACTTTCCACAAAATGTAGTGATTATTCCCATTATGAATTCGCCAATCTTTCCGGGAATGATTGCACCAATTATTTTAACAGAAGAAAAATTTACGCAAGAGCTGGATGATCATCTTCTTAGGTCAGGCTACGTTGCCCTCAATCTAGTGAAGTCCGATCTCAAAGATGAGCAAGGTAAGTTCGTTCCTGAGGAAGATCTTGATTTAGAAAATAGAGAAATTCGTCCGAAAGATATTTATCGTGTTGGTGTTCTTTGCAAGGTTGTGAAGAAACTTAAGCTTCCGGATGGCTCAGTAAATATTCTTGTACATGGAGTTAAGCGCTATCGTGCATCTCAATTTGTTCAAGAGTTTCCGCTCATTGTTGGTAAGGTCGACGTTTTTGAAGATATTTTAGAAAGTGATGAAGAATTAGATGCCTATACTCGCTCAGTTATTAATCAAGTTAAGAAACTAAGCGAGATCAATCCTTACTTTAATGAAGAAATGAAGTTAGCGATTCTCAATTCTCCTTCGCCTGGTGCACTTGCCGACTTAGTCGCTTTTGCCATTTCTCTCGATATACCCGAGGCTCAAGACTTTCTTGAAACACTTGTTGTTAAGAAACGTTTTGCCAAGCTGCTCGTTTATCTTAAAAGAGAAAAAGATGTTGCCGATATTCAAAAGAAAATCTCTGATGAAGTAAATGATAAGGTTAACAAGTATCAACGTGAATACTTCTTACGTGAGCAATTAAAAGTAATTCGTTCTGAGCTTGGAATGGATGAAGATGAAAAATCAAGAGATCTAAGAAAGATCACAGAAAAAATTGAAAGTCTTGGAATGTCAGAAGTTGCTCTCAAGGCTGCAAAAGATGAACTCGAAAGATTAGAAGTTATCCCTGATAGTAGTCCAGAGTATAACGTTTCACGCACTTATTTGAATTGGCTCATTGATCTTCCTTGGGCGGTATCTACTGAAGATAAGATCGAAATGTCTCAATCTCGAAAAATACTTGATAAAGATCATTTCGGCTTAGAGAAGCCAAAAGAAAGAATCTTGGAATTCTTGGCAGTGAGAAAACTAAAGCCAGAATATGACGGTACCATTTTATGTCTTGCCGGTCCTCCTGGTGTGGGAAAAACTTCTCTTGGTCACTCAATCGCGAAGGCTTTAGGACGAAACTTTTATCGCTTTAGTCTCGGTGGAATGAGAGATGAGGCTGAAATCAAAGGACATCGCCGTACTTATGTAGGAGCAATGCCAGGAAGAATTATTCAAGCTCTTAAGCGAGTTGCTGTTAACAATCCAGTCATCATGCTTGATGAGATCGATAAGCTTGGAAATTCTTATCAAGGCGATCCAGCTTCAGCGCTTTTAGAAGTACTCGATCCAGAACAAAATAAAACTTTTATCGATAATTATTTGGATATTCCATTTGATTTATCAAAAGTGCTCTTCATTGCTACTGCCAATTATATTGGTAATATTCCAGAGCCATTGCTTGATAGAATGGAAGTCATTGAACTTAGTGGTTACACCATTGAAGAGAAAGTATCCATCGCTAGGACGTGGGTTATTCCAAAGCAATTAAAAAAGCATGGATTGAAGAGCACAGACTTGTCATTATCAAATACAATAATTAAAAAAATTATTTCTGATTATGCGCGTGAGCCAGGTGTGCGTATTATGGAACAATGTGTGGCCAAGATTTGCCGAAGCGCTGCCCTTGAGAAAGTTTCTAAAAAGAAGAAAACAAAATACACTCCTACGATGGCTTCGTTGGAATCTATTTTGGGAAGTCCACGTTATCAAACTGAATTGGCCCAAAAGCAACAGCGTCCAGGTATTGTCACAGGCTTAGCTTGGACCGCTTACGGCGGCGATATTCTCTTTATTGAGACATTACCTATCGCTGGAAAGGGTGGCTTTAAGCTCACTGGTCAGCTTGGTAATGTGATGAATGAATCAGCTAACATTGCTTACAGCTATGTTAAGAGCATTCTTCAAGACGAGAAAGTAACAAAGAAAACTGTTAGCAAAGTAAAAACAGTTGTGAAAAAAGAAGGTGAGGAAAATGATGATTACTTAGGTACTCATGAAATCCACCTTCATCTTCCAGCTGGTGCTACTCCGAAAGATGGTCCTAGTGCAGGTATCACAATGGCATTAGCTTTATACAGCTTGGCCAATGATAAAAAGATTAGGCCAGATCTTGCTATGACAGGTGAGCTTTCTTTAACAGGTCGAGTTTTGCCCGTCGGTGGAATTAAAGAAAAAGTACTAGCAGCTAAGCGCGCTGGTATTAAGCAAATAATTCTTCCTAAAGAAAATGAAAAAGACTTGAAGGAAGTTCCTGAAAGACACAGAAAGGGGATGAGATTTTTCCCCGTTGCTCATTTTGATGAAGTTTTAAAGATTGCTTTTAAGAAATAAAAAAAGCCCGCATAAGCGGGCTTTTTTTTACACAATTTTTTTAAAATTAGAATTCGTCAGAGTCGTATTCAGTTCTTGGAGCGTGCTTAACTTTTCCAGCAGCAATTTCTCTAAGAGCAGTTACAACATCTTTATTTTTACTTCTTACAAGTTCGTCAGCTCCATTGCGAAGTTGCTTAACTCTTTTTGCAGTTAAGTGAACGAGTTCATAACGGTTTTCAACTTTTTCAAGACAATCTTCGATAGTGATACGTGCCATCGATGCTCCTAAGATAAAAAAATACAAGAACACCATTTATATTCGATGACTTAAGGCTTGTCAAAAGATCTTAAATGAACAGAGCAAAGCAAAATCTTTCAATATTTTTAATGAGTTACCACATCAATAAAGGAGCAAAGTCTTGATAGAGAGCTGTGCGGAGGTTTTATGCAAGTTGCTATAGTATCCGAGGTTGAAATTAACAAGGGGCGTCTATGTCTGTCTTTCAACGGCTATTTTCTGGATTATAAAGTAAATATCATTTTTATCGAAGGAAAGAGTATTTCCCTCAATAAGGGAGATGTCGTTATAATCAAAGGTATAGTAAAGAGAATTTGTGGAAAAGCTCTTTTTATAGAGCCACAAAATATTAAAATTCTTTTTGAGGAAATAAATTGAAAGAGACAAAGGAATTTCAAGAGCTGGTACTCGGTGAACGAAAATCATTGCACGATATCAGCAATCAGTTGGTTGTCGCTCAAGGTATGGCCAGTTTCGTCTTAAAGGCAATTAAGAAAAAAGGTGATGAGGGAGCAGAGTTTACTAAGGAAATTGAACGGCTTGAAAAGGTCCTCGCTTCAGTTGGCAAAATTACATCAATTGTTCAAGAAAGAAGAGAGTTTCTTCATTCAATGAGTGAAGATAAAAAATAAATTAGTTTATCTTTACCTTAACGACATCACCAACCATAAAATTTTGAACTTCTAGTCTCGGTTGATCCACTCCATTTTTCAATTCATGAAAAATCGCGATAGATGATTTTTGATCAGCATGGATAATTTTTAATTCACCCACTTTGACTTTATGTTGATATCGTCTTTTTGTATCGTAAGGATCGAGAACTGAAAGTGAGCGATAGACATCCATGACTGTACCATCTTTGACTCCAGACTCCTCTCCGACATTGACGTAATAATTTTTAATCATGACCTGTTGTTGATTGGTCATGGGTATTTCATGAAAAATACTATAGATTTGAAAATCGTTGGCACTCACTGATACACTCATCAAAAGTGCAATCAGGAAAAGCATCTTATTGCAGGTCATAAGCTTTCCTTGTTTGCTGAAACTGAGCTATTTGCTCATTAACATTTTCGGCAAAAAGGAAGGAGGAGTTTAGGCCTCCCTAGGCGAGAGGCAAAAAATGCCTAGGGATTATTGAGCATCTAACTTTAAATATTTAATATTATTGTAGATCACATCAGAATGACGATAGTTATTCAGTCTTTTCTGGAACAAAATATAGTTTCGTGCGTAGTAGAGCATTACCCAAGGCATATCTTCATTAATGATATTTTCCATCTTACCCATAAGGTTCCACTTTTCCTCACCCTCTGGAATCGTTCTTATTTTTTCGTAGAGGTTGTTGAAAACTTCATTTGAGTAATAAGTAGCATTTGGACCAGGAGGGTGATTCTTGGAGATGAGGAGTTGAAGAACATTTTCGGCATCTGGATAATCGAGTGCCCATCCATCTTGCCAAAATTGTAGCTTACCAAAACGTGCCTTTTCCAAAAAAGCAGGAAATGTGTTGAGAACAATTTTTACGTTGATGCCAATTCTCTCCAATTCTCTCTTAACGAATTCTGCTTGCTGGCGGTGAGTAGAACTGGTTCCTCTAACGTCAAAAGTAAGCTCAGGAATTCCTTTCCCATCAGGAAAGCCAGCTTTGGATAAATACTCCTTGGCAATCTTGAGATCAAACTTATAGGGAAGAGTTGCACTCGGGTTGTAACCAGGAATTCCCGGTGGATAAATGGAATTGGCCTTCTGACCAATACTATTTGTAAACGTATCAATATAAGAATCAGTATTAATAGCGTGGGCAATGGCCAGGCGAAGATTTTTGTTTTTGCCAAGCAAAGGATCTTTCATGTTAAATGAAAGCCACCAATAAGTAAGAGTGGGGAAAATCTGTAATTGAATTCCCTCTTTCTTTAACTGGCTTGTCAAATTACCAGTTGGATCGATCGCTGATTCAAAGTTATCCTTTGGAATGGAGAGAACATCAACTTTCTTGGCCATGAAGTTGAGCCAGCGAGTTTGAGACTCTTTTATGATTTGAAATTGAATGGCATCTATAAAAGGAATCTGCTTACCAGCATCCTTAAGAAGGTTCATACTGTTGGCCATTCTGTCACCCTCTTCTGGGTAGAGCGTTTTTCTAAAGTACGGATTGCGCACTAATTTTACACCAGAGAGAGGATTGTACTTGTCCATTTGATAAGGACCAGTACCGATCATGCGATCATTCAAAAGATTTTTATATGTTTCAATTGCCTCCATTGGCATTGGAGAAGTAAAGCTCATGGTGAGAGCAAAAAGCATCTGAGGAAAAGGTTCAACCAGGTCAATAACCAGTGTCTGATCATCAGTTGCCTTGAGTCCTTCAATGTTCATTGATTTGAATTTCTCAAAATCAGTTTCAACCTCATCGCGGAATTTATTGATACCCACAATCTTTCCGTCAAAGAGCCACCAACCATTGCTATTGGTGCCTTTAAAGGCAAGCCGCTTAATTTGATTTATAAAATCTTGAGCAGTCACAAATCTCTCTTTGCCATTGAAGCAAGGATCATCGTGATAACGAACTCCCTTTTTAATTTTGATGGTATAACGTTTACCGTTGTTTTCAACAATCGGCATTTCTTGAGCTAAAAGAGGAATGATTGTATAGGGACGCTTTAAGTAATGATACTCATAAAGCTGTTCGTAACTTTGATAGATCACACTGGCGGAGATCGTGTCGTAAGCATTGGCCGGATCAAGAGTTGAAACCTCTCCAGACAAGGCCATGTTTAAAACATTGCCATTGCTATCACTTTCTCTTTTACATGAAACAAGAAAGAAAAGTGAAAAAATCAAAAAAATACATTTAAAAGAATTCTTCATTTATTTTGCCAATTGTTTAATTTCTTCTAGGAAGAGTTTTAATTTATTTGAGTCTGCAGATCCTTGCGCCATATCGGGTTTGCCACCGCCACGACCACCACTCTTTTCGAGAGCTGCTTTTAAAATTTGATTTGCATTGAAGTCTGTCGTCTTAGTCGTTCTCACCAAAGCATTGAACTTGTCACCTTTGATTGAATAGAGAACGACAAGGCCTTTCTCAAACTTGCCAACAAAGGCATCAGATAACTTTTTAAGATCAGCATTCTCTGGAACTTCTGCGAGCTTGAAAGTTGTCTTGTTTCCAATTTCAGTTACATCTTCAAACAATGACTGGCCTCGAATTCCTTCAATTTGTTCCATTAATTGAGTTTTATCTTTATTGAGTTTCTTAATTTCTTCATAAAGATCGCGAACTTTTTCCGGAACCCTCTCATCTTTTGAACTTACTTGAGCTTCAATCTCTTTTAAGTACTCTGAACGATCCATGAGTCTTTTTAAAGCGGTGGAAGAAGTTGTGGCTTCAATTCTGCGAACTCCAGAACTTAAAGCTCCTTCGCTGAGAACACAGAAAAGTCCAATTTCGGCAGTATTTGAAACGTGGGTTCCTCCGCAAAGTTCCGTTGAGAATTCTCCCATCTTGAGAACGCGAACCTTATCTCCATATTTTTCTCCAAACAAGGCCATTGCACCGATCGACATGGCTTGATTCATATCCATGACATTGGCTTCGACTTTGAGAGATGAAGTGATGGCATTGTTGACCATGTCTTCAATGGCTCTAATTTCTTCTTTTGTTAATTGTTGATGATGAGTGAAGTCGAAACGAAGTCTCTCACTATCAACTTGGGAGCCCGCTTGCTTAACATGATCGCCAAGTGTTTTGATGAGGGCCGCTTGGAGCAAGTGCGTGGCGGAGTGATTTCTGGCCGTTAATTGGCGAGTCTTACTTGAGACTTCAATTTTATAAGATTTTCCTATTTCGAGGGCGTCACAATCATTTGAGATATGGACGTGAAGTCCATCCACTGGTTTTTGAGTGTCGCTAATATGAGCAATCACTTTATCATTTTCTAAAATAACTCCAACGTCTCCAGCTTGACCGCCAGATTCCCCATAGAAAGGAGTTTTATCAAAAATGAGGCCCTTGGTATCGCCGAAGTCTAGGACGTCGAGGAGCTTAGCTGAATCAGTGAGTGAAGAGTAGCCAATAAAATTGGTGGCTCCAAATTTTTCTTTTACGGCATTAAATTGTGAGTTATCAACATTCGATCCGGCCTTCCAACTTTTGCGAGAGTCAGACTTTCTTTTTTCCATCGCTTTGTTGAAACCATCGTGGTCGAGTTTTAAGTTGCGTTCTTGCAAAATGATTTCGGTTAAGTCTGTTGGGAAACCGTAAGTGTCATAAAGCTTGAAAGCAGCTTCACCTTCGAGGATTCCATTATGGCAATGCTTAGAAATAGCTTCATCTAAAAACTTAAGACCCATCTCAAGCGTTTCACGAAATTTATTTTCTTCAAGTTCTAAAAACTTAATTGCGAGTGAGGCATTTTGGACGTTTTGATTATATTCCTTTCCTAGTACTTCAAAAACAGTTGGTACTAATTGCGCAAAGGTTCCGTTTGGAGCTTCTAATATTTTTAAATGGCGAACAGCGCGACGTATGATTCTTCTGAGAACATAGCCGCGTCCTTCATTGGAAGGTATCGCACCATCAGTTATCAACATTGTTGATGAACGAATATGATCAGCAATAACTCTAAAGCTGTTGGTATAATCTTTGTCAGCA
Source organism: Bdellovibrio sp. CG22_combo_CG10-13_8_21_14_all_39_27 (assembly GCA_002786715.1). Taxonomy (GTDB): domain Bacteria; phylum Bdellovibrionota; class Bacteriovoracia; order Bacteriovoracales; family Bacteriovoracaceae; genus 21-14-all-39-27. The sequence continues at coordinate 327,008 of PCTW01000084.1, forward strand.
TATTTTTTGCCAGTCAATTTTTCTAACTTTTGAATGATCGGCATAAAAAGATCGGTGTCGTAGTTCCAGTATTTACCTTGAAGAACAGCCGCTAGTCTTTCTAGACCCATTCCCGTATCGATAGAAGGATTAGGTAATGAGAATTGACCCTCTTTGGTCTTTTCAAATTGCATGAAAACGAGATTCCAAATTTCGACATAACGATGATCATCATCAAGAATGTCTTGATCTGGACCAGGAGTGAAACCTGGCTTGATGTGTGATTCACCGTGATCATAATAGATTTCGCTGCAAGGGCCACAAGGACCAAATTCACCCATCTCCCAAAAATTATCTTTATCGCCTTTGCGATAGATATGATCTGCAGGGACTCCAATATCTTTGTTCCAAATGTTGTAGGCTTGATCATCACTTAAGTGAACTGTGACAAAAAGTCTTTCAGCGGGAATTTTGTACTCTTTGGTTAAAAGATCCCACGCAAATTGAATGGCTTCTTTTTTAAAATAATCGCCAAAGGAGAAATTGCCGAGCATTTCAAAAAAAGTGTGATGGCGAGCAGTAAAGCCAACGTTTTCAAGATCGTTATGCTTTCCACCGGCGCGAACACATTTTTGAATGGTCGTTGCTCTTTTATTTTTTGGCTGGGCCTTGCCTGTGAAATATTCTTTAAACTGATTCATCCCTGCATTGGCAAAAAGGAGAGTGTCGTCATTGTGGGGAATAAGCGACGAGGACAATTCTTTTAAATGTCCTTGTTTTTCAAAGAATGAAGTAAAACGTTCTCTAATCTCATGACTGTTCATAATTGCACCCTGTGTCAAGTGTGAAGACTTAGCTCAACATTTCTATCATAAAAATTAGTTCTTTTGGAGTGAATTAGCTGTCGAGTTCTCGAACTCTGGCGATGCTTTTGCGAATTTCGTCGATTTGAAAGCCTTTGGCGAAAAGGCGAGAGGTGACCTTGGTATCAATTTCATAATCTGAGATTTCTTTGTGAGAAAGAGAGCGAAAGATTTTTCTTACATTTGAGTCAATCGCCTCGTTTGAATCAATCCCTTCGCGTTCAAAGATGCTTTGGATTTCACTCTGTTCAACGTTGATGCCATTAGTCCTAAGCTTTTCCAAAATTTTACGGGGAGAATAGTTTCTATTCCCGTAACTTCGAACAGCTACTCTGAGATACTCTTCCTCATTGATGTAATTCTTTTCTTGAAGGAGATCGAGAACGTTGTTGATATCTTCCTTTTCAAACTCATGTCGTAGGAGCTTGGTCATAAGCTCTTTTCGGCTATGATCTCTTCTTGAGAGATAATCAACGGCTTTTGTGTAACAGCGTGAAGATTCAATGCTCATTCTAATCTTTTGTTAAAAAAAAGGGGCAGACCAGCTGCCCCGATAAAATAATTACTGAAGGTTCTTTTTACTCTTGCGAGGAGACTTACCTGGTGTTGAGTCGTCCTCTTCGAGAATTTCTCCTGTTGCTTCATCAACCTCAACATCGCTACCCGCAATGAGGTTATGGCTAATGAGAACTTTAGTTTTGATCTCTTCTGCTAGGCTTGGGTTTTCTGTTAAAAATTGCTTAGAGTTTTCGCGACCCTGGCCAATTTTGTTACCGTTATATGAGAACCAAGCTCCGGCCTTCTCAACAATTCCACCTTCGACAGCTTGATCGAGAAGATCACCCATTTTGCTGATTCCTTGTCCAAACATGATGTCGAATTCGATTGTTTTAAATGGAGGTGCCACTTTATTCTTAACGATATTTACTTTCGTTCTATTGCCGATAACTTTATCGCCATCTTTGATTGCGCCAATACGACGAATATCCATTCTTACAGAGGCATAAAACTTAAGAGCGTTACCACCTGTTGTCGTTTCAGGATTACCGAACATCACACCAATCTTCATACGAAGTTGGTTAATGAAAACAACAGTTGTATTTGAACGAGAAATAGACCCCGTCAGTTTTCTCAAAGCTTGAGACATAAGTCTGGCTTGAAGACCCATGTGTGAGTCACCCATGTCGCCCTCGATTTCTGCGCGCGGAGTAAGGGCCGCAACTGAGTCAACTATCACGAGGTCTACAGCACCTGAGCGCACGAGCATGTCGGCGATCTCGAGAGCTTGTTCACCGCAGTCTGGTTGAGAAATAAGAGTATTAGGAATATCAACGCCTAGATTTTGAGCGTAAGTGGTATCGAGTGCATGTTCGGCATCGATAAAGGCAACAGTGCCACCAGCTTTTTGGCATTCAGAAGCGATGTGAAGAGTTAGAGTTGTTTTACCAGAAGATTCAGGCCCGTAGATTTCAATGATTCTACCTTTTGGAATACCACCGATACCAAGTCCAAGATCAATACCTAGACATCCTGTCGAAATCGAAGGAATTTTCTCAAGGCGAGAACTATCATCTAACTTCATGATGGCGCCTTTTCCGAATTGCTTTTCAATGCTGGAAAGTGCGAGATCCAAAGCTTTTTTCTTGTTCTCACTGCTTGCTGGTGTGTGATTAACTAAACTCATTGCGAACTCCTCTCTTAATGAATAAACCCATAAGGTGTGTGTAAAATTAGCCTAGCATTTTAGTTCTAGGCGGTCATTGATTTAGAGTTACAAAATGAGTTGGGAATCACTTGTTAATAAATGTCGATTAAGACTTACATTACCTTGTGATGCGCAAATAGATTTTGAACTCAAAATCAGTACATTTTGATTATTGCGCAAGTTTTGCGTAAGTCAAGCTAAAAAATGGTGGACACCGAGATAGGTTAATCCGGCGAAGACTCCGCTTATTATATCATCAATAATTGTTCCGGCACCATGTTTAACTTTTTTATCAAAATATGACGCGGGCCAAATTTTGACAATATCGAAGAATCTAAAAAAAGCGAAGATTAGTAAGTAGTCGAGCCAGGTGTAACCAGCAATGAAAAGCCAGGTAACAGCGATACCTAAAACTTCATCAATGACTATCCAGCCAGGATCGTGGAGTTGATACTTTTTCTGGACGTGATCGGCAATGAAGCAACTTAGTACAGTGGCAACAGTGATGAAGGGGATGAAAAGAAAAAAGGGTGGGGAAAGCAAACCTAAAAGGTAGAGAAAAGGCATTGCTGCCAATGTTCCAAAGGTTCCAGGTGCCCACTTTATGAAGCCAACTCCAAAAAAAGAGCAAAACAAAACAGAAGGGTCTTTAATGTGCGGTGCATTTTCAACATTACTCATAGCCAGCTATAATCCTACATTCTTCAGAGATGTGTAAATGAACAGACCGCAATATTTAACAAATTATTTATTCGAATGGGAACTCCTTGAAGTTGTTCTCAATGGTAAATCTGCGCTCGATTCCAAGTTTTTTATTGGACCCATTTCTTCGATGGAAGAGGTTGAAAGTTTTTTGAAGGGCTATGGCATTGATCCTGTTGATCCAATTGCGAAGGCTGAATTGTTTGGAAATTTTCAAGAAGCCATTCAATTTATAAAGAAATATTTTCTGAAAGAGGGAAATCCAGATGGCTTAGATCTCTCTGTTCCCAATGGAATCTACATGATCACGGACATTCGAGATCTTTTTCTCATGGCCACAGGTCACCACAAGGGTTCAACTCCAGAAGAAACATTATGGGCCGAAGTTATTTTAAAAGTGATGCATACCATTTTGCACGCGGATAAAGATCTTCGAAGCAATTACTTCCCAATTATTCAAACACAAATTTTTGATCAGTTTTATAAATACGTTTTTAGAGATGAGGAAAATAATCTCAATTTAGGAGTTCGTGGTGAGTTCTCTATTCCCCTTCTAGATTTTGAAACTAAGTCGAAGAAAACGCGCGAAAGTGTGATTATTAAATTGCTTCACAAAGCTGAAAATGTCGCGGAAGAAGTTTTTGATCGAATTGGCGTTCGAATCATTACTAAAAATAAGTTTGATATTTTGAGAGTGTTAAAGTTTTTAATTGAGCGCCATATTGTTATTCCCCACAACAATAAACCTAGTCGATCGATGAATACCATCTTCGATGTGAATAAATTTAAAGAGAAGCATAATGCTTTGATTAAAACGGCCTTAAGAAGTAATTTGAGTGAAGAGAAATTTTTAGATGCCGTTGAAACAGAGATCAATGAGTGCTCTATGAATAATGGAGCTGATAGAAATAATTTTACCTCTAATAAGTATCAATCGGTTCAATTCACTTGCCGACAGCTCATAAAATATAAAAATCCTTTTTTGCAAGAATTTAGAGAGTTGAGAAAATTGGCAAAAGAGGTTGAAGCTCCAAATGAGTTGTCACAGAAAATTCTTGGAATGGATGTGGCCCTTATTTCTAGAGATATTCGATTCTTTTATCCCTACGAAATTCAAATTCTCGACATACAATCACACAAAACGAATACAGAAGGCGAAGCCAGCCACTTAGAGTATAAAAAATCACAAGTTCAAGCAGCTATGAGAAGAGTTTTTGGTAGTCTGATCAAATTTAAGAATATTCAAATTTAATTATATTTTTCAATAAAATGCAGAATTCGTTCATTGATGGTTTCTGGAAAATCCACTTGAGGAACATGGCTTCCGTCTTTAACAATATAAAGCTCTGACTTTTCGAGATGATCGTGAAGAATTTTTTGTAGATAATTTGGAATGACTTGATCGTGATCTCCCCCGATGATGAGTGCAGGAGTTTTAATATTTTCTAAATGAGAAAGTATATTGTGTCGTTTCATTTCATCAAAAAGTTGGAAAAAAATCTCAGGTTGGAGTTCACTAATTTTTTTGACATAAATATCAATAAAATCTTTAGGAGCAGTCTTGGTATTAAAACCACCACGGAAAAGAAGTTCTTTTAAAATTGGATTTTGCGGTGTGGCCTTCCAAATTTTTGCGAAAAACTCAGGAAAAGATTTAGCTCCAAATTTCAGATATGGCTCTACAATTTCCACATAATTTGAATCGAACATGATGTCCTGTGGTGGTAGAACAGTTCCTGATATCAACACCATCTCTTCGATTAATTCGGGGTAGGATTTGGCAATCTCGAGTGTGACATTGACTCCCATGCTATGACCAAGCATGATAGCGGAATCGATTTTTAAGTGCTCCATTAGTTGGCGAATATCATCGGCCATACCTGCAAAGTGACAATCCGAAATATTGTCGCTTGAGCTTGAATCAAAATGGAAGCGATAGTCGTGAAGAATTATGTGATATCCGAGGTCATTGAAAAAAGGAATTTGGTATTTCCAATGCGCATTTGAACAAACCAGTCCGTAATTAAAGACGATAACTGGGCCGGTTAAATCAGAATCTGGACTAAAGTTCGTTTGGTAAGCAATATTGAAATGATCTTTTGTGGTAAAAAAACCCTTAGTTTTCACGACTCATCCTCTCTTCTATTTCGATGAGCTCTGACTCAATTTTTTCAAGTAAATGATCTGATTCTGAGTCTTCTGTGATCAGCTTTTTGTAAAGGACTTCCTTCGGTGTAAAAAGATTAGGAATCTGACTCTTTTCAAGTTGCTCAACAGAAAATAAATTGCGTCCAATTCTAATCTGATCTCCAACTTTAATTTGACGAAGACCTTTTGTTCTTTTTCCATTCAAATGAAAAGTTACCGAATCACTTTTTGCAAAAAAACCTTTTTCATCTTCAAAAATAAAAAGATGAATAGGGTGGAGTTCGTCATCATTGATTACGATATGACTCTTAGGGGAGCGACCAATTGAAATTGAATCTTGAAGAAAGCTGAAATGACTTCCTTGCATAAGATCGATGGTTTCAATAAGTTTTAATTTTATCATGTGCTTATTTTAAACGGGTAAGGTAAAAAGAACAATCCTTAGATAGTTAATCGCACAATGGGATCGTTACTATATTGCTGTACGGATTGTTGGACAAACTGTTGATTTGTTTCAAAAAGTTGAGTTGCATCTTCGCGGGCCATTTCGAGAAAACTAGAATGCTCGACAATATTAGCGATTCTTCTCTGATTTCCAACGCCTGACTGTTCTCTTCCTAAAAGATCTCCTTCGCCACGAATTTCGAGATCAGATTCAGCAATTTTAAATCCATCAGTTGTTTCTTCGATAATTTTCAGCCTTTCAAGGGAATCTTGCGAAATCTTCTTGTCGACAACCATGAAAAAGAAACCTGGTCGGTCACCTCTCCCTACCCGGCCGCGAAGCTGATGGAGAGAGCTCAGACCAAAGCGTTCTGGATTCAGCACCGCCATGACGGAGGCATTGGGAATATTAATACCGACTTCAACAACTGAGGTCGCAATTAAAATTTGGATTTCCTTGTTTGAAAAACGCTTAACAATTTCGCTTTTCTCATCTGATTTCATTTTGCCATGAAGGCCAGCAAGTTGAAGATCTGGGAAGTATTGGGCAAATCTTTCGAGTGAATGATTAAGATTGGTCATGTCCATCGCTTCGGATTCTTCGATCGCAGGCACGACAATAAAGGCTTGTTCTCCCATTTCAATTCTGGTTTTTAAAAAGCTTAAAAATTGTTGAAAAGTTTCTCCCGTTACAATGCGCGATTTGATTCCTTTTCTTTGTGCGGGCATTGATTTGATTATGGAGAGATCCAAATCTCCATAAAAAGAAAGGGAAAGGGAACGAGGAATAGGAGTTGCCGTCATAATCAGGCAATGCTCAGTTTTGGATTTAGCTGTGAGTTTGAGCCTTTGCTCAACTCCAAACTTGTGTTGTTCGTCAATTACTGTCATGCCCAGGTTTTTAAATTTTACATCATCAACAATGAGGGCATGAGTTCCGATAGCAACAGAGATTTCACCGGATTTCAGTCGCTCCAAAAATTCATTTCGCTTTTTGCCTTTTAGTTGTCCGGTGATGAGGTGACATTTAATGCCAAGAGGTTCAAGGATTTGGAAAAAGGATTCCATGTGCTGTTGGGCCAGAGATTCAGTTGGACACATGTAGGCAAACTGATAACCATTTCTTGCTAATAAGAAAGCAATGGCGATCGCGACTGCTGTTTTTCCAGAACCTACATCTCCCTGAACCAATCTCATCATTGAGTAGGCTTTATCGAGATCAATAGAAATCTCTTGAATGACTTTCTTTTGGTCATCGGTGAGTTCAAAGGGAAAAAGTTTAAAGCACTTCTCAATTTGCTCTTGAGATATCTTTATTGGTTTAATTTTTTTATTTCTAATAATTGATCGACGTACGAGAAGTTTGATTTGCTCAATAAAAAATTCAAAATAAATCAGAGTATCTCTTGCTCTTATTTTTTCTTCTGGAGTGGCATCAACCATGGCATGTAAAATTTGAAGAGATTTTTTATATCCAAGAAGATTTCTCTTTTCGAGAAGATTTGCTGGTACCAATTCTGGAATTTGATCCCAATACTGTTCTGGGATTAGTGAAATCACTTGGCGAATTTGTTCAGGCTTCACTTTATTGAGAGTGGGGTATATCGGCTTGAGTGATTCAGACCTCTTTTTTAAGATATGAATTTCTTCTTCTGTGGGATCAGTTGAAATGATTTCAGGATTTACAATTTGCTTCCGGCCATTAAACAGACCGACTTCACCATAGAAAAGAATGACATTAGCTTCGGCAAGCCTTGTAAGCTGAGAAGGGTAAAGATTGAAAAATTGGAGGTCGAGTGTATTTTGATCTTGGTTAAACTGATCGAGCACTCGAATGGTTGCATTGCTGAGATTGCCTTTCTTAAAACCTCGATTGGGCTTTTTGTCCACGTGATAGATTTTTCCAATTCCAATAAATTTTGCACCGGGTGAAGCATAAGCGAATGAGTTTAAGCGTGGAACAACTTCGAAACGATAAGGAAATATCCATAAAAGATCTTCAATCTTCTTGATTCCAGCATTTGCAAGTTGAGACAAGAAACGCGGAGGCTTCCTTCCGAAAAGTTTGCTTAATTCAGTAGAGGCTTCTTTTTTAGATGAAGTTGATTGATTCAATTTCGTACTCTTTGTCACCTCTTGGGGCTTTTACAATGACGATGTCGCCAACTTCGCGACCAATCAAAGCTTTACCAAGTGGACTTGTATAAGAAATTTTTTTATTTTTCGTATCAGATTCTTCTTCGCCGACAATTTGATATTTCACAGACTCATCTGTTTCCTGATCAATGAGAACAACGGTTGCGCCAAAAACAATTTTGCTACTTTTGGTCTTTGAGACATCGACAATCTTTGACTTGGCTATGACTGATTGAAGTTGGGCTATTCTTCCCTCGACGTGACCTTGTTTTTCTTTGGCCGCATGATATTCAGCATTTTCTTTGAGATCACCTAATTCTCTAGCTTCGGCTATGCTAATTCTCAAAGCTTCTCTCTCAACTTTAATAAGATGTTCAAGCTCAGCTTGAATTTTTTCATAACCACTTTGGGTAATTGGTGAATCATTAGACATGGGGACCTCTATTTTTTAAAAAGGGCATCAGCTGCGCTTAATATATTGTTTTTTTCTTCGTGAACATCTGAGTTTGTGGTTAGCTTAAAAAATTCACAAAAATTATTTTTTTCTTTATCGACAATTCTTTGAGCAACAGGCTCTTTGCATTCATTGTAGGACTTGGGTTCATAAAAAAAACACATTTTACAACAGTGGATATTAGAGAAGCATTTCGGACACTCTTCTTGTCGCGAAACTTTACTCGACGTTGTTAGATCTAAAGTGGTTTGACACTTATAACAACGAATATCCATCAAAACCCCCAGCTCTTATTGAGTAAAACACCCTGATTATTTTGATTATTAGTATCTGATTTAAAGAGATAAATCTTGGGAAAATTGCGTTTGTTGTATTCTTCTACGGCAGAAAGCAGATTTTTTTCGTTGCTGGCCTCAAGGGTTCTGGCCACGAGAAAGTTGATGGCGATTAGCGTTATTCCTCCTACGAGTAAGGTTTGTCTGTTGTTTGAAGCGTCGTTGGTGAGGAGTCCTGCGATCGTAAGGCCTGTTCCAACTGTTCCCAAAAGAGCATTTTGCCATCTCATTTTCAATTGATCTTGGTAAGTGGTCAAAAATTTAGAAGCTTCCGCATCTTTAGCAAGATAGGGACGAAGCCCTTCACCCTTTTGAGTCGAACTCGAATCAATCAAAACTGATTGACCGCCAATTTCTGCAACGCGACTACAAATTTCAGCAGCATGACTAATGCTGGTGGCACAAAGGCAAAAAAGAAGTAAAATTTTTGAAAACATATCGGAAGACTATAACAGAAATGGTTTTCTTTAACCAGTTAACGCGGAGCTAGTTTTAGCATGGATGTTATACGGGCAGGCCTTGGAATCACTCGAACTATAAGAAACGTCAATCGATTGAAAGAAATCGTGCTGATTTTTGCGAAACATGGGCTCGATGAGTTTATTACTTTTGGGGTCACCAGCAAAATTCCTAATTTCGTTCTTCCGAAGTCTAAAAAAGCGATCAAAGATGAACTTAGCGAGAGACCTGAACGCGACTGGGGTGAAATCCTAGGACTGAGACTGCGCCAAAGCTTTGAAGAATTGGGACCGGCGTTTATCAAGTTTGGACAACTTTTATCAACTCGTGATGATGTTTTTGATTCTGCTTTTACTGATCAAATGAAAATTTTGCGCGACAAAGTAAAGCCTATCCCATTTGAAGAAATGAGAGCAGAGGTTGAACGTCGACTTGGTAATAAAATTGAAGATGTTTTTGAAAGCATTGATCCCATGCCTATTGGTACCGCTTCGATTGGAATTGTTTTCAAAGGCGTTCTGAAAAATGGCGACAAGGTCGTTCTAAAAGTGAGACGACCTGGTATCGAAAGAGTTATTGATACTGATTTTTCAATTTTATCTTATATTTTTATCCAAGGTGAAAAGGTTTCGGAAGAGTTGAGGTCATTGGGAATTTCTCGAGTCTTAAGAGATTTTTCTATCAGTATTCAAAATGAATTAAATTTTAATATTGAAGCCTTAAACTCAAAGCGATTGGCCAAGGTATTATCTCAATATGATGACAGCGATATCTTTCACTTACCCAAAATTTATGACGAGTTTAGTTCAGAAGATTTACTTGTTATGGAACTCATGGATGGAGTACCTTTTTCCGATAATGCCGGAATCTCAAGTCGCTTGTCTGAACTTGAACCGAAGTTCCAAGAAGCTCTTAAGATTTTATTAAAAGGTTTTTTAAGAGATGGGATTTTTCATGCTGACCTCCACGGAGGAAATTTCTTTTTGTTGCCAAATAATCAAATTGGTCTGATTGATTTTGGGCTTTTGGGTTCATTAACTCCAAAGTCTCGCAAAAATTTAATGGCACTGCTTTTTGCTCTCATTAATTTTGATTTTGAAAAAGTTGTCTACGAATTTTTGGATGTTGCCGAGTATGAAAAGATTCCAGATATTGAAATGCTTATAAATGATGTCCGCGATTCTCTTAGTCCTTTTGTAGGCCTTACTCTTCAACAAATTAGTTTTAGCGCTTTATTGAAGTCAACCATGATGACTTTAAAAGATCACTCTCTCTTTTTACCAAGAGAATGGTTTATCGTCTTTAGAGCCTTGATAACTCTAGAAGGCGTGGGCAAGTCAATTGGTGTCGATACAGATATTTTAACTTTGGTTGAGGGGGATCTCAAAAAAATTATTCAACAAAGTATCAGTAAAGAAGAAGTGATTGAAGAATCTCTTTGGGCATTAAAAGATGTGGTTTCAGCATCTCGTTCTATTCCTCGCCATTTAAAGTGGTACATGCGAGAACTTTCCAAAAATGGCTATGCCGTTGAACTCAAGCATAATAATCTTGAAGGACTTTCAAATTCAATTAAGAGCGGTCTTGTTTTTATTGGTTACTCAGTGATGGCCTGTACATTCACTTTTACAGGTGTTCGTTTTGTCAGTGAAAGCGTTGGATCGTTAGCGGATATCCCAAAGATTTCTTGGCTTTTCTGGTTTATGGCCATGGCTGCCTTTTTTAAGGCCATGCGTTCACAAAGAAATTAAACGCTATCAATTCCAGACACAAAGAGGGGAGGGACTAGCCCATTAAACTCTTCAATTTTGCCTGGCCCCCATATGCCTTTGAGAAATTCATTTTGATTGATGTTAAAAAACTGATTATCAAAAGCAATTTCAATTGTCTTATTTTGAATGGACAATACTTTTATTTTTCCACCTGATATTTCTTCGATCATTTTTTTAAAATGGTCAGTAGGATGAATGCGCACGAGTGCCGCATAAAGAACCTCATCATTTTCGACGTTCTCATTAACAAATCCATTCCAAATGATTTTTGAATAATTTTTAAATGAATCCACTGAGGCTGGAGGATGAAATTCGTAGAGTATATTCTGAAGGTCGAGCCCTTTTTCTCCAAAGGCAAAGCAATCCTTGTTTTTGAATATCTTTATAGAAGGATGAGTCCAAATGTTTTTCCAATCTTCCTCGGTTCGATGAATGGTCACTATCTGTTGATGATAATGTTGATAACTTTGAATAATAAGTTTTTTGTCATCAACAGAGAGTTTATAGTCGTCTTCTAACTTAGTTTGAGAGGTCGGCTTAATTTGTTGAATTATTCCACATTCATAGAAGTGAAATTTCTCATACGTTGAATCAAGCCCACTCCACAAGAGGGAGAGTGCGTATTGATTATCAATGAGTCTTTGCAGGTCATTAAAAAAGAATCCAAAAATTCCTTTCCCTTGATACTGAGGTGAAACACAAATTCCACCCCACATTAATATGGGATACTTTTTATCTTTATATATTAAATCTCGAGGAAGGCATCCAATGTGAGCGATCACTTTGTCGTTGTCAGTTAGAATAAAAAGATTTCGATAATTTTTTTGATTAAAGAGCAGAGAAAAATCGTTCTTAAATTTATATTTTGGATCTTGATAACCAAAACAACCTTCTATTAAAGAGAGAGTTTCTTCAACTAAGTCTTGTCTTTCTTGAAGTGAGCTAATCTTGTATTGGTTTTCTTCATTCATATCCTTTTATTTTACTTTGCTCTGGGATGAAAGACTAAGTTTCTTTAAACCTGAACGATTCACTCGGAATCATAAGTCTTTAAAATGACAACAGTGAGAAGATTGTCAGAGGTAGATCTTGCCGATGAAAGAGATTCTTTAGCTTTTTTTTACGCCCTTTAAGAAATAGTTCGATGAGTAACTTGAAGGAATAGTGGCCACATCACTATTCTCTGGTGTGCAGGATGCCCATCAGTACCCGTAATCAAGGAGGATTCAAATGGGACTTCGTATTAACACAAACGTGGCTTCACTCAATGCCCAAAGGAATTTGAGGGGAACCCGTCTCGCGATGAATCAATCGCTGGAAAAACTTTCATCAGGACAACGTATCAACAGAGCAGGTGACGATGCCGCCGGTTTGGCCATCTCAGAAAACCTGAAAGCTCAAGTGAGAGGCTTGAAGCAAGCTGAAAGAAACGCCGAGGACGGTATTTCATTGGTTCAGATTGCAGAAGGTGCACTCGCAGAAGTTTCAAACATCTTAATTCGTTTACGAGAACTATCAGTGCAAGCAGCTTCTGATACTATCGGGCCGACAGAACGTAAGTTCTTGAACGTCGAATTCGAACAGCTGACTTCGGAAGTAGATCGTATTGCGAACTCAACCGAATTCAACAGAGTACCACTCTTAAATGGTACTGGTGCGGTATTCGATATCCAAATTGGTACACGCAATGATCCTATAAGTGACCGACTGACATTTGATGCCTCAAGCGCCGACGTTAACGTTGCAGCTTTAGGTCTCAACTTGGCCTCAGTTGCTGACAAGATCTCTGCACAAAACTCACTTTCAGCTATCGATCAGGCGATTATCTCTGTATCTGGTATTAGAGCGGACTTTGGTGCTCTCCAAAACAGACTTCAATCAACTGTGAATAACATTGCTGTGAGTGTTGAAAACTTATCTGCTGCTAATTCACGAGTGCGTGACACGGACGTTGCTTCTGAAACTGCTGAATTGACAAGAAATAACATTCTGATGACCGCTGGTACATCAGTGTTAGCTCAAGCCAACTCTGCAACAAAGAATGCATTGACCTTGATCCAAGCTGCATCACAAATGTAATAGTGAATTAATAGGAGAATGATTATGACAACGAATACAAAAGCTACAACTGGATAACGACTTTAGACAACTATCTAACCTGCAATAGTGTGTTGTCGTGAATGATTCCTAAAAAATGGGCTTAGAGGATTGTTCCGATACTAAAGAAGTGGATTTTATAAACAGGTTTAACTTGAACAGTATGTTTGAGTAACAATTACAGGAGGTAATTATGATGTCGACAGGAGATTAATATGGGAATGAGAATAAATACAAACGTCACGTCGCTAGCCGCGCAAAGGACGTTAGGATTAAATACAAGAAATATGAACGACAACTTGAGAAAGATGTCGTCAGGTGAGAGGATCACCCGTGCCAGCGACGATGCAGCTGGATTGGCCATCAGTGAAAACTTGAAGGCGCAGATCAGAGGAAACGGACAGGCAAAGCGAAATGCAAACGATGCCATATCCCTGATCCAAACGGCAGAAGGTGGATTGAATGAGATTTCTAACATCATCATACGACTTAGAGAACTCGGCGTCCAAGCTGCTTCAGATACAGTGGGAGATACAGAACGTGGATTTACTGACATTGAATTCCAACAACTCAAAGAAGAAGTCGATCGAATATCGAGGTCTGCAGAGTTCAACGGAATCTCATTGCTCGATGGATCTGGCGGACTGCTTGAATTCCAAGTGGGAATCAACAATGACCCCATACTGGATCGATTGCGCTATGACGGAACCAAAGCCAATGCGACTTTGGCTTCACTCGGCCTCTCTGCAGAAGCCGTGTCTTCTAAAGAGGCAGCTCAGCTTACTCTTAAGAAACTCGACGATGCGTTGGTACAAGTTAACGGTGTTCGAGCCGAGCTTGGTGCTACACAGAACAGGCTCTCTTCAACGGTCAACAATTTGGCGATCAGTGAAGAAAACCTTAGTGCCGCCAAGTCACGGATTAGAGATGTTGATATCGCTTCTGAGACAGCTGACCTTGCCCGAAACAACATACTTGTTCAGGCAGGTACTTCAGTCCTCTCGCAAGCAAACAACTTTCCGAACGTTGCATTGAAGTTACTCGGATCATAAATTTAAGCCCTAAATGCCCTAAGCTTCGAATGAAGCTAGGGCATTTTTTCTATTTTTCGTTTATAATCTTTTCATGACAGACGAATTAAACAATCCTGAAGAAGAAAAGAAAAAGAAAAGCAAAAGAAAAACAATTCTCATTTTTGGTGTTTCATCGTTTGTTGGCTCTAATCTTGCTGAATATTTGAAAAAAGATTATCGTGTTGTTGGCACCTATAATAAAAATCCCGTGCAAATTCCTGGCGTACTGACTCTTCCTTGTGACGTTTTAAGTAAGGACGAAGTTCAGCTTATTCTTTTTGCTACCAAACCCGACATCACTATTTATGCAGTCGGATTGTCCTCAATTTATGAATGCTCAAAACAAGAAGATCGCGCAGATGCTTTAAACAGCAGTGGTCTTTATAATGTCGCTGAATATAGCCAACGTTATAAGAGCCAAATTTGTTATATTTCCTCGAGCTTTGTCTTTAGTGGTGAAAGTAAAAAATACATCGAAATGGATATTCCTGATCCCAATACGGTCTATGGGAAAAGCCAAGCTTCTGCAGAGTTTTATGTTCAAAAGACTTCTCTTAATTATCTTATATTTAGATGCTGTAGACTTTATGGAAGAGGAATAAATCCATTAAGACCTAGTTTTTTTGAGATCATGCAGAAAAAGCTTAAAAGTGGTCAGAATATTTCTCTCGATAGCTATGTGAATCAAGGATTTTTGGATATCTATTTTTTAGCGATGATCATTAAAATGTGCATCGACAAGGGCGTAACCAATCGACTTTTCCAAATATCTTCTCAAGATACGATGAGCTATTTTGATTTTGGTAAAATCTATGGAGAAGCATTTCAAGAATCAGTGGATCTAATTGTTAAAGGAAAGTGGCCATTTCCTATTTTGGCCAACCAAGCAACTGCTCCAAGGTCTGAGTTTTTAAACTTTAAATTAGATCTATCTAATATTGAAAGCTATCTCAATATTAAATTGCCAACGATAGAAGAATCACTGCAAATGACGATGAAAAGATTTAAAGGTAAAGTTGATACCAAAAGAAAAGCCAATAAGGGCGATGGTATTACTTTTATCTAGAAGAGTTGCTTACGAATTCTGAGACATAATGTCTTACCATTGCATTGAGATCGATCTCTTCACCCATGAAATTCCAAGTGATCTTATTGAAAGGACCGATATGAGCCTTGATCTCGTGAACGCCTTGAGATTGAGAGTGATCTTCAATGTTAAGTCGAGGTGCTACGAATTCTTTGTTGGCAGTAAGAAATCCGATTGTCAGACAATCGATTGATTTACGAGAAACAATTAGTCTTAACGAGTTTCTAAAAAGCATGAAATCATTCACAGTATTTGAGATTTTGAAAATTCTAATTTGTGAACTTGATTGAGAGTTTCCTCTAAATTCATTGAATTTTGTGACGTAAACTTCGAACAAATCTCTTACTTGATTCATGAGTTGAATCGAAGCCTCATCTAAATATGAACGTGGGTTTAAGTGCTCAGAAAAGTTAATGACACCTGACTCTTCCATATTGAGCTCTTCTAAAGCGAGCTGCTCAATCCATTTGGTATTCGAAATTTGGTTTTGGTTTAAATTCATCATAGTAAAACTATGAAGCATCGGGAGAGAGTGTGTCAATAAAAGGCTAAAAAAAGGGTCTGAGTCGGCGTCTTTAGGATTCGGCCCATCGTTAGACAGGTGGTAGCGATATTTAGTTACTTTAGGCTTCTCACTCGACTGAAAACCTTTCGGTCCTCGCCATGAGCTTGCACACCATAACCAGGGATCACTTCCTAAATATGACTTGTAGGGCGAAACTTATTTGCCAACCACAAGACCCCAAGCCAGTATACACGAATCAAAATCCCTTCCCAAGATGAATCTCTAAATGACTGTTTTTTCTAGCTTGACAATTGCTGGCTAAAAAGATTGTGCAGATTGTCATAATGGTGTATAATATTAGTAAGGTATTGTATTTAGGACGTTTCGTAAATTTCTTCACTCTTAAAGTTAAAGGGAGTGAGAAAAGAGCCGAAGAGTCATTGGATGTTGAATACCGTGGAGAGAGGTTTTCTATGAAAACGTTTTTAAAGTTCCTGAAGGACGAAGAAGGGCAAACGTCGACAGAATATATTCTGTTGGTTGCCGTGGTAGCGCTTATTGTTTTTAAATTCAAAGGCGTTGCTGAAGAGAAGCTTACTAAAATCACCAATGGTGTGTTTGAGAAAGCTGAAGGCTTCGTTGACGGAATTCAGTAAAGCTTAAAAGGCTTTCGAAATTTAAATTTTTACAAGGGGAAGATGCAAATCTGCCCCTTGATCCTTTTTTTATTTCAGTTAATCTAGATTCATGAAACCCAATGCTAAAAACCAATCTGGTCAAGCGCTAATAGAGTACTTGTTGATCTTCGGATTCATGGCCTTAATGGCCATTTCAATGGTTAAGGCGCTTGGGAGAAGCATTGGTATTGGCTTTCAAGGAATGGCCTATGCTTTAAGCAAAGAATTAAGCACAGGTGTCTGTAGCTCGAAGTGCTTTAACCCTATATATGAAAATAATAAATTACAATGATGCTGGTTTCAGTCTACATCTTCCTTCTTTTAGAAATCTTGGTCGTTTCCTACTTTGATATTAAAACAAGAAAAATTTCTAATAACTGGTCGATCTTTAACGTCGTCATTTTTATACTTCTACTCTTCTTTTTTTCTGATATCTATGATTTGAGTTGGGGTACTTTCTTCTATTCAATTTGTTTTTTCTTTGTCGGATTTTTACTTTTTACAATCAAGATAATGGGAGGAGGAGATGCTAAACTTTTAGCTTCCCTTTATTTGTTGATCCCTCCAAAGCTTCAAGAAGAATCTTTTATCGCACTGATTTACTCGACTCTTTTGATCGGAGGAGGTTTGCTATTGTATAAGCTTTGGATTCAGCGATCAGCCTTTAAACTTGCGTTTATTACTCAGGATTTCAGAAGAATAAAAGATCTATTAGGAAAGAAATTTCCATTTTCACCGGTAGTTTTGTTAGCATGGTTAGTATGGGGAATAAGCCACTATTTCAAACTCAATTTTCTTTGAACAATAAAGGTCAGTCGACTGTAGAGTATCTTTTGCTACTCGTGGTAGTAACGGCCCTTGCATTTAGCATTTACAACAGTGCGCGATTTAAAAACTTCCTAGGACCAGATTCCGAATTTTTTGCCATCGTAAAAAACAAAATAGAATTTTCTTATCGTCATGGTTACGACTCTCAACAAGATGAAACGGGCGACATTGCAGGTCACTATACTTTTGTTAAAAATGGGGGAGAGTCTCGATTTTTCACGACGACAAAGGAAAGCTATGGAGATTAACAAACTCAATTTTAGTGAAAGTGAAAATGGTCAATCGACGATTGAATTTTTAATTAGCTTTGTTTTTGTTTTAGGTTTTCTTTTTCTTTTTTTAAGACTCTCAATTGTCTATACCAATGGATATCTTATGCATTATGCAACCTTCAGTGCCTCTAGGGCTTATATGGTTGCAGATAATGGGGACAAAAATGCAGAGGGTTCTGATGGCTTGGCCTTTACAAAGGCGAAAGCAGTTTTTGACAAAATCGTCAACACAACACAGATCTTTGGACAGACGATTCAGTTAAAGGAAAATTCAATGGATTCTGAGAATATGAATTCTCTACTCGTTGGAGTCTTCGCTGATTTAAATGAATACTTTATGGTTCCAGGTGTAACCAATTCAAGAAAGGATCTCAATCTCAAATCAGAATCTTTTCTTGGGCGTGAGCCCACAAGAGGTGAATGCATTCAAAGCGTTTGTGAAGTTATAAAGGGGATAACCTCTGTTTCATGTTCAGCGATGGTAACCTTGGATGATAATGGCTGCTAGAAAAAAACAAAATGAATTCAAAAATGAGAAGGGACAAGCTCTTTTTGAGCTGATTGTATTTCTACCCTTAATGATTTTTATGCTCACAATTATTTATACTGTGGGAAACTCAATCAACGCCTCTATTAATCAAGTGAAGGCGACTCGTCGTTATTTTTACTATCTGGCCAAAGGCAATTCACGTTTGCCTGATAAGCTCGATTTATCTGAATATTTTCAAACAGGAATGGCAAGCGTCTCAATGTCTTCAGTTGCTTGGAGAGAATCAGAAGAAAACAAACTTTCCTATGCTGCTTGCTATAAGATTAATACTCTTTTCGGTACTGATTCTGATGATGATTGTAAAAAGCCGCAGATAGAAGATCAAAAAACTCAATTTATTAGAATTTTCACTGCCTACGGAATTTGTGGCGAAGATTATATGCGCAACGACCAAATCGCAGCCTACGAGAGAAATGCCTTACAGCCAGTTAATTGCGGAGTAAAATAGTTTACCTTGCTAATAAGGACTTTCTTTCCTCTGCTCGTTTTCTATTATTTCCAAATGTTACAATTTTAATAGGTCATCAAAAGGTGAGGATTTTTCATGAACACAAGGGCTTTTACACTTGCATTAATTATTGCAGCACTTGCGATGTTTATGGTCTATACATATGTGGAAGATCAAAAAAGTTCAATCATCAAAACCTACGGAACTCCTGTTTCAGTTGTCGTTGCCAAAAAAGATATACAAGAACTTGAACTCATTGATGAATCGAAGATTGCCATCATTACTGTTCCAAAAACTTTTGCTCAGCCAGGAAGTTTTAACGAGATTAAAGACTTGGAAAATACTGTGGCTTCAGTTCCTATTATCAAAGGCGAACAGATTACAAAAACAAGAGTGACTTTTCCAGGAGCTAAAACAGGACTCGCGCGACAGGTGTCAGTTGGGAAAAGAGCTTTTGCTCTACAGGTAACTGAGAAAGAAGCAGTTTCGCGATTGTTAAAACCTGGTGACCGCGTGGATATTATTGCTGGTTTTGATATTTCTTCCGGGATTAAGTACATGCAGAAAACTAAAACTGTTCTTCAGGATGTTTTGGTACTTTCAACAGGTACAAGTATGACGAACTCAATTCCTATTTCGGGAGTTGAAACCCCAAAAGTTATTCGTGTTATGAATTTAAATACGTATCAGCCTTACAACACGATTACGCTAGAGCTTGATCCTTATCAAGTTCAAAAAATGGTCTATATTACAACTTTTACTGCTTATCCTTATTATCTTTCTTTGAGAAATAATAATGACAAGAAGATGATACCGATTAGATCAACAGATGTTTACGACGTTTTAGGTGAAGAAGATCGTGCAGAAGCAAAACAATTTTTCTCCGAAAAATACAAGAACTCATCTCTTGGTGGCCGAGGAGGCAAGTAACTCAAATGTTTAAAGCAAGCTGCTTGATTTTATTTTTCATGATTCAAAATTTGTCTTGGGCCCAAGACACTGCTGATGACACTCAAAAACAAATTGAAGTCGTAGTTGGTTTAGATAAAATAGAAAAACTTGAATTTGCACCAAATACTCAAAATGGTGGAGTTCAAGTTGGTAATGATCAAATAGTTCAACTCACTCTTATTCCTGCCAAGCGAGAAATTACTTTTAGAGGTTTAAAGGCCGGTAAAACATCGGTCATTCTTCGAGATAGTCTTGGGGACGTAAAGGCCAATTTTTTAGTCAACGTAACAATGAATGATCAATCAAAGGTCATTAAGGAGCTTCGAGAGCTTCTAGGTGATGTCGAAGGATTGGAAATTGGACTCAAAGGAGAGTCCGTCTACGTTGGAGGCTATATTGTTGTGCCCTCTGATATTGGTAAAGTCAGCGTGGTGCTAGATAAGTATCCAGATGTGATGAGATTAATGGAGCTCTCTCCTCATACTCAGCGTTTGATCGCCACTAAAATGCAAGATGAAATTCAAAAGACTGGTCTAAGAGATGTCACAGTAAGAGTTGTGAATAATCTTTTTTGGCTAGAAGGCGTCGTGGATGCCGCAGGAAAACGAGATCGTGCCTACAATATTGCTGCTGCTTATATTCCAGATCGCATTGAGAGTTTGGCCAGAAGAACTCAGAGTGTTCAGAAGAATGAAAGAGATATCATTCAAAATTTCATTCAGGTGAATGAACAAGCAAAACCAACTCCTGTTCCTAAAATGGTTAAAATCACAGCTCAGTTTGTCGAACTCAGTAAAGACTATAATAAAATTTTTGGCTTCAAATGGACTCCCTTTATTACTGAAGGTCAGGGAGCTATCTCCTTTGGTAAAACAGGTTCTGGAACAGTTTCAACCAACAGTGGAAATGGCGCTAGCCAAGCCGGAAGCTCATTCTCAGGAACGATTTCAAATCTTTTTCCAAAACTCTCTTCAGCGAAAGCTGCTGGCTATGCGAGAATTTTGCAGTCCGGGATTTTAATAATCAAAGAAGGTGTTGCAGGCAATATTAATAAAAAAGAAGAGAAGCCTTTTGCCATCGGTAGTAATGAGTTTACCAAATCAGAAAAGGCAACGGCTGGTTTTGATCTCACGGTAACGCCAACTGTTTTGCAAGAAGAGAAAGTGGATCTCAATGTAAGCTTGAGTGTTTCAACTGTGGTCGGTGATCCACCGACAACTCTTTCAAATATTGTGAAGACTCAACTTGTGGTTAAGTCAAAAGACTCTGCTGTCGTTGGCGGTATCGTGGTAAGTAAAAACTCAACCGATTACGATCGAAACCCACCAGGTGGGAAAGAAGAGTCAGACGGTGCATCTGCCTTATTCTCATTTGTGAGGTCAAAATCTTATACCAACACAAGAAGTCAATTTGTGGTTTTTATAACTCCTGAAATTATTGACTCTGCCTCGAGTGGGGCCAATGAAATTAAGCGAAAGTTTAGACGGAGAGGTCGATAATGGCCGGTTATATTATTACGGTCATTGGTGGCAAGGGAGGCGTTGGTAAGTCGCAAGTCGCGGCCAATCTCGCTTTTGCTTATGCTCAAGAAACGAGAACAAAAGTTCTTCTGATGGATTTTGATCAAAAGGCCTCCGGAGATCAAGACTTTATTACTGGTATAAAACCTAAAAAAACAATTAAAGAGTTGTCTGAGTTTACAGGGGCAATTGATCCTCGATCACTTCTGCCTTTTATTGCAGATCATCCGCAGAATGTTTCCTATATCGGACTTCCAAGCGATGTTTCTGCTACTCAACAGATTAATTCAGAAGCTCTTGGGAAGGTTTTAAAAGCAATCACCAATATTTATCCATTAACAATTATTGATGGAGGATCTGAACTTAGTGGTCTTGCTTTAAAAGCTTTAGAATATTCGACTTCTATATTTTTAACTGTGACACCGGATATTTTGGCACTTAATCAGACGAAGAGAATGTTCTCTGAGCTTGTGACCATGCTTTTTCCGAAGGATATGATTCTCATTATTTTGAATCAATATCAAAAAGGTCATCCCGTTTCTCCTGAAGTTGTGGGTTCGACAGTTGGTAAACCCGTCTTTTCAGTAATTCCCAAAGATGATCAATCTTGTGTTTCCGCTTTAAACCAAAAAAAACCAGTGATGGTGATTGCGAAGACCAGCCCTTTTGCTCAAGGTGTGATTGAGTGCGCTCGTAAAGTAGTTCAAAAAAACGTACTTAAGACACTTGCTCGTCTCAATAAACCTACAGATATCGGCAAGCCGAAAGCCTCTGGCGATAGCGATGGAATGAGCAAAGGCGAATTTGATGCTTGGACTGATCTCAAATCACGCATTCACCGGGCCCTAGTCGATGAAATGGATTTAAAAAAGAGTGCTGACTCAAAAGATCCTAAAGCACAGATCATTTTAAAGGAACAAACTAAAAAAATGGTGGTTGATCTTTTAAATAAAGAAGACACCAAGGGCATATTAAATTCTCGTGAAGACATGAACCAAATCGTAAAAGAAATCTTAGACGAAGCTTTGGGTCTTGGTCCTCTGGAAGATTTATTGGCCGATAAATCATGTGCTGAAATCATGGTGATTGGGCCTAAGAAAATTTATTATGAGCACAACGGAAAGATCAAAAAATCGACTGTTAGTTTTACTAATGATCGCCAAGTTTTAAATGTAATCGAAAGAATTGTGGCACCAATCGGTCGTCGTATTGATGAAAAGACGCCTTATGTGGATGCACGACTTCAAGATGGCTCGCGTGTGCATGCCATTATCCCTCCATGTGCTTTGGATGGTTGTACGATAACCATACGAAAATTTCCAGATAAGCGTTTGGGTTGGAAAGATCTTGTTAATTACGGATCAATGACTCAAAACATGGCAGACTTTTTGCGAATTGCCGTTGAAGCGCATCGAAATATAATTATTAGTGGTGGTACTGGCTCTGGTAAAACCACATTGATTAATACTCTTGGGGGATTCATTCCTTCTAATGAACGTATTATTACTTGTGAAGATTCGGCTGAACTCAATCTTCCGCAAGATCACGTAGTTCGCTTGGAAACAAGACCTCCCACTTTAGAGGGTGATGGAGCTATTGATATTCGCTGTCTGGTTAAGCAGACTTTGAGAATGAGACCTGATCGAATTGTGGTAGGGGAATGTCGTGGTGGAGAAACGCTCGATATGCTTCAGGCAATGGGAACAGGCCACGAAGGTTCAATGACGACCATTCACTCGAACAATCCTCGTGAATGCATTGGCCGTATAGAAACTCTGGTTCAATATGCGGGAGCAGGTTTAACTTCAAAAGCTATTCGAGAAATGATTGCCAGTGCGGTTCACATGATCATTCAGCAATCGCGTATTGATGATGGTTCAAGAAAAGTTACTTATGTAACTGAAGTGGGCGGAATGCAGGGGGATGTTGTCATCCTTCAAGATATTTTTGTTTATGCCCAAAAGGGATTTGATAAGACGGGGAAAATCGTTGGTGAGTTTCAAGCCACTGGCTTTATTCCCAAGTTTGTCGAAATTTTAGAAAAGAAAGGTTACAAAATTCCTCGCGGTCTCTTTAGTAATACGACTCAAGGAAAAGGGCCGGCAGACCAAGCTCCTGCGGCACCTGCTTCAAAGCCTGGAAATAATCAACCTCCTGATCCTAAGAAGAAAACAGGATAATTATGGGCTTTTTTATCGAACTCATTGGATACAATGGAATGATTGCAGTGATTGGAATCTCTGTCTTCATGTTCGCTTTTAAGTATAGTCGCGGTATTTTTGATTGGATTGAAAAGCAAACAATCGGGACTCGCGTTTATATTATGGAAAAATTGGAATTGCTTTTCATTAATATTCCCCCTGAGAAAGTTACTAATATGCTTTTGGGATTGGCCTTCGGGTTGGGGACTGTTCTGTTTATTCTCTTTGCATTAACGGGCTTTTGGATCGTCGCTTTTATCTTTTTTGTCATTGGGGTCTTTGTCGGCTTCAAAATCCCCAAACCCGTCATAGATTTTATGGTCGAGAAGAGAATTAAAAAATATCAAGGCCAGATGGTTGATGGACTTACCCTCTTATCAAATGGTATTCGCGCCGGTTTATCTGTCCCTCAAGCCTTGGGGATGATTGTTCGAGAAATGCCAGCTCCTATTTCTGAAGAATTCAATATGATTCTACAGCAGAACAGAATTGGTCTTACTCTGGAGGAATGCTTTGAAAATTTGGCGAAAAGAGTTCCTACAGAAGATAATGATATGTTTGTCGCGAGTATGAATATCCTTCGTGAAACAGGTGGTAACTTAGCTGAGACTTTCGACACGATTGTTTTTGTTATTCGCGAAAGAATTCGATTGCAGCAAAAAATTGATACTTATACAGCTCAAGGCATGTTTCAGGGAGCTACTATTTTTAGTATGCCTTTTGCCATTGGTGCTATTTACGCAGCATCTGATCCAGAAGCGGTAAAACCTCTGTTTACGACACCTTTGGGTTTGATTATGACAATTGTAGCCTTAGGGCTGGATTTGGCCGGCGGATTTGTCATCTTAAAAATAGTAAAAATAAGGATTTAGAAATGTCATTAGAGCTAAAGTCATTTTCTCTTTTGACCGAAAAGACAGTTAGAGTTGTAGGTTTTTAGAAACTTTTAGACAAGGATAAAGACAATGAAAAGGTTGGGATTAATTTTACTCATGTTCGCCTTCTCTCAGGCATTTGCAGGAGTGAACTTCAAGAATGGTAACTTCTATATTAACTATACCGACATTGTCGTATCTGGCGGTGGTGGTACCGAAGACCTATCGATTGTTAGAACATACAATTCGACTGCAACTGATAAGGGGTGGTTTGGTTTTGGATGGGGTTCAGATTATGAAACCTATGTAGCCACACAACCTGATGGTTCAGTTATTATTTTCGAAAATGGTGTTGGTTCTAAAACGCGCTTTACTCCAAAGGAAAGTGTCGATACAGATTCAGCAGCTAAGAAAATTGTTGAAGCAATGAGAAAAAGATCTGAGTTGGATGCAAAGACAACTGCTGGTTTAATTGAAAGACTTAAGGGTGATGCTGATTTGAGAGCGGCATATGCCAAGAAGTTTAATGTTGAAACAAAAGTAGCAGAAGGAACAGTTCTTTATTCGAATGAAAAAGGAATGCAAAAACTTTTTGTTCTTAAAAGTGGTTTCAAGAGATCTTATAGTGATGGCAAAGAAGAGTACTTTAATGCTTCTGGTAAATTAGAAAAAGTTGTTCATAAAAATAATTACTCAGTTTCATTTAACTATAAGGATGGGAATCTTAAGTCTGTAAAAGACTCACAAGCAAAGCAATTGTTTTTTGAGTGGTATCCAGATGGAAAGGTAAAAGAGATCTTCTCTGACGCTAAAGGTGGAAAAGCTACTTATAAATTCAAAGGTGATGATCTTACTGAATCAGTAGACGTCGGCGGAAATAAGTATGTTTACGGATATGCACCTAATCACAATATGACATCAGTTTCATATTCTGATGGCAGTAAAATGTCGATTGATTACCATAAGAATACTTCTTGGGTTTCAAAGATTGTGTCACGCAATGGTGAAGCTACTAAGTATGCTTACGATTCAAATCCAAAGAACCCTGATCAACACTATTGGACAGATGTTACAAAAGATGGATCTGAAGGTAAACCAGTAACAAATCGTTACGAATATGAAATGAAAACTCGTCCAGATGGTTCAGAGTACACATACAGAGTAAAGACTGTTGTTAACAATATTTCAACAGAGACTATATACTCAGAATGTTGTTCACTTCCATTAAAGATTGTTCGTGGAAATCATGTAACTGAGTTCACCTACAATTCAAAAGGCTTATTGACTAAGAAGCACTCAAGCAAAGGTGACTTTGTTGAATTGAGCTACGATGACAAAATTAACAAGATCACTAGAGTTTACAATAACGAAGGTGTCACTAATTTTGAGTATGATGACAAAGGGAACCTTGTTAAAGCATCAAACGATAAAGGTAAGAAAGTTCTTTTGATCTATGATCGCATGGGACGCATTACTACTATGGTCGATAATGATGCTGCGACAAAGGGTAATAGAACTTTGGCCTTCAAATACAATGCTCAAGGTAAGCCAGTTGAAATAACAATGAAGAACGTTGGTACAATTAACGTCGCTTATGACAACTTTGGTGAAATCCAAAAAGTAGAATCAAAAGCTGGTCATAAAATGGCCCTTCAGGTAACTCAGGCTTTCCAATCATTGCTATCGATTGTGAAACCAGCCGGAGTAAACTTGAACTTGTAAAAGCGCCACTTTTTAGAGGCAGTGAAAACAAGCCTAAGTTACTGAAAGTGTATTATAGGCTTTTGAATTTAAAATTAGGTATTGAACGAGTGTAGAATAGTTAAAAGAGACATCTGACAGGAGAGACTTATGAAGAGATTGTTATTAGCATTTTTGATTTTAGGGAATTTATCAGTTCTTCACGCGGCAGAAGCGCCTGTGGGTGAGACTGTATGCGATCAAAATGATGAAAAGTGCTGTGAGCAAGTAGCTGCTGGCAAAAGACAAGTAGATGGTGTTGAAACAGTCGTTGCCCCAGATCCGTCTAAGGGCGCACCTTCTGATAATAAGTAACAGCTTTCAAAAGTCAGTATGTCTAACCTACGAAATATTAATTATCGAAAGAGCCTGCTTCGCAGGCTTTTTCTTTTGCTAGAGCAAGAATCGAATGCCATTCAAACTGCCCTTTTTAAAGATCTGGGCAAATCTGCGGAGGAAGCCTATTTAACTGAGGTTTCGATTTGTTTAAAAGAAACTCGATATGCATTAAAGAACATCAATAAATGGACTCGTAAAAAATGGGTTTTTCCCTCTCTGCTTAACTTCCCTTCGCTGGGCTATCTTCACCCTGAGCCTCTCGGGAAAGTTCTCATCATCGGACCTTGGAATTATCCGTTTATGCTCGTCATTTGTCCTTTGATTAGTGCCATCGCTGCAGGTAACAATGTGGTGATAAAACCTTCTGAAGTTTCTAGCAATGCAGCCGCGCTTTTAGAGAATTTTGTAAAGAAATTGGCTGCCCCTGAAATAGAAATTGTCCTCGGAGGAGTGGAAACAACAACGGCCCTTTTGCAACAACCTTTTCAACATATCTTTTATACGGGCAACGGACATGTCGGTAAAATCGTCATGAAGGCTGCTGCGGAACATTTGACTCCTGTAACTCTCGAATTAGGGGGCAAGAGCCCTTGTCTCGTCATGGAGTCAGCGGATATTGATATGGCGGCTAGAAGAATTGCTTGGGGAAAAACCATCAATGCTGGCCAGACTTGTGTGGCTCCTGATTATGTCTTAATTCCAGAGAGTAAAAAAAGGCAATTTGTTGAATCTTTTAAGCTTGAAGTAGAAAAGATGTATGGCCCTGAAGCTAGTTCTGACGAATATGCCAAGATCATCAATCTTCGGCATTATAAAAGACTGGTTCAGCTTATTGATGCCAAAGCTGTTCTGGTTGGAGGCACTTATAATGAAGATAAGCTGCATATCGCACCCACTATAGTCGAAGCGACCAGTGAATCGCCAGTTATGGGTGATGAGATTTTTGGGCCGATTCTCCCCTTAATTACTTTCAAGGCTTTAAGTGAAGTTAAGGCCATAATAGAAAAACATCCCTATCCACTGGCCTCCTATATCTTTTCCAAGGACTCGGCTGACCACTGGTTTATGATCTCAGAAATAGCCTCTGGTGGTGTTTGTATTAACGACACTGTTGTTCATATGATCAACCAGGAAATGCCATTTGGGGGAATTCAAGCCTCAGGGATGGGTCGCTATAGAGGTAAATTTGGTTTCGATACCTTCACTCACTATAAACCAGTGCTTAAACGCTTCTTCTTCCTTGATCTCCCTCTTAGATACCCTCCTTTTTCTGGTAAGTTAGCCTTTTTAAAGAAATTGCTCTCCTGGTTATAAATTTTACGAAATGTTGAAAGTTTAGACAGTGATCGAATTTGTGACGAATCCCCTTTAAGAATACAGTGCTTTACCTCCTTCTATGGCCTTTATTTCTTGGCACGACTTATGCAGTAGTACTAGTAAAACGAGACTTCAATTATGAAGGGAGGAAGAGTATGAAAAATTTAGTGTTTGTTATTTTAGCGATCCTAGCAATTAACGTTACCTTTGCTGCAGAAGTAGGCGAGATGGATGCTGACGCAAAAAAATGTGTTAGATCTGCTCAAGACGGAAGAAAAGCAGACGTTGCTATCGTTGGTTCAGATGTAAAATCAGAATCAGGCGCAACTTCAACATCAAAATAAAAAAAGCCCCTTACGGGGCTTTTTTTTTGTCTTAATTATTCGTTCGATTCGTTAAATATCTTTCTTAATAATTCTTTTTCTTCCTGGGTATAATCATCTTCTGTCGATTCGAAAGTTCTCTTTTCTTCTGAACGTGTAGATGAAAGCGAAGATTTGACCGTATCAGCCTGAGGCTTGATATTGTTCATTGCTTGGCTGGTTAAAGCTTTTGAGTCCTTAAAAATCTTTGAGCTCCAATGACTGCTAAAGCTTGCTACTTGTCTTGTATAAGGACTGACAACGTCTTCTAAATGATCGAATACTCTTTTTTTGCCCAAAGGAATGCTAAGAATGGCAAAGCTCAAAGCGAAGTAAAAGGGAAAGCGAATTAAAAACATTTAAACCTCGTTCTCTATCAGCTGAGCAATCTTCTCAACTGAACTTAGAAGCATTTTCTTATCAAAGGGTTTTTGGAGAAAATCAATGGCACCGTTTGAAATCGATTCAATAATGATCGACTCCATATTTAGTGAAGACATCATGATGATATAAACATTCATTTTCTTTTCAGAGACTAATTTAGATAATTCTATTCCTGAGACATCAGGCATGACGACATCAATGAGCCAAAGATTGGCATTAACTGTGGCGGAGAGCTGAACGGCTTCTTCAGCATTGGAAGCCGTTCCAACGACATTATAACCAGCACCCTCGAGAATTTCTGTAACACTTTTGCGAGAGTATTCAGAATCATCGACAACAACAATATTAAGAACGACACTTTTTTTTCTGCTCATTTTCTAATGATACACCGAAAAAAGTTAGATCGCACTTAGCAATTTATCCGACCAGCTTAGTCCAACAAACTAAGCTGCGATCGGATGAGTGTTGCCTTTTCCCTTGCCTGTATTTCTTTTTGTAGTCTTGGCCCAAGCTTTCTTTTTCTCAACCCAGCCAACAAGAGCAACATCAAGAACTTCATCGAGGGTTTTAACCGGAACGAAGTTAATTTTGTCGCGATACTCTTGAGTAATTTCGACCAAGTCTTTTTCATTCTTTGCTGGAAGAATCACAGTCTTGATGTTCATTCTCATTGCAGCAAGAGCTTTTTCTTTGATACCGCCAATTGGAAGAACTTTACCAGTTAAGGTGATTTCACCTGTCATGGCCACATCCTTGCTAATAGGAGTATCAGTAAGAAGAGAAATGATTGTTGTTGCCAATGTTATACCTGCGCTTGGTCCATCTTTTGGAATGGCTCCGGCTGGTAGGTGAATATGAATTTCATTTTCATCAAAAACATTTTCATCGATTCCAAAATCAGCGGCACGTGATCGAATATACCCGATCGCAGTTTGAGCTGATTCTCGCATGACTTCACCAAGTTGACCGGTAAGAGTTAATCCCCTTCCTTTCATCTTTGTAGATTCAATATAAAGAATCTCTCCACCGTGAGCAGTCCAGGCAAGACCGGTTGATACACCGACTTCATCAGACTCTTTTTCATCTTCTTTGGTGTAAACTGGGGGACCTAAAAGTTCAAAAACATTATCTGGTAGGATATGTGTCTTTTGAGCTTCGCCTTTGGCAATCTTCATGGCCACTTTTCGACAAAGAGCTCCCACTTTACGCTCAAGGTTTCGAAGTCCTGCTTCCGAAGTGAAATACTTAATAATGGTTCTAACAGCATCGTCATTAAATTCGACATGCTCATCAGTAATCCCATTCTCATGCATTTGCTTTGGAATAAGATATTTCTTGGTAATTGAAAGCTTTTCTTCTTGGGTATAACCAGAAAGATTGAGAATTTCCATTCTATCTCTCAAAGGCCCAGGAATATCTTCAAGTACGTTGGAAGTCGCGATAAACATAACGTTTGAAAGATCAAATGGAGCATTTAAATAATGATCTCTAAAAGCGTGGTTTTGTTCCGGATCAAGCACTTCAAGAAGAGCTGCCGATGGATCACCTTTGAAATCACTCCCCATTTTATCAACTTCGTCGAGTAGGATAACAGGGTTGTTTGTTTTTGCTTGCTTCAAGGCTTGGATAAATCGACCTGGCATAGATCCAACATAGGTTCTTCTATGACCGCGAATTTCAGCCTCGTCTTTAACACCGCCAAGAGAAATTCGTACAAACTCTCTTCCCGTTGCTTTAGCAATTGATTTACCAAGTGATGTTTTACCAACACCAGGAGGTCCAGAGAAACAAAGAATTGGCCCTTTCATATCCTTGCCTTTTAATGTTCGAACGGCGAGATATTCGAGAATTCTTTCTTTTACTTTTAGTAAATCGAAATGATCTTCATTTAAAATTTTAAAAGCTTCATCAAGATCAATTTTCTCATCTGAAGAAGCTGACCAAGGAAGATCTGTAAGCCATTCAAGATATGATCTAATGATACTTGATTCAGAAGAATCAGGATGCATTTTCTCTAATCGAGTAAGTTGCTTAACAGCTTCTTTCTCAACTTCATCTGGCATTTTACATTTTTTGATCTTGTCTCTGAAGTCGGCAATCTCATCGTCGCCTTCTGGGCTTTGACCTTCGTCACCAAGTTCTGATTTAATCGCTTTGATTTGTTCTCTTAAGAAATATTCTTTCTGCGTCTTGGACATTTCGTCTTTCGCCGCAATTCTGATCTTGGCTTGCATCGCCAAAATTTCAAGTTCTCTTGTTAAGATGTCATTGATCTTGTGAAGTCTCTCAACGGGATCGAGAGTTTCAAGAATCATCTGGCCTTCAGTCACAGGAAGGTTAAGATTTGAAGAAACAAGATCGGCTAAACGACCTGAGTCTTGAATATCTTCTATAACTGTTAAGATATCTGGTGAAAGAACTTTTCCAAGGCTAATAACTTTTTCAAGTTGATCCTTGATCGTTCTAATAAGAGCATTTGTCTTAACTGGATCTTTATCTTCTTTTACATCATCAAGCTTCATTAGCTTTGTCATGAAAAAAGGATTGCTTTGCTCATACGACATAATTCGAGCTTTCGATAAACCTTGAACAAGAATTTTAATTCTTCCGTCTGGAAGTTTTCTCATTCTCATGATCATCGCAACTGTACCTATTTCAAAAATATCTTCAGGAGATGGATGCTCCGCCTTGATATCTTTTTGACTAGATAAAAGTATGAGTCGATCTGTATGATTAATTGCGTGCTCGACTGCTTCTATAGAAGATTCTCTTCCAACAAACAGCGGCAAAATCATAAAGGGATAAACGACTAAATCACGAATCGGTAGCAGAGGGAGCTTTTCCTTAAACTCAATGTTGTCACCCTCGTAGTTTGTTACCATATAGCTCCTCCGACACAGCTACTAATTAATACATCTTACGATTCGGGATTTGCTCGTAAGTCTTTATCTTTTTTTGCTTTGTTTAGAAAAAAACTTCATTTTCCTTATCGCAAGAGTCTGGTAATCTAGAGGGGAAAATGAGTTAATGCATTGAAATTTAAGAAAGGGGAACGAGTAATGGACTCTGTTGGTTTAGTAATACTTGCGGGTGGAGAAGGTAAAAGATTGAAGCTAAATGTACCCAAGCCTTTAGCTCCACTAAGGGGAAAATGCTTAATTGATTACTCATTAGAGCTCTGTTTTAACTTTTTGAAGGATAAAAAAGGTGATGTTTCAGTCGTAACCGGCCATCGCCGTGAAGAAGTCGAAAATCATATTACAAAACGCTACCCCAAAGTTCATTTTGCACTTCAGAAAAATCAATTGGGAACAGCCGATGCTTTGAAGAGTTATTTTAATGATGTTTCAGAGGCAAAAAAGCATCAATACACGGCCGTAATCTGTGCGGATACGCCTTTATTAAAAGCCACAGATGTTGATGTTTTGTTTGAGAAACTTACCAAGCAAAATCTTTCAGCAGTTGCCGCTACTTTTTCTATCGATGTACCAAAGGGTTATGGAAGAATTGTTCGCGCGAAGAAAGGATTTTCTATCGTCGAAGAAAAGGATGCTAATTCCGAACAAAAACTTATCAATGAAGTGAACTCTGGTCTTTATATTTTCAAAACGGAATACGTTCTTGAACATATTAATCAAGTCAAATCAACGAATGCAGCTTCTGAGTTTTATCTGACTGATCTTTTTAAAAATGACAGAGAAGTTGAAGCCGTACTTTTTGAAGATGGTAGTCGTTTTTTAGGAGTAAATGATATTTATCAATTAAATGTAGCCTCTCGAAAACTGAATAAAGACAAAACAAAGTCATTAATGGAGAGTGGGGTATTGGTACTTGATCCTTCTCATACCTATGTCGAAGATGAAGTCGAAGTTGCAACCGGAGCTACTCTTTTCCCTAATATCTACCTTCATGGCAAAACCCAAATTGGGGAAGGAGCTATTATTGAAGCCGGCTGTGTCATCAAAAATAGCCAAATTGAAGCCCAAGCAACTGTGAAAGCATATTGCTATATTGAAAAATCAATTGTTGGACAGGCTGCCTCGATTGGGCCTTTTGCCCACCTCAGGGCCGAGAGTGAAATTGGTCCAGAGGCCAAAATTGGAAATTTTGTTGAAACTAAAAAAGTGAAGCTCTCTAAAGGCGTTAAGATCTCTCACTTAAGCTATATTGGAGACGCAGAAGTTGGCGAAAACTCTAATCTGGGTTGTGGATTTATTACCTGCAATTACGATGGGGCCAACAAGCACAAGACGATAATTGGTAGAGATTGCTTTATCGGTTCGGATAGCCAAATGATTGCTCCTCTGAACATTGGTGATGAATGCTACGTGGCAAGTGGATCGACTATCAATCACGATATGCCTTCAGGCTCATTTGCGATCGCTCGAGAGAGACAGCAAACAAAAGAGGGAATGGCGCGGCGCTTCATCAAAAAGAAAGACAGCTCCAAATAATTGAGCCCTCGCTCTAGGAATGCTATGCTGACCCATTATTTTAATGAGGTGAAGCATGTGCGGTATTGTAGGCCATATTGGTTCAATGAATTCTATTCAAGTCGTACTCCAAGGTTTGAGCAAGCTCGAGTATAGGGGTTACGATTCGGCCGGTGTTAGTTACATCGATCATAGTGGAAATTTATTCAATCAAAAGAAAGAGGGAAAGCTCGTCAATCTCGAAAAACTTTTAGGAAAAGATCTTCCGCAAACTAATATTTGCATCGGTCATACCCGTTGGGCCACACATGGAGAAGTGAACGATGTCAATTCACACCCCCATAGTTTTGGATCAATTTCACTTGTTCACAATGGCATCATTGAAAATGCCAACGAAATCAAAAAAGAATTAAGAGAAAAGGGTTATGAGTTTAAATCACAAACTGACACGGAATCTTTTTTAGGTTTAATGATCATCAACATGAAAGAAGGACTTTCTTTCTCAGATGCTGTTCGGGCTTCGTTTAAAAGAGTCAAAGGTCATTCTGCTTTTGTCGTTCTCTGTAAAGAGACAAAAGAAATCATCGCAGTTAAGCGTGGTGCTCCTCTCGTTTGTGGAATGCATGAAACAGACTCAAACGTTATGGTAAGTTCAGACCCTTATGCATTAGTTGGTCTTGTTGATAAGCTTTATTTTCCTGAAGATGAAGTGTTTTGTACTTTAAGTGGTGCTCAAACTAATCTGATTACATTTGCAGAATTTGATGGAACTCCCAGCAAACGATATTTATCAACAAAGCAAAACCTCTCAGCTGATGCTTCCGAGAAAGGTGACTTTGAACACTTTATGCTTAAAGAAATTCACGAGCAGCCTGGACTGATCAGAGCTCTTACTCAGTATTATATTGGTGGAGATGGTGAAGCGTCGCTTGAAGACGTTTCAAGTATTAAACCAGAAAGACTTATTCTCAGTGCTTGTGGTACCGCTGCTTATGCCGCTTATTGCGCGCGCGATATTATAGAAAATGAAAACCGCATTCCTTGTGTGGTCGAATTAGGTAGTGAATTTAGATATCGAGATCCTATTTTAAGTAAAGGCGATGTGGCCCTCTTTATTTCTCAGTCGGGCGAGACCGCTGATACCTTGGCTTCTCAAGGTCTCTGTAAGCAGAAAGGAATCAAAACCGTTTCTATCGTCAATGTCATGGGATCAACCCTTTATCGTGATTGTGATCATAATCTGCTCATTCGTGCAGGTGTTGAAATTGGCGTTGCTTCAACCAAAGCCTTCACTCAGCAAGTGCTTACTTCAAAATTGCTTTCATTTACTTTGAAAGGTCATTTGAAAAATGCCCAAGAAAGAAAAGCTTTAATTGATCGTTTTGATCTTTTAGCTTCAAGAATTGAGAGTCTTCTTCAAAATCAAGACGTGATTAAAAAAATTGCAGAAGAAATCTATAATTACAAAGGCTATTTCTATACAGGTAGAGGGACTTATTATCCAATCGCTTTAGAAGGCGCTTTAAAGCTTAAAGAAATTGCGTACGTGCATGCCGAAGGTTATGCCGCAGGAGAATTAAAACACGGTCCAATTGCTCTGATCGATGAGAACATGGTGAATATCGCTATCATTGGACCTGAACTGCATGAGAAAGTTCTCTCTAATGCTGAAGAAATTAAATCGAGAAAAGGCATTATCGTTGCCTTGGCTGATGTAAACGATGAAGAGGCCAAGGGGATGTGTCGCTACCATGTGCCACTTAAGTTTGACGGCTTGGGTGATCTCTCTCCCATTTATGTCAACGTCGCCAATCAGCTTTTGGCTTATTATATGGCCAAATTTAAAGGGACGGACATTGATAAGCCAAGAAATTTGGCCAAGTCGGTAACAGTAGAATGATTGATATTGATAATTTGAATGAAGCTCAAAGAAAGGCCGTTGAAACAACCAATGGACCTTTAATGATTCTGGCCGGTGCCGGTTCAGGAAAAACTAAAACACTAGTAACCAAAATTGGTTATCTTTTAGAGAATCATAAAATTAGTCCGTATAAAATCTTGGCGCTTACTTTTTCAAATAAAGCAGCAAAAGAAATGCGCGAGAGAATTGGCTCTTTGATTGGAATTGAATCACAAGTTCTTCAAGTCACCACCTTTCACTCATTTTGTGCTCGATTATTGAGACATGAGGCCAATTTCTTAGGTCTCACCAAGAACTTCACAATTTACGATGATTCTGAATCAAAGCAAATTGCAAAGGCGTTGTTAGAACGTCGAGGCATTTCCACCAAGCAAGTAAACCCCTATGAAATCCTCAATTTTATCGATGGCATAAAAAATAAAGGCTTTTATGACGGTCATCCTGGGATAGATGCTGAAACGAAATCAGATCCCTATTTTACTTATTTTCAGGAATTTGAAGCGGAACTTAGAAAAAACAATGCTCTTGATTTCGGAAGTCTCATTACTGCCACTCTTCAACTCTTTCATACTTTTCCAGATGTGCTCAAACGTTATCAAGAGAGATATGACTATCTTTTAGTTGATGAGTATCAAGATACCAATAAAGCTCAATTTGAATTGATTACGCTGTTATCAGGAATTAAAAGAAATATTTGCGTGGTAGGAGATGAGGATCAATCGATCTATTCTTGGCGTGGCGCTGATATTAATAATATTTTGCAATTTGAGTCTGTTTTTCAAGAAGCACAAATCTTAAAGCTCGAGCAAAATTATCGCTCCTCCTCGACGATTATTGAGGCAGCCTCTGCAATTATCGAAAAGAATACAATGAGAAAAGGCAAAGTCATGTGGACAGAAAATCCATCTGGAGATGCCATCGAAATTTTTGAAACAGCAACGGATAAAGATGAAGTAGATGAAGTCGTTAAGAAAATTGAAGGTCTCGTTCGCACGGGAGTAAGTCCCACCGAGATTGCCATCTTTTATAGGGCCAATTCGCTTTCGAGATTAATCGAAGACTCACTTCGCAGAAGTAATATCCAGTATAAGATTATTGGTGGTCTTAAATTTTACGATCGCAAAGAAATTAAAGATGCTCTTGCTTACATTCGCATTATTGTAAATCCCAAAGATTCCTTGGCGCTCACACGAATAATTAATGTGCCAACTCGTGGAGTAGGGGCGACTACTTTGCGCAAGCTTGAAGAAGAAGCGATTCGTCGCAATCTCTCACTTTTTGAAGCTATAGAATTAATGCTTACCTCGCCATCAGAATTTTCCCACATTAGAGTCAGCTCAAAAGTGGTGTCTTCACTAAGTCAATTTTCAAGTCTCATGCACGAATGTAAATTGATGAATGAGAGAAAAGTTGAACCTCATGAGATTTTTGAAAAGCTATTATTGGAATCAGGATATTTGGATCTTTATAAGTCATCTAAAGATTTTGAATCTCAAGCCAGGGTTGAGAACCTTGAGGAATTAATCAATGCTATCCGGAATTATGAAGAAAGTGTTCCCGATGCTAATCTCGAAGGTTTTTTAGAAAGTGTTACTTTAGACGAATCAAGCCTAGAAGCTGATCAAGTCGAAGGACAGCTTAAGGGTGATGTTTCGTTAATGACAATTCACGGGGCCAAGGGTCTAGAATTTGAATATGTCTTTTTAATCGGGATTGAGGAAAATATCTTTCCAAGCATTAAGAGCCTCGATGCAGGCGAAAATGCTTTAGAAGAAGAGCGTAGGCTTTTTTATGTCGGCATGACGAGGGCCATGAAAAAGCTCTTTATTTCCTTTGCACAAACTAGAATGACTTTTGGCCAATATCATTTTAATGGACCCAGCCGGTTCGTTTATGAAATTCCAGAAAAGTTTTATCAATGGCATAGACTAGCTTCTAGCAAAGTTCAAAATAACTTCTCCAACGAGGGAAGCTATGATTATGATCAGTCGACTGGAAATTATGACAAGACTTTTAAAGTTCAATCAGAACCTCAATCAACTAAAGTTAAATTAAGTTTTACTTATCCAGAAGGCATAAAGGTTCGTCATCAGCTTTACGGAAAAGGAACTGTCATGATGTGTGAAGGTTTTGGAAATGACGAAAAAGTAACAATTAAATTTGAAGACGGCGCAAAGAAAAAGTTTATGGTCAAATTTGCTCCACTGAGTAGATTAGAATCATGAAGTCGGTTAAGCTTAAACATTCGTTATTAACAATTCTAGGTCTTCTCTTAAGTATTCTCATCATTACAGCCTTTATTTTCATGGCCACTAAGTTTAACCCTCAAAAAACGAGAGGCTATGCGGATCATTTTTTTCAACATTCTTTTCCGCAATATAATGTTGACATTGATGATGCTTCGGTAAGAATCGGTCTTATAACGACTATTACTTTTAAAAAATTTCAAATGACTCCCAAAGGTGAAGCTGATCCCTTTTTAACAATTGAAAAAGCTCAACTTAAGATTTCACTCTCATCTCTAATCTTCAGAAAAAAACCGATTGATATTTTGCTAGAGGACCTGAGCATTAATGAAGTTTACCTCCGCCCATTTCTTCATCAATATTTAATTAGAGAACCTTTAACAAATCCAAAAATTTTAATTCCTGAATTCGTTCGAGAGGTCGGAGTTAATATAAAGTCGAGAAGCTTTAATCTTAAGTATAAAGATTTAGATTTTGCCTTTTCTCGTTTCACTATTCGTGGCCGACCCAACAGTCTTTGGGCCTATGAAATAGAGGGCACGCATCTATGGGAAGGTCATAGCTTCGAACATATCACAGTTGGTGAAATACATTTCTTTGAAAAAACATCTCAGATAAGTTTCTATACTCATAACAATAATTTTAAAATTTTGGAGTCAGGCGCTAGTTACAGAGATTTGAAGACTCAAGGAAATATTGATGTTCCTGCTGTTGGCCCATTATCGGCGACTTTTACAGTCGGACAGGGGGACTCCATGGCCTTAACTGTTTCATTGGCCGAAGATAATAATGAGATTAAAGTGAGAGAAGTAAACGGTAGCTTGCCCGCTGATCTCTACAGAGCACTTGGGATTGGTCATCAACCGCAACGCATTGGAGACTCCACTGTCTCTTTTATCATTAATGATGATGAAGTTATTTATAATCAAAAAAATGGCAAACGTGAACCTAATCAGAAATTTGATATTGTGGATTATTCTTATAACAAAAGTCCATTGGCCCAGAACTTGAATATACAACTTAAGCAGAATGAGAGTCCGATTCTTCTTAACCTCGTAACAACTTCACCTCTAGATGAATTGAATATGATTTATAAATCAAATCGTCTAAGCACGCTTTTCTTAAAAGACGTAAATCAATATATCGTTGACATTGTCAGACAGTATCTTCCCAAGAACAGCCCCGTTCACTTAAACCAAATGATATTTGAATTTGATGAATGTTTTCAGGATCAACTTTCTTGTCGAGTTCACTTAGATCAAAATAAAAACAAAGACGGAAAAGTTACTTTTAAAGGCGATTTAATTTCCAGTAATGGAAAATTTAAGGCCAATTTAGAATTTCTTTATGATATCAAGACTCAAGACTCATATTCATTTGAAATTAAAAACTTAAATACCACTGAAACGGCGATAGTTTTCCCCGTAAAAGGAACCTGCCAATTTGGTTTTAACATTTCTCGTCGGTTGAAAACAAATCTTACATCCATAAAATGTGTAAGTGGTCATCTAGATCCTGCATTCTTTTCTAAAGGTGCGGTCACTTCGTCAAACTTTATTCAATTCAAAAAATTTGAACTTAATTTAGAAGACGATCAGTTTCATTTACTCATCACTCCTCAAAAAGGAAGATCTTTGAAAATTTCTGGTCCTTATGAAAGTGAAGAAAACACAAGGAATTTCTATTTTGATCAACAGAAAACCATTGGATTTTCTATTTTGCAGAATGAAAACAATTTTGAAATCGTTAACATTGGAAACTAAAATGGAAACAATCGCTTTTACTTGGAAAAATCAAATATTTTCAGCCCTCGATCAAAGAAAACTTCCCCATCAAGAAGTTTGGATAAATTGCAAAAACATTACCGATGTCCATGCAGCTATTAAAGACATGGTCGTTCGTGGAGCTCCTCTTATCGGAATTACTGCTCTCTACGGCCTATTGATTTCTTCAATACAAAATACTCAACATGATTTGAGCAAACTTGAAAAGGATGTAACATTTATTAAAACCGCTCGTCCTACTGCTGTGAATTTAGCTTATGAAGCTGATCGCTATCTCGCTTTCTTTAAACAGAATTTAGGTATTAACGATGATTGGGATAAAACGCTTCAGCTCGCGGAGAAATTTATCGTCGATGTCATCCAAAAGTTGGATCAAGATAATTTGAAAATGGCCCAATTTGCGGAGAAGGAATTAGCAACTCTTTATGGTGACCGCAAATACAAAGTGGTGACACTTTGTAATACAGGAGCTCTTGCTTGTGGACCTCGCGGTACCGCTTTTGGTGTTATTGATTATTTGTCACAAAAGGGAAAAATTGAGCATGTTTTTGCTGCAGAGACTCGCCCTTATCTTCAAGGGGGACGACTAACCGCTTATGAATTGAAAAAAGCCGGTATTCCTTATTCTGTTTTTGTGGAAGGGGCCATGTTTCATCTTTTTGAAAATAACAAAATTGATGCTGTTTTTATTGGAGCGGATAGAATTGTCAGCAATGGTGATACGGCCAATAAAATTGGTTCAGCTACACTTTCTTTAGTAGCGAAGCATTTTAATGTTCCATTCTATGTCGTTGCGCCGACGAGCTCTTTTGATATTAGTCTCAATATAGGAAGTGAGATTGAAATTGAATATCGACCAGAGGAAGAAGTAACTTCATGCCAAGGTGTGAAAATTGCACCTGACTCTTCTCGCGCCTATAACCCAAGCTTCGATGTTACTCCTCACCAGCAAATCTCTGCCATTTTTTGTGAAAATGCCATGATCAAACCGGTTGAAAGAGTAAATGTGAGAAATGCGGTCACTGGAGCTTAAATGTTAAGAGCAAGTATTGATATCGGGTCAAACACAATTCTTCTTCTCGTCTGTCGCCAAAGAGATCACGCTTGGGAAGAGATCCTCAATGAAAGTGAAGTGACCGCACTTGGACTCGATGTGGATAAGAATCAAAAATTTCATCCACAAAGTGTAGAAGATTCCTTTAATGCCCTTAGAAAATATCACCGTCTTGTTACTGGTTTTTCAATGAAGCCAGAAGAAGTCATCGTAACGGCCACAGAGGCTTCTCGAGTGGCAACAGATTCGCCAGCTTTCTTTAAGAAAGTGAAAGAAGAGTTAGGATTTAACATTCAAATTATTAACGCCAAAGGCGAAGCTTATTATACGGCCTTTGGTGTTTGTTCTTCGACCGAGCTTCCTGAGACTATTACAGTGATGGATATTGGTGGAGCCTCCACTGAGTTGATTAACGTAACGACAAGTCCTTTTGCTGTTCGTGAAACGATCAGCCTGCCAGCTGGTTCAGTGAGATGCACCGAGTGGCTCAAGCAGGGTCAGTTTGAGTCTAAAATGCAGACTCTCTTTGAAAGCTTTGATTTTAGCATCTATAAAACAGAGCACCTGATATGTGTCGCAGGTAGTATGACTACATTGGGAGCCATGATTAAAGGGCTTAAGACCTTTAACGCTCAAGATGTTGATAGGTCCATCATTAGTTTGGAAGCTTTTAAAAAATTTATCAGTAAATTAGAAAAGCAAAACACTGACCAACTTAGTCAGGATTATCCCGTTTTAGGCAAGCGGGCCAAAACGATTAAGGCCGGAGCATTGTTGGGTCTCTCGGTTGGTGAAAAACTTGGCGTAAAATCTTTTGAAATTTCCACCAAAGGATTGCGCTATGGTACACTATTTTCGGGTGGTATAAATAATGAGTTCAAGCAGCTTTGAAGAAGACATTCTAAAGTTTAAACGCGGAGACGTTGTTTTTTCTGCAGGAGAGGCGTCTAAGCATCTCTATATTGTGGCCAAGGGCCAAGTTCAAATCTTTAAAGAAAATAAGAATCGCTTAGAGTTGATCACAGTTGTAAATCAAAAAGATTTTATTGGTGAGCTTTCACTTTTTGAAGACAAGGTTCGTAGTGCTACTGCCATTGCAACAAGAGAGACAGAGCTGATTCAAATTAAAAAAGCAGATGTCAGAAGAGTCGTAGAGTTGTGTCCTGATTGGGTTTCAGAAATTATAACGACGCTTACTGATCGTTTAAGACATTCTATTAATGTATTGCGTGAGCATCGAATAGATGAGGACATTGAAGAAGCTTCAAAAGAATTGAACAATCAAATTCTCAACCAGTTTATGGCCACGGTTACAGAGTATAGAAAGAGAAAAGGGATTAAAGGTCCCTAAAGATTTTCTTGCTGAACAATTCCGTTAAAATTTCAACGACCTTGTTTTGAGCTTTACCAATAGCTTGTTTCTCATTTTCAATAAGTGTGCTCATCGTCGTGTAAGCTTCTTCCGCAAAAGCACGAGGGGATAACATGAGAATTCTTCTTTGATTATCAATAGCACTATCTTTCAAGGCAATTCCCAATACGGCAGGGCGAATAGAGCGAAAGAAAATTTCGTATTGTCTTTTACTTAGCGTAAAGACGGCATCAAAGGAAATACTTTTCTCTGCGAGTTCGTTGGCAAGGGTAGGGTTTCTTTTCTTGATATTTTCAAGCAGCTTATTTCTTTCAGCGATCGGCATAATTTTGAGCATCTCGATGACTTGAGATTTACCATTGATGAAATAACTTCCTGTTGAATCGATCATTTTCTATCCTTCCTATGACTGAGAATTAAGCTTCCCACTTATTCTTTTCTTTAATAAATTTTTGACGAGCGAGATCTAAGCTTTTTTGGTGAGACTCATTTATTCTTGAGATCTCATTTGCATTACTTTCTTTTATTTCGCCAACCTGGTCATCATGGACCTGTTTAATGTTGGCCAGTTCTTCGTCAAGTCTCTTGCTTTCTTCTTGAACATATTCAGTATGCTTGCCACGGATCTCAATCAATTTGCGTTCGAGATCATTTTCCATATTTTTGACTTTGGCTTCATAGCCCTCGCGCATCTTTGCGAGCATATCTTCGTTGTATTCAACTTCTTTCTGATAGACGCGATTATTCTCATCTCGCATTTTGCGAAGTTCGAAGTTTTGGCGTTTGTTTTCCGTCTCGTAATGTTTCTGTAATCGTACGGCATTAACATCAGTCATAAGGAATCCAATAGTAAGGATCAACAATTGACCCTACTTCATCATAAAACTGTGGTAAAACTCACTACAAGGGGGTAAAAATTAACTGTAACCCTACTTTTAGGTACTTAGATGGAAAAGGATCTCTTTTTTTCACAGGATGACCTTAATAGCTTCAGATCATGGCTGGGGCTGAATCTTCATGAGATGACTTGGCAGGGAAAGAATCTCACCGAGCTGGAAGATTTTTGGTCCATTTTATTTGAGAAGGATCTCACTCTTTCTCAATTAGTGGCTCGAATTACTCAAACAATTGTTTGGGTGGATTCAGGTCCATTAGCTTCTTGGCTTTCATGGATTAATCAACGGCTTTTTGTTTATTCCTTTATTAACTCCGATTTAACCATTCACCAGCTTTCTTTACGTTGTCATACAGAAATTGGTGAAACGGCGAGAATCCTCAGAGACTACTTTATTGAGTTTCACCCTCATCTCGATGATCCCTTAAGTGAGAACTTTCAAATATCACATTTCATTGACGAGAAATCAGAATACACATTTGAAATAGTGAAAAATAAAATTGGTCAGCTCGATGTTTCCAGAGGAAGTAAGCCTGACGAGATTATGATTTCTTTGGAAATTACTTTATTTGAATCGTGGCCAAAACTCCTCGCACGAGCACGTAAAAACTTTTCTCCTCAGACCATGTCACCTCAAGAGGCAAAGCAAATCGTTGAAGGGCAGGGGCATTTACGAATTGTCAGAGATGCCTTTGTCATTGTGATCGTTGGAGTGTTGTTAGTTTTCGCTATTCGCTGGTTGAATCAGCGTTATGAAAAATTTATGACAGATAGTATTTCTATTTATGAGCCTCAATTTGAATGGCTCAATAAAAGCTTAAACTTCAAGTCTGTGGAGGACATCAATCCTCAAAATGTCAAAATAGCGGTCAAAGATATTGATGAAGTTGATGATTCAAAAAATCCATTTGGCCAAATTTTAGAAGAAGAAAGATTTGAAACGGAATCAGAAGTTTCAGTGACGTCTTGGGATGAGCTTCCGCGAGATTTTGATCAAGCCAATCTTGAAAAATCAGATTACGAAGAGAAGAACTCTCAAGGCTATCGTGAAAATCGCTACGGGAACACTAAAGTTTATCGCGTGATGATGAAATCTGTTGATATGTTGAAAGCCAAAACGAGTTTAAAAGAGTTAATGAATCAATATGCTGTTACACAAGTTGATAATGTTAAGCCAGGTATGTCTGTTCCTGGAGGAATGTATTTTAATCTTTATGTTCCAAGAGAATTTTTGAAAGAGTTTATAGCT
Source organism: Bdellovibrio sp. CG22_combo_CG10-13_8_21_14_all_39_27 (assembly GCA_002786715.1). Taxonomy (GTDB): domain Bacteria; phylum Bdellovibrionota; class Bacteriovoracia; order Bacteriovoracales; family Bacteriovoracaceae; genus 21-14-all-39-27. Next base: position 370,185 of record PCTW01000084.1, read on the forward strand.
CAAGTTATGGAAGTCGATGATTCAATTCTGTATGAATCTCAAGCTCGAACCTATCGCAATCCCGCTGGAAAAAATCGAGTTTTTATTTGGGTTAAAGATATTTGAATTACATTTGCCCATCAGGAATTGAGAAAAGATATTTTAATTTTCTCAAAAGCAAATGACCTTTCCCTAAAAAGAACCATTGTCTAAAAAAACCAATGACCATTGCAAAAACAAAACCGTAAGCAACTCCAGAATGAGTTGTTCTTTGAACCATGTTGGTGTCATAAGCTCCGCCGAGTAGAAAAGCGATGGCTCCTAAAATAATCATGAGCATTGTCCAAGGAATTGTTTGGCGCTTGAAGCGATCACTGTCTTGAACAAATCGATAAGTTTTTTCTTTGTAGGGTTTGAGATCCGCTGGTGCTTCGTCAAAAAGTTGATCGAGATCTTTTTCACTATCAAGCAAGGTATAAACATTTTTTACTAAACGAGAAATCCCAATAAAATAAAACATCACAAAAGCTTGAACAAATAAGGTGAAAAGATAACTCATGATGGCAAATTGACGATGATCAATATCAATATTGAGCCAGTGCAGCCCCATAAAAACGGTCATCAAGACCACTGAAAACATGATAATCAGCAATGTTCTAAGCAAATACGCCAAGGTGGCTCCTAGATTTCGTTGTCAGATATGACAGCTTTTGTTATCAGAGAGAGCAAAATAAAACAGCAATTCCCATTTGAAAAGGTCACTTTTATGGACACCGGTACATCCTCTATTAAAAAGAAGAAGTTATTGGAAAATAATATGTTCAATGGCATTGCTATTCCCATTGCTATTGTCTTGGTTGGAGCACTGATTATTTTTGGCGTAACTAAGATTTTGTCTTCGGAAAGAGACTACAAGGATTTAGTAAGAGAAGTTCAGTCAAAAACCTTTGGCAATCGTTGGGTTGCAGCTTTTGAGTTGGCGAAAGTTTTATCTGCTCAGAAGATCCCAGCTGAAGACATACCTTGGCTCATCGATAGTTTGAATCAAGCCTATTTGGCAAAGCCTGATCAAAGAACGAGAGAGTTTCTTATCGTTTCTTTGGCCAGTTTAAAAAATCCCTTAGTTCCAGAAATAATGTTTAAGGCTCTTGAGGATGAAAGCGATATGATTAAATTTCGCGCCATCATGGGACTTGGAAATCAAACAGACATTCCTAATCCTCAGTGGGAAAAAGTTGAAAAACTTCTTGATTCACCCGATTATGCCTTGAGACAATCTGCAGCATTAACGCTGATGACACATCGAGTGACTGAGTCTGAGGCTGCCGTTCAAAAATTATTGAGTGATTCTGAGTCAGTTGTTCGTTTCTCAGCTGCCCTTGGATTGATTAATTTTAAAAATGCTTCAGCATTAGAAACTCTGAAGGAGATTTTAACACTCGAGCCTAAATCAAATGGCTTTAGAGAAGATCAAGTAAGAGGATTGAAAATGAGTTTAATAGAGGCTCTGCGTAAAAATAATTGGAAAGTTTTGCAACCAGAGCTGGAGTTGGCAATTGCGACTGAGCCAGATTTGTCTGTTAAAGCCGCAATGCAAGAAACGTTAATTCTATTGAAAAACTGATAGGTTAAAAGCATAATCTAAGTGCTTAAAAACATAAATTTTTTAAGTTTACTAGTACGGGAATCACCGAAGGGTGCGTCCGTATTATTCGTTGAAGAGGATAAAGATCATGAGCGAAGATGTACGACTGCAATTGAATCGTCGTGAGTTTTTTAGCTTTCTCAGTGTTGCATGGATTGCATTCACAGCTGCTGTCGGTGGATTGCTAAGTTTAGCTTTTCGTTTTTCATATCCCAATGTGAATTTCGAACCTGAGATGGAATTTCTTGCTGGTAGAACTGACGAGTATCCTCCTGGCGTAGATGAAAGATGGAAAAACCAATTCGGTGTTTGGATGGTAAAGATGGAAGGGAGACTTTTTGCTCTCTCAAACATTTGTACTCATCTTGGTTGTATTCCGACATGGCTTCCTGCTGAAATTAAATTCAAATGTCCTTGTCATGGTTCTGGTTACTACATGAATGGAGTGAACTTTGAAGGTCCAGCTCCTCGTCCTCTCGAAAGATACAAAATCACCCTTACTGCTGAAGGAAAAATCAAAGTTGATAAAACTAAAGTCTTCAGACAAGAAAAAGGCGAATGGGATAATCCAGATTCATATTTAACTGTTTAATCGTTTAATAAGGTAGATAGAAATGGCTGAAAAAGGTCTTGCTGAAAAAGTTGCTGAAACCCAAATTTGGAAATCTATTTTCCGTCACGGTCCTCCTAACAATGCTCGTAACAGAGCAGCGGTAGTTGCCGGAAACGTATTTCTTCACTTGCATCCTATCAAGTTAAAAAAGTCTGGTGTTAAGCTTGGCTACACTTGGTGTATGGGTGGTCTGACATTTTTTATTTTTCTCGCCTTAACCGTAACGGGCGTCTTGTTGATGTTCTATTACCGTCCAACTGCAGAGTATGCATTCAATGACATTATCGCTCTGAGAGAGCACGTTCCATTGGGTATCATGAGAGAAATTCATCGCTGGGGTGCTCACGCCATGGTTATCACTGTGTGGTTGCATATGTTCCGAGTTTTCATGACGGGCTCATACAAACCACCTCGCGAATTCAACTGGGGCATTGGAGTAATCCTTCTCGTTTTAACTCTTCTTCTTTCGTTCACTGGCTATCTCCTTCCATGGGATCAGTTGGCCATTTGGGCGATTACCGTTGGTTCAAACATGGCGAAAGCAACTCCGTTTGCTGGTCATGGTGGTCCAGGTGCGATGCTTGCTCAGATTGGCGACTTCGTCATGGTTTCAGATAAAAACGACGTTCGCTTTCAGTTGCTAGCGGGTCGCTTTGTTGGTGAACCGGCTTTGCTTAGATTCTACATTCTTCACTGCGTTTTTATTCCATGTGTGGTTGGCGTTTTAATTGCCGTTCACTTTTGGAGAGTGCGTAAAGATGGTGGTATTTCAGCTCCGCTTTAAGAATTTTAAGATGGTATTTAATTAAGGAAGATACGAATGAGAGAACTTATTAACTGGATTGCCGATCCGATTAGGTCATTTCCGATTTTCACAATTTTGTTTTTTCTTATGTTGAAACATTACAGAGTTGTGGGAACTAAAAAGTTTGCCTGGATTGCATTTTTATTATCGATCCCAACTTTTTTCTGGTTTGCAGCTGATCCTAATTTTTTCCTCATCATCACGACGCCAGATAATATTCCTATTAGTATCTTGATTATCCTCATTACCTTTCTTACTTGGTTCGCTCTTTATCAATGTGCGGTTAATGATGCTCGACTTGAGCAAGGCCTCACTCCGATGGAAGGGACTCCTGAAAACAGAGAAAAAGTTTGGACTTGGCCGAACCTCGTCTACACAGAACTTTTTGCTATTATTGCAGGGACAGTTTTCTTAATTGTTTGGGCGATTATCTTCAAGGCTCCTTTAGAAGAACCTGCCAACCCAACTTGGGCCCCAAACCCGGCGAAAGCGCCTTGGTACTTTTTGGGTCTGCAAGAAATGTTGGTTTACTTTGATCCTTGGATGGCCGGTGTTGTGCTTCCTGGTGTTATCGTCGTAGGCCTTATTGCTATTCCTTATATTGATACCAACCCAAAAGGTAATGGTTACTACACGTTCATGGAAAGAAAAATGGCGATGACCTTTTTCCTTTTCGGATGGTTGGCCCTTTGGATCTACCTTATTATCGTTGGAACATTTTTGCGTGGTCCGAACTGGACGTTCTATGGCCCGTTTGAATTTTGGGATCTCCACAAGGTGGTGGCTGCTTATAACGTCAACCTCTCTGAATTTTTCTGGATTAAAGGCTTAGGCAGGGCCATGCCAAAAAATCTCCTCCTTCGTGAGAGTGTTGGGATTATTTTGTCTCTTGGATATATGTTTGGTCTTCCTCCACTTATTGCGAGAACCAAGTGGGGAATGTCAATTATCGAAAAAACAGGAAAGGTTAGATTTTATATATTAATTGGACTTGTGCTCTTGATGGGAAGTTTGCCAATCAAGATGTTCCTTCGTTGGCTCTTCAGCTTGAAGTACATCGTTGCCCTTCCTGAATGGGAACTTAACCTCTAATTTTTTGATTAGTATTTTTTTTAAGGATAATGAAAGATGAGTAGAAAGATTGAACCAGGCATGGCTTACGATACGTCGAAGCTGAACAAGGTCTTCGCATTTTTATCCATTCTGTTATTAATAACAGTTTTTTGGGTATTCCTTGATGACTATCTTCGTCCATGGAAAGCGGTGCAGATAGAAGCCTTAAAAATTAAGCGCGAAAAAATTGATGGCCAACTCAAAGCTGCCGAAGGTGCAATTGATCAGCAAAAGATGAAGGACCTGGAAGCTCGACTTGAAAAAGCTGATGAGATCATCGCTACTAGAAAAAAAGATATTGCCGTTGTTAATGATGAAATTCTTTCTCTCAATAAGCTCATTAAAGAAGAAACAATCACAAGTGGTCAGTTGAACGGTGATGTCGCTGCAACGACATTTGATTTTGAATCAGCATCCGCCCACGGTGATATGAAACACGCCGAGCAGGTTTTGCCTAAGTTACATGATCTAAAGATAAAATTTGTAGCTTCAAAAGATCGTATGAAAGATTACGAAGCTCGAATGAAAAAAGAGCAGAAAAAATTAGAAGATCTCAATAAAGAAGTTATTGAAACGGAAAATGAAATAAAAAAAATGACGATGTCTCGTGATCTTTTGCAAAAAGCTAAAAAGACCACAGATATGAATGCTATTTTCGTGATTAGAAACTCACCGATGGTTGATTATCTCGATCCAACGTTGAAAATTCATCAGGTAGTGATGGAAAACATTACGGATGACCGCTATTTTCAACAAGTGGCCAAAGTAGATCGTTGTACAACTTGCCATACTTTTATTGACCAAAAAGGTTATGAAGATCAGGCCAATCCATTTAAGACTCACCCTAAATTAGACTTGATGGTGGGCATTGATTCTCCACACCCATTAAAACAGTACGGATGTACGACTTGCCATGGTGGCGAAGGTCATAGAGTTAACGACTTCAATGCCGCTGAACACAGACCACAAAACGAAGCTCAGCAAAAAGAATGGGAAGCGAAATACCACTGGCACCCTGGCCACAAAGTAGCTCTTCCAATGATGAAGCTTCAGCATACAGAGTCTCAATGTTTAAAATGTCACCAAGGTGTTGAATATATCGCTCAAGCTCCAAAGTTAAATGAAGGCCGTGCCAATATTGAAAAGTTTGGTTGTAATGGTTGCCACAAGATTGAAGGTTGGGAACATAGAAGAAAGCCTGGTCCAAGTCTGCTTAAAGTCGCTGGCAAAATTAATAAAGAGTTTTTCAAGAACTGGGTTTGGGAGCCAAAGAGCTTTAATAAGCATGCCAAAATGCCTCAGTTTTTTATGCAGTCAAATAATAGCAAGCCAGAATTCGTTAAGAAAAATATTGCTGAAGTAAATGCCATTGCTGAATTCATCTGGAGTAAGTCTAAAGATTATCAGCCCTTCGATCGTTATCGCGGTGGAAATGCTGAGCGCGGAAAAAACCTCATCAAAGAAGTGGGCTGTATGGGCTGCCACGGAGTTGAGGGATATGAAGAAGAATCAAAGAAAGTTAATGCTCACGCGGGTCCTTACTTAACTGGTACAGGTTCAAAGGTCGATGCTGATTGGCTCGTGTCTTGGCTCAAGAAGCCAAGTCACTATCAAGAAGACACTATCATGCCTTCTTTCAGACTTTCTGATACAGAGGCCAATGACATTACTTCTTACCTTATGAGCTTGAAGAATAAGTCTTTTGAGAGATTAAAATTTGAGCCAATGAATAATGAAGCACGCGATGAAATCTTAGTTGATTACTTAAGTGCCTTCGACACTGAAGCTGGCGCAAAAGCGAAGCTTGCTAAAATGTCTGACCACGAAAGAACAATGGAGTTGGGTTTTAGAAGTGTGGGCAAGTATGGATGTTACTCATGCCACAATATCGATGGTTTTGCCGATCGTGCGCCCATTGGACCAGAACTTACCAAAGAAGGTTCAAAACCAATTTCTCAATTTTTCTTTGGGATAGATCACACCATCCCTCATGAGAGAGATGCTTGGTTGAAAGCTCACCTTGTTAATCCAAGACGCTGGGATATTGGAATTGATAAGCTCTTTAAAGACTTAAACAGAATGCCAAATTTCTACATGACTGAAGAAGAGGCAGATTCAATTACTCTCGCTCTATTAGGTCAAGTTTCAGAAAATATTCCAATGGCCGGAAAGAAGAATCTCAATCAATGGGAGAAGATGGCTGCTGATGGATTGAAGACAGCGAACAAGTTCAACTGTATCGGCTGTCACAAGGTTGATGGATTCCGCGGTGATATTCTTAATATGTATGAAGATATCAACGAAGGTCCACCACGTTTGAACGATCAAGGTCATCGTATACAGACAGATTGGTTTCACTATTTCTTATCAAATGTGTATCCAATTCGTCCGTGGCTTAAAGTAAGAATGCCTTCGTTTAATTTGAGTAATGAAGAGAAGAACAGTCTTGTTTCTTATTTCCAAGGTATTTCCCACGTCCAAACTTTTGAAGACAACCAATCAGAAGTTGTTTGGGAGCCAGGAGAAAGAGATGCTGCTAAAAAGCTCTTCAACAATTTAAATTGTGTTTCTTGTCACTCTACAGGCTTCACGAATGATCCTCCATCTGCTCCAAACTTATATCAAGCGAAGAGAAGATTGCGTCCAGCTTGGATACGCAAATGGTTAGAAAATCCTCAAGCCATTCTCGAAGGAACTGTTATGCCAAGTTTCTGGGAAGGTGGAGAAAGCTCTGAACCAGATATTTTAGGTGGTGATTCGCAAAAGCAGATCAGTGCCCTAGTGAAATACATTCAAGAAATTGGATATGATAAGTTACCGAATTCGAAATAAAGGAATTAATTTATGAGTTCACAAGCACACTCTGGCCCAGTACTCGTTCCTAATGACGAGCAATTTGGACACGCAACTCCTGGCAAAATTGGAATGTGGTTATTTCTTGTAACCGATGCCATGTCATTTGCTGGATTGTTATTGGCCTATGCTGTTCTTAGAGCTACTCAAGACTGGCCAAATCCTGTTGAAGCTTTAGGTGGTGTTGGTCTTTCTGGTTTCATGACGTTCTTGTTGATCTGTAGTTCTGTCTCCATGGTTTTATCGATCGATGCTTGTAAGCAAAGAGATAGAAAGAAAATTCTCTTTTGGCTGGGAATGACAATTCTTGGTGGTTTAACCTTTCTGGGTCTTCAAGCTTACGAATACACTCATTTGATGCATGAAATGGGGATGACTTTTAATTCCTATGCCCATGGTAATGGACTCTTTTCTTCTACCTTTTTCGCTATTACTGGCTTCCACGGACTTCACGTGCTAACTGGTACCCTGTATTTAATAGGTATTTTTAAACTTGCCCTCGATGGTCGTTTTGATAATGGCGATTATAACCTTTTAGAAATTGTCGGTTTGTTCTGGCACTTTGTGGACTTGGTATGGATTCTCGTATTTACATTCGTTTATCTTCTCTAGTTGCTATCATTTCAATCTTTATGGTTGAAAATGCTTGGGCCTGCCCTGGTTGTGCAGGCTCAATGGATAAGAGTGGTAACTACGCTAAGCTTGTCTATATTTTGGGTGGATTCATTCTCTTAACTTATGTTCCCTTTTCGATCCTCTATGGAATGATTATTAAAAATCGCAATTTTAATAAGCAGATGATGAGTGAATCAGAAATTAAGTGATCATCGAAAAATTCATTCTGCTATCGCAATAGTTTCAATTGCTCTTTTTGCTTTTCTCATCTGGTTTATATACGGAAAAACTCCTGCCGATTCGGAAGGAATCGGGTGGGTTCCACTACTTCCTTATTTCAATGCCTTTATGAATTTTTGTACTACCGTTTTTTTAGTGTCGGGTTACTTGGCCATTAAAAATGGACTAAAGGATCGTCATAAGAAATTAATGATATCGGCAATGGTCTCATCGGCCATTTTCTTGATCAGCTATCTTCTTTACCACCATTATCACGGCGATTCGAAATACATAGGTGTTGGCCTTATTCGAATTGTCTATTTCGCAATTTTGATTACACATATTTTATTATCAATGGTTCAGGTACCACTCATTTTAATAACTTTTTATCATGCAGTTAAAGGCAACTTTGTAACCCACAGAAAGTGGGCCGTTTGGACTTTTCCCATTTGGCTTTATGTTTCCGTCACGGGTGTTGCCATTTTCTTCTTCTTAAAAGCTTAATGACTTCTTGTCACTCCACCGTCGATGGCAATGCTTTGTCCGGTAATATAGCCGGCCAGTGGTGAGCATAGATAGGTGGCAAGTCCAGCTAGTTCTTCAGGAGTTCCAAGTCGTCCCGCTGGTACCATTTGTTTCACTTTTTCATCACTCAGTTTCAATTCTTTTAAACGATCAGTATTGGTGTAGCCAGGCTGAATAATGTTGGATGTGATATTAAAGCTCGCCACTTCATGACAAAGACTTTTTGAAAGTCCTTCGATTCCTGCTCTTAATCCATTTGAAGTCGTAAGTGCGGGAAGGGGTTCTTTAGCGGCAATGGATGTAATGAAAAGAATACGTCCAAATTGCTGGGATTTCATTTGAGGTAGATAATAAGACAAACTTTCAACTACCGAGAGCCAAAGATTTTGATAATCAAGTTTCCATTGCTCGAGCGAGATATCTAAAAACTGTCCTTTCGCGGGACCGCCAGTGTTAAAAACGACGATATCTATTCCACCTAGAATTTCTACCGCCTTCTTTGAAACATTAAGGGACTCGCCTTCGCGATTGAGATCCGCGGCCACAAAGCCTTGAGCACCAATATCTTTTGCAACACCTTTGAGTTTTTCTTCGCTTCGACCATTGATGACAACTTTAGCGCCTTCTGCGATGAGAGATTCAGCGATGGCGCGCCCAATGCCTTGGCTTGATCCAAAAACGAGAGCTCTTTTGCCTTTGAGTTGTAAATCCATTTTCTATTTTCCTTGAAATTGTTCTTTGTTTAAATTGAGCCACGAAAGAGGGGCGTTTGTATAAATATTCTCCAAGTCTTGCATAGAGATTTCGTTCATCCATTCTCCAAATTGCAAATCTCCAAGAGGGAAAGGGTAATCGGTACCAAAACAAATTTTATCAGAACCCATAAGCTTGATATTGTATTTGAGGACATCGAGATCATGCACCAAAGAATCAATATAGAATTTTCCGAGATACTCTTTAGGAGCAATGTTATTGTCGACAGCACAAAGGTCTGGTCTACAATCAAATCCGTGTTGAATGCGTCCAATGGTCATAGGGAAAGAACCACCACCATGGGCAAAAGCAACTCTGAGCTTTGGAATTTTTTCAAAAATACCAGAAAAAATCATCGAACAAATAGCGCGAGAGGTTTCAGCTGGCATTCCTACTAACCAAGGAAGCCAGTACTGTTGCATATGCTCTTTCCCTGGCATGTCCCAGGGGTGAACAAAGAGACACATATTATTTTCGGCACAAGCCTTGAAGAAATCAAAAAACTGAGGGGCAGAGAGATTCAACTGGTTAATGTTTGATCCAATTTGAAGCCCAACCAGTCCAATACTTTTACAGCGAATCATTTCTTGAATTGCAAGCTTTGGATCTTGTAGAGGAACGGTGCCAAGTCCAACAAAACGCTTAGGATTTTCTTGAACAATTTTAGCAATATGATCATTTAAAAATTGTGAAACATAAAGACCATCTTGCGGTTTGGTCCAATAAGAGAACATTACCGGAACAGTTGAGAGTACTTGTACTTTGACATTGTGCTGATCGCACTCATCTATTCTCACTTTGTGGTCAAAACAATTGGCCTCAACTCTTCGAAAGAATTTTCCAGAATCATCAACCATATCTGCATGAGAGCACCCACAATTTTGATTAAGCTGGATAAAGCCACCATAGCCAAATTGATCCTTAAACTTCGGTATTGCTGGTGGAAGGATATGAGTATGAATATCAATTTTCATCATGACCAAGTCTTTCCATTCACATGTTTGCAATGACGACATGTTGTGTGCTCTGAAGAATAGAATCGATCAAAAACTGCACCAAATTGAGTTTCAATATTAGTGAGATGAAAATATTCTTCATATAATTTTTTGTGACAATTAAAACAGTACCACTGAAGTCCATCGAGTTCGTCTGATTTTCTTTTTCGCTCAATCACGAGACCAATTGATCCCGCTTCTCTTTGGGGAGAGTGAGGAACATTGGGTGGAAGTAAAAAGATATCGCCTTCTTTGATATGAACTTCTTCAATCTCTCCATCCGAGTTGACTACTCGAAGAAAAATATTTCCTTCGAGTTGATAGAAAAACTCTTCACCTTGATTGACATGAAAGTCGGTTCGCGCATTCGGGCCTCCCACGACCATGACAATAAAATCGCGATCCTTCCAAACCATTTTATTGCCAACTGGTGGCTTTAAGAGATCTCGATGATCATCAATCCATTTTTTAAAGTTAAGAGGTTGTAATGAGCTCATAAAAAATCCTAATCTAAAGTTGCAATACACTTTAATTCAATAGCAATCGGCGTCGGCAAACAATTGATTTCAATGGTCGTTCGACAAGGTAGATTGTCTTTGAAGTATTCGGCATAAATTTTGTTATAGGTTGGAAAATCGTCTTTCATATTGGTGAGAAAAACGGTGACGTCAACGAGCTTGTCCCAGCTAGATCCCGCTTCTTCAAGAATATAGCGAATGTTTTTAAAAACACTGTGGCATTGGGTAGCTATATCATAGCTCTGAATTGTTCCATCAGAATTGAGTTCAACTCCTGGAATTTTTTTACTTCCACGCTCACGTGGACCAACTCCAGATAAGTAGAGCATATTTCCAACTCTGCGGGCATGGGGATAAAGGCCAACTGGCTCTGGTGCCTTACTTGAATTAATCTTGTCACTCATGAATGAGACTCCTGATCATAGCTAATACAAATATTTTTTGGTTCCGTGAAAAAATTCAAACCATAGGTTCCACCTTCACGTCCCATTCCGGAATCTTTAGAGCCACCAAAGGGTGTTCGAAGATCTCGCATCATCCAAGTATTAATCCAAACAATTCCCGTTTGAATATCTCGAGCTATGCGAAGTGAACGTGCTGAGTTACTAGTCCAAATACTGCATGAAAGACCATAGTTTGTGGCATTGGCAATCTTCACGGCTTCTTCTTCCGTTTCAAAAGGTTGCAAAGTCACCATGGGGCCAAAGATCTCATTCATATTGGTTTTACATTGCTGCGGTAGATTTTCAAAAATAGTTGGAGCGATATAAAAACCACCAGAGAGTTCATCGGCCAATTGAACAGAGTGCCCACCAAGCAGAAGTTCTCCGCCTTCTTTTTTCGCTAAATCGATATGTCCCATCACTTTATTGAAATGGACTTGAGAAACAATAGCACCTACTTGAGTTTTCTCATCGCGAGGATCAGCTACTTTTAATTTAGCAGCTTTTTCAATCAGGCGTTTTTTAAATTCAGGATAAATGCCTTTTTGAATAAGAATTCTAGAGCCGCAAAGACAAATTTGTCCTTGGTTCGAAAAACTGGCCCGCAAAGTTCCCGATACTGCTTTCTCAAGATCACAATCATCAAAAATAATAGTTGGATTTTTTCCACCCATTTCAAGCGAAACTTTTTTAAATTGCCCAGAAGCCATTTGATTAATGGCTTTGCCAGTAGCAGTACTTCCGGTAAAGGAGATGGCCTTAATTCCAGGATGAGTCACAAGTGGTGAACCAGCATTGGGACCAGTTCCGTGAATAATATTGAGAACACCAGGAGCGAGGTCTGCTTCCTGACAAATTTTAGAAAAGAGATAGGCCGTCATCGGAGTTACTTCAGATGGTTTGACGATGGTGCAATTTCCTGTCGCAAGCGCAGGAGCAATTTTCCAAGTCATTAAATAAAGTGGAAGATTCCATGGAGAAATACATCCTACAATTCCGAGAGGAGATTTCACTGTTATGTTGTGAGCGAATTGATCCGTTGAAAAAGAATCACCTGAAAAACTGGTAATAATATCAGCGAAGAATTCGAAATTAGTTGAACTGCGAGGAATATCAACTGTGCGAGAAACAGAAATAGGTTTTCCATTATCAATTGTTTCGGCCATGGCCAGAGGTTCGAGCTGCTTGGCAATTCCATCGGCCAATTTTCGAAGCACTTTTTTTCTTTCAGCTAGGCTTGAACGGTTCCATTTGTATTTTGCTTTTTCTGCTGATTCAACAGCTTTATGAATATCAGCTTCGGAAGAATCCGGTACTTGGGAATAAGCAAGACCTGTTAAAGGAGAAACATTGTCGAGAAATTTTCCACCTTGAGGGTCGAGCATTTTTCCATCAATGTAATTTTGAATTTTTTGCATATTATAACTCTCTTAATATGGCCCTAACGGGAGAAGCATCTGCCCCTGATATTTTTAAAGGCAAGGCGATCAATTCATAAAGCCCTTCGGGAACATTATCGAGAACAATTCCTTCAAGGATCGCCATATTTTTATCAAAGATCATTTTGTGAGTGATCATTTCTTCATCATCGGCTGGATCAATGGATGGTGTATCAATGCCGACAGTAATCACTTTGCGTGAACTTAAATAATCAATCAGCTCTGGAGAGAGTGAATTGAAATCCCCATTCCAATTATTGGGATCAGGAAAACTTCCCGTACGAAACAACACTCGTTGGGCTGAAATTTTATGGCGAGCGATGTCTTCTAATAAAATACGTTCACCGCGCTTTTTATGACAATGGATGACCTGACACTCACCCAGATAATAGTTGAGATTTCGCTCTCCAATTCCAACCCCGTCAGGATGGTAATGAATTGGTGCATCAGCATGGGCGCCAAGATGAACAGTTGTGTTTATGGTGGATAACTCAAGATGATGTCCCTGGTCAAAAGACATGAGCTTCTTTCGATTGAACGCCGTATCCCCAGGAAATACCGCCATTTGTGGAGTTATAGCTGGAGAAATATCAAAAACTTTTTTGTTCATCGGGTGTTTACTCTTCCTGTCTTAATGACAAAGCTCTGCTTGTTTAGCACTTACAAAAACTCTATTATCTTGGTACTAAAATTTAGCGACATAATAACAAGGATAGAAGATAAGTGGAATCTCAGGAAATTGAGCATTGGGCCAAAGTTCTTAATGATGCAAGGCTATCAGCTAAGGCAATTGAACAAATCAGTAACAAACTTCCTCATTTCGATCGGATGGATGCCTATAAAATTCAAGAGCAAGGAATGAAGTTGCGTTTACAGGCCGGTGAGAAAATTATTGGTCAAAAAATGGGACTAACTTCAGAGCAAAAGCGGGTTCAAATGAATCTCGATTCTCCGCTTTATGGAGAACTGACAGATAAAATGCAAGTTCAGCTTCAAGGTCAATATAAGCTTCAAGGACAAATTCACCCCAAAATTGAACCAGAAATTGCTTTTTTGATGAAGAAAGAACTGAAGGGAAAAGTTTCTTTAGAAGAAGCGTTAGACGCCATTGATTGCGCCTGTGCCTGTATGGAAATTTTGGATTCACGTTATCAAGGTTTTAAATATTTTTCGATGGAAGATGTGATTTCAGACAACTCATCATCTTCGCAATTTGTGCTGGGACCATGGAAAAAAGATTTAAAAAATCTGGATTGGAAAAGCTTGAAAATGGAAATGTTCGTCAATGACATTTCTTCTCAAAAAGGTGTCTCGGAAGACATCTCTGGCCACCCCGTTCAATCTTTAGTTGAGCTTGCTCACCTGATGAGCCTTCGCAATCGTTCTGTTTTACCAGGCATGATTGTTCTGGCCGGTGCCGCTACTCCTGCTGTTGCGATGGAGCCGGGAATGAGAGTTAAATTGGTTGTTGATCATTTTGAAAATGTAGAAATAGAAGTAGTGGAGTAGATATGAGCGATTATTTAGCCCAAGCGAGAGAACTCGATAAGCAAGACAATCTGTCAAAAATGAGAGAGAGCTTTCATATCCCTAAGCAAAAAAATGGTGAAGACCAACTTTATTTTGCTGGGCACTCATTAGGATTAATGCCTAAAAAAGCGCAAGACTATATCGATGAAGAACTTGATGCTTGGAAACGTTTAGGAGTCGAAGGTCATTTTCACGCGAAACATCCTTGGCTCCCTTATCATGAGAACATTACGAAGAGCTTTGCTCATCTTGTGGGTGGAAAAGAAAGTGAAGTGGTAGCGATGAATACACTCACTGTGAATCTTCATTTGATGTTGGTGAGTTTTTATCGTCCAAGCAAGAATAAGTTTAAGATCTTAATTGAAAACAATACTTTTCCTTCTGATAAGTATGCCGTTGATTCTCAGGCCCGTTTTCATGGTTATGATCCAAAAGACGCCATCATTGAATTACAACCCAAGAGTGGGGAGATTACAGTTGAGCCGGATTCCATTCTTGAGCAAATCGAAAAGAATGCTGATTCTCTGGCCCTCATCATGCTAGGGAATTGTAATTATCTCTCTGGACAGCGTTTTGATTTCGAAAAAATCGTTAAGCTCGCCCATTCGAAAAATATTTTAGTTGGATTTAATCTTGCTCATGGAGCCGGAAATCTCCATTTAAAACTCCACGATTGGAATGTGGATTTTGCGGTTTGGTGTTCTTATAAATATTTAAACTCGGGACCTGGTGGATTGGCCGGTGCTTTTGTTCATCAAAATCATCATGGCAAAAAGGATATCCCTCGTTTTGAAGGTTGGTGGGGCCATGATAAAAACTCTCGCTTTAAGATGGGACCAAACTTTGAACCTATTGCCACCGTTGAAGCTTGGCAATTAAGTAATCCGCCTATTTTTCAACTCGCTTCTCTTCGCGCTTCGATGGAGCTCTTTGACCAGGCTGGAATGGAAAATCTTCGAGAGCGTGGTGATCGCTTGACCAACTTTTTTGAAGCTCAATTAAAAGAGCGTGTAGGGGAATTCTGCAAAGTCATTTCTCCTGCCTCTTCTCGAGGATCAATGCTTTGTATTCGCTACGCTAAAAATCCAAAGGATCTTTATCAAAAATTAACCGAGCGCGGGGCGATTGTAGACTTTAGAGAGCCTGATATTCTCCGCATGACTCCAGCTCCGCTTTACAATAGTTTTGAAGACATTTCGAAATTAGTGACATTGATTGAGGAAATTACTCATGGCTGAAAAATTGATTATTAGTGGTGGTGGCCTCGTTGGTTCTCTTGCTGCAATTGTTTTTAAAAAACGCGGATATGATGTCGAGATTTTTGAAAAGAGATCTGATCTTCGCTTAAATTATGAGGGAGGAAGATCAATCAATCTCATTATTACCAGTCGTGGTCTAAATGCACTGAAAATGGCCGGTGTGGTAGAACAAGTTTTACCCATCACTGTTAAAGTCACCGGTCGTATGATGCATGCAAAATCGGGTGAGATTAAATTTCAACCCTATGGTAAAGACGATAATGAATGCAATTATTCTGTTTCTCGATCTGAACTCAACGGACTGTTGCTCGATCTTGCTCAAAAACTTCAAATTCCAATTCACTTTGAACAAGAAGTGCAAAAGGTTTCTTTTGATGAGAAGACATGCACTGTGCGAGATTTAAAAACGCAAAAAGAAACGAACTATAAATTTGATCGCCTCGTCGGAACCGATGGGGCGGGATCACCGACACGTAAATGTGTTATTCAGCACGTCGGCGAAACGGCCAGTGATCGAGTTGATTTTTTAGAATCAGATTATAAAGAAATGTTTATGCCTGCGGGTGAAAATAAGCAATATCCCCTTGATCCTAAGGGATTGCATATTTGGCCACGTGGAACTCATATGCTTATGGCCCTGCCAAATCTTGGTGGAAGTTTCACAATGACTTTGTATATGCCGAAAACTGGTGGTCAGTGGTCATTTGAAAATATTAATTCACCTGAAAAAGTAAAAGATCTTTTTCAAAGCGAATTTCCTGATGCCATTCCTCTCATGCCTAAATACATCGATGATTATATGAATAATCCTCAGGGTGTGCTGGGAACAGTTCGCTGTCATCCTTGGCATGTTGGTGATTCTGTTTTTTTAGCAGGTGACGCCGCTCACGCCATTGTTCCTTTTTTTGGTCAAGGAATGAATTGTGGTTTTGAAGATATCTCGACCTTAGTTGAAATACTCGATCAATGTGGAAACAATTGGGGAGAAGCTCTCCAAATATATTCACAAAATCAAAAGAAGAATGCTGATGCCATTGCCGATATGGCGATTGAAAATTTTGTTGAAATGAAAGACAAAGTTGGGGATGCTCAGTTTCTTTTTAGAAAGATGGTCGATGGCCTACTCGAAAAAGAATTTTCTGATATTTACCGCACTCGCTATGCCATGGTGACTTACACACTCGTGCCTTATTCTATTACTCAACAGGCAGGATTGATTCAAAATAAAATTCTCGATCAACTGTGTGATGGCAAATCTGAACTTTCGCAAATTGATTTAAAAGAAGCACGTAACCTTCTCGAAAAAGATTTCATGCCTTTTTTGAATAAAAACAAAGTTAAACTTGAAACGTTTACGCTTTAATTAAAGCGAACTTTCTTAGCCACTTCTGCAGGTAATTCAGGCAACAAGCTTTTAGGCACAAGAAATGTGGCAAGGTTAAAGAGGTCGTTATAAACGCGATTGTTTTCAGCCGCCATTTTCAAATACTGATGACCAGAAGAACCACCGGTTCCAATTTTTGTACCAAGCATTCTTTGGGCCATGATTGAATGGCGATATCTCCACGTCGTGAAATTTTCATCAATATTCATAAGGTGAGTGAGAAAGTTGAAAGGCTGTTGCAACATGGGCTCATCTCTGTAGAGTAAAATAAAGAGAGCGTGCAGAGTTGCTTTGTGTGAAAGTCTGCGCTGACCTTTTTCAATCAGCTTATTATGTTCGCCTTCATTGGAGAGTGTTGCAAATGTTTGTTTAGTCGCTTCAAGGTTGGCCAACTGAGCTTCTTTTTCTTTGGGACCTAAAGTCGCCAAGTTTTTCATAATAAGACTTTCATCTTCTTTAAGCATCTGATTAATAGTGGTCTGGTAGTCAGACCAAAATGAATAATTTTCGACGTTGGCAAAAGGAAGTCGCTCCAACCATTTTTCAAGCAAAACAAAGAGAGAAGGTTGATCCTCAATATCTAAGAGTTCTTTTTTATCGTTTTCGCTCAATCTTCCCATAAAGTAATCGCGATCGACGGCCGTTCTATTTTGAGTTGAAAGTCCCATCAACACTTCAATTTTTCTAAATTGCAATGATTGAAAACCTGAAGCCGGAACCAAAAGGTCTCTGAACTCTAAAAAATCCATAGGCGTCATGGTTTCGATAACGAGCAATTGATCCAAAAGAAGGGATTGAATTTTCTCAACGCGTTCTAACTTGAGGTTAATGCTCGCGAGTTCTTGATCGGGCACTACTTTTTGCGAAAAAACTTTATTGATGAGGTAGAGTTCATGCAAAATTTGTTTAAACCATAATTCATAGACTTGATGAACAATAATGAACAAAGTCTCATCATGGCACTCTGGGCTATATTTTTTGCTAAGCGGTTCTTGGCTCCCAAGAAGTGCATCTAACTTTAAATAATCGCCGTAATAGATAGGTCCACGATTTTTATGCATAAATTCCTCTTTGTCTCGCCTATGAAACGGTCTTTTAATTTGCCCTTTATGGGTGAAATCGGTATAAGTCGATATTACTTAAACGACAATAACCTAGGTCATGAAATCTAAATATATTTGTTTAGTCACTATCTTTTTAACGTTTTGCCTTTTGCTGCTTGGTGGCCTCGTTCACAACACTGAATCTAGTTTGGCCTGCCCGGATTGGCCTCTGTGTTACGGACAAGTTTTTCCAAGAATGGAAGGTGGAATTCTCATCGAGCATAGCCATCGCTTGCTGGCATCTCTCGTTGGTCTTTTTACTATTCTTCTGGTTTTTTTCAATCGCAAATGGGCAAAGTTAAACAAGGAAGCACAACCAGTTTACGAGCTGTCATTACTTGCATTAGCTTTTGTAGTTATTCAAGGAATGCTTGGTGGAATCACTGTCATTTACAGACTTCCTACTATCGTTTCTACCTCACATCTCGGTCTCTCGATGATTTATTTCTGTACGCTTATTTTAATCTTTCAACGCTCACAAGAAGTTGACGGTAAGCTCGCGCTCGACGTTTCTCAAATTGAAAATAATCTCAAACCTTGGATGAGGGACTTTCTCTTTAGCACCACTGTTTTAGTTTATGTTCAGATTCTTCTCGGAGCTTTTTTACGCCACTCAGGTTCAGGTACAGCCTGTGGAGTGGGCTGGGGTAACAGCTTAATGTGTATGGATCTTCAAGAAGGTCAGTCTACGCTTTGGCCAACTTTGCACCCTTCTCAGCTGCACATGGTTCATCGCTTTTACGGAATGTTTTTAGGACTTTGGGTAATAGTTGGCTCGATCAAAACATTTTTGTCGTCAAGGAAAGTGAAGAACACGACGTTTAATACTTATGTCATTTTATCTCTCTTGGTTGTTTGTACTCAAATCTTTTTGGGAATCTACACTGTCGGGTCTCACTTCTCAGTGGCTCCTACGACTCTGCATTTGGGCTTTGCCGCTCTTCTTTTGGTCGTTTTTTGGCGAATGTATTTGATGATGACTCACTTTTTAAGCCAATCTCAGAAAATATCCCAACATACCTTTCTCTCCAATTTATTTGAATTAACTAAGCCCAAACTTGGACTTCTCGTGATGTCGACAGTTCTCGTGGGATTGGTATTGGCCCCTGGGCATATTAATTTTTTCACAGGACTTTTAAGTTTCGCTCTGATTTTTTTAGTTGTGATGGGAGCAGCCGCTCTTAACTGTTACATGGAAAGAGATGTTGATTCCTTTATGGAGCGAACTAAAAATCGTTCACTTCCTGCTGGCAGACTTCAACCAAAAACGGCATTAGTTTTTGGAGTTGCTCTTCTCATTTTCTCGCTCGCTCTCATTTTTATCTTTATTAATGTTGTGACGGGAGTTTTATCACTACTCGCAACAGTCCTTTATTTATGGGCCTACACCCCAATGAAGCAAAAAAGTGAACTCGCCGTTTATGTTGGGGCCATCCCGGGAGCCATTCCTCCTTTGTTGGGTTGGACTACGGTTACTGGGCAGCTCGACATTGTTGCAGTCAGCCTCTTTGCCATTGTCTTTGTTTGGCAACTTCCGCATTTTTTGGCCATTTCGGTTTATCACTTAAAAGATTATAGCGCTGCGAAAATAAAAGTTTATCCATCTCTTCACGGCTTTAATTTAACTAAAGTTTTAATCTTTGCTTTCACTGCCGTTTTATTTGCTGTTGCCGTTGTTCCAACTGTTTTTGGACCGGCAAGTAAAAGCTATTTTTACGTGGCTTCATTACTGAGTGGTGCTTTTTTGCTGCTTGCCGCCATGGGCTTTTTTAAAGAAGAAGGCGAAGCTGGAAAGAAGTGGGCCCGCCAATACTTCTTTGCGTCAATTTTTTATTTGCCACTGCTTTTGGCTTCAATGATATTTTTGCAATAAGTCATGAGTACTCAATTGTGGTAAAACTTGGAAATTACATTTAAAATAGGTACCAAATATTTAAATATGAAACTTGAATTCTTCGCTAGAGGATGGGTATGACTCTTTTTACACTTATGATGAGTTCTGCAATGGCAGAGACAGGTAAACTTGGTTTCTGGGAGAAACTAAATCCACCAGTTGATATTTCAACTCACGGACATCTGATTGATTGGTTGTTTAATTATACAACGGCACTCAATCTCTTTTTCTTCTCTCTTGTATGTGCGGGATTATTTGGCTTTTCGTTTCTCTATCGCCGAAAGCGCCACCCAAAGCCTTACTATACTTATGGAAATAAAAAGCCACAAATCATGCTCGCTACAGTAATTGGTGTGGCTGTTTTCGTTGGTATCGACATGAACATTACAAGAATGTCGAACAATGATTACATTGGTGTTTTTACCAACTGGCCAAGTGAAAGCGAAGACATTTTGCGCGTAGAAGTTTTGGGTCAGCAATGGGCTTGGAATTTTAGATACGCCGGAAAAGACGGTCTCTTCAATACTGATGATGATGTTGTTACTTTGAATGATCTCCGTGTTCCAGTAGGAAAAAAAGTAGTTTTTCAAGTTTTATCAAAAGATGTCATTCACTCGCTCTATTTCCCGAACGCTCGTCGTAAAGTTGATGCAATTCCCGGACGTTTAACGCGTCTTTGGTATGAACTCACAAAAACAGGTGAATATGATATCGCTTGTGCTGAGATGTGTGGAACTTACCACTATCGTATGCAGGCAAAGCTAACTGTTTATACTCAAGAAGATTACGATAATTGGATGAACCATGCTCAAGAGCATGCCTTTCAAACAAATGATCCAGAAAATGCTGAGCTTTTCTGGGGCTGGGCTTGGCAATAATTTAAAACTTAAGAATTTTTTTAGGAGCTTATAACAATGGCTTTTTACGAACAACCGATACACCCAAAACCAACTACTTTTTTATCAAAGTACATGATCTCTTTTGACCACAAGGTCATTGGTAAGCAATTTCTTTGGTACGGAATTTTCTTTTTATTCGTGGGTGGCTTAATGGCCCTTATGATTCGCTGGACGCTGGCTTTCCCTGGTGTACCATTTCCAGTCATCGGAAAAGCTTTGTTCCCTGAAACTGGCGGAGTTATTCCTCCTGATACGTACGCCATGCTCTTTACGATGCATGGAACGATCATGATTTTTTACGCCATTACTCCGATCTTAATTGG
Source organism: Bdellovibrio sp. CG22_combo_CG10-13_8_21_14_all_39_27 (assembly GCA_002786715.1). Classification (GTDB taxonomy): domain Bacteria; phylum Bdellovibrionota; class Bacteriovoracia; order Bacteriovoracales; family Bacteriovoracaceae; genus 21-14-all-39-27. The sequence continues at coordinate 391,092 of PCTW01000084.1, forward strand.
TGCTTTTGGTAACTTCTGTATTCCTTTAATGATTGGCGCCCGAGACATGGCGTTCCCACTCCTTAATATGCTGTCCTTTTGGTTGGCAGTAGTTTCAGGTGTTATCCTGCTTGGATCTCTCTTCACTCCATTGGGTGCAGCAGCTGGCGGATGGACTTCATACCCAACACTCAGTACTTTGGTTGGTTCACCTGGTACTGGTCAAACGTTGTGGTCACTCGCCATCTTCATTCTTGGTGCTTCATCAACAATGGGGGCGATCAACTACATCACAACAATTATTACTCTTCGCGCTCCGGGGATGGGCTACTTTGATATGCCTCTCACTATTTGGGGACTTTGGTTAACCGCTATTTTGAACGCCATCTTCCTTCCTGTTCTAGGCGCCGGTGTTCTTCTTCTGATCTTTGATCGCGTATTTGGAACAACTTTTTTCTTGGCCGGTGCTGCAGCAACTAGTGGCTCAGGTGATCCGGTTCTTTTCCAACACGTATTCTGGATTTTCGGTCACCCTGAAGTTTATATTTTGATTCTTCCAGCTTGGGGAATCGTTTCAGACCTTCTCGCTTTCTTTTCTCGCAAGCCAGCTTTTGGTGCCAAAGCGACAGCTCTATCAATGACGACAATTACTATTCTTTCAACTCTCGTTTACGGTCACCATATGTTTACGACTCAGATGAGTCCGTTACTTACTCAAACATTTATGACTCTAACCATGACCATTTCTATTCCATCAGCAATCTTTTTTGCGAACTGGCTTGGAACTCTTTGGAAAGGCTCCATTCGTTTCACTTCTCCGATGCTTTTCTCTCTTGGAGTTGTTTTTGTTTTCGGTCTTGGTGGTTTAACAGGTTTATACCTTGGGACTGTTACTACTGACCTTTATCTTCACGACACTTATTTTGTGGTTGGTCACTTCCACTACACAATGGCCGCTTCAGTTCTTCTTGGTGGTTTTGCTGCTATTTATTTCTGGATGCCAAAAATGTTTGGAATGATGCTCAGTGAGTTTTGGGCAAAGGTTCACTTCTGGATAACCATGGTTGGCTTGAATGGAGTTTTCTTTGGAATGATGATGGTTGGGTATGCAGGTATGCATAGAAGACTTTATAACCCATTCGTTTATGAATTCATGCAAAACATGATTCCTATGAACAAGATGATCACTTACTCTGCCTACCTCATGGGAGCAGCTCAGTTGATTTTCGTTGTTAACTTTGTTCATGCTATTTTCTTTAAAAAGGAAAAGGCTTCGGACAATCCATGGGAAGTGGGAACTTTGGAATGGACTATTCCATCACCAGCTCCTCATTACAATTTTGACAAGATTCCTGTCGTAAAGTGTGGACCTCATGAATTAGGAAACCCTAACTTAACAACAGGTAGAGATTTCCAATATCAAACAGAAAATTTGGTTGAGGCTTAATGCGAACTCAAGCTGAAGTAAATTCACAATACATGCTACAAGCAAACTCCATTGCAATGGTGGTTGTTTTGATTATGTTTGGAATGTTATTTGCGACGTTATTTTTAGGATACGCTGTTTACCGTTTGACCGCTCAAGTTTGGCCACCTTCAGGAATGACTGCCTTACCTCTGTTAATTCCCGCGGTGAGTACGATTTTAATTGGTCTTTCAAGTTTCTTTTTATGGAACTTTGAAACTCAATACAAAGTTGGGGCGAAGCAAAGATTGCCTCTTTTTACTTCAATCTTTTTTGGATTGGCCTTTATTGCAAGCCAATTTGTTTTGTGGTCGACATTGAAGAGTCAGGGCCTTTTTGCTGGTAGTAATATTTTTACTTCGATCATCTATGCTTTTACTTGGATTCACGTCGGACACATGGTGATGGCCGTTATTGGTTTGTTTTATCTTCTTCCTTTGATTGCAGACAAAGCAGAGTTGAAACCTAATAGAGTTATTAACGTTGCGAAGTTTTGGCATTTTTTAGGAATTGTTTGGTTATTAATGTTTTTTACTATTTTTGTTATTTGATTATAGGAACACGAACATGAAGAAAATTTTAAGTCTCTTGGCCCTACTCCTTTCAGCTCTCATGCTCACTGGTTGTGAAGACATGAACTTTAAAGAAGGTATTGTTGTTGCTGGCGGAAAGTATGTTGAAGCCCACACTTTAAATAAAGGTAAGCAGATCTATATGGAATATTGTATGGCCTGCCACGGAGTTAAGGGCGATGGCAAAGGCGTAGCTTCAAAGGGGTTGTTTCCACCTCCACGTAACTTCACTCTCGGAATTATTAAGTTTGGAGATGTGGCTTCAGGAGATCTTCCTCACGATGAAGCTATTTATAAGTTTTTAAAGCACGGTCTTAATGGAACAGCGATGCTTCCTTGGGATCTTCAACCTGGTCAAATGGAAGCAGTTTGGGACTATATCAAAACTTTCGCGCCACAGGCATGGATTGGTGAAGATAAAAAACTTGGTGAGCAAATTCTCGCCAGCAATGACCCATATGGTTTGGCAAGAAAGAGCAGTGCAATTGAGCGAGGTCGCGAAGTCTATCACGCTGTAGCAAACTGTCAGGCTTGTCACATGGCCTACGCCACGCCAGATGAGTACAAAGCCATCGCGAAGAAAATCAACAATGAAGATGTGACTGAAATTGATCCAGAAATGTACAAAATCAAAATGCAAGAATCTGAACATGGCTACAAGACCATGCCTCCTGACTTTACTTGGGACCGCGTCCGTTCAGCTAACAACGTGGAAGATATTTATCTCCGTTTAGCAGCTGGTATTGGTGGAACGACCATGCCTTCTTGGAAGGGAACATTAGAAGACAATGACATTTGGGCAGCCGCTTATTACGTTCAAAGTCTCATTGACATGAGAAATACTCCAGCCCGCGATGCCCTTTGGGTTGCGATTTTTGGTGAACAGAAATAATGATGACAAAGGCACCTACCTTCACATTTGTTCGAGATGATAAGCTTTCTAAGCTTGTATCAAACAAATTGTTTTGGTTGTTGTTTTTAATCATCGTCTTTAGTTATCCAATCATTCGCTCTATGTATCGTGAGCTTCCTCCTGAGTTGCCTAAATATTTTCAACTCAAAGAGTATTCATTGATTAACGAATTCAATCAGCCTTTTGGTTCTAAAAACCTCAAAGGCAAAGCTTATTTGGCCACTTTCGCTTTCACATCTTGTCCGACAACTTGCCCGGGCTTGATGGAAAAAATGCAGGTTGTTCAAAAGCGTTTGAAGGGATTAGGTACAAAAGTTGGCATGGTTACTTATTCTGTTGATCCGGCTAACGACACTCCTCAAGTTCTTCATAAATATGCTCGAAGTCTTCACGCTAATCCTTATGTTTGGAATTTTGTAACAGGTGACAAAAAGGATCTGGAAGCTCTTTTGATTGATGGCTTTAAAGTTCCGATGGGTGACCGAGAAGAAGTAACGAAGAAGTTGGATGATGAAAAAATCAGCCTGTTCGATATCGTTCATACTGAAAAAGTTGTTTTAGTAGACGCTGAGGGTTTCATTCGCGGCTATTACTCAGTTGATAAGCAAAGCTTAGATAAACTGATGATCGATTTAGGATTGTTAATAAATAGACAATATAATTAAGGAGTCTCTATGTCCGGACACGAGGCACATGTAAGCCATAAGAAATTTTACATCATCATCTTCGTCGCTCTTGCAGCGTTGACAGTGGTTGAACTTTTTATTCCAGGACTTCCTCTTTCGACATTTAAGAAGGGAACTCTTTTAAGTGCCATGGCCATTATTAAAGCTTTCATGGTGGCTTATTGGTATATGCATTTAAATGAAGAGAAAGCATGGCTTAAGTTTATTGCAGCCATCCCTATTTCAGCTGCTATTTATGCCACTGTCGTTATTTTAGAATCACTTTATCGCTAACCAGGAAGTTTAACGTGGAAAACGAAACTACAAAAGTATCATCAGTCGCAGATAAGCCAGCTCATCCCATTAAAAATGAGCAATTCAAAATGCCAACGTGGGCACTTCTAATTGCACTCGTTGTTGCCTTAGTTGTTCTCAAGTCTTTCATTTATATTAAAGACCAAAAGAGACACGGCAAATAATTTACGGCTGAAATGTCATTGTGATGATTTTATCGCCTTGAACGATCTTCTCTAGAATCTCCATTCCTTCTACAACTTGTCCAAAGACAGTATAGCTCTTATCGAGATGAGGCAGAGTTGTGAGTGCAATGTAAAATTGTGAATCGGCACTGTCGACGTCCTGAGCGCGTGCCATAGCGACTGTTCCTTTAATGTGTTGGATATCATTAAATTCTGCTTTGAGGTTCTTACCGCTGCCGCTAGTGCCTGTTCCCGTTGGATCTCCACCTTGGATAACAAAGTTTGGAATCACTCGATGAAAAATAATTCCATCATAAAAACCTTGCTGAGTGAGTTCAATAATTCTGGTCACAGTGTTGGGTGCTTTTTTTGGATAAAGTTTAAAAGCGATATTTCCATGAACTGTTTTAATGATTATTTTTGCTTCCGAAAGACCATCGTCACCAACTTTCAAATCTTCTGCAGTCACCGCAGAGGTTTGAGGGGCAACAACTTCTTCAGTCTTATTTTCCTTATTAAAACAGCTAGTTAGGCTAGAAAGTAGGCTCGCCATTAAAACCAGATTCAAGATTCCTTTTGTCATTTTTATTTCCTCTCAATGAATTTGATTTCATTCTGAAGCCTTTAATAAAGAAAGGCAAAAAATATTAAAAATTAGAGTTGACATTAAATCAAGAGATCATTAATTTACCCCTCACCCTTTACCTAATTATGTTGATTTACTTTGCTTTGAGTTTGGGGGTGTAGCTCAGTTGGGAGAGCACCTGCTTTGCACGCAGGGGGTCGCAGGTTCGACTCCTGTCATCTCCACCATAAGCTGAAAGTTAATTGATTTTGATATTTTAGTATAAGCGATCTTTTACAATTTAATAATGTTTGCAAGGTTTGGACTTCGGTCCAAATTAAGACGAGAAGAGAAAACTAGTTAGAGTTAACACTCTTATTTAGTAAGTATTAAAGATCTGACGTAACCAGATCGTGC
>PCTW01000045.1 GCA_002786715.1 Bdellovibrio sp. CG22_combo_CG10-13_8_21_14_all_39_27
AAAGCCGCGATATCAATTGACTGAGATTTTTGAAGTTCCGCTAGTCGATTCGAATAAATTCCCCACAGTGTCTCGATTGGTAAATAGAAATAGTCTTTATTATTTGATCTTGCGGTTACGTGGTAGAAATAATCTAGAGATCTTTCGATGGGTTTCCTAACCAACTTTCACTCCTTGATAAATTTAACTCTCTTTTAACCATAGGATTAGATTGATTAGAATAAAAAATATTTCATTATGGTGATATAATTCACTTATGAATTTCTTAGACTTACGAATTGAAGCGATGTTTAAGAAAAAAGGTGTTGGAACCTTTTGGGAGAACCAAATTGAAACATTTAATTACAATAATACTGCTCTTAGCATCTTTTGAGATCAAAGCTGAGGGGAAAATTAACATTAGCATTACTCCTCAAAAGGACAAAGAAGGAAGCTTAATTTTTTACAAGCAGGGCGATAAGTTTTTATTTAAAATTAAATCAGATACTTTATTTTACAAGGATAAAGAAATTGCGAAGTGCAAAGATAAGGTCTGCCCTTTAGAAAAAAAACCAAAAGATCATCAAACGGAAGTTTGGTGGTGGAGTAGCATTCAATATGCTGATTACATGATCGCCTTGGATCTATACATATCAGACTTCTTTGACTCGAATGAAAGTGATATGGAAGGAAGTTCAATTAAAGGAGGTCCTGATTCTGTTGAAGTTTTATTTCAAGGAGAAAAGTTAAAAGGACCGGAGGATGCTGCACAATACAGTTCCCCGGAATTAGACTTTGACATCCTTAACAAACGTGGACAGCGCTTTTTAAAATCTGATCAAGAGTTTCAAGACTACTTTTACAAAGTCCGAGATTGCGTATTTAAAGACGGAATAAAATGTAAAATTCTAACAGAATCGGAAGATTGGTGGTCAGTAAAATACAAGTATGAAGGATTGATTTTGAAGGCCATGAATAATCCTGATAAATATATTACATATAATTTCAACAAGGGACCTGCTATTTATGACCATCAGTTAAAAATGAGTTGTTATTTCACTAGAAAAAATGAAAAGAAAAAATGGGAAATGAAATGCAATCAAAGTGGGATTGAAAATTACAGACAGCATGATTTAGATCTCGTTTTTTAGTTCCAACACCTTTTTGCTTAAGCGGTGTGTAAGGTAAAAGGTGTTGGAACCTGTGAAAGTGAAATATCGATTCAATTATCATCTTTTTTCATAGAAACCTTTTTAATATGGCGATAACTTCTTCTGTTTTTCAATAGGAGGATTGAGTTGCAATATCCCATCGAACAAATTCAAAGCATGATTTACGTGATTCGCGGACTTCGAGTGATGCTTGATAGTGATCTGGCAAAGCTTTATGGAGTTGAAACAAAAAGCTTGAATAGACAGGTTAAGAGAAATTTAAAAAGGTTTCCTGGTGATTTCATGTTTGAATTATCCAAAGAAGAGCATGAAAACTTGAGGTACCAAATTGGCACCTCAAGTTCAGAATATGGGGGAAGACGTTATCAACCCTTAGTTTTTACAGAAAATGGAGTGGCAATGCTTTCAAGTGTTTTAAAAAGTGATCACGCCGTCATGGTTAACATTTCAATCATGAGAATTTTCACCAAGCTTAGAAGTTTTCATCTACTAGAAAATAATTTGGTGAATGAAATTGATAAATTAAAGAACGACACAAATAAAATTTTTAAGATTGTCTTTGAAAGATTAGATGATCTCGAGGATCTGAGTACGCCAAGACTACCAGATAAACGGAGAAAGATAGGAATCAAGTGAACTTAAAGTTTTGTTACAATCATCTCCATCGGATAGTATTCAAAAGCGGTTCCTCGAGTGTGGTAAAGTTTTTCTTCTCCGGTGGCGATGAAGCCCATCTTTTCATAAAAGGGCTTTGCCGTTTTAGTCGCACCAATCACAATTTTTTTTGCGCCAAGATCGATGAGATATTTTTTGGCCAGTTCGACGATTTCTTTTCCAATTCCGTGGCCTTTAATCTTGGGTGTAAAATAAAGCCCTCTAATCTCGCCCAAGTTTTCGCCGTGATAATTAGCATGGCAAAATCCTTCAATGGCACCATCGACTTCAACTACACGATAGAAGTGATTGGTGAGTGAATTAATCCAAACTTCGTCACTATAAATAACCCCAGACCAGCCTGCAATTTGTTCAGGAGAATAATCCTTCGAGCAAATTTCTCGGATTGACAATACATGAGCAGTATTGACGGCTTCTTTCTCGTGAATTTGTGCTTCTCGAATAATATATTTCATACTTACCTCGTCATTTTCTATCATAGACACAAGATGAATTCATGAAGCACCGCTTAAGGAAAAAGGTGTTGGAACCTTTTATATTATGTATAATTTATGGATGTATAAATACTTAAATGTCCTAGCCTCTGTATTCATTCTCCTTATGGCGTTTAATCTCGAGGCTAAAGAAGTTGTCCTCAAGAAAGAGATTAATTGGGATTCTGCTGCTCATACTCAAGAGATGAGTCATCTTTTAGATAAAGTAAATTCACAAATTAACAGAGGTGAAGATTACTATGTCGATAATAGTTTAAGAGCAAAAGAAATTTATAATATTGCAAAAACTCAACTCGGTAGTGAAAAACTTGAAACTTTATTGGAAGTTGCAGTTGAATATTTAAATGCGGGTGAATTAGATTCAGCGATTTCGCTTTTACTAAATGAAATTTTGAATTCTTCAGTGGCAAAGAAAAATGAAAAGTTTGAAAGAGAAGCTCGTTTCATTTTAGCAGCAGTTTATTTTCGTAAAGGTGAAAAAAGTAATTGCATGCATTTTAACAATTCAGATAGTTGTATTTTTCCTTTGAAGAAAGGGGGGATTCATCGAGAAAAGAAATGGGCAAAAGAGTCCATCGTCGTTTTAAACAAGTTGCTTAAAAACAAAAAGCTTCCTTACGCTGAACAATTAAAGTATCAGTGGTTGTTAAATATTTCGTATATGGCCTTAGGTGAGTTTCCAAATCAAGTCCCCAAACGTTATTTGTTAAAAGCTGAAAAAATATTAGATAAGACTAAACTTTTAAAATTTGAAAATGTATCTAAATCTCTTGGCGTTGATGCTTCTTTCCATGCTGGGGGAGCAATCATGGATGACTTTAACAATGATGGTTTTTTAGACATTATTGCTTCTTCTTTTCATTTGGGTGATCCCCTTAGCATTTATTTAAATAATGGGAAGGAAGGATTTAATAACGTTTCCGAAACATCTGGGCTTAAGGGGATTACCGGAGGGCTTCATATTTCTCAAATTGATTATGACAATGATGGCAACCTCGATTTTTATGTGAACAGAGGGGCTTGGCGGAGTGACTTGTCAGCGACTGCTGGAAATTATCCAAATTCTCTTATTCGCAACAACGGGAATGGAACGTTTACTGATGTTACAAAAATCAGTGGATTATTGAGCTTGTTACCTACGCAAAGTTCGGTTTGGGCAGATTTTGATAATGATGGTTTTGTAGATATCTTTGTTGGTCACGAAATAACGACAGGAAATCCTGGAACTAAAAATTGGGAATTGTTTAAAAATCTAGGAGATGGAACTTTCAACGAAATTTCTAAAACGATAAAGGGAATTGAATTGAAGGATGTGTGGATAAAAGGAGTGGCTGTTGGCGACTTTAATAATGATGGGTTCGGAGACTTATTTATTTCAATTTATGGTGGTTCTAATAAATTATTCATAGCTCAGGGGGCATGGAATTTTATAGACGCATCTTCAAAAGCTGGGATTAGTGATCCTCAGTTTAGTTTTTCTACTTCAATCTTTGATTTTAATAATGACGGATTAGAAGATATTCTTGTCTACGCTTATGATTATAATCAGACAGATATCTCCGATGTCGTTCTTGATTATATTGGCCAAAAGAAAAAGTCAGGTAAATCGAGTAATCCCGCTCTCTATCGAAATAACGGGGATGGAACTTTTACTAATGTTACTTCTCAAGTGGGACTGGATTACGAACTTCTGGCCATGGGAACTAATGTTGGGGATATAAACAATGACGGCTGGCTAGACATCTATGTTGGAACAGGAACACCTCAGATGTATTTTCTAGTTCCCAATCGAATGTTTTTAAATCAAGGAGGAAAGCGTTTTGTTGATGTGACTGAAATGACAGGCTTGGGACATTTACAAAAGGGACATGCCATTTCATTCGGTGATTTTGATAATGATGGTGATCAAGATATTTACGCTGTCATGGGCGGTGCTTATTCCGATGACAAGTTTGAAAATGCTCTATTCATGAATAAAAATAATTCTAATAAGTGGATTAAGATGCTTCTTGTTGGAACCAAGAGCAATAGATCGGCCGTCGGAGCAAGAGTTAAAATTGTTACTAAAAATAAGAAAAATAAATTAAGAAGTATTTATCGAACTATAAGTAGCGGCAGTAGTTTTGGATCTAACTCTTTTTTATTACACATTGGTTTGGACGATGCACTCTCAATTGAGAGTATAGAAGTGAGATGGCCAGATGGTTCAGAGCAAATAAAGATTGATATTAGCGACGTGAAGATAAATAATCGTTATAGAATCAAAGAAGGTGTTAACAGAGCAGAAATGTATTAGACACAATCACTCAACTAAGATGGAGCGAAATGCTATATCAAAAAAAGATTCAATTGCTACTTATGATGTTTCTTGTCTCAAGTTGTTTTGATAAAGCAGAAAAAGCGGCCAACGAAAAATTTGATCCAGGCATTGTCATTAGTGATGTCACGAAAAAGAGTCTAATTGATTTTAAGCATGAGCAGGGAAGATATTTTGATAAAAAACACAAAAATGTTTCAAGATATATAAGTTCCATGACTTCTTCGGTTGCAGTGGCCGATATTAATAATGATGGTTGGCAAGATTTTTTTATTAGTAATGATACTAAGAAGCATGGACTTTATATAAACAAAGGTGACGGAACTTTTGTCGATCAGTTTGCCTCATCTGGAATCGATACTTCAAAAGTTGAAAGTGTTCAACGTCCCATTTTTTCGATTACGATAACGATGGCTACAAAGATCTTTTCCTAGGGACCAATAGCTATTTTTATCTCTATAAGAATATTTCAGGGACTACATTTAAAGACGTTACAGCGGAACTTGGGCTAGGTAAGGAAAAATTATTTTTAATTGCGGGTAATGTAATTGATTACAACAAAGATGGTTTTTTAGATCTGGTTGTATCCGGATATTTTCCTGAGTCGCATAGAACAAATGATCCGCGTTTTATGCCAGAGACTTTTGAAGGTGCTGCTAATGGAGGACCTGTTTATGTTTTTAAGAACGAAAATGGAAAAAGATTTATAAAGCAGCCTGGTGCTCTTGGGATACCTGATGGAGCTTGGACCCTTGCCATCGGAGTCTATGACTTCAATAACGATGGATACGATGATCTTTGGTTTGCCAATGATTTTAATTCTGATTGGGCATATCTCAATAATCATGGGAAGAATTTTATTGATAATTCTGAATCCTTGAAATCAAGTGAATCCAATAATGGAATGAATTCTGAAATAGCAGACATCGATGATGATGGTCTTCCTGTCGTTTATGTTTCTCAAATTTATCAAGAGGGGATAGAGCCCGATGGCAATACACTTTTTAAAATGAGTCCCGATGGAAATTTTAAGGATGTGGCAAAAACAAGAGGTATTGATAAATGTGGCTGGTCTTGGGGAGCTAAATTTATAGACTTGGATAATAATTCAAAATTAGATCTGGTTGTGAGCAATGGCTATTTTTCCGGTGACCCAAAGAAGTCTCTATGGTTTAGTACAGGAACACTTGGTTCAGGCGGAAAGGACTTTTTAGTTGATGCTCGCAATTGGCCAGATCTTACCGATGGAACTTGGGGAGGTTATCAACATAAATGTGTGTTTTATAATAAAGGAAATGAATTTGTTAATATTATAGAATCGACCGATCTTAATGATAATCTTGAAGATGGTCGCTCTCTCGCCGTCATTGATTTTCTTAACAATGGATTTCAATCTCTCCTTTTGGCTACTCAAAATGGTCATGCCTATCTTTATCAAGTCAGTAATAGAGAAAAGAGAAATTGGATTGGGTTTTCTCTTATCGGGAAAGAAAGTGGAACAGATGCATTTGGTGCAAAAGTAAAAATTGAATTGGATAAGAGAACGTTGAGTAGAACAAAAGTTCCAACAAATGGATTTGCTTCTCAAAGTGATTCCAGAATACATTTTGGACTAGGTCTCAATAACTCTATTAAAAAAATTACTGTCTTTTGGCCCAATGGAAAAACTGTTGAATTAAAAGATTATAACCTTAATAGCTATAATAAAATTTATGAATAAATTTAAAATCATAATCCCTAGATATAACGATCCCCGTTGGATTGTGTTCAGTATGTTCTGTCTTTATACATTCATATCAATGTTGACTCCCCATTTTGGGCGAAATATTTGGCAATTTTTTGCTGCTGTCATTCCAGCTCTAATTCTAGATGCATGCTTCACTTACTATTATAAAAGAGTTTTCTTTTTTTCATTGAGCGGACTTCTCTCTTCAATGGGGGTTTGCTTTCTCTTGTTTTCACCTCTTATTTGGCCATTTTCAATTGCAGCAATTTTCACCATCGCTTCAAAGCATTTGATACGATATAAAGGTAATCATATTTTCAATCCCAATAATTTTGGAGTTGTTGTAAGCTTATTCTTTCTGTCGGCAGTTGTTTCTACAACATCCGGGAGATGGCCAAATGCGCCCGGTTTTGCAATGCTTTTTATTTTTCTCGGTCTTATTGCTACCTATAAAGTAAAAAGAATAGATATGGCCCTCTCTTTTATTTTTTGGTTTTCAGTTTTTACATTTGTTAGATATAAGATAAGTGGAAGTTCTAATATGATGTTTTTCTACTTACCTATGACGGGACCTGTTTTTTATCTTTTTTCTTTTTTTCATATTACGGATCCGATCACTTCTCCTTCTACTCGAAAAGGAAGACTTCTCTTTGCGTTTATCTTGGCAGTAATTGATGGAATCTTGAGATACAATCAAGTTCTCTATTCACCTTTTTATGCTTTATTCATAGCTACTATTTTAAAGCAATTTCTTCCCCAAATTTTACCGTTACAGGATTCTAAGAAGATTTGGATTTATAAATAGTTTTTAATTCATCTGAATGTCTTTTATGAGAAAATAGAATACATGAGTAGTATCGACGGTCTCTTCTTTGCAATCTATTGGAATTTAAGTTCAAAGCTTTTATTTTGAGTAGAGCACTCCAGAACCTTTTTGTCGGCCAATCAAACCTTAACAGACATTTGCTAGGAATTAGTGAGGGGAGGCCTTAGAATAAGAGAAACGAATCATTGTCCAAGGAGGGACTTTGAAAAATCTGATCACGTGCTTATTAGCACTATTTTCCTTTTCCTTGTTTGCTCAAGACTACAGTCCAGTAGGGGCGTCTTGTGACTCTTTACTTCAAAATACTTATTACCAAATTTGCTATTCTAAAAATCATAAGCAAGCGCAGTGGACTGGTCATTGGTTAACAGTTGAAAGTGTTAATGGCCCAGCGTCTAGAACCAATAATTTTAGACCAGACACAAGAGTGAGTGATCCTGTTATGCAGAATGACTATTCTAAAACGGGATTTGATCGCGGACATTTGGTTCCAGCCGGAGACATGAAGCTAAACAAGCAAGCGATGTCAGAGACATTTTTCATGACCAATATGTCACCCCAGAGACCACGCTTTAACCAAGGAATTTGGGCGCAACTTGAAAATGGTGTACGCGATATGGTTCGCAAAATGGGCCGTGCTTACGTCGTTACAGCTCCTATTCTTAAGGCCAATCTTCCTCGCATCAGATCAGGTGTTTCTATTCCTGAGCGTTATTACAAGATCGCCTACTTTCCAGATGCCGGAATCATGCGTGCATACTTAATTGAAAATGATAATCAAAATGGTGTTTCTTACACTCACTTTCAAGTGTCTGTTGACCAGATTGAGACTGAGACGGGATTGGATTTCTTTTCGCAACTTCCTGATTCAATCGAAGATACACTCGAATCTGAACTACGTTAGTAGTTCTCGCGACTTTTTAAACAAGGTTATTTGCTGATCCAAATAAATCTCAGAATTGAGATCAAGAGATTTGTATCTTAATAAATCTTCCTTAGTGTCGATATCAAAACTCTCGCCGATAAACTGAAATGGTGCAATTTTACTGAAGTTTTTTACTAACTGATCGGCAGTTTGATTCGAACTGTATTCAACGGAGTTCCAATCTGTGCGGTTGATTTTAAAGCCACTTGAGAAGTAATAAAAGCCGCCGTCAAGGGTTTTGCCAAGGATGAACTTATCTTGAGGTGTATTGATCAGAGCCTTTTTTAAATCGGCAAATATCAAGTGTGGTGAATCTGAACCCATGAAGATGACTTGCTGATGTCGCTTGAATGCTTGATCATAAATACATGATAGTCGATCTGCAAGAGGGCCCTCACCTTGTGAAAGTGTGGGGAATTGCTTCCAACAGGGATCCTGAAGACCTGTTTCTTCAGCTACTGCCCAATAAACTTGAAGCGTAGGAATTTCTTCCATCAGCTTATGTCCAATTGCCTCAATCGCTTGTAGCGCATATCGATAAAAAACATCGGTATTCTCTCTACCAATTCCAGAAGCGAGTCGTGTCTTGATTGGAGAGAGACCTGGTGTCTTTACAAAAAAATAGAGCCCCACTTTTTTCTTCAGCACTTTTGCCTCATCAATTTCTTAAGTTCGGGCTTTGCCTGTTGCCAAGTCAAAAGGAGGTGATTGAGGGTGGTTTGATTCCAACCGTTCTTTTGATATTTGCGAGCACTAGTATAAATCTTAGGAGCAAATGGGATGACTGGGATTTTTAATTGGTGTGCACGCCATATAAAGATGTGATCTTCTCCGTATCTAAGATCCGTAGGGTATTCGCCCAAATGATTAAAGGTTTTTTTGTTCAAGCAAAAGCCTTGATCTCCAAAAGGTAACTTTAAAAGTTGAGAGCGAAACCAAACGCCGAGTTGAGTAATGAACATTGAGTTTGGGCCATCGTAAAAAGCTAACGGGAAAAAACCAATTTGGCGATCTGCTTGTTGTTCAAAAGATCTCACGGCCCTTAAGCATTCAGCACTTACTCGTGAATCACTGTGGAGAAACCACAATGTCTCATGACGAGCGGATTGGGCCCCTCGATTGAGTTGCTCAGCTCGACCCAGAGGCGAAGATATAAATCTCCACGAACAGGGAAGTTCACATGTGTCGATCTCGTGATCAGAAACAAAGAGAACTTCGTCATCAGGACTTAAGAACTTTAAGTCGGAGACGAGGTTTCTCCAACTCAAATCATTTGGGCCAATAGGAATAATGATTGATAGGGCCATGGAATTAGCAACAACCTCCAGGAGCTGAGTCTCCAGACGTTGTTGGCGTCGGTCCGCAATCAAAGAGCCCAAAATGATGAGTCATATCACCATGAATAGTGAAGTATTCTCCGTAGCGAGATTGGGCCAACATGTTTGCTGTATTTCCACAAACGGGCATCGGTTTATTTTTCTCAAAGAGATGATGATCATCGAGGATAAAGAATTGTTCAGAGTCCTTGATTCCACCTTTGTAGGTCGCTATTTGACCAAAATCTTCACAACGATCTTCTAAATCCATTTTAAAAGCGCGAACAGTAATGGAGTAGAATTCCATCATGCCGGCCATCTTTTCTATTTCCGGATTAAAGAGGGTGATTTTAGAATTATTCATCATGCGATAATCTGCGCATCCCATTTTGTTCATCATGCGACGGAAATCTTCAGTGTACATCGCTCCACCGAGACATTCCCCCAACATCACATGATCTTCCGCCAAATCTTTTGGCATTCTGCGATTCGAGAAGACGTCGGAGAAATAAAGCTCCCCACCGGGCTTGAGCACTCTAAAGATTTCCGAGAAAACGCGCTCTTTACTAGGAGAGAGATTGATCACACAATTTGAAACCACGAGGTCAATGGAGTTGGTTTTAATTCCAGCTTCTTCAAGGTCTTCGATATAGCCTTTGATAAATTCAATATTGGGTTTAGTGTAACCAAATTTTTGAGTGTGATAATCGAGATGCTTTTTCGCGACAGCAATTTGCTCGTCCGTCATATCGACACCTATGACTTTTCCGTTAGGGCCAACCAGTTTGGACAAGATAAAGGCATCGCGACCAGAGCCACTACCGAGATCGAGAACGGTTTTTCCTTCGAGAGCATAAGGTAAAGGAGAACCACAACCGTAGAACTTGTCTTTCACTTCATCGTGGACTTCGCTCAAGATTGAGCGCAAATGAAGAGGCATGCTCTCCGCAGTACAGCAAGCACTGGTTTTCAAGTCTTTGGTCGATTGAAGAACTTTTCCGTAATACTCTTTTACACTTTCTAGACCTTTCATATAGGCTCCTTTTACTTTTAAAATTATGAGAGTGCTCCACCACACGAGCTTCCCGCGCCTGCAGTGCAAGCGAAGCAATGATTGGCAAAGGCAATTTCATTTTGATTAAAATGATTAAAATCTTGAATATCCCATAACGTTGTTTTCTTAGACCCTAGTGGCATCTCAAGCATTTGATTGAAATCGCAATCAAAGATTTGCCCATCATATCCAATCGAGATGAGGTTTCTGCACATAATCCCTTCAGCGGCATGGGGATTAAAGTTATTGAGCAGGAGTTCCATATAAGTATCAAGTTTTTGGCTTCTCTCGAGATCATAAAGAAATCGCTTAATCGGCATATTGGTAATAGTGAAGAGTTGATTGAAGTCGATATCAAACAATTCTTTTAATTCTTTTTTATAATCGGCTTCAAGCTTGGCTTGGGCCGGAGGTAGAAAAGCTCCCCCTGGATTATAAACGAGATCAAGTTTCAGACCTGTTTCTTCTTTTCCGTAGCCAAGTTGATTCAACATTTTGAGAGCTTCGATACTTTTATCGTAAACTCCACGTCCCCGTTGTTTTTCGACATTCCCTTTTGAGTAGCAAGGAAGAGAGGCCACGATTTGGACTTGATAGTCCCTCATGAATAGTGCGAGCTCTTCTTGGCCAGCTTCGAAAAGGATAGTCAGGTTGCATCGATCAATGACTTGTTTGTTAAGCTTTCTGGCCTCAGAAACAATCATTTTAAAATAAGGATTGAGCTCGGGAGCGCCTCCGGTGAGATCGACAGTATGAATGGAAGGAGTGGCTTTTAAAAGTTCTACAACCCTAAGCGCTGTTTTCTCATCCATGTTTTCGGTGCGAGATGGTCCTGCTTCGACATGGCAATGATTGCAGGCCAAATTACATTTGCGACCAATATTGATTTGTAGTATCTCGGTCTGATTTCGATTACGAGATATATTGTTTTCAATTAACACCTTTTCAAAATTCATGAGATTCTCCCATTCAAGAGACTAAAAAAAACTAAGCCTAAGAGGGCTGCAATAGGAAGGGTTATAACCCATGAGAGAAAAATTTTAAAAATTGAGTTCCAATGTGCTTTTTTAGTGACTGCGCCAATTCCAAAAAGGGCGCCACATGAAACGTGAGTGGTCGAAACGGGAAGACCTAAGCGAGAGGCTCCTAGTACGATGACACTCGTTACGAGATTTGCGGATAAAGCCTGACCATCATTCATAGAAGTAATTTGATGAGACATGGTCTCCGCTACTTTGCGGGCCATGAGAATTCCACCTAAGGCCATAGCAATACCAATCGTCGCAACTGAGACTTCCTTCGATAGCGAATGACCTATCAGCAAAAGGGCAGCAATTTTTGGAGCATCGTTTAAGCCTCTGGCAAAACTCACTAGGCCAGAGCTTAAAAAATGAACTGTATCAATGAGAGCTTTAGCGTTGATACCAAAAAAATGTCCTTGATATTGTTCTTTGCAGCTCATTTGTGTGCCCACTTGTAACATCGGAAATGAGGGAGAAGAAATAACAGCATTAACTTGAGCTCCTGCGGTCAACTCAGGTTGAACAGAGACCACTTGATTTCCAAGACAGAGACAAGACTCTCTTGTAATTTGTGATTTCTTTCTCAAAAAACTAAAGAGGGGATAGAGTAGCCCTGCTCCAATGATGGCCATTATGGGACTGACCAATAGGGGAGCAAGAAAAGAAGAATAAAGATTGCTCAAATCCATACCTTGGGGAGAAGCGATATAACCTACTCCAAGAAGTGCGCCCGTTAATGCATGGGTGGTTGAGATCGGGAAGCCGAAGAGAGTGGCAAGAAGAACTGTTAGCGCCGCCGAAAGCGCTATCGAAATTCCAAATGAACTGAGCGAGATGATTTCCGCTGGAACCAGACCTTTTCCAGAAAAACTATGCAGGAGTTTCTCGGCAAAAAATGTAGCGGCGATGGCCCCTAGTAAAGTTGTGATTGTGGCCCAAGCTAGGGCCATTTTATAACTGAGAGTCTCACTACCGTATAAAGTGGCGACACCTTTAAAATTATCATTAGCCCCATTCGTAAAGGCTAAAAAGATCCCTGGAATCATCATTAAAACTACGACAATTATTGAACTACTCATGCTCTAGGCTCCTTTAGCTGTTTTTCATGAGTGATACTAATTTCCATTTTGTTACAATTATTTATTTTTAAGGCAGTAAGCAACGACCTTAAAGGCTTCCACCCTTTCACGATCCGTGAGATAGGGGCCGACAGTCTTCCAAATATTGATTTGGTCTTTAAGGGGAAGGTGACAGACTCCAACTCCCGAATTGATATAGCAGCTTGGATGAAAGGAGAGCGTATAATCTGTAATATGATCGCAAACCTCTTTTTGACTCGGTTGTTGGCAATTATTATTTAAATCACATTCTTGAACTAAACCTTTTTGCAGACAAACCATCACGTTATAAATCCATTCAACGCCCTTTTGAGTGAACTTATTCTTTTGAAGGTTGGCGACATAGGCAGAGCAAGTAGGATAGGCGAGTTTTGTAAAATAATGAACTCCTACGTCAGAGCAACGATACTTTTCTTCCATGCATTTATAAAAACCACAATGGGTATAAGGAAAACAAACTTCTTTTTGAGCTGTTCTTAGCCGTGCGCCTTCATTGGAAAGAGTGAGGCATTGAGCTTGGTCACAAGTACCTAAAGATTGCTCAAGTTGTGGTTGAAACTCTTCAATAAGGCTGTTTTGAAGTTGTAAAATAATGTCTTCGCTGTCGGCCACAATAGAAGGAGCCCGGTTGAATTGCTGATCTAATTCAAACATTTCAATTTTTTCTTCCAGAGCTTTAATATTAACTTTCCCGTCTCGAGTGAGATCCTCAAGCTCTTGCCGGTACTGCTCGCGAGTCATGGCCCAAAGTGATTGGCCCATAAGAAGAATAAGGATAAACAATAATTTCATTCCCAATTTATAGCCTACGGAAAATTGCCTGTCAGTACTCTTAAGTGTTTGAAATCTAATTGTTTTTTGGCAAAGTATGAAGAAAAGACAGGATAGAGATAAAAAACTCGAATGACGCAAAGTGTCGTGATACAAGCCTTTTGACTAAGAAAGGAGAGACATCATGAAACACATCATAACGACCCTCGCACTTCTATCAACGACATGGCTTAGTGCCCATGCTGGAATTACATCTATTGGTAAGGCCGATTTTTGTCGGGATAGGACTGAAGATAAATATATTCAGGAACTTCTAGGTGAGAGTGAGAGTCGCATGGCCTTCGCAAATCACGGCGGACTGGCCAATGGCGGGGTTTGTTGGTGGCATAGCCGCTTTCAAAGAAATGCAGCCTATTTAACGATGTACCGACCAGACCTTCCAAAGCCGACTCAAGCTGAAGCAGAGGATTTGATCAAGGATATTCGCAAAGGGAAAAGAGTCGTAACTATTCCTGGATTTCAAAATTTTAATCAATTCTCGAGACAGTTTAGCCAAGAAATTCAAAGCCGTTTAGAAACTTGGCAAAGGACAGATGGTTTTATTAATCAATCTTGGATTCGAGGTCTCAGAGGAAAAACTGAAGTCGCCCCTGAAAAATTAAGAGAAATGATGGATGAGCTTTACACTCAAGTGAGTAAAGGTGAAGTCGTCTATCAAATGGTTCAGTTGAAAGGAATTATAGCTCATGCTTGGCTGGTCATTGATATGGCGCAAACTCGTGATGGTTATGAATTATCTGTTGTCGACAGTAATTTCCCAACATCAACGAATAAATATACTTATCGCAACGGAATGACTCATTTTAATTACCCTTATTTTGGTCAATTTGTTCCCTATACTTCAAAAGATAGTGAGCAGGAGAAACTGGAAAAAGTTGTTTCAAAACTTTGTGATTAAGATGAAAAAAATCTTCTTTGGTTTATTCCTTTTACAATTAACAAATGGGGCATTCGCATTGAGTAGCCCCATTAAATCTACCGTTGATGGATTTAATCTTCCCAATTTGCATCAAGTCGATCGTGAAGGTCTCGTCTATAGAAGCATGAGTCCTGATAAAGAGATGAGTGTTTTGCAAAAGCTTGGGATTAAAAATGTTCTTATTTTTAAAAATCAAACGCGAAGGGAAGTTGATAAAGAAATTCTTGAGTTAAGCAAATTAAAAATTACCCATCTTCATATACCTTTTCTCTGGAAAGATATTGAAGATTACTCGCAAGCATGTCAGCAAATTGTGTCAGGAATCCAATTTATTAAAAGATCAATTAAACAAAAGAAAAAGGTTCTTTTTCATTGCACTGTTGGTGAAGATCGAACTGGTATTCTGTCCGGACTTTTTACCATGCTCAATGAAAGCAAAAGTATCGAGGACGTTTTCAGACAGGAGATGTGCGAAAAAGGTTATGGCAAAGGAAATCCTTTTAAACCCTATAAAGTGACCAGTGCCATTCGAAGTGACTTGACGCCCCTCTTTTTAGCCATGGCAAAAAGAATCGCTGAATCAAAGGTAACTTTGTCGGATATTAATGAGAGCCTGTGTCATGAGCTCAAAGTAGAATCTGAACATGATTTTGACTGTGAAAGCTCGAGTTTGATTGACTGAAAAGTGTCCTTGTGGTCCCATCTATCCATGCAATTTTTGTACATTTTGTTGCTTATACCCTCTTGGTTAAGTGCAGCCCCTTATTTTCCCACTGACTATGAAAGTTCACGAACTCGCTTCGAGGCGCTTACTGAACTTGTGGATGATACTCAATTTAAAAAAGAAGTGGGCCAGTTTGTTGTGAATTCACCGATTCTGAAAGATCAGGATTTAAAAGTAAGTTGGGCCTTGCTTAACCCAATCAAACCGACAAAAAAAGTAGTCCTGATGACTTGCGGGACCCATGGAATAGAATCCCATGTCAGCTGTGGCTTTTTGCTCGATCAATTTGAAAAAGTGGTCAGAGAAGGTTCTGAAGTCGCTTATCTTTTTATTCATGCGCTTAATCCCTATGGATTTAAATATTCAAGAAGAGTTACTGAAAACAATGTTGATCTCAATCGCAATTTTATTATTAAGCGCGATCATTTTGAGGACCCTAATTCTGCCTATCCTGAAGTGGAAGTTTTTCTCAATCGCCCAAGTCCTGCTCGCGACGATATCTTTTTTAATATTGACCACTTCTTTTATTCTCTCTTTTACGTTGCTAAGCTTGGTATGAATCATTTTCGTCAAGCTGTCGTTCAAGGACAATATTCTTACTCCACTGGATTGTTTTACGGTGGCTCAGATCTCGAAGTCCAAGGAAAGTGGTTATTAGAATGGTTGCCTCAAATCCTCAGCGGTTATGATGAAGTTCTGGCCCTCGATTACCATACAGGTTACGGGGCGCGTGGGGATCTGCATTTGTTTGGCTCAAGCTTGTTAAGACAAGATTTGAAAAATGATCTTCAAGAGTTGTTTGGAGATAAAAAAATTGATTGGGGAGATTCTAAAGATTTTTATCAAACCTTAGGGGATTATACTGATTTCTTAGTGCAAATCCTGCCTGCAAAACGAGTTATGCCGATGACCTTTGAGTTTGGTACTCTCGATTCTCAAACGACGTTAGGAAGCCTCAAATCGCTTAAAATAATGCGTCTCGAGAATCAACTCTTTCATTGGAAAGCAATGGGAGAAATGGATTCAAAAGATATTAAAGACAAATTCAAAGAAATGTTTTTTCCAAGCGATCCGCTTTGGGAACAAATGGTTAAAGACCATAATCAAGCTGTTTTACCGCAGGCGATAGAAAATTTTTCTAAAAGCGGAAAAAAGTAAGCAATACATATTCCATTTCATCAGATCTTAAGAATTTTGCATCTCGCTTTGAGCTGTGAAGAGGAACATTGTTTTGAATCGAAGCAATAAAGTTAAACTTATGGCTGATGTCAGCTATAACCGAAGCTCCAACATTGATTTCATCCGTGTGACGAGACTCGACATTTTCAACTTTTGAATCGTTGTATCCTTCGTGAGTCATACCGATTGAAAGTGCATTGCCAATATACTTATTCCATTTCTTTTCAACTTCGAGTGCATGTTCTATTTTATATTCTTTAGTTTGATAAACGCGACCAGTGAGTTCTCCATCTCTATCCCCACCTACATAGGTCCAAGTGCGAAGGTAATTGGTTTGACTTTGCCAATAGTAATTAGGTCTTACTTCATAACTTAAACTAGTGGTGCGACCGAGCAATTTTTCAAAAGTGAAAACGCCTTCAAAACGTGCGATTTGATTTATTTCTTTACTCTGCTGACTTGTAGGCAAATGGACGCGAAACTGACCGGCCAAATTAACTTCACCAGGCAAAAAGGCCAATCCATAGTCAACATACTGAACATAAGCATCGCCCATCGTGGCCTTTGGGCTCTTGTAGGTACCAAAGCTATCATATCCAGATGTCTCGTAAAAAAAGACCGGACGAATAGAATATTTACGATTGAAATCTAATTTGTAATCAAAACTGAAATAATTGTAGGTAAATAATTGGGCCGCTCCTTGCTCCGGACCTTTCACTGGCATGGTCGAAAGGTTGAAGAAACTAGCTCTCCATGGGCTTCTGCTGTCACTTGAATCATTGCGATCAAAGAGTGAACTCGCCGCTCCATGAGCTTCGGCCATTGTAGACGAAAGGATAGCAAACAGTATAATCTTTCTTAAATTCATAACCCCTCTAAATTGGCCGCATCTTAGGACGGTTAGAGGCAAGTCTCAAGGCAAGGTTTATAAGCATGAAGAAGTTACAAACATCTCTCTCTCTCCTTTTTTTATTGATCCTCTTGGGCTGCTCGAGCTATCGCTTCAAGCCCCAGCAAGGAGACGTTATTTTAATGGCTTATAACGTTGAAAACCTCTTCGATACTCATCATGACGCTGGAAAGGAGGACTACGCGAGACTTCCTTTGAGTTCAAAGAAAAACGACAAACATAAAGCGATCTGTTCAAAAGAACGCAACTCGTACTATCGCGATGAATGCTTAAATCTCGATTGGAGCCAAGAGGTTTTAGAGCGTAAATTAGCGCGCCTGACAGATGTGATTAAGCAAGTGAACGATGGCAAGGGACCTGACCTGCTCTTTCTTGAG
Organism: Bdellovibrio sp. CG22_combo_CG10-13_8_21_14_all_39_27; assembly: GCA_002786715.1. Lineage (GTDB taxonomy): Bacteria > Bdellovibrionota > Bacteriovoracia > Bacteriovoracales > Bacteriovoracaceae > 21-14-all-39-27. The sequence goes on from PCTW01000045.1 coordinate 17,565, forward strand.
GAAGTCGAAAATATTAATGTTCTCAATCTTTGGATGGAAAAACATTTAAAAACTTTAGGCTTTAAAGAAGTGGTTTTACTTGAGGGGCCCGATAATCGTGGAATCGATACGGCGTTTATCTCGAAGCTTCCCTTGCAAGGGCCAGCCAATCTCCATCAAGTTAAATTCCAAGCAATCAATGGCCTGAAGAGCAACGATCTGAGCAATTCAAGAGGAATCCTCGAGGCTAACTTCGTCCTTCCGAACAAACAAATATTAACAGCTTTTGCTTTGCATTTACCCAGTCAAGCCGCTCCTTCTGAAAAAAGAAGACAAGTTCTTGAGTCTCTAGGTCAAAGAGTAAAAGATTTGCCAAGTGATAGAGTCATCGTCGCCGCAGGAGATTTTAACATTACCCACTTGGAAAATATTCGTGAAAATTTATTAGAGAAGTGGGTGAAACCCCTTTTTCTTGTGTCCCATGAAATTGGTTGTAATCATTGTGAAGGAACTCATAACTACAGAGGAGAATGGTCTTTTCTTGATATGATGTTCTTTTCCAAGAATTTACAATTAAGTGAAGGCAAAACCGGTTGGGCCGTTATTCCTGAATCGATAACGACAGTTTCAAGTTCTAAATATCAAATTCAAGGAAACAGTTTTACTCCATCTCGTTTTGGAGAGGGGAGAGATACGACAGGCGTTTCTGATCACTTGCCCATCATGTCGGTTTTAAGACTTTACTAGAAATAAAAACGATCGCGATTAACGAGAGGAGCGATATCCGTTCTCTTTAAACATCTTCCGAGCGAACGATTACCAGACTCAGATTGTAAAACAATGTCATCTTCACCGAAGTTTAGAGTCTCTTGTAGACGGTTAGATCTGTTTCTTGGACTTCCTGTGAGCCACATTGTTTTGGAAGTAAATTGACTTCTAAACTGGCCGCAAAATTTCATCTTTTGAGACTCAAGAATGACGCTACCATCTGGATTGGTTCCGGTTGGAACCATAATGGATGTCGTTCCGCCTGGAACGTTGACTTGAGTTTCTCCATTATCCAGAATCAAATCATTAATCATGATATAGAATTTATCTTTAACTTTTCCGGCAACATCTTTGCGAGTTGCTTTAACAGTTGTTGAAAGTGAATCGTTTTTCGCTTGTATATACTTATCAACGACGAGTCTTCCACCTGGAATTTCTTTTAATTGAAATTTACCTTCAATCACTGAAGAAATTTCTCCATTATCTTGTGTGCCTTTATTGCGCCCTTTGGAGCGAATCACTTCGTGTGAAGTAACACTTCTATAGGTAAATTCGTAAATCTTTTGATCAACGTCGATCAATTGAGAACGCATACTTCGTGATTCATTAAGATCACCTCGGCTACCTCTAACTCTTTTTCCTGTATCATCCAATTCGCTAAGTTTTAGAGTGAGACCATCACCCGTTTCAGCCTCAATCAAGCTTGGAAGTGTTATTCCAGGCATGGAAAATTCGAGATTATAATCTTCAGGTCCGCGAACTTCTGTTTCAGTTTTCTTTCCTGAGCGACTGTCTTTACAGCCATCCCAACTAATGGCATAGGTTTTTGAACCTTGAAGTCTTGAAAAAGACTTTAGCTTGCGACAGAGAACATAACTTCTCGCTCTACCACCTGATTCCAGAACCGCTAATTCTTTTTTATAAGCTTCTACTTCCGTATCGGCATTGAGAGCGAACTCGAGCATTCTAGCAGCTTCTGCTAAGCGATCTGATGTGAAGAGTGCGATATCTCCCGAGAGTGCTTGATTATTTTCAGCAAACAACTGTTCGAATTCTAGATTCTCAGCAGTTGGCGAAGTGTAAAAAGGATTCTCCACCAATTGGTCTTTTGGGGCGCAAGAGAGAAGAGAAAGAGCAGTGAGGCCAATGGCCCAGTATGTTTTTGTTTTCATGGCGGGAGTTTGCCTTTTTTGTATCGGATGGACTAGGGGGTGTGAAAAAAGTGCAGAGGTTATAACTCTATGAATTTAATCACTTTTTTCATGAGTGTTTGTTTTATAACAGGCTAAGTAAAAAAGAGTGAGTGGCACCATCAAGTGCTGAATATCTTTTAGAATGTATTTGGAATTTGTCATGGGAGTTTGAATTGAAGTTTTTATTGATCTTGAGTTTTGTCTTATCCGCTAATGCTATGGCGAAAGATTATATTGTCTTAGGAATATCAGGATTTGGAACTGCAAGAGAAGGAAAAGGTCAACCCAGCGGAGTTCATGATAACCTTCCGATTCATGGATCAAACGTTCGTCAGTATTTTAAATTAGTTCACAAGGCCAGTACCAAAGAGTTGCAAGAAGTGATTGATCAGTTCGATTGTCGAAACGGCAAACAAGCTGACCCTCAACTGGGTTTTATTTTAATGGTGAATAGTTGGGGAGCTCCCAAAGGATATAAAATTTCGGAGATGTATCAAAAGCAATGCGGTCGCAAAATTGATATTGCCTATTCCATTGATGGAGTGACTAAACCCATTGGCCCATTTAAAAAGGCTCCGATTGCTCAACAGTGTTTCAGCTATTACCAAAGCAAAGGGGCCATTCATGGTGTTGCATTGAATGGTTGTACTAATGTTGAGTATACAGATTCTTGTAATCGCAGCGGCTACGGGCCAATACAGTGTCATATTGCTGTCGAATGGTGGGGAAGTGAGCGAGCAAAAAATGAACTTCTCAGAGGTGCTTTACGCTAAGGGGGCTATAATTGAAGGCTTGTCAGTTCCTAAAAAATCGATCCCCATTTGTTTGAAATAAGCGAATGATTCTTTATCATTGACGTTCCAAGCGGCAACGTAAATTCCTTCCTTGTGACATTGATCAACCAATTCTTTGTCGACAGTAGCGACGCAAATAGAAAGACCATCAGCAAGAGCAGCGCGAGCGATAGCAACGGCATCTACTGGAAGACCATAGAGTAAACAAGCTGTCTTAATTTGGGGACAGAGCTCTTTTATTCTTTTAACAATTCGGTGATTAAATGAAATGACACTAACTTTTTCGATCATCTCTTTTTCTTTCAAGAGACTGATGAGTTTTTCTTCGAGATTCGCGGCCTTAACTTCAATGACGAGTTCACAGTTTCGAGATTTGATGAGATCGAGGACCTCTGCCAAATATGGGATTTTTTCGCCTTGACCGGCATCAAGCCCTCGAAGCTCATCGCTTGAGAGTTGAAGCACTTTGCCTTTTCCGTTAGTGGTGCGATCAACAGTATCGTCGTGAATAACGACAATTTTATTATCAGATGAAAGATGAACATCGATCTCAACAGCACTACAGCCGACATCGAGAGCAAATTTTATTGATTTAAGAGTATTTTCGGGGAACTCATCTTTGGCCCCCCTGTGACCCATCACTTTCATTTTTTTCTACACTTATCCATATTGTTGGTAATAAAATCCCAAGCCTTCTCAGCATCTTCGAGTTTTTCGAATCGAATGAGGGTTTGGTTTGCTGTTCGGTTGGCGAGAATTCTTACTCCGCTACTATCCTCAACTGTGCTATCCATAACATCGATAACGCTGCCATAGTTGTTTCCAAAATAAACTCGATAATAAGTTGGAGCTTGGGCGTAATCGATAAAGGCAAAATCTAATGTTCCAAGTTCAAACAGCTTAGTGTTTGAGTACTTAACCCTTTTTGATGTATTGCGAACGAGCTCTAGTGAATCTCTAAAGGCAATCGTACAACCATCAGCGTAGGCCATTTCGATTTGATAAAGACCGCTTTGGTCTTCTGGAAAAATAAAAAATGGTTTTTGAACCACCAAGAGATCAACCAATTCATTGCTGACAACAAGTTTGGCCTGAGCTGAAGTAATCATAAAAAAAGCTAAGATGACTTTAAGCATATAAATGATCCTCATTTGATAGATTTGCGCCAACATCATCTTGAATTTGGCCCAGAATGACAAGTTCTTTTCAGAGGGAAAAAGTCCTTTAATTTCCAAAGCTTTTACATTAGTATGCGCGCCAAATCACTTGTGATGAATGACGCGTAACCCTTTTCAAGGGGTTAGGAGGACTGATGTTTTTTGAAGGTTCGGAAAAAAAGATTGAAGTAGTAGTTAAACCTCAGTTCAAAGGTTTACGCGAGCGTTCAAAGGATTTTTGGCGTGAGCTCGTCGATAACTGCAACGCTACCATTTTGTCAGAACTTTCGAATCAACATTGCGATTCTTATCTCTTATCTGAATCCTCATTGTTTGTTTGGGATGATCGCATTCTTATGATCACATGTGGTTCCACTAAATTAATCGAATCTGTTGAAATGATGATTGATGAGTTTGGAGAAGCAGGAATCGCTTCACTCGTTTATCAAAGAAAAAATGAATATCGTTCTCAACTACAATCCTCTAGCTTTTTAGATGATGTCGAGCGTTTGGAAAGAAGACTGGATGGTATCGGAAGAAGATTTGGCAAAGTTCATAGCCATCATAATCTTATTTATTCATTAAAGAAGCCTTATCAGCCGCCAGCCGAAGATACGACGACTGAGTTATTGATGTATGACTTTGATCCTAGTGTGACAGAGTTCTTAACTCAAAAAGCTCAGTCTAAAGAAGAAATTAGGGCCTTTATCAATCTTGAGTCTGTTATCGAAGGCCTAGAGATTGACGACTTTCTTTTTGAGCCCTTTGGCTATTCAATGAATGGCTTAAGAGGAGATGATTATGTGACGATTCACATTACTCCTCAGGACACCAGTCCCTACATCAGCTTTGAAACAGACCTTGGCATGGAAGAGAACAAATCTCTTATCCTCAATCATCTGTTAAAAGTATTTAAGCCAAATTCTTTTGATATCATTACATTTAATACGACAAACGAATTTGATCTCTTTGATCGTTATATCAAAGCAAGCGCCTGTAATGAGCAGCTTGAGTGCGGATATACCGTCGAGTTTGATTACTATTATAAGAGTTCGTTTGAAATCGAAAAACCTTTTATTTTTTTGACCTAGGAGCTTTCTGTGAATAGCGATTTATGGGTAACTGAAAAATTTGAAGACATCATGGCCCTTTCATTCAAGGTGACTAAAACTCTCTTCTCGGGCAAGAGCGATTTTCAATCGGTTGATGTTGTGGAGACAGCTGGCCACGGAAAAATGCTTTTAAATGATGGGCTCGTCATGCTGACAGAAAAGGATGAATTTGTTTATCACGATATGATTTCGCATACGCCTCTCTTTGTTCATCCAAATCCTGAAAATGTCTTGATTATTGGTGGAGGAGATGGGGGAACGGCCCGTGAAGTTCTTCGCCACAAAAATGTTAAAAAAGTAGTGATGGTTGAAATCGATAAAATGGTTGTTGATGCTTGCCGTGAATTTATTCCACAAACGGCCAGTGAGTTAAACAATCCCAAGCTTGAACTACTTTTTGCCGATGGTTTAGTTTATGTACGCGACACAAAAATTAAATTTGATGTGGTCATCGTCGATTCAACTGATCCCGTAGGCCCAGCTCAGCCACTTTTTGGTGACGATTTTTATCGCGACATTCACAAGTGTCTCAAAGAGGACGGCATCGTCGTTTCTCAAGGAGAATCGCCTTGGTATCATCAAGAGATGCAATTAAAGCTCGCTAGTATCTTAGATAAGTTCTTCCCGATCGTTAGATTTTGTAACTTTCATAATATGTCCTATCCAGGGGGACTTTGGTCTTTCTCATTTGCTTCTAAAAAATACCATCCATTGAAAGATTTCAATGAGTGTAAAGTTGCAGAGTCGCAACTTGATTTTAAATACTATAATCAAGAAATACACAAAGGGGCTTTTTCACTCCCTTCATTTCAATATAATAATCTCAAAAAACATCTAAAGGATGGAAATGAGTAAGCGTTTCTGGTTAATGAAAAGTGAACCCGATGTTTTTTCAATCGACGATTTGGAAAAACGTCCCGAACAATGTGAGCTTTGGGATGGAGTTCGAAATTATCAAGCACGTAATTTCATGATGAATGATATGAAAGTTGGTGATGAGGTTCTTTTTTATCACAGCAATGCAGAACCCTCTGGGGTTGCTGGTTTGGCCACTGTCGCAAAAGAAGCGATCCCTGATCCCGCTCAATTTAATAAGAAGTCAGAGTATTTTGATCCCAAGGCTACCGTTGAAAAACCTCGCTGGTTTTGTGTCACAGTAAAATTTAAACAGAAATTTAAAAACTTTGTTCCCTTGAGTTTAATCAAAGAGACAAGTGAATTATCTGAAATGCTCTTGGTTCAAAAAGGAAGTCGTCTGTCGATTATTCCTGTCACGGAGAAAGAGTTTAGATGTATTTTGAGTCTCGGAAAGGCTTAAACGCTCAAAAAATACGCTTTGTAAACATGTAAGATTTTCAAATTGCCCCACTCCTTTCATGCATTTTTGCCCAATAAAAACAGTCACTAAAAAAAACTTTTAAAGACATGAAGACGAATGTAAGTTGCGCCGGAATTTGATGAGGAGTGCTTTGTGTACGCAAAAATTATTTTATTCTTAATCATTTCGACTTCAGTCAATGCCGCGGTTGTGAGATCGGTCCTAATGAAAGACGCGTCGATGAGAGTGATGAGAAGCGATCCTAAGGTTGGAGACTATTTGCTGAAAATTGATTCTCTTCCTCAGGGGACTGTCCTCGAGGTTGAAGAGAATAATCGTTTAGAGAAGCCTCTTTATGGAGATGATGTATCAAGTTTAAAGAAATCTCGAGGAACATATTTAGGGCCTGTCACCATTATTTCCATTCCTGGTGTTTCGCGAAGAGAAGTTGCAGAGATTAATACTTATAGACCATATTTTTATCGTTACGACTTTGATCTCGCGCCATTTCTTCGTGCCAAATGGGATTGGGAAATTCCGAATCAACAGGTCAAGCTTAGTGACGAAATTGAGTGGGATAAAGTAAGTACGAAAGGTTTTTGGACTTGGACAGCTTATCAATCTCTGGAATCAAATGGCGTTAAGTTAGTTGAAAAGACACCTCAAGATATCGTCGCTTTTTGTCCTAAGTACTTTGAGATCAGTTTGCATGAGAAAAGAATTTTTTGGATCAATTTATTATCAAGTATTGCAAAGAGAGAATCAGCTTTTGATTCAGATGTTTTTAACGATGAGTCCCAATTTCAAAGTGGCCTGAATGCAATTAGTAGAGGACTACTTCAGATAAGTTTTTCAAGCACACAAAATAGCAAATATCGTAAACACGGCTGCTTGATTAAGAAGGCAGAAGATCTTGTAAACCCAGAGAAGAATTTAGCATGCGGTGTTGGTATTATGGATTACCTCGCTCTTGATGGTTGCGTTTCATGCAAAAAGAATGGGAAATGGGCAGGGATTGCTCGCTATTGGTCAACATTGCGTGAGCCCTACACCTTGCCATGTGCAAGCTGTTCAACAGGTGTCGCTAATATCGGAAAAAAATTAGAAATTATTGAAGAATTGAAAAAATATAAAACTTGTTGGGAATAGGAGTTTTTTGTGAAAAATTTATTAACTGTTTTTACTTTGTCAGCTTTGCTCGTCGGCTGTGGTCAAAAAGAGCAAGTCGCCACACAGATTGTTAATGGCGATCAGTTCGCCGATACCAATTACGTCTATAGACCAGGAGTTGACACCGGTTTTTCAAAATATTTAACTCGATCTCTTTATGGGACTAAAAAAATTGTCCTCACTTTTGATGATGGGCCCCATCCCGTTAATACTCCCAAAATATTAGATCTCCTCGATCGTTATAACGTCAAGGCCACATTTTTTGTACTTGGGGCTTTGGCCAAAAAGTATCCCGCTATAATCGAGAGAATGAATAGAGAAGGGCACATCGTGGCCAATCATAGCTACGATCACGCCAATTCAAATGATGTTTCGAAAGCTGATTTTGAAAAGAGTGTTGTCGATTCTATTAAGAATATCACTTCTTCAGGATGGGAAGGGCGTGAGCAGTATTTTCGTTTTCCCTATGGTGCTTATGGTTCGAAAAGACGCGATTATCATCACTATGAGTCTTTAAAAAGTATTGGTCAGAAACTCTACGGTGAAAATTGTTTGAATTTTGTTTTTTGGGATGTTGATACTAGCGACTGGTACTTAAAGAAATACAGCAAAGCTCCCCAAATGATTTCTCAAACGGCCTATGCTCATCTTGAAGGGGGATTGAGTTATGACTTCGATTATTATGAGGCCAATCGCAAACCTCAATTAATTAGAAAAGGCTTACAAGGCGGCGTGATACTCATGCATGATATTCATGAAACATCATTTAGAGCTTTGCCATTGCTTTTAGATAAAGTTTTGGCACAAGGATATGAAGTTGTTCCTCTGAACGAAGTGGAAGAGTTTCAATATCCGGCCAAGTTGGAATGTCAGCTTAAAAATCTATTTTAAGTAAGGGGCCAGAACCTTTTCGGAACCATCAATTTTTGCCTTGAGAGGAAGTCCTAAAAGCTTCAACACAAAAGGGTAAACGTTAATGTTTTCAAAAGGCGCAATTCCTTGCACTGATTTGATATTTGGCCCTTTGGCATAAAAAATCGCCTGCATCTCTTTGCTATCGCGAATGTCATAGCCATGAGTGCCACCTGAGCGCATACCCATGGCAGCGGCGAGGTCTTTCTTATATTCCAAATAATATGGAGGATCTACCATTAGAATAAAGTCGCCTAAAAGTTTATTGTTCGAATAGCCGTATTCTTTTGGCATTTGACTTGGAGTTCTCACTTTTACGTGAGGAATCTTTTCGAGATCAGCACGTAAGGTCTTTCTACGGGATTCATCTTCAATATAAATAAGAGCGTGAGGGCCACGGCCTTCTACTCTTATTCCATCGAGCGACATGTAATCGCTCATATAAACGCGATCTCCGATTTTAATCATCCCATGATCGGAAACGACAATAAGGTTAATAGGAAGTTTGATTTTTTTCATCCCTTCAACGAGCTCACCAATACTTTCATCGACTTTTAAAACTGCATCGCGAGCTTCATCCGATTCAGGTCCATAAGAATGTCCGGCACTATCAACATCACTAAAATAGAGGGTAATGAAGTGCGGCCGTTTCGCTTCTGGAAGCTGCAACCATTCTAAGACTTGCTTGACTCTCGAACTGTTGGGAACTGATTGGTCATAGGCAAAATAATAAGTAGGATGACTTCCTCCTATTGGAGCATCTGTTCCAACCCAGAAATAACTGGCCGAGAGCATACCTTCTTCTTGAGTGGCATTCCAAAGAGGTAGACCTTTGTACCAAATGGGATCTGCGACTTGAGCTCTGTCGCTAATCTTGTAGCGAACAGATCTTTCGACATCGTAAAATTCGTTGGCCACTATTCCGTGATGAGCAGCATAGAGACCTGTCGCAATGGAGTAGTGGTTAGGAAATGTTTTGGTGGGGTAAATCGAAAGCATTCCGCGAGCAGAGAGACCTGTGTTTTTTAACTGGGTTAAATACTTCGGTTTATAGCGATCAGTATAGTCATATCTATAGCCATCAATACTCACCATCACCACATACGGCTTCTTCATTTGCTCTGGTGAGTTGGTCTGACCTCCATCTTGGCCAGGAGTTTGGCATCCCAGAAGGAGAAGAAGAAAACTATAAACGATAACTAACTTTTTCATTTTTTATTACTCAGCTTGAAAGGGAAGATAATGATCGCGAATATCCATCATGATTTCATAATACTTAAATGAAGCAGGAGAATTAGCATTTTGGAAATGATCCGGCTTTAAAACCAATCCACGAGTTTGAATGAGAAGAGCTTTGATTTTTGGGTTTTGCTCTACCTTGGCAATCAAAGCACGTTTGATCAATTTATAATGGAACTCGCTTCCGTCTGCTCCATCTACATAATTGAACTTGTGATGCTTATAAGTAATCCAGTCGATACCATTATCGTGATTAATTTGATTGGCCTCATTGCCCGCTGTTTTTGATTCCCACATCGCCATTAGCTTCACTTCATCTCTGGAGTGAGGATAAACGATGTTATGTCGTGGATCTTTTGGGTCGGTGAGATCGGGATATTTCATCATCTGCCACAGGCCTTCCACAGAACCGTACATTTCGCCATCGAGTTCAAAAGGAGAGGCTGCGAGATTTGAAAAAATTCCAAGCTCTGTTCTTTTAGAAAGAATGACTTCACCTTTGGCCGCATCTTGAGGAAGTATTTCCCAACCTGGAGCTCCATCTCTTGGAACTTCCTGCCACCATTCACTTGGATACTGATTAGCATAGAGAGAAAAAGAAAAAAGAAGAGGGAAGATCTTCAGCAAAAAACGCATGATTTCATCCTTGATTGAAGTAGTCATTTATTACAAAAATTCTACTTGGAGGAATACGGAGTTTTTAGGCGCTGAGCGTTGGAGTTTGAATGATAAGCCCATGAAAGTACAACCGAATTGGTATTTGAATTCAATTAATTCTCAATTTGTTTGTTAAGTTGAGAAACCATGCTCTCTAATGAGGCGAGGCCGTAAGTGATTTTTTTAAAAAATGAAGCATCATGGGGAACAAAAATGAAGCGGGGATGTTGATTCCAAAGTTCACGTAAAACTTTATCTAACTTAACTGCTTTATCCAGTGATTCATTTCGAATAGGATTACCGCCTTCAATTGACATTCCTCCCACCGCCGCAGTTTCAAAAAAAATAACGGCATCATAGCGAGAGAGTTCTAATTCAAGAGTCGAACCAATTTCTGTAAAGAAATCAGCAGGGTTGCCTGGCCAATATGCAGCGCCATCAACAGTTCCGCGATCACACAACAGTGTTCTATTAGGAAAGAGTGCCGATTGAATATCTTCAATATTCTTTTGAACATGACAAATGGCTTTTTGAGTCGACTTAATGGCTTCTGGATCATTGACGCGAGGAAATCCTCCCGTGAAAAGCATGGTTGCTGCTTCAGGAACAATGACAATTTTCTCACCAATTTCCCGTCTAAAAAGGTCGGCGGCTGTGGTTTTTCCTCCACCAGGTCCCCCCGTGACGACTATACGATGACACTTATGCTTTTTGTTTTTAGCGAGAGTTTGAGTATCCATAAAACATCCTTTTGTAAAAGTTTAGTCTAAATTTGATGGGATGTCTTGCCGGTAGTTGAAGATCGATGGCGTCCGAATGAAAATAGAATGTGACTTCGTTTCATCAAAAACCATTGGAAACTTTCTGGCGACGTGAGCTGGTTGATCTTGAACTTTCAGGAAGGGAAGGGGTGCATCTTCACTTGTTAGGATGGACGAAACCAGAAAATCGAAATCTCATTATCATTTCACCTGGAAGAACGGAGGCTGCAGTAAAATATGTTGAATGGTTTTATGATTTGAAAGATAGCGGTTACGACATTTGGGCCGTCGATCATCGAGGACAGGGGCTCTCTGGCCGAATGTTAGAAGATACTCATAAAGGACATGTCGAAGATTTTGAAGATTACGTTACAGATTTTGTAAGCATCGTTCAGCATTTAAAAAGTCAAAAAAAATATCAGAAAGTTGTTGTAATGGCCCATTCAATGGGAGGAGCAATTGCTTGCAGCTCTTTTATGAAACGTCCAGGTCTCTACGATGCTTTGATCTTGAGTGCTCCAATGTTGAAGTTGAAGTTAAAAGGTTTTCCCAATTGGATTGCTAAAATGTATTTTTGGTTTCTTTGCAAAATGGGAGAAGGGCACCTTTACGCTTTAAGTAGAGGAAAAGCTGAAACATTAGAACCTTTTAAAGGAAATAGAGTTTCCCATGATCCAGATAGATTTGAATTTTATCGCAGGCTACAGCATCAGCTTCCTCTGATACAAATGGGGGGACCGACAAACTCATGGGTTTACCAATCAGCTTCTTACACGGAGAGATACTCTGAAGATCAGCGTTTAAATGTTCCGATCTTATGTTTTATGGCCGGAGATGATGATTATGTGGTTAATCGAAAATTGGAAAAATATATTTCCGCTTGGTCTGATTATTCTCAGATGATTAAGTTTCCTAAGTCCTATCATGAGCTCTTTATGGAAGACGATTCAGTCAGGCAATCAATCTTGATTGAGATTCGAAGATTTCTGTCGCGCTTTTAAATGAGTTCAGTCACTTTAAGTCGTGATTTAAGGTGGAAGTTCCATGCTTCACAAAGTTTGATTTCTAATTCTTCCCAAGTCCAAGGTTTGATCAGATAGGCACTTGCTCCAGATTCCATGGCGAGCATCATATCCTCAATGCTATCGTGCCCAGTAACCATCAGCATGGGAGTTAACGAATACTCCGGATTGCTTCTTAATTTAGCCAATATTTCTTGGCCAGTACCTTCTTTGAGACTCCAATCAAGAATAAAAAAATCAAATTTTTCTTCTGAAGCGAGCTTGAATGCCCGATCACTTGAGTCGGTATATTTAATTTCACCTTTAAATCCCATCTCTTTAAGGTACTCAATCATTGTCTCGCGAACGTGTTGAACGTCTTCAACTATAAGAAATTTAAGAGACGAAGGAATGATGGATTCATTGATTTGAATTGTGTTCATTTGCTCACTCATGTTTGGTAAAAAGCTCCTATCTTACAATAAGAGCTCGTTATGTATAGAATTTATTGTAATGGTATGGCCTTACTTGTAAACAACAGGAAATATTTATCATGGAAAAATGGAAAAAAATCACCTTAGCTTTCTTATCTGTTGTAGGACTTCTCTTTGGATATACCCAATGTGTGATTGAAGCTCCAAAAAATGCTACTGCTAAAAAAATCAACACTTCTACAAATCTGAGCGTGAGTAATCCAACGAGTAATACCAGTAACACTTCTCCAACTCCGACACCAACTCCAGGAACAACGCCGGGAGTTACTCAGCTCACTGGAAATCAGCTCTTTGACCAGCAAGTGAAGCCACTTTTTGAAAGCAATTGTTTTGCCTGTCACGCGCCGCCAGTAAATCAACCAATTCTTCCCGGACCTTTGACTATTTATACTTACAGCGAAATGTTACAAAAACTCAAACTTGGAACGACTCGCGATTCAAATAGTTTAATGAACAAAATTAGAAACATTACTTCTCATAGTGGTGGGAATCGTTGTCCACAAGGTTTAACTGATGTTGTCTGTGATGCCGTCGCAAAATGGTGGGATTTTGAAAATGGTGGAACGACAACAACTCCTCCAACAAATACGACGCTTCCAACAGGTGCAGTGACATCAATTACTAATATGGGAAAAGTAACAGGTTGGGCAGCAGATCCAGAAGACCTCAATAGTGCCGTGGTCGTTCAGTTTTATGTCGATGGCCCTCCTGGGACAGGAACTAGAATTGGAGGCATCAATGCTAATCAATCGGGATTTAATGGTGGATATGCAGGAAACCATGCTTTTCAATATTTCATTCCTGTTGCGTATCGTGATGGTGTGACTCGCCAACTTTACGCCACAGTGACAGACACGACAGGCGATATTGCATTAACCGGAACGCCAATGACGTTCACTGCTTATGCATCTCAGGTAAATGGATTCAATTATTACACAAACACCTTAAAGCCAATTCTAACCAATCGCTGTGCCAGCTGTCACACTATCGGATATGATCAACATTTTGCCTCACTTTTAAGTCCAAGCAAGGCTGCCGGTGGTACTCAAACAAATAATGAAATGATCAATATGCCGAGTGGAAGTCATATGGGGAAGAATCACCCTGGCGGAAATATTTGTGGTAACAAAAATAATTCGCCTTGTTCAGAAATTCAAACTTGGTGGACACTCGAATTTAATTGAGCATGAGGCATCGCAATCGGTTGCATTGAAAACACTAAGTCGTAAACGATTTCATCGTCAATGGTCCACATGTCAGTTACGATATCCTTAATCGTTGAGGTTAATCGCGTTTCAAATTCTTGGAACTTGCTAAAGGGTAATCTGAATTGCGCTTGTTTCACAAAATAATGATCGGCAAGTTCAGGTGGTCTTTGATTGTTAGCTGCAAGGTTTAATGCAAAAGAGTTTTTCAAATTAAGACATTCTTTCTTCATCACAACATCTCGACCACTTTGAGTGTAAAGGTAGCTCAAATTATCGAGCTTCTTCGCTAGACCTAAGTCTATCAATCGTTCAAGAGCTACTTCTAGTTGCTCATGCGCAATATCAGGAACCAGAAGCGAACTCATTTCCTCAATATTGAGCGTGGTCTTTGATGTCCTGAGAATTTCGCCAAGCAAAGTGATCAAAGGACTGAAGCTGTGGCGTGAACATTGAATTTCAAATTGCTTGTTGTCTTCATCGACAAGGGCAAGACCTTTGATTTTTTTTGAAATGAAGGGGTTGTCGTAAGCAAATCGTGACCAAGCACAGAGCTCATTAAAATGAGCAAAATCAATTTCCGAAAAAGTGAAATACTGTTGAAGCTTGGATTCCATATTTTTAGTTAGTTTTCTTTTTCCATTGAGGAAACTAATAAAGTTAGCATGTGATTTAAAACCCATATTGAGCGCCCATGAGCGAAACGACCATTGAGGATTGTTTTGCTTTCGAAAAGCAAAGAAATCATAAAGAAACTCTACGAGGTCGGTATAGTCTCTAACATTAGGGGCCATTTGATTCTCCTCACTCGGTTTAGCATCGGGATATGGGGCGAACAATAGCGAGTATAAAAAGTTCTTTCTAGTTGTTTACAGGAAGTGATCAAAAACAGTGGTTGCAAAAAATGAAACCACTAAGACTGCGCAAGACTTGTCATGAATGTCGGTTGTGTCGTATTAAAAGATAATATTAATGGAGATTTTATGAAGACAATTTCAATTCTTGCATTTCTTTTTTTAGGTATCAATAGCGCTGAAGCTCGTTTAAACACAAGAGATATGGAGTGCCAAGAAGCTCAAGATATTTTAAAAAGCAATGGAACACTTATTTTATCTCATGGAAATCCTCTCCTCTATAGTAAATTTGTGGCCAATCAAAATGCATGTGCCATTGATCAAAAGGCGAGAACAGCTTTCACCATTTCATTAGACAAAACAAAATGCAAAATGGGTTATGTTTGTGGCTCTAAAGAAGATTCAAGTTGGTACATCGCTCCCTCTCAAATTCATATTTGCAAGGAAGGGAAAACTCAAGTCATGACAGAATATGATTCAAGTAATGATCGCTCTCGACAGATTATAAAAGTATGCCGAGAAGGAAAATGGATTAATCTCAGATAAAAGCTTGATCAATGTTAATTTTAAAAAGCCATCTTTTAAGATGGCTTTTTTTTTATTAAATTGAAGGAGTGTCATCTTGGCCCTGGTTTCAATCTTCAACACCGGAAAGACGTTTAGAAATTAAAATCAAGTTGTCTTCTTTTTTTATTACTGTCAAAACACATTCAACAACAAAACTGTTCTTCACAAGGAGATTTTTTATGAAGAAATTTGCGATTCTTTTTTCGTTACTCGTTTCATCTGTTGCATTCGGAAGAATGAACACTGCAGACATGTCATGTGCTGAAGCACGTGCACTTGTTAAGCAAAAAGGTGCTATCGTTCTTTCTCATGGCGACCAATCTCTCTACACTCGTTTCGTAAGCTCTGCACGTTACTGTCAGACTGGTGAGTCAACTCAAACAGCATTTGCTATTTCTGGTGACGAAGACAAATGTCGTGTTGGTTATGTTTGTGCTGATAGAGATGCAACTGGATCATACACTGCTCCAAGCGAGTATCATGTATGTCGTGAAGGTTCACGTTCAATCTTTACTGAATATGACTCAACAAACGACAGATCTTATCAAGTCGTTCGTACTTGTACGAATGGCCGTTGGTACCCAAAAGCTCCTCCAGTTACACCAATTAAGTGTAAAGAAGGTCGCACTCAAATTTTCTGGGAAAATGATTCAAGTAGTGATCACCAAGTTCAAGTTATTAAGGTTTGTCGCTCTGGCAAATGGATTAACAGAAACTAAACCCCTCAGTTTAGCTGTTAGTTGCCGCACCTTTATTGGTGCGGCTTTTTTGTTTCTACGATGTGAACGTTTTTATAAGAATACATTGCGTCAGATTCGAGAGTTTTATATAAGCGAGCAACTTTATGAGGATTTTTAGGAGGGGAAAAATGAAGAAAATATTTATATTATTATTTCTAGTGTTTACAAATTTTGCGCAAGCGTACTCTGTTTTTACCGTTGGAAATGATCGTTGGAATGCTAATGTGACATCTCATATTTTTGCTATCGGATATGGTGGAGAAGTTGGTCTCCAGTTCTTAGAAACGTCAATGGCGAGAATAAGAAAAATTCAAGAAGAATACCCTCAAGACCAAATTGTTGTGTTTTGGGCCCTCAACTCTTCATATCAATCAGATCGAAATGTTCTTCGTAATGTGGGTGTCAACATTCTTGAAGCTAACGACCAATCTCTTACTGATACTGCTATATATAAATACACCCAAGCTTTGAAGTCGATCCGCTCATTTCATATGGTGGGACATAGTAGTGCTCTTTATGGTTTTGGACTGCAAAAAGGCTCACGTTTGAAAGTTGATGCGACTAAAATGGGCCATCTTAAGAATAGATTAACGAAAGATGCAGTCATCGTTCTGCATGGTTGTAATACTGGATTCTATATGGCACCTCAGCTGAGCCAATTACTCTCTGTTCCAGTATTAGGCTCCATGACAAGCACCGACTTTCAAAATGTCTTTGAGGACCAAGAATGGTATCACAACAATCCCGGCCAGTATCCTTCGACAGGCTCGTGGTCAAGCTCTAACTCCATTTCTTTCAGATCACGGGTAAGTTGTTCAAGCATGGGTTGCTCTCGCATGAAACCTAATAACCATCCTTACGTGGGAGGTTGGGGACAATATTTTACAGGACTCGCTTTTTATAAATCATTTTGTAACTTTAAGCTTTCGAGTAAAGGTGAAGAAAGATGTCGATTAGGGCTTCAGCAAATGCTTAGAACTTGGCCGTCAGTTCAAAGTAATAATTTCGCAAATACAGATACCTATAGAGAGACAGTTCTCGATTTTCTTTGTCCTCGATTAGCGGGGCATAGTGTATCGCAAAAATGTCGTAACGTTTTAAATGGTACTCGTGAGTCATTCTTCTTCGGGAAGCAAATGCGTTGTCACCTCAGTGGTTGTGAATTTCAAGCAATTCAAACCCAAGGGGGTAATGTTACTTTTGATTCTCCCGACTATGGAAATGAAACTCTTTTGAAAGAATATCAATTGTATATGGGATTTTTGCAAAGAAGATAAAAACAATAAATAAAATGCCAAAAAAAAAGCCCTCATTCGAGGGCTTTTTTTTTTACATATTAACCATGATTTGATCCCCGACTTTTAGGCGGCTAAAATTAATATCTGGATTAACGTCCTTAATCGCATTGATTTCAACTCCATATTCCATGGCAATACTTTTGAGAGTATCACCTGGGCGAACAATATGTTCATTTAAAGTTTCTTTTTCAATTATCGATTTATTAGATGTTGATTTTTTTGCAGAAGCTTCAGCTAAGCTAAAAACTTTCTTTTTGTTTCCTACGTTATTGACGATATTTTTGTTTCTTATGAGTTTGTAATTTGTTTTTAATACATCATTCCAACTTTTAACAAAGGCTCCAACTCCGCATTTTGTACACCGGGCTTCTACTGTATTCATCATATTGCGAGAATCAGATCCATTAAAAAAGAAGACGTGTCCATAAGGAGATCCAGAACGGTTTAGAAAATCACCATGGCGAACAGAATCAATCATTTTTGTTCCGGTCGCTTCGAAGTAGAATCCATTTTTTTTCTTGGAAGCCAATTGAGCAAAGAGAGCGGTTGAAAGCGCCGGTTTTCCTCTCTTTTCAGGTGCATAATAACCGTTGTATCGAATTGCTGCACTTACTAAGCCAGAACAATCTGTATTTCCCCATCTTTTGGCAGGAACACTTGAACCATTGGCAGGAATATTGGTAAATTTATCTGTGGTTTTCCATGCATTGACTGAGCCACGCTTATCTCTCAAAAGATATTTAATTCCATGAGAGGTGAGTGCATACTTGATTACGTCACTTGAGCTTGTCTGAGCAGCATAGGCTCCAGAGTTGATTAAAATGGCCAATGTTATTAGAGCTGTTTTCATCGTGTCATCCTCCTAGGTGATTGATTTTATCAAGTCACTTGTTTTCATTGCGGATAGAGATACCTTACAAAGGTGTTTCGAAGATTGTTTTTCTATTTTTTTTACGATGGATTGTTTATGATTTGTGAACGGGAGTTATAAAATGAAAAAAACGGCTTTAATTATCCTCTCTTTGGCATTGGCCTTCGTTCTCATTATTAAGTGGTCAAATATTTTTGAGGAGCGAGGTGGTTCTCAAAAAAATAAGGAGTTAACCTCCGTTGAATCTTCTAATGATGTGACTTCTCCACGAGATGTCCTGCCAACGGTCGATAATCCCAGGGGGATTGCCATCAAGAGCGGGAAAGTCGTCGCCACTTTTTCTGGCGAACAAGTGGGACTATCTCCTGAGGGCGGAGGTATCGGTCCTGCGGGTATTAGTTACGATGAGAATGGGAGACCTTTAATTTGGGATCGCTTGAGAGATCGAATCATTAGCTTTAATGAAAAGGGTGAAGTTAAAACTCTGGCTGAAATTTCATCTTCCGAACTTTTAAAAGGGGCTGGTTCTGCGCTTGATGGCGGAATATTGGCCTTAATTGGAAGTGATCGACTTTCATTACTTCATTTTAATGAAGCAGGGGAACGGTCTGAATTGGCCAAGGATATCGCCACTGAAAATATGAATGCCTATAATATTGTTGATAGAGAAGATGGGACCTATTTAATTGGCTTAACTCAAACTCTTAAAATTGGTAAAAAGGGAGAAGTCTTTCAGACTTATGGTGTTCCGACCCTAGATGGGAACGAATATTTTGATGTTGAACTAAATAGTGATGGAGCATCTGTTATCACCTTTAGAGATAAAGTTGGAGCTCCTTTGAAGACAGAAGTTGAAGTTGGCCATTATGGAAATGTTCGCCAGCTAACTCCTTATCGCAATGGGTATCTTGTCGTTTTTGAGAGTGACCCTACAGAGAGTGATTTTCATCTCAATAATCCTTTTTATACAGTTCAGTTGAGAGATTCTTCTGGTCGAATCATCAATGAGGCCAATATTCCGAAAAAAGGAACTCACTCAGTTGACTGGCCAGTAAGCGTGAAACCTGATGGCACCATTGTTCAGGCCATTGCTAATGACAATGAAGTTATTCTAGAAGAATATAGTTTCTAATCTTTAAGTTTCATTTCGACAGGAACGGTCTTAATCATTTCGATTTTGGGGTTATTCCCTTCGTACGGACTTGGTCCGGTTTCAAATTTTGGAATGTATTTGGGATCCATTATTGGTTCCATAAAGAGGAAGAGACCTGGAAAGGTATTATCTTTTTCTACGTTAGGAGCTCCTGGCAGAAATTGTGATAGCTCCATCATTTCTTGAAGGGCTTGAGCAATTGAAATTTTCTTATTTAAAACAGACCAGTCAATTTCCTTCATTCTTTTTTGAGTGTGATTGAGCATAAAATCAACTTGATTTTGACTGTAGCCCAATGGTTTATTTTTTTTCATCATTTCCATTTGCGAATCAATAAGCTTTCTCATTTCTTTTAATTTTTGCTGCATTTCAATCTGGTATTTCTCGACCTCACTGACGCTTGGAGGTACTTGATTGATAATGTCAAAATAAACTGACAAAGAAGAAGAGTCTAGAACTGAAGATTTATTGAGCTCACTTAAGCATTGGGCAGTTCTTTCATCTAAATTTTGAAGTGAAAGATCTCCTGTTTCGTGAAAATCCTTTGAGTGTAAAAGGGCCGTAAAGAAGTAAATATCTTTTGAATTAGGAATGAAATCACGCGCCCACTCGTGGATAAAGGCGTATGAACATTGTTGAGGTTCTTCTTTAAGCTTATCGATTAAGGCTTTCTCATATTGGTAAATGATAAGTGGTCTTGTCTCCGAATAGTCTCGAATAAACATCTGACATTTGTAGCAATTTTCAGTTTGCACAATCTTTGTTTCATCAGGGATATCGGCACCCATACATTGAAGCTTGTCTCCCTCTGACAAAGAAGTCCAAATTCTTCTAGGATTTGGCTTTGAATCTATTTGAATAGGAAGAGAAGAAATAAAATCTTTAAGACCTGATGCTAAGATGGGATTTTTTTCGGCCAATTTCGCTTGAATTATATTGAGGTTATCAATACAGCTAGTGTTTGGAAACTGGTGCTCATCAACGTTCTCTGCAAAAAGATTTTTTCGAGTTTGAATATAACTATACGAATAAATTCCATGAAATCGATTGGCTTCACTTTGAGTACATAAAAGTCCATCTCCGCCACCGGGGCCGCGACCTCCGTTTAAAGAAAAAATGTCATTTAAATCGGGTTTTTTTATCGGCTTTTCTTGCAACTCAGGAGGAAGATTTTCTATATCTTCGAAAGGATTGATCTTTTTTTTGTTCAATCTTGGTTTGATATATTTAAAGATGCTTTCATCAAATGAGTGAGGTTTTTTCCATAGGCCATCTTCTGCATGGAGTGCAGACATCGAAAAAAGCAGAGCAAGGCCAATTAAGATCTTCATATTAAAAGCATTTCGGTAAAAAACATGAATTTATTGAGCTGCGACAAATATTTCCCTGAAATAGCCCCCTGATTGTTGACATGATGCGTTCAGAACAAAAGGTAAACACTTTCTGGAGGAAGCATGGAAACAAAAAAGATCAATGTTTACGAGTATTTAGACTATAGACAGTTCTTGCTCGACTGGTATGAAATGATGAAGGCAGAGACTACTTTCTTTAGTTATCGCTACTTTGCCCAAAAGGCGGGAATCAACTCTTCTGGTTTCTTGAAACTTGTTATTGAAGGGAAGAGAAACCTCACAGATATAACTGCTGAAAAGTTCATCCATGCCATCAAATTATGGGGCAAGGATGGTGACTATTTTAGAAGTCTGGTTCGTTATAATCAGTGTCGTTCACCAGAAGAGAAAATGATTTATTACAAACTTCTCATGGAATACAGATCGCAAGAATCTAATCCTGATTCATTTTGGAAAGACTGGGTCAGAATGGGAGTGCAAAGAATGCAAACTGGCGAGCAAGGTGTCACAGAAGAATTTTTGCTACAAAAAATGAAAGAAGCTCTTACTCCCCCAACTCAGGAGCTTTAATCCAACGTTGAGCTGTTCTTAAGGAAACACCAAAGGCTTCTTTTAATTGAGATGCTGAGACTGGAGCTCCTGATAAGCACTCCAGAGCTTGAAGAGGTGAGCCGCAGTTGAGGTCGTTCCTTAAGATATAGCTCATATTTGTATCCCAACTCCAAATAACATTATTGTTATCGAGCAGAACTTGAAATCCTCTTTGTTTGAGGGCCTTAAGCTGCTTTTTGATCCTATCTATTCCATGTTCCCAAGATGTAAATTCATGTCGATAAATGGTGTCGGAGAGATGATAAAGGTGAACTCCTCTTTTCCCTGCTCCAAATAAAGTGAGCAAAAGTTGTGATTCTAAAACGGATAATATTTCACATTGGTTTTTATTCCAAAAAACTCGTGCTTCAAAATCAATACACTGTTGAGACATTTGTTCTCTCGTTTTAGCATAGGAGAGGGAAATCATTTTCGATTGGTGAACTAACCAATGACTTTCTTTATTGTCTTTGTCTTGAGGTACCCAAGGACAAATCTTAGGACTTCTTTGTTCATAAACTCGTCCAAGTCTTTCTGCGTAAACTGAGTATTGAGGATAAAATCTCACGAGTACTCTCTCTTCAATCGAGAGAACTTCAGGAGCATAGATTTCAATCCAATAAATGATTTCTAATAAAGATGTCGGAGTACCATCAGACTTAAGTAAAATTTTTTTTGCTCTGAGTAAGTACTCGATTCCTTCCTCGGCCTTTCCGGCCCAACACAAGTTGAGGCCCATATGTTTAAGTAAGTAGGCGTAGTCTTTATTCTCTTTTAGATGCAATCCCGTAAAACATTTATGAGAAAGAGATAGCGCTTTAAAACTTTGTTCACTAAGACCCAAGTAATTGAGATATTCGCCTTCGGCTTGATAGAGAATGGCCAAGAGTTCACCCTTCAGAAAAGAAGGAATAAGCTTGAGCTTTTCAATAATAGCTTTTGACTTTTCAAAGGCACCTAACATGGCATAGCTATCGGCTATTCCTAATTGGATAAAGAATTGACGATGATCATCTATGGGGTAAAGTTCAGAAGCTTTTAAAAAATGATGAAGAGCTTTCTCTGGTAGATATTGAGAAATAAAGAGATAACCTCTATTTTGAAAAAATTGGGGGTATATTTTCTTGAGTTGGGTTTCGCTGACTTGAGATTCAAGAAAATCATAAAGTCGATTTGAAATGTATTTTGCACCTAACATGCCAAGGATATAGCATTGCCTAAAATGGAGACCTAAGTTGAGGTGAGATTTCCCTTGAAGTTCATTGAGAGAGGGGATTGGCCCTAAAATTTTCCAAGCAGATGAGTCTTCACCTAGCCAACTATAAAGTTCCGATAGAGTGACTCTCTCACTTGGAGTTGCTGAGTTTTTTTTGATCCACTTTTGGATTGCTGTTTTTGCTTGTTCGGATTTTCCTTCCGCAATACTTTTTTTAATTTTATCTAATTCATGCGTCGTCATTAAATATAACGATAAAGAATATCAAGGCGCCCAAACCAAGAAAGATCAGAAGCCTTTTGGGTTAATGTTGAAATCATCTCATGAGAAAGTCTCGTTTCGTTTTCTTTTAAAGGTAGTATGAGTTCGACTAAAATTTTGCTTTCAATATAATAAAGCCGTATGGAAGAAGCTCGCGAAATAATAGATTGATCTCCCCAAATTTGTTCCAGAGAAGCAATTGCATCAGACCTGAGGGGGAGAAATAAATTCTTGACGCTTGAATAGGCCACCATCAAGTCATCTTCCACATCAGTGTGAACTGTCACGTCGATTACTTCTTCAAACTGATCAATTAATTTTTTGGCAACCCAAGAAGAAATTTCATGTCCTTCAGAAGCGGTAATCCTTTGATTCACTTGCACATTAACATCTAGGATGGCCTTGTTTCCCATTCTTCTTGAACGCAAGCTATGGGCGTCAATAACCCCATCAATTTTCATGATACATTCCATGTACTCTTTCATTCGCTCATTAGAAATAGAAGTGTCAGCAAGTTCGACAAGACTATCCTTCATAAAATTCCAACCGATTCTTCCAATCAAAATTGCGACAATGATGGCCGCCACCGAATCAAACCATGTGTAGCCGTAATAAGAAAAAATCAAACCGATCATCACCACTAAAGAAGAGAAAGCATCTGTGCGTGAATGCCAAGCACTTGCTTCAAGCAGTGGAGACTTGATCTTCTTCGCTGCCCTAGAAATGTAATGAAAAATACCTTCTTTTGAAACGATGGAAAATAAAGTTATAGAAAATGAAACAAAATTAACCTTGAGGTCACTCCCGCCACTGTAAAGCTTAATCACATTTTCATAGGCAAAAGCTCCGGCTACAAATAAGAGAGTTGATCCCATTGCTAGAGTTCCAAGAGTTTCGATCCTTTGATGTCCATAGGGATGTTCAGCATCTGGTTCTTCATGACTATAGCGATTGATAAAAATAACGAAAATATCTGTGAACAAATCTGAAAAGGAGTGGAGTCCATCGACAATCATTGATTGGGATTGAGACATGATTCCTGCTGTTAACTTGAGAATTCCATTTATGGCATCAACAACAGAGCCCGTGATTGTCACGCGGTTAGAGAAGTTTCGCTTTTCATTCGCTGTTAGCTCAACCAACTATGGCCTCATTCTTTGAACGTTATAGTCATTTTATACTTCGTGCTTAGCTCGAGCATAATATTTTTTATCGTCGTACTGTCGATGAGGAGGTCAACAACATCAAGTCTCAATCCACCAGGGATGGCACATTTATTGTCGCATTTCATATCTGAGGTCATGAGTTCAACTAGTTGAATAGGTTCTTTATTTTTGAAATTTGAATACCATTTAAAAAAATCTTCGATTTTAACTCGGAGATCGCGCAACATTTCACCTTCTTTTCCATCCATGTTATAAAGTAGGCGGCCAGCATCCATTTGCTTTCCGTTTATGACAACCTGAAGGACACCGCGAGGTGCTAGGTGTAGTGTATTGTTAAAACATTTTGGGCAGTACATCAATCAACCTTTTGGCTTTACCCATTCTAACAGTAAGGGCAGAATTTTTAAAAGAAATCTTACCATTGGAGAACCATGATTAGTGACACTAAGTACATTAAAGTTCGTGACGGAGTCGAGCTCTTCGCCCAAATTCGTGAAAGTGGTAAAAAAAGCTGGTTGATTGCGGTGCATGGGATTGGAGAGCATCTTGGTCGGCATAAGTATTTATACGATTTATTAGGCGATCAATTTAATATAATTCAATACGATTTACGTGGACACGGTAAAAGTCACGGTGCTCGTGCTTGGGTAGGTGATTTTTTCGATCATATGAGAGATCTCGCAGAAGTCACACAATATCTGTACGACCATTATAAAATGGATCGCTATGTTCTTTTCGCACACTCAATGGGAGCTCTTATTGCCTCAGGATTTTTAAAGCTTCATTTAAACGAAGCCTGTATGCCTCCTGAAGCGGTTTTTCTTAATGCTCCACCAGTTGGATTTCCTGGACCTCTAGGTCATATTGTTCGTTATTCACCAAAGTCTGTTTTTAGAAAGCTTGCGGATTTGACTGTGAGTGTTCCTTTGTCTGGTTTAGTTGATCTCAAATATTTATCCCATGATCCTAAAGTGAAGGCTGAATATGTGGCCGACGATCTTAATTGTTTGGCTTTGCATACGAAGCTTCTTTTAGAATTGGTCAAGGCCAGTGGGATTGTTTTTGACGGGCCAATAAATCCTCAGATGCCAGCTTATGTGACAGTAGGAACAGAAGATAAAGTTGTAGGTTTTAATGATTTGATTAAGTATTTCAAACATACTGAACATCATTTTAAGTTAAAAGTTTTCAAAGGCTCTTATCATGAAATTCATAATGAGATTGATGAACATAGAAAGCCATACTTAGAATATTTAGGCCAAACGTTAGGTGCCTTTGCTTAATTAAGGAAGATCTTTATGTACCGCTCGATTTGGGAAGAACTTTTAGTCAAAGATATTCATTCTTTAAGAATTGAAACCAAGCAACTTGGAGAGATTTTCAAAAAAAATTACTCGACAAATGTCACTTTGAATAAATTCCCCATCACTCTTGAAGGTGTTTTATTAGGAGAAATCGAAACTGATGCCGAACCATCACGGGCGATTGAACTGACTCATCATTTAGCGGTGAATTTAAGAGGAGTTCAAAGTCTTGAACAGCTCCATGCTTTTACTGATCTTTTGAATTGGGTTGAAGAAGCCCGCAAAATTGCGCCTGAAGTTGTTGACTGGATTGGCCTCTATTTTAAAGCCTCGTGGTTATTAAGAGAGGAGACAACTGATTTAGTTCTAGGTCCATACTTGGGAGAAGTGACCAATCATGTGCGTATTCCAATCGACAGAGGAATGTGTGGCCTTGCTTTACGTGAGGAAAAAATTGTTAATGTTGAAGACGTTACCAAGGAATCCAGCCATATTGCTTGTTCATTGAAGACTCGCTCTGAGCTGGTTTTGCCTCTCACTGATGAGCTTGGAAATTATATCGCAGAGTTGGATATAGATAGTAATGTTCTTAATGCCTTTTCTAAAGAAGTTGAGAACAAATATCGTCTCTTTATTGAATCATTCCCGAGTGTCTTAAAAACCTTCCGATAACTTCAAGACCATCTCTCATGGCCAGTGCGCGATGAGCTTGATCAGGCTTTCTTTCAAGTTCTTCCACGAAAAAATGTGAAGCCTCAGGATGCCCTTGAAAGCTTAAAAAAGGATATTTTTTATGAGCGATGACATCGTATTTGCATTCACTACTTTGGGCTAAATGAACAAAGTCTTCCGTAAGGTTTTTAACTTCGTAACCATGACTGGTCATGACGTGAAATTGTTCACCTTTCTCTAATCCAAAATAATTTTCCAGAACAGTATAGGCACGTGAACCTTCGTTGTATTTGTTGTCTTGAACTTTATCGACAATGCAACCATAGGCATCAGCAATCAATTGATGACCAAAGCAAATTCCCAATACAGGAATTCCTGCTTCAAGTTTTTTCTTCATCAGATTCGCAAGGTTTACTTGCCACTCGAGTCTATCGCTAACATTACTTATACTTCCAAAGATGATGTAGGCGGAATCTGGTGATTTCTCTAGAGAATCAATTCCAAGTTGCGGTGGGTAGTGAAATGTGAAAGGAACCTTGAAATGATGAACTAAGCGATTATAACAATGAGTGGAGATACGCTCTATGGCGCAATCAATAACGGCAACTGATTTAAATTCTTCTTTCATATTGTCCTATGCTGGACCTGTTGGTCCTATCATCGTTAAGGGATCAGGATCTTATATCGAGCATCTCCATCTGTTAAGCTCAGAACAAGAAATCCCTCGTTCAAATAACAATGGACAAGAGAAAATTCAACTTCAACTCGATCAATATTTTCAAGGCAAGAGAAAGCACTTCGATTTACAATTAAAATTTGAAGGAACTTCTTTCCAAAAGGAAGTGTGGCAAGCTCTCTTAGAGATTCCCTACGGGACTGTTATCACCTATGGAGAGCTGGCCCAAAAAATAGGACGACCACGTGCTCAACAGGCGGTTGGCTCAGCCGTGGGTGCCAATCCTTTGCCCCTCTTAATACCTTGCCATCGAGTGGTGGCCAAGTCTCATTTGGGCGGCTTTAGTGCGCCAATCGAGTGGAAAAAGTGGTTATTGAGCCATGAATTCTCACAATTTCAATAGTTTAAAAAGCTTCCAATAAAAAAACTAAATTTCTGACTGAATTACTCCGAATAGCCATATGAGGTGGACTAATTTTATCCACTTTTTTGGAGAGTCATGGCTGTTAAAGACCTCAATATAGAATTTGAGGACGAAGACGACATTAAGGCCGCGCAGGCAAAAAAGAAATCAGAGGTCGTACAAGACGTCGATCTTGATTTCGACGTTTTGACTGACCCGAACGTTCCAGAAGCAGATGCCAAGAAGGCCGCAGATCTCTTGAAGAAACCTGCTGCTCCTGCCGCGAAACCAAGTGCTCCAGCTCCTGCAGCTGGAAAGCCAGCAGCTACGCCAGTTGCTGTTAAACCTGCAGCACAAGCTCCAGTTCAAAAGCCTGCACCTGCTATGGCAGAGGTGACGCCAATAGAGCAGAGAAGAGCAGCTCCTGTTCAAGAGCCTGCCCCGCAGAATTATTCTGCTCCTCAAGTCGGAGCTCATTATCAACTTGGAGACGAGTTGAAAAAAGTCATGAATGGAAATCAAATTTTAGCGATAGAGCTTGAAGCGCGAATTCAAATTGAAGTGGCTGAGAGATTGGCCATGGTTAAAGCTGAGCATGCTCAAGAAGCTAAGATGCTCGAATACAACGTGAACAAAATGTTAAAACAAATTATGGCAAAAGCGCCAGCGCTTAAAAAAGAAGTGATTCAAATTCAAAAGACAGTGCAAGACTTTGCACTCGTCGATAAAAGCAAAAAGAAGGGTTCTGGAGAAGAAGCCGCCTAAGAATTAGCGACCACCGCCACCGTTTCCACCATTACCGCCACCAGTGCCGCCAGGTCCATCAGTGTTGATTGGAGGACGTTTCACGATAACTTTTGCAGACGCAGTAGAAGCGAATGATCCTGAAGTAATCAGCATGACGAACAAAAACATCAAAACTTTTTTCATATCAAAAACTCCTTAAAACGTGTTCTTAAATAATCTTATAGCACTGTTGGAAAAAGTCACAACGGGTCAATAAACTCATTTGATAGAGAGGACTCGTAAATTCAATGTCTTAAGCCGCACTTGTAAGAATCACAATAATCTTACAACGCACTGCTTGGTTTTTGGGATCAAACCGCACCGGACGACTGAAGTTTTTTTAGGTGTTCTACTCGAACAGATGCTGGAGGGTGGGAGTGATAAAAAGCGCTGAAGAGAGGATCAGGGGTTAATGTCGAAGCATTGTCTTTGTACATTTTTACCAATGCATTGATGAGCTCTCCTGCATTGGCATACTGAGCAGCAAAAGCATCGGCTTCAAATTCATATTTCCGAGATGACCAACTCATAAAAGGTGTTAACCAATAAGTGTAAACTCCGGCCACCATACTAAAAAGAATAAGTCCTAAATGCGGAGAGAATTGTCCTTCTGGAAGATGAGTGATTCCATGAGCAGCGTAAAACCAAGGCGAGAAAAAGAGAATATTGAGGATATAGAAACCTACAAAGCTCAAGATCAAAGATTTGATTAAACCCTTAACGATATGCTTGCGTTTAAAGTGGCCAAGCTCATGGGCCAAAACTGCTTCTACTTCGTGTGAAGTTAAGCCATTGATTAACGTATCAAAGAAAACGATTCGCTTATTATTTCCGAAACCAGTGAAGTAAGCATTTCCATGAGAACTTCTTTTGGAGGCGTCCATCACATAGAGGCCATTACTTTTGAATCCAGTTCTCTCAAGAAGTTTTAAAACAGTTTGCTTAACTTCGCCTTCTTCGAGAGGAGAAAATTTATTAAAGAGAGGAGCGATGATTCGTGGATAGGCCCAAATCATAATGAGTTGAACGATTGTTAAGAAACCCCAACCCCAAATCCACCAGCTCGAACCAAGTGAGAGGAGGATGTAAATTAATCCTGCTAAAATAGGAAGGCCAATGATCCCGCCTAATAGAACTCCTTTTAAAAGATCCATGGTAAAAAGTTTTGGGTTTGTTTTGTTAAAACCAAATTTTTCTTCAATGACAAAAGTTGAGTAGATACTTTGTGGCAAACCGATCAAAAGATTAATGATTCCAAATACGGCAAAGAAAATGACTCCTTGTAAGACTGGTCCAGAAGCTAAGGGAGAAGTAAGAGTGTCTAAGCTTTGAAGGCCACCACCAAGTGTCCAAACTAAAAGAATAAAGACTTCCACTATTCTAAAAAAATAGCCGGCATTAATTTTTGCGATAGAGTAATCGGCTGCTTTTTGATGATCCGGAAGGGTGATCGTTTTATTAAAGCGATCAGGAACTTGGCCCCTATGATTAAAAATAAAATTTTGATTACGGCGATCGAGCCAGCTCTCAACGAGCGCTTTTAAAACAATCGCTGCAATAAATATTTTTTTGACGAGTACTATTTCCAAGGCCATGAAATCTCCCTCATTTTTGAGATTTCAATAGTCTGGCAGAGGATGACCTCTTTGTTAAGTAGAACTCTTAGTCATCAAAGCACTCAGGATCCCAATTTCCTTGAAAATCATTCTTAAGAAAATCGACGATTTCATCGAGCGGCTTGTAACGTTTAACGTCATTTACAAAGAGGTGAGCTGCAAATCCCAAATTATAAGCAACAGTCACTTCTTTTACATTTTCACTTACAAAGCCAATAGGACAAGGTGCGCCACGAGCAAGAGCTTTAAGGTACATTCCCTCTCCAGGCTTCATTTCTGCTTGAGTTTCAGGAAGGAGCACTTGTTGAAAAATTGACCAATCAAAGGGAACTGAATCAACCCATCTTTGAGAAATAAAAACTTTAAGAGATTGAAGCTTTTCGCCTTGGGAATTTCCCCAAGAAACGGGAATATTCGTCATAATCGCCACATTGATTCCTAGATCACGCAAGCCTTCTAAGTATTCTTTTGCTCCTTGAAAATATTTAATTTTGGACATGTCACTAGTGTCAACAATCGTGTCACCGAGATCAAAGTATATCCATGGTTTTGGTTTCGCTGCAAAAGCTGATGATATTACAAAAAGAGAGACTAAAAATCCTTTCATGATTTCTCCAAAGCGTTAGTTACATGTAGAGGATATCTCTAATCTCTAGCTAAAAAAGAACGTAGGTCATGCTTTTATCTTTGATAAATCACTGTTACATTTTTGCCATGATTACACAGATTAAAACCAATAGCCCACTCCAGAACTTTAGCTATTTGATTGAATACCAAAAAGGAAAATTTTGGTGTCTCGATCCCTATGATGCTGGGCAAATTAATGGAGAAATAGATAAGCGAGGTGGGCAGCTCGAAGTGATCATCAATAGTCATGAGCATTGGGATCATTATCAAGGAAATGAGCAATTGTTGTCGCGATGGCAATGTGAGCTTTGGGCCCATCCCAAGGCCCTTGGAATTATACCGAACGTCTCAAGAGCGTTGAAAGCTGCTGAGTCAATCAAGATGGATGAGAACTGTTCTTTAGAAATTCTCGATACACCAGGGCACACATTCGCTCATATCAGCTTACTGATTAAAGAGCATGAAATTCCCCAGAGTATTTTTAGTGGAGACACTTTTTTTAATGCAGGTGTTGGAAATTGTCGCAATGGGGGAGATCCTAAGGCCCTTTTTCAAACAATTAAAAAATACTATGAAACATTGCCTGATCAGGTCCTCGTTTACCCTGGGCATGATTATCTTCACAATAATTTAAAATTTACGTTATCACTGGATAAAGAGAATGAGTCGGCAAAACATTTATTGCAAAAACCTGCCAAAGTAATGAGCATGAAAGATGAAAGGAATTATAATCTTTTTTTAAGACTCCAAAATGAAAGTTTAAAAGAGTCTCTCGATTTAAAATCTAGCAGCGAAGAAGAAATATTTATTGAATTAAGAAAACGTAGAGATCAATGGTAATTTAAAGGAGTTCGATATGACGAAATTAACTGAAGGGAAAGCGGCACCTGCTTTTCAATTGCTCAATCAAGATGAAGAAAAAGTTTCACTCAAAGATTTTAAGGGTGAAAAAAATGTTGTTCTTTATTTTTATCCACGTGCCATGACTCCCGGGTGCACAGTTCAAGCATGTGGCATTCGCGACTTCGCTAAAAAATGGTCAAAAATTGATACCGTTGTATTGGGAGTAAGCCCTGACCTTCCTGGCAAGCTTCAAAAATTCATCGACAAAGAAAAGCTTAATTTTACTTTATTATCAGATCCAGAGCATGCCACAGCTGAAAAGTATGGAGTCTGGGGTCTTAAGAAGTTTATGGGAAAAGAGCATATGGGAATATTGCGGACAACATTCATTATTGGCAAAGATGGTAAAATTGCTCATATCATAAGTAAGGTCAATACTAAGACTCATCATGACGATGTATACGAATGGATAAGTGAAAACCTAACATAATCCTAATCTTTTCATAGCGTCAGAAATAGCTACTTGCCGAACAAAACATTCCCCTGATAAGTTGGCCAATATCTTATTAGGGGGATACTCGTGAAATTTCTTTCTTTCTTTTTTCTTTTTTTAAGCACCGTCACTTATGCAGCAACGAATTCAATTGAGATAATGAGTTTCAATGTCGAAAATCTTTTTGATGCAAGTAAAGACGAAGGAAAGAACGATTGGACCTTCTTACCAAGCAAAACCAAAGGCAAGAAAGAAGAGTGCTTGAAAATAAAATACGATAAATATCGCAATGAATGTTTAGAAACTGATTGGACAGAGAAAAAGGTTAAAATCAAATACAAGCAAATTCAAAAAGTCGTCAGTCGTAATGGAAAAAAGTTCCCAGATCTACTGGCCCTCCAAGAAGTAGAAAATGAAAGTGTCGTGTCAGGACTTGCCAAGCAAATGGGATATTCAAGATCCATTACTACCAATGGTCCAGATGAGCGTGGAGTTGATGTTGCCCTTCTTGTTAAAGAAAGTGACGCTTTAAAAGTTGTCGGATTTAAGGAGCATATTGTTGAAGGTGAAACGTTAAAAGGTAAACCAACTCGACCTGTACTTGAAGTTGAACTTGCTATTGATGGCCAGCCTTTAGTGGTTTTTGTCAATCACTGGCCTAGCCAATCAAATCCAGCTCTCTCACGCTTGGCCGCTGCTAAAACAGTGATGTCTAGAGTTGAGAAGCTATTGAGTGATAATAGTAAAACGATGATTGTCGTCACTGGAGACTTTAATACTCTCGACGGTGATTTTCCTCATCCCTTCTTCTCAGGCTTGTTAGAAGGCGAAAAGCTGGTAGATATCAATTCAACTTTTATGAGTGATCGTAGTATAGATAGGAAAGTAAAAGAGAAAATGCCTCTTGGTACTTATTTTTACATGCCCAAAATGCAATGGAATATGCTCGATCATTTTTTTGTATCTCAGAATATGATGGACAAGAAAGAATGGGATGCTGATCTTCATTCATTTCAAATCTATTCTCCGAGTTTTAACCAAGAAGCTAGAATCTATCGCAATGGTTATTTAAAGAATTCAACAGTTACAGGAGCTCCGATCGGATATCGGCATACAGCTAAAGATGCTAAGAAAGCTGGGTTTTCAGATCACTTTCCAGTTATCCTGGAAATAAAGAAAAATTAAAAACTGGACCACTTTGATGGTGTTCAGAAAATATCAATCGCTCTTTCATTTTGTTATTTAGTGCTAAGT
>PCTW01000089.1:0-2680 GCA_002786715.1 Bdellovibrio sp. CG22_combo_CG10-13_8_21_14_all_39_27
ATCGGCCCCTAATCCAATGTCCAGATTAAGGTCAATGGTACGGTATTCATCAAAGACAGGATCTTTTGCTCTTCCATGAGAACCTAAAAGATAATCAGAAGGAGAAAGAGTCCCGACATTGCGGTAATCCAAATTTCCATTGTTTGCAAATACAGTTGAAATCATGGCCACAAAGGCCATGAAAAAAGAAAGAAAGTTTTTCATAGAAATCCTTAAGAGAGTTTGAAGGTTTTAGTTAGGATAGTTCTTCACAAGATAATCAAGAGCTTCCCATTTATCTTCGTACTTTTTAAGAGCGTTAAGTGCTTCTCTGGTATCTTTGGCATTAGTTGGACTAAGCCAACGTCCCTTTGGAGTTTGGGCGTAACAGAAAGCTCCCTGCACTGTTTTGTTTTTGTTAGAGTAGAAAATTTCAGCGTGTTTTCCCTTAATTGTTTTTAATGAACGAACAATCTCACCAGTGGCCTCATCAAGAAGAGATGATTTTTCTAAAATAAAGTCCACGTTATCAGAGTTCATTTGTAGAAAAACATAGTTGGAGGCCACTGACCAAAACGCCTTGCCGACTTCTAGCTCAAAGTAGTTTTGAGGCCTTGGGGTAAGAGTGATAAGCCAGCATCCGCGCTTTCTCATGGTTTCAGCAAAGTCGATGGCAAAATCCCTGAAGGCCGGATTGTTGCGTCCTAACATCGCAAACTCTTCCATCACAAGAAATCCTGTGCGTCCCTGATTTTCCGGCAACGAAAGAATGCGACGAATTTCTTCAATTACCGCCATAGTCATCAGAGTTTGAAGAACAGGATCAGAGTCTAGGGCATCAAGATCGTAGATATAGAAAAGCTTAGATTTGCCCTTTTTCTTTTCCCTGCCATTGAAAAACTTGGCATAAACACCATCAGCATAAAAAGGACGAAGTTTTGATAAGAGGGAATCAATTACTTCACGACTGCGTTCATTTTTCTCATCAGTAAGAGAGCCAAGTTCAATGATGAAATCTTCCATCAACAGTTCGACTTCTTCATCAGTTTCTTGTTTAACAAGCTTTCCATCGAGATAAGTTAGTCCCTTTCTTTCACATTTTTTTAAATAGGCGAGCTTTAGTGCCTTTGTGATAGCAGATTGATGCTCACTTTCTAGTTCAAAGCTGGGTGAAGTTAAAAGAACGGCCGAAGAAATAAGCTTCGTTAAAAAAGCGATTTTTTCTTCATCATAGATTCCACGAAAAGGAGAGAAAGGAACTGAAGTATTGCGGTCAAAAACAGTAAGATCACCGTCAAAGTATTCAGAAAGCATTGAGTAAGAGCTTTTCTTGTCAATGATGAATACGAGAGGCTCTGGTGACATTCTTTTTGCAGCAATCAAAGATTCAATAACAAAGGCTGATTTACCTGAACCAGTATCGGCCAAAACAACTGTGTGGTTTGAAGTCTCATTTTCAAGCAGAGAAAATGGCACAAGATTATTCTCACGAGATTTAAAAAGTGACAGTGGATTCTTCATTCCTCGAAAGGAATCAAAGATAGGAACAAACTTAGTTGCATCAGATCGTAAAATCCTGATAGCTCTTTGTGTGGAGTAGTCGGCATCTGGCGAATAACAAAGAGGTAAGGAATTGAGAGCTAGTCCAAGTCCAATATCGTTTTCTGTGATAACTTCACAATCGAGTTCATTGTTAAAAATCTGACAAATTTCTTTTTCACGATCATTGAGTTCTTCTGCTGTTTCTCCCTCAATGATGACGTTGAATGTAAGATGCAGGCAGCGATCATTTCTGGCAAGTTGTTCCTGAACTTCTTTAATTTCTTCTTTTTGTAAGCGGGCTTTGGCAGTCGTGCCATGTTCTAAGAAAAACTCCTTAGTATCGAAGAAAAGCTTCGTTTTTGATTTTGTTGGGAATGAAAAACTTAAAGATAACTTGAAAGGAAAAGGAACTTTGAGAAAGTAGGCCATTCCTCCGGGGTAGGCATAGATTGGGCTTGTTTTTAAAGTGAGGGTTCGACTTTTTGTGCCTTCGCGCTCAATTCCTGAAAAATCCAGTGTAGGTGAATTGTAAAGAAACTGGTCTGATAGAGGGACATTTTTATTAAAAGGGGCAAAACTTCTTTTGTAGTATGTTTTGGGATTAAAAAAACGTCTAAGCATATCTAAAAGAGCTGTTGCCTCAAGCCTTTTAAGCATTAAAGGAGAGGACATCTCTAATGTCTTGAGGATGCCTTTAAAATTATTCAATTCAAAAATAAAGTCTTTAAGCTCGCAGTAGAGAGCTACCTCACCTCTCTCCAAATAGTCTTTTACTTTTTTACTTTTGATGAACTTCGGAAAGTAGCGAATAGCGAGATAAAGCTTTCGCCTTAATGGGGAGGATTCATCTTTTTGAAGGCAAGATTCTTTTACTTTCTCCACTCTTTCTTGAAACAACGATTTGCTGACAGGGTGAGCATCCGAGGAATTGGATTCAATACTAGAAATTTGAGAATCAAAAGATGAAATCAAAGATTGGTCAAAGATAAACTGCAAAGTGCAATTCTCTGGTAGAGAAAAAAAAGATTTAAGCCCCTCAACCGCCTCAACAACCTTTTTAGATACCATTGGTTCATGTTCCAATAGCTCCACTTCATAGATGGCCCCAAGGGAGCCATCTTTAAGAATATAAAGAGAATCTTTTACAAGAAATTCATCG
>PCTW01000089.1:2701-3961 GCA_002786715.1 Bdellovibrio sp. CG22_combo_CG10-13_8_21_14_all_39_27
TTTGTAAACGCAGTTCTATCGCTTAAAACTTTGGCGATAGGCAAAGGAAGTTCATTCGGCTTAGTTGCTTTCAAAGTAATTCTCCTTAATTTGATGTGATAAAGTGAAAAATTGGGAGGGAGTGACCAATCAAGGTCTTAGAGCTTTTTAGATTCGATAGATTTTAATTGCTTACTTTTGATGTAGGTCATTTAGTAAAAAATAGGATTTTCTATTGGTTGATAAAGTTAACTCTGACGGGACTGAGAGTTAATTTCATCCTTGATAAAATCCCAAAGCTTTTTGCGAATTTTAAGAGACTCGATTGCCGCTTTTTCAACCTCTTGCAGTTTTTCTGGTGAGTCGGCCAATACATCGAGGCACTTCATCGCTTTGGGACCGTGTTCTTCGCCATCCAGCTCGATGTGTCTTTTAAAATAATAAATCAAGGTTGGGCATTTCAATTGATTTTCGTTCAATATTTTAAGGATCGAAGAAAACATGTCAGGAATTAGCTTTTCTCTTCCGTAGAAAAAAGATGAAGCGACTTCATGAACCTTGCCTGATTCGGCCAAGTTTAGATGAAACAAAACACATTCTTTTAGAGTCTCGGGTAAAATTGAAAAATTTAGACCTTTTAAAAATGTTTGGATAGCTTTGGTGTCTGCTCCTATCTCTTCCATCGCTTTTAGGTAGAGGGTAAAGTGGCTAGCGGATTTTCCTTCATGGTCCTTGTCCGACTCCTCTCCCAGAACTATTTCGTTAATCAGTCGAACAAGTTCTGGATCAAAGGGAGATTCCTTCCAAGGAATTTCCACACAGGTAATCTTTCTTTGCAGAGATTTTAAAAGAGACATGAAGTCCCAAACGGCAAATACATGAAATTTCATGAACACTCTAAGCGCGTCGAGAGAGTTTAAATCGGCATAGAGAGGATGACTTGTAATGTCTTCGCGCAATTTAACAATGGATTGGTTCATACCCAAAATAATAGCTTGAATGGCCAGAAAAGTAAAAAGAGCAGCTATCGCTCGTCTTAATCATCAATCCTTAAACTCACTAAGATTAGATTAAGGCCATCCGTAGCCTCCTGCCCAAATGATGTTGTAAAGCTTGGCAGAATTAACGATGTGAACCAACGTGATCAAAATTTCTTGGAGGTCTAGTATTCTCCTTTTTAATCATCTGAGTCACAGGCGGTTGAGTTTCAGTTAATTCCCACTGGCCACCTTGAACGATGGAGCGAATATAACCACCGCGAAAATAGTCTCCGTGGACTGT
>PCTW01000065.1 GCA_002786715.1 Bdellovibrio sp. CG22_combo_CG10-13_8_21_14_all_39_27
CGCGAGTAAAGCACACACCCGTCGCACAATCGTCTCCCATATTTCCGAAGACCATCGACTGAACGTTAACTGCAGTTCCCCAATCGTGAGGAATTCCATTAATCTGGCGGTATTTATTTGCACGAGGATTGTCCCAAGAGCGGAAAACAGCTGCCACGGCCAACCATAGCTGCTCCATCGGATCGTTAGGAAACTGCTTCCCTGACTCTTCTAAAATAATTTTCTTAAAGACTTTACACAGTTCTTTCCAGTCCTCGGCCTTAAGCTTGGTATCTTCATGCACACCACGAGCTTCTTTCAAGTCTTCCAGAGTTGACTCGAGCAAAGAAATGTTAAAATTCATCACCACATTGGCGTACATTTGAATAAAGCGGCGGTAAGCGTCCCATGCAAAACGGGGATTGTTAGTCAGCTTAATCATGCCCTCAACAGTTTCTTCATTGAGACCCAGATTTAAAACAGTATCCATCATCCCCGGCATCGAAGCACGAGCACCAGAGCGAACAGAGAATAAAAGTGGATTTGCTGAATCACCAAACTTTTTGCCAGAGAATGCTTCAACTTCTTTTACGGCCGTTAAAACTTGCTCTTTGATTTCATCAGAGATTTGGTTACCCCTTTTTCCGTAATCTAAGCAAGCTTCTGTGGAAATGGTGAAACCTGGAGGAACATTAAGTCCAAGCGAGCTCATCTCAGCGAGGTTGGCCCCTTTTCCGCCGAGCAACTCTTTCATGTCCTTGTTGCCTTCGGTTTTTTTACTATTAAAAGCGTAGACCCATTTGTGAGACATGATATTCTCCTCTATAAAAAATTAAAATTTAAAATGATCCTTTAAATAATTCTTAACTTGCGAAACATTAATACGCTCTTGCTTCATGGTATCGCGATCGCGAATGGTCACCGATTGATCCGTTAACGAATCGTAATCAACAGTCATACAAAATGGAGTTCCGATCTCATCTTGGCGACGGTAGCGCTTACCAATTGAACCTGAAACATCGTACTCTGACATATAATCACTTGAGACATCGTCGTAAAGTTTACGAGCGACATCTTCCAGTTCTGGTTTTTTCATCAAAGGTAAAATAGCCGTTTTAACGGGAGCGAGCTTCGGATGAAACTTCATCACCACGCGCTCACTATCACCTTGCCCTTCATTTTCTAAGCGATAAGCATCACTCATGACGGCCAAGAAACAACGATCAGCCCCAACTGAAGTTTCAACCACGTAAGGAACGTATTTTTTATTTCCATCCATTTGATCAACGTAAGAGAGAGATTTGCCTGAGAACTTTTCATGTTGAGTAAGGTCGAAATCGGTACGAGAGTGAATCCCTTCCATCTCTCCCCAACCATGGGCAAATTGATACTCAATATCCCAAGCAGCATCAGCGTAATGAGCGAGCTCATCTGGGCCGTGTTGTTTCCAACGAATACGATCAGCTCGGAGTCCGTTATCAATATGCCATTGCCAACGAATCTCGCGCCACTTCTCAAACGACTCCATTTGAGTGCCTGGCTTCAAGAAATATTGCATTTCCATTTGTTCAAACTCGCGCATTCTAAAAACAAAATTTCCAGGCGTAATCTCATTTCTAAAAGCTTTACCAATCTGAGCAATACCAAAAGGCAATTTCATTCTCATGGTGCTTTGAACGTTTAAGAAGTTAACGAAAATACCTTGAGCGGTTTCAGGTCTCATATAAACAGTTGAAGAAGAATCTTCTACCGGGCCCATTTGAGTTTTAAACATGAGGTTGAAGTCGCGAGGTTCTGTGAAAGTATCTTTTGAACCACAAGCTGGACAAGGCTTGCTGGTATCAATTTGATCGGCACGATAGCGCGACTTACATTGCTTACAATCCACCATCGGATCATTAAATCCATCAACGTGGCCAGAAGCTTTCCAAACTTGAGGATGCATAAAAATGGAAGCATCAATCCCCACCACATCTTCACGAAGAGTCATGGTTTTCCACCAGCGATTTTTAATATTATTTTTAAGTTCGACACCCAATGGGCCGTAATCATAACAAGAACTCAAGCCTCCATAGACTTCAGAACTTTGGAAGACGAAACCTCTTCTTTTACTGAGTGAGACGAGATCGGCCATGGACTTCAGATTAGATTCTGACACAGTGTTTCTCCTAGCGAAAATAGGTCATTGATTTTGCGCCAACTATAGCAGAGAAGAACCCTCGTGCCAGCCACCTTTTAAGCCTTTGCTTTGAGTCGTATTGTAAAAGATAAAAACGCATAGCGTTAAAGACTAAGAATTCCCCCTTTTTTTGCTAGAAATGGTACATATCGGCCATGACAAGTGAAGCCACTACACTCTTTGGAACGATCGGCATCATCATCCTCTTCGGGATTGAGGCTTTCGTGTCCCCAGAATTTCGACAAAGCTTTAAAGCAGGAATCGATCGCAAGCGCACTGTAAGCTACTTGATCGCCGCCGCTCTCACTCTTTTTCTCACGGGAAAAATGAGTGCCATCGTCAAAGGCCATTTCCCAGATATGCTAGGAATCTCGCGCGTCCCCCTTCTGGATTATGTTGGTTGCTTTCTTTTTGCCGAGCTGATGAACTGGCTCATTCACTACTTGAAGCACATTAGTTTTTTATGGCGCTTTCATTTTCAACATCACATCGATCCCAAGTACACAGTCCTTCTCACTTCCTACACTCATGGTGGCGAAGTTTTATTTTCAGGAACCATCATTGGCGCAATCATGGCGATGATTGGTTTTTCTCAGTCTGCTATTAATACTTATTTTCTCTTCTACGCTCTCGCCAACACTTATCAACACTCAAGCTTGAACTTGAGTCTGGGCTGGCTCGATTATCTGATCGTCTCGCCTCGCTACCATCGAATTCATCATTCAAAAAGTTTTGATGCCAACTACGGCAGCACGCTGACTTTTTGGGATATCGTTTTTAAAACGACTTATTGGCCTGCTCGCAACGAAGTCGTTAAAGATATCGGCATTCGCAATAGTGGTGAGCCTTTTGGATTTGCTGATGAGATGTTGTATTTTTTAAAGGGATGGAAGATACCCCATTTTCCTGAATCAGAACTTAAGAAATTTTTTGCGAGAGTTCATAAAGCTTAGCGTATTCTCCGGCCTTACTCATCAATTCCTGATGATTGCCTTCTTCTACTAAATGACCGTCATGCATAACATAGATGCGATCATAATCTTGAATGGTCGAAAGCCTGTGAGCGACGGCGACCACTGTCTTCTCCCCTGCTAATCTCTCAAGGGCTTTTTGTACCACTTTTTCACTTTCATTATCCAGCGCTGAAGTCGCTTCATCAAAAAGCAGTACAGGTGAATTGATGAGGAAGGCGCGCGCAATAGTGATTCGCTGTTGCTGGCCACCCGAGAGGCGCGTTCCGCGATCTCCAATTAAAGTGTCCATGCCTTGAGGCAGCTTGTTCACAAATTCTGAAGCGTAGGCCACTTCCATCGCTTGATTAATTTCTTGATCAGTAAAATCAAAACCAACTTTCAAATTGTTTTTAATGGAGTCGTTAAAGAGAAAAATATCTTGAGACACCAGACCAAAGATTTTGCGTAACGATGAGAGGTCGATATCATTGATGTCATGGCCATCAATGGCCATGGTTCCTCTTGGAACGTCGTAGAGACCAAGTAAGAGGTTTACGAGCGTTGATTTTCCAGAACCAGAGAGTCCAACTAGTGCGACCTTTTTCCCTTTTTGAATTTTTAAATTCAGATTCTTAATCACATCGCCTTCACCATAAGAAAAAGTAAGATTGGAGATAATAATTTCTTTTTCAAAGTGATTGAGTTGAACTTTGCCGTCTTTGCGCTCTTCAGGCATTTGCAATAAAGCATTGATGCGTTCACTAGCGGCATGGGCTTGCGAAAGCTTGACGTTGGCCTGAGAGAATTTTCTGATCGGGTCCATAAATAGGGCCAGCGCTGCGACGAAAGCAATAAACTCACCAACTGTGGTCTCGCCCATTTGCACTCGATGATGGGCAAAAACGATCACGGCCGAAAAAGCACAAGCTCCAATGACTTCTACCAAAGGATGGGCCATCTCTTCTACAAAGGTGGTCTTCATCACTGAATTGAAAAAACGCTCTTGGGCTGAATGGAAGCGATTGAAAACAAAACTTTGGAGATTAAAAGCTTTGGTAATTTTGTGACCAGATAAGCCCTCTGAGATGGTATGAGTAAGCTCACCGTGCTCGTGTTGAACTTCACCTTGGTGCTTCTTCACTTTTTTACCAGAAACACCAAAGATGATGATGAGAAAAGGCGCAATGGCAAAAATCACAAGCGTTAATTGCCAATCGCTAATAAAGGCCATTGTAAGATAAACTATTGCTTTCAAGGGTTCACGAATCAAATCCACCACGGCCTTAAAGCCTTGGGCAAAAATCTGAGTATCGTTAATGGCATTTGAAATCATTTGACCTTGTTTGGATTGCGAATAAAAAGAACTTTTTAATCTCAAAAACTTCATCATGATCTGGTCGCGAACTTCGCAAGTCGCGCGATCCATAATAAATCTCAACCAATAAAAATGAAAAAAGCGACAAGGAAAATTAAGCAGTCCCAAAATTAATAGCTGACCAGCAAGAATTAAAACCTGTTCGCGTGGAGTGTCTGGGCTTAAACCTTTGTCCATTAAAGGACGAACCAGCGCAACTTGAGCTCCACCGATGGCGGCCAGTACAACTGATAATAAAACGGCTCCGATCGCCTTAGCTTTGTAAGGGCGAATATACGGATAGAGTTTCTTAAAAATGAGGTCACGCATGTGGCTCACATCTTACATGAGCGATTGCCCCTCGACTACCCTTTGGATACGGGTTTTTTGCGCAAAAGCAATAAAGCTGGCAGCAAACAAAGATCACATAAAAGCGCTAAAAAGAGCACGATGGCGATTAAAAATCCAAAGTGTCGGTTTGGGGCAAAATCACCTATTAAGAAAACCAGAAAGCTTAAGATCAGAATAACACTAGTGTGAATAAGTCCGGCGGTTGATTTCATCAAAACTTTTTCGAGACTCAACTTAATTTGCTGTCCAGAATCTTTCATCTCTTGAGCATATTGTGTCAGAAAATAAATAGTGTCGTCGACGGCAATACCCAAAGTAATTGAAGTGATTAGTACCACACCGATGTCGATGGGTTCACCCATCAAGGCCAGAATCCCCAAACCTAAGGCCGGTGGAATAATATTCGGGACCAGAGAGAAGAGTCCAATGCGAATGGATTTAAAGATGATGATCATCATCACGGCCACCATTGCGAGCGCCCCTAAGATTGAAGTTGAAAACGTTTTAACAATGTAGCGGTCTAAACCAGTGATCAAAGCGGCCTTACCAGTGACTTCAGCTTTCAGCCCTGAATCTTTTATGATCTCTCTCATGTCATCAATGGCGTGAACGGCTTTAAAGGAATCTTCAACTGACCACAAAACATCAACTCTTAATAATTGTCGATTGAGTGACATCCAGGTGTTGAGATTTTTTCCTACAGGTAATCCCAGCTCATAGAGAAGAAGCTCTTGCGCCACTTGCTCTTTGCTATTGGGAATAAAAGTTTGAGATTGAGTATCAATCGCTTTGTGAATTTTCTCGATAATATCAATCAAGCTTGAAACTCTCGTGACATTATCGAGCTTCTCTAATTTTTGAATTAAGCTTTGAGTCTTAAGTAAGAAGCTTGGATCGTGAATTCCTTCAGCCCGACCTGAATCGACTACAATTTGAACACCAGAGTATCCTCCAAAATGCTTTTTCAAAAATTCATTGGCCTGACGGACAGGAACTTTTTCATCAAAGTAACGAATGATATTGGAGTTAACTTTATTCTTGAGAGTCAGATGAACTGAGAATCCTACGATTAAAAGAGTGAGTCCTAGAATCATTTTTTTGTGACGATCTAAAAATTCAACATAGCGATG
The DNA here is from genome assembly GCA_002786715.1 of Bdellovibrio sp. CG22_combo_CG10-13_8_21_14_all_39_27. Taxonomy (GTDB): domain Bacteria; phylum Bdellovibrionota; class Bacteriovoracia; order Bacteriovoracales; family Bacteriovoracaceae; genus 21-14-all-39-27. The sequence goes on from PCTW01000065.1 coordinate 5,947, forward strand.
TGACTTCTCCAAACTCATGGGTGAAGAGGCTTTGATCTCTGGAAGAAAGAGGGCTACCAAAGGGGAAACGAGAAAGAGACTGGTGAACCAAGCATAGACAACACCGAAGGCGGCAAGAGTTCCTAGCTGAGCAATAGGTTGCAGGTCCGTCGACATCAATCCCACAAATCCCACAAAAGTCGTTACCGAAGTAAAAATAGTCGGATTAAAATTTTTCCCAATGGAATATTTGATGGCTTCAATTTTTGTTTTTGATTTTTCGTTGCGATAAGTTGTCACAATATGAATCGAATCGGCCAAGGCGATAGCAGCGACGATACAAGGAACCATAGAAATCAGCATAGAAAATTTTATTCCCACATGACCCGCAAAGCCCATGGTGGCCAGTATTACTAAAGTCATTTCCGCTAAAATAAAGAGCGAAATTTTCCAAGATTTAAAAATGAAAAAGATCAGAACAACTAAAATGGCGAGTACCAGCGGAAGAATGAGTTCAAGATCATGTGTCGAAGTATTTCTAAAAGCCACATTCAGTGGAACGGTCCCTCCAATTTTGAGAGAGACCCTCTCTTTTGAATACTTCGCCATTTGCTCACTTAAAAACTTAAGACTTTGATTATACTCGATCACAGGGCGCTCAACCGGTGCCATCTTAGCGATGATGATTGTCGAGGTCATATCTTTGGCAATCATAGGTCCAACCAAATCATCGAGCTCTTGAGCTTGTTTTTTGATTTCTAAACTTTCCGCACTAGTGATCCTTTCGCTTTCAGGAATAAGACTCGAAACTTTTAATTCATCTAAACTTCCGCTGACGTGAGTATAGTTGGTCATTGAATCGACGCGAACAACATGGGGAGTTTTCCACATCAGATCCGTCAACTCTTTTACCATGGAGATAGAATCGTTTGAAAAAAGATCACTCTTGGGCTCAACGATGAGCATAATGGTTTCATCGTTGCCAAAATTCCGTTCAAATTGATCAAGCTCTAGCAAATAAGGGTCATTTTCGCGAAACCAGATTTTATGGCTATATTCTGATTCAATTTTAAAGACACCTGTCGCCAAAAGAAGAGTTAGGGCCATCATTCCCAAGACAAAACGTTTTGGATAATGAATGATAAGATGAATAATTTTTTGCTTAAGGTTATCCATGTTTTTCAAAATTTTCGTTCCTACTCTTTTTTTAGTCATTTGGTTCTATCTAAGGCATCGAATTTTACGTCTTTTTATTCTACCTTGGGGTCTACCAAAATGGTCCATTTATTTTTTTGATCTCTTTTTGATTGGAACCGGATTTTTTCGTTATCTCTATCGTGATCAAGATGCTTCCTATTATACGACTTCTGCGAAATCTTTGTTTTATGTGGGTTACCTCGCCATGGCCTGGGTCGCCTATCTCCTTATCACCGTAGTGGTTTACGACCTTTTCCGTCTCTTTAAAAGAAAGATTAAAAAGCAACCTGTTGAAGAAGTAAAAATCGAGCGAAGAGATTTTCTCAAGAAAGGCTTATCTCTTGTTGGTTTTGGCGCTATACAAATGACTTCTACCGCAGCTGCAGTATCATCAAGTATGAAAATCAATTTAAAGAAACAAACTCTTTTTCATCCTAACCTTCCTGAGATTTGGGATGGATATAGAATAGCTCAAGTCAGTGATCTTCATCTTGGTCCCATTATTGATCGAAAATACTTGCAAGAAGTATGCGACAAGCTTAATCAAAATGATCCCCATATTTATGTGTTAACCGGAGATATGATCGATGGCAAAGCCGACGTCCTTCGCGAACAGCTAGAACCCTTTCGTCATGTGAATGCTCCTGAAGGAAAATTCTTCATCACTGGAAATCATGAGTACTATTGGAATGTTCAAGAATGGGTTAATCTTTTCAGTGATCTAGGTTATCAGCATCTTCTTAATTCCAATGCCATCTTAAGTCGCGAGAACTCTAAGCTTCTTATTTCAGGCATTCCTGATGTTGGCGGGCACCGCTATCACCAAGATCACAAAGTCGATTTTAAGAAAGCCTTTCAAAATGAAATAGCCACTGACTTTAAAATTCTTCTCTCTCACCGCCCTGAAACCTGTGAGCTGGCGGCCCAGCAAGGATTTAATCTTCAACTCTCAGGTCACACCCACGGTGGACAATCGATTCCTTTTAATTGGATTGTGGCGATGGTGCAGAAATATTTTAAAGGAACTTATACCGTCGATGATCTTCTACTCTATGTCAGTACAGGAACTGGATTCTGGGGACCACCGATTCGATTAGGAGTTCCTAACGAAGCGACCTTGATCACTTTGAAGAAAGGACCTTTTAGCGCAAATACTTCAGGTACTTTTCATTCGTAAAATTAATTTTTTCACCGGTCTTTGATTTTAAAATGATATCGTCAAACAAATCGGCCGAAGAAAATTTTGATGTAAACCTTGTTTTAATACCAATTGTTGCAAACATACGACTCGTCCAATCGTTGCAATTATTAAACAAATGATAAGGCGGAATGGCCTTCACAAAATGCCGATCTTTTTCAACTTGAGATTCGACCCACAAATCTTGGACACTCGCCGGTTGGATCGATTGAAGGGCAAAGTCGGCCAACTTCTTCGCCTGCTCATGACTTAATTCCATTTGGGCCACGCTCGCCACTTTAGTGTAATGCTTAAGGGGTTCTTCTTTGATGGGGTGAATGCGAATAATACTGGGTGTAGACCAAAAAAGAGCGCGCACAATATCCATTTTGGAATGTTCTGATCTTCGAAAGAATGGGTCTTCGCCAATGCTCAACTCTATATAAGTCGCCCCTTCAAAACGCTCAAACAAATCAGGCCGTTGAGGTGCCAGTAATTCATAGGGCAAAAGGATAGCGGTATGGATGCCGTAATCGACAAAATACAACATTTCACGCTCGGCCGAGTGAGCGTTCGGTAACAAAAACAAAAAGAAGATGATAGCCCTTAAAAATCGCATAGATAGACGCTACCACGAATCGTCTAGAAAACTAACAGGTCGTTACCTTTTTTCAAGTAAGAACTCCCCGATGACAAAAACTGATACATTTTATTGATAGTTTTTGGAGGTTACCCTGTGAAGTTCATTGAGCTGATTTGGTATTACATGCTTCTAATCCCAACGTGGACTGCTCTTACCGTGCATAATACATGGGGGATTTTAAACGTCTTTTTTATCGTTTGGTTGCGCCCGATGAAAGGCGGTATGGTCGACTCAGATCATCCTATCGTCACCGGCATAAATCCAGAAACCGGAAAGACCATTTGGAACGATAACGTCATCTATCGATCTGAACGCAAAAGAAATTTCAATGAAAGCGACGAACAAATCCTGGCCACTGTCGGAAACCATATGTCGAAGATGATTGAGAAAAGTGCCTCTCATGATTTGTATCCCCATGGAATCCCAGATCGCATGCCTCCAGCTATTAATTACATTCACGGCGGAGTTCAATATAACGGTGGTTTTTTGATCTTTGATGATGTGAAAGATGCGATTCGCCACTTTAGTGATTGGAAATTCAGAAAGGAATTTTGGCGCTTTATTCTAGTTGAAAAAAGAGAACCTGTAACAGTCCTCAGAGATAAGAATTATAATCGCGAAGAATTTTTAGAATTTGTTTGTTTCTTAAGATCAATGTTTCCTTATTTTTCAAATAGCAATGGCAATAAGAAAAGAATTGGTTAGGGAAATCCAGCTCCCTACCCTTCAGTCAACACCATTACTGGCCACTGGAAAAGAGACACTTATAAGTTTTATCATCAAGAAGATTTGACAGACATCTGTCGGCCAGCGATCAAGGCAAGATATTTTCAACATGCTTCTTATTACGGTATTCGCGATACCGTTCGCTGGCCGGAGAAGTGGTTAGCGCGCTTTACAGATAATCGTATTATCAGTCGCGGAGAAAAAGGAAATCTCTTTTTCGTTGATCTTCGTAAAATTAATAAAGGTTATCGTTTTAATCCATCTCAGCTTCCTAATTTTATGGACCGATTGATGGAGAAGATATCTCAAAAAATATGAATATAATCAACACTATCCCATTTCCTGTTTGCGATCGCTCAAGTGAATCACTTCATTCGCAAGGGACAAATTTGCATATTTGGGATTATGGAAACTCAATTGATCGCCAGAATGAAATTATCATTGGCATGAGTCCCACCAACTATCATTGCTATCTGATTGCCAACGAAACCGAATATCACCCGCGCTTTAGTTTTAATAAGGCCAAGCTTTCTCGTCCCAGACGACGAGCGATACGTGCGGGAGTTTTCATCAGACTCAAAGGCCTAACTCAAGACCAGGTACTTTCTTTTGAAAGTTATTTAAGATCATTATCGGACAAAAGATCGCGCTCATGCCATTTAGGAGTTCTTGAGGCGCTCGCAAATGGAGCGGGAATCAGTATTCGCGATAATAATCAAATGAATTTAAATCCTCACCAATTTTTGACTCTTATCCTGAAGTATGGCTTTGCAAAAGATGGAACGAATATCGAACTAGAAATTAATACCATTAAGTCCCTTACACTCAATGAAATTCTTAATGAAGTTCAATACTTTCAAGGTAAATTCAAATGGGCTTATCTTATTAGTGATCTCTACTATCTCATACTTACAAAACTTAATCCGAACAAGAAAATCTCGAGGTTGTCATGAGTCGTAGAAATTCATTTATCGTTCGGCTCGTATTAATGATTGGCCTCGTAGTGGGCTTGATCATGTTTATTTTTAGAAAAGGCGATACTTTCGAAGTTCTCTCTCATACAAATTTATCAATTATCCTCGGAATCTTTGCCACATACGCCCTTAATTATATTTTTCTAGGCCTCGTTTATAATTTTCCACTAAAAAAAATGGATATTTCCCTTAGTTTTAACCAATGGTTTGGGCTTACTAATCTCTCCAACTTATTCAACTTGATCCTTCCCGCCAAAGGCGGAACTGCCATTCGCTGGCTATATCTTTGGGAGGTTCATAAGCTTCCAACACGCAATTTTTTCTCGATCAATCTCTTCGGTACTGCAGTAGGCATGATAACCATGGGATATCTCGGCTTACTTGTAAGTTATTTTGTTCCAGGAATGACCAGCTCAATCGTTTCTGATATGGATGCCGCTTTCTGGGTGCTCTTTCTCACAGGGAGTTCCATCATTGTTTTTATGTCTCGCAATAGTATTAAGAAATTTAAAATTTTCTCTCCATTACCGGATGAGTTGAAAGATTGGAAAATCTTTTCTTCTACAGCCCTTTGCTTTGCAGGCATCACTCTTCTCTATCCCGTTCGAACATATCTTTCATACCACTCTCTAGGAATTCAAATTGGCTTGGTCGAAGGAATTGAAATCAGCATGATCGCTCTTTTAATTTCAATAGTCCCCATTTTGCCCGGAAATATTGGGGTAAAAGAATTGGCAATGGCCTATATTGCGAAACGCTACGGAATTTCCGCCGAGATGGCGATTCTCGCTAGCTTAATCGAGAGAGCTGGACTTTACTTATTCTTGTTACCTTTTGGCTTTCTTGCTTACTTCTCGGTCTTTTTAAATATCAAAGGCAAAAGAAGCTTGTCTGATATTGCAGGACTCATGAGTAAGTCTCAATTGTCTCGAGAGGCCCATGAGTAATGATATTGTCATTATTGGTGCTGGAGCAGCTGGACTTTCACTCGCTTATCATCTTTTGCAAAGCGGCCTCAGCGTAACGCTTTTGGAAAAAGGTAAAAGTGCTGCCACCACGTGGTCATCCATGCCAGATCATCTCAAACTTATTTCGACTTGGAGATGCAACTCTCTCCTTAAAGAGCAGCCTAGTAAGTATGATCGCTCCTTCCGAATGCCGGCCAAAGAATACGCTGAATATTTGAAAAAGTTCTCACAAGAGCACGGCTTTAAAATTCAAACTGAAACTGAAGTGACATCACTAACGAGGACCAATCAGCAATTTAATATCCAAACAAATAAAGGCGAACTTTCGGCATCAAAAGTCATCGTCTCAACAGGTTATTTTGATAATCCCTTTATTCCAGAATCATTAAAGCAATCTAAAATTCCGCTTATTCCATTCTCACAGTTTAAAAATGCACAAGAATTTAAAGATCAGGGATTTCAAAAGATTTTAATTGTGGGAAAAAGATTATCCGCTGGCCAAGCCGTTTT
>PCTW01000001.1:0-2612 GCA_002786715.1 Bdellovibrio sp. CG22_combo_CG10-13_8_21_14_all_39_27
AAATTTAATGGCCATCTCTTTGTTGTATGGAAACCAGTTTCATGCACAAGAGATATTCCTTATCTAGCTACTTCAAAAGCTGCAATAGCAGCAATGAAGCCGATGTGTGCAGGACTTGGGAGATAGAATGGGAAAACTAACAATTGAGTATAAAGAAACGCATGAGGAAAGAATTGCTAAAAAATCACCATACACATCTCTTTTCAGAGAATGTTTGATGGAAGCACACAAAACCTCTGCAAGTGATATTCACATAGAACCGAACTCGGATTCCTTAGTGATAAGGCTTAGGGTTAATGGTGATTTATATACCTATAAAACCCTAGATAAAGAATACAGACTCAGCTTCATTCAGGAAGTTAAAAGACTTTGTAATATATCAATCTCAATAAGTAATCGCCCTCAAGATAGTCGTTTGTCATTACCTTCTTGGAAGCTGGCCCTTAGAGTTAATTGTACTCCGACTTTATATGGCGAAAAAATAGTTCTTAGACTACTGGATATGACAACGGACTTTGATTTAAGCTCAGTCAACTTGAGTAATGATGTTGTATCAGACTTAGTAAAGTCAGCAAAAGAAAAAAATGGTGTGATAATTGTATCCGGCCCGACAGGAAGTGGTAAAACCAGATCATTATTTAGTCTTTTAAACTCTCTTGATAAAGAAAAAAAGAACATCGTTACTCTTGAAGATCCAATTGAATATTCCTTTAAAGGGATCAATCAAATTGAGATTAAAAAATCACTGACTTTTGCTGATGGACTGAGAGCAATTTTAAGACAAGACCCTGATGTAATACTTGTTGGTGAGATTCGTGATTTTGAAACTGCCGATCTATGTTTTAAGGCATCAGCAACAGGCCATCTTGTAATCTCTACTCTTCATGCCAATAGCGCGACAAAGGTTGTTGAAAGACTTAAAAATATGGGCGTTGAACAATATATGATTGATTCAAACCTGAAGTTTTCATCTGCACAGCGCTTAGTTAAAAAATTATGCCCTAGTTGCTCAATAAAGGTAGATGCTGAAATTTCAGAGCAATTATGTACCAAGTATTCTCTTTCACAAAAAAGTGATTTTAGAACAATCAACAATAAAGGATGTGTGAAATGTAAAAACGGTATTAGCGGCAGAGTTCCCGTAATGGAATACTTAACCAAAAAGGAACTTGAAAATGTCGTCAATTTAAACACTAAAAAGTCATTGTTAGATGAATATATAGAAAAAGCTCATCTTGGGCTTATTGATTATAAGGAGGTGCAAAACTATGAATAATCTAATCACACTATTATTCCTACTCTGTCTAGTTTCACATCAGGCAAAAAGTGAAGACCTAAACTTTTTTTCTGATGGTATCAATTATTGGAGCGACGGAAAAAAGAACTAGGAACCACGACCACAAACGAGTTCCCAGAAAAAAAAGAAGCTGTTAAAGAAAAATCATTCAAATGGTCAAAGTATTTAGACCCTAAAAATGATGAGTTCTTCAAAGAAGGTAATTACACGCCTCCAAAGCCATTTATGGAGTTGGCCAGAAATCCAACTGATACAAATATCAGTAATTGGATGGCGTATAATAAGAAGAAAAACGCTTTAAACCAAAGACTTCAAGTAAGAATGCGTGAATATTTAACGAAAAACGCAGAGCTTACTCCTGAAGTTAAAAAAGTTGTTCAAGCTAAAACAATCAATACGCAAACTCAATTTGATCCTTCACGCTATCGAATCAGAATGTACTTTGATTCAAAATGTCCACATTGCAAGCGTATGTTTAATACGCTTCTCGCATTACAAAATCGTGGAATTTATGTGGAAGCACTTCAAACTGATGACGCGAAAATTAGCAAAGCCAGTTATCCAATTCCAACGAGAAAAGCATCTGCAAGTGAAATTAAAAAACAAAACATCAAGGCAGTTCCACTAACTTTAATCGCGGATTTAAAGAAGAAGGAGCTTTATCCACCAATAAAGGGCTTTCAGAGCATTGAGGCAATGACTGCATTAATTAAAGAAGGAGAATCACTATGATTTGTTCAATTTGCAAAACAATTATCACTAAGGGGGAAAAATGAATATGGTACTTGCCAGTTCAATAATCAATACTACCGAGTTTTCCAGCGAAGACCCTAAGTTTCCACATTTTTGGTGGCTATTATTCTTCGCTTTGATTGCATTGACCTCGGTGGTTCATGCAGGCCCAAGGATTCCTGGGGCCGATGCCGCTGATAAGCTAGAAGCAGCAGGAACAGTATTAAGAATCGTTGATACAGCACTGTTTAAGTGGGGCGCAAGATTGTTTGCAGGAATCAGTATTTTATCTGCGGGCTACAATCTAAAGGAGCAAAGGTTCGGTGTCGCTATTATCTGCATAGTCGCTGCGATCATTTTAGGAACTGCACCAATTTGGGTTGAAAACATCTTTTCAATCGGTGGTGGTAACGGAATTTTTAACTAGGAGCGAGAATGTACGATTACACAGAAATTAAAGAAAAGTACGGTAGAAAAGTAAGTCAGACTATTGATTCACCAATTACAGTATTTGAATTTTGGGAACTAAGTGACATTTTCATCGCACTTTTTGTTGTTTTAATTTTTGGGGTCATATTTTACT
>PCTW01000001.1:2714-3533 GCA_002786715.1 Bdellovibrio sp. CG22_combo_CG10-13_8_21_14_all_39_27
ACCCAAAAGGAAAACAAAAGTATTCAGACTAACTATTAACAAGGAGAACAAATTGAGAGCAAATTTAGCAACAGCTTTTTCAGAATTATTATTTTTGGATGTGATTAAAAAGAACACTACGAAAGAAGTTTGGGATGGACTTAACACTTTTCTAAGGCTCATTCTTCTTTTTTCGAGTATCTACATTAGCGCTTGTACTCTTTATTACGGATTAGAGTTAATGACTGAAATGTGGAATGAGTATCTTGTAGGCCTTGTTGGTCTAGAAAAGACTGAACGACATGACGTTATTTTATTCTTTCTCTCTGTAACTTGCTTAAAGTGGATATTTTTCTCTCCACCAAAGTTCAAAAGTATCCATAATCTTGAAAAGATTGAAGCTTACTTAAGCATCATTGTAAATAAAGGAGTTGTTTTTTTACTTACATATATGGCCGTTCAATTTTACTAAAAAAAGGAGGTAATAAGTGACAAAAATATTAGGAAATTTGGTTAAAAACGAAATAGGACGATGGGAAATCGAAGGGCATGAATTTTCATCAGGTTCTTGTCTTGAAATTCAACTAGATAAAAAATGGATTAAAGGTTGTATCGAACATGCACAAGGCGACTATTACTTTTACACAAGTAGTGAAGGTATTCAACTGTCTTTAACTACTGGAATGAAAGCAAGAGTAACATTTAATATTTAACTATCAAAAGGAGATTTTATGACTAACAAAACCGAAAGCCAAAAACAAACTAATGGAGGATACTATGCAAGAAGGCCTATTGAAGAATTCAAAGCTTTTAAATCTAAAGATGGAAAATCATTCGTTG
>PCTW01000002.1 GCA_002786715.1 Bdellovibrio sp. CG22_combo_CG10-13_8_21_14_all_39_27
GACAGTACGGGTGAAGGAAGTTTATTATTTTATTATAGTAAACCACTCTTCTTAGGTATTAACCTAAGACCCCCAAGGCACTTCGGTTCTATTCCTGGGCCAACCACTGGGACGTTTCTTCCCAGTGGAGTCCGAAATGAAAATACCAAAATGCGATGAAAAAAAGATTGAATCTCTATACAAAATATTTAAAAGATCAATCATCTGCTTGAAATGTCTTGACTGAAAATTATGACAGAATACTTACAAGAAAGAAGTCGTCTTACTGCTGAAAGCAAGTCCCAGACCACCATTCCGCAGTGCAACTTTTCTTAAACATTATGATCTTACCTAATCATGGGAAATTTCATTTACAGCGTTTTATATACTTGCAGTGATTTTTTTGTTTAAGGCTTCCTGCCCTCATTTAATCAAGAGACTATATTTTATCTTGCCGAAATCTCAAGCATAAGAAAAGCGTAAATGATGTCTTCGGTATGGACCCCGATCATCACTTTTAAAAAAATACCCCTAAATGAAATGGGCCTTAGAGACTTGATAACAATCCCTAAGGCCAGTTTAATTACTGAAAGAGTGCTGCGATATTTATGCCAACCCAGACAAGGTAGAGGTAGGCCACGGGTTTTGCTAAAACTAAATGATTCTTAGGATTTTGGTTACAACTGACCTAAAATTTCAAGAATGAAACTCTTCATATACTCTCCTTAGAAGCTTTGAAGAAGACTACTTACAATCTTGAGCTTTTCCTCTGAAAGACGCTTCATCGTCTCAAAGGCAACGCTTAAGATTTCATCCCTGATGATTTCTTCACGCATCAGGCGATCGAATTCACTCATGGGATAGCCATAGGATTTTACGATATGCTCAATTCGACTTTGATCGAGAGTAATGCGACCATTTTCAATATGGCCTATGCTTGGGCGAGAATAGCCACAAATAGAAGAGGCCTGATCTTGGGAGAGATTTTTCATTTCCCTTAAAATTCTTAATACCCTGACCTCCTTGGTAATAACCTTCTGATAGCTTCTTCGTTGCACATTCTTAAATACTGTTTTGGGTTTCCTGCCTTTTAAAAGAGATTTGCCTCGCCTGACTTTTTCAAAGACCTCTTGCTTTAATCCAAGAGCATTGAGGATTTTTGTTAGTTTCTCCTCATCAAGAATTGCCCGCCCAGACTCGTATTTTTCAATCGCCTTGGGGCTTAAATTTAGCTTCTGGCCCAGCTCTGATCGAGTGACCTTCAGAAGCTCACGCGCCCGTCTTAGGGCCTTTGCATGGGAAAGATTGATCTTGTCCGCTTGCATGAAATACCTCCTTTGTGCCAGCGTCCGCTCTCCTTTAAAAACTCAAATGGTTATCTACGATTTTTGGCAAATTTTTGATGAAAATTTGCTACGGCAAAAACAGTGCTACGGTGTTAGCCAAAAAGTTAGCCAAAATTAGCCAACCAGAAAGACTTCTAGAGACTTTCACCGAAACTACAGAGGAGGCCACTTTTAGAAGTGATTGAAACTGTTAATTTTTTGATTTTGAGTAGTTAGCCTTGGCATAAAAAAAGCCGACTTGTGGTCGGCTTTTTTCTCACGGAAATTTGGTGGACCCAAACGGGATCGAACCGTTGACCTCAACACTGCCAGCGTTGCGCTCTCCCAACTGAGCTATGAGCCCTAACTGCAATTCATTCAAAAACAGTTTAATGTATGAGAATCATAGGCATTAGGCAAGAGTAAAGATACCAAAAGCGAAGCCCAAAATTCGAAAAATCAATAAGTTAGAGAAAAAATGTTCTTAATCCCAAGCCCTATCTTTAGCCGATAAGTTGTCGATGAAGAAGTTGTTAAATCTCATTCTCATTTCAATCATGTGGTTGCAAAGCTGTTCAACAGTTAATCCAGAATCTCATCGAGAGATTGCCCAAGTCTCTCCTAATTGTCATGAAGGCATCGCCAATCTGCTTGCTCCCGATCGCGATTTCTGGCGAAGGCTGACAGCTGATGAAAAATCAGCTTGGCAATACACTCGTGGATTTCGCACCATCACAGTGAGTGATGAAGAAGAGCGCTGGTTGTTTGAAAACTTCATGGATATCGAATATGAAAGAGAGAGCTTGGCGAAGATTCGAAGCGCTGTGCTTTTTTCACGCACTCTTTCTCCCAAACAAAAAGCGACTTTCCTTAAGGAGTTTCCTCTATTCATGAATGGAGAACTTGAAAATCTTAGTTTACCGACGAAACGTTTTTCGAGACATATCCGCAAAGTGAAAAAGTTTGAAGATAAAATGTATAGCTTCGAAGAAACTAAAGCGAAGAATAAACTCAGTGAAGGTCGAATCGAGAGGATGCGCAAAACGGCTCACGAGAAGGCCCGCATTTATGAGAAAAATTATTTTAAATGTGTAAATGCAGTTGCCGACCCCAAGCATGTCACTCCTGAAGGAATAAAGAGGGCCAACACTGTGGCACTCGCTATTACATTTGGTGGTGCCGCCTCAGCTATGCTCACCTACTCTATTACCAATTGGGATCTTCCAAAAGACGGAAGATGGTGGGGAGAAATTGCTTTCGTGATCGTCACCAGTATGGCCATGGGCTACGTTAATGCCAAATGGATCCTTGCCAATCCCAAACTCAATTTATGGACCCAACGTTTTCCTTTGGTGATGGGAGTCAGCGCAGTTGAAGATGTGGGAGTCACCGCACTTTGGCAAGAAGTCCTTGGCACTGAACCTCCAACAGATGAAGAAATCAAAAAAGTGATGGAAGATCCGGCCTTCCAGAAAAAAATGAATGAGATGATGATTGTGATGGAAGAGAAAGGTCTCTTTCAAAAACATGCTGCTGCTTTTCAAAAAATGATGGATGTCTATCAAGTTAAATCTGAAGATGAATTAGTTAAGCTCTCGGGAACGGGACTGATGAGTCTTGATCCCGAACTTATTGATGATGAAAAAACTCGCGATCTTTTTCTTGAGGCCCTCGCTGAACTGGAATACAAAGAGAAAAAAGGCCCGGTCAGCATTGGCAGCGAAGAATATGATCGTTATGGCTATCATCGTGCTATCGACTTTGTTTATCAGCCTGCCTTTCTCATGGCCTCTGGTCTGATGTATGAAACGATGTGCTCAACTCCCAATCCGAAACTAGCGGTTATCAAAGCAGTATCTTTATTCCTTGCCATCAATGTGGCCGCAGATGCCCTATATTTTGTGGGAAGACGCGAACTGATTAATCAGTGAAAAAGGACATTCCACAATTTTTTGAGCAATGAGCTCAATCGATCGACGATAATATGACAAAGATCGGCTGAAATCATCCCTAAGATGATCCAAGTAACGACTTGGTATTCAAATAGATTGTAATCGTAATGAGTCAGAAAGATTCCTAATCCATCCAAGAAATCAGTATGCGAAATCGAAATATGCCCCAACCCATGAAGCACGTAAAAGGCGATGGAACAAACAATCAGACCATAAAAGATTCGAGAGAGTGTTCCAATCACGATCATATGAGACAGACCTCGGTGCTTAAATAGAATAGAATAAGGATAGAGAAAAAACTGGAGTATCCCCGAACGTTTTTTTGGCATGACATCTGTATCTGGTGAAAACATAAGCGTGGCAAACAAATAGCCGACAGTAAAACTTAAGGCGACCGCAAGATTCAGTCCCAAAGCAATGAGTGGTCCAGTTAAGACAGCACCGAAAATGAGAGAAAAACGATCATGCCATTTTCCAGAAGCCACTAAGCCTCTTCTTTTTTATAAGTTTTATGATCAACCAACATCAAAAGAGCTGGCATAAAAACCACATCGAGAACTAAGGCGGCAGAAAGTATGGTGGCACATAATAAGCCAAAGTGAATATTAGGTACAAAATCCCCCATCATATAGAGACCAAATCCACTGGCGAGAATCACAGTCGTAACAACCAAGGCACTGCCAGTAAAAGTAAAGACGCTCGCAATAGATTCTTCGATAGTATGTCCTTCTTTTCTCAAGCGATAATAATTAGCGAGAAAATGAATAGTGTCATCGACAGCAATTCCCAGGCACACTGAAGCCACCAGAGATGAACCGATATTGAGAGGAATCCCACTGAAATAAAGTAGGCCTCCAACAAAGAGTATGGGAATGCCATTGGGAACCATAGAAAGCAGACCTGCTCTTAGTGAGCGAAAGTAAATCGACATCACAAGCGAAATAAGAATCATTGCCATCGCGATTGACTTGATAAAAGTCTCGACGACATAACCCATCATGCGTTGAAAGAGTAAGAACTTTCCGGTGATCGCTATAGTGAGTCCCATTTTCTTAGCATGTTCTTCAATTTCATCTGTGTATTTCAGCCAGCCTTTGCTGTCCCAAACATCCCAAAGAATAGACATTCGAAGGGCATCGTTATTTATCGTCATGCGATTTTTCAAATCCATTCCCTGCGGAAGACTCATGGTATAGAGGAAGAGGTATTGAGCAACTTCCTCTTGAGTTTCAGGCAATCGGTAATACTCTTCACTACCGCCATGCAATTCTTGATTCATCTCTTTAACAATATCGACGATGTCGACTGTTTTATTAATATGCTCTAATGAATTGAGCCAAGTTTTAAACTCATCAACTTTTCGCAAAAAAGCGGGTTCTTTAATACCGTCATCTTTACCAGAATAAAAAAGAATTTCGGGTCCTGCATTTCCCCCAAAAGATTTGCGAACAAAGTCATTGGCCTTGCGAAGAGGGATATGCTCAGTGAAGTATTCATAGGGATTAGAGTTCACTTCTACTTTAGTACTGAGATAAATGGAACCACTCACTGCGAGTGTGAAAAAAATCACGATACTCCACCTAAAACGATGAATCAGACTCGTCATTTTAACAGAAAAATCACTATTGAGCTCTGAGTCCTTAAGCTTTAGAAAAGATTTTGGAATTTTAAAAGGAACGACGAGAAGAAGTGGTCCCATCCAAAAGAGAGTCAAAATCCAAGCAAAAACACAACCAGCAGCGGCCATGCTACCCAACTGGCGGATAGGCAAAAGTTCCGTCATAGATAGACTAATAAAGCCGATGGCGGTCGTAAATGAAGTTAGAAAGGTGGGAATAAAGTTTTTGTGAAGAGCATAGTAAACAGCCTCTTTATGTTCTTTTCCCTGTGCTCTGAACTGGAAAAAAGTCATCATAATATGAACGGAGTCGGCAATCGAAATAGAAATCAAAATGGCAGGAAGAATTGTGAGAATGTTGTTGAATTCATATCCGACTTCAAAAACTAATCCCATGGTCATCATCACCGAAATCAATGTGATCGCCAAGGGAAACATCATGGCGGAAAGAGATCTAAATACCCAAATCAAATATGCAATGATTAATGCAAAGAGTATGGGGAGAATCACAGCTCCATCATGATTGGCCACTTCTCGAAACGCATCATTAACCGCGGCTTCTCCGATAAGATGAAAAGTATGATCAGATTGTCCTTCATACTTTTTTATAATCTTTCGCGTTTCACGAACAATATTCTCGTAATTGGGAGAGCCTTCGAGATTAATGGCAAGACGAGCAAAGATCATGGCACTTTTGCCGTCCCTACTAATCAAATAGTCAGGCATGACTTTGTGCTTTAGGGCGATTTCTTTTTTCTGTTTAAGAACGGAGTCCGTTAGCTCCAATTCATCACTCAAAAAAGGATCGATAATGATATCGTCACCCTCTGCATGGGTGTAATTATAATTACTCAAAGATTCGACTCGAATGACTTCGGGTATTTGCCAAGCATCGTGAGTAATATTGCGAAGAGCTTCGATACTTTCGCGATCAAACATCCCCGAGGGGCTGTTCATGAGAATAACAATATTCTCATCATTGCCAAATTGGCGCTCAAAAGCATTGAGAGTTTTAATTAAAGGATCACTGTCTCTAAACCAAATACGGACATCATACTTCTCTTGAAATTGAAGAAGACCTGGCATGGTTAACGCCATTAAAATCATCGTCATAAAAAGAGAAGTCTTGGGATAATTTACGATACGGTCAACAATTTTTGTAACAAAGCCTGGTCGCACCGTATAGGCCATAAATCATCCTTGATTAAAAGTAACGGTAGATATTAAAGAAGATATGATTATCTTCATTAAGCGTTTCGAGTCCCTGAGGCAAACTACCTTTGACAGGAGCAGAATACACTCTGACTCCAGTTTTAAATTTCCATTGATCACTTAAGCGTTGAGAGTAACTCAAATTAAAAAGATTTTCGCGATCTCGTTCAATATCGTGAATGGCAGTAGCATAGAGTTCAGATCCCATGATGTTATTGAAGGCCATGCGAAAACCGCCCATGACATCTCGTTGGAAAGCACTCATCTCTGCGCGACGATCTTTGTCGACGCCTAAGATGGCATTACCTTCTAAGAACCAAGTCCATTCTATTCCGCTCTCTAGAGTAAACGTATATTCAAGACCCCCAGCAACTTCTTGATGATCAACCGGCTTTCTTATTCCTCTTGCCGTCAGAACTTCCTTTTCACTATCAAACTTTCGAGCGACACCCTCAAGCTTTAACAACATATCAAATAGACTCCATTGCAATGTTCCGCCATATTGAGTTGTCTTAAAATAATAAGGAGTCGGTGTCGTGGTAAACTCTGTCGAGTTAACCGGCACAGGACCTAAGGATGGATGAATCACGAAATTAGTGGTTCCAGTAATGGGAAAATTTCGATCGTAATGAGTGATTCCATGTAATGAAAGATCGGCGTCTCCCAAATTAATTGTCGTCATGGCCCCAAACTGGCCAACTGAATAGCCAATTTCTTGAGTGCCATCAATCAAAGCTGGGTCTTTTAAATTTACCCCTAAACCCAATCGAGAATGCGAACCTGGAAATTCTGGTTTTTCAAAGCGCGGCCAATAAAAAAAACTTAACGCTCCTACTGGAGTATCAAAAGCTAATTCAACCGTGAGCTCCCCTTTCTTTTCCAGATTCTCTAAATCCGAGTCATAATTGCGAGAGTTGATTTGATCAGCCGGATGAAAAGCCTCGGTGGCAGTCCAATTAAAAAGTTTATAACCCGCCAAAACTTTAATTCCTTGAGATTCTCCTAAGCGATTTGAAAGATAGGCATCTTCAAAAGTGACAAAATCGCGATCAGAATCTTTGGGGTCGACGCGAGAAAAAAAACGCAAAACGTGTTTCGATACATCGCTTTCGTACTTTGTTTCAAGACGAGTAAAAATAGCTGCACCAGTGTCTTTCGTCGTGGCCACATTATCGTCTTTAAATTTTCTAAACTCAAAAGCCACTTCACCTTGACCCGACCAAGACCCTGTAAAAAAAGGTTCTTCTGGTTCAGGAGCTTGTTCTGGAGCAGGAGCTGGCCTTGCCTCTCTTACTTGCTTAGTTTTTTTAACAACTTTTTTTTTAGTGACAACTGCGTTTGCAGAAGAACTTAATCCCATAAAGATTAAAAAAAATAAACTTCGCTTCATTACTTCAATCTCTCTTGAGCAAAGTCTTTATCAGAGAAAGAAACACCAAGCTTGCGATTGCTCCAAGTAATGATTGATTCTTTTTTAGTTTGAATATTTTTCATGTCGATACTTGAAGCACGGTAGAGAGTTTTATTTTTCATTTTATAAGCCTTGTAA
This sequence comes from Bdellovibrio sp. CG22_combo_CG10-13_8_21_14_all_39_27, assembly GCA_002786715.1. Lineage (GTDB taxonomy): Bacteria > Bdellovibrionota > Bacteriovoracia > Bacteriovoracales > Bacteriovoracaceae > 21-14-all-39-27. Next base: position 7,636 of record PCTW01000002.1, read on the forward strand.
TCTTTGAATTCGGCAACTTTTAAGAGTTCGTTCTTGCGATCGTAATACTCAATTTTAAGCGGGTTATTATAAGTGTGTGAAATCCACATCTTCATTTTTGAATAACCTGAACTCTTGACTGGAGAGCGCTCTAAAACCCAAACCTTATCTTTGCCCATCGCCTCTTCTGAGATGAATTTATAATTATACTTTTCCACTTCTTGCGAACCTAAATCTTCGTAAGAAAATTCTGACCCCATAAATGAAGCCGACTTTGAAGAAGAAGAAATTCTCTTTACCCTTCGAAGCGAAGGTAAATAGAGCCATTGATCATCGTCATCACTCTTATGAGAATGCGTAAGCATTTTAGTCCCTTTCACATCTTGAGGATTCAAAAAAAGAGACAATGACTTGTCTCCGTCTCCGATGACTTCTTTCGTTTTTCCATCCATCAATCTTGTCGTTTTGGCACCGTAAGCATCAATGAGAATCATTTCCATTTTAGAGCTTTCACCAACAAAGCCTTCATTTTTTAACTCAAGCTCTTTGGCGATACGCGTTCCCTTTTCGACAGCAGTTTCTGCATGAAGAACTGGAGCTAGAGAAAAGGCTAAAAGCACGGCCAAAATTTTCATTAAAAACCTCGTTGTTTGTTTGACACATTTTACTCTTCGATTTTGCATAAAACTAGCCAGTTGACACATTAATTGTTGGAACTGAGAATGGTTAATTAGCAAAAGTTCACGACAGCACGTGTCGTTTAGAGGAAGAGATATGTCGATTTATGTCAATAGAACCCTTAATTTAAAGAAAATCAAAGCGATTGGCTTTGATATGGATTATACGCTCGTTCGCTATAATACAGTTGAATTTGAAAAGTTGAGCTTTGAAACAACTCTTAAAAAATTAGTTAAACTCAAAAATTATCCCAACAAAATTCTCGAACTTATCTTTAATTTCGATCACGTTATACAAGGACTAGTGATAGACAAAAAACGGGGTAATCTACTCAAGATTTCTCGTTTTGGTAAAGTTAAACAAGCGCGTCATGGGACAAAGCTACTCGATTACAAAATTCAAGAAGATATTTACCGCAATCGTGTTATCGATTTGGGAATTGATAATTTTGTTTCACTCGATACTTCTTTTTCAATATCTCATGGTGCCCTTTTCTCAAACTTAGTTGATTTAAAAGAACAAGGTCTCGATCTTCCCGATTTTACGACTCTTGCTGAAGACATTAAAGAAATGCTGGATGTCGCCCATGCCGACGACTCACTTAAAGGTGAAGTTCGCAAAGATGTGGCCCGATTCATCATTCAAGATCCAGAAATTGTCCAACTTTTGGAGCGATATAAGCATTATGGCAAAAAACTTTTAGTTATTACCAACTCTGATTATTCATATTCAAAACTCTTAATGGATTACGCCATAAATCCATTTTTAAAAGAGCATAAAAATTGGAGTGAAGTTTTTGATATGGTTATAACTTTGGCCAGAAAACCTTCATTCTTTACCGTCAAAACTTCTTTCTTAAGTATAGACCCTTCAACTGGATTAATGAGCAATACCAGTGGAAAACTGGGCAATGGAATTTACCAAGGCGGTTGGGCCGGCAGACTTCAAGATGATCTCGGATTAGAAGGTGATGAAATTCTCTATCTCGGCGACCATATTTATGGAGATGTCGTTTCTATTAAAAAGACTTTTAACTGGAGAACGGCCCTCGTACTCGATCCTTTAAGCCTAGAAATTCAAGGTGTAAAAAAATCCAAAGAAATCCAGGAAGACATCGATAAGTGCATGGAGGAAAAGGAAAAAATTGAGCATAAAATTAACGATCTTGAAATTAAGAAATATGAGCAAGGTGATTCATCGGCCAAAGATGAAATGAATAAACTCTATGCTCAAATTGATAAGATCAATACTGAAATCACCGAACTTCTGGAACAATTCAGAAAGCATTATAATCCTTTTTGGGGAGAGATGATGAGAGCTGGTCAAGAAGAAAGTCGATTTGCTGATCAAATGGAAAAGTATGCTTGTATTTATATGGCAAAAGTCAGCGATCTGCTGGAGTATTCGCCACGCACTTACTTCAGACCATTTAAGAGAACTTTACCTCACGAAGTTTAAGCACTTCATCTAAAAATTGAGCGTAAACTTCCCATGATCGAGCACCATAGCCTCCGGCCATGACGTAACTTTGTGGAATATTATTTTTTTCAAAGAAGTTATAGAGCAACATATCTCGATCAAAGAGTTGTTCGAGAGTTAGCTTTAGCGCTGATGTTGAGGGAAGTTCATCGGCTTCAAAGGGGTCAGCTCCATTGACGATGATGACCAAGTCTGGCTTTCCCCAACTCAGCATTCGATCTAAACCCTTTTTTAATTCTTTTAAATACAAAGACTCTTCGCCACGTTCAATCCCAATATCAATATCACTACTAATGAACCATGGGTTTAAACTTCCCTCTTTGTCATACATGGGGCCATCAAGAGGCCAGTTTCTTTTCATATGAATGGAGAGAGTTTTCACATGATCATCATTTTGAAAGATTTCAGCAGTTCCATCACCCTTATGAGCATCAACATCAACGACCCATGCGGATTTAATTTTTTTATCGAACATTAATTTTTTAATTGCGATGGCCATGTCATTTAGAGGACAAAAACCTCGTCCTCCAAAACTCATTGCATGGTGCATCCCTCCGCCTAAAAAATAACAAAAGCCATTTTGGAGGGCGAGTTCACTTGCCATCAATGTTCCTGCGACTTGCTTAAAAATAGAAGGAACCATTTGAGAAAGTTGTTTCTTGGCCAAAACCGGTTCGTAACGATTGTATTCACCTTTATCGTTGATTAATTCATAAGCTTTGATAAGTTCGCCATGAACGAGATCTTTATCTAAAAAGCGACGAACAAATTCGGCATTATGAACGAGCAACAGTTCTTCTTCTCTGATTTGGGGAAGTTGAGACAAACTGAAAGATTCAATGCTGTGATTATTTTGATTAAGCCATTCGAAAACCTTCTCTGAACGATCATCTTTAATCGGAATTTGAATTCCGTATTGAGTAAGCTCGGTATCGAGCTCTGGGTGAAAGAGTATATTCATAGAAGTCCTTTTGGTGGCGCCATCTTGCCAAATATGTCACAATTTGAACAGCATGAGCAATTTACTGAAAACATTAGTTGTCCTGACATTAACACTGAGCAATCTTTGGGCCTATGGGCGTCCGGAAATGCAAAGATTTAGTCTGCTTCACGACAGACTCACTGTTGAGCGAAGTCTTATTCGAGACGCCTACTCTCAATTCCTCAACATAGACATTCAAGCTTCTTCAGGGATCATCGATATTATCGGGGACGCCAAGAATGGAACTAAAGCGACCACTCAAACTGAAAAAGATTTGAACATGTATCAGTTGCTGACCAAAAATGTGAATACAGAGAAGTTTATTGATGCCAACATCATCGCCGGAATACCGTTACCTGATGTTCATTATCATCAGCATCATTTTTTGAATTCTGCTTTTTACCAAATCAATTTAGGCTTTTCTCTTTCCATTAATAATCAAGTATTGGCCACCAACCCCGTAGCCCAGACTTATGTCCGCAAAGAAACCAAGATGGGACTTTATTCGATTTACAGTCACGGCAGTAGTACGGAACAGCAAATTACCCTTTATCAGATGATTCGCTCTGACCTCTCCTCCGAAATTAGCTATACCGCTTTATCGGCCGATGGAAAGTTTTTCGATTTCAACTCATTGACCCAAGAACAAAAACATATCGCCGTTGATTGGAAGTGGATCAAGCGAGACAAAAACCATCGCACAGAACTCTCTGTCTCTGAACTGGCCTTACTCAAGCAAAGTGATGTTAAAACGAAATTTGGGACAGGTCCTCTCTTTCATGCTGCCCATTTTGTGACTTATGATCAAAACAAGTATTCACTTATCCCTTTTGCCGGTTTCCATTATCGGGAGCATTATCGCATTACTAATGGATTGTACTTGGGAGTTACCTACAAAGGTAACGACCGCTTACCGGTTAAAGCGACTTTCAAAATGGATAAT
>PCTW01000060.1:0-2509 GCA_002786715.1 Bdellovibrio sp. CG22_combo_CG10-13_8_21_14_all_39_27
ACCCGCTAATCTTGCGCTCAAAGAATTTTCCTTTTTTAGAAACACATGAAAGACGGGTGGCCTGAAAATTAATCCTTTCAGTCGCCATTGACGGGGAACTTCTAGCAATAAAAAAGCAACCTGAAAGATCGACTTTGTGCTTATTAGGCCCAACGTATGAATAATCAAGAGCAAGAAGAACTGGATAGGTCTTCCCCTCTGGGGCATCTATGCCAGTCATAAGTTTGGCTTTTACATAACTACCAGTAGGTAATGTAATTCCTTGTTCGACTCTCTTTTGCTTTACAGGAAAAGAAATGACACTTGGGCCATCGTTGTATCTTTTTTTAGAACTCTTAGTGTTAAATGAAGCTACAGAATTATTTACCGTCGATTGCTTGAAATTAGCATCTTCAGCATGAATTCTTACGGATTCATCACTAGTAGATATTTTTTCTTCTACTACTTGATTCTCATTTTTTTCTAAGTCGTTATCAGCACTCGTTTGTGGTCGTGGTGCTAGGACTTTGCTTCAATCCTTTTCTCAAGTGATTTCAATTTTTCCTCTAACGCCTTATTTTTTGCCATAATTTTTCGGGCTGTTTTGCCAAGTTGGACTTCTTTACTTTTAAGATATGAAGTTGCTTGAGAGCCAAAAATTCGTCCCTCGGTAAAAACAGGCTTTCTATGGTCTTTGTAAACGATTTTTTGAGTTTCTGAGAACTTACTTACAACATAAATAGACCCGATCATCAAAAAAGCAACAAGGCCGATTCTTGTTTTAGGATTTTGCAGTAAAAACTCTTTGATACAGTTAAAGCTTCTCATAAAATTCTTTGGCACATAATGATTAAATGAATTCACAGTGATTCTCCTTTTTCTTCAATTAAAACTGAAATTGGAAGTTTAAGATTACTTATGGATGATGTTGGCTTAGAAACAACTTTAAGAAGTGTCTTGCTTGTTCCTTTTCCCCTTGGGACTAAGATTTCATCATCGACAAGGGATATGATCGCCATAGACGGATCGCTAAACTTTAGTTTATCAATGGCAATTTCATACTTTTTGGTCTTGTACTTATTTCTAAGTTCAATGACATACCCTTTGTAATCCTTGCCAGTATAAACTCGAATAAGCCTTGCAGAGACGCCATTGATGTATCCTGTAGAAATCCATTTGTCTTTAACCTCTCGCTTGTAGCCAACAACATTGTCATCCTTGTCTATAGATTTCATAAATTCCATTACTGTTAAGACGGGCAGATTCTTTTCAGACCTTTCAATCAACATACTTTTAGGCCTCAAATCATAGAATGGCTCATCACTTCCACGTTGATTTTTAACAATTCTGAGATTAAGAGTCGCTACACTTCCATCACTAAGAACAAAAGCTACTTTAGTCGTTCCTTTAGAAAACCGTGGCCTGATGGATAACACAGAATAGTCGGGATCATTTGGATCAGCAGGCTTAATTTCAAATTTTCTAGCTTGTGAGATTGTTCTAACTTGCTTGTGAAATCTGAATATTGTCTCCTTTGAAACATTGACTAACTCTGGTGTTGATCCGTAGTAAATGTCCTTAGCTTGCGAGATGACCGAAAACAGCATCATCCCAATGATAAAAATTAAATATCGTTTCATACTCATTTCTCCACTTGGTTTGGTTTAGATTGAATTTCTTTACCTCGAAAAGAATCTGCCTCAGTTCTAGTTAGGGAAGTAATTTGTAAAAACCACTTTTTCCCTTGTTTCGGGGGCATGAGCTTAACAATCATCTCAACAACTTCATCTGTTTTCCCGAGAAACTCATTATTGGCATATCTTTCCCTCGTAACAATCGCCACTACCTTATAGTTGCCCTTCTCATCAGAAATGATTTCTTTGTCAGCAATCTTAAGAATTTCAGAAATATTTTCAAGTTTCACCGTTTCAATCCAATCAGACGTTTCCATGTCAAAGCGAACTTTTAAGTCATGGGACATATAACCTGAAAGCTCTCGGTATTGATCCTCGATATTCATCGAATTTATATTTCCTAGAGTTCTTATAAATGTCATTACTGCACTATCAACATATCCATCTGTAACTGTCTGTGGTGATGCAGGGGTAAAGTCAATAACCCCCGGTGCGAGGATATATTCTTTTTCTCTCAGCTTTGAGTATAAAGTGCTAATTTCATTTCTTGTAACCAAAAAATAGACACTAAATACTCCAACAAGAATGAGAATTAAGTTTTTCAGCAAAATCTTTTCTTTTAAAAGAGCAGCTTTAAAACAAAGATATTTAGGCATTACAGATAAATCAACCCCGTCATATACACCTGACGGGGGAGCAGATATTTGTGCAGCTTCTATTCCTTTTTCCATTGCTCCAATCATATTATTGCTCACTAACGCCAGTTTCATCCGCAGTGGTTCCGTTACTGTATGGACTTTCATTTTCAATGATTGTACGAGCATAGTTAATCGGAAAAACACAAGTCTTAATAACTTGGACAACGAATGATTTTCCATCTTTAGATTTAAAAGCTT
>PCTW01000060.1:2526-2733 GCA_002786715.1 Bdellovibrio sp. CG22_combo_CG10-13_8_21_14_all_39_27
TAATAGTTCAAAGTTACTCTTGCTGTGATTCCTTGGAGCAGGCCAATGGGAATCCCTTCAAGTCTTGTGTAAAAGTAGTAATCTGATCGAGAGTGCCAGTATTCGATAACTCCACGAATCCATTTATTATCGAGCAATATCTCTAAGCAAGAACCCGATGTGAATTCATGGTCGTTAATCTCCCAGCGACCGATTTCATTTTTGTTA
>PCTW01000060.1:2740-2959 GCA_002786715.1 Bdellovibrio sp. CG22_combo_CG10-13_8_21_14_all_39_27
CTTCAATTCTATGTGCCATTAAACTCTCTCCTTGTTAGTCTGAGTATTTTTGTTTTCCTTTTGGGTTAATAAGAGCTGGTAAACTCATATTCATCCTGCTGTATGGCCAGTGTAGGAAAATCCCTTTATTATTTTTTCTCTTAATAAAAGGGCCTAATCCTAAAAAAAATGCCAAGAGGATAAACATTGTCCACCATGAGTAAAATATGACCCCAAAAA
>PCTW01000032.1:0-417 GCA_002786715.1 Bdellovibrio sp. CG22_combo_CG10-13_8_21_14_all_39_27
GTGGTACGATTCCAATTTCACTAGGGTCAGCAAGCTCTGCAATTTCTTCACTATTAATCTTAACATCAGAAGCTTGAGCGCGAACCATTCCCATCGCCATTCCGAAAATCAAAATTCCTCCACCGACTGTAAATGAAGGAATGCCAATGCCGAAAAAGGCCAACACTTTTTGGCCCATGGCCAATGACAAGGCAATGGTAATCATCACGGCGATGGTGCAAGAATTTGAGATGACTTTGATCGCTTGATTAGAATGATTACGAGTCAAAATGAGAAATAAGGGAAGTGCTCCAAGCGGATTTAGAATCGAAATGATTGTTACCAAATAGTTTATAGAATCAGCTAATGCATGCGACATGAAATAAGTTTAGCTGTCGATGCCGTCGATGTCGACATCTTTAGAAAAGGTCACTCCAG
>PCTW01000032.1:453-8810 GCA_002786715.1 Bdellovibrio sp. CG22_combo_CG10-13_8_21_14_all_39_27
GGGAGATCAAAAGCAATTGTGATTGTACGAGGAACAAAATTCATTAAGCTGGTGATAAAATAATCTTTTGGAAGGTTGGCCATGGCAAAACCAAAATCATCTTCTTCGGCTTCAAGATCGACTTCGATCATCGGTTTTTCAGAGGTATCTTTAACTACCAAAGCCGCCTTGACTTTTTCTTTTGGAATTTCATTGGTCAATGCCCAAGATCCTAAATGGAAAAAATCGAGATAGAACCAAGATTGGCCGTATTTAATGCGTCGGGGCAAAAGCATCGATTGCAAAAATTTTCTAGTTGATGGGTCTTTTGAGCGTTTTGAAAGTTTGTCTGCCAAGAGCGAATCTTCAATTCGAATGATATAACAGCCTGGTTCTTTGGTCGAACGGAACAAAAGATACTGAAAACCTATTGAGAATAGGGTGTAAAGCTTGTGTTGATTGAAATGAACGTGCGGAGAGTCAAGCTCTACTAGCTGTTTAACCGCTTCATATAAATCTTGTTTTTCTAGATCGCGTTTACTCATGTGATTAAGCAATTATTAAGTCAAGTGTCGACCTGTGTAAACTCATTTTTTCCAAAAAGTTACAGCTCAATAAACTCGATTTGTCCGTTGACGAAATCGCCTCTAATCCGTAAGATGCGTTAAAAATTTTGAACTATAAACCAAGGGCCTTCAGAAGAGGCCGTACATCGTTTTGGAGAATTCAATGAAATTGATGGCAAGAACCAGAAACATCGGTATCTCGGCCCACATCGACTCGGGTAAGACTACGCTGACAGAACGTATTTTGTTCTACTGTCAACGTATTCATAAAATCGAAGAAGTTCGTGGTGGCGGTGCAGGTGCGACCATGGACCATATGGAACTAGAAAAAGAAAAAGGTATTACTATTACTTCTGCTGCTACGACTGTGTTCTGGCGCGGAATCAACAATGCCGGCATCACATACGCTTCAGGAATTGATAAGGAAACGAGAGTTAACATTATCGATACTCCGGGGCACGTGGACTTCACAGTTGAAGTAGAAAGATCTCTCCGCGTTCTTGATGGCGCGATTCTGGTTCTTTGTTCAGTTGCTGGTGTTCAATCACAATCGATTACAGTTGACCGTCAGATGAAGCGTTACCGCGTTCCACGTATGGCCTTCCTAAACAAGATGGACCGTATGGGAGCCAATGCTTACAAAGGCCGCGATGCTTTGGTTGAAAAACTTGGTCACAATGCTGTTCTTATGCAAATGCCGATCGGTGCTGAAGATGGATTCATTGGGATGGTCGACTTGATCACTCGTGAAGCTTATTACTTCGACGGTGATAACGGTGAAAAAATCAGAGTTGAAGCATGTCCAGCAGATCTCGTTGAAAAAATGGAAGAGCTTCGCGCAACCATGATCGACAAGATTGCTGAATTTGATGATGGAGTCATGGAGCGCTACCTAGAAGGTGCTGAGCCAACAATCGAAGAAATGCACCACTGTATTAAAGTTGGAACTCAGACTTTGAAATTGACTCCAGTATTTATGGGATCAGCTTTCAAAAACAAGGGTGTTCAATTGCTCTTGAATGCAGTTTCTCGCTACCTTCCATCTCCCCTTGAGTGTGAGAAAGCAACTGCTGTTGATGATAGCAATGGTGAAAAAATCACTCTTGAACCAGATCCAACGAAGCCACTTGTCTGTATGGCGTTTAAGATTACTGACGAACAATTTGGTCAGTTAACTTATACTCGTATTTATCAAGGGACATTAAATAAAGGCGATACTCTTTACAATACACGTACAAAAAAACGTACTCGTATTGGCCGCATCGTTCGTATGCACTCTAACGATCGTGAGAACATTGATGAAGCACACGCAGGCGATATTATCGCTCTCGTGGGCGTTGATTGTGCTTCAGGTGATACGTTTGTATCAGATGAAAAACTTTCTTCAATCTCGTGTGAAGGGATGCATGTGCCAATCCCAGTTATCGAACTTTCAATCTCTGTTAAAGATAAGAACGATCAAGCGAAGCTTGCCAAAGGTCTTCAGCGTTTCGTTAAAGAAGATCCAACGTTCCACGTTTTCACTGATGAAGAATCAGGCGAGACACGTATCGCAGGGATGGGAGAGCTCCACCTTGAAATTTACTGTGAACGTTTGAAGCGTGAATACAACTGTTCAGTTATCGTTGGTGCACCTCAGGTGAATTACCGTGAAACAATTCGCCAAGAAGCTAAGTTTGATTACCTTCACAAGAAGCAAACTGGTGGTTCTGGACAATTCGCTGGGGTTATCGGAACTCTTCGTCCACTTTCAACTGAAAACAAAGAGAAAGAAGATCAAGTCTACCGTTTCCACAATGATATTAAAGGGGGAACAATTCCTTCTGAATTCATTGGTTCATGTGAAAAAGGTTTCCAAGACGTTATGGATAAAGGTCCATTGGCGGCCTTCCCAGTTATTAACTGTGAAGTCTTCCTTCAAGACGGTAAGTACCACGACGTGGATTCGTCAGATATGGCCTTTAGAATTGCTTCTCGTCAGGCGATGAGACAAGCGATTAAAGCAGCAAGTCCAGTTCTCCTCGAGCCGATCATGAAAGTTGAAGTAACGACACCAGATGAGTATCAAGGTGGAGTTATTGGTGACCTTTCATCTCGTCGCGGTGTGATCTTGGGAACAGATGCCGATCCAAATGGTGAAATCATTGTTAATGCTGAAGTTCCTCTTTCTGCAATGTTTGGATACTCTTCAGTTCTTCGTTCTATGTCAGCTGGTAAGGCCACATATACAATGGAATTTGCGAAGTATGCTGATTGTCCTCCTCAAGTTCAAGAGAAGGTTATTGCTGAAAGAAAAGAGAAATTGGCCAAGGACGAATAAGTCGAATAATCAATTGAAAGATTTTTTAGAAAGGAAGGCCCTCGTTAAGAGGGCCTTTTTTTTTTATTCAACAGGTGAAAAAAGGTTATGCATGAGTTCCATAACGTTTAAAGTACAGTGTGCGTGCATTGAACGATACAGAGTTCCCTCTTCGTTTTCATATTTCTTTGCACATTTGTTCATTAAAGATTTGTACATTCTTTTGTCAGACCTATTCATCTTAGGTTGAAAGTCCATACATTTCTCAGCAGCCGCTGCTACGAATTGAACATCAATTGAAGACCCCCAAGCGCACTCTCTGGCAATTTGCGCAGCAAAGTAGCACTCCGTTTGTTGTTCAATTTGGGTTTGTACTTCTTCTGCCGAACTAGGACATTCGACGGCCATGGCGGCAACAGAAAAGCTAAAGGCCAATACAGTTAAAATCATTTTCATACTCTCTCCAGTGTTGATTGATTTAAGCGCCCTATCTATCCCAAAATGTTAGAATAAAACAGATGTGTGAAATTAATACAAAAGCCCTTTGATTAAATCCCATTTGGAACTACTATCTGGGAATGAAGTTAGAAAGATTTAAACTCTATGTATCCCACGAAGACGAAATGAGCGGAAGTAGCTCTCCCTTACTTGTGGTTAATACAGATCACTTGGTCTCGGTGAGACCAATAAATATTCCTCATAATGGAAAAATTCTTCGCGCTTTTTGGATTCGTTTGGCCAACGGTAAAAAGTATAAGGCCATTGAGGTTCCAACAGAAGTTTCTAAGCTTTTCAGAGAATCTGATTGGACCGGAAGACCGTTGCATGAAGATTCTGAAGAATTAGAAGCTCTCTATAATTAATATCACCTTAAGAAAATTCATTGATTATTAGTTCAAACTAATATAGTTTTGGCCATGATTGAAACTAGCCAGCTCCAAACATTGATGGCCGTCGCTCGCGCAAACAGCTTTTCTAAAGCTGCAGATGATTTGCATGTCACTCAATCAGCAATTTCTCAAAGTATTAAAAATTTAGAAAATAAACTGGAAGTGAAGCTTTTCAAAAGATCAGGAAAATCAGTTGTTCTGACGCCTGAAGGAGAAAAGTTGTTTCAATTGGCCAAAAACTTTTTAGGTCAAATGGACGACACCCTTGAAGAAATTCGACATGACAAAACCAGTATGACTGGAAAAGTTCGAATCGGAACTTTGACCGGGATTGGGAAGTCTTGGCTCGCACCAGAAATGCTTCAATTGGCAAAAGATTTTCCAGAGATCGTGGCAGTGCTTAAATTTGGATTTGCCGAAGATCTCATCAAGGATTTCGAAAACTATCGTCTTGATTTTCTTATTTTACCAGAAGAGGGGCTTCCTCATGTTGGTGAAAAAATAATGATCGGAGAGGAGAGGTCTGTTCTCGTTTACCCAGATAATTCAGAGTTTAATTTAAAGAGAAATATGACACTTGAAGAATTATCAAGTTTGCCAACTATTCTTTTTCAAGATGAAGGCGATGGACTCTATCTTAAATGGTGTCGTGAATTTTTTGGTCGCGTACCGACAAAAATCAATAAAAGATTTATCATAAATTCTCACGGGAACATGCTACAAGCTGTGCAAAGAGGACTAGGCGTTGCAGTTGTTCCGAAGCACGTCTTGAAGCGCAGTTATTATAAAGACAAAGTGCGGGTCTTTGAAAATGTTGAAATCAGTAACGGAAAGTTTTTTATTCTATACCACACTGGCTCGGAAGAAATATTTAGAATAAAGAAAATACTCGAGCTTTTGTCCTCGATAAAAAATCCACTATCTGTATAATAGAATCATGAAGCTTACTTATCATTTTAACGATCAACAAATCATCCCTCGTGATGTTGTCATGGATTTATTAAATGATGAGGTCTATCAACTTCTCATGACGATCTCCCATGAAGGTTTTGGTTCACTTGTCATCGGTGGTGCTGTTAGAGATTTTTTAATCACTGGTAAATTCCCAAAAGACTTTGACGTCGAACTCCGGCATCCCTTCGAATATTCGGAAGCCGAGTGGTCTAAGCTATTGGATACGCTGGCCAACAGATTAGAGACTCGTGATGGTCATAAAATTGAGAAGTTGAGTTTTTCTATATTTAGAGTTTTCTTAAAAGATGCCGTTGTTGAATTTTCCTCTCCGAGACGAGAGATCTATGAAGGAACTGGGCCTTGGGGACATTCTGATTTTAAAGTTGAGTTATCTCCCCAATTATCTTTTGTAGAATCAATAAAGCGCAGAGACTTTAGTATAAATACTTTAGGAATTGAGCATGGAGCTCCTGGAACCAGAGAAGAATTTCGCTTTATTGATCCCATGAAAGCAATAAAAGATTTGGAAGGTTCAGTTTTGAAACCGGTCGGACCAGATTTCACAAAGGACCCAGTACGTTTTTTAAGAATGATTAGATTTAAGCAGCGTTTTGATCTTAGTTATGATTCAAAAATAGGGGAGATCATTTCGCAATTTTCGATTCAAAAATTAACTCATTTCTATATTGTTTCTGAATCACTTAAAGCGAAGCCCGTTTCTTTTTTCAAAGAACTTTTCGAGTTAAAAGAGAAGTATGGATTAACTTATCCTTCTTCATTAGATGGGTTCTCCTTTCTTCGCTCTATCGATATGATTGAAAAATCTTATCAAAGCGGGGTTCACTTTTTAAGTGATCTGGTCTTTCAACATGGGAGTGAATTAACCATCGAAAATGTCGCCCATGTCATTTCTATTTTTCAGTTAAAGCAAAAGTTGCTTAAAGATTCTGAAGTTCTTTTAAATTTTGAAAAAAGTCTTCTTGGAGCAGGTGATCCCCATAAGATCATTATTCAGGTCTTAAAAACTCAATGGGTGAGCTCTTTAGTTGATCAAAAAGATTTGGATCTATCGAGGTTAAAATACTTGAATGCTTTTCTTTTTCTTCAATCTCAGCAACAGTCGTTGAAGCAAGAATTTAATAATCAACAAGATAAAATCGCGAAAGAACTCATGTCTTACTTTAAGTAAGGGGCATTTTTTTCCTTCTAGACCTTAGTCAAAGTCAAATACAATGATTTATGGCATAATGGTAACGTATGCGAGGAAGAATTTCCTCAAAGGAGAAGGTCATGGTCGACATTCATAGTATTCTCCAGGATTATCGTCCCAAACGTCGTCCTGGATCAACAGATCCTAAAATGTACAATAACCCTGAAGTCCCAGCGGTTTCAGAAATTCCTGATATTTTTTTTGATGAGATTGTTGTTAAGTACAAGCTTTCTCGCATTGATATTTTAGTGATCATGTATCTCTACCGTAGGGTTTGGTGCCGACCAAATCTTTATCGTGAATTTGGAATTTCTCAGATTTTGTCTCATCAAGAAATGTGTCGACATCTCTCTTTAACAATTGATGATTTTCATCATTCTCTTAGAAGAATTGAAGAGCTCGGTTGCATCTCAACTGTTCGTTCTGGCCAATATTTTGTTCGTAAGTACTTCTCGCGAGAGAATGACGAGAAATATGGGCAAACCTACGACGACTTCGAAATCTAAATCCTTGAAAATGGGTACTAGTTGCCTATCATCGAGAACTTACGGCCATCGTGATATAATTTATTGAGGTATATTATATTGATCGAGGAGTTCTTTTAGGTGGTGGACAAGGCCAAGAAACCAGATCGCTGGCTTTTCTATATAGGCACGGACGATGCCTACTGGAGAACCATTTTTAATCAGTACCTTAAGCTTTATCCTACATTTGGTTTTGCCAATAAAATTTTTAAGGAAAAAGATCCGGTTAAACTTCAAGCTTTAACCCTAACAATTCTTGAAGAAATTCCTGCCATTATTTACCTCGATTTTTCTATCAATCGCGAACCCATGTTAGGGCTTGCTCAAATTTTAACTAGAGATGCGATTTTGAAATCAATCCCGATTGTGGGCTTGGTTGAAAATAAAGAACATGTTAAGCAATGCCTTTCAGCAGGAGTGGATTTCATTCATGTAAAATGTGGTGAGCATCATGATGTGATTTACGATCCCATGGCCCTGGCTTTTCCTAAAGAAGTGATTAAACCGCAATTTGCGACCGCTAAATTTAAAAAAGACATTGTTCTGATCGATGACTTTAGAGTGGGGTATATTTCACCAACAAGTATGCACGTGGAAGGAAATATCAAATTGGAGAAAGACTCTATCATTGAGCTAGATACAGCATTGCCAAAAAACGTTGTAGCTTCCAAAAAATTTAAGGTTCTAAATGTCGTAGAAGAGAATCTCTACTATGATTTTAAATATGCTTACGATCTTGAAATGATGGTTCTTGATGAACCGGCCATGACAGAAGATCAGTTTGATGATGCGCTAGGGGAAACAGACGAGGCCAAGAAGGCCAAGCTTGTTCAGCAAGCGAAGCTCGCTCGTAAGCAGAAAATGCTTGATTATGAAGAGCAATTAAAGCGCTCAAAAAAGCAATTAAAATCATGGGTTCAAGATAATGTAACCATGTCATCTCCAAAGACCACAAAGGTTCTCTTGGTTGATAGACAATTGAGATTCTTGAAAGAGCAAGATGTAAAAGCACTAGACCAGTATCCTTTTAGTATTCGCTGTCAAACGATGTTGAGTGACACTTACCGAGAAGTCCTACAAATCATGCCAGGAATTATCGCCTTCCAAATGTTTTCACACGTTGAACCTACTGAGGAAGAGCTCTTTCAAGAGGCGATTAAAACTTTAGTCGAAAAGAAAGATGATATTCCCGCAGAAGGAGCAACTCCCGAAGAGCAGGCCAAGATTGATTTGATTAAGTCTTTACCAGGTGAAGAAAGAGAAGAGCTCAATGCAATTGGTGATTTGATTAAATTTATTAAATCAGTTGAGAACTACACCCCTTTTATTTTGATCTACAATTGTCCCTTTCAGACGACAAAAGCTTTGCAAGAGAGTTATCAGTATCCTCTGGTCATGATTTATAAGGAATCCATAACTATCGCTGGGGCTTTAAACATCACCAGCATTTATGAAAAGAAGCAAACTGAGAAATACAATGCCAAAATTAATGCAAAAATAGCGGAGCTTCGCAAGCAAGACCCACAGAAGTATCGTGGTCTCACCTTAGAGAGCTTCAATGAACTTCGATACTATGTTAAAAAAACTTCCATTCAGAGTTATTGTAGTTTTGAGTATCCTATTGTCATCGTGACGATAACTGAAAGTGAGCTCACCTTTTTAGCGGACGAATTATTGGAGCTCAAAACTTATCGGCTTAATTTCCCAGTAGAAATGTCAATTCACTTAATTCCAATCGATGGCAAAGCTTATAACGATTTTGAAGGCAAGAAACAATATCGTGCACTTATTCATTCCATTGATGAGGGTGATAAAAAACTCATGCGTCGTTATGTAAATGAAATTTTTCTTGCTCCTAAGATGGAAAAACAGGCCCAAGATGATGCCGCTTATTGGGAACGTCATGAAAAGATGATGAGTGAAAAGCTCGAAGCC
>PCTW01000032.1:8883-11107 GCA_002786715.1 Bdellovibrio sp. CG22_combo_CG10-13_8_21_14_all_39_27
TTATCCTAATTAAATTAATTTATCAGGTAGTCACAATTGAAAGGATTAATCCTCATACTTAGTATTTTGTTTTCACTCAACGCTTTCTCAACAGTTTCTGTCGGGGGCTATGTCCCTTTTGGTTTATCTACCCAAGATTCTGAAGATGGTGGGGCCAATACATTTGGTTTTGATCCGGTCGTGACGATTAACCATGTCATACCCTTTATTTGGGGAGAACTGTTTATGCCTGAATTTGGGTTAGTCCTAAATGGTGAAGGTAAAGATGGATATGATAAGAAAACGATGTTTTTTCTTCTCGATTTTGGTCATCGTTTTGCGCCAGGCTTTGTTGGACGCTATGGAATTGGAACTTTTATGACAAAAATTTCTGGAGATGGTGGAGCTGTTGTTTTGAACAATGGAACAAGTACCTCCACTTTTTATCGTCCCTCAAAATCAGTGACATCGTGGAATACGACTTTGAATGGAGGCTTAGAATGGGCCTTTGACGCTAATTATGCTATGAGATTTGAATTGTTCATGTTTGATTTTTTAGCATCGACTCGAAAGTTTTCTTATATTTTAAATTTAACTTATTATCTTTAAGGAATCGAAGATGAAATTTTTTTTAACAGCGTTATTTTTAATCACTTCTATGAAGACTTTTGCTTTCACGGTAGAAAGTGGTGAACCGAAGTTCCCCACAAATGAAGTGTCTTTTGATATTGCCGGCAACAGCTGTTCCAATATCGGGCTTTCTGTAAATGAACTTCAAGACTTTGCGGAAGAAGCGGTTGATGAATTTTGGAATAAAGTTTCAACCTGTGCTTTAGAGCTTAAGAGGGGCTCTATTTCGACCGCGGATGTTTCGTCGGATGATGCGACTTCTCAAGCGGGACTTAATTCTCTCTATGATAAGGCAGAGGAGAACCGTATTCTCATTGGATGTAATTCAAATGCCACATTGTTTCCTGCCAACTCCTCAACTCTTGCTGTTGGAACTATAATGTCTGGCTCTGGTGGTATGAGAGGCGTTGTTTTGATTAATAACACTGCAACAACACCTTTCACTACCATGAGTAAGCGCGATAAGCTTGCTACCATTGCTCACGAAATTGGCCATGCTTTTGGATTAGGACACTCTAGCGATCCAATAGCCCTTATGTACTATGCAACTGGTGCTAAGATTCAAGAAATGCTTAGCATTGACGATTTTGATGGTTGTTCCTATTTATACCCTCATAAGTCTCCAGGCTCATGTGGCAGTGTCGCAATAGTTGACAAGGATAATCATGATCTCGGATCAGGTAATGGACCTGGCCAGCAAGCTCTCATGGCCTTCGTGATCGGGCTCTTGAGTATCTTTGGACTAAATCGATTTCTGGTTAAATTCCGACAGTAATCATCGGTCTACCTCATTTCTTCTTACCAAATCTTGTAAGGAATCCAGCAACAGGCCATGATGGATTATTGCTAATTTGATTTTTGGGCTTAGACCAAGGAGGGTTCATGCGCCGATTACTATTTCTATTATTTATCACTCTTTCGGTAACAGCCCAAGCTAGTGATACGCTTGAGAGTTTTCAAAAACGCTTCCAGGTTGTAAAGAAGGATGGCAAATCTATTATGATTCGCGATCGTTCTTTAAAATTCCAATTTTCAATTGCTCCCTACCTTTCAATGGTCAAATCTTGGATCAAAGAAGAACAACTTCGTCAAAATGCCAAAGGCGATTATGAACACGAAATTGCTCAATTGCTTGAAGCTGATCAAATGGAAAAAGGTGTCTACTCTAACGAACAGCTTCCAATCGTTGTAGAGTCGTTAAAGACTTTGCAAGGAATTGATGTCGATCAAGTTTTTAGCAACCCACAATTCAATGCTTTTTTCCAAAAGTTTGAACTTGATTTGAATACTGCTTTAAGCAAGCTCGATCCATTCGTTGTTGCTAATATGGAAGAGTCTAAGTTCTTCTATACAAAGAGAGTGACTTATCAAATCGTTACCATCGCACTTAACATTGCAAAAAAACAATTTTCTCAAATTGCTCTGTTAAATACGGCCTCATATGTTTTAGTTGAAGTAGAGAGAATGGTGAGAGAGAAGAGACTTTTCCACCAAAATATGTTGCTTCATTACTTAGAAAATATTCCTGAAGATCAAATTGGATTAACTCATTCAGAAGCCAATCGTGCTTTCTCGTCAATCTACGAGTCTCGCATTCCTTGGTATGCTTTTTGGG
>PCTW01000032.1:11153-11716 GCA_002786715.1 Bdellovibrio sp. CG22_combo_CG10-13_8_21_14_all_39_27
AAGTAAGAGCTGCCAATGCTCGTCTTCGTCAATATCAAACGACTTATGATCAAGTGGGAGATCGTTTGAATTTTGCTTTCCAAAAGGCAACGATCGAAGGGGAAGAGGTTGTATTGAATATCATGGACACTGAGAATATGTTTAAAACATCTCCTGCTGTCGCTATGTATATCAATAACCCAAGTCGAATTGCGAGAAAGAGAACCGTTCTTCAATTGGCCCAACTCGGAATGTCTTTCTTAAGTCTGCCAAGCTGGATTAAATCACCGGTTGAGAGCTATTTAAAGTCAAGTTATCAAAATCAAAGGTTAACTGAAGGTGCGCTTTACGGTTACTTTGAGTCTCAGTCCGATCTTGATTCTATGCAATCTGTCCTGATGAATTACCAGAATCCATTCGATCAATTGAATTAATGCCGAAAGGGCCCTTAGGGGCCCTTTTTTTTGGTTTATTCGTTGGCCTTCTCTCATCACTTCTTTACAATAGAATAATGGAAAGACTCGCTGCCATAGATTTAGGATCAAATGCTGTCCGTTTAGTAATTGCTGAATTGGATTTGAAAG
>PCTW01000032.1:11766-16639 GCA_002786715.1 Bdellovibrio sp. CG22_combo_CG10-13_8_21_14_all_39_27
CTAAGGGCTTTTTTACTGATTATACCTTGAAATATGCCTCTAAAGCTTTTGAGGGGATGGCCCATATTATTCAACATGAAAAAGTTGATAGAGTTTATGCAGTGGCGACATCTGCCAGTCGCGACGTCAAAAACAGCAAAGATTTTACGAGCCTGATAAAAAATAAGAGCGGCATTCAACTTGATCTTATTTCCGGCGATCTCGAAGCCGAACTGATTAGAAAGGCCATCCAACAACAAATTGATCTCAGTGATAAGGAATCATTACTGATGGATATCGGTGGGGGGAGCATGGAGCTCACCCTGATTGATCATGGTCGCGTCTTGTGTTCGAAGAGTTTCCAACTGGGAACAGTTCGCATTCTGCAAGAAATGAAAAATGGCCCTGATGATTTTGAAGCTTTAGACAAGCTTATTTCAAAAAGCTCGATAGAAATTAATCAGTTTCTTGATGGGAAAATATCATCTTTTAAAAATTTAAGAATGGTCGGAACAGGTGGTAATTTTCGAAGGATGCTTAAACTTAAGCGGAAAATCTTTGAAGATAAAAAGGCAAATCACTTAAGTCCAGATGAACTCGAATTTATTTATCAGCGCTTATGCCAAATGCCTTATTTAAAGAGAATGAAGAAGTTTGATTTAAGACCTGATCGGGCCGATGTTATTATTCCGGCCATTCGAATGACCATTGAGGTTCTCAAAAAGCGACCAATTAAAAAAATTTATTGTCCTGATGTTGGTTTAGTTCAAGGAGTACTCTTTGCCATGGCCGATGGCCAATTCAAAGAAGTAAGAGATCTCTCCTCTACTTAAGAGCGGCCAATTGTTTTGAATTTAAAAACCAAGAAAGACTCATTTGATTGGGCTGTCCTTCCAAGAGAGCAATACCCGATTTTTTAAAAAGAAAAGACGTTTCAAGTCTTCCAGATAAGAGCAGACTGGCCAGATTTGATAGTTCTGGTTGATGTCCTACGAAGGCGTAAGTCTTTTGCGGATCAAGTTTGCTGATTAGTCTTTGTAATTCAAGCGCTAATTTTCCAGGATTCAAAAAATCAATAATTTCTAGTCGCGACAAGGGAAAACCTTTGGCCAGCAGCTCAGCGGTTTGCAATGAGCGAATGTACTCACTGGAATGAATAACATCAATATTTTCAATTAACTTCATGAGTCCAATGGTGACATCGGCAAAACGAAATATACCTTTCTTAGTCAAAGGGCGAAGCTCATCCGGCTTTCCCAACTGATTCCAATTGGCCCTTTCTTCGGCATGGGCGTGACGAATCAGTAAAATCTTCAATTTTCTCCCTTGGCCAAACCAGCAAATTCTTTGTGAGCATTTATTTCTTTTCTATTCCCTGGTTTTAATTGTTTATAGGTACCATCTTTGTGAAGTTCCCAGAGGTGACGATTATCATTGATAATGAGTTGGAGATGACTCCAAATCTGTTCTTTATGATCTTTTTGTTCGATAGGCGTGATGACTTCAACTCTACTGAAAAGATTGCGATGCATCCAATCGGCTGAACCAATATAATACTCACCATGAGCAGGATCCTTTTCACCATTTCTAAAGTAGTAAACTCGCGAATGCTCAAGATAACGTCCGACAAGGGAGTAAACCTTAATATTTTCGGAGAGGCCCTTAATACCTGGTTTTAAAGTACAATAGCCTCTGATAATTAGGATGATTTTCACTCCTGCGATGCTGGCCTTATAAAGTTGCTCAATAATTTGTGGTTCTTCGAGTGCATTCATTTTGGCGATGATCAGACCATTTTTATGTTTTTTCTGTTGTTCAATTTCACGATTGATATATTCAGCAAACTTTTTGTACATGGTAAATGGTGCAACTAAAAGTTTTCGATAATCCTGCTTGAGTGAGCGACCAGTTAAAAAATTAAAAAGCTCAATGACCTCTTCTGTAATGACTTTTCGACAAGTGAAAAAACCATAGTCTGTATAGACTTTTGAAGTGTTTGAATTAAAGTTCCCCGTCCCGATATAAGAGTAGGTTCTAATGCCATCTTGATCTTGTCTGACAACCATAATCAGTTTGGCGTGAGTTTTAAGTTTTGCTAGGCCATAAGACACATGGATACCATGTTCTTCAAGCACATGGGCCCAGTGAATATTTTTTTCTTCATCAAATCGTGCTTTCAACTCGACTAGGCAGGCCACTTGTTTTTTATTTTCGGCTGCATTGATGAGATGGCGAATTATTTTTCCATCCGCATCTGTTCTGTACAGGACAATTTTAATTGCTCGCACTTTAGGATCGACAGAAGCTACTTTTAAAAAATTCTCAACAGTTCCTTGGAACGATTCAAAGGGGTAAAAGACAAGATGATCTTTTTTTCTTATGGTACTGAAAATATCAGTTTCGCCTTCAGCACCTTCCTCGAAGGGTTCATAATCCCTGGGCAAAGACTTTTTGAACTTAAGCAGTGGGCGATTGATATCATAAAGAGAAGAAAGGTTTGAATATCCCACAACGGAGGGCATTTCAAAAATGTTTACATCTAAGACTTCAAGTTCTTCTCGAAGATAATGAACGATCCAAGGATCTGGATCTTTTTCATACTGAAGGCGAACAATAGAAGCAAATTTGCGCTCTTTGAGGCCTTCTTCAACCAATTCTTTAAGATCTTCGCCAACAATTCTTCTATCTAATGTTGATGCAGATCGGGTTACTCTAAAAATGGTGGTTGCTTCTATGATCATTCCAGAAAAAAGCATATCGAGATTATTTATGATGAGTTCTTCAATATTAATAAAACGAAAGTGATGATGAACAGTTGGCTTCATTTGAACCCATTGAGTAATTTCCCATGGGATTTTAACGCGAGCAAATTGAAACACTTTTTCGCGAGGTCTTCTCATCTTGATGCCGATCGACTTTGAGAGATTAGATAAAAAGGGGAAAGGGTGGCCAGCATCAACTGCAAGGGGAGTCAAAATGGGATAGATATTTTTTTTAAAATAGGCCAGAAGATAACGACGATCAATGGGGGTTACATCTTTCCATTTTACTAATTTGATTCCATTTTTATCCAGCTCTGGAATCATCTTCTTGTCAAAATTCTCAGCATAGGTTTTAACTTGATGGAGAACTTTTAGCCGTATAAATTCTAAGGACTCGATAGAGGTTAATCCATCGAGCGAGAGCATATCATCATTATTTTCGACAGAGTCGACAAGTTGACCAATTCTTTTTTGGAAAAACTCATCATTATTAGATCGAAATATATCGCAGTACTTCAATCTCTCAAGAATAGGAGTACGCGGGTCACAGGCTTCGTGAAGAACACGACCATTGAACTCCAACCAAGATAAATCGCGGTTAAAAAAGTGATCAGGATTAAAGGCCTTATGCTTAAAATAAATTTTTGCAGGAACCGACTTATGTGAATGTTCGCTCTTGGTGGACTTTTTCGTTCCACGCTTTGTGCTTTTGCTACTCATAACTGCATTTTAATCGCAAACTACATCTTTTGATAGGGGACATTATCTTTCAAATGATTTCCTAACAAAGAGTAAAGTGGTTTTAAGTCTTGAAGATCTTTGTCGAGAATTGTTTTTCTGAGTCTTTGACTCAAATGACCATCCTTCATGATAATTTCTAGAGCGCTATGGTATTCTTTAGGAATTTCACTTGAGAGCTGATTGAGGAGATAGTCCATCAAGTTTCGCAAAGGCATTCTTTGTTTATCAATGCCCATGGCCTGTAGATAGTGTTTCCCATCGACGACAGGTAAATAGCTGTTCTGAGCGTCATAAACTCTTCTTAAGTCACCTTCGCTAAACATTTTTTGACTACGAAGATCAATCCATTTTTCCGAAACCATGGCCTTTAAAAAAGCCACTACAAAATGAATAATGGCAAAATCCATATGGGGACATTCTTGAATGTCCATGAGACGAATTTCGATTGCTTGAAGATCAAATTTATTGATGGCCCCGCGTGAATTGAGCCACTGATGCTGTAGTATTTTGTCTGGGTCATGGGGAGCAATATCCCTAAAAATTCTTTTGAGAAGATCTTGGTAGCCTTGTAGCGTGAAAATAGCTTCCGGAATGACGGCACCAGTAATTGAGGGAACTGCTTTCTGGTTTTCATGATAAAAAAGAAGGCGATTGTCGGGTCTCGAAGTTAAATGGTTTTCTACTATAGGTGATGAAGCTGCCATGCCAGGAATGAGTGGGAGAACTAGTCTTACCGCTGCGTGCAGGCGTCCAAATTCTTCGTCATTTTTCCAAGGTAAATTAATATGAACACTCTGAAGATTGGACCATCCATGACCTTGGCAATTAAAGATTCGATTATAGGCTTCATAGATTTCTTTACTACCATGTGGCCAAAGTTTTGTTTCTTTATAGGGATTCATCCAAGGATGCATTGCTGTCGGAAGAAGCTGTGCTTTTTCATTTTCCAAATGTTGATTAATTTTAAGAAGTGATTGATGAAAATCTTTTTCAAGTTTCGGTAGATCTTTTTTAGGTCCATTGCCTTTGATTTCTATAACGTGAGAAACAAGTTCATTACTCCAACTGACTTCGCCAACTTCGACTTCATCTTCGAGGTCGCCATTATTTTGAGCGCGCAAAACATTTTCGGTGGAGCTTTTGATATTGAGAGAATCACTATCAACAATCATGTATTCTGCTTCAATTCCAAAGGCTTCAAACAAAGCTAATGTCATATAATATCCAACCTGCGTTGACGATTTAGTTTTCGGAGAAAATGCTGCATCATTAGAAGGTAAATGTCGTCACCCAATACTTTATCTTCGACGCCATAATCAATATTAGGATTATCGTTAATTTCGATAAAGTAACTTTCCTTTCCATTTTGTTTGATATCAACTCCAAATAAT
>PCTW01000032.1:16657-63413 GCA_002786715.1 Bdellovibrio sp. CG22_combo_CG10-13_8_21_14_all_39_27
GAAAAATCATCTGTGCCTTCAGCTTTTTGGTTGTAAATTTGCCAATGGCCTTTTGCCATAAAGTACTTGCAAGCAAAAATGGGTCGATTGTCTAAAATTCCTATTCTCCAATCATACTCACTAGGAACAAATTCTTGAACAATGATCAAATCACTTTTAGAAAGAAGTTGATCTGCCATCTCTAAAAATTCTTCCTTACTTGTCGCTTTGTAAACTCCGAGAGAGAAGGCTGAGTCAGGTTGTTTCAAAACAACGGGATATTTTGAATTATTTGAAAGTTCTTTCAGATTGTCTTTGTGAAGAATGCTAGTTTTTGGTCGAGCGATTTTTAAGCGACTTAAGGTTTCTTCAAGAAAGACTTTGTTGGCACATTTTAGAATCGCTTCGGGATGATCTACGACGATCAATCCTTCCTGTAAGGCCCTACGGGCCAAACGATAAGTATGATGATTGACAGCCGTTGTCTCGCGAATAAATAGGGCATCATATTCTAAAATTGAAGTCGTAAGATCTTCTTTTGTTAAAATTTCAGCTCGAATCCCACATTTTTTTGCGGCCCAAACAAAATTATCAAGCGCTTTAGGATTTGATGGAGCAGCTTTCTCTTGAGGGTTGGTAAGAATTGCTAAGTCGTAAGAATAGTTTTTCGTTGAAGTTGAGCGGGCCGATGATTTCTTTTCAAAAAATTCATCTGCAGCTTGTTGTAAAAAATCTATATGGGAATCAGCTACTTCAGAAAGAGGAATCGGGCGTAGCGACTTTAAAATCCAGCTACCATCCTTTTCAAAATCGGCCCTAAACAAGGGAGCCGACATAAAGGCAAAAAGCTTTTTTGATAAATCATTATATTGCTCTGAAATATTCTTTCCAAAATAGACCGAGAGCTTAAAGCTATCAGACTTAATATGCTTCAGTCTTTTTTGAATAAGCTCATCAATTTCATCCGAATAGAACTTGGCAATTTTCTGGTCTTTCATATCTTGAATCGTAATGGTATCAGGCATGACTCTGTGGTTGCGTGCTTGCGCCAATAGCGAGACGTAATAGCCCTTGCTTTGATAACGGTAGGATTTACAAAGATTAAAAATTTTAGCTGATTTGAGTTGGGCAAACTCAGGCTCTGTTAAATATTGTCGTGCAGATATGACTGTAGCATTTTTGATATTAAATTTAATGTCCGCCAATTTGTCGGTAACAATATAGAGGGGAGCGCTCATTAATTGTCCTTTGGAGATATAATTAATAAATTTCCATCATAGGTCATCACTCCTAACATGATGGCGACAACCAACCGGTCCATTTTAACAGAATAGTAATGTTGGTTGGCAAATGGATTTGGTAGGTAGGGATCAGCAATTAATACTTCATTGGTGTTAGCGTCAAAGCCGCAAAGAACAACAAAATGTCCTCCGGGTTCTCCTTTGAATTCATCATACTCAGTTGTTTCACTTATTTCTCTGGGCGATTGATAAAGATATGTCGATGAAAGTCCAGTCAAAACAGGAAAATCGTTGAGCAAAAGAGACTGGATTAGGTCCGCTTTCATGTCCGCAAAGAGTTTGAGGTGCCCACCGTTTTTTAAAAAATCGATATAAGCTTTACTGGCCGATATGAACTTTTCTTCGCGCTCTTTTGCCGCAAGCTGTTGTTCTAGTTTCAAGGCCAAATCGAGTGGACCTAAATCTTTCCAAGTGGGGTCAAAGATGGAAATATTATAGGTATAGACTACTGCGTTGTAGTTTTTAGATAAGGCGTGGTTGGCCAAGACAACGGCCAAAGTTCCGCCACCTTTTTCAAATTGTTGGACACCTTTGATACACTCTTGAAGAGTGATGGGATCATCATAATAGTTATAAACTGAGTGGAGACAAGTTGGGCCACAAGTTGTGTTATCGGGTTGTCTTTGAATAGTAAGGGATATTTTTTTTCGCATATTTTTTACCAGGTAATGGGCTAGATTCTACTCCTGTTTCTAACTCTGGCCAGAGAGAAAAATTGCGTTAATAATTAATTTCCGAGGGAATAAAATGCAGAACTTTAACGGACAAATTATCTACTATCGTGTTTTTGATATAGCCGCTGAAATCGATACCAATTTGGCGCGCGAACTCCTATCTAAGCAAAGCGTTGCCGAACATTTTAAACTCCGCAGAAGTTCTCGCGAGATGGTTATTGAGCAAGCTCCAGTAGTTATGAACCTCGGAACCTTTGATCAAACGATCAACCATCGCGATTTTCCCATTTTGGGGCAAGCAAAGCTTTGGAGTTTTGGTGCGGTATCGATCTCTTTTCGCTTAGAGCTCAGTCAAAGTATCAGCATTCAAGAACTCAAGTCACTTGCGGCCAGCATTGAAATGGAAAATTCACTCCATGAGCATGCTTTGGAAATTGTTAAAAAGCTGATCCATCAATTAGGAAGCTGCTTAACCAATCAGGGCGTTTGGGATCAATACGAAGATTACCTTATTTACAATATGGATCCTCATCAAATTAAAGGGGATATTAAAAGTATTTTAGATCAAGAAGAGTTTTATCAACTTATTTTTACTGAAGAAGTAGATCAATTAAGTGAGGGCCAAAAGAATTTGATCCGTCAAAGTTCTATTCAGTATGGAAAAAACGATTTAATTGTCATTGATTGGAATTCTGCCTTCATCTGCTCACAAGGTGACTCCCAAGATGTGGCCGATGTGATTGAGTTTGCTCTTTGTCAGTTGCTTGAATTGCGCTATTACGATGAGCTTCTCGATCGCAAACTTTCGAGCCTATATAAATCAATTCAAAACAAGGAACCATCCTTGCTGTCCAATCAGTATAATAAGTTTTCGCATGAAGCTGCCGTCGTCTATATTGAAATCTCAGATATTGTCGAAAAAATTCAGAATTCTCTTAAAGTCATTGGTGACTTTTATTATGCTCGTATTTTCCGCTTATCGGTTGAAAAGTTTCGTTGTAGTGATTGGCAAAAAAGTGTTGATAGTAAACTTAATAATCTGGCCGAAGTTTCTCGTCTTTTCCATAGTCAAGTTAACGAGAGAAGAAATCAGTTGCTTGAAATCATTATCATCGTGTTGATTGCCGTTGAATTGATTCCTTTCATACAGGGCTTGATGGCCAAATTTTAAGGCTTATATTTTTTAAAATCATCGATACATTCTTGGCCATACAAAACAGTGTCTCCACTTTGCATAATCTTTTGTAGAAATTGCATAAAGTCTTTGCCACCCTCGTTTTGCCAATACATCACGCATTCTGGATTGGTACAGTGAGCGCCATGTTCGGAATCATGGTGCGATGATGAGAGTGGAACCCCATTATTAACGAGACCTAAAGCGTGTCCCATTTCGTGGACAAGAGTGGATTGCTCTCCGAACTTGGCAATTTGTTCACCTTGAAGATTGGCCATTTCCTTCACAACGTCTTTGAAAATGGCTATAACTGTAGTTCCCGTGACATTGAGGCCAATGACGTTGGTCGCTACATCTTCACCATTTTTAAAATGTCCATTGAGAAAGAGAATAACAAACCGTGCGTGAGTTGTTTCAGATTTTGGATTCCCAACCGCCTCTGCTTTTGCCACGATCTCTTCGGCCGTCCAAGTTGTTTTTTGATCAGATGGGATCTCAGTCATTTCCGTCAAAGTCTTTGGAACAGTGAGTGCGACAGTTTGATTTCTTGAAGTAAAAATTGATTGCAAATTGTCTTCCAGCAATTGCCAGTAATACTTATCTCTTAATGTTTTACCAGTGTAAGGCTCTGCTCCAGTTTCGTAGATCACTTGGACAGTGAGGTTGGTCATTGAATTATAAAAAATATTAAGATTTTCGGGGGTCTGAATTTTGTTAATGAGCACTTGCTCTTCAATAGTGACTTCTTTTCGTCCACAAGAAAATAGAAGGAGCGCACAGATTAAAAAAGTGACAGTCTTTTTCATGCTTATTTATCGGTTCTTTGGATAATATTTAGAGAAAATATTGACCGATCATTGAACTCAATTAACCTAATGTTCGACACTCTAAAGTTCTAATGACAAATCAGCTTACTTAAGACAAGATTTGAAGCTATGTTATTGATCCTCTTGACCTTTTTTACTCATTTGGCGCATGCCCAATGGTCAATGGACTTGGCCCTTGCTGGCCAATCACAGTCCATCTATCGGGGGGCTGAAACATGGCCCGAGAAGGGCCTTATGCTTGGTCCAGGTTTTTCTTATGATAATCAGCTCTTTATTCAGGGGCCTCACGTCTATTGGGCCTTTTTTGACCGTCAAGATGATCGACAGCTTATTTTGGGAATTCATTACTTTGATGATAATAAACCGATGATTTCTCTCGGTGATCATGAAGTCGATTACCGAAATCAACGAAAAAACTCTCTCGAATTTTACTCAAGAGGTGAGTACAAGTTTGGATGGAAAAATAAATTCAATCTGAATTTTCAAATTGCGAGAGATTTTATTTCTTATGAAGGACTTTATTCTGAAATAGGAGCTCAGGCTCCATTACTGCCATTTACTTCGCTGTCTACCAAAATAAGTTTTGCAGAAAAGAGTACTCAATCTTATCTCTATGGACCAGGTTCTCTCTCTGGTGCCGGTTTTTCTTCTCTTGGATTAAAATTTGTTTGGCCATTTCTCCCTTTTGAAGGAATCGCTATGCTGGGCTACGACTATTCTTGGGTTCTAAAGGGCATCAATCAACATGCTGATTATGTGAGAGGTCGCTCTCGTCACCAAGTCTTTTCCTTGCGTATCATTGCTAAAATTTTTTAGTCGACTTAAAATAAGAGTATGACCAGTTTAGTGATTGACCATCGTCGTCCATTGGATGATGAAGAATTGAGCGATCTTAAAAATATTTTTTTTATGAGTAGCTCTGTACAATCTTTTAAAGATGAAGAGAGCCGAGAACACTTTTATCAGAGATGGTTGGGACAGTATCTCGATCGTTTTCCGGATTGGATTTGGCTTGCTCTCTTAAATAATAAAATTGTTGGCTATATCGTTGCTTCTCCTGACTCCCTCTCTATTTTGAACGATTTTAAGATTCCAGGGATGGAATTATTTGAAGAACATTATTCTCGATTTCCAGTTGGCCTTCATATCAATGTCGATTCACAAGCACGAGGTATGGGTGTAGGTGAGAAATTGATTTCGAAATTGTCGGAAGAATGTCAGATAAGAAAATTACCAGGGCTCCATGCCATTACATCAGCAGGTGATCGCAATAATCATTTTTACAGAAAAAATAATTTTCTCTTTGAATATGAAGCACCTTTCAAAGGTCATAGACTATTATTTATGGGGAAGTCTCTTTAAGGAGAAATTATGGGTAAAATCGCTTTTTTCGCATTACTCGTTTTAGGTGGATTGATGTATTACCTAAAAGATAAGAGTTTAGACACCATCACAAAAAGTAAAACTGAGTTGGTAAAAGAGGGTGTTTTGACCAGACCCGGAGAAGGAGAGTTCGTTCCGAAATGGAAATTTGGAGATTGTATCTTTGAAAATGAAAAATCTTGGGACTATGAAAAAATACTTTTCGCGAGTAAGGAAGAATATAAATTTATAATTTGTCGAAAGTTTAAAGGCTGTACAACTGAGCCAAAACCTTACCCCGCAAAAGCCTACGAGAAAGATCGCCCTCGGTTCATTGCTTTGCCTTGTCAGTAGTGAGATTGGTCTTCATGAATCGATTAAGGAGTTGAGCTATCTTTACGGGATGTTCAAACTGCGGAGCATGTCCGGTTTTTTTGAAAATATATTTTTCAGATTTTGGAATACTTTGGTGAATCGTCTCTGCTATCTCAACAGGAAAAATGCCATCGCAATCCCCCCATAAAATGAGCACAGGTTGTTTAAGTTTTTTAATTTTTTCGTTAAATGATCTCTCCGCGATGACAGCTGGATCATTAACATCAATATCTTTCCCCACCAGGTCGTTCATCATTTTTCCAAACCAATCGTGATTACTTTTGATTCGTTGATAGAGGTAGCGAGCTACTGGTTTCGGAATTTTATGGGGTTGGTGAACAAGTTTTGCTAATAACTTTTGATATGTTTGCTCATCCGTCACTTGAAAGAGATTAATCCCATCTGCATACTCATGCAGCAAAGAAGGAATGTGGGGATAATAAAATCCAGCAGAGTCGATAAGAGTTAGGGTTTTGAAATGTTCAGGGTGCTCTAAACACAATTTAATGGAAAGGGCTCCCCCAAGTGAGTTGCCGGCCACATGACATGGGCCTAAATCGAGCTCCTCTATCCAATTCCAAAGGCAAGCCTTGGAGTAGTCCATAGAGTAATTTCTTTGCCAATTTTGAGGATTATCGCCAAAACCTGGCAGGTCTGGCATGAGGACCCGATATTTCTTCAAGAGCATGGCCGGCCAGAGAAAACCGTCTTTATTGTCACCAAACCCATGAATATAGATGAGAATAGGCCCATCAGGGTTACCCGTTTCCATGTAATGCAGTCCTTCATACTGGTCATTACCTAAGCTTTTAGCGACTTTTGCGCCTAAGAGCGTTCTGTGGAATTTGATATTGGCCTCATAGAGAAAATGGCCAAAACTACGTTGGTTCATGTATACCTCAATAGTTAATTTTTGCCCTTCATAAGGCAAAGATCAAGTTGTATGATGCTAAAAACAAAAATTGGGAGAATTTTATGGCAAAAGCTAAAAACAAGAAAAACAAACCAAAGAAATCACTAAAGGCTCATAAGCGCTTAGCTCAAAAGAAAAGATTGACTAAAAATCATCAACGTCACTAGAAAATGTCATCTCATTTATTGAGAACAGACGTTGTGATGGGCCAGAACATTGAGAAATATCTTAATGATTTGGCCAAACTTCGTATTGAAGTTTTTAAAGATTATCCTTATCTCTATGATGGGAATCTTGATTATGAGTCAAACTATCTTGCAAAATACTGTAAAGATCGTAAAAGCATAGCGGTCATCGTTAAAGACGGTGATCGCATCGTTGGTGCATCGACGGCCATGCCGTTAAGTAGTGAGCACGAAGAATTTAAATTGCCGTTTAAAAATTCTGGAATCGATATCAATGATGTTTATTATTTGGCTGAATCGGTTTTGCTTCCGGAATATAGAGGTCGAGGCTTGGGTCATCGTTTCTTTGATTTTAGAGAGAGTCATGCCTCGGCATTAAGATTTTCGATTACAGCTTTTTGCGCTGTTGAAAGACCTACTGACCATCCAAGTGCCCCAGCTGATTATTCTCCTCTCGATGAATTCTGGAAGTCCAGAGGCTATCGAAAAAGTCCTTTAACCTCAGAGTTCAAATGGAAAGAAATTGGTGAATCTGAAGAATCTCCAAAGACCATGAGGTTTTGGCTTAAAAGTACGAATAAGGATTTTTGATCCTTATGAAAGTGCTTCCTAAAGGTCTTCTCTACCAAAAGTTTTTTATCAATAAAGAAGAGCGAAAACTCATTTTAGAGTGGCTAGAGACTCTCGTTCCACTGTGGGAAATGCGCTATTCAAAACATCATCCACCTCCAGAGGGAGATGAACAAAGACCATTGCTCAGACCTGTTTATTGGCTCGGAAATTGGCAGTTTGCTTGCCTCGGATATTATCATCCACCTGAAGGTATTCATAATCGTTCAGTACATTCAACTCCCTATCCTCCATTATTAGATAAAATCGTAAAACGCATTGAGTTCTTAGTTAAGCGAGCGATTCCGAGCACTGATATTCCCAAAGGATGGAAGTTGAATACTTGCTTGGTGAATTTTTATGGCGATAAGTTGGTCGAGAAAAAATGGGAAGATCGAGCGAGAGTTGGTGAGCATAAAGATTTTGAGCCTGGTCCAGTCGCTTCACTTTCATTAGGTGATCGCGCCTTCTTTCAATTTGTTTCTGGCAAACCAAAAGTAGATGGGAATAAAGTTTTTTGGGAAGGCTGGTTAGAAGATTCTTCATTGCAGGTATTTGCAGGTAAAAGATTTAAGGAGCAGTTCTTCCATCGTGTTCAAAGAGTTGATCGCAAAAGTCGCGAATCCTTTTCATTTCGAGTGGAGGATTTTAAAACCAGAAGAATCAATTTTACTTTTCGTTTCGTTCCGCCTGAGCACATCGTTAATCTCCATGAACTTCCTTCTGAAGATCTTGAAGATGTTCTTCCTCTGGCCCAAGAATTGGCCAAGTCTGATCCCTTTTTTCAAAGAGCCATTGCAGAAATTATAAGGAGTTAATAACTAACTCATTGAAATTATGTGTGAAAAAAACGACATGTTACTTGCTTCCATTGCTGCTTTGAGGCATATTGCATGGGCCTGGGGTCTTACGGGGGTAAGCAATGGTTCATGTCTTAGCGATTCATACATCGGCGAATGATATTCATCGTGACGATGAAATATTATTTGATCAAACTAAAATTCGCTTAACGCAATTGAGCGTCGATTTTGATTATGATTTGGCGCGAGAGCTTATTATAAAATTTGATGGGCTTTGCGATGCCATTGCCTTATCTGGAATTCCCCCTGTTATGAAAGCCGGTCAAAATCTTTTCTCACATCCTTGGCGAGAAAAACTTCTCAATACAGCAGAAGAAACTCCTGTTCTTGACGGTCTTGTCTTAAAAGAAATTTATATGCCTTGGTTGTTACGGAAATATTTCGTTAATAACCCTGAATGGATTCGCAATAAGAAAATTGTTTTTTACTCTGGTGCTCTTATGCAGCAGGTTTTAGACGTGGTTGATGACTTCACAGAAGATGTGACATTGGCCGATCCTTATTTCTTGGCAAAAGTTCCTATGTTGATCAAAGATACTCGAGATCTCGGGAAATGGATTTCACGTTTTTGGCCAGTGATGAGAAATGTTCCCATTAGAAGAAAAGGTCTTGGTGGATTTAGTGATTCGATTTTAAACTTGCCTACGATGAGAGCAGTAAATGATGCTCAAATCTATGTCGCCAATATGGCAACGCTGGAATTGATTGATCTCAAACATTTGAGAGGCAAAAAAGTTATTCTAGATGTTTGCAATCAAAAAGTTTTAGACATGCTTAAGATGCATGGAGTTGAAGAAGTGCTCGTTCTTCTTCCTCAAATGATAGACGGTGTTTTCGTTAATTTTTCTATTCTCGAGGGACTGCTGCAAGCGACTCAAGTGTTAAATCAAACACTTTCAGTCGATTTTGTTTTGTCTCACATGAATAACTTGAAAATCTCTCCTGTTGTGGTTAGGTTGGATAAAGTAGAAAACTGGGAAACACAATTTCATTACTTATGACTATAATTAAAAGCCACTTATTTGTTCTGCCCAATATTCTTTTGAATCCAGGCGGGAAAGTAACTTTAAATATTTTTGAACCGAGGTATCAGGCTTTAGTAGATGATTGCATCACTAATAAAGTTCCGATGTCTTTAGGGACGGCCTTTACTGATAGAAATGATGATGATCTCATTCGCATACCTCATGAAAAGTTTTTATACGTGACACCAATTGTAGGTTTTGGGCAGGTTAGACATTTGCACACGGCTGATAATGGTCACAAATTAGTGCTCATTCACGGTCAAATGAAAGGTAAAATTTTAGATATCTATAGTGAAGGAACTCAGTATTTAAGTGCTGAGATCGAAGTTATAGATGAGCAACTCGAACTCTCATCGATGAATAAATTTCTTTTTAGAAGATTACACGCTTTAATTGAAGACAAAGTAAAACCAATGCTAACCGAAACTCGTGATCGGAAAGTTTTACTTGATTCACTTGTCCACCCAAGTGAAGTTGTTGCCTTTTACAGCGAAAACATTTTGAACAGTTTAGAGGCCAAGCTTCACTTGCTTCGTTTAAATGACATCAATGATAAAATTTCTTTTCTCTCAGAGCTTGTTTTAAAGGCTCCTGAAGATAATGTCTCACATCTGGCTTGATCGCCAAAGCATCTTCGCCGACTTATCATCTACTTCAATTGCTATGACTTCAGCAGTGTTAAAATTAATTGCTTGTCCAGTGAGATATTCGACCGCTTCTGCCATGAACGGCATATGACCAACGAACAAAGTATCTTCCTCGATCAATTTAGCTTCTTCACAAAAAGTAGAAAAATTATCATTTGGTTTAAGGCCTTGTTCTTCAGATGGAGCTCCTAACTCGAGAAATTGGCAAAGATCATAAGCTGTTTCTTTGGCCCTAAGTAAGGTTGAATGGATTACTTTCTTAATATTTAGATTCATCGGCATTAGTTTCGCTGCAGTTCTTTCAACTTGCTCATGTCCTTCAGGACTCAAAGGGCGAAGTTGATCATTTGGAGCGTCAACAGCATGTCCATGTCGCATGAGATAAAGTTTCATAAATATCTTCCTTGATTAAGTGATGTTGATCTCATGATAATATCCTTATGCTAGATCGACGACATTTTTTAAAGTGGGGTGTTTTACTCGCCTTTATGCCATTACCTGCACTTAGCAAGGAAGTTGAATTTATTCGTCTTTTTGCAGACGTAGCACTTCAGGGTTCAAACTATACTGATTCACAATTTGCACTTTGGAACGATTCATTTCAAAAGGCGGTTTCTTTCAGACCTGTTCATGAGCAAGAAGAATTGTCTCGTTTATTATCGGCCTTAGATTTTGCTCCATCTCGCTGGCTGCTCGGTGGCCCTTGGAAAGATTGGAGTTTAGAGAGACGTTCTGATTTAGATCTTATGTTAAATTCTTGGAAATCATCTCGCTTTGATCTTCTCAAAAAAGGTTATAGCGGGCTGATCTCTTTAACTCAGTCGAGTTGGTATGCTCTTGATCAATCTTGGCCTGGAATTGATTATCCTGGCCCACCTGACAAGTGGTGGGCAACATGAGCGATCAAGTTGTCGAAGCCGATATTGTTATTATTGGTTCTGGAGCAGGTGGCGGAGAAGCGGCCAAGCTGCTTTCAAAACATTTTAATGTCGTCATTGTTGAAGAAGGACCTCATCGCACAAGCAATGATTTTAAAATGAAAGAGTCAATTGCTTATCCCGAACTTTATCAGGATAGTGGAGCTAGGCTGACAGTCGATGGTGCCATCAAAATTCTTCAGGGAAAAAGTGTCGGTGGTTCGA
Source organism: Bdellovibrio sp. CG22_combo_CG10-13_8_21_14_all_39_27 (assembly GCA_002786715.1). Lineage (GTDB taxonomy): Bacteria > Bdellovibrionota > Bacteriovoracia > Bacteriovoracales > Bacteriovoracaceae > 21-14-all-39-27. The sequence continues at coordinate 27,731 of PCTW01000032.1, forward strand.
CGACTGTCAATTGGACCTCGTCATTTCGAACTCCTCAAGAGACTCTTCTTCATTGGAATAAAGAATTTGGGATTCATACTTTGACTCAAGATAGTTTGCTTTCACATTTTCTTCGCATTGAAGATGAATATGGAATAACTCCTTGGGATGGAGAGCCAAATTTAAATAACCAATTGATGGCCAATGGAATGAGTAAACTTGGTATTCGTCACGGAGTTATTCCTCGTAATGTGAAGGGGTGCTTAAATCTTGGTTATTGCGGAATGGGATGTCCAACGAATGCTAAGCAATCAACACTGATTAACGCCATACCTCGTGCCCTAGAGAATGGAGCTAAACTTTTTTCTCAATTTAGAGTCGAAAGATTGATTTGGAAAAATGACAAGATAGTAGAGGCCATTGCATATTCAGTGACTCCAACTGGAAAGATTGAGGAAAATAAAAAAACTCTCACATTAAAAGCACAGCATTTTTTATTATGTGGTGGTGGAATTAACACTCCTATTTTACTGATGAAATCAGATCTTCCAGATCCTTATTTTAATATTGGTAATAGAACCTTTCTCCATCCTGTAACTGTTTCGCTAGCTCTATTTAACCAAAAAGTAGAAGCCTACCAAGGAGCTCCGCAATCAGTTTATTCAGATCAATTTTTATGGCCTGAAGATGATAGTCTGGGGTTTAAAATTGAAGCTCCACCGATTCATCCTGCATTAACCAGTTCTCTCATCAATCAACATGGCAGTGAAGCTTCTGAAATGATGAAGAGATTTTCACATTCTCAGGGAATGATTGCACTGGGACGAGACGGATTTCATGAACAGGCACCTGGTGGAAAAATTGTTATGACTAGTAATGGAAGATTTGGACTTGATTATCCTTGGAATGACTACTTAACAAATGGATATAAAAAAGCGTTATTAACAATGGCTTCAATCCAATTTGAAGCTGGTGCCCGGAGTGTTTATCCTCTTCATCGCTTTGCTCGATCTTTTGAAAGACTTGGCGAAGTAAAAAGCTTTCTTGATTCTTGTTCTGTTGATCGTTACGATCTTCAAATCGTTTCTGCGCATGTGATGGGGGGCGCGGCCATGGGAAGTGACGAGAAAAATTCTGTGGTCGATAACGATGGTCGCTTTCATCATATGTCGAATCTTTTTATTTTTGATGGTTCTCTTTTTCCCACTTCATTGGGAGTCAATCCGACAGAATCTATTTTAAGTTTCAGTTCTTTGCTAACTCATAAATTGATTGAGAGAATCAAATGAAAAAAATAATCGATCAACTCTCTCTCAGCGAAGATGACTATTTTTATTGTCATCGCGAAATCTTAAAAATGACAAAAGGGCCAACATATAGTTTGGCCAAGCAAAAAGGTAAGCTCATTTTAGTAACGGCCATGTCTCCAACAACAAGTGGGGAAGGGAAAACGACAGTCGTTGTTGCATTAAATGATGCTTTAAAAAGATTAGGACACTTATCGATTGCAACATTAAGACAACCCTCACTCGGACCCGTTTTTGGCATGAAAGGGGGAGCCTCTGGTGGCGGAAAAGCCTCAATCGAACCAGCAGATAAAATTGACTTCGGTCTCTCTGGGGATTTTTCACTTATTGAATCGGCCAATAATCTTCTCGTGGCGCTAACTGAAAATCATATCTATCAAAGAAATTCACCTCAATTAAAAACGGATGAACTACTCTTACCTCGTTGTATGGATATGAACGATCGAGGTTTGAGGAATTTTACCAATTCCCAAGGTCAAAGACATTTTGTTATTACGGCCGCCAGTGAACTCATGGCCATTTTAAGTCTCTCTAAGAATCATGCTGATCTTGAGCGAGCGGTGTCAAAAGTGGCTTTGGCCTATGATCACAACGGAAAAGTTGTCACAGCAGGTGAGCTTGGCTTTCACAAAGCTGCAGTTAAAATTCTTCACGATGCTTGTTATCCCAATCTGGTCAGAAGTAGAGAAGACGCCCCGATTTTTATGCATGCAGGTCCATTTGCAAATATTGCTCAGGGAACATGCTCTCTTCGTTCGACATCATTAGCACTTGATATGGCCAATTATGTTGTGACCGAAGCTGGTTTTGGCGCTGATCTGGGAGCAGAGAAGTTTTTTGATATTAAATGCCAACGAGGAAATTTGGCCGTCGCCGCTGCTGTCTTAGTGGTTACGACCAAGGCCATTGCAGAACATGGTCTTGAAAATGTGCGAACTCATTATCAAAATCTCCAATCCTTTGGAGTGCCGGTCGTTATAACGATAAATAAGTTTGCCACAGACAGTGATCAAGAATTGAGCTTGTTATTACATGATTTTGCTCAAGAGGGTTGGGAAGCTGTCATTTGTGATGGTTTTGCTCTCGGTAGCGAAGGGAGTTTAGATTTAGCTTCAAAAGTTGTTTCTGTTGCTCAAAATCGCGCAGTTGAATCTCTCTACAAAAATCAAACCCAGTTTAAAGATAAAGTGATTCAGGTCGCGACCAAAATTTATCGTGCCCAAAAAGTGGAGTGGTCTCCATTGGCCCTCGAAAAACTAAAAAATTGGGGGAAAACTTTAAATTCTTTTAATGTTTGTATTGCCAAGACGCCGCTCTCTTTAAGTGATGATCCTCAAATTAAAGGTTCTCCCACTGATCACACTCTTCATGTGAGAGACTTAGAGATAAAGTATGGAGCCGAGTTTGTGATTGTCCTGTGTGGTAAAGTTCAACTCATGCCGGGACTACCAAAACATCCAAGGGCCTTATTGTTTTAATTCAAAAGAATATTTTGAACAACTCCTTCGCAGCTCACTGACTTTTGGTGGCGAGTAAACATTTCCAAGCATTTTTTTCCTTTTAGAGTTTTTGATTCTCCGCTCAGGCAGTTGGCGTATTCAATCCACTTCAGCCAAGCTTCGTTATTCGCGGAATAATTCTTTCCGTAATAGCCATACATATAATCCATATTAAAGCGCGAGCTTTGAAGTGCGGAGATATCTATTCCGGTAATGTTTGAAAAATCGTTTTCAAAAACTTTAAAGAAGCTCTTGGACCACTGATCATATATTTCACTCGTCATCCAATCGGGAGGTTGATTCCCATGCAATATACCAACTGCCAAGCTAAGCTTTTTGCTATGAACGTTACCACTTTCCCAAATCTTCGCCATTTCGTGGTTATGAGTATTTTCAACAAATTCTTTTACAATATATGAATCTCCAAAGTCTCTTAGAACAATTCTTCCAGTTGGTTTCATTTTTTCATCAAGTTCGATTAAGAAGTTTTGCGAGTGAGGAGAGTCATAAGTCACTCCTGTCATCGCTGTGAATTCAGCTACTGCATGTCCCATTGATTCGGCATAATGTTTGCCCCAAAATTTTGCCGGATCAACTTCTCCATTGATCTCAGCGATATGTCTTCCTACCTCACTATGGAGGGCCGAAAATCCTGGAAGGTAGTAGTGTTTTCCGGAGGGAACATCATTGAGTGAGCGCATAATCATGGCCTGGTCGATATCGGGAATTCCAACGGCAAATGGCTCATCTTGGATGACTAAATGTTCAGCGTTCATTTTTTCAGTAATAGATTTGACCCAGTCAGAAATTTTTCTAATTTGTTTTGCATCTACCCAATCTTGTTTTTTGTCTTTCCAGTTTCCACCTGTGTTATTAGTTGAAACTTTGAGGGACATGCTTGCTCCTGTTTCTGGATTCACTACAATCATAGATCGAGAAGCTGTATAATAACCTTCAAAAAATGTTTTTGGTTCAGAATCAAGACCCTTGCTCTCTAGCCAATTCTTGAGTTCGAGATGCCATTTTGTGTCTTCTGGATTGATTAGCCATCTGACATAATCTTTTCCCTCTTTTTTAAAAATAACAGATTCGCGAACTTGAGGATCGAGGTCAGCCCGAATATCTTTTTCGATAGCTTCAAGAGGGATTTCATAATGCTGGAGTTGAATTTTTTTATTTGAACGAACGCCGGCACCATTGCCTTTGGTTTCCCAATCAACGAGTTGCTTGACGTTACGTGGAGTCGTATCGGATGCGAACATTCTATAGCGAGGTCCTTGGCAGCCCATCACTAATAATGAAGTTAAAGTAATTGATATTATTGTCGACTTGAATCCCATTTTCATGTTCACTCCAAACCCTTTATTTTGAATCCCACGTTTACTTTTCGGAAATCTTTGTCAGAAATTGAGGGACTTTTCGAGCTTAACTATTTGATTTTACATATACGAAAACTGGCCAATTCGAGCACCGCATGATAGCCATTAAGTAATGAAAAAGATTGAAGAAAGAGTACAAGATATAACCGCTGAATTTGCCCAATTCAAAGATTGGGAAGGTCGTTATAAGCATTTGGTTGAAATTGGTAAAAAGTTGCCAATTGTTTCAGATGACAAGAAGACTGACACTTTTAAAGTTCGTGGATGCCAATCTCAAGTATGGTTGATTCCTCGCCTCGAAGATAATCGTGTTTACTTTGAAGCTGATAGTGATGCTTCAATCGTCAAAGGTATCGTTGCCCTTTTGCTTGCCATCTATAGTGATAACACTCCACAGGAAATCCTCAATCTTAAACTTGATTTTTTAGATTCAATTGGATTGAAGCAACATTTAAGCATGAACCGGGCCAATGGTTTGGCTTCTATGGTTAAACAGATTCAAATGTATGCCTATGCTTATCAAACTCAAATAGGTCAGAGGTAATATGCAACTCAATCGTCCTCGTCGCAATCGTCGAAGTTCATCAGTCAGATCAATGGTTGCTGAAACTGTTTTAACCACTAACGATTTATTAGCTCCGCTTTTCGTCGTTGCAGGTCAAAATCAACGTATTCCAATTCAATCAATGCCTGGCCAATTTCGATTTAGTATTGATCAGTTGATTATTGAGGCGAAAGAGATTTATTCACTTGGTATTCCGGCCGTCGCGGTCTTTCCAGCAATTGAGGGAAAGTTAAAAAATCCAAAAGCGACAGAGGCCGTCAATCCTGACGGGCTTTATTCTAGGGCGCTACGAGCTGTTAAAGAGGCCGTGCCTGAGTTAACTCTCATGACTGATATTGCTCTTGATCCTTACAACTCTGACGGGCACGACGGATTGGTCGATGCTGAAAGTGGAGAAATTTTAAATGATCAAACTTTAGAAATCCTTTCTCAAATGGCAGTTCTTCAGGCCAATTGTGGGGCAGATATTGTAGGTCCTTCTGACATGATGGATGGGCGTGTCGGTGCCATAAGAAAAGCACTCGAAGGAGAAGGGTATCACCATACTCTTATTATGAGCTATTGCGCTAAATATGCTTCTAGTTTTTATGGTCCCTTCAGGGATGCGCTCGATTCTGCTCCAAAAGCAGGGGATAAAAAGACTTATCAGATGAATCCCGCCAACATCAGAGAAGCTCTGAGGGAAGCCCAATTGGATGAACAAGAAGGGGCAGATATTTTAATGGTAAAGCCAGGGTTGCCTTATCTCGACGTTATCAAATCCCTGAGAGAGAGCTCCCACCTGCCCATTGCTGCTTATAATGTTTCAGGCGAATACGCCATGATCAAAGCTGCTGCTGAAAAGGGCTGGCTTGATGGTGAACGGGCCATGATGGAAATGCTTTTATCATTTAAACGTGCAGGTACAGATATTATTTTAACTTATTTTGCCAAAGAGGCAGCAAAGATAATCAACTCATGAGGTCTTACATGAAGCCATTATTACTATCAGTTTTACTCTTGTGTTCATTAAATTTAATGGCCCAGGACAATCCTTATTTGATGATGAAGGAAATTCAAGTGGCGCTTGATTCAGTTGATTATCAACCTGACAATGCCATGGATACGGTGATCGAATATCAAAAAATTTATCCTCTCGAGTTGAAATTTATTTCATGGCTTGAGCAATTTCATTCAGATTTAGTGACGAAAATCGAACAGAAAGTGGCCTTGTCTGGCGGTGAACTGACACTTCTTCACAAAGCTTTAAAAACTTTTTTCGTCATTCACTCTCGTACTTTGGCCCTAGTAGAAGCTTGGGAACCTAAAACAAAAGAACTTTTCACGAATGATGTTGAATTGAGCTCTCGACATCTTTTATGGCTTAACATGAGATGGAGTGGCCTCACTCGTATGTTAAAAGCTTATCAGCCCTTTCTTTCAAATGAAAAATTGCGTCGTTTACTTAATTCTGCTGATTCAGCTTATGCTATAGAAAAAGATCAGTTGTTAGGTTTTATCTACGGCCTATTTAGTCGTAGCTACTTAGGAGCACTAAATAATGGAAGAATTTCAATAAATAACTCTACTGAAGTCATTGATGAATTGAGAACTCAGTCAGCTCTTTTTGATCGTTTTTTTGATATTCTCAAGTCTCAAATAGGTTCAGAATTTGTAACTAGTGCAGAACGCTCCGACTCTGAGATTGAGCGTTATGATCAATATGCAAAGAAAGATGGCCGCGCTCGTTTTTTTACAACAGTCTTTCATCATATCAGTGGCGCTTTTGGAAATTTTGCTGGAAGTATTCGCTGGAGAAAGGGCTGGCTTGACAAGAACTCTAAGTTAAATGATGAAATTGCTAGCAAATTAATTCCGTTTGATATGATCACCGAGAGAACTCCTTTTGCTTTAACGGATAAATTTATCCCGGGGAACTTTGGCCATAATGCTATCTGGCTCGGGACAAAAGATCAGCTGCAAGCATTAGGCTTATGGGATCATCCTTCGGTAAAACCAATTCAGCGTCAAATTGAGCAGGGAATGTCAATTTTAGAAACTGATCGTAAGGGGACCCACCTCAAAGAAATCGCAGAGTTCATGAAAATTGATGAATTCGCGATCATGAGAAACAAAGATCTTTATAGTTCACCGGACAAAATGGAGAAACTGTTAGAAGTTGGCATTGCTCAATTAGGCAAGACTTATGACTTTAATTTTGATGTCGAAACAACGGATCGCTTAGTTTGTTCAGAATTATTATATCAATCATTTGGCGATATCAAATGGCCAACAGAGTATATCGCGGGAAGAAATACTATTTCACCTGATAACGTGACTGAACTTATGTTTTATGAAAATGCTCCCAATGAACTTATCTATTATGTGGCCGCTTTCAAAAAAGGAGTTCTCGAATATCCTGATCTTTTTGATCTTGCTCCAAAACTCAAGTATCGCTTGAATAGTGAGCTATCAACAACGGATATTCCTTACTTTGAGGAGCGAACAAAAAAATGTCATAAGATGATGAAGGAAGATCAGCTTTTTAATGCTTGCACTACAGTTTGGCAGCATCATATATATTAAAGTTAAGGTATTGAATGTTCGATAAGTAAGTCATTATTTTTATGATGGAATACTTGTTGAAAGAATTTAATCTAAAATTTTTTTTTAAATTTCTATTTGTATTCTTAGGATATTACGTTTTAGCTCGAACTGGACTTCTTTTAAGTACCATCAATGACAATATTTCTCCCATTTGGCCTGCTTCAGGACTTGCCATAGGTGCTCTCATCTTAGGTGGGCCAAAATATGTCGTGGCCGTGGCAATGGGTGCTTTTACCGCCAATTTACACACCGGCGCACCATTATGGGTAGTCGGTTTCATTTCATTTGGAAATGCTTTTGAAGCTTATCTGGCAAGCTTTATTTTTAAAAAAATAGGGCCATTATCAGAAAAGTTCGTTTTTCACAGCGAAAGCTTCCGCTTGATTACATCTTGCTTTATCAGCTGTCTACCGGCTGCCCTCATTGGAGTGAGTTCACTTTATGTTGCCCAAGTTATTCCAGGTAGTGCTCTTACTAACTCTATTCTTACTTGGTGGAGTGGAGATCTTGTAGGCGCTTTAATTCTTTTGCCGATAATTTTAGAAACTGCAAAAAATAAAAAAATTGAATGGAAATTGAAACTTGATATACCAATTTTCACTGTAATGCTCTTTGTCTTCTTATCATTTTACCTTCTTGTGATAAATACGAACAAAGTTTACCTCTTTTTAATTCTACCAGCTTTACTGGCCATGACATTTAATAATTCCTTAAAAGTATCACTCTACGGGGTTTTAGCTTTTTCTATTTTTAGTATTCTAGGTGTTTTAACCAAGCATGGACCTCATCAAGGAGCTTTGGCCCTTCAGAATTTAATTTCAATGCAATTATTCCTTGCAGGGGTAATCATTTCAAATCTGCTTATTCATGGTCATAAGAAGAAAGTATCGTTAGATAGTCTAGTTCTCTATTTTATGGTCGGATGGATTATTTCGACTGGTGTTTTCTACGCATTAAGCAAGTGGGAAAAGCATCAGGAGCGTGATCTCTTTGAAGAGCATGTCCATAAAGCAATTCTTAATCTACAAACTCATTCTATCGTTTATGAAAATGCTTTAAGAGCAGGAGCAGGACTGTTTCTTGCTTCAGATAAAGTGGATAGCGAAGAATGGCGAATTTTTGCAAGCACTCTTAAACTAGAAGAGCGATTCGAAGGGATTAATGGAATTGGTTACATACAAGAAGTTGAGAAAACCAAAGTCGAAAAACAAAAATTTTTGGAAGATGAAAAAAAGTATAATCCAGACCTAAATTTAGAGATTAAAATTGTTCCAGGTGGCGATCAGTTTAATCGAATTCATTATCTAATTAAATATATTGAACCGCTGTATAAAAATGTTCAAGCTTTAGGACTTGATGTGGGATCTGAAATTAATCGGCGAGTTGGGGCAGAGATTGCCAAATCAAGTGGAAAATATACATTCACGGGTCCTATTGTCTTAGTTCAAGATAATGAAAAGGGTCCTGGGTTCTTGGCGTTTTACCCCGTCTTTAAACAGAAAAAAAGTGAAGATGAATTTATTGGATGGATTTATGCTCCTTTTATCATGAAGAAATTTTTTGGAAAGGGTTTTGGGGATAGTTTAAATTTGGTTGATGTCATTGTTTCAGATGTGACGCAGAGGCAAGATTCTGCAATCCTTTTTTCTTCGAATTCACAATTTTCACCAAGCAAAAGTGAAATGAATTTTGAAATTAATCTTGGCGGTCGGATCTATATGACCCAATGGAGAAGAGGTGATCTTCTTCTTCGTTCAGTTAATACATACCCAGAGCTATTGGCCTTTTTATCGCTCCTTCTCGTTATGTTTTTTGCTGGCTCCATTGCAAATCATCAATACTTAACCGATCAGGCCAATATTTTGGCCATCGACAAAAACAGGAAACTTCGCATTACTCTATTAGTAAATGAGATTTTGAATTCTGAGCTTTCCATTGAAAAAAAGATTCACTCAATAATTATGAGTATTCGAAAGGAGTTTAACTTCAGTATTGCTGGGTATTGGAAATGGAATGAAGAAAATGAGTATCTACAATTTCAAACCTATGATCTTAAAGATAATATCGATTTGAATTGTAAGTTTTTAGTTGATTCAGAAAGAATTATATTTAAATTGGGAGAAGGGTTGCCTGGCCGTTCGATTAAAGAAAATAAATGCATTGTCATGACCAATGAACTTTGTGATTGTGAGCTAAATTTTCGTTCACAAAGTGCTCTCCTTATTGGTTTGAAAAATGGTTATGCCTTTCCTATCGTTTTTGATAATGAAAAATTTGGAGTCATGGAATTCTATACAATGAGTGATTTTTATATGGATGAGGAATTGGTTGATACCTTATGTAACATCTCATTTAAGATTGCTTCCTCTATGAATTTTAGCAAAATTAAGCGTGAAAATGATCTTCACCAATTAAAACTTTTAGAATCTTCTAAAATGTCAGCTCTTGGTGAAATGTCTGCTGGTGTTGCTCATGAAATTAATAACCCCCTAACTATTATCAGAGGTAAGGCTTCTGTAATGTCTTCTCGCATTTTAAAATCAGAATTTGATAGTGAATATTTTCTTAAATAAATCGAAACGGTTATAACTGCCGTAGATCGTATTTCAAAGATCATCAAGAGCTTGCAAAAATTTTCGAGAAACGCTAGTCAAGATCCTTTCCGTCTCTGTTCTGTTCAGCAAATTTTTGATGATACTGTTGAATTGGTGAAAGATCGGTTTCAAACTAATAAGATAAAATTTGATTATCCTACTGGTTTAAATACTCAGATCGAATGTCATGAAGGTGAAATTGTTCAAACCTTATTAAATCTGCTCAATAATTCCTTTGATGCCATTTTTAATTCCAATTCTCCTTGGATTAAACTTGGATTTAAAGATTGTGGAGACATGATTGAGATCACCGTTACGGACTCTGGCCTTGGTTTATCAGAAGAGATACAAGAAAAAATAATGCAGCCTTTTTTTACGACAAAAGAAATTGGAAAAGGAACAGGCTTGGGAATGAGTGTTTCTCAAGGAATTGCCCGTTCGCACAATGGCGATCTTATTTATAATCGACAATCTGCAAATACAGAATTTATTTTAACTTTACCTAAACGACATTCTTAACAAATTCGCGGCAATTGATCATGATCAGGATAGGGCAATATTCGATGCCCGCCAATGCTGGTCGACAGGGTCACTGGAAAGGCCCCTTTTTCTTTTAGCATTCCGATCTCAATTAAGTTTGGGTAAAACTCCAAAATGGTCGAATCCTCAGGAGCGATGATGAGAAGGACTCCTTCATTCGCAACTTCTAAAGATCCCAAACCTAAAAATTGCAATGCAGCTTCAACATGTTTCTGAACGGGGATTTTGGATTCAAAAAGTTCAATTGATAGCGAGAAAAGATTTGCGAGCTCATGGGCGACTGTGGCAACTCCTCCTCTGGTGCAATCTCTCACATAACTGAGAGCGATGTTTTGCTCAAACAAATTTTTAAATGGATGATAAAGAGATTGGCAATCGGAAATCAAATGCCCTTGGAATGGAAGTTTCTCTCTTTCAATGAGCAATGTCAGACCGTGCTCAGCTATCGTTTTGTTAAGATATACTCGATCTCCAGGAAGTGGTTTTTTAAACACAAAGTCACAATTTATTCTCTCTCCGATAAGTGTAGAGTTAATAAATATGCCAGGATTTCCTCTCGCGGGGATAACTTTAGTATCAGCACAGACTAATTTTATTTCATTTTTCCTTAGTTCAATGGCCATGCTTTCTATTATTTTTCTTAGCTCTTCTATGGCAAGCCCTTCTTCAATGATAAAACTAACCGACATATAGAGAGGACGCCCTCCTCTGGTTAATAAGTCATTAACGACTCCGCAAATGGAAAGCTTTCCGATATCTCCACCCGGAAAAAAAAGAGGATCGATGACGTGAGCATCCGTAGTTATTATAAGATCTTTCTTATTCCAGAACAGTTCCGCAGCATCATGTGGTGACAGGAGGTCATTGTTGAGCTCTGGTAAAAAAACTTTTTGAATAAGCTCATGGGTAGAGCGTGCACCATTTCCGTGAAGAGAGGTTATTCTAGTCATACCGATATCCCCTGAGCGTAATAGGCACTGCAAGTTCCTTCGCTACTGACCATACAAGCACCCAGTGGATTTGCGGGAGTACAAGCTTTGGCATAAAGCTTACAATCGAGAGGCGATTTTTCTCCTCTTAAAATAGAACCACATTGGCATAGCTTATGTTCCGGAACTTTAGATAACTTGATCTTAAAGAATTCTTCAGCATCTATTTCTTTGTATCGAGGACTTATTTTATAGGCGGACTGTGAGATTTCCCCTAGTCCTCGCCAGTAAAATGACTTTCGAAATTCAAAAACTTTTTTGAGCAATTTTTGAGCTTCAAGGTTTCCTTCGGATTTTAAGGCCCTTGTGTATTCATTATAAACTTTGTTCTTTTTATTTTTTATTGATTTCACTAAAGTAACCAAAGACGTTAATAAGTCATTGGTTTCAAAACCACTAATACAAATAGGAACTGAGTATTTTTCAGAAGCTTGATGGTAGAGATCAAGGCCGGTTACTAGGGAAACATGTCCAGGACCGATGAGTCCCATAGGTCTTCGTTCGGGCCTTAGATTTTCCATAACAACGGCAATAGCAGGTGGAGTTGTTACGTGAAGACAATAGACTTTGAGATTTGAAATTTGTTGCTCATCAATTCTATAAATGAGTCTGGCCGTCGCAGGAGCAGTTGTTTCAAAGCCAATTGCTAAAAAGAGAAAGAGTTTCTCTGGTTCATTTTTGGCCATCTTTAATAAGTCTGTTGGATCGTAGACCATTCTTACATCTTCACCGCGGGAGCGAGCCCCTAGGAGTGAATCACCACCTAATGTGGGAATTCGCATAAGGTCTCCAAAGCAAGCGACGACAAGTTTTGAATTGCTCTTAAGTAAATCGAGGGCGGCCTGAATATGCTCAGAAGGAAGAACGCAAACAGGACAGCCTGGGCCATGAATCATTTTTAAATTATCAGGGAGTAGTGACATTAATCCACTTTTAACTAGCTGATGTGTATGTCCACCGCAAAACTCCATGATCCGAACTTCATTTTCATTTTCCAATTCCATTTGGAGTTGGTTTAGCAATGAGTGAGTATCTTTTGGCGAACTAAAGTTATCCATTGTTGAGCTCTTGATCTAAAAGTTTCAAAGTTTCACGCACATCCTGATCATCCATAACAGATAAGGCCATGCCCGCATGAATGATCAAGTGATCACCAATTTTTGCTTCGGGGACAAAGGTAAGATCGACTTCGAGCTCGAGTCCCGCTTTCACCACAATCCCTCGATCTTTATCAATTGATATGAGCATTGCTGGTATGGCCAGGCACATAAGCATTCTCCTTAAGTGAAAGGGATTTCTCGAGTGTCTCTTTGAGTTCGGAGATTCCTAAGCCTGATTTCGTCGAGCAAAGAATAAGAGGGGCTGAGGGATTGAGGGAACGAATATTTTTAGTGACCAAATCCAAATCGTAATTCAATACTTCAATCAAATCACATTTAGAAAGAACAATAACATCGGCATCATGGAAGAGTACCGGATATTTGAGAGGTTTTTCTTCTCCCTCCGGAGTTGAAAGCAGGGCGATTTTAAGCTCCTCGCCTAAATCAAAAACGGCAGGGCATACTAGATTTCCCACATTTTCGATGACTAGGAGTTGTAAATGATTGGGAAGATCAACTAAGTTTTCACGAATTCTTTTGGCATCAAGGTGGCAAGCGGCATGGGTATTAATTTGCTTGGCAAGCACTCCCTGTTTTGCATATCGATCGGCATCGATAGTCGTTTCTTGATCACCAACTAACACGGCCAAAGAATAGTGCTCTTTCATTTCTCCTAATAATTTCGAAAGTAATGTCGTCTTGCCAGAGCCTGGAGAACTCATCACATTGATGACCTTCAGCTTTTCGGTGGCAAAAAACTGTCTATTCTCAGAAGCATTATTTTGATTCTTTTGAAAAAGTGACTCTTCAATCGAAATTTTACGTGTCGATTTTATTGTTCCTGAGATTTTTAATTTTTGTTGAGATCCAGGAAAAAGGGGATGGGTGGCAGTTGAACATCCGCAATCTTTACACATTGGTAACCTCCAAAGAATGGAATTGAAATGTATGGTCATCAGTTTCAGTAATGATAAGATGGGCCTTTTCTAATTTTGTTCCTTTAGCTGCTTCGGGAAAAGCAAATTCAAAACACGAGCGATCGACTCCTGAAAGCTTACCTATCGTTATTGAAAGGGAAGTCGCTTCAGTTGCTCCTTCTTGTTTAAGGATTTCTGTAGCTCGATCTACGAGATCGATGGCCAAAGTTAACTCATGCATTCAAAAACTCCTATTTGACCAAGGGCAATCGATTCATCATTACAGGGTGATGAATATAATAATTCTTTTTTAATTTGAGTAAAATAATGCAGACAGCGCTTTCTTAAGAGTTGATTTTGCCAAACTCCGCCACTCGCACCAAAGCAATATTCCTTTCTTTGCTCTGCAATTCTTGCCACTAAGAATGCTAGTCCATCATGGGCCAGCCAGGCCCTTTCATTCGGACTAAATCGTCCTTCAAATTCATAAATGATATATTTTGCTAAAGTCAAAGTTGGAAAATTACCTTGAAAATTAAACTGTTTCCAATCAATTGACTGGCTTGGTTCTATCGCCAGTTGTTCTAGTTCAATGGCCGCTTGAGCTTCATATGTAATTTCTTTTTCCTTAAAAAAGAGATGTGATGCTAAGGCATCAAACCATCTGCCTGCTGAAGTTGTCATCAATGATGACTGATCGATATAAGGCTTCAGAGTTCCTTCATAGGTTCCGCATTGTGTTTTAAGTGCCGCCAAAGCAAAGGCCGGAAACTTGATCATTTGTTCGCCCGCAAAGTAGGGCATGGGTTCGAAAGAGAAAAGACGTTTCCACTGGCCTTGTGGAGATCTCTCAAGTAATTCACCACCCCAATGGTGGCCATCTTCTCCGTAACCAGTGCCATCAAAGGTAAAGACGAATTCTGTCTTCAGTTCTTGATATGCACTTTCGGCATGGGCGTGATGGTGAAAAATGAGTGTGGCGTCTTGTGAGTGAATCAACTGTTTAGTTAAAGATTGCGGGTGAGCATCTATTAAATCTATATAATTTTTAATATTGAGTAATTGAAGCATATCCTCCACTTCTTTTTTAATTCTCTCACCATTTTTTGGATGCAAGAGCTCTCCTAAATAGGGCAATTGAACTCTTTGAGTGGGCGTTTGGATCAGAGGTGATACTTTCATATCTGAGCCCCAGGCAACAAGATTGCTTTTTAATGAACTCTTTGCTTGATGAGGAGAAATTTTCGGGGCCAATCCTCGTCCTCTTCGAATGATTTGATTCTCAATTACGATGGAATCATCAACACAGTGTTGAATGACTCGATTATGATCGAGGATGAAATCGATTTGATTGAGCCAATCAGCAGGAAGTTCATCTTTATCTTTAACCAGTGGATAGTTCTTTGGGTTACCTGAAGTCGCAATAAGAAATTTTAAATCTCCAAATAGCAAAAAATGAAGTGGAGTTGGTGGTAACATGACGGCCAATGTCTTTAGCTTTGGTGCTAATAGCTTTTGAAATTTGGTTTTAATTTTATTGGTAATAACGAGAGGAGCAGAGCTGGCTTTGAGCTGTGCTTGAAGGACTTGATCAACTTGATGACAATCTTTCAGCATAACGGCCAATGCTTTTTCTGGTCGTGATTTTAAAAGACGAATTTTTTGAATGACCAATTCGGATTCAGCATTTCCTACTAAGTGATAACCGGTTAGACCTTTCACTAAACCGATCTTATTATCAGCAATCATTAATGCTGCTTGATTAATGGGCATCGATAACTGAGGCCCACAATTCTTACAACAAAGAGTTTGTGAGTGGAATCTCCTCGAGTTAGGATTTTGATAGTCCTCCAGACATTCATGGCACATTGGGAATTGTTTCATCGAAGTCTGATTTCGATCATAAGGAAGCTTTTCAACAATGGACCATCTCGGCCCGCAATCGGTGCAGCTTATAAAGGGATATTGGTACAAGCGATGATTGGGATTATGGAAATCGTCCCAGCATGAAGAACATGTCGCAAGATCTGGTGGAAGGGAATAGTTGTTTGATTCAGCACCATCGACAGAGGCGCCAATCATGAGCTTTTGATGATATTTTAGTTCAGCTTTTTGTATGGTTATTTTTTCAATTTTAATCGGATTCAATTGTGCTGATTGAATCTCAGCAATGAAGCGTTTTAAGTATTCAGAATGACCTTCTAAGTCAAGATGTACGCCTTTCGCATTGTTAAAGATGTTGCCGGTCAGAGAATAGCTATTGGCGATGCGATAAATTGTTGGTCTGAAGCCTACTCCTTGTACGCAACTAAAACAGTCAATTAATAGGCGTTCAATTTTTACATCAGCATTCATTACTGGCATCATAGAAGGTATTTTGAGACTTAGTAAAGCTTGCAAGGACGCATGATTTGAACAAAAAAAGTGTTTCCAAAATTGTACGGCATCTGCCGCGTGATCCCACTCGATTGCTCGATTATTTATGGGCGATACAAAGAGCAAAAGGTTTTATTTCACCTCTTGATATTTTTGAATTGGCCAAGCTTTTAAAGATTGATGAATCACGTATCAAAGAAGTTATTACTTTTTATCATTTCTTTTTTGATAAACCACATGGTGAGTTTTCCATTTTTTTGGATCAATCAATCATTGCCAAACATGCAGGCATCGATTTAATTGAAAAAGTCTTTGAAGAGGCGCTTGGAGTAAAGTCTGGTCAAATGACAGATGATTGGCAATTCGGATTGTATAAAACTTCTTGTATTGGAATGAGCGATCAAGCTCCAGCAGCTTTAATTAACATGATTCCTTTTGTTAATCTCACAACAGATAAAGTTTTAACTTTGATTACTTGTCTAAAACGTGGTGATGAGCTTTTAAAACTCCAAAAAGATCTTGATTGTGTTCCCCAAAATACTGTCCATCAATCATTAGTTACTCAAGATCAATGGGACCAAGATATTACTTCTCTGCATACGCAAATACTTAATCCTCAAGATATTATTCAAGAAATAATTTCCTCCGGTTTAAGAGGTCGGGGTGGTGCAGGATTTCCGACTGGAAAAAAATGGCAATTATGTCGTCAATATCCAGGACCTCGAGTCGTTGTCTGTAATGCTGATGAAGGTGAGCCAGGAACGTTTAAAGATCGTTATCTCTTAACTGAGCATGCGACAAAATTATTTTATGGAATGGCGATTGCGGCCAAGGCCATTGAGTCTCAAGAAGCTTACCTCTATCTCAGGGCCGAATACACTTATCTGCTGGATCATTTACATTTTGTTTTGACAAAACTTCAGAGAGATCCTCTCATTCGTCAAATTAAGTGGCGTATACAGTTAGGGGCAGGAGCTTACGTTGTCGGAGAAGAGAGTGCCCTGCTCGAGTCATTAGAAGGCAAACGTGGAGAACCAAGATTGCGTCCCCCTTTTCCAGTTGAGAAAGGATATTTGGGAAAACCCACAATCGTCAATAATGTAGAAACTTTTGTCCTTGTCTCCAAAGTTTTGGAAAAAGGCTTTGAGTCATTTCGAAAATGGGGGACCGATCAATCAGCAGGAGTACGTTGGTTATCCATATCTGGCGATGTATCCAAACCTGGACTATATGAAGTTCCATGGGGAATTCGTTTGCGAGAGGTCCTAGAACTTTGTGGGGCCCAAAGCCCATTGATGATTCAAGTCGGTGGTCCCTCTGGTGAATGTATAAATGCAACTATTCTTAGCGAGCTTGAGCGAAAGTTATCATTTGAAGATCTGCCAACAGGAGGATCTTTTATGGTTTTTTCTAAAGAGCGCGATATTTTCACCATTCTCCAAAACTTTATGCAGTTTTTTGTCGATGAATCTTGTGGAAACTGTACTCCTTGTCGAGCAGGTAATGTTGTCTTGAACAATCAATTAAAAAAGGTCGTTGACGGTCATGGTCGCCCTCAAGATTTGATGAGCTTAACTCAATGGTCTCATGTCGTTATGAAAACTTCGCGCTGTGGCTTAGGTATGAGCTCTCCACGAGTCATAACCACTTCAATGAAGGCCTTTCCCGAAATATATCAACACAAAATTGACTCATCTAAGAGCTCACTCATTTTTGATTTTGATGAGCAAAAGGCCACTTCTGATTACGATAAGATATTTGGAGAGAATCATGAGTAATGTTTTTTTTCAATGTGATGGCAAATCAATGCAAGCGCCGGCGAATACTACTGTCGTAGAAGCACTAAAACTTAATGGAGAAATTGTTCCTACGTTATGTTGGTCTCCAGGAATTGAACCTTGCCTTGGTACTTGTCGTGTTTGTACTATAAAAATTAATGGCAAAGAAGCTGCGGCATGCACCCAAACAATTTCTGAAAATATGATCATTGAAAGCGCAACAGATGAAATAAGGGATTTGCAAAAAGCAATTGTGGAGTTGCTCTTTGTAGAAGGAAATCATTATTGTGCTAGTTGTGAGAAGTCTGGAGACTGCGAGCTTCAAGGTCTTGCCTATCAGATGGGAATGACTCACTCTCGTTTTCCCTATCAATTTACTCCTTATGAACTCGATTATACTGGAGTGCATTTATTGCTTGAAAGGAATCGCTGCATCCATTGCAAACGTTGCACAGATTTATTTGTTGATGATAAGCAAAGAAAGGTCTTTTCGTTTGAGGGAAAAGGTTCAGATACTCTAGTCCAGATGAATCATAAGTACGAAAGCGAACTTTCTGATCATAAAAGGAAAGAGGTTGTTGATTTATGCCCAGTGGGGGCCATCATTTTTAAAGGTAAGGGTTTTGATCGTCCAATTGGTACAAGAAAATTTGATCATTGGGGAGATAAGATAGATGTCTAAAAAGAAGGTTGCTACTGTCTCGCTTGCTGGTTGTTTTGGATGTCATATGTCGTTTTTAGATATGGATTTAGAATTACTAGATTTGATTGATCTCATTCAATTTGATCGTTCTCCTCTAACAGACATAAAAACATTTAAGCACCGAGTTGATATAGGTCTCATCGAAGGAGGTGTTTGCAATGATCATAACCTTCATGTGCTTCGTGATTTTAGACAGCATTGCGATGTTCTCATTTCTTTGGGAGAATGTGCTATCATGGGTGGTTTACCTGCCATGAGAAACGATATTCCTCTTAGTGAATGTTTAAATGAAGCCTATCTCGGTGTGCCCACAGCAATAAAAAATTCAACCATCATTCCTCATCATGAGGATTTACCAAAGATTCTTGATCGTGTTTATCCCTGTCATGAACTGGTCAAAATTGATTATTTTTTAACAGGTTGTCCTCCTTCAGGGGAGGTTATTGCTCTTGCCCTCAAAAGTTTACTTAGGGGGGATTTAACTATTCCGCGGGAGCTGATTAAATATGACTAAAACTCGAAAAATTATCATTGATCCAGTGACACGAGTGGAAGGTCATGGACGAGTAACTCTTCACATGAATGGACAGAATGAAATTGAAGAAGCTCGTCTTCACATTGTCGAATTTCGTGGCTTTGAGCGATTTGTTCAAGGTCGACCTTATTGGGAAGCCCCTGTTTTGGTTCAAAGGCTCTGCGGTATTTGCCCCGTTTCACATCATCTTTGTGCTGCAAAGGCGATAGATGAAATTGTAGGTATGAATGATGAAACTCTTCCTGAAACAGCAAGGCAAATGCGAAGGCTAATGCATTTTGGACAGGTCCTTCAATCCCATGCTCTCCATTACTTCTATCTGGCTGCGCCAGATCTCTTGCTCGGAGTTGAGTCAGACCCCTTAAATCGAAATGTGGTAGGACTGGCGAGCCACGAACCAGAAATAGCGAAGAGGGGAATCCTCATTCGAAAATTTGGGCAAGAAATTATCAAGGCAACTGCTGGGAAAAAAATTCATGGCATTTCTGCAGTGCCAGGAGGAATTCACAAGAATTTAAGTCTTGAAGAGAAAGAGACCTTTTTGAAGGGTGAAGCGATGCCTTCTGTTTCAACAGTCGTTTCTTGGTTGCAAGAAATGATCTCTCATTACAAAAGTTATGCTTCTCGAAATAAAACTTGGATTGATCAGTTTGCTACTGCCCAAGGTTTGAGCACTTCATTGATTGGCCAAGACGGAGCACTCGAGCTTTATCATGGTCGTTTGCGCTCTCTCGATTCCGCAGGCAAACCAGTTCTCGATGATGTTGATTATCACGATTATGTAGATTTTTATGCAGAAGAAGTCAAAGAATGGAGTTACATGAAATTCCCATTCTTAAAATCTCATGGAGCAATAAAAGGCGCGATGAAAGTTGGACCACTCGCGAGATTGATGAATTGTGATTATATTCCAACTCCTCTGGCGCAAAAAGCTCTTGAAGAATATCGCAGCATCAATGGACGTTTTTCAACAGTGTTACTCCATTATCATTGGGCCCGCTTGATAGAAATGCTTCATTGTGCAGAAATGATTGAAAAACTTTTACATGATCCCATACTTCAGGGAAATGATTTAATTAAGACCTCTCATCATCATCAAAGAGGGATAGGTTTTTTAGAAGCTCCTCGTGGTACTCTCATTCATCATTATGAAGTTGCTGAAACGGGAGAGATTAGAAAATGTAATCTTATCGTCTCAACAACTCATAATAATCAAGCGATGAATAATAGTGTTTCAGAAGTGGCCAAATCTTTGATGAATGGACATGAAAAAATATCAGAAGGTATGCTTAATCAAATCGAAGTGGCCATTAGGGCCTATGACCCGTGTTTAAGTTGTGCCACTCATGCCGTCGGTAAGATGCCGCTTAAGATAGAGATCTTTCGTGGAGAGGAATTGGTGGATTGCTTTGTTAGAGACTAAACCGCTTCTCATTATCGGTATCGGTAATCCTTCAAGAGGGGATGATGCCATTGGCCCTCTCCTGATTGAATGGTTAGAGCAGGCAACAAATTTTGATTGTCGCTGGAATTATCAACTTCAAATTGAAGATGCGGAAGAAATAGCTGGATACGATTCTGTTCTTTTGATAGATGCTCATGTAAATCAAGATCGCTTGCTAGAAATAAACGAAGTATTGCCGATAGAAGATTCGTCATTTTCAACTCATTCCCTTTCTCCTGCCACAGTGACAGCACTTAATCGAAAATATTTCTCTCATCATCCTAAGGTGCAACTTTTATCTTTAAAAGGGGTAAGTTTTGAATTGGGCTCTAGTCCTTCTCTACAAGCTGATCTTGCTATGAATGAAGCTAAAGTTTTTTTGACTCAATTTCTTTGCGAGTATGATAAAGCTTAAAAGCTATAATCAAACTAAGAACCGCCGGTATGAAGAAGCTTAAATATTTAATCTGTTGAATGATGACGACTCCGATGAGTGAGCCAACTAAGAAGGAAACAATAATGCCAATTCTTAACCAATTTGATTGATATTCAATGTCATGGCCTTGTCTATTTAAAATTTTAGCAATTCCAATTCCTAAATCAGTTGTGATGCCAGTTAAATGAGTTGTTCTGACGACTGCGCCTGAAGCTGAAGTAAAAAGCGCATTTTGCATGCCACAGGTAAAACTTAATGCTGCTAATAAGATAAAATCGTGAAAGCTTTCGAAAGGCTCTCCGAAAATTCCCAAGCTACCGTTAACACCGAGAATTCCTAAAGTCGCAAAGACCAGAGACATAGAGATCATACTTATGATGTATATTGGAGCTTGTCCTTTTTCTCGTCTGACTTCAGTAAAGAAACCACTGACAGTTGAGCCGATCAAAAAGAAAACGGGAATAAAAAAGGCCGCAAGGGCATCGGTGTATTTAACTTCATAAAGTGAAAACGCAAATCGACCAGCAAATCCTGTGACATGTGAAACAAATCTGTGAACGGCCAGGAAGCCCAGTATGTTAACGAAACCGCCTTGAAAGGCCAAGGCATACCAAACGATGCGGTTTCGAGGAGCATATATAGCGTCAGCGTTTTGATGAAACATATAATTATCATAAGGTTGAGAGAGTCTTGGCGCAAAGCAATAATAGCATACTCTCTAGGCATTGACAAAAATGGTATTAGACCATCATAATAAATACGAACTATTGATTTAAGGAATTCGCCAAAAAACTTTACCCATGCCTCTTCATTATCTAATCCCCATATTTATTTTTCATGCATTCAAAAAACATTTCGTTTTGAGAATGGCAATTTTTAAGGAGCTTTCATGAATTCGAAACTGTACATCGGCAATCTCTCTTACCAAGTCAAAGATGAAGAACTCACTGACACTTTTTCTCAATACGGAAGTGTTAAGTCTGTTCGTATCGTCACTGACCGCGAAACCGGAAGACCAAGAGGCTTCGCTTTCGTTGAAATGTCTAACGCTGACGAAGCTCAAGCGGCTATCGACGGACTTGATGGTAAAGAGGCCTTTGGAAGAGCACTCAAAATAAGTTTAGCTATGGAAAAGGAAAGAACTGGCGGCGGCGGTCGTGGTGGATTTGGCGGCGGTGGAAACCGTGGTGGCTTCGGTGGCGGTGGAAACCGTGGTGGCGGTTACGGCGGCGGTGGAAACCGTGGCGACTATTAATTATTAAAATGAGAAGGCCCTCTTGCGAGGGCCTTTTTTATTAATTGAGTTCTGGCACTTTCGTTATGCGATAGACTTTCTCTTCGCTGATTAAGCCTGAGTTTGATCTCTCATTTGATTTTTGACAAAATTGATCTTGGTCAACTTTAAAATCTTCTGCGCCTTGAATGAGGATCCCTTCAACCAAACCTGTTTTCTTATTAAAAACTGGAGAGCCTGAGTTTCCTGCATAAGTATCGAGGTTCGCTGTAAAGTAATGACTTTTTCTGACGATGGTTCTAATTGGAGTGATCAACTCTTTCCAATTGGCCAATTTGATTGAAGCCCCATCGGCTATTTTTTGTGGAAGTCCCATTGGGTGGCCAATGACCACCAATTTTGTTCCAACAAAAGCGCGACCTTTTGTTCTGAACTTAAGAGGTTCACGATCTGTTACAGGACGATCAAGTTCAATCACGGCATAATCTCTAATTTTATAATAGCTGCCTTCCAATTTTTGACTGATAATTCTTTTGCATGAATAGACATCTTTTTTGGCTATCGTTTCATGGACATTCAAATAGCTAAAAACCCATTTGTAGTTTTCACAATCAAAATCGCTGGTAATACAGTGACCGGCCGTAACTAGCTTCGTAGGTGAGATGAGAAAACCTGTACAGACTGGAAGAATATTTTGCTCACCAAATCTCTCAGTAGGGCAAAAGCTAAAAGCATTGGCCGCAGTATTCTTATTAAAGGTGTAAGTTGAGCTATTAAAATCGATCAACTTTGAACTGCTCACCATTCCTGCAACAGACATTGATGCTTTTTGGAATCTTTTATCACCATAGAGATAAGGCTCTACCCGATTATCTGTGCCGTAAATGAGTTTATCGCCTGTGACTTTGAGATCAATGGCATGCGCAGAGAATGTGCTTGCGATTGTCAAAAGAGTAAGAAGTGCTGTCGTTTTCATGGATTTCCCCAGTTTTTAATTCTGGGGCAAGATAGTTCAAAACGGTGTTCGTCTCAAGTGAGAGAGTAATCTTTTTAGAGTAATAAGTTACCAAAAAGTCTAAGTCGAGCGTTGTGATTTCCGGCTTTTAACCGGAACAGGTACTCGTTCATTCTTTTTAGCGATGTCTTTTGCTAGTGAAGCCAAGCCTATGGCCCCAATAACGACAGATATCCAGGTGATCAATCCCATTAAGGCTCCTCAATCTCAGAGAGTAGGTCCTCTAAGATATTTTACCAGATAATGCCTAATCGGCGTAATAGGGGAAAAGCTGTAATCGGTTAGACAAGAAATCAGGTAGATGGAGCTGAGATGGCCTGTATATGGGCCAATTTAAAGAAGAGATTGCACTTTGTTGATAAATTTTGCGGTCTTGCACTGTTCCCAGTAACCGTTGGCCAAAGCGACAGGTATATCTGATTGGAGCATCGCCACGGTCTCAATAACTGTGGCCTTGCACTCATCTCCACCTGTAACCAGGTGTGCGCCCTCGTGAATAAAGATTTGGGCCATCAGCTCGGGGCTTTGAAAGAGGCCGATCGGGCATACATTCATATCCTTTCCGACATAGTTAATCGCAAAGGCCAATACATTTCCTCCAGAGCAATAGCGGCTTTTAGAATCGGGAGAAATGATATTGAGTTGGGTTTTTTTCAGTCTCAAAGCGAGGTTTTTATAAATTCGATTTTGACCAAAAAAACCATGAGTCCAAGGATTATCAGTTGCTGCTTTTTCTACAATTTTAATCGCAAGTTCATGGGCCAGATTGAGCTTTTCGAGAATCTCAGCTTTCTCTGCTGAATTCCAACGATCGAGCATTTCTTGCTCTTTCACGAGAATGACTCCGTCCTGTGAAAACTCAGTCGCATTTGCAAAAGACGTGACAAAGAAGAAAGCAATTAGGACGAAGGTTTTCATCTGTCGATCTTCTCATTTCAAGCGAATTTAAAACAGAATGACTGAAAAAAGGATGGGTGCGATTAAAATTTAGTCACTTTTGTGCGATCACCAAAAAGCTATCTCTGCGGTCGTAAACTCTAGGGTCTACAAGTAAGATTTTTAGTCCTAAGTGCTCAAATAATTGGGCGATTTCAATTTCAGTCCAGACATGATGATGTATGCTCGCAGAGTCTAACAACTGCTGCTTGTCGAGATGCTTATAGTGTTCTGGCATGAGGTCTTTTTGAACTACGTTTTGAAACCATTCTTCTAGGTGAGTATCATCATTGTAGGGGACGTCTTTCTCGTAATCTTCAATGAGATGTGAAAGTGGAGTCGTTTGTCGAAAGCGATCATTGGTTCTTTCTTTATGGGGAAGGAAGCAGATGATAACTCCACCTTTTTTGAGAACTCGAATCCATTCTTTGAGTGCTTTTATGGGGTTGGCGATATGTTCGAGAACATGCTCGCTCAGAACAAACTGAAACGTTTCAGATTCATAAGGTATTTTATCTCCTTTGAAAAAGACTTTGGCGATAGATCCTTGAACTCCATGTGAGCTGAAGGCATCTGAAAGTACGGTTCGATTTGTCGGGCTAATCGTTCTTGAGCCACATCCAATTTCTAAACCAACTCCCTGGGGAGCAAATTGCTGAATTTTTTTTCGAGAGAAGCTTCGCCGATGGGCACGATTGAGAAATTGGTAAAAAGCCTTATGGCCTCTATCTTTTAGGAGTGTTCTAAAATAGTGAAGAAAGTCTACTTTTTCAAAAGTATAATCGCTTAAATTATTGACCATAATGATTCCCATTTTATGAGAATCTATTGCTTAATGGCAACGAAAAGCGAAATTAGACCTGAACTTTTGTACCAATCAAAATAATAAGTGAAATAAGGCTATAAATAACCATATCGATCTTTTCCACAGGTTCCCCCTCTAATTAAAACAAGTGGCCATCAATATCATGTGTGGCGGGGAAATTAATAGATGGTGTGTAAAATGTAAATGATTTTACTCAATTTTTACAAATGGGAATCTTCTTGAAATCGCGAGCTTTTACTCCATATGATCGCCAAGTAGCCAAAGATCAAGTAATACATTCGATCGCCCAGTCCCCCTAAGGAAAGGTGGACGTGATAAATCACAAAAACGGGTAAATGGGAAAGTAGAAAAAGTCCTAACATTTGCCGGTTAGGATCCTTTTGTACGAGCGCCTTGATGGTTCCCATGATCATCATAAAATAGCCGATAATGGATAAGAGGAGCAGTGGCCAACCTCCAATAACACCAGCTGAAATGAAGAGATTATGAGGGTCCTTAAATGAGTTATAACCTTCCATTTCGACGCCTTCACCACCCATGAATTTATAAAGAATTCCTTGACCAAAATATTCACTTTTTTTGAACATTTTTATTCCACGTGTGACTTCTTCCATACGGGATTCAATGCCATCTTGAGCAGGTCGCATACCAAAACTTTTATGTCCAGTGGCCACATCGTAGATGAATTCACCAGTAGGCACTCCAAAGAGTAAAACGGCCGTTGTAAAAATCGAGATAAAGCAAAATTTGAACAGACGAACTGTTTTTTTCTTAGAACCATAAATGAGTGTCGCCACAAAAAAGACTAAAAGAATTGTGATTACTGCTGCTTTAGTGGCCGTGAGTAAAACGGCAATGGTAATAAGAAAAAGAATGAAGGGAAAAAGAAATTTATTTTTTCTTTCGTGATAGGGACCGATACGGAAAACACTCGGTATAAAAAAGATAAACGCAAAAGTGGCAGCCGATACCATATGAGGAATATGCTTAAACACCCCAATGAATCTACCACCTCTAAAAAAATGGGGAAAAAAGATAGGTAAGAGTAATAGGCTGAGCAAAACCAGAATGACGCTGGTTCGACGAACGATAAAGATAAATCGCTCTAACGGCATCATGGTCGGAATCATAATGCCGTACATGGTGAGCAGCACCAGAGCATTTAATAAACCGCCAAGTTGCATCCAAGGTGAGTAGGAAACGTTAACGAGTGCAATTTGGAAAAGTGTCTGAAGAGTTAAAACGACCATTAAGGTGTACATATAAAAGAGATAAAGCGGACTTAGTTTGACGAGTTTTTTAGTGCGAACCCATATGAAGAAGAGAATCGCAAAAATTCCAAAGTTGAGAGCGAAATTGATATAGGGGCTGAGGCCGTGTTGATAAACAACAAAGGATAAGCGAAAGGGTACGATACGAGTCCATTTGAGTGATATTTTTGAAACAAACATCAATACTAAAAGAAAGACACAAATAGCATCAGTGATTTTACCTACTGATAACTTTGCATCGGCAATGGGATTGAGAGGCTTTGCTTGCTCCATTAATTAATTTTTTCTACGATCTTCAATTGCAAGCACCGTGAGTGCTGAGGTTAAGATAACGGAGATGACTGTGACCAAACGAAAAGTATCATTACTGATAAGGCTCGTTCGTGGCTTAACCAAAACAATGTCATTGGTTTGAAGTGCGTAATCATTTTTAGGGTTGTTCTCTAAAGTTTTTTCCAAGTCGAGAACCAAGCTTTCTTGTTTTTTTCCTGTCTCATTATCTTTTACACCGTGCAAATCATTTCCAATAAGAACTTCATTGAGGTTGGCATTATTGGTAGTCCCACCTGCAAGACTCAACAATGTGATGAGCTTCAAATTTTTTGGAACGTGATAGAGACCAGCTCTTTGAACTTCACCAAGCAAGCGAATAGAGATCAGTTCTTCGTCGCGATTTGACTGAAAAATAAATTCAGAAGGTTGAGACAATTTGTATTGGCGGGCCTTGATGTCGGAGATTTCAAAGGCGTAACTACTACTGATTAAGAGTGAGTAACAAAGTATGGCACTGATTAAGCGTTTCATTCTAGCTCCAAGTCATTGATAATTCGTAAAGACGCTTCTATTATACTGAGACAATCAAGCTTATGAAAGAAGATAACTGATGATTATTTAAGAAGTTCTGAGGGCTTACCGAAGAGACTTTATTCAATTTAAAGACGGAGTGATGTTTTGGAAACTTTTAACCATGGTTATAAATCACCTGATTTAAAACCCCCCGAGCCCCAAGAAGAAGTTACCATGCTCGAGGTCGTTACTGTTTTCTTAGGCCGCTGGAAATATTTAGTAACTTTGGCCTTGGTCTTTGTTTTGATTGCACTCGTTAAGCATAAGTATTATCCGATTTATCCTTCGACAGGTAAGCTCATCATCAAAGATCAAAGTGACGGTCAGATACAATCATTTCTTAAAAACATCCCGAGCAGCTTTGGTGGATTGTCGATTCAAAATTCAAGTGACCAAGTCAATAAAGCGATCATTTTTCTGGAGACTAATGATTTTTTTATGTCATTGGCACAAAGAGTCCTCGATATCGTTCAAATGGACCAGTTAGATGCGCCTGACAATATGGCCTTTCAAGCTTTACTTGCGCAAATCAAAACTCCAAAAGACGATCCTGAGTACCTTCAAATACTGGCGTCAAAACTAGATACAATGATATCTTTTTCTCCCTCAAAAACAGGTCAGATCATTTTCAAAGTGAAATCGAGCAATAAATCGATTTCCGTTTATTTGGTTAATGCCGCTCTCGATCAAGCCAAAGAAGTTTTGATTGCCCATGAAATGAATGAGCTTAATCGTGCTGAAACTTACTTCCAATCAGAAGTTGAAAAAGTCAAAAAACGTTTAGATGAGCTAGAAGGGGAAACCGTTTTTAAGTTAAGAGAGAAAGATACTATTTCAGTAGATGCAAAGACGGACGAAACTTCTCGTTATTTAAATGAACTTCGTAAAAATATTAATGATAACAAAATTAAAATCAGCGAGAATAATTTGCTCCTAAAGTCTCTAAGAAAAAAACTTAAAAAAGGTCAACATGCGGAGACAAACGCGCTCAGTAAGTTTGATTTAAGTAATAAAATATTAATGATCGAAGATGAAAATAAGGCCTATCGTATACGCTTAAAAACTTACGAGAGTTATTTAAAGAAAAACTCTGGGCAAAGTCAAAAACTTGTTCCTTTTCAAAATGAGATTGAAAAAATTAAAAATAATTATCTCTTTGAATCAAAAGTATACGAGAATCTCAGGGATTCTCTGGCCAGGATTGGTCTGCAAAAAACTTTTGTCTTGTACAGCGTCGAGATTTTGGAACAAGAGCGCATGAGTAGAGTTAAATCGGAACCAGGTTTAATCATGATGATTTTGATAGCAATAATGCTGTCTCAAATCATTGGGTTTGGAGCGATTTACTTAATCGAACTCTTTAAACCTCTTCGAAAAACCAAAGATCCTCTCTATTTCAGAGTCTAATCATTCATAAGCTTCTCGAGAACTTCTTGAACTCTGAAATCATCTTGAGGCGATAGCCCTAAGAGCCATTTGTTTTGCGGATAAATGGCGCAACTGATGCCATGTTCGCATTGACCAAGGCAACCAGAGGAGTTGACTCGTATTTGCGATTTTCCAAATTTTTCGATGGCCCATTTTTTTATTCGATTTCGCAGGTCAGCAGTTTGTTCAGGATCGGTATATGTGCCATCAGTCTTCTTGTGCTGACAAGAAGTACAGATAAAGGCATGAACTTTGTAATCGGTTTTAGTTGAGCTATCCATTTGGTTATTCCCTTTGTCGTCATTCTCGTCACTTGATCATTTCAATGAGAGCTAAAACGTTTTATCATATTGCATAGACTTTGTATTTTAGTATCTAAATTTTGTCCAACGGAGGGACAAAACGATGACCATTCAAAAATCACTTGATCCCATTCAAAAGGCCCTTGAAATCAATCTCAACGCCCAAATCTATGGAACTTTTGCGGAAATTGGCGCAGGACAGGAAGTGGCCAGAGCTTTTTTTAGGGCCGGTGGCGCAGCAGGTACCGTGGCCAAGACCATGTCGGCCTATGATATGACTTTTTCTGATTCAATTTACGGCAAGTCTTCTCGCTATGTTTCTGATGATCGCTTGGTAACAATGCTTAAATATGAGATGGACCTCTTGGTTGAAAGACTTGGACCTAAGAGAGGAAGTGATACTCGCTTTTTCTGTTTTGCAGATACTGTGGCCGCTAAGAGCTTTAAGGGGGGAGGCGATTGTCACGGTTGGCTGGGAATGCGTTTTCAGCATGAAATCAATGCTCCAAGCTCGCAAGTTATCGTGCATATTCGCATGTTGGATAAAATCAATCTTCAGCAACAAGAAGCTCTTGGCATCGTGGGCGTGAATTTGATTTATGCTTGTAGTTACCTTAGTGACGATCGTGAGAAATTTATTGTTTCTTTGATGGATCACTTAGGACCAGATCGAATTGAAATTGATATGATTACGGTCAATGGGCCGGCATTTAAAAATGTTGATTCACGACTTTGGAGTTTGGAGCTGGTTAAACATGACTTCACCCAAGCTGTTTTATTCAACGAAAAGGGCGACGTTATCAATGCTAAAGATGCCCTCTATAAAAAACATATTCTCACATGCAGAGGCTCTTATCGACCACCAACATTAGTTAATATTGATATGCTTGAACGTGGGAAACAAACCATGATGAAGGATCTCAAATGTAAGAATGATGAACTGTGGGTATTGCCAGAAATCTCGATGAACAAATTGAGAGAAAGAGGTGGAGAAGTCGATAACGAAGATTTCTTGGCAAGAGTAGATCTTCTCAAAGAAATTAATTATTCCGTTTTGATTTCTAATTATCGTAACTATTCAGAGTTGTCTCAGTTCTTGGCCCAAAACTCAAAGATGAACATTGGCTTCGTCTTTGGCTATTATAACCTGATCGAAATATTTGATGAGTCTCGCTATGATGAACATCCCGCTGGCATTCTTGGTGGGGTAGGAGAGCTGATTGGTCAACGAGGTCGTTTTTACTGTTATCCAGGTCACGATGAAAAAACTCAATCGACTCTCAGTTTAAAAGATGCTCCTGTGGCAAAGGAAGTCCGCCCTCTCATTGATTATTTGATTGCACGCAATCGCCTTAGTGATATTACGGAATATAATCAAAATGTTTTTCACATTTGGTCTCGCACCGTATTGAAAATGATTCAAAATGGAGAGTCGGGCTGGGAAGAGATGGTCCCAAAGGGTTTGGCAAAACTAGTCAAAGAAAAATGCCTCTTTGGGTATCCTTGCAAGGTGTAATTTGATGAAGCTCACTATAAGAGAGGGACAAATTGCATTGCAGTCCTTGTTGATAATGATTCTCATTTCACTTTTTTCTGTGATAATTCCAATTCATAGAATTGTATTCATTATTTCAAGTTGTTTGCTAACGCAGTTTTTCTTTGATTTAAAATTTTCAAGAAAGTTTAATTACAAAAGTTCATTTATTACCAGTATGTCGCTTCTCCTCTTAATTAAGACTCCTCATTATTCTTTTGATGTCATCGCCTCAGTCTTGGCGATTAGTAGTAAGTTTTTGATTCGAATGGACCGCAAGCACATTTTCAATCCTGCTAATTTTGCGATTGTGATGCTTATGCTATTTGGTTGGGCTTGGGTCACTCCCATGCAATGGGGACAGGATATTTGGGTATTACTCATAGTGACTTTGTTTGGAACTTGGCTTTGTTACAAGGCCCAGAGGCTCGATGTTCCTTTGGTATTTCTTTTTGTCACATGGGCATTGCTTTTTCATCGTCACGTTCTCTTTTTAGGGGATCCTCTTCCCATTTTCTTTCACCGATTGTCGGTAGTCTCTCTTTATGTCTTTGCCTTTTTAATGATCTCGGATCCAAAGACCACTCCTCATCGCCTCGGAGCAAGGATGATGTGGGTCTCTATGATTGCGATTATGAGTTTTGTTATTGAGAATCATTATTTCGTACGTCATGGAACTTTGTATGTTCTTTTTGCCTTTGCCTTTTTTAATGGACTCTTAAATAAAACTTTGCCTGGAAAGGAATTTGTATGGAAAGACTCAGCCGCCTCTTACTAATCGTTTTTTTATTGCCGACCTATGGCCACGCTTTTTGTGGTTATTATGTTTCTAAAGCTGATACCAAGCTTTTTAATAAAGCTTCAAAGGTGATTTTGGTACGCGATGGCGATCGCACTGTTCTTACCATGGCGAACGATTTTAAAGGTGATGTCAAAGAATTTGCCATGATTGTCCCCGTTCCCACTGTTCTCGAAAAAGAGCAAATTAATGTCGCAGAGAATGCCATCGTTGATCGAGTTGATGCCTTTACAGCTCCTCGATTGGTGGAATACTACGACGAAGATCCCTGTGCCATGAGAATGTATGAAAAGACATTAGCGATGAGTGCAAGTGGTGGCGCGCCCATGAAAAAGGGCAGAGGGGCCGAAAAAGATCTTGGGGTAACGGTTGAAGCTCAATATACCGTGGGCGAGTATGATATTTTAATTTTGTCTGCCAAAGAAAGTTCGGGTCTTTTAACTTGGTTAAAAGAGAATGAATATAAAATCGCTGATTCAGCTGTGAAAACACTTGAAAGTTATATTAAGCAAGATTTGAAGTTCTTTGTCGCAAAAGTAAATCTTAAAGAGCTCGCTAAAAGTGGGAATGAATTCTTGCGCCCACTGCAAATGGCCTATGAATCTACAAAATTCATGCTTCCAATTAGATTGGGAACTCTCAATGCCGATGGTGATCAAGAACTCTTTGTTTTTGCAGTGACTAAAAAAGGAAGAGTTGAGACTGTGAACTATCGCACAGTCTCAATCCCATCAGAGTTAGAACTTCCTCTTTTAATAAAAGACGATAAACAGTTTAAGAAATTTTACCAAGACATGTTTGCAACCGCCCATCGTCGCGAAGATGCCAAAGCTGTTTTTCTTGAATACGCTTGGAACATGAGCTGGTGCGATCCTTGTGCTGCAGAACCTTTAACGCCTGAGGAATTAAAAAAAATTGGTGTTTTTTGGATGAATGAGAGTGAACGTCCTGGTGTCTCTCCCATGAATAAAATTCTGCCTAGATCTCCACGTCCAAATGCTCCAGTTGAAGCTTATATTTCTCGCTTACATGTTCGTTATAATGCTCAAACATTTCCTGAAGATTTGCGTTTTCAAGTAACGAGTAATCAAGAAAATTTTCAAGGGCGGTATATCTTGAGACATCCTTTTACAGGAAAAATTACTTGTGACGCAGGCAAGGAGTACCAAAAACAGTTAGTTGATCGGTCCGAAAAGGAAATTGCGAATTTGCTGCATGTCACTGGATGGAAAAGGAGCGATTTACCTGCTGATCTTGCTTCTGAAGTACCGGTGACAGATGACAAAGATCAGAAAAAGAAAAAATGGTGGCAAAAACTTTGGGATTGATAAAAATAGTCGGTTGATTGTCGACAGAAGAATACTATAATCATTTTAAGTTTAATCTTGGGATAATTTTATGAGTAAGCCTTTAGTAGATGATGCCATAATCGTTGATGATGATAAGGAAGTCATTGAAGTTCTTAAAATGTATTGTGAGAACTTGGGTTGTTTCCGTTATATCATCACTGCAAAAGATGGAATCGAAGCTTCCATGAAATTATCCAATCAAAAGTTTGCATTGATTCTATTAGATATCAATATGCCTAAGAAAACTGGTGTAGATATCTTGAAGGAACTTGATAAGAATTCAAATAATTCTGTAGATTCAATTGTTATCGTTTCAGGCGAACTTAATAAAAATGTTATATCTACTGCTATGTCAAAGGGCGTAAAAAATTATCTCGTAAAACCCTTTGATGAGGATGCTTTTCAAACAAAAATCCGCCAAGTTCTGGCCAAAGTTCGACCCGGCTTACTTCCGTAATTTCCTGATTTTCGGTCAAAAACCTTGACGTTTATTTAGTTGCTCCCAACTTAATTAGGAGAGAGTTCTTTAATTTAAAAGGAGTTTATATGAATAAATTTAATCAAGTGGTTCTAGGGGCCCTCGATATAGCTCAAACTGAAGCAGTAGAGCGCAAAAATGCAGAACTTTGCCCAGAACATGTTATGTGGGGCTTAGTTGCTAACCCTCAATCACACTCTTCGAAAGTTTTAAAAAAATATCAAAAAGAATTAAAAGCTTTATTAGATAAATTGCCGACGACATCCAGTCGAGTCAACGTAAGTGAGTTGAAAGCATCGGGCAAGTTTCAAGATTGGATAACACAAGCTTCATCTCATGCTATTCAAGCAGGACGACAAGAAGTTGCGGAGCAAGACCTTCTTCGTTTTTTACCGAAAATTCTTCCCGATTGGAAAATTAATTATGAGGAATTAAATTCTTCGGAAGAGGAAACGGAAGTTCCTTCCTATCTTACAAATTTAAATGAATTAGCAGAGAAAGGAAAACTTGATCCAGTGATTGGACGTACTAAAGAAATACGCGCGGTGATGGAAATTCTTGGACGTCGCGGAAAAAATAATCCAGTTCTCGTAGGCCCCGCCGGTGTTGGTAAAACCGCCATCGTTGAAGGTCTTGCGGATGCCATCGTCAAGGGCAATGTACCAGATGTTCTCCAAGGCAAAACAGTCTTTGCCCTTGATATGGGATCCCTTATGGCCGGAACGAAATACCGAGGTGAATTTGAAGAGCGACTGCAAACGCTAATTAAATTCATCAAGGACAAAGCAGGAGAGGCGATTCTCTTTATTGATGAGATCCATCAATTGGTCGGTGCAGGTCGTACTGATGGTGCTATGGATGCTGCCAATCTTTTGAAACCAGCGTTGGCACGAGGTGAGCTCAATTGCATTGGGGCAACGACACCAGCGGAATATCAAAAATATATTCTTGGGGATTCTGCTCTCGATAGACGTTTTCGCTCGGTCCCTGTTAACGAGCCAAGTAAAGAAGATGCCATTGAAATTATCATGGGTATTAGAGATAAACTGGAAGCTCACCATGGTATAAAAATCTCTGATGAAGCGATTTATTCATCGGTTTTACTGTCTACACAATATATTACCGATAAAAATCTTCCTGATAAGGCCATCGACTTAGTTGATGAAGCTGCCTCTGCTCTAAAATTATCAGCGGAGGCCATGCCTGCAAAAGTTGCTGAGCTCGAAGCTGAAATACGTTCGAAAAAAGTTTTATCTCAAGTCGAACCCGACAATCAGACTATAAAGTCAGAGATCACAAAACTTGAAGCTCGATTCGTTGAAGAGAAAGAAAAGTGGGAAAAAGAAGTTTTATCGATGAAGCGTGTCTCTGAGATTAAGGGACAACTCGATAGAACAAAATTTGAAATGGAACAAGCTGAGAGAACAGGGGATTGGGAATTGGCCGGTCGACTCAAATATTCGATCATTCCAGAACTTGAAAAGCAATTGGGCCAAACAGGACATGACTGGAATCTCAAACCTAGAGATATTGCCAATGTTATTGCCAGACAAACAGGGATTCCTGTAGAGAAGATTTTAAAATCGAAGCAAGATAATATTCTTGATCTTGAAAATTATCTTACTCATAGGGTCTATGGCCAAACTCAGGCCCTGCATGAAATTTCAGAGACTTTAATGACCTCCCATGCAGGTTTAAAAGACGAGACTCGTCCGCTTGGTTCTTTCTTACTTAGAGGTCCATCAGGTGTAGGAAAAACTGAAACTGCCAAGAGCCTAGCTGAATTTTTATTTAACTCAGAAAATGCAATGATTCGTTTGGACATGTCTGAATTTTCTGAAAAGCATTCTGTCTCAAAGCTTATCGGATCTCCAGCTGGTTATGTTGGTTATGAAGAAGGAGGCGTTTTAACTGAAGCTGTGAGAAGACGGCCCTACGCCGTGATTCTCTTTGATGAAATCGAAAAGGCCCATCGTGACTTTTCAGATATTCTTTTACAGATTTTAGATGATGGACGCTTAACAGATAATAAGGGGCGAACAATTGATTTTAAAAATACCATTATTATTTTAACCACCAACTCAAAAAATCCTGAACAGGATTTTAAACCAGAAGTTCTGGGGCGTTTGGATGCTATCCTCGACTACAATGCCCTTGATCCGGTAGTGATGAAATCCCTCATTGATAAGCAAGTTAAGCTTTTAAATGAGAGATTGGCCGTGAAAAAAATGGAAGTGGTTCTCGATGAGGAAACTTATTCTATGTTAAGTGAGCAAGGCTATGACCCTCGCTATGGCGCCAGACCTTTGAGCAATGCCTTTAACAAGTTTGTGATTAGACCTCTCTCGAAAAAACTTTTGGAGGATCAAGCGCATGAAGGTAAGTTTAAATTGAGCTGGAATACCGAAGCTAAAGAGATGGTTATTCAGTAAAAATTATTCATTTTCCCTGATGTCATGCTTGCATGGCATCGGGGCTCATGGCATCCTATTCTATATGACTGATACTAATTTAAAATTGAAACCAGAAGAATATCTAGTCCGTGAAGGCGAAGAGAGCAACGAGATGTTCTATCTTCAGAATGGAACACTTGCTGTTTTTAAACGCAAGGGTAATGGTGAGCAACAAATCGGGACCATTTATTCTGGTGAGCTTGTTGGTGAAATGAGTTTTTTCGATAATAAGCCTCGTTCGGCTTCTGTTAAAGCAATATCAGATTGTGAACTCGTTTGTATACCAAGGGCCAAAATGGATTCACTCCATCGTCAACTTCCGCCTTGGTTTAAGGCTTTAGTCAACACTCTCTTAGATCGGCTTCGCCGAGCGAATACACGCGTTCGTATCTAGTTAAAACTGGACCACTTTGATGGTGTTCAGAAAATATCAATCGCTCTTTCATTTTGTTATTTAGTGCTAAGTTGAGCCATTCTTTTCAATG
>PCTW01000031.1:0-5713 GCA_002786715.1 Bdellovibrio sp. CG22_combo_CG10-13_8_21_14_all_39_27
GGGATGATCCATGAGTTCTCCTTAAGATTTTGCCGAATCACCCTTGGCAAAAATAGAAGCTACATAATTGAGAGCATCTGTCGCACAAATTTCACAATAGTTGTGGTTTTTAATGAGACGAGATTTGATCACGTCGATCTTCTCTTGCGTTTCTTTATCAACAACTTTTGAAATAATCGTGGTTAGCTTGATTGAATCTTTTTGATCTTCAAAAAGCTTCAATTCAAGAGCTCTATGGAGTCTCTCGTTCATTTTGTAATCGAATTGCTTGCCCTCGATCGCTAAAGCACCAATGTAGTTCATGATTTCACGACGGAAATCTTCTTTTCGAGACTCTGGAATATCAATTTTTTCCTCAATTGATCTCATAAATCTTTCGTCGGCGTCTTCTAGGCGATTTGAGTATTTATTACGAATTTTTTCTTTTTGGGTATAAGCCTTAACGTTATCAATGTAGTTGGCGCAAAGAGTTTGGATAGCACTTTCATCAACACTGATGGCCTTTTGGACATCGTTCTTAACAGTATCTTCATACTCTTGTCTTGCCACTGCCAATTGCTCGCGCAATTGATCGAGTTGATCTGGAGATTTTACAAGACTGTGATGCTTTAATCCGGCTTCAAGCTCATTGAACACCATGAATGGATTGAGACACCCGATATGTCCGTACTTCACCAAGGCATTTGACAGCTTATCTTGAATATACCGTGGAGAAATACCATCAAGTCCTTCTCTCACCGCTTCTTTTCTCAATTCCTTAACATTGTCTTCGTTATAACCAGGAAGAGTTTTGCCATTATAAAGCTTCAATTTTTGAAGCATCGTTAAGTCTGATTTCTTGGGTTCTTCCAAACGAGTTAAAATTGACCATGTCGCGGCCATCTCGATCGTATGAGGAGCGATATGGACATGAGGAATTTTTTCAGAATTAAAGTCACGCTTATAAATTCTAACTTCATTGTCCAAGCGAGTAATATAAGGAACATCAATCTTCACTGTTCTATCGCGAAGCGCTTCCATAAACTCGTTATTCTGAAGTTTTCTAAATTCTGGCTCATTGGTGTGGCCCAAAATCACTTCATCAATATCTGTTTGAGCAAATTTCTTCGGCTTGATTGATTGCTCTTGAGAAGCTCCCAACAAATCGTACAAGAAGGCGACATCTAGCTTTAGCATTTCAATAAATTCAACAATCCCACGATTTGCAATATTAAATTCACCGTCAAAGTTAAAAGCTCTTGGATCAGAATCTGAACCGTATTGAGCAATTTTTCTATAGTTGATATCTCCTGTTAATTCAGTCGAGTCTTGGTTTTTTTCATCTTTTGGTTGGAATGTACCAATACCAATACGATCTTTTTCAGAGAGGATTAAACGCTTAACACGAACGTGCTTAACCATTTTCGTCCAATCACCCTTATATTGTTCCATATAGGCAGTGTAAATATAACGGTCGGCTGGACAGATTTCGCCTTTGATATTAATTTTATGACCGTCTTTTTGGCCTTTATTAATATCTTCTAAAAACTTCTTGCGAATATCGAGTGGAATTAACTTTAATGGCTCTTCATGCATCGGAGAATGAAATAGTTTTTGACCACCCAAAATTTCGGATGGCTCGCTATCAATCCATTCAAAAGTATAGAGGGCTCCTTCATCTGTTTTAGAATAGTGTTCAAGACCTTTTTTCAATAAACGTGAAATAGAAGATTTAGCTGAGCCCACTGGACCGTGAAGAAGAAGAACTCTTTTTTCAGTACCATATCCAGCTGCAGCTGACTTGAAGAAGTTCACAAGTTTCATTAGGTGAACGTCAATTCCAAAAACCGCATCTTTTCCATTTTGAATAGGATCATCAAAAAAGTGATAACGAACGATTTCTTTTTTATACTCAGTATAAGTACTCGTTCCGAATGAAAGAATCATATCGTGAACTCGTTGAAATGCATTACGAGCAATCTTAGGATTGGCGACAACGAGATCGACATAATCTTGAAAGCTCCCATTCCAATGCAAATGAGAAAAATCAGTTGCCTTATAATTATTTTGAATGAAATCATCGACGTTAATTTGGGCCATGCTCTCTTCTCCTTAAGAAATCCCACCCTCATCTTTAAGGGCTCACTTCTATTATAGGCCTTTTTGCTCAAGCCTTGAAAGTGTTAATAATAAATACATACCTGACAATATTCTTCTAGTATCAATATGCTACCGCTGGACAAAAATGCAATGTCAAAGGACAATAATTTCAAGAATTAACAAAATATAAAGATAGGAAGGACTGACTTGGGATTATTAGCTGCCGGCAAGACAGATATCGGAATGAAGCGAAAGACCAATCAGGATTCCATCTATCTCAATACACAAAAACATATTTTTGTCGTTGCTGATGGTATGGGGGGACATAAGGCTGGAGATCTCGCGAGCCAAATGGCCGTGAAGCACATTCCAGAATATTTACTCGCTCATCCAGGAGAAGAGCCCGACAAAGCCTGTCGAGAATCTATCCGCCATGCCAATCTCACCATAAAACAAAAGAGTGATACCAGTGAAGACTTTACGGGAATGGGAACAACTTCAGTGCTTTTCTATTTCAAAGGTGCTCATCTGTATTTAGGAAATGTGGGCGATTCACGTGCCTATTTAGTTAATGGTCATAAATTATATCAATTGACTCGTGATCACTCACTAGTCCAAGAAAAGTTGAATCTCGGAATTTATAATCGCGACCAAGCAGCTGCTGATCCTCATAAAAACGTTCTCGTTCGCACCGTCGGCTTTGAGCCTGAGGTTGATGTCGACGCGTTCACCTATAAAGTTCATCGCAATGATATTTTTTTAAGCTGCTCTGACGGATTGCACGGGAAAGTGAGTGATGCGGATATCCTGTACATTATTAACACAAATATCCCAGATCCCTCTAAAGCGACTGAAGCTCAAGTCCAAAAAGCAGTTGATCTGCTTGTTGATCAGGCCAACGCGAATGGTGGAAACGATAATATTTCTGTCATCTTAGTCATTGCGCAATAGAGTATAATTCTTGCCAAGACTTCACGCCGCGACATAAAATAATGAACAGTTCTTTTTTGAATCTTGCAAAGGAAGTTAAACTTCAATGGATCGTTATTATACAATTATGCTTGTCCCCGATCGCGAAAAGGGTGTTCGCTCAATTCGTGTGCCAAGAATTGTCTTTCGCTCAATCCTTTTCATTAGTTTGGCATTAGTTACTTTTGTCGGCATTTTTATCTATGATTATTTCAAAGTACTTAGACAAGTTTATGAGAACAAATATTTAACAATTGAAAATCGTCAGTTGAAAGAACAAATTCAACTCTTTCAAATGAAAATCAACACTCTCACCACAGATATTGAACGGATCAATACTTTTTCTAAAAAGTTGCGAGTCATCACAGGTGTCGATGATCATGACATGACCGAGAGTATAGCCCCTTTAGATCCAAACGGAGAACCTGCCGTTAATAAAAGTAATGAAAATGATCCACCACTGAATGGAAATGGAGAAAAGAAAAAAGATCAAACCAGCACTAATGGAAATTTTCTCTATCCTGATCTTAAAAAATTAGATGATATTCAGAATGTTGAAGAGTTTCAAAATTTAAAAAATCTTTACGAGCAAAAAATTGCCACTCAATTTGGTCTCTCTTCAGGATATAGCTATACTAAAGAATGGAGTGACCTTACCAAACAAAGTTTTCAACTTGCTGGAAAGTTTGCTGAATTTGATTATAAATTTAGTGTTGTAAAAAATTACGTCAACAATCTTGAAATTCAAGTTCATCAACTTGATCAATTTCTTATTGATAGAGATTCATTTATTCGCTCGACTCCTACTCTTTTGCCTACCAGAGGTTGGATTACGAGTTATTATGGTCCTCGCTTCTCACCTACTTCATTTAGAATGAGAATGCATGAAGGATTAGACATAGGAGGAAGACCTGGAACTCCTATTATGGCCCCTGCTGATGGGCGCATTGCTTATGCTGGAGTAAAACCAGGGTTCGGAAATTTTGTACAAATCGATCATGGCTACGGTGTGGAGAGCTTCTTTGCCCACAGTCGTGATTTGACGGTAAAGAGCGGACAAGTTGTTCGCCGTGGAGATATGATTGCAACTGTCGGTAATACCGGTGCTTCTACCGGTCCTCACCTTCATTATGAAATTCGCGTCAACGGCACACCTGTCGATCCTCTTTACTACATACTCGATTAAAATTTAGATCTTAAGGAGATCTCGCTATGTTAAATCCACTCAAGGCCATTTTTGGTAGTAAAAACGATCGTGAACTCAAGCTAATGAGACCGTTGGTCAATCAAATCAATGCTCTCGAACCGCAAATGAAGCAAATGTCTGACGATGAACTCAAGTCACAAACGAATAAATTTCGGCAAAGGCTTGAAGCTGGCGAAACTCTTGAATCACTTATTCCAGAAGCATTCGCGACAGTCAGGGAAGCTTCCCTCCGAGTTCTAGGAATGCGCCATTTTGACGTTCAGTTGATGGGTGGATACATCCTCTTTCAAGGTCGAATCGCGGAAATGAAAACCGGAGAAGGTAAAACATTAACTGCAACTCTTCCAATGTATATGCATGGCCTTTCAGGCAAAGGTGCTCATCTCATTACCGTCAACGATTATTTGGCCTCACGTGATGCTGAAGAAATGGGTGTTCTTTACGGTTGGTTAGGCTTAAGCACAGGCTGTATTTTGTCTGATATGTCAGATGAAGATCGCATGAAAGCTTACAAGAGCGATATTACTTACGGGACCAATAACGAATTTGCTTTCGATTATCTTCGCGACAATATGAAGTTCGATCTCGATGACTACGTTCAACGCGGTCACAATTATTGCATCGTCGATGAGGTCGATTCTATTTTGATCGATGAAGCGAGAACTCCTCTCTTAATCTCGGGTCCTTCTGAAGGCGATACCAAGCTTTATGAAGTTTCGAATAATGTTATTCCAAAATTAAATCCTGAAACTCATTTTACTGTCGACGAAAAATCAAAATCGGCGATGTTTACTGAAGAAGGAATCATTGAAGTTCAAAAAATTCTTAAAGTGGATGATCTCTTCGATCTCGACCATACTGAAATCCTTCACCATCTTAACCAATCACTAAGAGCTCATGCTCTTTTTAAGCTCGATGTAGATTATGTTGTTCGCGATGGTAAAGTTATTATCGTCGATGAATTTACAGGTCGTTTAAAAGATGGGTCACGCTGGAGTGATGGACTCCATCAAGCTGTTGAAGCCAAAGAGGGTGTTCGAGTTAAAAACGAAAATCAAACTCTCGCTTCAATTACTTTTCAAAACTACTTCAAGCTCTATTCTCGCCTCGCAGGTATGACAGGTACAGCGGATACAGAAGCAGAAGAATTTCAAAAAATCTATAACTTGGACGTGGTGGTTATCCCTACCAATGTACCTGTGATTAGAATTGATGAGCCAGACGTTATTTACAAAACAAAGTCGGCGAAAATAAAAGCGGCTTGCCAATTAATTAAAGATCTTCATGAGAAGGGTCAGCCAGTTCTGGTTGGTACTATCTCAATTGATAGCTCTGAAGAATTTGCCAGGACTCTAAAGCAGATGGGAATTCCCCATGAAGTCCTCAATGCGAAACAACACGAAAGAGAAGCCTCGATTATCGCCCAAGCGGGACAAAAAGGCGGAATTACCATTGCCA
>PCTW01000031.1:5740-16792 GCA_002786715.1 Bdellovibrio sp. CG22_combo_CG10-13_8_21_14_all_39_27
ATTTTTTCTTTCTCTCGAAGATGATTTGATGAGAATTTTTGGTTCCGATAAGATTAAAAGTTTTATGACTTCTATGGGAATGAAAGACGATGAGCCAATTGAGCATAAGATGATTTCAAATGCCATTGCGAAAGCTCAAAAGAAAGTTGAAACCCATAACTTTGAAATTCGTAAGCACTTACTTGAGTACGATAACGTCATGAACGATCAAAGAAAGGTTATCTATCGCATCCGTAAAGATATCCTTGGTGACAATGCCAATAGAGAGTTTATCAATGAAATGATCGAAGATGTGGCGATGCTCTTTGTTGATAATTACCGTCCAGAGCGAAAAACTCCAATAGATTCTTGGTCTTGGAATGAAATCGCCCATGGCTTTAAGACCACATTCCATACTACTTATGAATTAAATTTGGATGAATGTAACAAGCAATATGATGGAGATATCGATCATTATGCTGGTGAAGCGGCTAAGAGAATTCTCGATGAGAAGCTCTCTCAGTATCCAACTGAACAAGTCAAGCTTGCCGTCCGTGAAATCCTTCTCTCTACTTTTGATCATCATTGGAAAGAGCATCTTCTTTCAATGGATCACATGAAGGAAGGAATTAATCTGAATGCCTATGCTCAAAAGGACCCTTTGACCGAATACAAACGACAAGGTTTCAAACTTTTCGAAGAAATGCGCGTTCAAGTGAAAAAGGCGCTTGTGAATAACATTTTTAGTGTAAAATTGTACTCACAGGCCGAAATCGAAGAATTGCAGCGCCGGCACCAAGAAGAGCTTGATGCTCAACTTGAGGCCCATCGCAAACAACTTGAAGCGGCCGAAAAGGAAAAGGAACTTCAAGAATCTGCAGGTAAACCATTACGCAGAGGAGAGGTCAAAGTAGGGCGCAACGATGCTTGCCCTTGTGGAAGTGGGAAGAAATTCAAACACTGCCACGGGACCTAAAAAGGAGTTCTCTGCATCTAGGATGGAGAGAGAATGACTAACAACAATGACGATGACGACAACGATTTCGCTGACAAGTCAGATATGACTCGTATCGAAAACTTGGCGGAATTCCTTCATCAAGAAGATCCCGAAGTCGATGCTCAACTAGAATCTGCAGCTGACAAAAAGACTGAAGAAGAAGAACAAGAGCTTCCTCCTAGCCTCGATCTCAATGAACTCGAAGATACTGAACAAGTTCAAACAGAAGAAGCTCCTCCCGAATTTATTCAAGAAGAGATCGCAGAGGAAGAATCTGTCGTTGAAGTACTCGAATCTGAACCAGCAGCAGAAGAAGAGGAAGTCTCCTTCGATTCAAATAGCGAATGGGAGGGTGAATCGGCCAGCGAATTTGAATCGTCATCAATTGAAGATTTCACTAGTTCGGATGAACAAGAATGGGAATCTACTGATGAGCAAGAGTGGGACCCTCCAGAAGAAACGACTGAAGGGCCTGACGAAGCTGCATTATTAGAAGAAGAAACTGAGGTTTTTGAAAGCCCAGTCGTTGAAGAAGAAGCCTTTTCAGTTGAAGAAGAAGAGGACGTTCTTCCTCCTATGGAAGAGCCAGTCTCCCCCCCTTCCCCAGCTCCGATTGCACCTGTTCCCCACTCGCAAAGACCCCCACTCAATTTAAAAAAGAGGGAAGATTTTCAAGACTTAAGACTCTTCGGAGAAGCATTAAGT
This sequence comes from Bdellovibrio sp. CG22_combo_CG10-13_8_21_14_all_39_27, assembly GCA_002786715.1. Lineage (GTDB taxonomy): Bacteria > Bdellovibrionota > Bacteriovoracia > Bacteriovoracales > Bacteriovoracaceae > 21-14-all-39-27. The sequence goes on from PCTW01000031.1 coordinate 7,422, forward strand.
TATGGAACTGTCACTTATGGCGGCCAACCTCCCTTCACTTTAAAAGCTACCGGAATTCATTTTCAAGAAGATGCCGAAGATATTATGTCGATATTGGAAGAACACGGTCTAATCACTGAAGAAAATAGAGCGACTTATTTACAGATGCTCGAACACAATTCTCTACTCATTAGCCAGATTAGTGAATTTTCCGCCATATATCTTTCTCATCGTTTAAGAAGATTTAAGCTCCAACTCTCCCTTGGGCTTTCTGATGAAATGAATCCTTCCAAATCTTATGAGAAGGAAGGTCGTGGATTAGTAACGAAGTATAATCTTCGTCAAAACGTCAGAGAAGAAATGGCAATTAAGAAAACGTCCTTTGAAGCTCGCGATGTCTTACTTTCAACTTCAAATACATTTGAAGGTCTACAGATCAAGCGTTATTACGATATCATTTCTACTCACTCCATTATTTCGGAAGAAGAAATGAAATCTCGTCCCTTTGGTCATCGAGATGAGGAAACAGTTGGGACTTCAGAAGAACTTTCAGATTTTGAAATTGGTCTCAATGCTGTTTACAAAGAACTTGCGAGCGATATGAAAAATGAGGCTTTCAAAAGAGAGGCCAATGCGGTTGTTGGTGTGAGTTATCAAATTACACCCCTTCCAAGTCAGAGTGAAAATGGCCCAAAATTAGAATACAAAATTACATGTACAGGAAGTGCTGTCTGGGTAGAGCACAATTAAGGATATTCCATGATCACAACTCATCCTCTGCAAAATCTTAACGATGAATATGATGTCCTGATTGTTGGAGGCGGAATTGTCGGTGCTGGTCTCATGCGAGATCTTGCTATGCATGGAATGCGTTGTCTCCTTGTCGACTCAAAAGACTTTAGCTCTCAAACAAGTTCCAAGAGTTCAAAGATGCTTCATGGTGGTATTCGATATCTTGAAAATTTTGATTTAAAGTTAGTATGGGAAGCGCTTCATGAGAAAAATCTTTGGCAAAAGCTTACTCCTCACCTTTGCTATGAGGCTCCCTTCACCACTCCTGTTTATAAAGATTCATTACGTCCACTCTGGATGATCCGCGCCGGATTGATGATGTATGATGCTCTCTCAAGTTATCAAAACACTCCCCATCAGGTCTTAAATGCTGAAGAGACTCTCGCAAAATTTCCAAAGCTACGCAAGTATGGTCTCTCCGGAAGTGGCGTCTATCACGATGCCATTATGGACGACGTTAAACTGACTCTCGAAGTTATCTATGATGCCCTTCATGAAAAAGGTAATACGGCCCTTAATCATGTCGCCTTAAAAACTTTTAAACCTGGTGAACACCATAACCAAGCCGTCCTTCAAGATCAAATCACGGGAGAAGAAGTTTTAATTACAACTCCCATTACTGTTTTTGCAACAGGACCTTTTACTGATCAACTCCTTTCAAGTGTTAAAGATTTTCAATGGACTCCAAAACTTCTTCCAAGTAAAGGAAGTCATCTTTGGCTGAAAAAAGATGCCCTTCCCATTGAAACTCCTCTCTTGCTCACTCCAAACGATGGAAGAGTCATTTTTGTGATTCCTCAAAAGGAGCGCATCCTGGTGGGAACAACCGAAGTTGCTCTCGATTCAAAAGAGCTTTTCGATCTCAAAGCTTCTCAAGCTGAAATTAATTATATTATTTCTTGTTTGCATGAATACTTTCCTCTTCATCCCGTTTCCCATCAAGATATATTGGCCAGTTTTGCTGGAATTAGACCTCTAGTGAAAGAAGATAGTTCATCTTCATTGGGAAAAACGGCAAGAGAACATAAAGTCTATCAACCTAGTCAAAATAGTTATGTCATCATAGGTGGAAAATACACAACTTTTAGATCAATGGTTCTGGACCTGTCAGCGGAAATTCTTCATCGCTTTGGCATATCTCATAACCCAACGAAGACGATTAAACCTTTAAGACAAAAATCGTTACAACTTCCCTTTGCACCCACAGCAATTACCGAAGAGCTCAAAATAGAGATTCAAAATCATGAGTTGGTTCGCACTCCAGAAGATCTTTATTTGCGACGTCTCGATCTCCTCTCAATGCCATAAATAGTGGCCATGTCATGGTTTCTTTACATATCTAACTATTTGAATCTATGAGGTTTTAGATTATTCCCGAGTGTGCCGATAAGATATTGCTATGAAAGCCTTTAAGCTCCTCACATTTTTTATCTTTATATCCTTTTTAACTGCTTGTGCTCAAAAGGGTAAAACTCCAACCAATATTAAACTTAATCTTGGTGCTGCCTTTTCAGGAGTTGCGGCCAATGGTGGAATTATTCTTTACGGAACTAATGGTATTGATGAATTTCAATTAGGTCTCGCTGATCCAAATCAACCTTTAACCTTAAATCTCTCCTTTGGTACATGGAGATTTTTGTCTATCGCTTGGACTGGAGCCGGTCAAAAATTTACAGGTGCCCAACGTTGCGAAGACTTTACCCAAGATATCCAAGGGCCAGATGCGACAGTGAATCTCATCTTAACTCAATTAAAGTGTGCAGCTCCTTTATTTGCTTCACTCGCTACAAAAACAGCAGGCCAATTTAAACCTGTGGACATTTACAGTTGCTTATCTCTGGCCAATATTACAACTTTCACAGACACATGTAACATGAATGAAGCAGGCACAGGTAGAACTCTCGGCTTTAGTAATTCTATTAGAGTCGTATTTGAAGGGTGGTCAAGTTTTGGAGCACCGATGCCAGAGCTGAGCACATCATGCATTTCAAAAAATTCAATCATGGATAGCAAATTTAATCAGCAACTCAACCTTCCCTTAGAAGGTGATATTCCTTTTATCATTGTTGGTTACGAGGATCTCAATTGTACAAGACCCTCTGAAACTTATGATTACGATGGTGGGCTTGGCAACCTTATTTCAATTGACAAGTCTATCGCCAAATCCACGACCGGTTATAATAGTCTCTATCTAGCAGATAATTTTGTTGGTGCTTATTCGACGGCACTCATTGATCAAATTCCCTATTTTATGTGTGGAACCAACAATGATCAAAATTGTCTCCCCGTCCCTAGTTACGTTAAATTTGATGAAAACTATAATACCTATGATATGGTTCACGACTTCCTCACTACGGCCTTCGGTACTCAGGATGGAATTGAAACTCATAAAATGGGTAAGCCTGCTTCAGTAACAGTCAATGGAACAGGATGGAGTATGCTCTTTCATCGTTCCATTCCAACAAGCAGTGAAAATGGAATTTATCAAATTGTATGGACTACTGGAGGTTCGAATACGGCAGCTTGGAGTGGTACTACACTCACTATTGACGTTAACCCATCAACTACAACGTTGACCCAAATCATTTCCGCCGTAAATTCAGTTCCTGCCTCAAATATAACCGCCATCGCCCTCAGCGGAACGACTATGGATGGAACTGGATTATCACCTGTCTGGCTTGATAACGGTGAAGATCCGATGCCTCAAGACCACCGCCAATTAGGACTCATACATGAAACACAGCAGATATTTGGAGTCTATGGAGCTATTCTCTATCGAGCAGGATATCCAACCTGTGCCTCATTATCTCCTGGAGTGACAGTAGACTTTGTGCATGACTTCGATACTCTTTCTATTCAGATTTCAAGCCCGACCCTATCTCAACCACCGTTTTATGGAGATGGTTCAGCATCAGCATATGATAAAAGAATGAGCGTTTATGAAAATGGAGTCTTAATAGCCAAGGCTGAGTTTAACTGTAGTGCCTATCAAAAATCGGGTTATGCTTATCTGAAACATCAAAATAATAATTTTAGTGACACAACAGAAGTCAATATGTTTTGGGATACCACGTTGCCAAATACGGCCAAAGCAGAACTGGTTCTCTATCAAGATCATACTGATCCATTTAGTGCCAATACTAATTATAGTAAAATGATTTTGAGATTAGATAAAACGGCCAATAGCGCTTATAAATCTTGGATCGTTTACGCATGGGAAGATCCATCAACTCCGTCCAGTGTCTATTTAAGATATAACCTTTTCGCTGATGCAAGTGTTGCCCTCAAATTACAGACTCAAAAGTTTACAGATACATCAAGCAGTAATTTAGACAGCTTTGCTGGAGGATCCGTCGAAGAGTGGAATATTGGAACGAGGGCCAGTGTAACGACAACAACGGCCAGTTTTAGCGATATTACAGGACTGACTCCGGCCGTCGACTCGATTATTGGAACAACTTATCCTAAATATTCAATGCAGTCACTTCTCTATGGATTGGGGTATATCACTCCGTAAATTACCAACGATAAGCAAGCCCTACCATAAAGCGTGGCCCTGCCACTTTCTTGGTATAGTTCTCGCCATCTTCGTATTGATAAGACTCAGAACGAGTATAATAATCAAGAATGGCACGACCGCCGAATCCTTCCTTAGTAAAATACTTTGCCCCTACTCCTAGGAAAAGAAAATTTGCTGTTCCATTCACAGTCGCTTCGCTTTGTGCAGCGACCGTATCAGTCGAAACAGTATCCGAGGCCTTGCCGACTCCAAGTCCAAAGGTCGCAAAGTAAACAGGAGTATTAAAAGTCAAAGGAGGGCGATTAAAATGATAATTGACCATTCCACCGTATTCAGTAATCGAGTTTTGAATTTGGCTTCCTTGTACAGAGTTTGATTGCACAGAAGAATTATGAAGAAATATGGCAACAGAAAGATTACTTAAGAAGCTGCGACGATCATATTTCATGTACTTCTCAAGTCCGAGTGAAAAATCGATATTGGCAAGTTGACCAGTTGAAGTTCCGTTTGTTCCCAGATCAGAAGATGTTGAAAAATTATTAAAATGAAGGAGCCCAAATACTTCGAGTGTTCTTTCATAGGACATTCCACTTTCGTCAAAAACTTCTTTTTGCAGAGGTGTTTTTGATAATGTCCCCATATCATCACGTTCATCAGGGGAGAGATCAGTTCTTTCTGCCACCATCTCACTTTCAACTCCCAAAGAAGAATCATCTCCTCGAGTTAAGCGAACTTGCATATCCGTCGCATCAGGGGTCAAGACTCTCGTTGGATCATCAGTTGTTTTAAGTGGTGATGAAATTTTAAGAGAGATCACTTTTTCAGGAAAAACTTGATCACTGTCAACGATTCTATAGAGGGCCCAAACAGAACGAGTCGGAGAAGCTTTAACCAGTTCTCCTCGAGCGATCACTCCGGTGGTTAAAAAGAACTTAGCATGATCTCCAACAACCAGACCATCCTCGAGTCCTCGGTTTACAAGCACTGTCTTTTTTGAATTAGATACTTTGAGCAACCTACCGGTCAATTTTTCATCAATTTCGAGGGCCGATGCCGCTGAAACCATTAATGAAAATAAACTCAATGTCATGATGATCTTCTTCATCATACTCTCTCCCTAAAAGTAGGCACCAATTCCGAAACTCATTTTTAATTGGTTGGTCGTAAAACTCGACGTAATATTGTCTTCAACTTCATTGATTGTATTATGGCGAACTGTTTCACCGGTGATTTGAAAATTAAATCCAAGCCCAAGCTTTATCAGCTCATTTCTTTCGTCGCCTGAACGAAAGCGATACTTTACTCCGAGCTGCCACGAAGGAAAGGCGACAAATTGCCAATCGTAATCTTTGCTTAAATCAGGACTATAGGATTGTGCGTTTCCTCTTCTGAAACCAAGGCCCAAGTAAGGAAGATATTTTTTAATCCCTGTTGGCGAGTTCCAAAAGTACCAATGGAGATAACCTTTTATACTTCCCTCTTCCATTCTAATATTAGTTCCTCCAACATCGTAATGACCAACACCACGCTCGAGCTCAACTTCGAGAGCAAAATCACGAAGCTTGGGAGTCGTTTGCAATAATTGATATTCATAAGCAAGAGAAATAAAATAATCTGTGCCTTGAAAGTTGGGATCTTCAGCAGTGGTGTGAGTTGAAAGAGCTGAAGTATAACGGAAAGTGATGTCATGCCCTGATCTCTCGCCTAAGGCTTGACGTTGACGTTCGCGCTCCTCCGCAATCCCAGATTGAATAAAGAATTTTCTTAATTGCTGATCGCTCATGCTAGCAGAGTACATTGGCCCTTCACGCTTCATTTTTTGAATGGCCTCTTTTGAAACAGTACTAGGATTCAACTCTTCTTCAATCATCTGCTGATAAATGCTATTTCCGCTATTATAATCGGGAGCGAGGTTTGCTTTGTCTCTCTCAATTTCATAATACAAGCCGGTTTTTCCATACTTGAGATTATTAATTTTATCAGCGCTATTCTCTGCAGTAGAGCTGAACACATCATCTTCTCTTTCGCGCTTAAAGGGTTCATTATCGTTCGGAATGGGATTGCTCAGTCTTGCACTCTCAACTTCTTGTTCGTATTCAGGGTCCCAATGTTTATTTTTACTTATTGAATAATCAGTGTTCTCTATTACCTGAACATCTTCGCGTTTTTCAATTTGAGTGTGATTAAGTCTTGGTCCTGCTATATGCTCAGACTGTCCTTGAATTATTTCAGAAGGGACTGGCTTGTTGGAACTTGATTCAATCGCACGAGCTCTTTTTGTCGTTCTTAATTTTATTTTTCTGCGAACATCATTTGAAGACAATTGCATTACCAATCTAGCTCCAGGAGTGAGGTAACTATAACTTTCGACTTCTCTTAAAAACCAATAAGAGCGATCGGGGTGAACTTTTATCACTTCTGCTTTTGCCACTTTGATGAACTGCGGATGATTCTCGCCTTGCGATTGATTGTCTTGAATGTAGAGATAGGCCCAATCTCCAAGTTCAAGCCCTTCGAGTCGACCATAATTGATGAGAGCACTTTTTTTACTCGAAGATAATTCAAGTAAGGTAATTCCGATAAAATCGGGCGTTTGGGCCTTCACAACGGAAGCCTGTGCGATTAAAAAGACCGAGATTATAAAAAAATATAGTTGTTTCAAGCCCTTTTATTCTAACATGCCGAAAGCAGATAGGGAGAAGAGGCAGAAGTTGCATGGGGTCAAGCCACTGTCTAGAGTCCTAAGATTGCCTAATCGTTAAAGATTTTCTATAAAGGATTAACTTTTTAAGGGATATTTATGGCCAAGAAACACATGAAACAAGTTTTTCGTTACAAGTGCACTATTACAGACGAGGAATTCAAGACAACTCGCAAAGCTCCAAATCCCGACGAATTAGTTTCAGTATCGGCTTATTATCAATTGCATCCTGATCAAGATGATCGTCCTGAGCGCATTAAAATTGAACAGAAGCAAATTGAAGAAGCTGCTAAAGCTGGTGGCGATCTTTTCGCCGCACTTCAAGCGGGAGCAACTTCTAGCGACGCATCTGAAGAGTAATTTCAAATTTTAGACAAAGGCGAAAACGTGGAAAAAAGAGAAGTTATCATTATCGGTTCGGGTCCTGCTGGACATACTGCTGCCCTTTACACTTCAAGAGCAAATCTCAAGCCTCTAGTGATTGAAGGTCATGAGCCTGGTGGACAACTTACCACTACTACCGATGTTGAAAATTTTCCTGGATTTCCAGAAGGCATAATGGGACCAGACTTAATGGTCAAGATGAAGGCACAAGCTCAAAGATTTGGAGCTGAATATCTGACAAGTATGGTTGTTGAAATTAACTTATCAAAACGCCCTTTTGTCATGAAGACTGAAGATGGCAAAGAATTTGAGGCCCAAACTGTCATTCTTGCGACAGGAGCTTCGGCCAAGTATTTGGGTCTCCCAAATGAAAAAGAATTAATTGGTAAAGGTGTTTCAGGTTGCGCTACTTGTGATGGTTTTTTCTATCGCAATAAAGTAGTTCACGTCGTTGGTGGCGGTGATACCGCAATGGAGGAAGCGAACTTCCTTACTCGCTTTGCCAGCAAAGTTTATCTTGTTCACAGAAGAGATAGCCTACGTGCTTCTAAACCGATGCAAGATAGAGTTTTCAACAACCCAAAAATTGAAATGGTCTGGAACTCTCAAGTCGTTGAGATCATCGCTGATGCTACAGGTGTTACGGCCATAAAAGTTGAAAACACAAAAGATGGGACAATCACTGAAAGACAAACTGATGGCCTCTTTATGGGCATCGGACACACTCCCAACACGGCATTCTTAAATGGCCAGCTTAGTTTAGACAGCAATGGCTATATTCAAACAAAGTCGGGCCATCCTGACACCTCAGTTTCTGGAGTCTTTGCCTGTGGTGATGTTCAAGATCCTTACTACCGCCAAGCTATTTCTGCCGCTGGCAGTGGTTGTATGGCCGCTATTAGGGCCGAGAGATTCTTGGAAGAGCATCAAGCATAATTTATTGATATTAAAGTCCAAACATCCTACTCAACTTATAATTTCTAACAACTGAGCGATGCTCATTTGACAGTCATTTTTAAAGTCTGAAACAATAAATACAAGTCTTCAATTGAATCAATGGATGATTCAAGGAGACCTTAAACCAAGCAGCAAAACCAAGGATGGTGTCATGCTTTTTTCATTCAACAATCTCGAAGTTAAAATCTCCTCTGAAACTAAGACTTTATTTGTATTTATCCAGCCAGAAAGATTGAATCTCGAAACTTTGTTTGAACTCGAAGGACTCACACAATGGCTTCAATCACACATTGAAGTTCAGTCAGTCGTAATCTCAAATGAACATGCCCTTTTTCCACTTTCACCTAGCGATGAAACGCTCGGCAGATGGAGTGTTGACCAGCTTAAGCACTTTCAGCAAAAGCTCTCTCGTGTTGTATGGGCCTTTCATAAAGTACCTCAAACTGTCATCGCCGATTGCAAAATGGGAACAGATAGTTTTGGTATTGAGCTCGCCCTTTGCGCTGATATTGTCTTGCTTGATTATGAAGGCGAAATGCATTTCGATTATCTTGAAAAAGGTATTGTCCCTATGAGCGGCGGAGTTTCTTTATTGGCCGAGGCCGTGGGTGCCCATCGCGCTCGTCGCTGGTTGCTCTCTACAAGTAGTGTTTCAAGCGAAGAGCTTGAGGCATGCGGCTGGATTCAAGCAATAAACGACAGAGAACAAATCGTCGACATTCTCAAAAAAATAAATCAGCAATCCTCTATTGCTCGTATTCAATTAAAACGTCAGTGGCAAGAATGGTTCTCACCTATTCATAATAAAATTGAAGAAGTTGAATCTCCTTTTGCGTTGGCGGCCCATCAATCAGAGGATTATCAAAGACCCTTTCGCCAAGAAAGCTTCGCCAATGCTCGAGATGTCGCACTCAAAATGAGAGAAAAATCAATTGATAGTTCTTCGCACTAAATTGCGTTAGGAATCGAATCTAAAGAGAGACCGAAGTTCATGCCCAGAGAGATCTTTGGCAGCGTTTAGTAATGAAGGTGTTATTC
>PCTW01000053.1 GCA_002786715.1 Bdellovibrio sp. CG22_combo_CG10-13_8_21_14_all_39_27
ACTGGTAAGGGGAGTAGGGCCCTTTCCCTTGGTGAAGGTTCGCTACAAGCTCTTTAAAATATTGTCTTGGATTAATCTTATTTAGTTTGCAGCTTTCAACCAAAGTAAACATTATCTCTGCTGTCTTTGCACCTCTGGCCGAATGAGTCCCATACCAAGTTTTTCTTCCAATGACTGGATTTCTCATCTGTCTTTCTTCATGATTGTTATCTATTGGAAGATCCAGTTTCATAAAGAGTGTAAATTCTCTGTAATTCTTTAATAGGTAGTTCATTGCCACATAGAGAGAGCTTTTTGTCGAATATTCATTTTTTGTTTCTTCTGCTTTTCTTTTCATTAGACGGAAGTATATATCTTGCCATTGCCTGATTTTTTTCCTTTCAAGATTATCCGGCGGATGTTGTTCCAGTCGGTAAATCTTTCGATAGCAAGTAATAAAATATTCCGCTTCATCTGGAAACTTTTGAGAGGAATCTTTAAACTTACGCCTGACATGGGCATTGCAATAGATATTGATAATAAGGGGGAGATTCTTTTCTTGTCGATAAACATTAGTTTCCCTTACCGCCTTTTGATAACCACAGTACACATCGCTCATTAAATATCGGCATTTTGAATCTTTTAAAAATTCTGATGCCACATCTCCCGCTCTTGTCGCGTGAATCTCAAAGTAGCTGGCATGGAGATTGGAAAAACCCCACAAACGTCCATTCTTTTTTAGTTCCAATAGTTTTTGGACCGTCTCATCTGCGTAAACTATCTCAGAGTTTAATACTTCTTCCTTTACTTTGTCCGCCGCCCCTTCCACAAAGTCTGCCAAATAGTGACTTGCCTGGATGAGACTATGGGGAGGCAAGTCCATAACTCCCGCACGCCCCGCAATCGCTGCATATCTTTCCATAGGAATGAGGTCACAATATTTACTAAGACTAGCATCCAGGATCATTTCGTCGCTGTACGCAGACCCAGGTCTAATTCTTCGTGGTGCTGGAGTCGTCTGAATATCCCCATGACAATGTCCACAGCGATACTTCTTTCTCCTTTGTCTTACAACTCTGTATTTTGCCGGAATAACCGTTAAAAACTCGCTGTCTTCTGTCATTCCAGAATCAATCATTTTTTCATTACAGCAGCTACAGGTTGGCGCTTCCTGATAAGAAACTTCCTGATCTAATATGTCGATATTTGGGTAGCGTTCAGACGGAAGAAGGACTCTTTTTTTCTTATCTTTTTTTTCCTTCTTGTCTTTCTTCTTTCCAGACTTTTCTGAACTACGACCGAAAACCTTGTTTTTTAAAAGAAGGTACTTTTCATCAAGCAATAAGGATTGTTCTTCCGCTTGATTAAGTTTATTAATAAGTTCTTTGATTTGCTTCTGTTGTTGCTTAAGAAGGTCCTGCTGAATTTTATTAAACTCGACAAGTTCATCTTTTGTCAGAATGGCAAACTTATCTGCTGGAATACTTTCGAAGAGTTCTGGTTGTTCTTTCACAGAACATATTATTGAACAGCAGATCCTTCCTGACAAGGCCCTGTGGGCCTTGATTTTTTAAATTCTTTTGGGCTTTCAATAAAGCGCTTTTCAAGGTTGGCCCCTTCAAAAAATAAACCAAACTCCGCTTCTGTAAGAACAATTTCTTTATTAAACAAAGGATTTATCCTGGAAAATGTCCCTTGCTCAAGTCTTTTAGAAATAATAACTAACCCTGTCCCGTCGTAATAAAGGCACTTACAAGATGTTCGCCTTCTATTGACGAACAAAAATAAATGCCCAGACGTTGGGTCTTTCTCCAAGACTTTTTTCACCTTGTAATAAAGGGAATCGTAGGAAGCTCGCATGTCCGTCGCCTCCCTACAAACGAAAATCTTAGTCCTACGATTCAATGCAATCATGCTACCTTCTTCAAAAAATCCACGAGTAAATCGACTCCTCCAAAGCGGATAACTTTACCATTGTCCCAAGATATCTCAATTGGGCAGCTGGTACAGTTGTCATTAGTGACACCAAGGTTTTCTAAATTTACTTCCTTAAACTCTTCTGCGGGAAACCGTCCTTCGCGCTTTAGCTTCTTGGCCTTGCCCATGAGAAATGCCAATTGACTGGAAGGAAAGCCGATGGATTTATAAAAATCTTTGGTTTGTCCTGGCCAGTATTCCCATGCCGTTAGAAGTTCGAAAAGAATCTCATCGGTAACTCCTTGAAGTCGTCCTGTCTCCGTTACATAAGTACCAAGTTTTTTCTTTAAGATTGAGTTATCCACAATAAACCTCCTGTTAGCGGATAACTCTAATATGCCAGATTTCTTAGGGGTGACAATGTGGGGAGTCTTGATGGGTTACCCTATTATCACTTTACCATCTTCAAAATGGAAAAAAATTAACTGAA
>PCTW01000062.1:0-45328 GCA_002786715.1 Bdellovibrio sp. CG22_combo_CG10-13_8_21_14_all_39_27
GCGTGATACTTTTTTATGGGTTGTCGCGCAAATCTAATATTTTTCTCTGCCATTGTTTTTCATTTTTACCAGGCTCAAATTCGAATCGCTTTAGACCTCTTTTAATTGAAGAGTTCACGAGTTCTCCAGGTTGCGAATTAAGCCACTCATAATCAATGGGATTTTCGATTCGAATTGATTGACGTGAAATAAGCGGACTTAGTTTTTTTTGATAGAGAGAAGAATATTGATAATCCTCAAAGTAATTTACGAGCCCTGCTCGTAGGGGATTCTGATAAATATAGCGATAGACGTTTCCATAGTACTGATCTTTTTGAATCAATGACCACTTATAGGGCGCACCAAAAATGCGATTTATCCGGTCCGCTTGATGAGCAATAGATTTGCCCAAGCTTTGATTAAAAAATCGCATAAACTGGTCGAGGTTCGCTTCGGGCGTTTCAAGCAGCATATGATAGTGATTACTCATCAGCACAAAAGCGTGTATGTGAACGTTAAATTTGGAGCATCCCCATTTAAGATGTTTTTGAAAATAGACCCAAACATCTTCAATCGGAATATAGAACCACTCTTTGTTATTTGAACGTGAAGTGATGTGATAAGGATATTGATTGGTTCTTATAAGTCGTTTTCTTGACATCATAGCTCCTTTTTAGGGGAGTCATCAGCAAGCAAAATGTTATTTAAGATATTTCAAAGTGATGAAATTCCATAAACATCACCGCACACGCCCATAAAAAAGTATCACGCACATTTTTCTAGGTAAAAAAGATAAATTTAATTTTCATAACTGGCTCCAATTCTTAGAAGCTTCAAACTTTTCCATTTCATATTTTTCTAATTCATCAGTTGGAAAAGATTCTTTTTTTATTTTAATTTTTATTTCATTTACATATAACTTTGGAATATCGAACTCGCAATAAGTCTCACCCTCAATATAGTAACCGTAAAAACCAGGAGCCATACCCGTCATACCTGCAAATTTTTCTGAATAACTAGCAATAGCTATAGAGACAGGCCTTAATGAATTCAAAAATTTTACAAAGTCACTAAATATTGAATTTTTTAAATTTAAATTCACTAAAAAAAAGATGCAATCGTTGGCTTTTCCGATATTTTCTTTCTCTTTTTTCCACAACTCTTTCGCGTCTAAATCTGTCACACTGAGCTTTATAAATTCAACTTGCGCTTTCCATTTCTGTTTCAACGCTTTTCTAATGTACTCATCTTGGCCATGATTATTGATCCATATCTCAACATCATCTCGAACACCATCTTGATCACGGTCAACGCCTTCAACTTCCGTCCAGTTTATCCATGCATCTTTTGGTCCTGATGGAGCTGGTGGCTCAGGATCACCATCGACAACGCGAGTTGATGTGCCTGATTGATTGCAGGAAATGAGAGGCAAAAGGAAGCCTATGAAGCATAAGGTTTTAAATCGCGAAATTAGTGAAGCTCGATCCATGAAATGGCCTTCTCTAAGGTTGATTGAGTGTCTTTATTTTACCATGAATAAGGATTATTTTTGCACGTGCCCATAAAAAAGTATCACGCACTAATCGAGGGCAGGGACGCAGCCGAAGCGCTTGTCTGGTGGACGAACGGTAGAAGTTAAGCCAAAAGTATCGCCGCCTTTTCCGATTGAATCTGGCGCTCTCACAGTATAGAGCTTTTGATCAGCGGTACGAGTCAGCGGAGTCACTGTATTGGGTGGCCAGTAGAAGTTGATGGTACGAGTGTTCGCCGTAATATCGTCAGGAACCAACTTCACACCATTTTCAATATAGAACCAAATTTTCTTTAAAATGTTTTCACGAATAATCAAAACGTCTTGTGGCGCAGGCACCACGTTGCCTTGATCATCAGTTAAACTCTCTGGCTCTTTTTCAGAGAGGTAAATACCTTCGGTATCCACACCCACAGCTTCTTTTAACAGTCTAAAGACGGGATCGTTGCCGTTGTATTGTTCTTGCTTAGGACAGAAGGCGCGACCGGTTCTACCGTCAATCCAAGGCTGCATAAAGAAGCCCACGTTGGGAGCGGTATCGACTTCGGGGCGATTTGGCCATGAGAAGAGGGAGAAAATATTAATGGTGCGCGAGATATTGTATTCAACTCGTAAGCGTTCTTCGAGTTGCTCATTGATATCTGGACGCGAGTTTGAGTTTTGATCGACAAAGCGGAGATCGGTTTGATCCCAAACGGCAAAGTGCGAAGGAATATGCTCGAGGCGAGGATACTCTGGTGAATCAAAGTTTCCGTAGCGATTGATGTCGTGACAAAACAAGAAGGGAAATTTATCTGGCCCCATTGCTGGAGGAGTGTTGTCAGCTGGAAAATAATAGTGAAGGCGAGCGGCATTGTTAAAGAAGTTACCGTTCTCATCACTCGAACCTGCGCGAGTAAAGCAAGTATATTGACCTACAGGCATAATACGGAGTGGTCCCACTGGGACTTCTGAAGTATCAGCTGCTTTCTTACGATAAATTTGAAATGATTTAGAGCGAGCGTTCGATCCTGATTGAGATTCAACGATGGTTGCGACATAAGGAGTCTCGTAGGCAAGTGTCGTTACGTTAACACTAAAAGTATTTCCACCTGTTGGAATATCATCCATGACGAGGTTCTGAGTCGAAGTGCCATCAAACACTTCTAGCGTACATGAAGGGTTCACTAGATCTTCGCCAGTAAGTGCAGCTGTACACCAATTTTTGAGGTTGCCTAATTCTTTATTGAGTTCAACATCAGGGCCTAAAGTTACTGAGCCATAAAGCTTCGCAGAGGCATCATTCTTTGAGGCACATGTTGCGGCACAATCGTTGATGGTGTCTGATTTACCAGCGAGACAAATACAGGCATCTTTCTTTACAAAAATTTGTCCTGTCGGTCTAAGAACGGGAGCGCCATCGATACAAACAACCGCGGAAGCGTTGATATCAGAAATAATTTTATCTGCTTCTTCTTGAGTGAGTTCTGACAAAGCTTGAACTTCGTCGATCACATCTTGCTTTTCTGTTCCAGCAGCAGCGTGTGTGCCCGATGGACAAGCATTGTTGCGATTACTAGTACAAGTGAAGTCGACGGTATTATAAATTGTGGTACATGCAGTTGGAGCGACTGTGCCACCTAAATTCTCACGAATAATAGGACGGCCTTTACGAGCGGATTCTTCAACGCAAGAAAACGTCAGTAACAGCGTGGCCAAAATCCATGCTGTCATCTTGAAGTTCTTGTTTTTTAAATTCACTCTTTTCATAAACCCTAGGTTCTTGTCGGGCAATTTTTGCCTTTTCTTTATTTTTAGAGGCTTTTATCTGCTCTTATTTTAATAGGGTTTGCCCTAATCATGCGGTGAGCCCTGACAGAGGGGGTGAAAACTCATTAAAATTAGATAGTTAGATATATATTGAGGGATCTTCACAGTTGATAAGGCGCCACAAATATGTGCCACGGTTTCATCTCTATAAGGATGCTAACCGCATAGAATCTTGTGAAGAAGAGCTTAAGTTATGGATAGCACATGCCGAAGAGCATAATGTGACAACCATTTAAGGAGTTAACTATGACAAAGGCAGATTTGATTTCCGCTCTCGAGAAACAGGCCAACATTACTCACAAGCAAGCTGAAAGTATCATCAATATCGCATTTGATTCGATGATCAAGGCGCTTTATAACGATGATCGTATAGAAATTCGTGGTTTCGGCTCATTTGCTAACAGAAACTACAAGGCTTACGAAGGGCGCAACCCAAAAACAGGTAAAATTGTTAAGGTTCCCCCAAAGAAAGTTCCTTTCTTTAAGGTTGGTAAAGAACTTAAAGAATTGGTGGATGCAGGAAAAGATAAATACGTTATTCGCGAAGCCTAATACTCTTTGTCATAGATAAAAAATATGTTTTTAATCAAGGCCCACTTGCGTGGGCTTTGTTATTATGAGAGACAATCTTAAAGGAATTGTCTCATGAAAAACAAAAAAACTATCATCATCTCAATCGTTACGATTCTCATTATTTCGGGAATGATCTTTTTTAAAAATTGGAAAACTAATTCGCAATTTGAATTTGTTGAAGTCACAAAGGGACCCATCGTCGAATCAGTTTATGGTCTAGGTACGATCAAAAGTAAAAGCATCTTCGAACTTAAGCTTGGAGTGAGCACTTCGGTTGAAAAAATTATAGTTGAAGAAGGACAAATGATTAAACGAGGAGATGCCATCGTCAAACTCTCATCCATGCCTCTCAAAACGTCACCCATTTCAGGTGTCGTGACTGTGATTAATTATCATCAAGGAGAAGTGGTTCCGGCCAATACCCCGGTTCTTCGTATCGAAGACCCTAAAGAATTAACCGTTGAAGTTAAGCTCGAACAGCAAGGAGCTCTCAGAGTTAAAAGAGAGGATAAGGCCCGTCTGAGTTTTGAATCAGTTAAGGGTGAATCATTCAATGCTCAGATTAATGCCATTTATTCTCGTAATGATGAGTTTATTGTTTCTATTGTGCCTGAAAAACTTCCCGATAATATTATGCCAGGAATGACTTGTGATGTGGCCTTAATTGTTAATGAGAAAAGCCAAGCGACACTGGTCCCGGTAAAGAGTATTCAATCCGGTTTAATGACGGTTAAACGCAACGGTAAGCAAAAGAAAATTAAAGTTGAAATTGGTGCCATGGATCCGAAGTGGGCCGAAGTAGTGGGGGGAGAGTTGCAAGAAGGCGATCTCGTCATGGTGAGAAAAAAATAATGTTTTACCTCTCAATACGCCAGTTAATGTCACGCAAACGTCAAACTATTTTGATTGGTTTGGGTATTACTTTAGGGACTGTCGTTTATATAACGATTGCTGGAATTCAATTGGGCTTTCGAGAATACATGGTGAAAAATCTTCTCGATAATCAACCTCATATGCAGATCGATGCTAACGAGCGTGACATCACACTTGATGGTGTTACTCAATCTATGTTTAAAGATTCGGAAAAAGTTATTTGGCAAATTCCTCCCAGTGGCAAAAGAGAAGATAATTTTATTCTCTATCCCTATTATTGGATTGAGAGATTAAATCAAGATCCACGGGTCAATGGAGTTTCGCGCCAGTTTAGCGTTTCGGCGATTGCTGTCCGAGGTGGCATTCAACGCACTTTTAGTCTTCAAGGAGTTGATCCTGAACAGCACGTTCGTATCAATACTATTCAAAATGACATGGTTGAAGGTGACTTTCTCGCACTCAAAGGTGGAGGTAATCGTCTTGTCGCTGGCACTCAGTTCTTAGAGAGGCTTGGCGCCAAGGTCGGAGAGAATGTCATGCTCTCCATTGGTAAAGGTCAGCCTGTACCTTTTAAAGTGGTAGGAAGTTTTGATACTGGCAATGATATGGATCGCAGACGAGCATTTTCCAATATCCAATCAGTCCAACAATTAAATCTCACTCCCGGTCGGATCGGCGAAATCGCTGTCGGCCTTATAGACCCCGATAACGCAGTTGAAATGGCGGCCGAGTATTCAAGTGGCGCCATGGATGAAGTTCAATCCTGGGTTGACCTAAACCAATCCTTTCTCGATATGTTCACCATTCAAGACGTGATTCGAAATTTTATTATCGGTTCGATATTAGTTGTGTCTGGAGTTGGGATTTATAATATTTTAACTATTATGATTTCTCAGAAGCGAAAAGAAATCGCTATTCTTCGCAGTGTTGGATACAACTCGCACGAAATCGTCGAACTCTTTGTCATTCAAGGATTAATTTTAGGAGTCGCCGGCTCGCTTCTTGGATTGATTATTGGTTACGGAATTTGTTTATATCTTGAAACGATTAAACTCAATATGAAAGGTATGGGAACGAGAAATGCAGGTTTGCTTATTTCTTACGATTATAAAATTTATCTTCAAGCCTTTTCCCTGGCCTTCTTTTCCGCTCTCATTGCTAGCTATTTGCCGGCAAGAGCTGCGGGGAAATTGACTCCGATTGATATTATTCGCTCGGAGGAATCGTGAAGATTGAAGCCCGAAATATTATTAAAACTTTTAAGTCGGGACTTTCTGAAGTCCAAGTTTTAAAGGGCATTGATGTCACGATTCAGTCAGGAGAGTTCATCTCGATTGTCGGAAAGTCTGGCTCGGGTAAGAGTACTCTTCTTTATATTTTAAGTACGCTTGATCAACCAACGAGTGGGCAAGTGCTCTTTGATGGAACGGATCCCTTTGCCTTGAATGAAGATGATCTGCATATGCTTCGCAATCAAAAAATTGGATTTGTTTTTCAATTTCATCACCTTCTTCCTGAGTTAACAGCTTTGGAAAATGTTTTACTTCCTCCTCGTAAGCTTAATCAACATTTACAAAAGCAAGATGAGGCTTTGGAGCTTCTTGCTTCTTTTGGACTTGCCGATAAGGCCCATCGTTTGCCTCGTCATCTCTCTGGTGGAGAACAGCAAAGATGCGCTCTGGCCCGAGCATTAATTATGAAGCCGGCCATTTTGTTTGCCGATGAACCGACCGGGAATTTAGATTCCGCCAATGGGGAATTGGTCATGGAGTTGTTTGAAAAGGTAAATCGAGAACAAAAAACAACAATCGTTATGGTGACCCACGATCCCGATTTTAGTAAAAGGGCCGATCGAGAAGTCGTTTTGGTTGATGGGGTCTTGGATACTTCAAGTCTTTAAGATGATATTCAATCCGGGTAAATACTGGGCAACTCGTAGAGCGCTTTGCGTTAACTAGCTCTTTTCGTTGACAAATTCTTGGCCTGCTAGCAATATCTGCAACTGTATTCCATGAACTCTAAATGGTGACGTGCCAGAGTGGTCCAATGGAACGGTTTGCAAAACCGTAAAGCCGGCGGTTCAAATCCGCCCGTCACCTCCAAAATAAATAAGCCCTGATTGAACGATCAGGGCTTTTTTTTTACTATCTATTCAAAACCATTCACTCGAAGAATCAATAAAGTAGCTCCCATGCGCATGTTGAACTCTGTCACTGTCTGTCGCTTACATTCATCCATTGGCTAAATTTTGGCTTAGTTGTGGCTAACTACACACTTTTCAATTTTTACTAAGCCAAAATCTGCAATGACTTGAAATTAAAATGTTTTTTCAGCTACACACCCTCGCTACACAAGCAGTATTTTTCGTCGTCTCCATATGAATTTCAAGCAAATTACTGAGGTATTTTTTATGAGTAAAAGAAACAAGGAAATTAAAGTGGGAGCCGAATCACTAACTCTAAAGGAAATGCGAGAGAATGCAGGTCTTTCTGTCAGAAAACTGGCCGACCTGATGGATTTGTCTTTCTCAAGAGTCCATCAAATGGAATCAGGTCGAGAAAATGTAAATGAGGAGTATGTTCAAAAGTTCTTAAAGGCCACAAATTATTCATGGTCTGAGTGGAATAAAAGGACGGATGCAGGAAAGTTTAGAGATGAACTAAGAGTAAAATGTCACGAGGCGCTAGACACTATTGAACCTAGCAAACTCGACATCATTTATGAATTTTTAATGGGGATGTAGGTCATGTGGCTACTGTTTAAGGATTTTATAATGCACGTGCTCTAGTCTATACTATTATCCTTAAAATTTGATCCATATTTGGCCTTTGTTTTTCATCTTTTCCTTATTTGGGTAGGGACGAGAATTACAAGTCTCTTGTACTGATTTAGATAGAACCTTGGACACTTTTTTGTTACTCAAGATTTCCTTTATATACTTTTCAAAGAATCTGTCGTTCTAGTTGCCCCCATTTTGCTTCTTGCTGTCCTTCGATTAACTGCTGTGAGGTTTTGTTTTGACGGCAATTTGAAATGAGCTTTTTAAGTGTTTTCTCAATACTTTTAAGTTGATTAATTTTTTCTTGGACATCACCAAGTTTTTCACTTGCTCTTTTTAGGACTTGATTACAGCGTCCCACTGATGGGGCACGCAAATTGATAAACTCTTTTATTTCATCTAGTTTAAAACCAAGTTCTTGGGCACGTTTGATGAATTTAACAGTCTTTACAGCGTCTTTAGAATAGAGGCGAAATCCTGATGCTTTTTTACTACTTGGCCTTAAAATATTGCGCCGTTCATAATAGCGAAGTGTTTGAATATTTACTCCTGCCAGTTTTGCTATCTCTCCAATTTGAACAAGTTCTTTTTGTACCATTTTATATCCTCACAATTTATTATGCGGTCTATACCTAGGTGTAGAGTCAAGTAGTTTTATCATTGACTCGATACTTAGGTATAGGATTTATACTCATGAAACGAAGAAAATAATGAAATTTTCTTAAACGTGAGGATAGAGATATGACAAAAAGAAAAATTGAAGTTTTACGGCTGGTTGTTCTGTTTGTGAACCTACGATGGAGCTTGTAAAAAAATTGGCTTGTGATTCATGTGAAGTTAAGATTTATGATCTTAATGCCGGATGTGAGACAAATGAATGCCGTGAAAAGGTCGAAACTTATGGCATAATTCGTGTGCCTGCTGGAGCCGTTGATAGTAAGCTTTTAGAGTGCTGTCAAAGTGGAAATATAACAGAGGAATCTTTGCGAGCTGCCGGAATTGGAAAGCAGTAGTAACTCAGACGGCACAGCAACTTAAAGACTTAACATCTTTATCAAAAGTTTGGGCCGCGAGTTTAACCGCCTCACTTAAGGTAAGATAGGGATGTAGTTCTTTTGCAATTTCAGAAATGGGAAGTTGATAACGAATCATTAAACTGAGTTCCATTAGCAGTTCGGCCCCTTCTGGGGCTATTATTCTGGCCCCAATGAGTCGATCAGTTCCAGTTTGTCTTAAAAGCTTAATAAACCCTCTGGTATCTCTCGCTGCGATGGCACGGGGAACATTAGAAAGCTCCAATAGGGAAATATCGTACTCTATGCCTTTCGCTTTTGCTTGGGATTCATTGAGTCCAATTCCGGCAATCTGTGGATCAGAAAAAATAACCCATGGAACAACATCGTAGTTTGATGCTCGTGAGTTTCCTGTAAAAGCGTTTTCAGCGGCGAGATTGCCTTCATAGGCAGCAACATAAACAAGTGCGGGTGTTGCAAGCACATCTCCTGCGGCATATATATTTTCGATGTTTGTTTGGCCAAACTCATTAACCATAATACTACCATCAGTATTTGTTTTGACTCTGGCCAATTCAAGGCATAAATTCTTTGTATTGGGCTTTCTTCCTGTTGCAATTAAAATTTTTGAAAAACTCTTTGAAAATGATTCCTCATCCTTAAAAAGATTCACTAAAACATTGTCACCAGATTTGTTAATCTCCTTAACAGAGGTATGATTTAAAATTTCTATCCCCTCAGTACGAAGATAATTCGTCATCCACGCGGAGGCGTCATCGTCCTCTTGGAACAAAATTTCACTTCTTTGAACGATCGTCACTTTAGTTCCTAACCGCGAAAACATTTGTGCTATTTCAAGAGCAATATAGCCACCACCGATCACGGCCAGAGTTTCTGGTAGTTCTTGCAACTCAAAAGCTGTTTTACTAGTTAGATATGGAACATTTTCAATTCCGGCAATAGGAGGAATAACGGATTCACTTCCTGTCGAAATGAGTATCTTTTGGACACTAATGATTTGATCCCCCACATTGAGATGGTGTTGATCACTAAACTTGGCCTCTCCACTTATGAGTTTAATGTTTGGATTTTTATCCAGTACAGACTGATACTTTCCAATTTGAAGACTTTCTACAAGTTGATCTTTTTCTTCGACTAATTTCTTAAAATCTACTTTAATCTTCGCAGAGGAAAGTCCCTCGAAGTGAATTTGCTCCGCCTTAAATTTGGCTTCTGCTGCTCGAATTAATGTCTTAGATGGAACGCAACCAAAATTAACACAAGTTCCTCCAATCGTGCCCTTCTCAATCATGATGATAGACTTTCCAAGCTCGGTTGCTTTTATGGCGGCCGCAAAAGCAGCTGAGCCACTGCCAATAATGGCAAAGTCAAAATCATATTGAGGAGATTTACAGCAGTCCATGAATCATCCTTTGTTGCATTGTAGTAGTGTTGCCTTGTATCCAACTGAGTCAATTTTCTTTTTGATTTCATCCGAGTTTGTTTTTGTATCGTTGAATTGCACTTCTGCTTTTTTTTCATCAAGTGACACTTTTATATCCTCTATACCATCGAGCTTTTTAACGGCAACTTTAGTTGTTATTGTACAAGCCGCACAAGTCATTCCTTCAACCGCAAAACAGGCCATTTTTGATTCTGCAAAAGCGCCTTGGGCAATAATAGATGCAAATAATGTCAGTAATAAATTTTTCATTTTAAATCTCCTCGTTTTTTTAAAATATCCAAGCTACAATATACGGGGAAGCTAAACCTAGTACCGCAATGGCAAATCCTATCCAATAAGCAATGACCATCTTTCGGTACTTTTTGGGATCAGCACAGATTGATCCGGGTTCACAAACCTTTCGTTTTTTATAAAGTGTGTACCCAGCAAAACTAAATATGCCAATGACTAGAAAAATAAGTGGAGTTCTAAAGGCATCGAATTTTGCTAAAGCTGCGGCACCAGATACACCTAAGAGGGTTAGGACAAGTGGCCCGATACAACAAAGGGAAGCTAAAAGCCCTGCCACTGCTCCTGCTCCGATAAAAGCTCCTGTTCTATTTTCTATTGGTTTTTGATTTTTAATTTTCAACCTCATATGTCTTCTTGTTCGATTATAAGGTATGTAGTATAGTACCAAGTCAAGGAGAGATGTGATGAAGACAAAAGATATTACCGACAAAACTGGCATAGATAGAGAAACATTAAGATTTTACGAATCAAAAGGACTCCTGCCAGAGCTAAAGCGTACAGAATCGGGATATCGCATTTACTCAAATAATACGGTTGATCGTATCAAGTTTATACAGATGGCAAAAGAAGGAGGTTTTACGCTTAATGAAATAAAAGAGCTTATTGACTTACAGCAACGTAAAGGTGCATGTAAAACGAGTCGAGACATCGTTAAGATAAAAAAAAATGAAGTCGCTCAAAAGATAAAAGCCTTGAACAAAATGGACAAAATACTAACTCGATTTATTTCTGAATGTGAGAAAAATGGGGAAGAGGGACTCAAAAAGCCTTGTCATTTTTCATTTGATAGTTGCTGTTAAAGCGAAACCGATGGCTTGTTCAAACGATTTCTTCCTTTTCGCCTTTTAGAAACCTAAAGACATCGACAAAATCTAAGACAAGGGAGACTCCATTGAAGAGAGTAACGACAAGTAGCCAAAGTCTAAAGGCTGAATCTAGAAGCGACCAATTTTTGATTTGGATTAAGCAGAAATACATAAAAGGAAGCCAGAACAAGATATGACCTAAGCCTAAGAGTCTAACAAACCCGTGTTTAGCATAAATGAATGTCATAATGACCATTGCTCCTATCATGGAAATGAGTGCAAACTTTCCCTCAAACGTTGTAAAAAAAATGACTCCTCCGACGAAATTAATCATTGAAAGCAGCATGACCCAAATGTTCCAAGGAAAGGGCATGGTGAAAATTTTCTTCATAAGCTCGATCATCGTTTTCATTGAGAGCTCCTAAATATTGGTTGATATTTGGACCGATCGGTACTATATTAATTATCATGAGTATTGGAAGACCACAAGAGTTTAATTATGATGAAGTCCTTGATAGGGCGACTGAAACCTTTTGGATACTTGGCTATGACGGGACCAGTATGGTTGATTTACTAAGCAAAACGGGACTTTCGAAAAGCAGTTTGTATCAAACCTTTGGCGGCAAAGCTGAACTGTTCCAAAAATGTTTAGAAAATTATACTCGTTTCATGTCAAAGTCTTTATTGAATGAACTAAAAAAATATGAATCAGGAAAGGATTTTATTGAATATGTATTGATCAGTTCCACAAAAGAAGCAAATTCTAAGACGAAACCTCGAGGTTGTTTTATAATGAACACGGCCACAGAATTTTCAAAACGAGATTCTGCCATTTTAGGTTATGTCGAAAATGGAATTAGTGAATTTAGAAGAATTTTTATCCTTGCTCTTGCAAAGTCTCAAATGAATGGTGAAATTGATAAGCATTTAGATCTCGAAGAAGTATCCTTTTATATAATAAGTGTGATGACTGGCCTAAGGACATTGATAAAGGGGGGAATGAAGGAAGCAGAAGCATTAACAACTATAAAGTTGGCAATGACGTGTATTAAGTAAAAAAAATTAATCAATTATGGACCGTTTGGTTCAAAACATAATGGTAAAATTAAAGGAGGTGGTGGGATTAGTTTTGATAAGTTGAAATAATGAGTGCAGGGTAAAAAGTTCAAATTTTTATAATTAGTAATACAATAAAGTATTAAGTGGGGTCATGATGAAACATCTAGAAAAAATTTCTAAAAACAACGCAAAAAGTGAATCTTTAGTACTTCTTGAACAAGTTCAAGAAAAATACTGTTTTATTCCCAATTTAATGAGCACTTTTGCAAATTCGCCAGTGACCTTGAAGGCGTATTTAGCTTTAGCTGACTTGATGGGGAAAACTTCGTTTACTTCAGAAGAGCAACAAGCCATTTTACTGGCCACAAGTGTAGAGAATAACTGTGAGTACTGTGTTGCTGCACATTCGATGATTGCTTTAAAAATGGCCGGAATGAAGAGTGAAACATTAGAGTCAATACTTAAAGGATCAAAAATATCAAATTCAAAAATTGATGCCCTTGTGAAGTTTACCAGAGGGGTCGTTAAGTCGAGAGGTTTTGTCGATGATTTACTGGTAAAAGAGTTTCTCGCTGCGGGATATGGCCAACAACAAATTCTAGAAGTTGTGCTGGGAGTTGCAATGAAAACATTGAGCAACTACACGAATCATTTGGCCGAGACTGAAATAGATGTTCCATTTAAGGAATTTAGCTGGATTAAATAGACTTTTATAAATGGAGATGAAATGACTTTATCTCCATTTATTCATTTTAATTTTTTGTGTGTTATTAAGACTTTTCGTGATCCTGAATTTCGTCATTGATTGTGTAAAAGGGAATAATGAGTAACTTAAAAAGCGATATGTATTTAAAGTCTCTGTAGGAGTCGAGACCAATTTTCATTGCAACGTGGCCGTCCTCAGGTTTTTCTTTATAGGTTTTCAAGAGAAAATCCCAAAACGAAAGGTTAAAACCGAAGTTCTTATTATATTCCTTATCTTTCACTGAATGATGAATTCGATGCATATCTGGTGTTATGACTAGAAATCTAAGGACTTTATCGATTGCTGGTGGAATATTGATATTTGAGTGGTTGAACATCGCCATAGAGTTTAAAATGATTTCAAAGAAGAGAATAGAGTCTGGCGAAGGACCTAAGAGGAGGATGAATAGACTTTTGTAGAGGAAAGAAAAAACGATTTCAATAGTGTGAAATCGATTGCCAGAGCTGACATCTAAATCCACATCGATATGATGAATTTTGTGAAATCTCCAGAAAATGGGGAATTTATGAGAGAGAATATGTTGAAAATAAATAAGCAGGTCAAAGATGACCACACTAAGGATAATTTCAGTCAGATATGAAAGATTTAAAATGTTCAATAGGCCAATTTTATTTCCCCTCAATAATGCAGCAAGAGAAACAAGGCCATAGGGCATAGAAAGGTGAAGGATTAAGGTATTTAAAAAAGAGAGGCTCAGGTTAGTAAGCCACCTTTTTTTCTTTGGTGCCGTCAACACTCTTTTCGGGATGATCACTTCGAGAAAGCAAAAGGAAACCAAGAGTATGAAGAAGATTGTTAAACGAAGCTTTAACGAGTCATTCATTTTTAATAAACTCTTGAGATTATCTTTGTCGTAACAATAATGTGAAAAATTTCTAAGAAATCTTGCTGATTTTCAATGTTTGAATCCTCAATGACCGCATCCAATGATAAACCATTTTTAAACTTAGTTAAAATATCAAATTGAAACTCAGTAATCTCTTTTGAAAAGAGACTATTCTTGTCTTTGTAGAGAATGACAAACTCTGGATTCTCAAAGTCGAAATGAACGATGTCTTCTTGCTCCTTTTTTCTTTGATCCCATATTTTATAAACAGCATTTTGAGAACTAAAGAGTTTCACTGCATTTCCAAACTCTAATTTCAGGTGTGGATTTTCATGAATCTTTAGAAGCTCTGTTAAGGGTACAGAGTCATGTTGCTTCTCATGAAAGAGTTCCTTAAATATCCAATCAAAACGGGCCATATCTTGAATGAAGGGGATATTGATGGAGTTTTTTAATTCCCCAATAAAATAGGGAAAGGAGTACCCATAGTTTGATAAATTGTATTCGCTAGAATGATGGTTACAGATGTACTGTTCACATACTTCAAAAAAAAGTTCATCCCCCATGGAAAACCAAGTGCCTTCGAAAGTTTCACCCAAGGCTTCAGTTAGTCTTGCGATGTAGCCATTTTGGTGAACCCTCATTGTCTCGACTGAAGATTTTAATTTTCCTGCGGGGATGATATCATCCAGCAACTGTGGAGACTCGATATCTTTGATAATCATTTGAACGAATTGATTTTGAAAGTCACTAAACTTATAAATGGCCATATTATCTCTTTTCATTATGATGTTTTTTCCAAATTTCTATCGCTTTAGCGACTTCATTTTCAACAATCGGAAATTCAGGAACATCTTCATCCCATTCCATCATAAAGGGAATGTGAGGAGCCTTTGCAATATAATGGGAGAAGAGTTCCCATACTTCTGGATATACTGGTTTCGAATGTGTATCAAAAAGAAAATCTCCCATATCGGTGAAGCCTGCGAGGTGAATTTGAGCAACGATCCTTTGGGGTATGGAATCAAGGTAAGTCAGTGGATTAAAATGATGATTGATTGCGCTGACATAAATGTTATTAATATCAAGAAGTAATTTCGCATCGGTTCTCTTAATGACTTCAAGAACAAAATCCCATTCGAGAAATTCGCTTTGTTTGAAAGTCATATATGTTGAAACATTTTCAACAACGAGAGATCTGCCCAACTTATTTTGGGCATGATCAATATTATTAATAACGATTTCAAGAGATTCCTTGGTATAGGGAAAGGGGAGAAGGTCATGAATATTGCTCGGCTTGATTCCTGTCCAGCAAAGGTGGTCTGATACAATAAAAGGTTCAATTTCTTCACAGAGAGATCGCAATTTTTGTAAGTAAGTATCACTAGTTCCTGTTGAAGAGAGTAGATTCATTGAAACTCCATGCAGAGCTATAGGGTAGTCATTTCTTAATTGCTGGAGAATTTGACGTGGTCTCCCCATACTATCCATATAGTTCTCACTGACGGCTTCGAACCACTTGACTTTGAGTTGCGGTTTATTTTCAAGAAAAGGAAAGTGAGTGGACCTAAGGCCCACTCCTGGTTGACAGATATCTTCATTCAAATGAATCACATCATGGCCTCTTTGAATTCTCCACCTTTCTCTAGGCATTCACCTTTTGATAGCTTAACCCAACCTTTGCCTTTGCAAGAGTTTTTGCCCGCGCAGCTATGGCCTTTTCCGCCACAAGCTCCAGAGCCTTTGCATGAGTTAATGCCATGGCATTCGCCAGCAACGGCCATTTCCGCTGATGTCTTTGCGCTCGTTGAACAGCCTGCGGCCATCATCATTCCTGTGAGGGCCAAACCGAGTAGTACTTTTTTGTTTTCCATTTTTCTTCCTCCAATGAAAGAATTATTATTATTTAGTCAACTTTTATTCCTTGGATCTCAAGGATAAATGTTACTTCGTTACCAACTGTCAAACCTGCTACTTTCTTCACACCTTTGTTCCATGTTAGTCCAAACTTTGTGCGATCAATTTTTCCTTTAGCTTCAAAAGCAAGTCTTTGATTTCCCCAAGCATCTTCTGCTCTACCACCCCAGTCTTCGATCTCAAGTGTTATTTTTTGAGTGACCCCTCTGATCGTGAGATTACCAATAATCTGATGTGGTTTTTTTCCTTTGTATTTAATGTCTAATGACTCAAACGTAATATCTTTAAACTTTTCAACATCAAAAAAATCTGGAGAACGAAGATGGGTATCGCGATCTGGTTCATTGGTATCTATTGAACTTGCGCTAATTTGAACTTTGAGGTCTGAAAGTTTTCCTGTTTTGTCATCGAAATTTCCTGTACCCTCAAATTTATTAAATTTACCGAGAACGTTGGCAAAGGCCAAGTGTCTTATCTTGAAACCTAAATGGGTATGAGATTCATCTAATTTAAACTTATCGGCAAAGGCTCCCTGTGAAAGAAGTAAAAAACTTAAGATAAATAATATTTTTGATTTTAACAATGTAATCTCCTTGTTTTATTTCTATTGATGATAAGTGCAAGGAGAAAGAATTTGATTACATAATTTTTTTTTTAAGTATTGCTGTGCATGATCCAAGGGATATCTTTGTAATCAAATACTCCCGCGAGAGTTGGTTTTATTATTTGGAAAAAAGGGGATCTGTCAAAATCACTAGGAGTGAAAAAGGAGTGGTGTCTTGTCGTATATTCCTTTCTTCCTTTAATACATTTTTCTATGGGAAGTATCGGATACTTAATAGACTGAAAGGCTAGGGCGATTATAGATGAGCAGATGACTTTTGTCGGGTCCTGTGAGCCCATTTCTAACATTTTTCGCTTCCATCGCAAAGGTACAGGGGGAGCTGGGAATAAAAATTTAGCGAGGTCAAAAATGTTCTTGATATCATAAGTTAAGCCTTCTCTGGCCTCGATAAAATGAACGATCAATCCCAAATCGCTGTCGGAAATATTGATAGGACGACAGATACGAGTGTGATAATCCTGATATTTTTCGATTTCAGTCTTAATAACACCTAACTTCAAATCAGCTTCTATGATGACGCCATTTCCAATGTAGAGTGCGGCGTGGGACCAATTTGATTGAGTTAAATATTTAATTGCCGAGCTAAATTTTTGTTTACCCTCAACTAAGAGTACGTCTCCTGGTTGAAGAGTCTTTATTAATTTGTCTATGTTCACAGTCGCCAGCTCGAATTGATGAGAGCTTGGTCGTTCTAGGTATGCAATAAGTAAATTGATGACATATTTGGATAAAGATCTTAGCAACACGTGCCCTCACTATGTTTTAGCTGATGATCTTTATCATATTTTTAACTATAGCGATTTACAACATTTTAAAATTTCTTCTACGATCTGACCTGGAGCATCCTCAGTGATGAGGTGTTTTCCTTTTTGAAGGATGAGAATATTTTCAGGTAGAGTTCCAAGATGAAGACTTATTTTCTTTAGTTGTTTTTCACTTGAAAGAAATTTGTCATGTTTTCCCCAAATAATAGTGCTTGGAATTTGAGGTCGAGAGCTTAAGTTTTGTTGATAGCGCGGAAGCTCATCTGTCAGTTGTTTAACAGAGAAGTAAAGCGTTTTATAAGTATACGAAGCACCTTGCAAGAGTGGTGTGACATAACCTTCCAAAAGATCACTTAAATGTTGGGTTTGATCTGGTTTAAACAGCATTGATTTGATGGCCTGAGTATAAAATACTTTTCGTAGGGGCTTCGTGGTTGCTGTATTTATAAGTAATTTGCTAAATGTGTTCAATCCATGATTCCAACCTTCTTCAAAAAGAAAGGTATCTAGGACAACGAGGTAATCGAGATTAAAGTCATTGAACTTTAACATCTCCCATATCACAGGTCCTCCAAAATCATGGACGACTTGAATCCAGTTTTTGAGTTGGAGGTGATCAACAAGCAACTCGTGCATTACTTTGGCCTGATAGGGCACGAGAAGTTTTGCTTTTTCTTTTATTTTTTGACTCGAGCCCATGCCTAATAAGTCAGGTGCAATAACTCGAAATCCGTTTTGGGCCAAAAGAGGGATCAATTTTCGATACATCCAAGAGGAAGTCGGAATGCCATGCATGAGGACGATAGGGGTACCTTCTCCGTGGTCTATATAAGAGATCCTATGTCCTTGAATAGAAGCTCTCTTTTGACTTTTGACAAAGTCAGTATAATTGTCAAAATTTTGTGCTGAAACTTGAAAGGTTATGAGCAAGGAGAAGAGAATGAGCATAGATTTCATAATGACCTCAAATTGTTGATATCAAAATTGAAGCAAGAGAGATGCCATTTGTAGATTCTCAAAACAGACTCTTGTCTCTACTAAAGTCTATCAATAGAGAGGAAGTGTTTAAAATTTAATCAAAATTGAGATGAATTACTTAATTTGGAATTAAGTAATATAACCTATTCAATAGTGTCTGGAGGGATAATAGTAGAATTAATGTTTTATTCTCAATTATTGCTTTGAGCATTTTTCTTCATGCACCATTCCGTTGTATCGTCAGCGGAATCCATAACAGATACAAGCTTTATGAATCCTCTTTTTAAATCTAAAGTGGAGGAACTCACAAAGCATTTTCATTCGAAAAAAATAACCATTCCCGAATTTAAAAGAATGAAATCAGAGAAAAAGGATATCGTGATTATCGATGTCAGAGAAGAAGAGGAGTTTAGAGTTTCTCATCTTTTGGGAGCGTTAAATGTGGGGTACAAAAAATTTGATTTGAGCGACTTTTTGGCAAAAATTCCAAGGACTAAAAAGATTGTTGCCTATTGCTCCGTTGGTTATAGAAGCGGAGAAATTGCGGATAAACTCAAAAAAGAGGGATATGAAGTCCATAATTTATTGGGGGGTCTGTTTGAATGGATTAATCAAGGTCATGAAGTTTACACAGATGACTTAAAAAAAATCAAACGAATACATACATACAATAGATCATGGGGACAATGGGTCTCGGCACCCTACGAGAAGATTTATTAAAAAGGGAAGAATCTTAACTTTGTTAGGATCGTTCAATTACTTTTTTTTGATAAATTTATCAATGATTGACTCTTCAAGTTGTTTAATTTGATCACAATTCTTGTCGCTTTTTACCGAAAAAATCTTTTTAAGACTCATAATAAGGGTATTCATTTGTTTGTTGTAATTAGAGCAATGCTTGCAGGCTAAAAGATGCATCTTTAACTCTGTTTTTTGAAGAAAATTAAGTTTTTCTTCAGATGAAATCAATCGCACAACATCTTTACACCTAAGCATGACTTAAACCTCAATTTTTTTTTCGATGCATTCTCTTAAACGATTTTTAGCACGAAAAAGAAGAACTCCTAAGTTAGTGACAGAAATTTCTAAAGTATTACAAATTTCTTCAGTATCTTCCCCCATAACTTCTTTAAGAGAAAAGGCCATTTTCTGGGTTAGAGGAAGTCGTTCTAGGCATTGATTTATAATCTCGATCGTTTGAGCGGCAATCATAAACCTTTCCGGATCTATGACTCCATGTTTCCATGAGCCATTATCCGCAAAGCGCTCTTCCATAATGTCATCAATTTGCTCATGCTTGTTAAAGCGTTCTCGTTCTCTCCTGAGTTCTCGTGCTTTGTTATACAAAATACCGAAGATAAAGGTTCTTATATGAGAATTTGATTTGAAGCCAGGAAGAACATCAAAAAATGTTTCCCATGTATTTTGTACTAATTCACTTGATTCATCTGGAGTAAAGCTCATTCCGAGGGAAGCATTGTACAAATGACTTGTATAAGCTTTGACGACAGATTCAATGGCAGAATGTTCTTGATTGACCAGTTTATTGATAAACTCCGATTGGCCAAATTGTTGATGAATGTGTGTCGACATGATGTAGTCCTTAAAAGAATAAAATGTTTATGTATAAACATAAAATTTATCGTCACATTCTTCAAGGTTGAAATGACTTTAAACTTGGATTTGATTCAATTTATTGATCGCTGATTGAGAGAGCTCTGGAGCGATTTTTATAACGCGTTGAATGTGCTCTGGGAAAAAGCTTTCAAACTGCTCTTTTCCCTTGTTAGATAAGTGAATGAGCTTCTTACCACCTCTCTCTTGAGTTGTTACGAGATAGACAAGTTTGTCAGCGACAAGACGAGTTATAAATGTTGAGACATTTCCTCTTGTGACATGCATCAATTGGGCCAATTCTATCGATGAAATTGGACCGTGAAAATAAAGATAAAAGAAAATTTGGAAACGAGGGATCGAGCAATTATTTTTTAAAAGCTCAGTTTCTAGGAAACGATAGATTTTCTGGTGGGCATTCATTATGGCCCTCCATGATTGCACATGGGGGTGATTGAGAAGCTCAAGCATCTGAGCTTCTGTTGCTTTCTCTTTCTTTTTCTTGTTGATTGTAATTTTTAAGCCTTTGATGACACTTACTAACAAAGTCTAGCATAGCTGTAGCAATTTTCACTAGATTAATCCCACACAAAGGTGAGTTATGGAAGCATTTGATTTTGATTTAAGAATATTGGTCGTTGATGATATGGCCACAATGAGAAAGATTAATACTCAAATTCTCAATAGAATTGGTTTTAAAAATGTTAAAGCAGCAGCGGATGGGAAAGAGGCTTGGGAAATGATTATCGGAGCATTAGGCTTAGGTTTATCCTTTGGACTGGTTATAACAGATTGGAATATGCCTGTTATGACAGGATTAGACCTCCTTTCTCAAATTCGAAACGAACCAAGAACTAAAGAATTAAAAGTTCTTATGGTAACTGCAGAAGGTGAGAAAGAAAATATTCTTCTGGCCGTCAAAGCGGGCGTCAACAATTATATCGTAAAACCTTTTACTCCTGAAACTCTTAACTTAAAGTTAAAGAAGATATTTGATATAAAGTAACTAAAGATTATCGCTCTTTCTCTTATGTTTATATATAAACAATTGTAAATAGGGATATTTCGCATATTTACAAAAGTTCCCTTTAAAACGATGAAGAATAAAGCCGATCAGATAAGTATGTCAGAAGAGGATGATTTTTTATTAGAGATTAGAGCTGACTTCATTGCTGAGGCGATTGATATGCTAAGCTCTGCAGAAGAGAGTTTTCTTCTTTTCGAGAGGAATCCTTTAGATGACTCTTCAATGGCCAATATCTTGAGACTTTTTCACTCTATAAAAGGTGGGTGCAAGGCGGTTGGTTATGATGAACTGGCGCACTTCTCTCATTTAGCAGAAGACTTTATGATCTCGATCCGAAAGGGTCAGGTGAGAGTTACTTCGGCAGTCATAGATATTCTCTTAGAAATAAATGATTCGCTTAAAAATGCCATTAATTCTCTTCAACAAGGTGGAGAGAGCGAATCGTTTGCCCATCTTGAGATTAAAATGACCGAACTTTCTAATGACCAGGGAGAGAGCAAAAATCAGTCGCAAGAAAGGATTGACTCAGTAGATGAGAGTGTCATTGACGATGCTACTGCTTTAAAACTTTTGGCCGAGATGGATGAAAACGTTCATCGTCAAATAATGACAGAGGAAATTCAATCACCCCTGGTTGCACTGATCAAGGAAGCAAAGACAGTTCAGAAGGTTGTGACGGTGGATGAGTCCATCAAATTATCTTTGAAAAAAGTTGATCAGCTTGTGAATTCCTTTGGTGAACAAGTTATTAATCAAGCCAAGCTTATTTATCTCTTTGAATCAATGGGTATTGAAAATGAAAAGATGAAAAAAGTTTTAAGTGATATAAATAAAAGCATGAATGAACTTCAGGATACTGTGATCCAATTAAGAATGATAAACCTAAAAGGAGTTTTTAATAGACTTGATCGAGTTGTCAGAGAGACTGAGAAAGCAACTTCCAAGGAAATAGAGTTTATAAAAGAAGGCATAGAGCAGGAGCTTGATAAGACCATTGTGGATGCACTTGTTGATCCTCTTACCCATATGGTAAGAAATTCCATCGACCATGGAATTGAAAGCCGAGAAATAAGAGAGATACGAGGGAAACCTGCAAAAGGAAAAGTACGTATTAAAGGCTATCAAAAAGCTGGTAAGTTTTATTTAGAGCTTGAGGATGATGGGAATGGGCTTGATCATGAAATCATTGCCAAAAAGGCGATAGAAAAGGGCATTGTTAGAACTTGTGATGGTCTAAGCAAAAAAGATATTTATAATCTCATTTTCGAAAATGGTTTTTCAACTCGTGATCAGGCATCAGATGTGTCTGGCCGAGGAGTTGGAATGGATGTTGTACGAAAGATGTTTACAGATTTAAAAGGGTCGTGCGAGATTGATTCAGAGTTAGGAGTTGGGACAACATTTAAAATCGAGCTCCCACTTTCGTTGTCTCTCTTCAATGGTATTGTTATAGAAGAAAATCTGCAAAGTTATGTGATAGCCAATGCCGATTTAGCCGAAATAGTATCTTATGATTTGAATAGAAAAATTTACAGTGAAGATGACCAAGAATTTATAAAAATCAACGAAGAAATTATTCCTCTCTCTCGACTATCTCAAGTTTTCAATGAAAAAAAGGAGAAACCCTTGGTTGCGATATTGGAATCTCAAGGGAAAAAGTATGGTCTTCTCTTTGACGATATTCTAGGACAGGAACGAATTGTGTTAAAGAAAATAGATCCTCGCTATGAGAAAAGTGGACCCTATTCAGGAGGCGTGATCTTAGGAAATGGTAAGGTTGCTCTCGTGCTAGAAAGAGAAAAACTTATTAAAAAATTTAAAAAGGTGTCATAGAGATGAGAAGATATTTTGTCTTTTGCATTGGTGGTAAAAAATTTGCAATTCCGATGCTCGAAATTGAGGAAGTTGTTTTACCTCAGGAAATTTCCATTGTGCCCGAGCAAGATAAATATCTCAAAGGAGTTATAAATCTCCGAGGTGAAATTGTAACAGTTGTCGATATTAAGATTAAACTTGGTTTAGGAGACTCAGAGATTGTAGACAAAAAAACATGCTTTGTTGTTTTTAAAGTAGATGGTCATAAAGTTGCTGTCATCGTGGATGAAGTTGAAGATGTCGTTCAAATTCAAGAGACGGAGATTAAAGATGTTCGAGACCTTAAAAAAACTAAATTTGTAGAGGGCTTATATCGAACGAATAACGATCAGTTGCTATTGATTGCAAATTCGCGAAAACTACTTGAAATAGATGTTATCGAAAAATTAAAGAATGCAGCATAAAGGAATTTCGTATGAAAAAAGTAAAGATTTCTCATTATCTTTCAATTCTTGTCACTATTCCCATCTTCATCCTAGTAGGGATGCTCTATTTGGGACAAACAAGTCTTACAGGAGTGGGGTCCTACATGGAGAAACTCTATAGAAATCCTTACGCAACAAGTAGTAGCATAAAGGATATCAGAAGTGGAGTATTTGAACTCCAATGTTTAAATTTAGAAGAGAACCAATCTTTAAAAAACTCCAGAAAAATTGAGGAAATTAATAAGAATGTTGAAAAATCAATTGAAATTTTAAAGATATCCTATCTCGGGGATCATGAGCACATCAGTGCTCTCGAAAGTAAATATAAGCTCTGGATCAATAGTCTTTTTGAGAGAAGACCTAGTTCTGTTCAACCTGAGAGATCGAACCCCCTCTATAATAATCTTTTAGAGGCCGTCGATTCAATTAATATGTACGCCGATACAAAAGGTAAAGAATTTTATTCAAAAGCGAGTCTTTATACGAAGAGAAAGATAGATGTCTTTCTTTACACCGTAATCTCTTCAATCATCGTACTTGTGCTTGCAAGCATTTTTGTTTCGAGGAGACTTAATCATATTATTTCGGGAATTATGCTAAAGCTGAAAAAAGGTGGAGTCGTTGTGCTCAATGAAAGCAATGAAATTGCGAAAAGTAGTAAAGCATTGTCAGATGAAACCAATGAAGCAGCGAGCGCATTGCAAGAGTCAGCGTCATCAATGGAAGAGCTCAGTGCTATGGTAAAGAATAATGTTAATCAAGCACATAAATCTAAAAATCTCTCAGAGGAAATGGAGAAGTCTGCAAAAGTTGTTTGTGATAAGACATCAGAACTGATCGATTCGATGGGTAAGATTGCTGAGAGTAACCAAGATATAGCAAGTCTTGTCCTCGCGATTGAAGAGATTGCGGAGAAGACGAAGATCATTGATGATATCGTTTTTCAAACTAAAATTCTCTCGTTTAATGCATCCGTTGAAGCGGAAAGAGCTGGTGAGTTTGGACGTGGTTTCTCGGTTGTCGCTCAAGAGGTAAGCAATCTTGCAAAGACCAGTGGCAGAGCATCTACTGAAATTTCTGAAATTGTAAAAAGCTCTGTTAAAAATGCTCAGGTTATATATGAAAACAATAAAATGAGAGTCGAAAAAGGAAGTAGCTTAGTTGATGATACCGCTAGTTTTATTAAAAAAATTGAAGAAGATTCGGCCAATATTCGACTGAATATTGAACAAATTCTTTCAGCATCACAAGATCAAGCGGCGGGTATTTCGCAAATGAATGAAGCGATTGGACAATTGGATCAGTCAACTCAATTAAATGCTTCAATGGCGACGCAGTCATCCACTGCTGCACTTGAACTTAATCAACAGGCAATAAATCTTCAGGCGATGGTTGGAGAGTTAGAGATTTTAGTAAATGGTCATCGCAAAAGCCAAGACACTGATGATCAACGAAGTTTTGCTCAGGAAGGTGGGAAAGTTCTCATCTTACAAGATGGCCATAGCAAATTAAAAGGTGTTAATGGCACCAAAGATAAGGAGTTTCGGAAAGTCGCCAATGGTGCAAACTCTTGGGAAAAAATTTAATGGAGTTGAAATCCAATTCTGCGTATAAAGACGAAGAATTAAGCAACGAAGATTTTGCTGACTTACAACAGTTCCTGAGAGAATTGACAGGGATTGCCTTTGATAAAAGCAAATTCCAATTAATTAATACTCGACTTTGGGCCCATAAGCAAAAACTGAGTTTTGTAAAATGGTGTGACTATGTCGCTTATTTGAAATCTCATAGACAGCTTGTTTCACAGGATATCATTAATCTTATAACAACAAACAAGACGGAATTTTTTAGGGAAAAGATTCAATTCTCAATTCTTCAAGATATTATAGCGAGAGAAAAATACGAAAATCTTCTATTATGGTCGGCAGCATGTTCTAAAGGGCACGAAGTGTACTCTTTAGATATATGTCTTGATAAACTTCGTTCTTCGACATCTCTTAAAAAGTGGAACATATTAGGAACAGATATCAATTCAGCGGTTTTACAGATTGCTGAGAATGCAATTTATCCCCTTCATGATTTTGATTCAGTTGAGGAATCACTTATAAAAGAGTATTTCTTAAAAGGGAGTGATGATAATGAAGGCTTTTATAAATACCGTACTAAAAATTTGGATCATATTAAATTTCGCCATCACCACTTGTTGCATGGAGATCGTCTTGATTTGAATTTTGATTTCATTCTTTTACGGAATGTACTTATTTATTTTGAGGAATTAGATCGACTTCATATTGTGAAGAAGCTTCTTCATTCATTGAAAGGAGGTGGCTATCTTTTCTTAGGCCTTTCAGAAGCGATTGAACTCTCTGAAGAGCTCGAGTACCTCGGAAATTCTATATATCGCAAAAAAAAATCTAATGGGCCAGCATCGACAAGAAAAGGAAAGAAAAAAATTCTAGTGATAGATGATTCGAGTATTATACCTAAAATCGTCGAGAAAATGTTGAGCGAAGAAGGAGAATCCTATGAATTAGTCGGACATGCTAAAAATACAATAGAAGCTCGCAAAATGATTTTTGAATATGTTCCTGATCTTATCACTTTAGATATTCAGATGCCCGGTGAGAATGGAGATGAATTTTATAGACAATTTTTAAAGTACAAAAGTATACCAACAATTGTTCTTTCATCTCTGGACAAAGATGAAGGAGATGTGGTTTTAAAAATGTTGGAAGAAGGTGTTTCTGATTATATTCAAAAACCAAAGAATGCAGAATTTAGTCTTTTTAAAAATGAATTTCTTGCAAAAATAGCCATTTCTTTAGAGTCGAAGCAACAACGAGTTTCATTACTCAGACGTGAGTCGATCGAGATTAGTGAGAAAATAGCAAGGAATTCACTTATTGCGATTGGGGCATCTACTGGCGGAACAATGGCCCTTGCCCAATTGTTACCGACTTTTCCGGAGGTATTTCCCCCTACCGTTGTCATCCAGCACATACCTAGGGATTTTTCATTTGCTTTTGCAGAAAGACTGAACACTCTGTGCACATTTAAAGTAAAGGAGGCTGAAAACGGTGAATTATTGGAGCACTCAACGGTCTACATTGCGCCAGGAAATAAGCAATTGAGAATTATACAAGAAAAGGGGGTCTCATACATTGAGATTAATAATGATCCTCCCCTTAACCGACATTCTCCATCGGTTGATTATTTTTTTAATTCAATAAAGAATTTATCATTTCAAAAAGTAGTAGCTGTTATCCTTACAGGCATGGGGCGAGATGGTGCAAAAGAGATGCTTGAGCTCAAAAAATTGGGACATAAAACGATAGGGCAATCTGAAGAGAGTTGTGTTGTTTATGGAATGCCGAAAGCGGCTAAGGATTTAGAAGCGGTCGATAT
Organism: Bdellovibrio sp. CG22_combo_CG10-13_8_21_14_all_39_27; assembly: GCA_002786715.1. GTDB lineage: Bacteria > Bdellovibrionota > Bacteriovoracia > Bacteriovoracales > Bacteriovoracaceae > 21-14-all-39-27. Next base: position 26,401 of record PCTW01000062.1, read on the forward strand.
TGAAGTTTCTCTTTCTCAAATGGGACGTGAAATTTTCAAAACATTCAGATAGTAATAATATCAAGTATTTAAATGGAACATATGTTGTAACAAAAGTCCCCTTTTGTACACTTATCAAAAAATGATGAGGAGAGGTCTTTTAATGAAAAACTTAATTTTAATTGTGATTATCTTATTTGGTCAAAATGTGTTTGGTTCTGGAATAGAGGATAGAAAAACGCTTTTTCAGGGAGCGACTGAAAGACTCAAGGACAGTGGCATTGAAAAAAAGATTCCTAAACAAGGAGAGAGTTTTCCTAATGTGACGATCAAGGGGGTTAGTGTTTCGGATCGATTAAAGCAAGGACCTTTATTGCTCACTGTGTATCGTGGGGGCTGGTGCCCTTATTGTATGGCCCAATTAAAGGAAATTGAATCAAGGCTTCAAGACTTTAAGAATAAGAAAGTCCAAGTGCTGGCCATTTCTCCAGAGACTGACAAAGAAGTTTCAAAAACCAAGAAGAAAAACAACCTCAGCATCGAGCTCGTCTCAGATCTCAACTACCAAGTTTTAAGAAAACTGAATCTGGTGTTTAAAGTAGAGGATAAAGTCCTCACTGAGTATAATAAAATGGGACTTGATTTGTCTCAAAGTCAGGGGAATAACAATGGCGAGCTTCCTATTCCTGCAACTTTTTTGATTGATCAAAAGGGTATCATTGTCTATTCCTTTGCAGATGCAGATTACACAAAACGCGCAAAGCTTGAAGATATTTTTTTCCAGATTAAAGAATTAAAATAATGTAGAGATTGAGAGGATATATGAAAAATTGGATTTTATTTTTTATTACATTTTTAACATTCTCCTTCCGTGCAAGTGCGCAATTTGATCAAGATCATTCTTTGCTAAATGAAGTTTTAAAATTGAATGTCGAAAAAAAGGGACATCAAACCTTTGTCCATTATAAAAAAATAAAGGAAAATCCAACAACGCTGATGTCTTATCTTAAATTGATTGAAGAGGTTCATCAAAATGATTTTAATAATTTTTCTAAAGCTGAGAAGTTGGCTTTTTGGATCAATTCCTACAACGCTTACACAATAAAACTCATTATTGATCATTATCCAATTAAATCTATCAAAGACATCGAATCTGGTCTCTTTCGTCGTGGTCCATGGAAAAAAGAATTTATAAAGTTACTTGGTCGTACATTAAGTCTTGATGATATTGAACATGGAATTATCAGGAAAGAGTTTGATGAGCCACGAATTCATTTTGCCGTGAACTGCGCATCTATCGGTTGCCCTTCGCTTCTAGGCGAGGCATTTGTGGCTTCGCGGTTAGAACAGCAGCTGAATGCTTCGGCCCTGAATTTTTTGTCTAATAATGACAAGAATCGAATAGAAGGTCAGGTTATGAAACTATCAAAAATTTTCAAATGGTATGGCGATGATTTTGGAAAGAAGTATGGCTCATTTCAAAATTATATTGTGAAAGAACTCAACTTGCCTGCCCGAACCTATGATATCGAATATAATGAATATGATTGGAATTTAAACGAAGGAAGAAATTAAAATGAAGAAAAGTTATTCTCGAATATTCCTTTTGCTCATGATTGGTATTGTTTTTGGGTTAGTTCAAAAGTATCAATTATCTCAATACTTAAGCCTTTCTTATGTGAAGTCCAATCAGGATCTTTTGAATGCTTATTACCAATCTCATCGGTTGCAAACGATTATTGTTTTTTTTGGTGTTTACGTTATTGCCGCTGCGCTATCCCTCCCTGGGGCCACTATTTTAACTCTTGCAGGTGGAGCCCTTTTTGGCCTATTTAAAGGTGTCATTATCGTCTCTTTTGCGAGCACGATCGGTGCGACTCTGGCCTTTTTAAGCGCACGATTGATTCTTAGAGATTTCGTACAAGAGAGATTTTCCCAATCTCTTAAAAATATTAATGAGGGAATCGAGAAGGATGGGGCGTTTTATCTTTTTAGTTTGCGATTGATTCCTGCTTTTCCCTTTTTTGTCGTCAATCTTGTTATGGGTCTTACCAAAATTAAGACTTTGACATTTTACATCATGAGCCAGCTCGGCATGTTGGCCGGAACAGTGGTTTATGTAAATGCAGGTGTTGAAATTGCTAGAATTTCTAATATCAAGGATATTCTATCCTTAAAGTTAATATTTGCCTTTACTCTTTTAGGAATTTTTCCATTGGTGGTCAAAATGATAACGAATTATTTGAAACGTAGAGCTCTTTATAAGAATTTTAAACGACCTCGTAAATTTGATTATAATATGGTTGTGATCGGTGGTGGATCAGCAGGTTTAGTCACTTCTTATATAAGTTCAGCAGTCAAAGCGAAGGTTGCTTTAATTGAAAAGCATAAAATGGGTGGTGACTGTCTCAATACTGGGTGTGTTCCGTCAAAAGCTCTCATAAAATCAGCGAAGCTTGCTTATCAAATAAAAAATGCAGAAAAGTATGGCCTTGAAAAAATGGATCCTAAATTTTCATTTAAAAAAGTAATGGGACGTGTTCAGGACGTGATTAATAAAGTTGAGCCCCATGATTCTATCGAGCGCTATTCTTCACTTGGAGTAGATTGTATCACTGGAGAAGCGGAGATTCTTTCTCCTTGGGAAGTGAAAGTTAATGGTAAAATTTTGACGACTAAAAATATAACAATTGCAACAGGTGCTCGTCCGTTTGTTCCTCCTTTGCCTGGTATTGATCGAATTACAATTTTGACTTCGGATAATTTGTGGAAGCTTGAAGAGCTGCCAGAGAGATTGATCGTTCTTGGAGGGGGGCCGATAGGGTGCGAGATGGCCCAGAGCTTTAATCGTCTTGGTTCAAAAGTTACCCAAGTCGAAATGAACGATCGGATTATGGGAATTGAAGATCCTGAAGTGAGTAAAATTATCACTGATCGTTTTGTGAAAGAGGGGATTGATGTCAGGGCCAAAACTCGGGCGCTCGAGATTAAAACAGAAGGGAGTCGCAAATTTTTAGTAGTTGAATTTGAAAACCAAAAGAGTGAAATAGAATTTGATCAAATTTTAGTTGCGGTAGGGAGAGCTGCCAATATAAAAGGTTTTGGCTTAGAAAATCTGGGAATTGAAATTCGTCCCAATAAAACCATCAATGCAGATGCTTATCTTCGCACGAATATTCCTAATATCTTTGTTTGTGGTGATGTTACAGGGCCATTTCAGTTAACTCATACTGCTTCTCATCAAGCTTGGTATTGTGCGGTCAATGCCCTATTTGGAAAATTAAAAAAATTTAAGGTAGATTATTCGGTAATTCCTTGGGCCACATATTCCGATCCAGAGGTTGCGAGTGTTGGATTGAATGAAACTCGTGCCATGCGAGATGGAATTGCTTATGAGTTGACCACTTACGAGGTCGATGATCTCGATCGAGCGATTGCAGACAGTGAAGACCATGGAGTTGTGCGTGTCTTAACCAAGCCTGGCACAGATCAAATTCTCGGAGCCACTATTGTTTCAAATCATGCTAGTGATTTGATGCTTGAGTTTGTAGCAGCGATGAAACATGGTTTCGGACTTAATAAAATACTTGGAACAATTCATATCTATCCGACGATGGGAGAGGCCAATAAGTATCTTGCAGGAAATTGGAAACGAAAGCAGACAAGCGACTATGTTTTTAACTTTTTAAAGCGATTTCACCGCATGATGCGCTCCTAGGAGATTATTTTGTTAACTAAGATGGGCAAACAAATTGGCTTAAGTGTGATTCTATTAATCCTGCTCATAGAGACATTCCTTCTTGTTAGTTCCTATAAGAGTAGAAAGGGACAATTGGTCGATTTAAAAATAGCTTTAGAAAAAGATGTTTTTGTAAAAACAGGCCATGATTTCCATCAGATGCATCCAGGCATACTTGATGACCAGCATATTGAGCAAATAATGAGTGGTTTCACCAGAAATGTGATCATCATTTCTTTAGTCATTGCCCTAATCACTTCAATAGGGACGATGGCCGTTTTTCATTTTTATGTGGGTAGGCATATCATTAGACTCGCTAGACTTAATACCATGAACAGAGGAATTCAAATTGCTCGTTGGAAAAAATTAGAAGATGTGCCCGACAATGAAGTGGGGAGTTTGATCCTCGAGAGAGAAGCTTTAATCGAGCGGATCTGGGACCATCGGTAAAAAATCTTGAAGCTGTGAACTCATTGTCAGCTTAATTTCCAATTTAGAATGTAAGTTCTTTTAATTAGTAGTCGTTTGTTGTACTTAACAAACGAGTATGAGAAGAGAGGTTGCCAATGGAAAACGACATTTTTAAAGAAATTCAAAGCGCAAGAGGTAAAGTCGCTAACATACATCGAGTTTTTGAAAACCTTCCTCCTATGGTTGAAGGTCATTTCTATTTCTATAAAAAAATAATGCTCGACCAGGATTTACCCTTATCTCGACAAATGAGAGAATACTTAGCGGTATGGACAAGTCAGGCCAATGAGTGTTCTTATTGCATCAAACATCACCAAGCTGCTCTTAAATTACATTATGCGGATCATTTAGATGAGAACAAAATGGAATTTTTTCAATCTTTGGTAAAAACGATAACAATTGAACCTCACAAGGCATCCTTGTTTAAGTATAAGGCTTTAGAATATGGAATTAGTGCTGCTGAATATTCGCACGCTGTAGCTATTATTGCTTATTTTAATATGGCCAATCGATTGGTTTTTGCAATGGATACAGAGTTAGAAGAAGACTATGTAAAATCATGCCACTGAAATCTTTTAAAATAGCAATTCCGCTATTAAATGAAGCTGAATCACTTGTCGCTTCGTTACCATCCTTATCACAAGAATTAAAAAAACAAATTATTTTTATAGATAACGGCAGTATAGATGAAACCCATGAGTTACTGGAAAAACATGATTGTTTTTATCTTGCTGAAAAACAAAAAGGCTACGGCTCGGCCTGCTATAAAGTCCAAGAATATGCTCTCCAAAATGAGATCAATTATCTTCTTTACTGCGATATAGAGGATTTGAGTCATCTGACCTGTATCATTCATAAATTCACTGATAGTAACTTTGAAAATTATGACTTTGTCTATACTAGAAGAATTAAGTATCGGGGAGCCTTTCATGCATACCTAGGAACTCAACTTATAGTTCATTTATCAAAATGGATGTTTGATAGGAATCTTCCTAGCGATTTAGGACCCGTGAGAATGGTTAAGGTTAAGTCTTTGGCTTCACTAAATATGGAAGATCGCTATTTTGGATGGACCCTTGAAATGCAGCTGCGATCTTTCAAGCATAAAATGTCTTTTAAAGAGATTGAAATCGATCATAGTATTCGAATTTACGGTCAGTCAAAAATATCAGGAAGCGCCCGTGGAAGAATCAAAGCGGCATACTATTTGATTAAAGTTCTCTGTAAAAATTCCTCTTTTTTTTCTTAATTGTGAGTTAAGAAATATAAACTTTATCTTATTAAGAACACGTATTAAATGTGATGCACAATGAATCAATTTGGAGGTTACCAATGAAAAATCAAATTTTAGCTTTTTTAAGTGTTATTGTGTTCCTTTTTTCGTCTAATGTTTTTGCCCAAAGAAACGTTTCAGAATGGAATTTGGATGCAAGTAAAGTAGCCATTTCAGGATATGATCCTGTCGCTTATTTTCCAGAGGGTGGCGGTCTCGCAAAGATTGGACAAGCTGAGCTTGAACTTCAGCATGAAGGTGTCCTCTATCGATTTTCCTCTCAAGAGAATCTTCAACTCTTTTTATCTAATCCAGAAAAGTATGAAGCAACTTATGGCGGTTGGTGTGCTACAGCAATGGCCATGGGACAAAAACTAGTTATCAACCCTGAGCGCTTTGTCGTCACAGGGAATAGATTGTTTCTCTTTTCCTTTTTAAATGGGAATGACGCAAGAATGATGTGGCAACAAGATAGTGCTAAACTTGAAAGAAGAGCAGATTTTAATTGGAAAAAAGTGAGCGGAGAAGAAATTCGTAGATAGATTCAATGACACACATACGAGTTTCCCGAAGGCCGAAATAAATTCGGCCTTCCTTTTGAGGTTCTTATGAAAAAACTATTGCTTTTAGCCTTTTGCTTAACTTTAAATTCTTGTCTAGAGATCGATAAAGATCAGGATCAGATTTTCTCGTATAATGATCCCTTTTATCTTGGTATTAATGATTTGTTGGCCAATTGCGCCTCGGATTCTCAAAATTCCATGACAAATTGGACAAAATCTTATGATGAACTTCTTAAAGATTATCGCTTAAGTTCTTTCAAAATTGATTTCGAAGGAATCGCAAACACTAATAGCACCTGTCGTTTAATAAAAACATTTGAAAAAGTAGAACTAAAATCATTCAAAGAATTTTACGCTGAGAATTCGACTGCGATGCTAGTCAATATCTACAACGTTTTAATGTTGGACATTGTCTCTCGAAACTTGAATCAAACTTTAGAGGATGGCAAACCTGATTTACCTGAAAATCATTCACCTCTAAATATTTATAATAAAGGATTAGGCCTCTTTCGTGAAGTAAAATGGCCAATTTTCAATCGATACATGAGCCTAGATCAAGTTGAACAACTTATCAGTTCTGACCAGCGCTATATTAGCGGTCTTCTTCTCTTTCGTGCGATGAAGGGTTTTAATCCTTTGCCAGAGAAATCATTTACTCATCAAACTTTACTTAGTTTTTATCAAGAAAGTTTGAACAAATATGTAAATCAAGAAATTTTCTATGATGATTCAGATGAGCAATATATAGCTTATGCTCCTGGAAATTTGCAATTTATATCCAACGACACTTTTTCTGCACAGAAATTATTGAGACAGCTCATTTATAAAAATTTAGATGTTGGAGAGTGGGGTGAGATTTTGAGGGCTGAAGATATTCTTCATCACGGTGAAGGTAATTATAAATGGAGCATCAAATTTAATCCCGTCAACTGGCAATTGGCAAAATAGGAACTATGAAATTATTAACACTTTTTTCTGTGATCTATCTTTTGACTTCCGTTGATTCTTTTGCAAGCCTAAAATTTAATTTAGGCCAAGGTTATAGTAACAATATTTCAAAGAATAAAACCGAACATCTTAAAGGCCAATTTTTAGATTCAGATTTATCAGTTGATACAAAAATTCAACCTATTAATACGATAGCAACATTTTCGTTCATTAATAGACATTATAAGGATGAAGTATATGCTGACAACTTTGATTCATCAGTTTTCTCATTTGATACAATCTCAGATTTTCTTTTGAAGCAAAACACTATTTTCATTGGGGGAATACATGGAGAGCGTTTTGATGGACGAGGAATTGATTTTGATAACAACTCAGTTTTAGGCAGGGACGAACTTTATAGTATTTATGCAATAAATGGTGGAATTACTCAAACTCATAAGTATGAGAAGATTGATCTTCTTTTTGGTTTTGATCTTGAATTGGGATATAAACGATTTGATACTTTATCTAATGATGAGAACGGTAATCTTTTTAGAGATGATCAAGATGGATTTACACAGAAAGTATGGGCCTTGATAAAGAATCGAAAAGGTGATGATGTTAAAGTGACCGCTTTTCATTCGAAAACGGCTTTCCATGAACGCCGCTCTCGATTTACAGAAGGAACACTTGATAACTCAAGAAGGAATCCTTTTCAAGAACTCGAAATCTGGAAAGTTTCTATTCAATATGAAAAGAAATTTGATTTTTTTGATCTTCAATTCATAGGTGAGTCCGATATTCAAGATGATCTCATTTTTGGCGCTCTTGATAGTAAACAAAATTCACTTGCTCTTAGTTTTACATTTGATTTTTTTGATTTGCTTATTTTGAGACCTTCCATGAGTTTTTCAAATAGAAAATTTCAAACATTTGTGGCCGATCTTATCAACAACCCAAGTGCAACAGAGAAAAGAAAAGACCGCTCCTTTGTCCAATCTGTGAATTTTGAAGTGCCTTATAAGAATCTACGATTTACGATCAATCTTCAGAATACTAAGAATGATTCAAACTATCAGTTAGAGGGATATCATGAACACTCATTTGGATTTGGCCTTGGGATACATTTTTAGATGTTTTATTATAAGTACTCTATTCATTTCAACTTTATTTGCATCAGGGAATACTGCTGGAGGAGGAGGCAAAAGTTCTGTTCAAGCAAATGACGGATCACTTTCTATTGATTTTAAAACCACAGCAATCAAAGATTCTAAAATCAAAGAATTTACTGAAAATTTGAATAACCAATTAAATTATGAAGAGTTTGATTTTTTTTTGAAAGATGCAGTTCATTGGAATACGATGATGAACGCTACTAGAGTAGATTATCGTAAATTAAATGTAAGCAATTTTAAAAACTATACAGATAAACTTTTAAATCTTTCCAAGACCCAAGTGGATCAATTACCTCTCAATGAACAGAAAGCATTTTATATCAATCTTTACAATTCTCTTACCTTGTTATTGGTTGTCAGAAATTATCCCATCGAATCAATTAAGGAATTAGGCAGTGGTTTTCCCTTGTATCAATCGCCTTGGAAAAAACGTTTTTTCTATCTTTTTGGTCAATTTTCTTCTTTGGATAAAGTTGAGCATGAATTGGTAAGAGGGAATCCAAAGCTTATTGATCCTCTTCTTCATTTTGCTTTTAATTGCGCCTCTATTGGTTGTCCAGCATTGCTCGATAAGGCCTTTACTGGTCAAAACATTGAAGAGCAATTGAAGCTAGCAACAAATTCATTTTTATCTGATAGGAGTAGAAATTTTTTCAAGGGAGACACCCTCTATGTTTCAAGTATTTTCAAATGGTATGAATCAGATTTCACTTCTGATTTTAGAAAAATTAATGGATTAAAAGATTTTTTCAAGCGTTATGCTTCCTCACTTGCTGATGGCAATCAGATCATAGTGAATACTCTTAAATCGGGAAATTTTAGGATTGAGTTCTTGCCCTATAATTGGGCACTTAACGACAAATTTCAATGACATTCTTAATTTGTAGTTTATTGGTTTTACTCTGTTCTCATCTACCAGAGACAAATGTTATTCTGATTATATTTGCAATGTACGGAAGCCTTAGCTTGGTGTTCTTATCTTCCAGTTTTTTTAAAGTTGAAAAGGACTCATTTTTTTCGTTGATTTCTTTTCTTCCCTTATTAATTAGTATACCAATTCTTGAAAATGACTTTAATCGCTATTTCATCGAGGCCTATTATTTTTTGAAGGGTATTGATATTTATAATATCAGACCTAGTGATTATTTCACTTATAAAGCAGAGTTCCTCCTCTTCTATAAAAATTTTGGTTTTCCTGAAGTTCCTTCAATTTACGGTCCTATGACCCATCTTTTTCACGGTTTTTTCGTCTCTTTTTTTCCTAGTGAGTGGATTCTTTATGGATTAAAATTTTTTTACTGGTTAATCCTTTTGTTCTTTCTTAGACGAGTCAAATTGATCTCCACACTGTTTGTCTTTTTTCTTTGGAGCGAGTTTGTTAATTCCGTTCATATTGATGCATTAGTCGTCTTCTTTTTTGTCTTAGGAATTCATTTCGCAAACAGCAAACAAATTGCAATTTCGGCATTACTCTTTCTCCTCTCAAGTTTGATGAAAGCAACTGTTTTGCTCTTTATTCCGTTTGTCGTAGTAGCCTATTTCAATTTAAAGAAAGTAAGCACTTACTTATTTCTTCTGCTGTTAACGATACTTGCTTACTTTTATTTCAATCTTGATTCAGTCAGTGTCTTTTTGTCAGATTGGATATGGAATCCTGGATTTATAAAATTTATCTCATTAGAATACAGGCATGTTGGATTTGCGTTTGTTGGGATTGTTTTCCTTTTTTTTATCTTTCAAAGTCAGCAGTTTAAGCGTGAGAATTTAAATCTTATCCTTGGACTTGTATCTCTTGCTCATTTGCTGTTGTCTTTTACAGTGAACGCTTGGTATCTCATTTATCCACTCATTTTTTTCAATATGAGTGGGAGAAAAGGGGCAATGGGTACTATTCTTTTAGCTTGGCCACTCTGTTATGCTCCTTGGTCAAGTCAACAAGATTTTGTAAAGATGAGCAATGTCCTTTTCCATCTGATGGGGTGGAGTGTTTTTTTCTATGAGTCATTCATTTCACTTAATTTAAAATTAAGCAAGATGAATGACTCAACTGGCTGATATCATTTGAATTTTTTGATTGTAAAAAGTAACGGCAGTCTGTTTATTTGAGCTCAATTTATCTATGATCTGTTTATCAATAAAATGAGGTGTTGAAATGAAATTGTTAATCTTAATAATAGGCTTACTCAGTTTAAATATTCATGCTTTTGAAGTTGATAGGCAAGTTCATATCGTTTCGCAAAAACTTCCTGAAATTTTAAAGTCGATAGATTCAAGTGATTTTGATGATACTACTTTAAGAACTATAGAATCCTACTCTCTCACATTGCTGACATCCATTAATAAATTAAAAAGTCAAACTTCATATCAAGAGCGACCTTTAAGCGGAGCTGAGCTTCTAGAGCTCCATACCTTAATGAATTGTTTTACCAAGTTAACATCTACAATCTCAATGCGAATCGACGAGTTCGCTGCGAATCAAGATTATTCTTTTCATTTTGTTCAGGCCAATGTTGTTCTTGGCATTCTTAGCTATCGATTGGTTAATGAGTTGGTTGGCTCTCAAAAGATTGTGAATGTTCTTAGTTATTCTGATCGATCTTTTGATCTCAAAAAGCGTGAGTTATTCGCTCTCTTAAAGGTGTTAAGCTCAAGATCTTTTAAAGAGAAAACTTTGAAAAAAATGCAGGGGCTTAGTTCAAGTGAAATTGAATTAGTTAAAAGCACTCAATATTTTAGTCAAGCTTTTGATTTCCAAAAAGATTCATATAATGAGCTTCGTTCTTTAATTTTTAAGAATAAGATTTTTAAAGCGAAGAGGTTTGCTCTTCATCACTTGAGTGGAGCTTTCGGTAATACCTCTGGTTCAATTCGTTGGCGCAAGGGATATCTCTTTAAAAATGAATCGATTATTCGAAAGATAGAATCAGAATTGAAGCCTTTAGATATCATTACTGAAAAAACGGCCTTCGCTCTCACTGATAAGTTTATTCCAGGACATTTTGGTCATAATGCTATTTGGTTAGGAACTAAAGACCAATTGATTGAAATTGGCATTTGGAATCATCCAGTGATCTCTCCCTTCCAAAATGAAATTGAGCAAGGATTTAGTATCATTGAAACGGACAGAACTGGAACTCATCTCAAGAAGTTATCAGATTTCATGAATGTTGATGAATTTGCAGCATTAAGGATTAGTCATTTAGGGGATGATCTTAGTCATTATTACAAGATTGCTTTATCTCAACTCGGCAAGAAATATGACTTCAATTTTGATGTTGAGTCAACTGATAGGTTAGTTTGCTCAGAACTTCTCTATCAAACTTTTGCTCATATTATTTGGCCGACAGAAAAATATTTAGGTCGATTTACCATCTCTCCCGATAACGTTGTTTCTCTTTCACTCTTTAATCAGTCTCCACTCAGTCTTGTTAATTACATCGCAGGCGATAAGCAAGGTGAAATTCATTATAAAGGCATAAAAGAGCTAGCGGAGGATATAGACTTTAACGAAGACCACAATTATTTAAACCCTCAACGACAGATTGATTATGTGACTCTTCTCAATATTGATCATGGGAATCACTTTTACAAGTTATCATGGTTTAAGTAAAATTGATTAATTCCTCTGATATTTTGAGAGTGAGATCTTTTGAAAAGTCTTTTCTCACGATTAAACATAGCTGATGATTAGACTTACTCGAGTCCCATTTTTCAGAAAATTCAGACGAAACATCCTTTAACTCACTATTTTCTTGTCCTATTTCATCTGGCAAAATAGCAACGATTTTCTGATTGAGACATAGGGCGAGAAGGACTTCGAAACTATCAGTTTGAATATCGAATCCTTTGGAACTCAATTGATTATCCTTTAGGGTTTTCATCACAAAAGAGGCGCGTCCATCAGAAGAGGAACTTAAACAGCCTATCGGAAAGTTCTTGTAATCTGGGGAAGGAATTTGGTTGGAAATATACATTGCCAATCGATTTACACGAATCTTGTAAATATCAAAATTTTCAGATTCTCTCGGTTCTATGACCATGGCCATATCCAAATGACCGAGGTTAACCAAAGTAGTAAGTTCGTAACTCCTCCCAATTTTCAGTTCAATGTTTAATTCCGGGTTATATTTTTTAATGGTCGAAAAAACCGTTGGCATATATCGAATGGCGATGCTGTCGTAAGCTCCAATTCTTATCTTGTCAAATAAATTTCCATGATTCTTTACTGATTCAAGTTGCTCTATCTGAATCAGTATCTTCTCTAATCCATCGAGTAGATTTTTTCCTGCATTGGTAAGAAAAATACCTTTTTTGTCCCGTACAATTAAAGTAGATTCGACATGTTTCTCAAGGGCTTTGATGGCTTGAGTTAAAGCGGAGGGAGTAATTCCTAACAATGACGAAGCAAGTTTCAAATCTCCAGTCTCTGCAACTTTTCGCAAAAAATTTATTTTCGTTAAATTGGAGAAAAGGTCAATTTTATTCACGTTATATCCGCCTTGAAATGAATTGAGAAATGCGTTCCGTGATCGAGTTGGCTTTGTACTGCAATTGTTGCTTCATGCTTACTAAGAATTTGCTTAACGCTTGATAGGCCTAAACCCGTTCCTTTTCCTATTGGTTTGGTGGTGTAAAATGCTTGAAAAATGGAAGCAAGTGTTTCGTCATTCATACCGATCCCTGAGTCCTCAATATCTATCGTGTATCCTTTTTCATCTCGACTTGCTCGAATCTCTATCATCTTCATTGGTGTGTTTTCTACAGCATCCAATGCATTACTAAGCAGATTTGTGAATACCTGTTGCAGAGCAATGGGGTCTCCCATGATTGTCATGTCAGTTATTCCTGAGATTTTGATGATATATCCGGTTTTATCAATCTTTGAAGAAACAAAGCCTACTGAATCTCGAATGACATTGGCGAGACTGATCTTTTGTTTAACAAATTTACTCTGTCTCGAGTATTGACCCATCCGGTCTATTAAGCTTTTCATTTTAAGCATGGATTTTTCCATCTTTTCTGACTTTTCACTTGCTACGATTTTCTGATATTGCATTTGTTGAAGATGTAAATCAAGACTAGTAAGAGGATTTTTGATATCATGCAAGATTGATGCGGTCATTTCTCCAATGGCACTCATTTTTGCAGATTGAATAATTTGTTCTTCGAGTTTCTTAACTTCATCTTCAATATTATTTTGATAGGCGATTATTTTTTGAATCATGAGATTTCTTGAAATGATGAGCTCTGAGATTTCGTTGAGAGGTGAGTTGTCTATTACTATTAAGTCCTTTGTATCTAACTTCTCATCAATATGCCGATTAGATTGAATAATTTGATTTATTCTTTTCCCTGCCAACAATCGAAAAACATAAAGAACACCTATCGATGTAACAATAGAGATCAACAACACAAGAAAGAAAATATTTCGAGAGAAGAGTTGAAGACGCTTCTTTATGTCATTATTATCGAGTATTCCAGGGTGTAGCTCGTCAAAGTGCTTTCCAGTTTTGGTAACTATGTCTTCTTCAAGAACTCTATGAATTTCCCTTAATTCTTTTTCTTTTCCGATATAGCTATAAATAAAGACAACACCTTCTATCGCAAAAATAAAAAGGGACACAAAAATGGCAAGTTGCTTTGAAAGCTTCGAAATTACCATTTATTTTCACCCGTAATTTCATAATAATGGGTATCTATACCTGCAAATCGTTCTTTGCGTATTTTGATTTTAATATTTCGCTTGGATTCGCTATAATTATTAATTCCTTCTACAAAATATTGGAGTTGAATTTCAGATTCAAATGTACCAGTGAAATAAAAATCTTTATCCGATGCTTTGATTTCATGTATTGAAATTTGTTTTCGAGGAAGAGAATTCAAAACCGCTTCAATTTCTTTGGATGTTTTAATGACAGGAATATGGGGTCGCACAATTGAGATCGGCGGACTTGTTGTATAGTTTTGGCGCCCACTTGCAAAAATGGGATTATCTGTGATCAAAATCAAAAATAAAATCTCTATTTTAAATAACATAATAACTCTTGAATATATGTGTAGTTTTGTAGCCGGAAATTACAACTAATAACGTCAGCTTCGTAATTCTGATAGCTTGCAAGGAAAAAACGAACATAGATTGAAATTAGCAACAAGCTCCAGGGGCTGAATCACCAGTCATTGTTGGTGTCGGTCCGCAATCAAAGAGGCCATAATGGTGAGTCATATCGCCATGGATTGTGAAGTATTCACCGTAGCGTGATTGAGAGAGCATATTGGCGGTGTTTCCGCAAACTGCCATCGGTTTGTTTTTTTCAAACAGATGATGATCATCAAGAATAAAGAATTGCTCAGAATCTTTGATGCCGCCTTTGTAAATCGCCATCTGACCAAAGTCTTCACAACGATCTTCCAAATCCATTTTAAAAGCGCGAACTGTAATGGAATAGAATTCCATCATGCCGGCCATTTTTTCGATTTCAGGATTAAAGAGGGTGATTCGTGAATTATTCATCATACGATAGTCTGCGCAACCCATTTTGTTCATCATGCGACGGAAATCTTCGGTGTACATAGCACCACCGAGACATTCTCCCAACATCACATGATCTTCGGCCAAATGCTTGGGCATTCTGCGATTAGAGAAGACGTCAGAGAAATAAAGCTCTCCCCCTGGTTTGAGCACTCTAAAAATTTCAGAGAAGACGCGCTCCTTGCTTGGCGAGAGGTTGATCACGCAATTTGAAACCACGAGATCTATTGAGTTGGTTTTAATGCCCACTTCTTCTAGGTCTTCGATATAGCCTTTGATGAATTCAACATTCGGTTTCGAGTGGCCAAATTTTTGAGTGTGGTAGTCGAGATGTTTTTTGGCGACAGCAATTTGCTCATCAGTCATATCAACACCAATGACTTTACCATTGGGTCCAACCAATTTAGAGAGGATAAAAGCATCGCGACCGGAGCCACTTCCAAGATCGAGAACTATTTTTCCTTCAAGGGCGAATGGGAGAGGAGAACCACAGCCATAGAACTTATCTTTTACTTCTTCATGAACTTCACTCAAGATTGAACGCAAGTGAAGAGGCATGCTCTCAGCGGTACAACAAGCACTGGTTTTTAAGTCTTTTGTCGATTGAAGAACTTTTCCGTAATACTCTTTTACACTTTCTAAACCTTTCATATTGGCTCCTTTTATTTTTAATTTTATGAGAGTGCTCCACCACACGAGCTTCCTGCACCAGCGGTGCAAGAGAAGCAATGCTTGGCGAAGGCGATTTTGTTCTGATTAAAATGATTAAAATCTTGAATATCCCACAAGGTCGTTTTTTCGAAATTTAAGGGCATCTCGAGCATTTGATTAAAGTCACAATCATAGATTTGACCATCGTATCCAATGGAGACGAGATTCCTGCACATAATCCCTTCGGCGGCATGGGGATTAAAGTTGTTAAGAAGAAGTTCCATATAGGTCTCAAGCTTTTGACTGCGCTCAAGATCATAAAGAAAACGCTTAATTGGCATATTGGTAATAGTGAAGAGCTGATTAAAATCGATATCAAACAATTCTTTTAATTCTTTTTTATAATCCGCTTCAAGCTTGGCCTGGGCCGGAGGCAGGAACGCGCCGCCTGGATTATAAACCAAATCAAGCTTGAGCCCCGTACCCTCTTTGCCGTAGCCGAGATCATTTAAGATTTTTAAAGCTTCAATAC
This sequence comes from Bdellovibrio sp. CG22_combo_CG10-13_8_21_14_all_39_27, assembly GCA_002786715.1. Taxonomy (GTDB): domain Bacteria; phylum Bdellovibrionota; class Bacteriovoracia; order Bacteriovoracales; family Bacteriovoracaceae; genus 21-14-all-39-27. Next base: position 42,240 of record PCTW01000062.1, read on the forward strand.
TTTTATCAAAGACACCGCGTCCTCTTTGCTTCTCGACATTTTCTCTCGAGTAACAAGGAAGCGAGGCCACGATTTGCACTTGATGGTCTTTCATAAAGGTAGCGAGATTTTCTTGACCAGGTTCAAAAAGAATAGTCAGGTTGCAACGATCAATCACTTGCTTATTGAGCTTTCTTGCTTCTTTAACAATCATCTGGAAGTGAGGATTAAGCTCAGGTGCGCCGCCGGTGAGATCAACCGTATGAATGGAAGGAGTTGTCTTTAAGAGATCAACGATTCTTATCGCCGTTTTCTCTTCCATATTTTCAGTGCGAGTGGGTCCTGCTTCGACATGGCAATGATTACAGGCCAAATTACATTTGCGGCCAATATTGATTTGTAAGATCTCAGTTTGATTTCTGGTCAGTTTGACTTTGTTATCAATCAATACTTTTTCAAAGTTCATGAAATTCTCCCATTAAAGAGATTGAAGAATAGAAGTCCCAGGAGTGCTGCCACAGGTAAAGTAATGACCCACGATAGAAAAATTTTTAAAATGGAATTCCAATGGGCCGTTTTGTTAACAGCACCGATTCCAAAAAGAGCTCCACAAGAAACATGAGTGGTCGAAACGGGGAGTCCTAAGCGTGAAGCTCCTAAAACGATGACACTTGTGACGAGATTGGCCGAAAGAGCTTGGCCATCATTCATTGAGGTAATTTGATGGGACATCGTTTCAGCTACTTTGCGGGCCATCAGTATTCCCCCTATGGCCATGGCAATACCAATGGTCGCGACTGTGAAACTTCTTTTGATAAGGAATGGCTTATGAGCAAAAGAGCGGCAATTTTTGGAGCATCATTTAAGCCTCTGGCAAAACTCACCAAGCCTGAGCTTAAGAAGTGAACAGCATCGATGAGATTTTTTGCATTGATGCCAAAAAAATGTCCTTGATATTGTTCTTTGCAACTCATCTGAGTACCCACTTGAAGCATGGGAAAAGAAGGAGAAGAGATAACGGCATTGACTTGTGTTCCTGCGGTTAATTCTGGTTCAACCGAAATCACTTGATTGCCAATACAAAGACAAGACTCTCTCGTGATCTTTGATTTTTTTCTGATGAAACTAAAGAGAGGATAAAGCAAGCTCGCCCCTATGATCGCCATAATAGGACTTATTAAAAGGGGGGCAAGAAATGATGAATAGAGTTTGCTCAAGTCCATGCCCATTGGAGAGGCAATGTAGCCAACTCCTAGTAGGGCTCCAGTTAAAGCATGTGTTGTGGAGATTGGAAATCCTAAGATCGTTGCAAGTAAAACCGTAATGGCCGCTGCCAAGGCAATAGAAACTCCAAATGAGCTCATTTGGATGACTTCGGTTGGAACTAATCCTTTTCCAGAAAAACTATGCATGAGTTTTTCGGCAAAAAAGGTCGCCGCGATGGCCCCTAACAAAGTCGTAAGAGTCGCCCAAGCAAGCGCCTTTTTATAACTGAGGGTCTCACTTCCGTATAATGTAGCGACACCTTTAAAGTTGTCGTTGGCTCCATTGGTAAAGGCCAGAAAGATTCCTGGAATCATTAAAAGGATAATTATTAGAGAGCTACTCATGTTTACGACTCCTGTGATCATTTTTTATGAGTGATGTTTAGTTCTTAAATATTACATTTAATTAGCACTTATACTTTTGAATCAGACAATCCCGAACTATTTTGTTTAAGTGACTTAATTTATGTGGACATGCTTTAAAGGCATAATAGCACTTAGATTATTTTCTATTGAAATTGAAAAGAGTGATTTGGAGACTCCTCCTAAATAAAGTTGAAGTTTGGAAAAAAAATTGCCGAAATTCTATTAAATTCAACGTTTTAATTTGAAACATCATAATGACATCGTAGTTGGTCGTTTTTGGAGCAGTCTTTGCGATATATGGACTTGTCTTTTTAAAATGGTGAATTTTTCATTAACTACAAATTTTTGTGTTATTCGGAAGATTTTACTTTTTCAACTCATCGCTAGCTTCAGATAATCTTGAACCAATTTTTAATGAGATAAAATAGAAAAACTAACCGCCTGCTCCAGTTCCGCCGCCGCTTTCAACTCTCATGAACTCTTTCATAAGACTGTCGATTTTAGAATCTGATTCATTCTGTGATTTTCTTGGGTTATTCAACTGATCGAGATCGATTGAAGTGCCATCTTTGAATTGAATAAATTCAGCTTCATTTAAAAGCTTCTTTATCAATTTTCTTTTCAACTCTGTTGCGCGAATATTTGATTTAGTGAGGATACTAGTATCGAGCTTATCAAAATTAACGACCTCAACTGCAAACACAGTTGAACATATTGAGAAAAAGAGTAGAAATGTGGCCAAAATTTTTGTTGTCATTGGTTCAAGTCCTCTTCGTGGATATCTTCAAGATATCTATCAAAAATCATTCCGAAAAGCACTCTCTTATTCCCCGCATATTTAGAACTATTTGATTTCTCATCAAATTTCGCGAACAAAGCTCGTAAGTCTTCTCTAAATTCTCGGACAAATGTCAAATTGACGCTATTGGTCTGGAGGCTGATCCAATTTTCTTCTTTTTCTGCATTGGCAATATTATAAAGTCCATATCCGATTCCGAGCTGTTTATAGGCGGACTTGATATCTCCTCCGGCCTTTTCAGCGACTCCTTTTATCAGGCCACTTTCTTCAATCACAATTCCAAGCTCTAAAAGATACTCAAGCTTATCTTCGCCATCTTTTCCCCAGCGATAAAGAATTTCTTTTCGACTGATGTGAGAAACGCTAAATGCCGCCCAAAGAATTTTACTAAAGTCTTTGTTTGCAATGAGATCATCAAATTTTTCTGGCATCATATTGAAATCGAATAAATGTGAAAATCTACGACTTAATTCTTGTGCCTCATTTGGATCAGCAGTTTTTGTCTCTTTTACAAGCTCTTCTAGATTTTTTGGGCCATCAAGTCGCTTGCTAATCTCAAGGGCCTTCTTAACGCTAAGGTTTTTGAGAATTCCTTTTTTGATTTCTCTAATCGTCGTATAGCTAGAATTAGTTTTGTCTGCAATATCTTGTAGGGATAAAGAATCGCCGAAGCGTTCTTC
>PCTW01000062.1:45337-47072 GCA_002786715.1 Bdellovibrio sp. CG22_combo_CG10-13_8_21_14_all_39_27
TGATATTCACCCGAAGAGTCTCCCTACTTATGTCTCTTTATAAGTGGGGCTAATGAAACACAAAAGATTAACCTTTGGAAGTCGTCACGAAAATTCGTGAAATATTTACCATGAAAGCAACGAGTCTTTGAGGGGTTATAAATGAATTTCACGAAAATTCGTGAAATATCTCAATCTTTCATCCCCTTTTGAGACTTTATATCCTTAAGCGCATCAGTTAGTTGCTCGAAGTGAGGCTTATTAATAAGAGCATGAATATCGAGATTCTTTTCTTGTGCCATATGTTTGGCAATTTCCACATTTCCAGAAAAGATAATAAAAGGAGGCATTTTGAGAAGCATTTCTTTCATAAGTATAAAGACAGTGATTCCATCAAGTTCAGGCATTTCAAAGTCACAGATAATTCCATCAAAGTCTTGAGAGGAGCAAAAGCCTAGTGCTTCTCGGCCACTATTGGCCGTAGTGATAAATGATGCCAAGTTCATAGAAAGGCAATAGTCCTTTAGGGCCGATAGGATTTCTGAATTGTCGTCAATTAGTAACAAGCGCATAAGTACTCCATTGGCGGTAGGTTTCGTGAGAAATATTCGCACACGAAACTAATGAGGAATTAAAAAAGCCTATCATTGAGCAAATGCCAAAACTCATAACATTAAATTCTGGTAAGAAAACTGCTTCAGGCAAGCCTCGAAAGAAGGTGGTGTATGATCTGGCCGAGGAAGCCGAGCTTCGTAAAATAGGCAAAGGGATTGCTCGGTTAATTATGGATTCCCAAATTTCAATCGAAAGGTTTGCGTATGAAAATGAACTCGGCAAGGGGCACCTCTCTCGGATCATCAGAGGTCAAGCAGATATTAAGTACTGCACTCTGAGAACCATTTCTAAGGGACTTGGTTTTAAAAATGTGGCCTCTTTCCTTGAGGCAGTTCTTTAAAGATTCATTTTATTCGATAGTTGGATTTCTTACAAGAGCATAGTCCTCATATAAGGACGCTTATTTTTTCAGATTTTAATAATATTAAGTCTTTGGCCTGCGAAAAGGAGATGTTTTGAGGAACAGTAAGTTAACGGCCGAGCAGAAAAGATGGCAAAAAAAGTTTGGAGATCGCTTAAGAGAGTTGATTTTTGCCCGAGGTTATCAGTCTATTTATGACTTTTGGATCAACAGTGGCATTAGTGATCATGTATCTCGCTCATACTTAAATTATTTGGTTAATGGTGAGCGCGATCCCAAACTCTATCTCACTCGCATTTTGGCGAAGACATTAGGAACAAAAATTTCTACGATCGTGGATTTTGATTAAAATTCACGAAAAATTCGTGAATGAGTTTTTTCTCTACAAAACAAATTTTTAATAACTTGCAAATGATCCTCACGAAAAATTCGTGAGTTTTGTGCAACCCAAACTTCTTTTTTCATAATCTTATAAATTTTCAATTCTATTTTTTTCACGAAAATTCGTGAAATTCTCAGAGCATTTTCACGAAAGTTCGTGAGGCCATTGTGATTTTTGATCTTTTCAATTGAATTTTTATGCGGTTTAAAAACTGAAACAAAAAATGCCCTGAGAACGCGGTCGCCAAACTTTGTACTCAGGACAGATATAAACACGAGCACTAGGCCCTTGAACTTTATACACCCGTTTAAAGTTTTCTTCAAGGTCATAGCTGCTCCTTACACAGGGAGTATTAATGAATACGCTTGCGAAAGTGCAAGAAGGGCATCCGTTTGTCT
>PCTW01000010.1:0-119737 GCA_002786715.1 Bdellovibrio sp. CG22_combo_CG10-13_8_21_14_all_39_27
AAGATCCTCAAATGCTTAAGAATCATCTCGACATCTATATTTCATATCACAATAATTATTTAATCTAATTTTTTCTCTTTTACTCTAGTGATTTTTTATAGAAGTGAACACCACGATTGTAGTCCAGTTTATATATCTTTTGAAAACTTCGCTTGGGTGGCGTTAATCATTAACAATAATGAAATGAACATGTCACTGACTAAGGTTGGCGTGAACAAGACAAGGCCGTCTTTTCCATCGCTATGGATGACGAGTTGTCGCGGTAATAAACTTGAAAGTATTTTTGAAAACAAGTTAGACCGGAACGCGTATTCCTGTTGATGATTGCTGCATTGTCGCGGGCTTTGGTTGCCGCAGGAGACGTACTCATGTCGCGATAATGTTTATCGAAAGCAAATTCAATCAAATCAATTTTGCCAGCAATATCATATGTCGATTGTGATAGAGCGAGATCCATGGCCTGAGTTGAAGAGAGGTCTCTATAATGTTTAGAATATAAAAATTGAGCAACATTAAAATCAGCGACATTGGCACAAAAGCGTTGAGCCCGATCGAGAGCATCACCATTGTTCATTTCTCGACTATAAATTTGAGTCGACCAAGCAACACATTGTTTGTAGGTTTGGGGATCTGTTGGTGGGTTTGTTTGCCCTAATAATTGATAAGCTTCTTGCAGCTTTAAAATAGCTTGAGACAGATTGGCCTGAGGGGCGCGGGTGATGTATGTTTCACTCTCAATTGCATTTGATAATGTCCGAAGCGCGTTGAGTTGATCTCCACGAGTTTGGGCAAAGAGTGAGTGACTAGTGATTAAGGCCAATAGTATTAAGCTTTTCATTGATCCCTCCAGAAATTCTATTGTCTCTAGGGTTTCAAAGTGTTTACAGAATGGCAATATTGACTCACTGAGCCGCACATCACGAGGAGGTCTATGATTCACGATACATCCTATTCTTTCAAAAAAATGTCTACTCAGTTGATGACATTGGTCGAATCAAAGCTTTGGGCCAAGGTTATGCTGGGAATGATTTTAGGGATTATCATCGGCACGCTCTTTTCATCAACGGGACCCTTTCCTGAACTGGTAAAGGATCATTCCAACTTTATTGAAGTCCTGATGAATTGGTTGGCCTTTCCCGCCAAGTTTTTTTTAAAACTGGTACAAATGGTCATTATACCCCTCATTTTTGCCAGCATAATAAGAGGGCTCGCGGCAACAACAGATCTTACTCAAATGAAAAAATTGGGTGGAAAATTCGCTCTTTTCGTCATCTTTAATTCTACTTTTGCGGCCTTGATTGGAATTTTTGTTTGCTCTTTGATTGAACCAGGCGCAGGTCTCTCTCTTAAAGGTGCTGTTTCAACTTTTAATACCTCTGATCAAGCTCCACTGATTAATCTGAATCCTGAAATCTTTTTAAATTTTCTACCGGTGAATCCTTTGTTTGCTTTAGTACAAGGTCAAATGCTTGATGTGGTTATCCTTTCAATTATTGGTGGAATGGCCCTGGTCTCTTTAAAGAAAGAACAAATAAAAATAGCAATGGATGGTCTTGAAATCCTGCAAGAAGTTTGCATGACGATAATTACTTGGGCGATGAAACTCGCTCCCTACGCTGTCTTCGGTATGCTTTTTCAGGTGACATCAAGTACGGGCATGAAAGCTTTATTCAGTATGGGTCGTTATATCATCGCTAGCTTTACAGGTTTTGGGCTCGTTATCCTTTTTTATCTTTTACTGATCATGATTTTTAAACGTATTTCTCCTCTTACTTTTCTAAAAAAAATGGGTACACCGCTTTTATTGGCCTTTTCTACTTCATCAAGTGCAGCAGCAATGCCTGTGACGATGAAAACGGCTGAAGAAGAACTTAATATCGATGAGATTTCCTCTCGCTTTCTTATTCCTTTGGGAGCAACAGTTAACATGGCGGGGACAGCTATCTGGCAAACCTCCGCGGTTATTTTTATCGGTCAAGCTTATGATATGCATTTGAATTTTGCACAGCTATCAATTGTGGTCGGAACCTCAATTGCGAGCTCAATTGGTTCTCCTGGAGTTCCTGGTGTGGGAATTGGTATTCTCTCCGCCGTCTTATTAAAAATTGGTATCCCGGTTGAAGGGATAAGTCTTATTTTAGGTGTTGATCGATTGATCGACATGGGCTGTACTGTAGTGAATGTGGCGGGAGATCTTACTGCTGTTAAGCTCTTTGGAATGCAAAAGACTCATTTTGTGAAATGACATAAATCAGGTTTTATCCGCATTATCATTGTTAATCTCATTTTGTTTAAAGAAGGAACTTTTCATATGATTTCATCGTTTTTAGAACTGCAAAAAGAGCAAACCTATGTGGGCTCTAAAGCTTATGTCTTGGCCATGATGTCACAGGCTGGACTACCTGTTCCGGCCGGAATGATTTTATCACACTTGCCAGAATCTGATCAGGATTGGAATCGCATTAAAACTTGGTGGGCCGAACAAAAGCAAGCTCCGCTCGCGGTTCGTTCCTCCGCTTTTGGTGAAGATTCGGAAGAGATGAGTTTTGCCGGCCAGAATCAAACTTTTTTAAACGTTAAAACTTTCGAAGATTTGAAGAAGGCCATCATCGCTTGTTTTAAGTCGGTTGATCGCGAAGCTTCGCAAAGCTATCGCCAATTTTTTATGGGCGAAAAGGCTGATGTTCCAATGAACGTCGTTTTGCAAGTCATGGTCAATGCCCAATATGCTGGAGTTTATTTCACTGTCAATCCAACCAAGGCTGAAGACGGTGCCGTGCTTGAATACATTGAAGGCTTAGGTGAAGCCTTAGTCTCAGGTCAAGTTAATCCTTTTAGAGTGTTTAAAAAGAAAAGTGAGTCAGATGGCCCAGTTGGTAGAAGTCTCATCGATCAAGTCTTTAACATGGCCGAAATCGTAGAAAATGAACTCGAGCAAAAAATAGATATGGAGTGGGCCATTGATCATGAGTCCCATGTCTTTTTATTACAAGCTCGTCCTATTACTTCCGCTCGATCAGAAACTAAACAATTGCAACTTTTGGCCGCTGAATTAGAACGTATTGAAAAAAACTTTTCCGTTGATACCTGGTGGGATGGACAAACCTTTGCCGAATGGACAGGTCAACCAACAAGATTAACTTATGATGTATGGAAACGAGCATTTGCACCAGGAGGTGCCTTTGACGACTCTCTTCATGAACTTGGTTATTTAGGTTTTTCAGAGAGAAAATTCTCACCTCATGAATCTATTCTCGATCGTTTGTTTGGACGAGCCTACGTCAATATGTCAAAAATGGTTCCCCTTTATTTTGGACCTATTCCTTATGAAATAAATCCTTATCCTCGTCCGCATCTTAAATTTTACTGGAGCAAGATTTCTTCCGTTGGAATTATGCGTACTCCTGCAAGTCTTTGGCGCATGCTTAAAGTTGGTTGGAATATGTCCGCTAACCGTCGCGCTTGGATTGAAAAATCTCGCAAAGAGCTCACTGATTTTAAACATAAAATGCAACGACCTCAGAATGGTGAAATGTATTCACAATGGAAGACCGAAGATGTGGTTAATCTTTGGCAGAAGGAAATTTATAATTTTTCCAAGCTAAGTCTTAAATGGCCTTTAGTTTTAGTTGTTTTAGTAGAAGCGACACATCAATCTTTGAGAGCAATTTTAAAAAGCATCGTAGGGGAGAGTAAGGTCGAAGACTATATGCAACGTTGGATTGGAGCTGGACTTCAAACGGCCACTTACGAAATGAACCGTTACTTTTCACGAGCTCAAGAAGAACCACTCAAACGAGATTTTTTCTTTTCACGTTTTGGTCACAGAGGACCTGGTGAACTTGAACTTTCTCACCCTCGATGGGAAGAGCTCGGGGATAGTGCTTTTGGACCGCCAAGATCAACTTCGACTATTGCTCATACTGACATCAATATTGAGGAGGAAATCCATCAGCTTAAATCTTTTAAAGATTCAGTCGTTCTTGAAGAGTGGAAGCTTCTTAAAGAACTTCTTGAGTTGCGCGAGCAATGGAAAATGGAAATTCTTCGCCCTTATGCTCATATACGCTACACGACATTAGAACTTGGAAAGCGTTTAGAAATTGGAACGGATATTTTTCATTTGGGAGTTGAGGAAATTGAAGATTTAATTTCCGGCGCTCGCGATTTAAAAACGACAAAACAAATTATTCGAAATCGTAAAGAAGAGAATGAAGCTTATCGTGGTATTTATCTCCCTGATGTTTTACTTCATCGAGAACTTGAAAAACATCTAAAAGATGATGATCAGTCGACAATGAAGATGCGAGGAATTGCATTGAGTAATGGCATGGTAAAAGGGCAAGTCCGTGTCGTTAATGATCCTTCAGAAGTGGATTTTGCGACTTGGCCTGAAGATGCCATCCTTGTGGCTCCAGCTACTGACCCTGGTTGGACCGCATTACTGACCCGATCGCGGGGAGTAATCGTGGAAAGAGGAGGAGTTCTTAGTCATTGTGCTATTGTTGCCAGAGAGATGGGACTACCTGCAATTAATTTACCTAGAGCAACTCAATATTTTAAAAATGGTGATCGTGTTTGGATTGATGGCCACCATGGGAGTGTTAAATATGACAACTGAATTCGTTCCAATGATTATACCAACTGTAATGATTCCATTGACCCTTGTGAGTGTAGGGATTTCTGTTGTGGCGAGTTTTATCGCGGGTTTATTTGGAATTAAGCTTAAAATGGAAGGGCCTAAGAAACTTCTTGAAGTTCTTTTAAAACCAAGAGTTCTCGCAACCGCCTTTTTGTTAAATGCTGTCATCATGGGTGGTATCTATCTAAATAAATACTGGAAAAATTATCCTCGTCTTCTTTCGACTATTGAAAAGGAAATGGCCGTTCGTTCTCAAACTTCTGACATCGCTTATGAAGACGTCCCTACTAATCAAGCCTTTTTTAAGTCGATCAAGTCTAGCGCGCAAGCTCCTGATGGCGTCGAACAGGTCTGGAGAATTGATACAGGTTCAGGTTCATTTCGACCTGCTATAGCTTCAAATGGTCGTCTTTTCTCTGGAAACAAGGAAGGAATTATCAGTGAAATTGAATTGGATAGTGGTAAAGTTGTTCGTACTTTTTACACTGGAACAATGGTTTCTCCACGTTTAACTCTCTGGAAAAATCAACTTTACGTTGGAGAGGGAACTCATGATACACATCATGCACGTGTTTATCGTTTCGATCTCAAAGAGGGGAAACTTGTAAATAACTTTCAAACAAAAGGTCATACCGAAGGCCAAGCCATTGTAGGTACTTTTGAAAATGAAGAAACTCTTTTCATTGTCTCAGGTGCTGATGGTCTCCATGCTGTCGATCCAACGACTCTTGCAGTTAAGTGGGAGGTCAATCCTGGGCATATGGATGCGGCCGTGGTGGTTGATGAGAAGGGGTATGTCTTTTTGGGTACAGGTCGTGAAAAGGGAGATGACTCGAAAAATAAAACCTATGCTGCCGCTTTAGAGTTCAAAACAGGTAAGGAAATTTGGAAACATGAATTACCTGCTTCGAGTTGGATGAGACCTGTGCTTGCTGGGAATCATATTTGTTATGTGACCGGTGAAATTTATTTTCCTAGTGAGCGTGGTCATATCGTCTGTTTTGATCGTCAAAGCGGTGAGCCTACGGCCGGAATTCATACTCTTCAGCCTTTGGCATCTACTCCTAAAGTGGTTGATAGCTCCATCATTTACACTTCGATAAAAGGTTTAGTCTGCCGTTTTGAAATTACTTCTCGTCGCAATCTTTGGTGTTTCGATGCAGGTACAAAGGGAATCTCATTTGCTGGCGCTAGCTATGATGAAAAACTGCATGTCGTTTTATATCCTTCGGTGAGTAAGGGGCTTTACGTTCTAGATGCTAACAATGGGAATGTTCTTTTGAATTGGAATCCAAGTGATGCTGAAGGACCATGGAAGAAAACATATTCAGATGTTTCAGTTGTTGGAGATCTATGGATCATTGCTGATTATGACAGAAGCATTCGAGCGCTGAGAGCGAAATTTCTCCCAAGAACGGCGTATCACAAATAACTCTACACCTACTAAATAGCCAATAACGTGGGCAAGCAAGGTCAAGTTATCTTGGCCTTGCCATTTTCCAATGGCGATGATGCTTAAAGCAAAAAATGTCAAAAAGAGATTTTTTTTACTTAAAGCGAAGTATCCATATAAACCTAAGACCACATGACTTAATCCAAGAAAGAATTTTCCTTCAAGGTTGATCCAATGATTAGAGACTATGAGTAAAAGAAGGGATTGGACATGAATCATGATGAAAAGTAGTGAAAGTATTTTAGGTCCATAGCTACGCTCTATAACCATTGAGATTGGAATAAATAAGAAAAAATTCATCAGCAGATGGCCGGTGTTCAAGTGGAGAAAGGGCGAAACGATAAGCGATAAACTGATGAGATTTTTAAAGCTCTCTGGGCTAAAGGAGAGCCAGCCCAAGGCACTTCCTTGGACACCATATAAAGAAGTATCAAGTGCTCCTATTCCATAAGTGACGAAGAGACAGCAAAAAAGAAGAAATAGAGTTAGAAAAGGTTTCGTTTGCTTCACTCGAAATCAAATCCTACCCAAAGTGGGAAATGGTCACTGGCACGTTTTAAAGTGGCATACCATGTTGAGACGGAATCAAAGCAGGTGAGATTTTTCTTTTTATCGAAATAGGAAACGATTTCTCGTTCTTTTGGTAATTTGCCTGCTAATTGAACAGGGATTGTAGGATCACATCCCAAAAAGAGTCGTTCATCAGATGGAGTAATCATCTCACTATCGACTACTTTTAATCCAGAGTAAAAAACATAATCTAATCTTAATTTAAATGGGTTTGGTGCAAATCCATCACTCTCATAGCTATAGGTTCGACTTGGAAAAGCAGATTTTAATTTTGCTTGCATGCGACGAATGACTTCGGAACCGGGATTTTCTTTGTTCTGAAAGTCTGTATTAAAATCGCCAACAGCAATAAATTTATCACTCGCTCTTAATGGAGCAATCCCTTTAAGTTTGACTTTGATATCCGTCGATCCCGTCAAGTACCATTCGAGAAATCGTAATTGGTCGCCATTGCGAACATAGTTGGGAGATTTTTTATTGCCAAAATGAAAGGCCGGTACTGTATGACAAGTAATAATATGGACTTCAGTTCCTTCGACGTTGATAACTGTATCGGTAAAGTTTTTATCAAATAATGGCATATTGCGATTGAGCGCCTTATCTCCTCCTGTATATTGAGAAGGATTGCTCTTAGGATTAAATTCGCGCCACTTAATACTGTTATTTTGGATGGTTCGAACAACTGGAAATCGAGAGGCCAAGGCCGTTGAGTATTGTGCTGGAAATAGACCAAAGCTCTCTTGATCAGCAAGCTTGTAGGATTCTTTATCCTCAAAATTTGCCGCATATTGGCCATTGCTTTTTTTGCTGGCTTTAAAACCAGTGTTCGCTGGATAAAAGCTCATGGTGAATTGTTTAGAGTCTTGGCCTAGGCGATGGAGGAGTTGTCTTAAATTATCACCAGTACTTTGAAATAGGTTATTAGGAACATTAGGATAATCGTATTGCATTTCATTTACAGATAACAGGTCATAAGAATAATGACTCAATACTTCAGAGACTGCTTGAACTTGAGGATGATTTGAATCTCTTAATTTTTGTGAATCTAATTCTTTAATATTGTAGTGAAAGAGCTTTATCTTGCCTGAATCTTTCATTTTATGGGTTGAACAACTTGAGAGGATAAGAAGAGTCGCGATCAATTTTTTCATGCTTAACTCAGTATTTTAGAGGTTCAATATAAGAAGGAGAATAATGAAAATTTGGAACTTGATCAAGGTGGGCTATGGCAAAATAATGACATTCCTCTTGGCATTTTATCACGGAAGTCAGGGCCATCCTGTAAGGGGGGGGACCGAGAAGCTTTTCTATCTCTACTAAGGGGATCTCAAATCCCATGCCTTTATGAACACTTTTTAAATTTTGCCATTCCGGCTGCTTCATATTCTTTTTGCGATAGCTCTCAAAAAGATAGGCATTCCACGCTCCATTTCTAGGTGAAAAATTAATCTCTAAGTATTGTTTAGTTGATGGCTGATAGATAAAAGCTTCAAGACAAGTTTCTTTCCAAAGTTCATCTTGTCGAGAACCTGGTTCAAATTGCGGGTATACTATTTTCCGTTTAGGATCTTTAAATTTAAAATGACACAACAAATGTCCGTGACCGGTTTTGAACCGGCCACGAACTTTTATATCGGGAACGAACTTATTGGAAATGAGCTCAAGATCTTTTTTCAAAAAAACTCTTTATGAAATCAACGGGAATTGGGAAGAAGGTTGTGGTATTGCCGTCACCAGTTGAAATATCCTTCATCGTTTCTAGATAACGAAGAGTAATGGCATTTGGGGCTTTATCTAAAACCATTGCAGCTTCTGATAATTTCTTAGATGCCTCGAGTTCACCTTCTGCTGAAATAATTTTTGCGCGCTTATTTCTTTCTGCTTCAGCTTGTTTGGCCATCGCTCTTTGCATTTCAATCGGAAGATCAATCGCTTTGACTTCTACCGCCGAAACTTTGACTCCCCAAGGCTCTGTTTGATCATCGAGAATGACTTGAAGTGAACTATTGATCTTATCTCTATTTTGAAGAATTTGATCGAGTTCATATTGACCGATGACTGATCTTAAAGTTGTTTGTGAAATCTGAGCGGTTGCCTGATAATAATTTTCCACAGAGATAATCGCCTTTTCAGGATTGCTCACTCTGAAATAAACAACTCCATTCACTTTTAATGTCACGTTATCTTTTGTGATGATATCTTGTGAAGGTACATCCATTGTGACTGTTCGTAGATCAACTCGAACCATTTTTTCAATTCCAGGAATTAAAATAATGAGGCCTGGACCTCTTAGACCAGTAAATCGACCAAGGCGGAAAACTACAGCGCGTTCATATTCTTGAAGCACTTTGATTGTGCTGAAAATAAGAATTCCCCCAATGATAATAAAAGGCAATAAAGGCGCTAAGCTAAACATATAAATTCCTTTGTTTAAGACCCCCTTATTGTGGACAAAAGCATGTGAAAGATAAAGTAAAACCGCATTACTTGATCAATTTGCTTTTATTTATGATTTCACTCACAACGTCGATAAGATAGCGATGAAATTTGCTTTTCAAATTGTTCTTTTGCTTTGCTTTCTTTCAGGCCATGCATATGGTCAAGAAAGAGTTTTCGGTCGTCAAATGCCTTCAATGAATCCCGGAGATTATGTCGACAATAAAGATGCAAAAGCAGCATTAACTGATGCTTATAAATGGTATCGAGAGAATAAAGACAAAGATCCGATTGGTAACAACGCTTATAAAAATTATTTGTATGAGCAAGATCAGATTGAGGCCAGAAATGATGTCGCTTGTGCTGATTGTCCCAGATTCACCAAACTAACAAAGCAAGTCAATGATGTTCTCAAAGTCATGGCGAGGGATCCAAAGATGAGTGAGACCGATTTGGTCGAAGAAATTGGCTCACTTGACGCCATGTATGCCATTACCATGGATGTGTCTCGCTATAATGGACCTCACAATTGTTTTCGCTCAGAGCTTAATTTTTATGATTTTGAGTCAAAAAACTTTTCCTTTGAAGATCAAAAAGCAGTGCTCATCATGACTAAAAATATAGATGCAAGCCAAATTACTGCTATTCAAATGAGAATGCCTGGTTCAAAAAAGATTTATTACTATAGAGGAAAACCTCCTCATCAAGACAAGATTGTTAAAGTCTCGATTGATGGTAATAACAAAGCTAAAGTAGATTATTTTGTCATGCGGGAACTGGCCGCAGATAAAAAAAGAGATGAGAAATTGATCAAAAGCTTTGATCCTAAAAAGTTAGCGGAAGAAGAGGCCAAGGCAAAAGCTCTTATCAATGATTGCACTAAAAAGCGAAAACTAAAGGGCTATATAGATAGTTACGATTCTCGTTATGATGAAAACTGTAAACTCATTGGTGATGAAAAATCATATTTTAAAACCAATTATGGAGTTGGCTTAGAAACCAATGGATTTTTGCCCAGGAAATTAGTTGTCCTTGAAGCTGAAGGAAAAACTCCAATTGTGGAAGGTATTAATGCCACAGTTAAAACAGAGGTGAGTTCTAGTAAGCGTGAAGTAGAATTGGGATTAAAAGATGATAAAAATGAAGCC
The DNA here is from genome assembly GCA_002786715.1 of Bdellovibrio sp. CG22_combo_CG10-13_8_21_14_all_39_27. GTDB lineage: Bacteria > Bdellovibrionota > Bacteriovoracia > Bacteriovoracales > Bacteriovoracaceae > 21-14-all-39-27. The sequence continues at coordinate 10,250 of PCTW01000010.1, forward strand.
TACGTTACAATGAAGGCAAATGATCAAGGCAAGGCGGAGGTCGGAGTTCCCTATAAGTTTAATGTCTATGCCACTGACCTGAATATAAATGGACAAGTGATTGTCGGTAACCAAGGTGATCAAAAAACATCTTTCGTCTTAAAAGAGGGAACTGAGGCCATTGCTAATTTCGATATTGGTCAAGATCAGAATCGTGAATTCGCCTCTGTCGGAAAATCCACTAAGATCGGCGATGGAAATTTGAGCATTAAGTTTGAGACGGCCAGAGATAAACATACAGACGCCATTAGTAAAGGTGCCTGGTTTCGCTATTCTATCCAATGGTAGTTCACGTTAAATAGGAATCTTCCTGCTGTGAAATAACAATCTCATCTCCCAACCCCAATGCCGCTTTAGATTTTAGCTTCCAGACTTCACCTTGAACTTTAACTTGATATTCATTTTGTCCTTGATGAATTCCTAAATCTTCAATGACGACTGCACGATGACCAACCATGGAATTGAATTTTGTTTTACCAATATTTTTATGATCTCTGGCAATGGTATAAGCAATGAATAGAATGAAGACGCCAACGGCAGCAGCTGCCGAAATAATAACAGAATTGCTTAGCTCGAGATAGGCATTGTCTGTGCGATATAGAAACAGCGAACCAATTATTAATGCCGTCATCCCTGAAATAGTGAGAAGCCCAAAACTAGTGATGTAAACTTCAAGAACAAAAAGGACGAAGGCCAAAGCAATCAGGCCAAGAGCTCCAAAGTTTAAGGGGAGAACCTGGAATCCGATTCCTGCTAATATAAGAGCAAGCACGCCAAATCCGCCGGCAATAAATCCGCCTGGCGCTTGCAACTCAAAATAGATGAGTGCAGCCCCAATGAGAAAGAGAATGTAGGCGAGTGAAGGATTGGCCAGTATGTTGAGGAGTTTTTGACCTAAGTCCATATCAAAGGCGACAAAAACAGCATCAACTGTATTTAATTGAAATGTTTTACCTTTAATGAGTAAGCTTCGCTGATTGAGAAAAGTCCTTAATTCTTTTTTACTATTTACAATTCCATCGATTAGTTTTTTTGAAAGGGCCTCGCGTGCTTTGTAGCTGGCGGCCTGGCTAATCATCTCGCCAAATCCTTTGGGGTCACGTCCGCGAGTTTCGGCCAAGCTTTGAACAAGAGCTACTAAATCATTTACAGCCTTGCTTTTAACATCTGATTGCTTGATATCTCCTGACATTTCAATTGGAGTTGCAGCTCCAATATTTGTACCTTCGCTCATGATGAGAATATGAGCACCGCTGGCAATTATTGAACCAGCGCTCGTCGCAGAGGCCCCTTCTGGTCTAATCCAAACAGCGATTGGAATATCGCTTTCCCCGAAAAGAGTTAAGATCTCTTTGGTCGTACTTACTAGTCCACCTGGTGTATTGATTGTGATGAGGATGAGCTCATGCTCTTTATCGCGCGCTTCTTTTATTCCTGACTCAATATAATTGAGAGTGGCTGGGTTTATTGATGAATGGACATCAAGTTCTAAAATACTTTTAATGTTAAGTTGCGATTTTTCTTGTGCAGAAGAGCTGAAAAAGGGAATAATAATTAAACTCAAGAGAGAAACTATTTTTAATATATATGTCATAGGTAGCCTCGCATTATGAAATTTAAATACAAAATTATTCATTGTGATTATATCAGTCCTCTCAGTCAAAAGTCATGCTCTGTTGGCAAAGGGGGAGCACTTGTCTTAGTAAAAAAAGGCGAAGATTACGTCATTGAGCAGTATTTAAAGAGTTCAGCTTTAAAACGCTTCAAAGAGTCCAATCAATCGAAGTTTCAGGAATGCGATTATGGACAATCTGTCGCGGTTCCAGGCTTTTATGATATGCATTTTCATTGGGTTCAAGACGATGTTCGCAATATGCCTAAGGATTCGCTTCTCACTTGGCTTTCAGAGTACACCTGGCCCACTGAAGCCAAGTACAAGAGTCAAAGTTACTGCGAGAAAAAGGCCATCCATTTCGCTCAAGAACTCAAAGATGCAGGAACGATTGGAGGAGGTTGTTATTCAAGCCTTCATCCCCATAGTGTTGATCATGCCTTTAAGCATTTCGTTGGCGATTTTGTGATTGGTCATGTTTTGATGGACATGAATTCTCCCAAATATTTAACTCACAAAACCAGTGAGGCTAAAAAAATGATAAGCGCTTATATAAAAAAATATCGACAGAGTTATGCTGTCACACCTCGTTTTGCACCAACAACTCATCCCGAACTTATGAGGTTTGCCTCTGCTTTATCAAGAAAATATAGATCTTTTATTCAGACCCACTTAGCTGAAACTCCCCAAGAAATTGAATATGTACTAGAGATCTATCGTCGTTTGAAAGGCTTTGAAGATGTTGCGAACTACACCGAAATTTATCATCGCTGTGGAATTTTAGGTCCAAGAACAATCATGGGGCATGGTATTTATCTCTCGCCCAAAGAATGGAAACTTTTGGCCAAGACTAATACGGCCATCGCTCATTGCCCAACTTCAAATGCTCCTGTCAAAGAGTTGGGATTAGGTTCTGGACTCTTTGATTATCAAAGGGCCAATAAAGAAGGAGTTCGCTGGGCGCTAGCGAGTGATATTGGTGGTGGACCTTATCTTTCGATGCTCGATGTGATGAATTCATTTCTATCTCAACATACGAGAGCATCAAAAAAGGTTTCGGCCGTAGATGCGCTCTATCGTTCAACATTGGCCGGTGCTGAAATTTTGAAATGTGATAAGGTGAGCGGAAGCTTAGAAAAAGGCAAACAAGGATCTTTTGTTCTGTTCAAACAATTTTCAAAATCGACCAGCGCTGAAATTCAAATTCGCGATTTGCTTGATTCTGTCAAAGGCAGAAGAGATAAGTATCAACGATTATCTCTCGCCACCTATCATCAGGGGGATTTGATCTCAAGCAAGACAGGACAATGATCAGATCCTAGATCATCTTTGAATTGAGAAACGTTGAGAATGCGATCTCTAATTTCATTTTGGACAAAGAAATAATCTAAACGCCACCCAATGTTTCTTCCTCTACAGTCATTGCGATATGTCCACCATGTGTACTGATCTTTTATGTCACCGTGAATTTGACGAAATGTATCGGTAAAACCCGAATCTAAAAAAGTGGAAATCCATTCTCGCTCGATTGGTAAAAATCCTGTGGTTTCTTTGTTCTCTTTAGGATTAGCAAGATCTATTTCTCTATGAGAAGTGTTCACATCACCACAAATAACAACTTTTCTTTTTTTAGATTCGGCATGAGCGAGCGCTGTATCAACAAGTTTTTGAGAAAAATTTAATTTATAAGGAACGCGGTTGTGATCTCTTTGTCCATTGGGGAAGTAGGCTCCCCAAATGCTCAGATCATCTATATCGATATAAACATTACGCCCTTCTTGATCGAATTCTTTAATTCCTAAGCCACAATTTATTTCATGAACGCGATGGAGTAAATTTTTTTTAACCCAAACTGCTGTCCCTGAATAACCTGGCCTCTCAGCAGGAAAATAAAAGGCCTCAAATTCTTCGGGACAAACGAGATCATCATCAAGTTGCTCTGGGGAAGCTTTGATTTCTTGTAAAAAAACCAGATCTGGATCGCGCTTTTGAATCCAAGGTCGAAAATGTTCTCGGGAAACAGCTCTCATCCCATTAATGTTCCAAGTAACTAATTTTAAGTGAGAAAGAGTGTCCATTGGTTAAAGTCCTTTGTGTTTATAAGTATTTGATATTAGGCAATACTTAAGATTGTTGTGCAATATTAACGAAGATTTATTTCTAAATATCCTTTATGTTCCGATAGAATAATTTTAGCAAAGTTAATCGTCAAACGATGGAGTTTTGATATGAGTAAGATGAGATGTTTTGATAATATTGCAAAACTAATTAGAGAAAAGAGAACAAGTCATTCAAAAGGCTATTCTCAATCGGAGCTTTCCCACTTATTGGGTTACAAAAATGGTCAGTTCATTTCTAACGTTGAGAGAGCTCTCTGTAATATTCCTTTAAAAATGTTAACGAGAGTCGCTGAAGTTCTCGATATTGATCCTCGCGATGTTAGAGATGCTATTTTGAAGGATCAGGAGATTACTCTTGATAATTACTTGAAGCTCGCTTCAGGATCAAGAGCTCCAAACGATCAAAGACAATTAGGAGTAGGTGAAGTCGCTCATACTCTTTAGTTCATTTGAACGCGAGCATTATCTAGTTCTTCAATGTCTTTTTGATCTATAAATCTTTTTTCGCTTAAAGGTGAAACTTCTAGTTTCACCTTGTACTCATCAATGTTGTAGTCTTTTGCAAGAACGTTATCATCTCGATTGAGTGTTTTTCCTAAATTTTCCCAAGTTAAATTGGCCTGCATAAGCCAACAACCCATTCCATCCATTTTTCGGCAAGTTCTCGATGAGAATTCCTCAACGAGTACTGGTTTGCCTTGGCGCAAATTATTGTACAAGGCCATCTTTTCTATCACTAAGGGAACTTTTCCTTTAAAAATAGTATCGATTCTATTTAAATTTTTCTCAGCGAGATCAAATTTCTCCTGCCTGATTTTGATGGCCGTGTCGAGCGCAAGCTTTCCTTTTTCGTCAAACCGATCGGATTGAACTCGAGAAAGGATCTCTTCGCCCTCGCTCCATTGTTCTAGCAACCAAATAAGTGGTAAAATTCTTTCCATCGCATTGAGTGAATTTGATTTGTACTTGAGTGCTAGCTTGAAATGGCCGTAGGCCAACTCGTATTCCTTCGAATCGAGTCTTAAGTTTCCTTTTATATTTTCAGCATTGGATGAATCAATATCTTCGATGAATTCAAAAGCCTTTTTCTTATTGCCTGTGCGAAAATAGATAAAGCCAATGAGTTCTCGAATTTTTTGGGAGCGATAAGCCTCTTCAGGCAATGCCTCTAAATATTTTAGGGCCACATTTTCTCGATTTAAATACAAAGATAGTTTTAACCAAATTTTGGTAATTTCAATATCCCCTAGAATGGCCCTCATGCTTTCAAAACCAGTTCCTCTTAAAAGAGCTTGATCATTATTTTTGACGTCTGCCATTACCCTTGTCCAGTATTGATCGGTGGGGGATTTGGTAAAAGTTGTACCTAGACATGTTCTGAATTCATCATTGAAGCTTTCTTTGTCATTAAGTGCAAATCGGGCCAACATTTTAATCATACAAACTTGCTGGTAAAACTTAGCATCGTTAAAAATTGGATGCGAAGTTGCACTAATACTTTTCTTATAATCTTCTTCAATAAAATAGATAAGTGAGAGATATCGTTTTTTAACTAAGGCGACTTTGTCGATATGGTTAGGTATCCTATCGAGAAAAAATTTTGCGGCTTCAGTTTTGCCTTCGATGATGGCCTTCTTGGCGAGCTTCAATGCCACTAAATGTCCTGCTCGTCGGGCCATTTCTGTTTGCTGTTGATAGAGTTCCACCTCTTGATCGTTATAATACCTCCAATCATCACGCACCATTCTTCCTGCATAGAGAGTATTTGAGATAAAGAGTAGGATAATGGTCATTTTTTTCCGCATATCTAACTTATCGAATTGAAATAAAGAATCCCTTATGACTATTCCGAAAAGAAGTGTAATGAGGAAAATAATGACCTATAGATTGATACTGACCATGGCGATCTTGAGCTGTAACGCTTTATCGAGTGCATGGGCGCTTGTCCCACTTGAAAGTTTATTGCTTGGTGATTTCTCAGTTCGTTATGAAGAGAGTAATACCGATCCACTTTATTACGTTTTTCGTTTAGAACAAGGGAAAACACCTAACGACAAAGTTTGGGAGCAACAGCTCCTTCAGTATAAAGCGCTTATCGATGAAGGTGTTGAATGGACACATTCTTGTAAGGACAATAAAGTCATTGAATACGCTCTGCCAAGTCATAAAGAAAATGCAGTTCGATCATATTTGGCGACACTGCAATTTATTGGGCTTGATATTGTTTCACGTGCATTGCCAACCTATGCAAAAAGTTTTGAATTTAGTAGTGAGGAATATTCAAATTTAGTTGATCGCTTAGTTTCTGGTTATTGTAGTCAAAATTTAACTGTTATATCAGTTAAAGAACTACGCAATAATATGAAGGCGAAGTTTGATAAAGCAACAAATTTTAAGTTACCTTCAGTTGAGGGTAATCCTTATTTTCCTCAGACTTTAACTTCAATTAATTCACGAAAAAATGTACTCAAGAGTGAATTCGGAATGACCATCGAACTTTTTAAGTCATTTTGTTCTTGGGGAAATGAAACTGACAATTTAAGATTACTCGTGCCTTTAGTTCGCCATCCCATCATAATGAGCTTTGTTGCTCGACAACTCAATGGTGACAATTATCAATTTAGTTCAGTTGATCGCCGTGCCTTCGCTGTCAAAACAGATAAGACGGCAAAAATTATGTGCGAAAATTTTATTTGTCGCCAGACCGAAACAGAACAGATGAGAACTCAATTTCCTAAATCTCTTGGTTTTACAAATTATTATAATGATATGAAAAGACTTTACTGTTCTGAGTTGAGAGATTCTGATTATCTTTATAAAGACCAAATACCAGAAATTGCCCAGATTATTAAAGAGCGCTCTTTTGACGATGATAATTTGTTAGCCTCTCATTTCTTTGCCCTCGTTTCTGGCATTCCCGATTTCCTTCTCTCTGGTCAAAAATTTGCCGATGCTAAAAAATCGACGAGAGCGAGTATGGATGCCTCGTGGGATAATTGGGCGCAAAGGATGAACAGCACTAATAAAACAGATCTTTTCTATGAGGAAGGACTCAATTTGGAATTGGCGACTACGCCAGCAGATCAAAATCGCTATGTTCCAAAATTTGCAGTTGACCTCGACGTTAATCTAGGAGAATTCGATCGTGCTGTTAATGTGATTGGCAAAATCACCACGACAATTCCGATCCATCTCAATAAAGAATTTGCGAGTTGGGCGCGAAAAAGTTGGGGGCGAATTTCCTCTGAGGAAGTCGAAAAAAGAAAAAGTATTCTGAGTCGCATGAACGACCAACTTCGACCGGCAGTTGAAGAAGCACAACGAAATATTTCCACTAAAATATTAAAATCGGATTTTGTTCCACTTGTGAGTGAAGAAATTTTAAGACAGCTTGTAGCATATGAAGGCAAGAGTTTTGATCTCTTAAAAGAAAGCGAATTTATTATTCCAATTAATTTCAATTATGCACCCTTTGCGTTGAAGTATTTGCGTCAACAATTTTTAATCGAAAAGAAAGAAAATACATGGAAAGACTTTGCTCAATCTTTAATAAGCTTGAAAAAACAAGCCGTGTCAGAAGTTCAAGAAGAAGAGTTAGACAACGTAGACCAAGCAACTGGGATGTGATAAACTCCCCAGCTGTGAGGTAATCTAAGTGGCCAAAAAAGACGATTCAAAAGAGAATAAAGTCAAACTCATTCCAGAAATTTTGGATAAAGATCTTCTGCCTCAAAAAATGGGAGAAACGCTCCCTTCAACCTATTCCGATGATCTCGAAATTACCGCTAAAGAACTCGATCGTTACCATCCTTCTAAGGGTGTCGATCCCCTCACTACTTATATTCGTCAAATTAGTCGCTACAAAGTTTTAAGTGCTGATCAGGAAAAAAAATTAGTAGATTCATTGCTTGAATCTGGAGATATCGAAGCTGCTAAGGAATTGGTGGTTCACAATCTAAAGCTGGTTGTCAAAATTGCCCTCGAATACCGCACGGCTTGGCAAAATGTCATGGATCTTATTCAAGAAGGCAATATTGGATTGATGAAGGCCGTTTCAAAATTTGATCCATCTAAGGGAGCAAAGCTCTCGTATTATGCAAGTTGGTGGATCCGATCATATATCCTAAAATTTATTCTTGATAACTTTCGCATGGTCAAAATGAGTTCAAGTAATGACCAGAAAAAGCTGTTCTATAATCTCAATAAGGAAAAAAATCGTCTTAAGGCCATGGGGATCGATCCAACAGCAAAAGTAATAGCTGAAAATCTTGGGGTCTCAGAAAAGGCGGTTATGTTGATGGATCAGCGTATTGGAGAGCAAGGGGGAGAGGTGAGTATGGATGCACCGCTTCTTTCGCATGAATCTTCTTCTACCACTTTCGGCGATACTATTAGTAATGAAGAGCTTCCCATTGATGAGCAATTGGCCAATGAACAAGGTATTGAAATCCTTACAGAACATCTGAAAGGTTTTGTCGCAGGGCTAAAAGACCGTGACAAAGAAATCTTCCAAAAGCGCTTAATGGCCGAAGTTCCTCAATCGCTGCAGAGCATAGCAGATGACTATGGCGTCTCCCGAGAGCGTATCCGTCAAATTGAAGAACGCCTTCTCAATAACTTAAAAGTTTACATGGAAGACTATCTCCGTTAAGATGCCGCCATTATTAGCGTCTCTTGCTTGGTTACGATGGGCTCCTCCATCTGGCTCGGTTTGAGATAAGTTTATATTTTAAGGAGATAATCATGCTTACTACAGAACAAAGAAAAGAAATCGTCACAAAAATCGGTACAAAATTCGGCAAAGGTCCAAACGACACTGGTTCATCATCAGTTCAAGTTGCCTTGTTAACTGCTAGAATTAACGATCTTATGACTCACTTTGCAAAAAACAAGAAAGATCACCACTCAAATCGTGGTCTTTTGAAGATGATTGGTAGTCGTCGTTCTCTACTTCGCTATATCCAAAACAATGATAAGCAGAAGTATCAAGACTTGATTGCCGAACTTGGATTAAGAAAATAATTGAAAGAATGAGGGGCCTTCGGGCCCCTTTTTCTTTTCAAATTGAAAGTTTGAATTAGAATAATAATGATCGAATAATTGAGAGGTGATGGAGAAGAATTTGGAGGATATTTGGATAATCTTTAATTGCTAAAGCTTATCGAACTATCTTTTAAATTCTCCCATAGTTCCAACCAATCATCGATTAAATATCAACTCAAGGAGAATTTCCGAATTTACGGAAATTTATTCTTATTATGGAGAATTTGTAATGAACGAAAACAAAAAAACATGGAAAGCTAAGTACGGCGATCAAGAGGTCACTTTTGAAACAGGTCGCTTGGCCAAGCAATCAGACGGTTCGGTCTTGGTTTCTTGTGGCAATACTTCGGTACTTGTATGTGTAAACTCGGCCCGCGAAGTAAAAGACGGACAGGATTTCTTTCCTCTTCTCGTCGAATATACTGAAAAGTTTTATGCTGCTGGAAAATTTCTTGGTGGCTATATTAAGCGTGAAGGCCGTCCTTCAACTGCAGAAATTTTGATCTGTCGTTTGATCGACCGTCCTCTTCGTCCCCTTTTCCCTGAAGGCTATATGTTCGATACAGTTGTCACTGCAACTGTTATGTCTTACGGCAAAGAGGGTGACCCAGAAGTGTTGGCCTCTCTTGGTGCTTCGGCAGCCCTCGCTATTTCTGATATTCCTTTCAATGGACCAATGGCCGCTGCAAAAGTTGGCCGCATTGATGGCAAACTGGTTTTAAACCCAGCTCACGATCAATGGATTAATTCTGATATTGAAATTTCAATGGCCGCATCGAAAGACGCCATCTTGATGGTTGAAGGTGAAGCAAAAATCGTTCCTGAGAAAGAAGTGCTTGAAGCGATCTTCTTTGGTCACGATGCTATTCGCGGAATCATCACAACAATTGAACAAATGGTAAAAGAAGTTGGACATCCAAAGCGTCCATTCGTATCAGTGGCTCCAAACAAGACATTAATGGACACTCTTTCTTCAAAGTTTGCCACACAAGCTCGCGCCGCTATTTCTCTCGTTCCTAAAATGGAGAGACAATCGGCAGTCGCTGCTCTTATTAAGAGTGTTAAAGAAGATATGAAGACAAACTTTGCTTCTTACGGTCTTACTGAATCTGAAGATTTTGGTAAGAAAGCTTATAAAGCAGTTGATGAATTCATGTACAACATGATGAGAGCTGACATCTTAAATGAAGATAAGCGTATTGGTGGCCGTAAGCTCGATCAAGTTCGCGCTATCGAAACTGAAGTTGATGTTCTTCCAGTTCCTCACGGATCATCACTCTTTACACGTGGTGAAACTCAAGTATTGGCGACAGTTACTCTTGGTGGTCAAAAAGCATCTCTTATCACTGACCGTATCGTTGGTGAGACAGAAGATAAGTTTTATCTCCATTATAATTTCCCTCCGTACTCAGTTGGTGAAGCTCGCGGTACACGCGGTGTTGGCCGTCGTGAAATGGGTCACGGCAATCTTGCAGAACGCGCGATTAAGGCCGTTCTTCCAGGTGAAGACAAATTTTCTTATACAACAAGAGTTGTGTGTGAAGTTTTAGAATCAAATGGTTCAAGTTCAATGGGTTCAGTTTGTTCTGGATCAATGGCGTTGTTTGATGCTGGTGTGCCTTTGGTTGCTCCAGTTGCAGGTATTGCCATGGGCTTGATCACTGATGGTTCAAAATTCAAAATCCTTACAGATATCTTAGGTGATGAAGATCATCTCGGAGACATGGACTTCAAAGTTGCTGGAACTGATAAAGGTGTAACTGCAATTCAAATGGATATTAAGATTACTGGTTTGACTCGTGAAATCGTTGAGAAGGCGATTGAACAAGCTCGCGTTGGTAAGCTTCATATCCTAGGCGAAATGGCGAAAACAATTGCAGCTCCACGTAGCGAATACAAGTCAGGTGTGCCTAAAGTTCTCTCTTTCACCATTCCAACTGATAAAATCGGTGCTTTGATCGGACCTGGTGGAAAAAACATCAAAGCTCTTCAAGAAAAGTACAATGTTACTATGGAAATTGAAGAAACTGGTCGCGTAAAAGTTTTAGGTCTTGATAAAGCTGAAATTCAAAAATGTATTGATTTTGCTGATCTTCAAATCAATGGCCCAAAAATTGGTGATAAGTACGACGCCACTGTAGTGACAATTAAAGAGTACGGTGCATTTGTTGACTTGGTGCCAGGAATTTCTGGTCTTGTTCACGTTTCTGAACTTTCTGATGATCGTGTCAACGACGTTAATGATTATGTTTCAGAAGGTGACATTATTGGTGTTGAAGTGATTGAAGTTGATCGCATGGGACGCCTCAAGCTTTCAGCTAAAACGGTTAAACCTCTTACCAAAAAGGCTTAGTCACCGTGATGGACCAGATTAAAGTTAAAGTTAAAAAACTCGAGCATTTTGATAACAGCTTCCAGCTCCCTCGTTATGAAACGATGGGGGCTGCTGGAGCTGATATTCGCGCTTCACTTCCTGCTGAGAGCAAGGAAGAGGGAATCGTGATTAAGCCAGGTGAGAGAATTTTAATTCCTACAGGTTTAGCAATGGAGATTCCGCTTGGATTTGAAATTCAAGTAAGACCTCGCTCTGGCCTCTCTTTTAAAACTGGATTGATGGTTTGCAATAGTCCTGGAACCATTGATAGTGATTACAGAGGTGAAATTAAAATCATTCTTGGTAATCTTTCTGATCGTCGCGAAGTGATTCAACATGGTGATAGAGTGGCGCAATTGGTGCTCGCTCCTGTTTATCAAGCTCACTATGAAGAAGTTCAAGAGTTATCATCAACAGATCGTGGGGCCGGTGGATTTGGCTCTACAGGAAAAAAATAATTTTTCTCGGAGGCTTTAAATGGATTTAAAAGTTCCTTACAAGACAGCTAAAAATAAACAAGAAGCTTATACGGCAGCGAAAGGTCAACTCACTCAAGAGTATATCGCAAAATGGAATATTCCTTGTGAAGTTAAATATGATGATAGCAAGTGCCAAATCGAGGCCAAAGGAAAGGGTTTTACTTTGGGTGTTCATTTCAATGATACAGAAGCTCAAGTAAGTATTGATCTCTCTTTTTTGCTTAAAGCTTTTAAAAAGACCGTTTTGGAGAAGGTAGAGCACAAACTCGCCAAACATATATAATATGAGTGAAGAATTTAAATTGCATTTACGTCCCAGCGATCAAAGTGTGATGATCAAAAAAGATCAAAATATTCTTGAGTGCTTGCGTGAAAAAGATATTTATGTGAAATCCAGTTGTGGCGGTCATGCGACTTGTGGCGATTGTGTGGTTAAGATTGCTACCGGCGAAGATAATCTTACTCCGCAAACCTTTGAAGAGTTAAAACTTCTTGGAAATATTTTCCATATCACAAAGGAGCGTCTTGCCTGTCAAACTTGTGTCCTTGGTGATGTTACGGTTGATCTTTCAAACCATGACAAGGCCGCTGATGCTCAAAAGTTGCGTGGCAAACCTGGACCTCAACAAAAGAAAAAGAATTTTCAAGTTCGTAAGAAAGAAGAAATTGCAGTTAAAGAATCACTACCTCCTGAAGAGAAAGGCCCTGATAAAGGCAAAGATGGTGGTTTCAGAAAGCATCGCGGATTCAAAAAAATTAAATATTAATATTGTTTTAAAAGTTCAATAAACTTTTTGATGTCGTGTTTTTGAGAATGACGATCAATCACGATTTGTCGTTGATCAATCAAAGTTATAAGAACTTCGTAATGACCTCGATTTTCAAAGGCTTCTAATCCTTTCTCGTGTTTTATTCTTGCGACATTGGGAGCTTCCATAAAATGACGAAGCTCAATCGCTTCTTTATGACTGAGCTGATAAACAGTCTTTTTAAAGGGAATCCAAAAGAGTCGATGGACAACTGTTAAGGTCTCTCCCTTTTTAATCAGCATTTTCTCATAAAAGAGAATACATAAAACACTGAAAGGGATTGAAACCATGGTAACGATCACAAGATAACCAATAAAAATATTGATTTGATCGCCACCTTTAAAAATGCTCTCAAGCGGTGAACGAATGGCCATGGACATGATAAAAATGACTGCCATGATTGCTACCAAGTAGCCCCAAAATACCCAAGGTAAACCATAGGTTTTTAGCGTCAACTTATTCTCTTGATCGACGTGAATTCGGTCATCTTCTGGATTATGTTGATTTGGAAATTGAAATAAAAGGCCCATGACTCAAAATAAAAGAGTAATTGACTTGTGGCAAGACAAAAGAAGTCAAACTTTAAGTGGAAATTCTCTCTCATAGAGGACAAAGTCCACTGGCCCCATTAACATATTGAAGTGGGGGAATTATGAAAAAAATGACAACTCTTTTAGCAGCTCTACTTTTTACTCTTTCGCTTCAGGCAAGAGTAGTGGTGGTCTCAGACATTGATGACACTTTAAAAACGGCGAATAGTGTCGGAAAGATAGGAAAGCTTTATCACTTTCTTCGCAAACAAATTTACCCTCATTCAAGAGATCTTTTTGTCGAGCTTAGTCATTATTACCGCTCAATGAGTGAAGCTGTGGATTTTTACTATGTATCTGCCGCACCTGACGCTATTTTCGCGCAAGAGAAATGGCTAGATAAGAATGGTTTTCCAGCTGGGCCAACATTTCTTCGTCATTTGGGTGATCCAAAAGCTTATGATTTTAAATACAAAACGATTGAAAAGTTTTTAAAGAAATATCAAGACGATGGCGAAGTGATCACTGTGTATTTCTTTGGTGATAATGCTGATCAAGACCACAATGTTTATCATGATCTGACTCAAAACTTGAAATTGGATTCACACATCTTTATTCGTGATGTGAGAGCAGAAGCTTCTGGCTTTGAGGGGATTCCTATGAGAAGAGTTGAAAATATAGAGTACTTCTTCTCTGAAAGAGAACTCTCTGATTCTCCAACTCTGGCATTCTTGTCACCTGTTTGGGAGGCGAGTGTCCAGCTCGATTATGTAAAACAAGACCTCATTCCTAATTATACCTTTGCTACGCTAAAGAGAACTTACAGAAATATTGAAGGCTGTAAGATTTATTCTTTCAGTTGTCGTGCGGACGCTAAAGAGCGCGCTCAAATGGCCTGGGAAGACTATTACGCTCGTTACTAAAATTCGTTGAGAAAATAAAAAAAGGGTAGGTTAAAAACCTACCCTTTTTTTATACATATTCTTTAAGTGATTATTTAATCGATTCTCTGATTCTTGAAGAGGCCCAGTCCATTGCCCATACGATTGAAGCAATAACGAGAACCAAAAGACCTACTTCATTCCATTTCGCGAGACCTTGATATTGCATCAACATGGTTCCGATACCACCGCCTCCAACGAGACCAATAACTGTCGCCATACGAACGTTAATGTCCCAACGATAGATAGTGTAGGAGAGGTAAGGAAGCACGATTTGAGGCACAACTCCATACCAAATCACTTGAATGGGATGTGCTCCAGTTGCCATCATCGCTTCGATTGGGCCATCGGAAATATTTTCAATTTGCTCAGAGTAGAGCTTGGCCAGTGACGAAACTGAGTGCAAGCAGAGAGCAAGCATACCTGCAAAAGGACCGATACCTACCCAAACCGAGAAAATAATCGCCCAAACGAGTGGCTCAATTGAACGGGAAATATTCAAGAAAAAGCGAACAAGGTTGTAAATCGTGAAAAAGAATCTTGAGTTGCTCATAAGGTTTCGAGCAGCAAAGAAGCCTAAGAGAAAGGCGAAAGGAAGAGAAATGGCCGTCGCAATAAAGGCCATGTATATCGTTTCAATCGCAGCAAACAAAGCTTGTTCAAAAATAGCAAAGTTAGGAGTGAGGAGGGCCGTAAAAATACGCTTCGCACCCCCGAGACCTGCTTCAGATAGGAATTCTCTCATCGATACTTCAGAGATGAAAATACCGGCTATGAAAGTTAGTATAATCATCAATAGACCTAGAACTGCATAGGGTTCTTTAAGAACAGAGCGAGCTTCATTATGCTCAATCATGCCACGTGTTCCGCGACCAATGGAAAATTTAGTCATGAATAAGGCCATGGCGATAATCGTTCCTAATCCAAGAGCATAGAGAGGTTGGTTCCAGGTAAAATCAGAGTAGCGATTCGCCAAAATAATTTTTTGATACACAATCTTGTAACTGACAAGAACCGTATAGGCCCAAAGAAAGATATCAATCAGAATCGCTTGAAAGAAAGCAACCAATTGACCGTCATTATTTTTCTTTTGTGGAATAGCTTCTGTACTCATTTTAATCTCCGCTTAATTGATGGTCACTTCTATAGCTTCTTCGCCATAGATACGTTTAAACCACGCTTCATCGATGTCATGAGGATTACCCTCATAAACCAATTGACCACCTTTGAGTGCGATAACCCGTGTTGCGTACTGTCTTACAAGTGACAAAAAGTGAAGGTTACAAATAACCGTCACTCCGAGCTCTTCATTCACTTTTTTAAGATATTGCATGACCGAGTGAGAAGTCGCTGGATCTAGTGAAGCTACAGGCTCATCGGCCAAAAGAATTGAAGGGTTTTGCATAAGCGCACGAGCAATCGCGACACGTTGCTGCTGACCACCAGAGAGGTTGTCAGCACGATTGCGCTCCTTACCTGTGAGATTCACAATTTGAAGGTATTTTTTTGCTTTCGCGCGATCTTCTTGTGAGAACATTCCAAGGAGTGAACGTCCAATTCCAAGATTTGCGAGATTTCCCAAGAGAACGTTAATTAAAACCGTTTTACGAGGGATAAGATTGAATTGTTGAAAAATCATTCCGATGCGTGAACGAACATTTCTCATGGCACGGCCCTTGAGCTTTGTCACATCAACACCGTCAAATTTAATTTCTCCGCTTGTTGTTTCATGGAGACGATTTATACATCGAAGGAGAGTTGATTTTCCTGAACCAGAGAGACCAATGATCACTAAAAATTCCCCTCGCTTCACATCAAAGGAGACATTTTTTAGGGCATGGGTTCCGTTAGGGTAAATCTTTTCGAGATTCCTAACTTCGAGAATATTTGTACTCATGACTAACTCGCTTAGCTAAATTATTTAATGAGATCTTCAGTCTTAACATTGATTGATTTAATCATGTCTCTAAGACCGTTATAGTCAGCATCTGTTGAATCAATAACACCATCAACACTGTAGATGTTTTTGAAAACTTTTTTACCGTTCTCAGTTCCAATATACTTCTTCAAAGCTTCAATAAATTTTGAAGTAATATCGCTTGAAAGATCTTTTCTGAAAACAAAGGGATCGTTTGGAATTTTTTCAGTAATTGAAACGATTTTAACTTTCTCAGCAACATCTGGAAATTGTGTTTGAACTCTTTGACGAGCATCTCTGATTGAACCGTCTTCGCCTGGAGCAGAGTAGTAAGCTGCGCCGGCATCAACTTGCTTTTGATAAACCATAGTGATGACGTTATCGTGCTTCATCGCATATGTGGTGTTGCCAAGTTCTACACCAGCATCTTTAACGACTTTTAATGGAAACATGTAGCCAGATGTTGAAGAAGGATCAACAAAAGCAAAGCGCTTGTCTTTGAGGTCTGCCACTGTATTGATTCCTGAGTCAGCGTTAGCAACAATCATTCCTTGGTAGTAGTCATGTCCGTAACGAATAACTCTGAGCTTCGCTTCTGCACCGTATTTTTCATTGGCCATCAAATAACCAAAAGAGTTCATCACACCAATATCGGCACGCTGAGAACCAAAGGCTTCAACCACGGCGATATATGAAGTAGGGATACCTGTTTTGAAAAACAGGCCTGTTTCTTTTTCTAGAAATTTAATAAAATCATCTGAGTTGCTTGCTATAGTATCGGCGTCAACTGATGGTGTGAAATAGAGTTTTACTGGGTTATTTTTTGTACCCAAAGCATCGTCTTGCTTACATCCCATAAAAAAGGTAGTGGCCAGAACTGCTAATAGGAGCGTGAAGCTTCTCATGATTTTTCCTCCAAGGTCTCAATTTTTAAGGATAACTAATGAGGCTAATTATCACGACCAGAGCCTTTTTGTTAGTAAAGAATTGATTAAGTTCAAAAAAATCATTCTTTGATTCTTTGCGGCAATTGTTTCCGAATGACCTCAAATCTACTCTATTTCGACAGCTCTTTTTGTGCAATGCCGTAAAGCTTGAATATCCTTTTACCTGCAACCTAAGGACTGTTCAATGAAGAGCTTACTCTTTTTATCAATGCTGTTCTCCGTCAAAATTTGGGCCGCTGAATCACTATATAATGATGTCAGTTTCGAAAATAACCAGATTCAACTTCATCTCAATTTAAATCACCTCAAATCGTTCTCCAGTGCAGAAATGATGCCTTTGTCACAAGAGATGGTAAAAATTGAATATCAGGATTGGCCGTCAAATAATGAAGCTGGGAAACCAATGCTGCCTTTTCAATCGTTCATTTTAGAAGGGGACATTTCTCAAATAAAAGTTGCGATAGAAAAAGGTTCATCTGTGGCCTTAAAAGGTATTCCTGTTCCGCAAGCAAAGTATCCGTGTCGATGTGATAAAGCCTCGGATGAAATTAAATGGGTTTTCAATAAAGAGTCTTATCTACAAGAAGAAAAATTTTACGATGTAGAAAGTATTGGCGATTTCAGAGGAAAGAAACTGGTCAGAATTAGTGTTATGCCATTTCAAGTGAGTGGCAATTCGACATTGGTCTATCCCGATCTCAAGATAAAGTTGTCCGGAGCTCAATCGCTTCAGTATCCCTTGAACGCAAAAAAGCTACTCATCACTGGCCCAGCATCGTATCAATCAGAAATTCAAAAATTTATTGATTGGAAAGTTGGCTTCGACATGATGGATGTCAAATTTGTTCCCATTGATGGCAATGAACAATCTCCAGCAAAAATTAAGCAATTTTTTAAACAAGCCTATGATCAATGGAAATATACCCATGTCATTATCCTAGGAGATGAAACAGTCGTGGCCATGGATAGCATGAAAACTTCGAGCTCAGATGTAACTCCTTCGGATCTACCATACTTTTTATGGGGTGGAGCTGACGATACTGTTCCCGATGTTTTGTTTGGACGATTTCCAGCGAAAACTCCGGCAGACATCACTGGTCAGGTTCAAAAGATAATAGACTATGAAAATGCAGTTAACGCCGGATTATCAATTCATAAGTCTTTGGGGATCGCTTCGGATGAAGGTTCTAATCCATCAGATGTAGAATATATGGAATCGATGCTCAATCCATTAGAGTCTATTGGCTGGGCTTCAACTCGCGTTTATCAAGGCAATCGCACCCATCAAAATTCGGATATCGCAAAAGCTTTTGATGCCGGTCTTGGCTGGGTTAATTATATTGGGCATGGGTCAGGTTATTCTTGGATCTCAGTTCGTGATCAAGAATTTGAAAGCAAGCAAATTGCTGATCTCAAATCTCGTACCGATGGTATTTATCCCATTGTCCTCGATGTTGCTTGCCAAAATGGAAGACTCAGTGGTGACGGACGATTAGGTGAAACCTTTTTGAAATCTAAAGATCAATATGGATATGCGACTGGAGCTGTTGCTTTTTATGGAGGTACTGTTGATATCTCTTGGCACCCTCCAGCAGTCATGGCGGTTGGTATTAATCAAATTTATAAAAATTTAAAACAGCAAGATTTAGGGACTGTCTTTTTTGAGGGACAACTTCATCTGATTAAAAATTGGAGAAACCTCACTGAAGCTGTAGAAAATTGGCGATGGTACACGCTTTCTGGCGATCCTAGTATGAAGCTCAATTCAAACTAAAATGGGCACTTTTGTGAGTCCAGGCAACTTATAAGTTATTGATAATCTGATATCTCGAGGGTCATGTCATACTGAACGATATGGCCCTCAATATAAAAATCTTATTCCCGCGTCCCCATCCTGAGGTCACTTATCCAGTCAAAGGATTAACGACAACTGATATGTCTTCTCGTGAGGATCTCAACCTCGAGCATGACAAGCAACAAGAGCAAGCTTTCAAGGATGAAGCGAAGAGAATGGTAGAGAGTGCTGAGAAATTGAAACTCAAATTGAATATTATTCGATAATCTGACAACCCACTTTTGAATTGATAAATGAGGCACTGGTTGTAAAGCCAACCGATGATGAAGTGACTTTTTTATTTTCCACATCTATTTCGCGGCTGAAAATGGGAATGAAGTTTGAAGCATACCAATGACAATACTGATCTTCTCGATTTTCAATAAAACGACACGAACAATATTCTCTCGAATAAAAAGATGAGATCACTTTCGGAAAGCAGCCCTGTAAAAAGGGAAGGATTATCAAGAGGAGTAATGACTTCTTCATTAGTTTTTCTCCACAGACTGAACAATGAGAGAAATAAGTTTATTGCGATCGATGTTTTGTTTTTTATCACTACCATATCTAACGATAATTAAATCAAGGCTTGGTATCACGGCCAGAGTTTGTCCATGGTGACCTAAGGCAAAGTAGGCATCATTTGGAACATCAGGATATATTCGAGGCTCGTTCTTTTCAGGAAGGTCAGCATTGAGCCACCAATGCATTCCATAAGAATGACGATTCCATTCTCCATCCAATTTGGTACTCAAAAATCCGGGGTTGGGCTGCACTGATTTTCTAATATATTCCGCTTCGATTAATTGAGTCTCTTTCCATTTTCCTTGATGAAGGTAGAGATAACCAAGCTTAGCAAAATCTCTGGCCCTCATAAATAGATAAGACGAACCGACATAGGTTCCTTTTTGATCTCGTTGCCAAATAACATTTTTGATTTTGAGTGGATCAAAAAGTTCTACCCAAGGATAATTTTCATATTTTTCTTCACCGACAACTTCTTTGAGAAATCCCATTAGTAAATTTGTTTCACCGCTTGAATATTGAAAATGGGTTCCAGGTTTATAAACTTGATATCTTCGTGATACATAAGTTGCCATGTCATTGAAGCCTTCCGTGTAAAGCATTCTTATGACTTGGCTTCGTAAAGGATTGCCTTCATAGCCTTCATTCCATTCAAGCCCGGAACTCATCATCAACATATTTTCGACTGTGAGTCTTTTATCAACGATGGGGTAATAACTTGAAATTGTCGTATCTAAAGTCAAAAGTCTTTTGTTGATAGTGATTCCATAAAGAGCGCCGACAAAGCTTTTAGTGCAAGACCAAATCCGATGGAGAGTTTCAGCTTGGGCACCATCGCGATATAACTCTTTCACAAGTTTTCCATGTCTGATAACGAGCAATGTATCACTTCGATGAGGTTCTTTATCATCGAATGCAAACTGGAAGGCCCGCTCAAGTTTTTGAGCATTTATACCTTGCTCTTCTGGAGTTGAAACAGGCCATTCTTCTTCAGGATATTGGGGAGTCTGTGCGAACACAGAAAAGCTGATAAGCATTGTCGAGATTAGTCTTTTGATCATGCTCTATTTTAGCGCATTCTTTTAAAGTATGTTAATTTAATTCATATGAAAAGAATGTTTTTGATCTTAATTCTCAACGGTTTGACCTCTTCCTTGTCGGCACAAAATTTTAAATATGATTTAAGAGAAAATAGTGGAGAGGGGAAACTGGATCGCATCAATAGCATAGAACAATTTCTCAATTCATTAGATGATGGAATTTCTAAAGTAAAAATGAGTCTTGAGAAGGATCGCAAAAAAGAGAACCAGCATTTAAGCACTAAGATAGAAGAATTATCAGACAAGGAAGTTAAACCTTTAACTTTAAAAATCACCGATCTCGAAAGAAATCTTGCAGACCTCAAAAAAGAATTTAATGAACTTAAAAAGAAAGTGGAAGTTGATGATCAGTTGAAGAAAATGAAAGTTGATCAAGATTCAATGAAGAAAGACATCGGTGACATTAAAGGTTCACTCAAATCAATTCAAGAGCTCATGAAAGTTTACGAATCTCTTGGCAATCGTGGAAAGCCAATTAATTAAAGTTTGATATGAGCATAGAGAATGTCATAAATCTCTATCCGTGGATGTGTTAGCTTTCGCAATGCCGTTTGAATAACTTTTGACTTCCACTTGAGCTCAAAACGAAGGACTTCTTTTAAAGTTTCTGTTTCAATATCGTCTGCACTTAAACTCATTTCTAAATTTAATATTCTCTCAAGTCTAATAATGAATAAGACACAGTGGTCATTTAGGTAAGTCGGTAATTTGTTGTGAAGTTTTTTAAAGTCAGACAAAAGGTGTGCAAGCATTTTAGTGTGTTCTTCATGAATAAATTGAAAGACGGCAAAATACAATTGGGCCACATGCTTTAAAGGATGGTCTTGCAAAAGATCGATGGCCATCTGGAGAGAGTGGTAACAAGCATGGTAATCCCCATTGTCGTGTTTCACTTGGGCCTGCATTAGAAAATGTGTGCCTTTGCTTATCTTTGGGTCAGAATAATTTTTTGTTAGTTTTTGAATATTCTGTTCTGGCTCTGACCATAAATTTTCAAATGATAAAACTTGATCATGAAGAAATTTTGGAGCTCTTCCAGGTATGAATAAGGAAGAACCAGAGGTAGCATTCATTGTACAAACTTGGATTGATGCCGGAGTTAGGGGATCGATAGTCCAGATGTCTTTATTCTTATTTTTTTGTGGGTGAAATGTCCCCATTGCCTTGATCAATTCTAACTGATCAACTTTTTTCTTTTTTAAAGACTTAATTTTTTGGTAGGCCACTTCTTCGCGTTCACTATTATAACTTTCAAGGCCGTAGGGGACAGTGAGTGCAGAATTTAATTTGGGATCAAAAGCTCTATTCCCTAAATAGACAATATCATTTTCTTCGAGATGAATCTCTTTTTCATATTTCTCACTACCAGCAATATCGACGGCCATAAGTTCACCCGAACGATGAGACAAATAGAGACCCCAAGTCGTTATCGAATGGGCCTTCTTTAAAAATTCTCTGACGTCTTGAAGATCTCGACAATGGGACATCAATTCAAAGATTAGGTAAAAAATCGGAATACCTTTACTCGATAATATGTTGGAAAATTTTTGGTGGAGAGCAAGAGTTAGGCCATGTTCGTTCATACAGGTAATTGAAGGAAAGGGCATTCCCATAGTCCCGTATGAAAATATTTTTGCTCTCTTATTAAAAGAAGTGAGAACAGCACGTTCTAATTGATCAAAGCTTCCTTGGAGAGGAAAATCTAAAATTCTGCCGTGGATAATATCACCTGATTTTTGATCTCTAGTGAAGTATGTTGAACAACCTAACAGTGTCGTTGGCATTCCTGGTATCCACTTGTTCATACAAGAAACAAGTTCTGGTAACAAATAAGAATAAGCAAGTTCGTCAGTTTGACGCTCAAGCCCTTCAGCATAGGCCCCTAAAAGCCGCCTAAATTCAGGATGAAGAGGGAGCGCCTTATCGACGACGCCGGTGATTATTCTTTCGGTTGCTGAATTGAGGATATTCCAGGGCGTTTTGATCAAGTTTTTGATCGAATTTAGGACCAAAGAATGCCGCTCGCGATCTTTTATCCCTAATTGATAAAAATTTTCTTCAGTATCTCCGAAAAGCTGTGTGAAGGGTAATGGACTTATAGGACGTTGAGGATTTGACATGGACTCTATTTTAAATTTATCTGCACTAGAGAGCAATCAAACATTAACAGTGGCGCTTTTGGCCATCGCTTTTATAAGGGTTTTTATTGAAGTTCTCGGTATTCATCCTGAAGAGTGGCCGGTTTCCAAATTTTTGGCAAAAAGTCGTGGTCAAGAATGGGCCCAATCCTTTCATCGAAAGGGACTCTTTTTATCGATTGGATTTATTCTGCTTTTTGCACCAGGGATTCTTCTTTCACATTAGCATTTAGAATTTCTGCATTACCATCATAAAGTTCAATGACAGAAGAGAACTTCTTTAAAACATCGGGAATCTCTATACTTTCTTCTTGAAGCTTGCGACGAATATAGATCTTCGCAGTGATTTTCTGATTCTGATTTTCATTTTTTAGACGAATATTATTCAATTGATAAAACTTGCTTAAGAGTTGAGCATCTTGTTTGTGATTCATTTGAAAAGCTTTTAATTTCTTAAGTTTTTGCCAAAATGTTCTAGGGTCTTGATGTTCTAATAAAAAGGAAACGAGGGCCAAGTAAATGACAGGATCTGCTTCAAAATTGTCTCCCATCAAAACAATATCATTTGGAATTCCCGCCATAAGCAGAATATCGAGAAGATGATTTAATTTGTAGAGACCGTGGAGCTTGAGGTCTTTCGGAGTGAGATCCATTTCAAATAAAGAGAAAACTTGTCGGTAATCTTTTAAAAATATTCCTGCAGTGAAAATTTTTCGCTGATAAAGCCAATCTCTAATCGCTTCTTCATAAAAATGGGGAGAAGCAGAAACGATAAAAGGATGAAAACCTTTTTTATTAAAACTTCTTAAGATAGCAACGGAGCGGGTGACTGTGGGAAAGTATTCCAGAGGTTTGGTCAGTGAGAAATAAACCTCTTTAGTCGTAGAGTACTTCGTGTCAACAAGAGTTTTATCAAAATCACAAATGATGAGTTTGCTTGGTCGAGCTAAGACAAGAGGAATATAACTGCCCAGAAGTAACTCGAGCCCTGGTGTGAGGCTGACTTCATAAACGGAAAGGGCATTAATATTTCTGCGCTCGTCGTTCAAGGGAATTTTAAAGTTAAAATTACCGTGGGAATCCGATTCGAAAATCTTTCGATATACCTCACTACCATTTGCCATGGCGACAATCTTCATTTGATATGTTTTACCCTTTAGAAGTCTGATCGAAGCAATCGGGAATCGAGGAGAGAAAATTTCTTTCTCAATGTTTTGGGCGAGTTCTTGGGCCAAATTATAATATACGCCGCCATGGGGGATTGGATTCTCTTTCATTGTCATACCTGCGCGAATGGAGAGAAAATCTTCATTCAATATTGCAGAAAAATGAACTAAATGAGGTCGTTTCATAAATTCCCGAGTTCGATTACAATATATTAATACGCATTTATAAATTAAGGGTATTTTAACTTATGGTACACAAAATTTACATTGAATTAATTGGCATGACGAATATCTATTTTGGTATGGGGATTAAAATTGTCACGGCCCTCATTCTTGGTGGATTAATTGGATTCGATCGCGAAAAGAAAATGAAATCTGCAGGTATTAAAACGAATATGCTGATCTGCCTAGGGGCAACTCTATATACTGCTGTTTCAATGCTTTCTCAAAGCGAAACAGGAGTTGGTGATCCGCATCGTATTGCCGCGCAGATTGTCTCTGGTATCGGTTTTTTAGGTGCTGGTGCGATTATTCAAGGGAAGGGAAGTGTTATCGGTTTAACTACTGCTGCCACTATCTGGGTTTGTGCTGCGGTAGGTGTAACGGTCGGAATGGGTTATCCATTGGTGGCTTCGTTGTTTACTATTACAGTATTGGTCGTACTTAAGCTTTTAGGTCCAGTATATAAATTATTTGAACAACACAAAGACTATCGAAATTTTCATTTTGAGATTCTGTCAAAAGGTTCGGTTAAAGAAAGTATCCAAGATGTTTTTGTTGAAGAAAATCAAACTATCACCAATATGATGGAAGAAATCCTCGATCAAAAAGGTGATACTCGAATTTTGCACGTCTACACATTTATTCACCCGAGAAGAATTGATCGTATGGGTGAAAAAATTAAACAAATTCTAAGAGTTGATAAGGTAAAGTCGAGAGAAGTCGATCATGCCAAAGATGACTCTTCAATAAAGGTCAACATTAAGCCTTCTTAATCTTGAATTGAAGCCTGCCATCGGAATACTTTTGTTCCATATGCTGAGAATCAACAATATCATTTACTGGAATTTCTTTGCGATGCCCCTCTGAGCGGGCAGAGTGATAAACAGCTCCGGTATCTTTAGCTTCCATTCTTTCTTGAAAGCGTCTGGCAAAACCGACAGAAATTTTTCTTTTGTTGGCGGTTACGCTAACACTATCGATTTCAGTTTCTGGTATTTCAAGGGAAACAATGTAGGAATCTCCCATGTCTTCAACTTTGGGTTCAAAAGTTTCGATTTGGTAAAAAGGATCTTTGATCTTTTCTTCAGTAACTTGCTTTAATTTTGCATGGTCTTTAATCATTGTATCTAGCTCTGTCTGATACTTTTCTTTCATATTATTAACAACAAGATCATGGGCCTTTGTTAAGGCTTCTATTTTTTGATTAAAGCCTATATTTTTTTGCTTGATCAAATCAGAATAGTAGAGGTCTTGATTTTTCATTTGATCGACTTGAATTTGTTGTTTAACTTGGGCGTCCTTCATGAGACCACCTAAGCGTTCATTCATTTGCTTTTGGTGTTCTTTTTCAATACTTGAAAGAGCTTTTGAATTTTCTGATTCCATACGACTTCGGGCGCTATTGTAATTTTGGTCGATGGTTTTTACTTTAACAGCATTTTGATGCTCTACTTTATCCAGTTTCAAATGGGCTTCGGTCTGATTCTTAAGAATATTTCTCTCTGCTTGAGAATCGATATCTTTGATATGAAGATTTACTTTATGATTAATGTCTTTTGACATTTCTTGTCCATCTTCAAACTGTTTTTCAAATTTATCATTGTAGAAGGCATTTGTATCTTGAACCTGATCCTGATGACTTTTGACTAAACGATCGTGTTCTTGATCGAGCATCGTTTGAGTGGTGATGAGGTTCGTTCTTAATTGTTCAAGCTTTTCAGATTGCCCGTCAACGGCTTCGACTAGTTTCTGTTGGTTGAGATCGTGTACTTCTACTAATTCTTTTTCGCCTTCAACTTTTTTGTCTTCTTTCTTCTTGTCATAGAGCTTGCCAATATTTTCAATTTCTGATTGGCGTTGAATGATTTGTGCCCTTTGGTCTTTGACCAAGTCTCTTAATTGATTTCGCTGTTCAGCTGCTTGATTTGAGTTGATTTTCAACCCAGCTCCTTCGTTACTCTTCTAAGGCGAATTTTGACCTTTCTCCATCACCTCAAGAGGTGAGGGACAGATCTTTTTAAATTGTGAAGTGTCTCCTGGACAACTCCAAGTTCTTACGAGATCGATATCAATAGAATCTGCTCCACCATGATAGGCTTGATAAGTCACTGGATTCATCGTTGATGTAATCAAGTAAGCCTCACGATCCATAGAGTATCTATTTTGAGATTTTACGTAATATTGATAAACTCGATATTCCGCATTTGCCGATAAGCTAAGAAGTGAAATGAACATCAACGTGATGATCATTTTTTTCATTGGATCTCCGGGCGGCGATCAAGAATTTTTCCTTCAACTAATTTTAAGAAAGCACGAACCACTAATTGACGATCAATCGGGTCCATACCAGTTAGCACGACTTTTTTTCGTTCAATGCTTCTATGAACACAAAGTCTTTCAAGCAATTTTTTTGCTTTTACTTTTTCATTTCCTGTCAGCTTCTTCCGTTGAGGGCCAACTTCTTTAATCCAATCCATATCGAAAAGAGGAAAGTGACCAAAAGTCCCTAACTCAACAAGGTGGTGGATCGATCTGTCTGTGCGATGATAAAATTCCATTTATTATTCTCCGAAAAGTTGGCGGCAACCGCTAATATCAGCTTACCAAGAACTAGCCTATCCATAAGAGAGGGAAATGATTTCCTTTACAAGAGGCATCAACTATTTGAAAGTTGGAATTTGGGATAAGGCTTGGATTCCGACCGACTTGGCGTGTACAATGTTAATGAGGGATATGGATATCCTGATACTTTTAGTCTGATAAGGATTTAAGTTATGAAGATGAAATGGAATTCTGCTTTATGGGCCTTCTCTTTTCTTATTACTTCCACGAGTGCTTTTGCCCTCGTTGATTATTCAGAGCCCTCTGATTTTAAGCCACAAAATAGCGGTGCTGAATCTCCGGCCCCAGTTAAAAATAAAATTTCGAGTAAAGCTCCTTCAAAATCTTCTTCCGCCGGAAGAGGGTTGGGAATGTTTTCACTCGGGGCCCATTACGAAAGTATGGAAGTACCCTTGAATGGTTCGCGCGGAAAGGTGAGTACTTCGCATCTCGATGGTCATTTTCAAACTCTTTATAATATTTTCGTCGATTTTGATTACAGACATGCTGAAACTTCTTCACAAGCTCTCAATCCAGAGGGAAAGTCGGGCAAGGGGAATCCTCTGGTAAAGTTAGGGTTTAATTGGTTTGATATTGGTGGAGTTGAAGATAAGGCTCAAATTAATTTCATTGGAGGTTATAGCTTCGGCCAGAAAGACAGCTACTTTGCTACCAGTAGAGATGATAAAATTGTTGGAGTAGAGACTATTAAGCGTTTTTCTGATTTTGCCATCGGTCTTGGTTTTGATATGAGAATTACTGGTACTCCTAAAGAAGAAGCTGAAATGGGAGTCGGCAACATTCAAAGCTTGATGGCCCATATCGGTTGGAGAGCAACTCCTGATATTGCTTTTGTTATTGAAGGTTCTACGACGAAAGTTGCAGCCTCAAGTGAAACAAATCGATTAAACAAGCTGACTGAAGATATTTCTTTTGGTCAAATCACACCCAAATTGCAATTGGGTCTATCTCCTATGATAGAATTAGAACTGGGAGCTACTTTTAGAACCAAAAGAGTAAGCGATGGTGAGTTTGTAGATGCACGTCTTTGGAATATCACTGGTGCTTATGGCAATAGTATTTTTGCAGGTCTTTTGGTTAATTTATAGTTTGCCTAAAAAAGGGGCTTTAAATTTTGAAATTTGACGGAACTCTCTATTATTGCAGTCAATGTCGAAAAATCATAAAAACTTTAGATGATATGCTTTTTGTTGAAGAAGGAACCCCTCGTGGTTTTTGTTGTGAAAGTTGTATCGAATCGTTTTACGCTCCGATTGTGCTTCATTTTGAAGAATTAGAAAAACAATATCGAAGAGAGCTCAATCTCAATAATGAACTTTGTTTGACAGTGCTTCATTCTCCGACAACAGAAGAGGAATCAGGAGAGAGTCAATGGTCATTACTGATGGACCAAGCTATTCACCATCCCGATGAAATTTACAGGTCTGAAAATCAATTAAAAGAAGAATTTTTTGTGCTCATTAAGCATTTCAATGACCCTAACTGGGGTAAGTTTTCAATGCTCATCATGAGCTTTCTTTTTGACCAACAAGTTTCATTTATTTTGGCAGCGACTGTTACTTCTTCCCAAACTTTTTTAGATCGCTATCGTTTTGGAGAGAAACAGCAAATGGACCTTCAGTCTCCGGATGCCTCAGGTGTTCAGAAAATGGATATAGATCAAGAAACAATTGAGATGCTCGATCACAAAAAGTCAGTTTTTTTGGCCGAGATGATTGAAGAGAGATCTCCCGCAGATATTCCGATTGAACAATTCAATCTCTATGACGATTATTTTGTTCCTACTTTAGAAGCGCCAGATGAGATTTTTTTATTTAAAGATCGTGAAGGCGACGAGATCTATATTTATATCAAGGCCCATGATAATGAAGGTGTTAGTTTTTATTATGTCATTTTGTGCTTCAAGTATAGATCAAATATGACAAATGCTCAGGACACGGTTCTTCCGATTCTCGCATTCCCGACAGTTGATGGAGAGATTTACCACAACTATCGTCGCGGAACTCTCATTACTGGTCAGCTAAAAAATTAAAATTGATGGTAAGTGTATTGCCCAACTGATTTAAAGGCTACGCAATAGCTTTGATCTTTGTAGATCGTAAGCCAATTTGAACAGTAGAGATAAGCATCAGGTGAGAGCACATACTGATAGAAAGGTGCTGGGTAAAAGAAAGCCTTATCTTTCATCAACATAATACCTGTGATCGATTTCGATTCAAATCCAGGTCTATTTTTATACATTTTTATTTTATAGATTTGCTTATTGTTAGTGACCATGAGGCAACGAGCTTCACCGATGTAAAAAGAATTTGATCCATCAGTAGAGGTAGGGAAAAGACAAATTTGGGAATCACTTATATTGTCTCGCACTTGCAGATATATATCTGTTTCATCTGTAACGCTTTTACATAATGTATAGGCACCAATATGAGTATGTGAACTCGCAAATCCATTAACCCCATCTTGTGACCAAGAACAATGACTGATTTCAGTTGGAATAGTAACTCCACCAACAGAAGTGGTTGGGGTAGGAGTTGGTGTAACATTTGTGTTCGTATTAGTATTCGTGCTTGGACTGCTTTCAAGAGCACTTGTAGCGGTTCCACGTGCGAATCCACGCGTTTGCCTAGGCTGTTCACAACCTACGATTGCAATTGCTGTTAAAATACTTAGAGCGAGGGCCTTTTTCATTTCGTTTCCCCTTTTGTTGCTTATCGGACAAATCTTCTATCTATTGAGTTTTTCTAAATACCTTTATGAATTATCCTCAATCTTTCCTGCAAGTGTCCGAAAAGTGGTTGTGAAAAAGATTGTAATGTTGACTATTCTTCTCGTTCTTTTGGGAGTGCTCTATTTATTAGTGCGGGCCTTTCCCTATGTTGCTTATAACCAGGCGCTTAAATACGGAATGAATAATAGGTTCCTTGAAGTTGAGAAGCTTACAGATGTTATGAAAGAGACAGGGGATTATAATTTTGTAAAAATGGCCGGGCTCTATGGTGAAGATAAAAGCTATTGGCGCACATTTCATTTTAGACACTTTAATATACCAATGCCTGTCCATCATCCCGTTTATCTTTATTTCCCTCAGATCGTAAGAAAAGACAAAATTCAAAACTCTGAGTTCGGAGTTAAGATCACTGATTATCGTCAAAACGAAGTCTTCTCGTTTAGGGTAAATGAGGCCAAGAATTTTAGTTGGGATTTAGATAAAACAAAATTGTTCTCATTAATGATTTTTAAAAATCATATAGTGTCTCATCGGCCAGATGAAATATGGCGAGATATTTTTCTAAAAGATATTCGAATTCCTGAGTTTGAATGGAGTCATTTTATTGGCACTCTTAAATCTTGGTTTGCCATTCCGGAAGAGGAGCTTGTTTATAATCTGTTTGTCCTCGTTCAAAGACAAAAATTTCTTCCTAAAGATGTTAAGGAAGTTAAGTATTTCAGTCCCAAAAAAATAGGGGCCATAGAAATTGTTGATAATGAAACAAAAGAAGGGCGAATTCAAAACTATCGCCAAGAGCAATGGCTTTTTCTTGTTGATGGAAAAATTTATCCCTTTGAGATTAGGGCGAGACTTGATTCCATTGAAGCTGAGGCTTTAAGGCAAAAATACTTAAAAGAGATTGAATTTAACTACACTAATGAGTCTTCTTCTACTGAGCTCTATAACAAGTTTAAGGCACTCCCATATGAAAAGAAAATTGATCAGGAAGGAATGGTGTATCTCTTTAGTGCCTGGAGCCATGTACCTGAGAGAAAGCAGTTTTTGCGAGAAATGATTCAGTTTTTGGAAAGAGGTAAGAAGAATGAGTTAAATATCACCCCTCTTTATGAATTTGCTCGAGTTCTCTACGGTACAAATTTTTCAACCGACGAAGAAATTATTGACGAAACTGCAACCGAAAAATTGAAACGAAAAATGAAAGAAGAGCTAAAAGAAGAACTTAAAAATGTTCAAGTTCAAGGTCCTACCACTGATGGAAAATTTGAATCAGAGGAAGCGAAAGTAAAGTATTACCTTCAAAAGGCAAAAGACTCCGGCGATAATTTAGATAAAAAAGAAAAAGTGATTAACGTCGACTAAAATTTCCAAACAATAGCAGCAAATGATTCAACTGTTTGTACTGCTTTTGCAGAAACAACTTGATCATTTTCATTATTTTGAATTTCGTCAAACCCGTTGAGACGTTGACTTGTCGCTTGTATGCCGACTGATAATGAAAACTTCTTATCACTGAATAATCGGGCTTCTATTCCTGCGCCACCGCCGTACATGGCCCCTCTGTATGACCCTACATCTTGAACTTCGATTCTATAATCACCAGTACCAAAGAAACTCATAAAGGGGCCAATTGAAAAAGTCGCTAATCTGAAAAGAATCCATTGATAACGTCCTTCAATGGCAAGAGTTCGATACTTAATTGTTTCTGAAGCGACATTGAAAAGTTTTGCCCCGAATCCCCATGAATAATTCTTGAGTGGGTGACGGTGTTCGACAAAAATACCCATCTCCGTTGCCGATTTAGGTGTTTCATTTACCGCTTGCATGACCGTCAATGAGGCTTCCTGAGGAGCTACAATTCCAAAGTGAAAATGAACAAAATTATTTTCATTAAAAGCATCAAATTTTTGCTTCTCTTTATCTGGATCATATTCATGTTCTGTAATTCTTGCACCTTGATATTCTTGAAGGGCATCTCCTTCAATAGAGAGATCTTTAACTCTTAAATAGGCGATACGATTATTCACTACTATGGGAACAACCTCTCCACGGTTTCTTTTGACTTCTCCAACAGCAATCTTTTTGCCTTGACGAAGAAATCCTATAGCAGAGGTAAGATTGATATCCGAATAGACCATGGCCTTTTTAGCAATAACGACCGCTTCTCGGGCCGCAAAAGCTTGTAATGGCAGAATAAATAAGAACAGGACAATTAGTCTCATTGAGACCATTATACTGTAGACATGGCCGTAGGCAAAGTTTTGTGGTACGAGCAGTTTCTATCCTAAAAAGTGAGTTTTATGAGATTTCCTGGAAAGCGAAAAAGTAAGCATTATTTCCCTGTCGATTCCAATGAAAGACAGCATTTTAACTTCTCAGCTTCGTTAAAAGGGATTGATGGCATTTATGTTGTAGGTATGGATCAACTCATTGTTGATTTAGAAGCCTCAGTAGATGACCAGTTCTTGGAAACTTTCAATCTTACCAAGGGTGATTCCGTTATTCTAGAAGATGGAAAAATGGAGAGTATGCTTGAGCAAATTAAGCGGGAAAAGCGACTGCGCGGAATATTTGCAGGTGGGAGTATTGGCAACACTCTTCATAATTTTGCCGTTCTTGCGGATACAAGAGCAGTCGCCTTGGGAACGATTTCAGACCCCATTCGTGTCGGCGATGAAGCTTTTAAATATATCACCACTACGCATTCTCTCGTCGACTTCAGTCAATTACATCCTTGTGCAGGACCCATGGGAAGGGCGCTTTGTTTAATTACTCCTGATGGAGAAAGAACTTTTGCCATTGCCAAAGGAATCATGAATGAACTGCCTGCAGATGCGATTGATGAATCTATTATTAAAGATGCAGGGGTACTTCTCGTCTCGAATTATGTTTTTAGAGGAACTGATACTCCCATATATCAAGCGGCGATGAAGTCTTTGGAACTTGCACAAAAGCATGACGTTCCGGTTATTTTTGCCATGGGAACGAGAGGCTTGGTGGCCGAAAAACGTGAATGGTTGAAGTCGATTGTTCCTCAATATGTAAGCGTTGTAGCGATGAATGAAGGTGAAGCTGAAGCTCTCTTTGCCCAAAAAGATCCGTTACTCGCAGTTGAAGAAGCGCTGAATTCTACCGATCTTGTGCTTCTCACTGTTGGCCCTAAAGGTCTCTATATTGGAGCTTGGGTTGATGAAGAGTTTGCGCGAATGACAGATGATCCGATCATGAGTAAATCTATTTCAGAGTACAATAAATTTGAATACTCAAGACCAATGAGAAAGCGGGATTGCGAAAAACCAATTAAAATTTACACCCATATTAATCCCTATCTTGGTGGCCCTGCCATTATTGAAAATACTAATGGAGCTGGAGATGCTGCTCTGGCAGCACTTATGCACGATATGGTTTCTAATTTTTTCCATTCATTAAAAGTTCCCAATTCTCCAAAGCATAAGGGAAAGTTTTTAAGCTATTCTTCCATTCACCAAA
The DNA here is from genome assembly GCA_002786715.1 of Bdellovibrio sp. CG22_combo_CG10-13_8_21_14_all_39_27. Classification (GTDB taxonomy): domain Bacteria; phylum Bdellovibrionota; class Bacteriovoracia; order Bacteriovoracales; family Bacteriovoracaceae; genus 21-14-all-39-27. The sequence goes on from PCTW01000010.1 coordinate 42,889, forward strand.
TCAGCAAGTACTGTAACCGAGTGAGCTTTGAAGTTCTCTCTCAGCATTCACCGCGCTTAGTACGTGGACTGCCGGAGAGAGAGGATGCACTCGAAGAAGCCTACTGGGAACTCTAGTGCCATTTTGGCCCCAAAAAGCTTACAAACGGCCGTAAAAACTACTAACTGATTGCGTCAATGTTCTCATTCTGTTGATCATATCTGATTAATTTGATCTATTAAATAAAAGACATTTTTTTCTAATAGAGGGGTTTATTATGAAATTGTTATTAGCTTTAGCTCTCACTTTGAGTGCTTTTTCAGCTCACGCTGGACGTGTTTTCAATCTAGAATCAGATACATTGAATCTTGGTGAAATTTCTCAATCGAGAGGATCTTCTGCCATTGAAACTTTCCAAATCGTAAGAGGAAGAAATACACCAGACAAAATCGACATGCTCTTTAACTTTAAAGAAACAGTGAACGTTTGTATGGAATGGGATTACCGTCAAGTTTGGAGACCAGGATTTCCAGAAACTGTTTGCCATACAGACCGTCGTGGAAACACTCACTGTACAACAATCAATCGCGGTGGATACTTTGAAACTGAAAGATACTGTGTTCGTTATGGTGAAACATACGATGTAACGACGAAGAGAATTATTCTTGATTTCGATAAAGCGCGCACGTTAGCTGCTGACGAAAAAGAAGTCTTTGAAGTAACACTTTTCCAAAAGCGTGAGACTTCAACAAAGGTTGAAGCCCGTGGAACGACAGTTCAAGGTTCAGCTTATGAAATCAACTACAGAACATTTTTAACTAAAGATCGTTTAGTTTTTAAATCAAAGTAATTTAAATATCTTAACTTATCATAAAAAAAGGCCCGCTTAGCGGGCTTTTTTTATTATCTTTAAAATCAAAACAGCCGATAAAATAGCTAATGATTAAGAAACTCTTTTTTACAGCTATTTATGCATCTTCATCCTTGGTCTGGGCAAATCCTCAAGTCACGCTTGCAAGTGGAACTGTTCTCAAAAATTGTTTTTATGAAAGCTCTCCGCAATCAGTTCTTTGTAGCGATGATAAAAATCCTTCTAAAAAAATTATCATCTATCAAACGAATAATGGAATTGTTGCTTTTGGAAATATTGAAGGTAGTGAAGTCACTTCTTTTGAAATAAATTCGGTCTTAGATGAAGGGCGTATATTGTATCAAGGTGTCACCAAAGGTCTAAGTAAAGAAACCCATCTTCCTGGTCGTTATCAATTATTAAATGATGTGGAGCTTGCCTTAAACCCAGATCGAATGGCAAAGATCAATGTCATACCAACATTCCCCAAAGCATACTCAGACGGTTTCACAAAATTTTCAGAAAGCTTATTGCAAGAAACTCGCAGAGAAAGAGAAGAAGTTCTTAAAAAACTTTCCGCAGACCCTAAATTTGTAGAATTAGAAAATGGTTCAAAATTAACTTGTCGTAAAGTTAATGAAGTTCCCAAGTCAAAAACTATTGTCGATAAAGAAAAAATAGAAATGGCTTCTTTAGGTTGTGGTCTTTCTGAATGCAGAAAAGGATACTTTTCTAAAGAAAAAATATACTTAGTAACTGGTCAAAATCCTGGTCTAGATTATTCGCAATTATTAAAAATTGAAAACGGCAATTTTGTTGATGAGATTGGAATTAAAAATATCAAGAATAGTAATGGAGAAATTCTTCATAATCGAGGCACTCATTTTGATAAAAAATTACCTCCTTTGTTTAGTCCTAGCGAACTGTTACCAAGTAATCTAACTAAGTCGTCAGACTATTTTTATTCTAATATGAGTGGGTATGGACAATTAGTTGCTGGTCCAGCTTTAAGTCTTTGTGATCCCAGTTCTTTGAAAGAATTAAAAGTTGCCCATCAAAATTATCAGAACAAAGTTAAAAATGCTGAGCTCGTTCAATACATTGGAATCTTTAATAATCAGCTAACATCAGGTTATATTAAAAAAGGAGTTACTCCAAACTACTCATGCCGCCAAGATGGTGTGATTTATGACATTGAAGCCTATAAGTTTTCATTACAAAATAAAACCAATCAAAATGATGTCAATAGCAAAGCGATTTCTCTCGAAGAAGCACAAAAACTTTTTGATGAAGCCAAGGGAATGAATGAAATTGCCTGGAATTATGGAAATGATGGTTGTTACGCTCGGGCCCATTTAATGGCGAAAAAATTTGAAGAAAAAGGCATCTATACAGAAAAGGCATGGGTTCAAGGAAACCTTGAATACCAAGCACCTGATGCCAAAATTTCTTGGAGGCATCACGTTGCACCTGTCGTTTTGGTGAAGCAGCCGGATGGCAAAATTGGTCGCTATGTTATCGACCCTTCAGTCTCGTCCCAGCCACTGCCTGCTGAAAAATGGGCGACGAACTTGGCAAAACAAAAATCAGCCAAATTGGAACAAACTGAATTTCCATTTCCGAATAATAGTATGGGGTTTGAGAGAGTCGCTTTGGCCTTTACAAATACGAAGCCTTATAATGTTGATGACGATCTTCAAATGACTGATTTCGAAAAAGATCACAGCGCAACAATGACAATGAGAATGTATAAAGGATTTAAAAATGCGTCTAATGGCTTTGCTGATCATCCTCTGGACAAGTAATCTCTTTGCTCAGAGTCAATATGATCTTGATGCAAAAGTTAAATCGATGAGCTGGCAAGCTCAGGAAAAGAATTATAAGGTCGCGCTCAGCGGTCACGCTGCCGTTTATTATGCTTTAGAAGATCTGAATAAATGTTTGAGTTCAAGTATTACGGATAAAAAGAACGTTCATCTTGTGATTGATTATAAAAAAATGCTAATTCTTTCTTGTAAGTAGTATTTTCTCAAAAGTCTTATGAATTGCCATTTTTAAATTTTCTACTTCCATTCCTTTTATCTCACTGGCCTTTTGATAAATTTCTTGAATAGTCATATCTTTCCAATCATCACATTCTAAAAAGATATTCTCTACGGGAATATTTTTAAATTGCTTATACGCTTTTGTCGAATCATTAAATAAGTGGCGACCAAAGGATAAGCAATAGTCATGGGCCAATAATTCTTTAGTGATTTCCTCGCTGGCATTGTAGTCGTGAAAAATAAGAGTTCCTTTGTAATTCGTGCGCTTTACAGCGCCAAGAATTTCATTAAAGGCCCTTACACAATGAATGATAACGAAGTGGGGAGAGTATTCACTGGCCAATTCAAGTTGAACTTCAAAAACTTTAATTTGGGTATCTAAGGAGACTTCAATTGCGCGATCAATTCCCATTTCACCAAAACAGATAAAATTTTTATCTTGAGCAAGTTGGATCATTGTTTTCAGGGCTTCATCACGGTTGACTTCCTCAATCCACCAAGGGTGAATTCCTACCGTAAAATAGCGGTCATTAGGTTTCTGGAAATCTTTATCTAGATTCAGTACGGTGATGACATCTTCGTTTTGTATTATTTCCGAGTGTCGATGAATATCTATCCATTTCATAGATTTTTAATTTTATCAGCGGCCAAGATTTTAACCACTGCAGAAGCTGCAGCAAAACCATAGGCGCCTGTAACATATGAAGCTGAACCTAGGCCTTGATAACAGTCTAATCTCATTCCTGTGCCACCTTGCTTTTCATAAGTGACATTACCATCGCAATCGACATAATGGGCCCGTTCTTTTGATGAGATGGCCAAGGTGCCAGAGGCGATGCCCTCTGGTGGAAAATCGTCAGTATCTCGAAGTCTTTTTCTCATACGCTTCAAGAGCATATCATTTATGGTAAAGGCCATATCCGTAATTTGTATTTGAGAAGGGTCTATTTTTCCAGCACTCCCACCAGAGACGATAAGTGAAATATTTCTTGATTTACATTCTTTGAAGAGGAGGCATTTGTATTGGAGTGAATCAAAGGCATCAATGATTATGTCTGGTTGATAATTAAAAATTTGATCAACGTTATCAGAGGTAAAAAATTCGGAAATCGCTTCGACTTTGATTTCTGGAGAAATTAAGTGAAGTCTCTGTTTCATAATCTCAACCTTACTTTTTCCAATGGATTCAACAGTCGTATGTGATTGGCGATTCGTATTAGTGATACAAATTTCATCGAGATCTACCAATTGGATCTCACCAATTCCCGTTCTTGCTAGAGCTTCTGCTGCCCATGAACCGACGCCACCAATGCCGATGACCATGACTTTCTTGGATTGAAGTAGGGAAAGGACGCCTTGGCCATAGAGGCGCTCAATACCTCCAAAACGGGCCATTTGCTCTGTATTTTCAAGCTTCTCACTCATGGGCTTTATTTAGCATAGGTGGCAAGAATATTGCTAGTGATAGGGAGAGGTTACACGTTTGGGCCTCAAATTCCGCCTAAATTAGGTAATTTGGGCATATCGGGGCATAATTGACTATGGACCAAGGTATCAAATTGGCCAAAGCATTCGAAGAGTTAGTGGATTTTCTCGATCGAAATCCAGAGCTCCTTGGCCTCCAAATAGAAATTGAGGAGCATTTAAAGCAAGCAGGGGATAATCCGGAAGAGAGACTTATGCTTTTGATGAAGCTCATTCAAGAAAAATTAAACCATGAACTTTTACCGAACTTTGAAATTCTTCAAGCGATGCTTAATGAGACTTGTCTGAAAATTATTAAAAATTCAAAAGTCGGCTAGAGATTAGAAATTCTTTCGGCCAAATTTTTTGCTCTCGTTAGTGATCTCCCCATAACTAAATAGTTAGCGCCAGCTTTGAAAGCTTCTTGTGGCGTGAGAACTCTTTTTTGATCATCAGAAGATTCATCAGAGAAGCGAATACCAGGACATACTTTGGTGAATTTATAGTTTTGAGCAGCTTCCCAATCAGCAATAAAGGGAAGCTCTTGCGCCGACGAAACAAGACCAGAAACCCCAGCTCGTTTTGCTAAATTAAGTAAACGTTGAAAGGCCGAATTAAAATCCTGTCCACTCATTTCGTTTATATCTTCAGCTCCTAAGGAAGTCAGAATACTCACTCCTAGCAGTGTCGCTTGAGGATTGATTTTTTCCAGTGCGGCTTTAGCGCGAACTAACATCTCATGACCACCACTGAGGTGGACAGTGAGAAATTTGATCGGGAGCCCATCGAGTCCGAGAATGGCTTTTTCAACAGTATTAGGAATGTCATGAAGTTTGAGGTCGAGAAAAATTTCTTTTTTTGATAAAGCATAGATCTCTTTAATGACTTCAGGACCGTAATGATTAAAGAGCTCAAGCCCAATCTTAACAGTGGGAATGGTGTTTTCTTTTAACGAAGAAAAAGCGAGGGCCTGTTCCTTAGTCATATTATCGAGAGCGACAATGACATTATTGGCCTTACTCATAGTTTCATCTCCTGAAGCGCTAGTGGTGAAAGTTTTTGACTAGGACTATTATGAGTACCTATCAAAGCTTCCATGACCGCACGGATATTTTCCTTTCGTGTGAAGCAAGGAACTCCATAGAGGATGGCCATATTTCGAATGACTTCCCCATCAGACTTTGAATCACCCTTATTCATTGGAGTATTAAAAACCATAAGCATGTTTGGGTCTTTTAAAGCCTCAACAATAGTTGTTCCTTCTTCGCCAATTTTTGCAACTAACTGACAACTCAAACCTTGTTTTTGAATGAAGTCACAAGTTCCGGAAGTTCCTATAAAGCTAATTCCCATGGAGTGCAACGCCTTGAGGTAAGGGAGAAGTACTTCTTTGTTTCTATCAGCTAGGGAAATCATGACTCGACCTGATTTCATCAGATTGGGATAATTTCCAAGATATGATTTGAGAACGGCCTTCTCTTTGTCACGGTCAATCCCCATTGTTTCTCCTGTTGATCTCATCTTAGGTCCTAAGATGATATTGTCTTGAAGAAAACGATCGAATGGGAAAGTCGATTGCTTGACTGCAAAATAGGGAGAACTTTCACGATCCCAACTTTTAATTTCCTCTCCTAACATGGCATCTGTGGCAAGGCTTGGCAGTGAAATATCATAAGCTTTTGATAAGAAAGGCAAAGTTCTTGAGCCGCGTGGATTGGCCTCAATACAGTAAATCTCACCTTGTTTGACTGCAAATTGAAAGTTGATTGGACCAATCACATTCAATAGTTCGGCCATCTTAATCGAGATCTCTTTCATTTTGTGATAGAGTTTTTTAGTAAGAACCACTGGAGGCGAAATCATTCCTGAATCGCCCGAGTGAACACCAGCATATTCAATATGCTCACATACTGTAAAAACACAATGACCTTGATGATCTCTTATTAGATCCACATCGTATTCAAGTGCATTCTCGAGATAGTTTTCTACTTGAAAAGTAACTGTAGAAGTTTGGAGTTGTTCTTTTAAAGTGGCCGGCAGCTCATTCATATCATCAAAGGAGTGGAAGATGTACATACTCTCGCCGCCGATCACATAACTTGGACGTATAATGACAGGCATACCAATTTCAGTCATCGCAGTGACCATGTTCTTATGACCGCGAACTTCCATTGCTCTGGTTTGCGCCAAGTCTACTTTTTTAACAACTTCAGCGAAAAGTTTTCGATCTTCAGTTAGATCCAAGGTTTCCATGGTTGAACCCAAGAAATTAAAGGTCTTAAAATTCTTTCTAAAGCTCTTTTCAATATGCTCTCTGATTTTGATGCCTGTTTGTCCAGAGAAACAAGCAATTATACCTTCTGGATTTTCATTCAAGAAAATATCATAGAGATCCTCTGAATAGAGTGGCGAGAGGTATAACCTGTCTGAAGAATCATAATCAGTAGAAACCGTTTCAGGATTTGAATTGATCATGATGGCCTGAATATTCTTCGTTCTTAAATGTTGGCACGCTTTTACACAAGAGTAATCGAACTCAATTCCTTGGCCAATTCGATTGGGACCAGATCCCATGATGGCTATGGCGCGACCATTGATCGCCAATGATTGTGCTTCGTTCACCATTCCATAGGTAGAATAGAAGTAGGGAGTTTTGGCGTCGAATTCACCAGAGCAGGTATCAACCGCCTTATAGATGGGGAAGATTTTATTCTCTGTTCTAAAAGACAGGATATCGGTCTGTCCTTTATTGGTTAGGAAGGCCAAGTATTTATCGGAGAAGCCCATAAGCTTATAACTGGTAAATCTCTCTACGCTGTCGAGAATATCGCTATTTTCTTTAATTTCATTCTCAGCGATAACGATCAGATTCATCTGTTCAATAAACCAAGTCGTAATATTGGTTTTAGTGGCAATTTCTTCGACACTAAAGCCGGCCCTTAATGCTTCTAAGACCGTTAGTAAGCACAACTCTCTCGATGAGTTCAATCTTTTTTCTAGATAGTCCTTGCTGATATCTGGAGGAGATGTTTTCAATTGTGAAAGAGTTGGAATTTCAAGCCCCGTTTCAAGTGATCTTAAGGCCTTCATAAAGGCTTCATTAAAACTTGATCCAAGTGCCAACACTTCTCCCACACTTCTCATCTGGGGTCCTAATTGTTGAGAAGAAGTTGGGAATTTATCAAAAGGGAATTGAGGAATTTTAAGGGCGACATAATCAAGCGTCGGTTCAAAGGCCACAGGAGAAATTTTGGTAATGTCGTTTAATATTTCACGCAATGTATAACCAACAGAGAGCATGGCAGAGATTTTGGCAATGGGGTATCCGGTTGCTTTTGAAGCCAGCGCAGATGAACGAGAAACTCGAGGATTCATTTCGATCACCACGATATCATTTTCATCATGTGGATTGACCGCAAATTGAACGTTGGCCCCACCAGCAACAACCCCCATATGTTTGGCAATGGTGAGGGTCATGGTTCGCATTTGTTGGTAACAATGATCTGAAATGGTTTGGGCCGGAGCTACAGTGATCGAATCACCGGTGTGAACACCGCAGGGATCGACGTTTTCAATCGAACAGATAATCACTCCATTCTTTTCCTTGTCTACCATGACTTCGAGTTCAATTTCCTTCCAACCTAAAAGAGATTTCTCAAGGGTAATAGGAAAAGTGATGTCAGAGTTAAAAACTTCTTTAAGTTCGGCTTCATTATGAACGAGCGCTGAACCTCTGCCTCCTAAAGCGAAATCGCGACGAATGATAAGAGGGTAGCCACAGACAGATGAGGCTGTGGTTAAAGCTTCATTCTCATTTTTCGCACTAAAGCGTTTTCCGGTTTGATAGCCTAATTGATCGAGTTCGAGTGCAAATAATTTGCGATCTTCTGTTTTCTTGATGGTATCAACCCGCGCGCCAAGAAGAGCGACGCCTTTTTTACTTAAATATTCTTCTTCTTCAAGTTCGACACACATATTGAGGGCCGTCTGGCCGCCCATTGTCGAGAGGACCGCATCGACGCTCTCTTTTTCGATAATCATTTTGATCGTATCTTTGGTGATAGGCTCAATATAAGTTCGGTAGGCCATGTCCGGATCAGTCATGATTGTCGCAGGATTAGAGTTCAAGAGAACAACATCGACACCTAATTCCTTTAAGGCCTTGCAAGCTTGAGTTCCAGAATAATCAAACTCAGAAGCTTGACCAATTTTGATTGGACCTGATCCAACAATTAAAATTTTCTTGTAGGGAATTTCTTTATTGTTTTTCTTTTGAATATCAATCATCGGCACTAGATTTTGCCGGTCAATGTGTCCTGTGATTTTTCCATCGAGGAAGTCTTTTATTTCTGTAAAAAAGATTGTGGCATCTGCCGGTCCAGGATTGGCCTCAGGGTGAAACTGCACACTTTTCATAAAATGATCAGTTGTTGCAATTCCTTCTATCGATAAATCGAAGAGTGAAGTGTATTGAACGTAGAGGGGACGCTTGAGGGCATTATTATCCAGAATCTTTTGGAAACTTTGTTTTTCAATAGCATAACCGTGGTTCTGGCTAGTGATGATGATTTCACCATTGGTGTGATCCATACAAGGGTGATTGATTCCACGTTGTCCAAATGGCAGACGATGGGTCTCAGCTCCTAAGGCCAATCCTAATAATTGGTGACCTAAGCAAATACCTCGAATCGGAATTTGATGTTGAAACAATTCTTTGACCACATTTATCTGTGGCTTAAAAGTTTTAGGATCTCCCGGGCCATTGGATAAAAAAATCAATCGCGGCTTGAAGCTTAATACATCTTGGGCAGTTGCCGACATTGGCAGTGTGACCATGGGATAATTCATGGCCATAAGCTTATCGATAATGGCCTGTTTACATCCGTAATTGATCAGAAGGATGGGATTGTCACCCGAGCGTAAGACTTCTGGCGATTGTTGGCTTACTAAATGAAGATCGTTCACTATCAATTCACAATTATCAAACTGAGTTTTACTTGGAGCTTTCTCATTCAGTGTGATTACTGATTTGTGTGAAGACTTGGTACTGGTTAAATATTTAATCAATGCTCGTGTTTCAGGAATTTCAATCAGAGGTTTCTTGAGGTTCGCTAGATATTCATTATAGCTAAAGTTGCGAGCAATGATGGTATTGGCGTGGCATCCGGCAGATTGATTAACTTTATTATTGGATGGATAATTTCCCACATGACTAGTTGAAAAGATAATGTGCTGACCGAGAAAGGAAGGGTCTGTTATCGTTTCTTGATAACCACTCATCCCTGTCGTAAAAGCCGCTTCACCCCAAATTCCATTGAGGAGACGAGGATCATTTGATTCAAGTCTGGTATTGCCTTTGAATGTCGTTCCATCTTCAAAGTGGAGATAAACTATAGTCTTTTTCATTTCGCGATGGAAGCGGGCCTCAAGAGTGGTCATGGCTTATACATCCTTTGAATATTTAAATAAGTTAGTGAATAAAATAGAGAAAACAAATTATAATTGAATAAATTTTGAGCAAAAAAATTAGATACTTTGTAGTGTTCTTTCTTCAAACCTTTGTCCAATTCTTCTGTCCTTATTCTGGAGAACTGCCTGCATAATGGCCATTCTCATATAGATAGAGTTTTTAACTTGTTCATATCCAAAATAATAAGGTGATTTAATAAGATCAGCTGAAATTTCAACTCCAACGTTCGCAGGACCTGGGTGGAGAACGGGTACCTTTTTTCCAATTCGCTTCAATCTTTCGAGGTCTACTCCAAAATTTTGCGGGTACGTTTCATAGGTGGCACTATCATCTTTTCCATGACGTTCTTTCTGAATACGCAGGAGGTAAACGATATCACTATTAGCAATGGCCTCGTCAACGTTTGAGGTTAACGTGACATTGGGATGTTGAATGTCGCTGGGGAGGTAATGCTTGGGACCACATAAAATAATCTTCATTCCAACCATGGGGAGAAGATCAATTAAAGAATGGCCCACTCTTGAATGAACATTGTCACCAATGATCGCCATTGTTTTGCCTTCGAACTCCATTCCCATTTCTTGAATAGTGAGAAGGTCGAGTAAAGCTTGGGTAGGATGTTGATGTGTTCCATCACCACCGTTGATGATTTTAATTGGCGGATTACTTTTGAATTGAGTGAGTTCATTGGAAACAGCTGTGCGAATAATACAGAGATCAACACCCTGACAGTTGAGTGTCATAAATGTTTCTTCGAGAGTTTCACCTTTTTTAAGTGAACTTGTTTCTGCATTAAAATCAATATAGGTTGCGCCCATTTTATGGATAGAAATAGCAAAGCTATGTTTTGTTCTGGTCGAGTTTTCGAGAAATGAAGTGGCAATGATGGGGCGCTTAATGAAGGGAATAGGAAGCCCCTCCCAATCTCGCGAGTAGCGTTTGAAGTCCCTCGCCAAGCTTAAGAGACCTTGGACATGTTTGGGCCCTATATCTTTGATTGATTCAAAGACTGAAGGGAAGTTTTGCATGAGTTGCCCTTGTCGAAGGTGATCTTTATGAGTCACACTATCCTAGAACTTGAATTTGATTTTGAAAAGTACTTTAGCGGGATAACATGGCCTTAGAGAGTTGGAGCTTTGACAATGTGGCGCAAAATGAAGCGCTGATTAATGAGCTTAAAGGAACACTATTTGAATTTCGATTGGCCCAGGAATTGGCCCAACATTTTAATCTGTTACCCTTGTTCATTTCTCAATTGCCCCCTGAGTTAACAGCTCGTCTTCAGCATTATGAAATGTGGTTGCGTCAAAATGATCGTGCTCTTTTAAAGGGATTGATTGATCTTGGAAAGCAGACATCTTTGAAATTGATCGAGCACTTAGATTTTTCACCTGAAAATATTGTTTTAACTGGAAAAGAGCAGCAGTCAGAGTGGGGTGAAGGTGATTTATGTCTTATTCAAGGCAATCATAAACAATTTATCTCCCTCAAATTATGTAAGGATCATGCTTTTGTGAACACCAAATCGGGGGGAATCAAGAGCTTTGTGGAAAAATACTTCGGGGATTCCTTTGGCGTGCCGGCATTTGAAGGACAAAAAAAAATTTCAGAAGAACTGGATCAATCATTTCATTTGTTGGGGCAGCAGCTTTATCATCAATATGATCTGGGGGATTTTCAAGGGACTTTTGATGAGAGATGGCCAACAGAATGGCTTCTACCAGGACAATTACCTCCTGAGGCCCGTGAATTTATTTTCCAACATTATGGAAGAATGATACAGGCCCTATGGCGAGTCCTTTCCCAATTAAATGATATTTCACATGCGCAATTTGTTCATTGTTTGTATCCTTTATTTGGCTTCGCTCATGGTGAAGTTCTTCAATTGATTTGTTATCATGGAGAAGAGGGCGAGAATAAATATCAACTAAAGAAAATTGTCATTCGAGACAAAAATTATATTAGCGGACAACTTGAATGCTTGGAACTCAAGGCTCCCAAAAATGACTTAGCATCAATGGAGTGGATAATGGGTGAACTTGCGTTTCAGTTAAGAGTAAAGCCAATGAACAAAATTAATGCTCAAGCCTTAAAAGTGAATTGTTCTCTAAAGGAGCTTCGGTGAGTCCTCTTATCGTTGTCTGGGATAACGAAGAAGAAGTTCCAAACTCTCTATTGAGTTATGTTCAATTTCATCAATGGATAGGTCCGGTTAAACCCAATGAAGTAAAAGATCTTCCGCAATTGCCTCAACTCATTTTTTATCGCGCCCCCCATGGCCCAATTGATTGGTGGCAATGGACGAGGGCCGCTTCTCGTTTTGAACATGTTGAAATGGCCTTGTGGGTTTTAAATAATCAAGCTCCGATGATTCAGCTTGATAGCAAAGGGCATATTTCCGAAGCGGGAATTTTTCCTTCCCATACAAGAGATGGTTTCTTGCCAAGCGGAATCGTCTATCTACGAAACAAACAAAGTGTCGCGAAAGAGAAGATTTTTATTCCGACAATGGAAAGCAAGCGAAAACCAATTGCGATAAGTGAATATCGTGGAGCAATTCTTTTGGATCGAGATGGAGTTCTCAATCAAGATCGTGGTTACGTGTTTCGCGACAAAGACTTGCAATGGGAAGAGCTCGGTGTGCGGCTCATCGCAACTGCTAAACAGCATGATCTCGATGTGCATGTTTTAACCAATCAGTCTGGCATTGGGCGTGGCTATTACCGAGAGGAAGAAGTTCAAGTTCTCCATCTTCAAATGAATGATTTGTTATCTGCAAGAGGGCTTGCTGTAGATAGTTGGTCATTTTGCCCTTATCATCCCAAAGGTGTTGATCCCTATCTTTTTAATTCCTTACTTAGAAAACCTGGGCCTGGCATGTTGCTTGAACTTTTGGCCAACTGGCCGCTCGATCCATTACACCTTTTGATGGTAGGAGATAAAGCCTCAGATCGTCTTCACTATCCAGGACTGCCAGTCTTTTTGATTCATCGCCAATATAATGTCGACTCTGTCGATGCTTTTACCTTCGAAGATGAAAATGAACTAATTAACCATCTGGAATTGTTCTTAGAGAATCTCTAAAAAACGGACACCCCCTTGTAAATATTTCAAAAAAACTCGTTCACAAAGTGAATGGCGTTATTCTTTTTTTGATCATTTTTATGTTTTGTCAGGAGTTTCTATGTCTCTATTGAAGAAAAGCACACTTGTATTGTCACTTGTTTCGCTGTCTCTACCTTTGATGGCCCAACAAACGCGTGATCTTGGTGATCTCCTTCAAAAGTTTCCTCTTCAAACGCTTACAGATGCAGAAAAAAATCTGATCAAAAACTTATCTTCTCGATATCCTGTTCCAAAAGATCGACCTCAAAGCTGTCCTATGGAATCGAAGAACTATAATGATATACGGGCGAAAATTGAAAGTATTCGTGGCTTATTTAAAGACACTGATTGTCTCGATGATCCTACAGTGCTTGATCAAATTACGGCGCAAGCTGAATCGGTACAAGCAGGATTATCAACAGCTGCCACCACTGCTGGAATGTCTGTCTCTACAGTAGATCAATTGGGTTCCCAGGTTCCAGTTCAAGTGAATGGACAACAGGTCGGTGCCCTTCTTGGAAATCTCAATAACCTCCTTTTTAAAAATAAATGTTCTCTAAAAAAGGGAACAGTTCTTGAGCGAGGAGCAGATGTTATTCAAAACTTTGCCCAAATTGGATTGTTGGTTCCTAATTCAAATGGTCTCATTATTTCTGGCGGCGGATTAGCTCTCGCAACCTTAATGCGAATGGTGGATAATCTCCTCAAGAAAGACTTTGATTTTGATTCAAATAGTGATCGCCAAAATTTTATCAAACTTAATTGTGCATTCTACGATTTACGTCATCAAATTGAGCTCTCTGGAATGCTCGATGTCGCAACAGACGAGCACAAAAGTGATCTTGCTCGAATAGAAATACAAATGAAAGAGCTAAAAGCCAAACTTGAATCTAATGCTAAAAATATGGATGCTCTTTCCAAGGCAATTGCAGAAGATCGCAGTGAATTCATGAAGAAAAACTTAGGTGAAATGCTAAAGTTTGCTCAAAATTTATCAGTCGCGAAAGAGTCGCTTTCTCAATCTTTAGCAGAAAATGCCTCTCGTCCCGCAGCTGTAGAGCAAAGACAAATGATTTTAACAGTAACCAAGCTGCGCAAGGATTTAATCACTGGACTTGATACCTATATGGAGCGGGGATTGGGTCTCATCGCTCTTTTTGATCTCGACTTTAAAAATGCTCTCTTAAAATTTGATCCTGTTGAGCAAAAGGATGAGTTCAGCTCAATGGTGACATTATCTACAACTGATTTCGACCAAAAAGTAAGAGCAAATCTCTTGTTTCACGTGGAGAGAATCTCTAGTGACCTGACTGATCTTGAAGCAAAATTAGAGGCGCAATGGACTAAGGAAACACGAGTGAAGGGTCTCGAAGCTAAAAAATATATTGAAGAAGCTCAGAAGAAATTGGCGGACTCAAGTGGTGAAGTCAAAAAAGGTCATGCGCTACTTGAGAGTTTTAAAGAAAGACTTTCAAGGGTTATAGAGTCTGATTCTGGATTTACCATGAACGATGATGGCACAGAAAATAAGACGACGATTCTCTCAAGTTTTGATGAAATCACTGAGCAGATCTATGGAAAGTGGGGTTATGAGTTTTTACAGTATACGACGAAAAGAGCAACAGAAGGTCTAAATGAGTTCAATTCGAGCTATAAGATTTTTGGCCAACATCACCTCGATAATGGTCAAGTTCCTCAAGTTGATTCAAGAACAGAGCTCCAGCGTATCTTTGCTTGTCAGGATGTAAGACCGGTGAGAATGAGATTTTCTTTGGCCGATTCACTTGCTCAACAAGGTCATGATTTCGTCTCGACTAACAAAGATCTCTTTCATGCTGAGATTCCACGAGTTTTCTTAGGTAGTACTGGAAATAGAGCGGGTATTCACAAGATTCGTTCAAAGTTCGAAGTTATTCAAGAGCAATACAAGTCGACCTATGTGGCTTCTAAGTTACTGAACCATGAAGACATCGATCCCTCTCTCAAGGAGAAGTATTTAGGAAGACGAGCTCAAAGAAAGAATTATCTCGGTATCGTTATGCTCGAAGTAGAAAAGAGAAAGCATGATGCTCAAATTTTACAAGAATTGAATGAGAGTTTTAACTGCCATCAGTTAAAAAACTCCAGTCATCTTTAATTAAACAAACTAATCTTATCAAGCAATAAACCCCTGTTGTTCAGGGGTTTTTTTGCTTAAAATAGTCCCATGAATGATTCAACAGAAAAAAAATCCCGCAAAGGGTTAGTAGTTCTTTTATCTCTCATTGGAATATTATTTCTTATTCCGATGCTTTATTTTTTAATCGTGATTCCTCGCGCTGATATTCAACGGTTGGCCAAGGGATACGTCGAAATCAAAGTGACCAAAGAGGGTGTTGTTTATACTCAAACAGATAAAAAACCTCAGTATTGGGTTTCTTATAGCGATGTTAATTATGTGGCCCTTCACGCTCTGGTCGTGAGTGAAGATTGGTTATTTTATGATCACAAGGGTTATGACTTTGAACAAATGAAAAAAGCCTTTGAAGACACCATTGAAAAAGGTGAACGTTTAAGAGGAGCGAGTACTATTTCTCAGCAGGTTGCAAAGAATCTTTACCTATCTTCAGAGAGAAGTTTTCTTCGGAAGTTCAACGAACTTATTTTTGCCATTTATATGGAAAGGCATTTGTCGAAGCAAAAGATACTCGAAGTTTATATGAACATCATCGAGTTTGGCCCCAGCCTGTATGGAATCAAACCAGCTTCTAAAAAATATTTCAACAAAATTCCAAAAGACTTAACTCCACGTGAAGGTGCTTTTTTAGCCATGCTCCTTCCTAATCCTAAAAAGTACTCTCAAAGTTTTCGAGAGAGGAAGCTGACTGAATATGCTCAAACAACGATAGATGAGATTCTTGAAAAAATGGTTCAGGCCAAATATCTCAAGCAAGAAGACTTAGAGAAAGCTCGCAAAGCTCTCTTTTCTTGGGAAACAGGTGAGGGGGCAATTCCAGGTCAAGAAGATTCAGGAAAGGAATCGTCAGCTGACGGAAAAATGGCTCCAACACAACCGGCGATTGATCCAAATAAGCCACTTCAATTGGAACAACATAAAGCTTCAGCTAAAGATGCTCCTCGCAAGAAAAGAACGAAGAAGGCCCGCAAGAAAGCTGGAGACTCAGATTTTCAAGCTGATAGTGATTTGCAGTTAGAAGAAAACCCCGAATTTGATAAAGATGCGATCATTGAAGATACTTCTGGTTTAGACGAAGAGTTTTCACTCGAATAATTACTGATTAAGTAGAGATTGAATGATTTTGCGTTTGTAGCGCAATTGAGTATCGTCTTTGATGAAGTCGACTAGTTTATCTTTAATAATAACACTTGGAACGGCATAACTTAAATTTTTCCAAACATCACGAGATTCATTAACTTCGATATTGCGAAGATAGTCTGAAACCTGATAGACCGTTGGTTTGGGAGAAGGCGAGGCCCAAAAGAGTCCTAGAACATGTCCCGATTTGGCATTAATAACAGCTGAGCCTGAATCCCCTGGAGAGAGATCACAACCGGTGGCAAATGACCAAACTTCAAGTTTTAGATGATCATCTGGATCAGGATTACTCAATATTTTATAGCGTGAATCAGGTGACAGCACTCTGCAATCCGAACTCATTTCTAATCGTGGATAAAGATTTTCGTTGAGGGCCCGGCCATGACCAATTGTTAGAAGTGGGGTGCCTTTGCTAATTTCAGTATCGAAAGCAAATCGCAAAGGAAGAATATCGCGCATTCCATTTTCAATGGCCGCAGTTTTTTCTAGAGAGAAAATGATAAGATCTATATCGGGTAGATCGACGATAATTCGCTTACAAATTCCAGAGACTCCAGCAAGAGTGAATTTCACGAGTGGTGCAAATGTAGTTAGTCCACAAGTGAGGACGTTGGCAAAGACGTGGTAGTTTGTTGCAACTAAATATTCACCATCAATATTACCGAGATAAAATCCGGTTCCAATATTAA
The DNA here is from genome assembly GCA_002786715.1 of Bdellovibrio sp. CG22_combo_CG10-13_8_21_14_all_39_27. Lineage (GTDB taxonomy): Bacteria > Bdellovibrionota > Bacteriovoracia > Bacteriovoracales > Bacteriovoracaceae > 21-14-all-39-27. The sequence goes on from PCTW01000010.1 coordinate 59,807, forward strand.
AGGCGGAGATAATTTTCGCAGTAGCGAGAGCGGCCCTGCGAATTTGAAGATCTTGTAAGTATTGAGGCTGAGAGAGCAAATCGATACGATCCCACGAACTCCCTAATCGATAAGGGGAGGAACTAGAACTTTGGTTTTCGAGCCGACTATTGTCAGCTGAAGAAAGCAACCCAGAGTCCTTCGATTGGCCACACGCTGTGAGAAGGAGCGCTAAGACCATCGCTATAGGGAAACAAGTTTTACCTAAACGCATTATATGGGTTTTAGCACATTTAAAGGAGTGAACCTAAGACGCAGTGAGATGTAGATACTTTTTTTAGAGTACATTTCTACACAGCTAATAGATTCAAATAGTTAGACTCCCCTTAAGAGTCATGATCTTTGGCACGTCTCTTGTAAATAATCTCTGTATAAGTGTTTAAATCAGGAGATAAGTCAATGAAATGGTTCAATTTAGCCCTTCTCTTTCTGTCCATTTTCTTGACGGCCGTCAATGGATTGAATGCAGCAGTTACTGACCCCAACGTTTCATACAACGTAAAACGCGGTGATGTGATTGTCTCAGAAGAAGGCTTAGTTGTCTTAAATGTTCCTATGGACTTAGTGGTACGCAAGGCCCGCGAAATACTTTTAGCACCAGGAACACAAATCGTTGAACTCTCTCGATTTGAAATGGACCCAGCACAAAACCTGATGTTGATGGAAGGTATCGCAGAACTTCCCGCAGATATTATTACTGATATGAACGACATTGCTGGAGGCGGAAGCTTTGCAGTTAAACATCATTTCAAAATTGCTTTCAAACTACCTTCTAGTAAAAAATTGGCCATGACTCGTTACTTTAGTATCGAAATTGTGGAATTTAAACTTGATGGTCAAAGTTATCTCAATGCTCTTCATCGTTTAGGTCAATTTGCAGTGGGATTGCTCGTCAATACTTCTTTCATGGATTATATGCTCGACATTACTCCGGAAGTTCGCGCTCAAACTGAAGGTGAGCCGCTGTCAGATATGATTAAGCGAATGATTGAACAAAAAGGCATTCGTATTCATGGCAACTCTCTTTCCTTTAAACTCAATCTTAAAGAGATGGGCGTCTTTAAAGATTATGCCGAAGTTGAAGACTTGCGTGTATGGAAAGTCGCTCCTGTTCTTTTAAAAGGGACTCAAAAATATGTCCTCAGAATCGAAGCAGGCTTAGGTATACCAGCGAATGAATGGTTTGCAGCTGATTCTCAAAGACAAGAAAATGATAATCGAACATTAATGGAAGTGCGAAAAGATGTTCTTAGTAAGTACTCGAGTGTACCAGAGGCCATGAAGCACTTTCGTCAGACCATTTCTCAATATAAAAAGCAGATGAATTTGGAGGAAATTTCTGATCGCGGTCAGAAAGATGATCGTCGTTTAGTAAGCGTTCTTGAAGGGAAAACTCGCACAGCTCTCGATATGAAAAATGAGCTCTTCCTGGCCAATCCAGAAGATCATTACAGCTCATTTATTGCTGAAGGTGATGAGTATATCATTAGCGTTTTATCAGCTCTCAAAAAAGATGAACTCACTCGTCAAAGAATTAGCAAAGGCGGCAGAGCGGGAAGCGATCGTCCTTTTCTCGTGAAGAGACTTTCGCAGGAAACATTCTCGCAATTGGTTCGTTACTTTAGAGATTTTGAATTTGAAAATGAGCAAATGTTTCCAGAGATCGAAGCGATCTTTGATCCAACCGTACCAGGCGTTATTTTACGCGGTATTATGAACGTCAATATTAATGTTTTTATGGCCATGGGCATGGAAGGTTCGCCAGTCATTTTCGATCAGAAAAAACCTTGGCGTGCAGCTGAAGACAGATACGGCGCTGGAATGCCCTTTGAAGCAACTCTCAAACTTACTCTTTTTGATAAGTCGGAGCTCGGTATTGATGTGACTCACTTTTCAATCCTTTCAGATTCTGAAAGAACAAGTCTAGATGTTAATGGTAAACACGGGCAAATTATTGCGACTTGGGTGAAAATGGCAATTGTTAATACGTTAGCAACTACACTTTTCGAAGATCCACGTGATCCAGGTCAACCTCAAGGAACGCCTGCTCCAATTGATCCGAATCGTATCAAAAACAATGTGATTGCTCTTGAGAAAAACTATAAAAACTTACGTGGTAAATTGACATATAAAGCAGAAGACTTGTTAAAGCTTGCGACACTTGATTTGGAAAATAATCCGTTTCTGACTGCAGGAGTTGAGCATGTTAAGCGTAAGAGTGATTATATCCTGAAGAATTTGGTTCGTTACGACGAAGAAACGGGAATGATCATCGCGAAGCTCGATCCTCGTTTGGCCTCTGAAACGATTATGGCATCTCAAAACAATGTCCAAATTTGGAATATTGGCCCTTATTATTCTAAAAAATTAAATAGAACTTTCTTTGAGCTTGCTCTTGGCAATATGACGCGATCAAAAGGCTATTTGAATGAGCAGCAAAAACGACCTGAAGAGCGTGATTCACTAGAGTTTGTTGGAATTGATGAATCTCGTGATCAAGTACCTTGGGATATGCAATTAAACCTCGATCTCAAGAGCTTTGAAGCTTTGGCAAATCAAATTTTGGCCGATGCTTATCAACAACAAAATAAAGAAGTGAATGCACTTTTGGCCAAAGAAAATGAGCTTGAGTCTTATCTGATAAGAGATATGACAATTAAAGCAATCTCTGGTCATGAAGTTCAAATGGGCATGGTTTTAACACATATAAAGAAATCAGAGAGAAGTCGTATCAATCCTGCAAGATGGTTTGGCGATTCTCATACAATTGACAAGAAATCTATTTCTCTTAATTTAGTCTTAGGATTAAGAGCGGCCAATCTTAAAGAATTTAAAGATAAGTTGAAGCTTGCTCCAAATGAAGTTGTTCTTTCTCAAGATGTTCTCGCTGTCGATGTGATAAGAGCTGGACTCACAATGAGTGGAGACACAGGCTTGGTTGATAAAATCGTAGGACTCGTGGCCCGCGATCTCGATTTCAAGAAAAGCTCATTAGCAAAAAAGCTTAAGGTTTTAGTGCTTAAGTTTGCACATGGCTTTCTCCATTCAACTGATCCAAATAAAAATGGAAATATGGAACTTGGTGGAGTGCGCCTAAACCAATACGCAAAGATTATTACTCATGCTGAAGAGATTCTCATTCAATTAAATCCTCATATCGGAGGTCAAGCCTTTGAGCTAAAGCTTCTTCCAAATGCTGAATACAGAGGTGAAAAAACGGGGATCGTTCTCGATGCAAGCCACAACGAAATGAATCTAGATTTTACTTCGACCGGTTCATTATCAACCCTTGATAAAGGAGACATGGTCACATTGATGAAAAAGGCCAATGATCTCTTTACTAAAGTGAATCAAGAATCTGATCCAGCGAAGTTCTTGGCCATGGTAAACGACAGAAGCTTGATGGATAAAGTTTTTTATAATAGTGACTACACTAAACTTTCCTTCATGCATAAATTAAAGCGTCTAATGAATATCTATCCCGGTGTCTTACGTTTTATTGAACTCGATAGAAGTGTTGTCGACACCATTAATGCTCAATTGAATACTCATTTTGGCATTAGCTTAAGTCCTGTTAATAAGGAACAAATTACTTCGACGGGAGCAGAATTGGTTTATTTTGCGACCGTTACAACTGTTCTCAAAGTGAATATAGATCGTATGGTAGCAAAGCTTAATTCAATGAATTTAGGTTCTTCTGCTGATATAAGCGATTGGACCGATTTGTCTTCAGAATTAGAGAGAAGATATATCAATCCATTACTTACGACTTATAAGAAAGATTTTCATAGTATGAACCAAAGAATGGCGAAAAAAGGTATAACAGACTGGAACATGACTTTTTATCCAGATGCCTTATTTGCTGAGTCTTGTTTTGATCTTATCAGTGGTCTTCGAGGAGAGCGAAACTAATGAAAAAGTGGTTATCATTATTCTTTTGTTTGTTTTTGAGTTTCCAATCGGTTCACGCACAAGCTGACGAATCGACGGCCCATGGTCCGATCGGAATGGATCCCGCGAAGCTTCAAACTGTAGCTCGTAATATTTTTAATATGTCTCAAGTTATGACGGAAAAATTTCTAGTGGCAGATGCTATCGGACTTTCTTTCTATATTATGCGCTACATGGCAGAAATTGGAGAGTACACTCTAGTCAATAAAGACATTACGGCCTTAATTGGGGCATTTGAAAAGATCACTAAAAAAGAAGTAAGTCCTGAAACGAAAGATTTTTTAGTTCAAGTTCAAAGTGTAGATTTTGGAATTCGTCGGGGAAAATTTTACGCTCGAGTTAATGCCTTCAATGCTTCAGAAGGTGCTGTTATTCCTATCCATAAGCTCTCTACCGATCCAGATTCATCTGTTGAAGAAATCGTAGAAGTAAGAGTGAAGGATAAAGCAGAACTCTTTTTTTCAGAAATTGAGGGAGCCGACGCTCTTGATGAATTAAAGACCTTTGTGATTAAAAAAGTTCACTTTATTTGGCCGACAGCGATTTTGGCATCCGCCTTGAACCAAGTTCACCCTGATTTAAAGAAAGTTATTGGAACTTATGTTTCTTCAGCGAAACGTCCAGCGCCTCCTCTCAATATCGAAATGGAAGGAGTTTCGGTTTTAGTGAAAACATCCACAATTTTAAAAGATATTAATTTTGAATTTGATCGCTCTGTCTTTATGCCTGGAATCGTTATCGGAGATAATCAGCCAGTTCCAAGTTTGATGATGAGTGGCAAATCTGGTCTGCTTAAGCTTAAAGTGTCTGTTGACCAATAAGAGCTAATTAGGCACACTTTCGACCTTATGAAACCTCTTGTTCTTTGGTCTTCTTCCCAAGATCCCTATTTAAATGCTGCTCATGAAGAGTGGTTGTATACAAATGTCGCACCTAAAGAACCAGTTTACTTTCTTTGGCAGAATAGAGAATCCGTTTGCATCGGCCGCTATCAAAATCCTTGGTCTGAGTTGAATATGAAATCAATTGAGGAATCCCATATTCCCATTGTTCGCAGAATTTCTGGTGGCGGCACCGTTTTTCACGATCTTGGAAATCTTAATATTAGCTATATGCATCCCGGTTCCGAGTATGACAAAAAAATCAGAATGCTCCCGGTAATCAATCATCTTAAAACTTTTGGTGATATATCGCTTTCTGAAAGAGGAGATGGATTATTACAGATCGACGAAAAATATTATAAATTTTCTGGTTCAGCGTTTAAGAATCGTCATACTTCTTCTCTTCATCATTTTACACTTTTAATGAACAGCGATCTCAATAGACTTTGGCAATTTCTAAAGAGAAACAAGAGTGATTCTTTTCAAGGGCGATCAATGCCTTCTACTCGTATGGAAGTTAAAAACTTGAATATAAGTAATGCTAAAGAGTGGGCCTATGATTGGGCAACTCAGCATGGATTTGGTTGGCAAGAGTTAATCTCAGAGCAATTAAATCAGACTTATGTTCCTAAATTTTCGTCATCAGATTGGAATTTAGCAGAAACACCGGATTTCAATTTTCACGACCGACAAAATCAACATTTTTTAACTATTCAAAAGGGAAAAATCATCGGAGAAGACGGCCAAAACTTTTCTCATGAAGTGGATTGCCATTTTTCGATGGTTAGCGCTTTGCGCAATCAGATTCTAGGAGATTATTCATTCGACGACTTATTTTAAAAATGAGTTTTTGTCTGACGCTCTAAGATTGTCACTCTTAAGCCTTTTGACTACACTGATATCTCTCAAAGAGGTGTATTCATGTCAGGGCAAGTTCTTGCAGCAAGACGTTTTTATTTAAATTATATCGTTGGCCGGTGGTGGATCTACCTCATTGGTATTTTTTCCGTTCTGATTACAAATGCGATGCAAGTTTATTCAACTCGTCTGGTTGGCTGGGTCATCGACTTTTTTAACTCTGTTGAATTGCCTGCTCATTTAGTAGGTAGTGATCGCAGGCAAACATTTATCAACCTCTTTATTTTTCTCCTTGGTTCTCGACTTCTTTTGATGATTTCAAGATGGGCTTGGCGTGCTTCGTTAGGTCGTCAGAGTCATTTTGCAGGAGGAGAGCTTAAAACAAAAATTTGGGATCATGTTCGTTTTTTTCCACGCAAGGATCTTGATCGTAAATTTACCAAGGGTATTCTCATGAATGCCAATACCAGCGATGTTCAGTCGGCAAGAATGCTTTTTGGTTTCACCATTGTGATGATTACTGATGTCATTTTTCTCGGGTTGTTTACTTTTATTTCTATGGCCTTAATTCATCTTAAAATGGCCCTTGTGAGTCTCTCCGTTCTTATCTTAGTTCCGATCTTTATTCGTTATCTTAGTGAACGTGAAATTAAAAGTTATGAAGATTCACAAAATGCTCTTGGGGAATTGAACGACCTTTCCTCTCAAGCTGTTACGACCGCGCGCTTGCAACGTATGACTCAAACAGGTGACTTTTGGTTCAAACGATTGATGACTGGAGCACTGTCTTATCGAGATGCTCGCTTGAAGGCCGTCAACATTTCTTTGCTTTTCGTTCCCTTGATGGGATCAGCTTCAATCTTTGGGTTAATCGCCATTTTTGCTTATGGGCTTCATTTATACTTTCTTAATCAATTGGGACTTGGGGACTTTTTGGCCATGCAAGGTCTCGCTATTCTTTTGCAGGATCCTTTGTTTGAATTAGGTTTTGTCATTTCTGATTGGAGAAAGGGAAGAACTTCACTGCAACGTCTCGCTGAGATTTTTATCCATGATCGACAAAAGGAACTGTACCATCAAGGAGCAGCAGTAGAGCAAAGAGAAACTGTTCTCGATATTCAGGATTTAAGTTTTAAGTATTCTGAGTCAGAGCGATTTTTGGTTCATGATCTTAATTTCACTCTCAAGCAAGGTGAACGTTTAGGTATCACAGGCCCAATAGGTTCAGGAAAGTCAACGCTGATTAATCTTCTTTCTGGATTAGAGCTTGATTATTCTGGAAAGATTTCTCTTTATGGACGCGAGTATCATGAATATCAACACAACCAATTACGTCGATTGGTAAGTGTTGTTCATCAAAAACCCTTTTTATTTGCAGATACTATTCGTAAAAATATTTCAGTTGATCGCGATATGACTGAAGAACAGATTTGGCATGTCCTAAAACTGGCTTCCCTTGATCAAGATGTTAAAGGTTTTGCCCAAGGTATAGACACTCCACTGGGTGAGTGGGGTATTAATCTTTCAGGGGGACAAAAACAGCGTATGACACTTGCCCGAGCATTGGCCTTGAAGCCTATCGTTTTGTTTCTTGATGATTGTTTGAGTGCCGTTGATACAGTGACTGAAGAGAAAATTATGCAAAACTTGCATAGCGAACTTAAGGGCACAACTCTGGTTTGGGTTGCCCATCGAAAATCGACCTTGAAATACTGTGACCGTTTGTTGGAGATGAACCATGGGATCGCCAAGTTTCTTGAATGAAGATGAGCAAGAAGAATCCCGCCTTAAAGGGGTTCGAATCAAAGACTCACGTGCTTTTCGCACGTTGCTTCAGTATGCCCTAGAAAGATGGCCAGGCTTTTCTATTGCTATTGGTATGATGTTGATGGGCTCTTTCGTTTCTATTTTATCTGCTCGTTATATGGGTGAGTTGGTGGAAAAAGGACTCATGCCAAGACTTTGGGACAAGTCCCTACTTTATTCTGGAATTATAGTTGGGCTTGAAGCTTTTGGTGTCATCCTTCAGTGGTTTGGTCGGAAAAATTTAGCTCGTGAATCGATGGCTTCATTGTTATCTATGCGTGAAAAATGTTTTCGTCACCTGCAAGTCCTGCCACTTAAATATTATGACCGCCAACCTTTAGGAAGAATTGTAACGAGGGTCTCTCACGATATCGAAGGCATCGAAGAATTCTTTTCTTCATCACTAGGGAGATTATTGCAGGCGGTACTTACTGGTGTGGTGGTTTTCGTTACAATGATAGGCACCGATTTGAAACTTGGCCTTATCTTATTATCACTCATGGCCCCAACCATGGTGATGATTTCGATCACCAAACGATTTAATAGAGGTTTGAATAGAAGTGTCTCAAAACTTTCGGCCATGTTAAATGCGAAGCTTTCAGAATTTATTTCAGGTATTGATGTGATTCGTTCGTTTGGAGCGGAGGACTGGAGTAAAGAGCGCTATGACGACTCGGTCAAAGAACATTTAACAGCTCAATTAAAAAGTAATCGTTTTTATTCTCTTGTTTTTCCAACTGTATCTTTTTTTAGCTCACTTCCCTTAATCGGTTTGGTATGGTTTGGCGGAGAAAGAGTTCTTGCTGGCTCGCTATCGATTGGTGTTTTTGTTGCCTTTATTCGCTATTCTGAACGTCTTAACGGACCGGTCATGACCTTGGCCAGGGAAGTCCATGTTATTCAGCAAGCATTCACGAACCTTGAGCGTGTCGCTGCCTTCTTAAATGAAGAAACAGAAGATGTGGCTTTGATTCAAGAAGAACCTCTCGTTAAAGAGGTGGGTGAATCTGGACATCTAAAAGGCGAAATTATTTTTGATCATGTCGGAATGAGATACGGTGAAGATGTCTGGGCCTTGAATGATGTTAGCTTTCATATTAAACCAGGTGAAAAAATTGGTTTAGTTGGTACTACAGGATCTGGTAAGACAACAACCGTTTCACTTCTTTCGCGATTATATGAATATCAAAATGGAACAGTGACGTTAGATGGTGTTTCCCTGCGAAATTATGATCGCAATTTTTTACGTTCACAAATGGGTTTTGTGGGACAAGAGGCCATCCTATTCAAAGGAACGTTAAGAGATAACCTGACAACTGAAGATGAGCTCTCGGATCAAGATATTCTCATGGCCTGCGCGAATACTGGCTTATTACAAATGATGAGTGAAAACCTGCTTGATTTGAATTCCGAAATTTTAGAAGGGGGGGCCAATTTATCAGTAGGTGAGCGTGCACTTGTCGCTTTGACGAGAGTCGTTTTAAAAGGACCGAGCTTGATGATTCTCGATGAGGCAACGGCCAATATAGATCCCGTCGCCGAAAAACTCATTCATCATGCTGTAGATAAACTGATGCAAGATAAAACATGTCTGATAATTGCCCATAGGCTCTCAACACTTGAGTCTTGTGATAGACTACTCGTCTTTTCAAATGGGCACTTAATTGAAAGCGGCTCACACGCTGAGCTTGTTGAGAAAAATGGAGCTTATTCAAAATTGGTCCATGCTCAACAGCGATTTGCTCCTAACAAAATTTAAGGTAAAGCTCCTATTACCGATAAGTTGGCATGACGAATCAACAGAAAAAGCAATGGTTAGAAAAGCTATCGAGCTTAGGCATTATGGATAGCGAAGGTAAGTTTATTGCTGGTTCAGAAGCTCAACTTTATAAATTATTGGACAATGAGTTCGTCGAAAATCGATTAGAGCTCGATCGTCTCAATCTTTCAGTTGAGACCATTCCGTGTACAATTTCTTGGGTTAATAATAAAGGTGAATACGTTGGGGTTAACCATACTCTTGCTGAGATTTGTGGTTTACCAATAGAAGATTTTGTTGGCAAACCGATTGGCTTTTATACTCGAAATAGATTTTTTTCTAATTTTAGCGAGCTTCTTTTTCAATCTTCAGAAACCTCTGTCTATCAAGAAATTGAAACAGATATTAATCAGCATGTGAGAAGATACTGGGTTGTCGGAACCAAGTTTGACGAGAATAAGCAAGCAATCATTATTGGGATTGATATTACAGAGATTAAGCATCTTGAAGATTCAGTTTCTTTTATGGATAAACTCTCAAGTCTAGGCGAGATGGTCGCAGGGATTGTTCATGAAATCAATAATCCATTGCAACTCATCTCAGTTGAGAATCAAAGAGTTCCCCTTCTTCTTAAAAAGGGTGAAATGGAAAAGGTTGTTCAGGGAAGTGAAAAAATTCATAAAACGATTTCAAAAATTACACGGATTATTGCCGGAGTGAAAAATTTTGTTCGCCAAGGTCAGAAAGATCCGGATGTTGAGTTTAAAATTTCCCAAGTCATTGATGATGCCGTAGTTTTATGCGAAGGCAAGTTTAAACAGTCTGATGTTAAAATCTCAGTTGAGTGTCCTGCTCATTTCTCAGTAAAAAGTAACTATACTCAGGTTTTTCAAATTTTTACCAATCTCTTTACTAATGCTGTCGATGCTATCGAGAAGTTGGAAGAAAAGTGGATCAAAGTCGAAGTCATTGATACTGATAAAGATTTGAAAATTAAAATTATCGATTCTGGCCCTGGCATTTCAGCAGAAATTGTCGATGATATTTTTAAATCATTTTTTACAACGAAAGGTCTAGGTAAGGGCACTGGCCTTGGACTTTCTCTTTCAAAAAAAATTGCTATTGAGCAAGGTGGAGATCTAACAGTTCTTCATGATGAGCCTCATACCACTTTCTGTTTGAGTCTACCAAAAGCCGCTGCTTAAGTTCTATTTTCTTTGTAATGAAAAGCTTTGCCGCGAATCTGATCAAGATGTTTCTTGGCAGGACGTAAGCTTAAAGGAGCATCAAGCTGTCCTTTTTTCTGAGCTATTTTAAACATCTGAACAAGTGTTGATCCAATGGCCCGTCCAAGTCCCGGAGGAACTGCATTACCAATTTGTCTCCATTGAGCAGAAACTGGTCCCACAAATTCAAAGTCTGCAGGAAAGCTTTGAAGTGCAGCTGCCTCTCTTTGTGTGAGATAGCGGTTCTCTGTTGGATGATAATAGCTATGACGATGGGTCATAATAGTAGGTGAAGGTTGTTTACGATCGAGACGTTGATATTTTGTCTGGCGGAAGCGACCTTCGCGAATCGTTTCCCAATTAATTCCCAAATGAAGTTTTTTAGGTAGGTATGCAGTCTCATCCTTTTGATAACGAATACCTTTACCTTCGGGAATCTTTTTTAGGCGCTCAAGATCTATTTTTGATTTGATTTTGGCAGCTTCTAAATCATGATTAAGGATTTCTCCCTTGGCCGTTTTCAATTTTTTCAAGGCTTCACCAACATTCATTGGTGCAACGAAATAGTTTCCAACTTGAACATTATGGGTAGGTTTTGGATAGAGTACGGTTTCATTAATTCTCGAACCAATAATGATCGTTCTTCTTCTTTTTTCTGGGACTCCGTAATTTTCAGCGGACATCACTTGGACATTAAGATTGTAACCAATTTTATGAAAGCGATCAAAAATAGATTTTAATGTCTTTTCATTTTTCTTTGCGAGCAGTCCTGTCACATTTTCAATCACAATAAAGTAGGGACGAAAAAGTTTAACCATTCTAAAAAATTCTAAAAAGAGCGAATTGCGATCGTCTTCTGGATTTCCTGGACCGACAGTTGAAAATCCTTGGCAAGGAGGACCACCGACAATGGCGTGAATGGGATTATCTCCAACCAAAAGAGAAAGTTCTTTATTGGTTAATTTCTTGATGTCACCAGAATAACTCTTCGCGTGATGATGGTTTTTGGCAAAGGTTTGGATTGCATATTTGTCTGCGTCAATTCCGAGCAGGCAGCGCATTCCGGCCATTTCCAGTCCATGTGAGAGTCCACCGGCGCCTGAAAAGACATCAATGAAATTGAGTGTATTTGATTTTGAAGCCATTACCGTTCCCTGGTCTTTAAAGGCCTTAACTTTCTTATATTTAAGTAAAATTATCGGGTGCTGTAACAGGGCTTGTCAAGAATTATGCGACTTTTTTTTGGTTTAAATGTGTTGAACGAATTTCAAAGTGTCCTTGAGTTTGAGCTGGCTGGTCTGTGACAATTTTAAGCATCGTTCTAACAATGAACTCAGCTTTGTCATTTTTGATGACTTGTTTCGTAATATGCGGCAACCATGTATTTCCGGTTGGTGATGAAATAAAGGCAATTTTATTTTGACTATGGCATTCGAGATTGATTGCTCTTATAACCATTTTCAATTTTTCTTCGCTTAAATATTTTTCAGGTTGAGAAAGAAGCAGGTAATCGCCTTCACTGATAAGTCCTTTTAAGAGTCCTGCTAGCTTTAAATGCTCTTGATCGACTTCATTTGGCTTGCAATCAAGACAACTCAGACTTTTATAGATTTCAAGAATAAAAGGATTTGATTTCTGGGTGATGAGATTTTCCAAGAGATCAGTATTTTTGTCGTGAAAAGAATTTGGCATTGAATCCAGCATAATGTTTTGTTTTAAAGTTAATTGAGGCAACATCAATGCTTGAGATTCGACGAAAGAAAATCTAAAAGGGCGCTGAACATTCATAGCATTTAAAAAATGCAAAAAGACTTTGAGCTCAGTCATTCCCGTATAATGTTTACTATCAAAGAACAAAATATCTGATCTTTGAATTTTAGTCTCTTTAACCATGGACAACTCATCGGATTGATTTAACAAAAGAATGAGTCAAGATTTGGTGGCGGATAAATAATTCCGACATATAATAGGGTATGGCAAAGGTAAAAAAAGAGACTGTTTTGGTCGGAATGTCGGGTGGAATTGATTCCACTGTTGCAGCTTATCTCCTCAAGAAGCAAGGCTACGACGTCATCGGTATCGCTTTGAGCTTTATTCCTGCTCCGGGTGAAGAAAAATTATCTAGACGTTTAGGACCCGATGGAAAAATCTCCAGTGAGCGTGGACCTTTTTTAGGGGTTCATTTGGTGGAAGATCTTGATCGAGTGAAACGACTTTGTCGCCAAATCGACATACCTTTTTACGCGGTTAATGCCCAAAAAGTTTATCAAGATAGAGTCACTGACTTTGTGGTGGCCGCTAGGCTAGGTGGTTTGCATTTCACTCCAAAGCTTCATTCTACAACATTGATCGTCGATCTCTTAATGGAAAAGGCTAAGCTTCTTAAGGCAGATAAAGTGGCCACCGGCCATTACGCTAAAGTTATTCATCATCATGTGAACGATGTTTTTAATGTTTTGAGTAGTAATGACTTAGAGAATGATCAAAGTTTTGATCTAAGTGCACTTAAGCAAAATCAGTTGAAAGATCTTTTGTTACCTCTTTCTGAAATGAGACAAACTGAAGTTCAAAAAATTTGTGAAATGTCTAAGTTTGAAGTTCGTGAGAGTGTTGATCCTCAATATAAGTTAATGCATGACCCACGGCTTGCTGTTTTTGTAGAAGAAAGAGTTCCTAAAAAAATGATTAAACCAGGGAATATGTTTCAATTTACAGAAGACCTCGTTCTTGGAGAGCATATAGGGATTCATCACTACTATTTGGGACAGCTCCGACCGACATTTAAAAACACTGCACCTGTGGATAAAGATTTAATGGTAGGTTCTATTCGCATGAATAATGGGCACATCAACCTCATACCTTCTCAATCAGTATCGATTCAACATTTAGTGATAAAGAATATCAATTTTGATCCAAGTCTCGATGTAAGTAAGCCCCTCGAAGTCCTTTTTAAAATTAGTTCCACAGATAAACCTTCTCCAGCAGTTGCCTATATTCTCAATAACGGTTTGGCCTTCATCGAACTCAAAAGTGAGCACGATTGTATTATTTATCCAGGTGATTATTTGGCCTGTTATAATAAATCTGGTGCTTCGGCAAAAATGCTTTTTAGTGGTGAAGTTAAAAAAAGTGGGAAACTCGAACAGGACATGTTGAGATTTCTTCCCAAGACTAAGGATGAATTAGAAAATGAAAAAGAAAATCCTCGCAACGTTGATATTTACGCTTTCAAGTTTTAATACAAATCTCTACGCTTTAAGTTTTGCTCAAACAACTTTGTTTCTTAAAGGTACTGAAGTCGCACCCAAATCTATTGCTGAAACTAAAAAGAGTTTGGATACCTTATCTCAGGAAAATCTTAACGATCTTTTGAGAGAATTTGTTAAGGGTTCTCGACCCAATCGTTTTGTCGGAAGTGTCGGTCATTCAAAGTCTCGTCAATTTCTCATAGATGCGATCAAAAGTTCTGACCCTGATAATAGTGGAATGCTTGTTGTCGACGATTTTAAGCCTGATGTGGCGTGGGCGCAAAAACTTTATCGTGATGATTTTGAAAGAGAAGTTGTTCCCAATTTCAAGCCAAGCGACCCCAAGTATAAAATTTGGAAAGACTTCACAGATCATATGGTAAGTGAATTTGATCAGCTTAAAAGTTTTACTGGCAAAAATATTATTTGGGAAAAGAAAGGGCTATCCAAAGCGGATGAGATTATTATTGTAGGCGCACACTACGACACTATTGCTCACGATAAAAAAACGTTAAGGTTAAAAACAGATGTGGAAATGCCTGGGGCCGATGATAATGGTTCTGGAGTGACGATTGCTCTCGCGATGATCAAAGTACTGGCCAGAATGCAATTGCCAAAGACCGTTCGTATCGTTTTTTTTGATATGGAAGAAATGGGCTTTTTGGGTTCTCGGGCCTATGTTGAAAAGTATCGAACTGAGCTTAAGCAAAAGAAATTTATGGGGCTGATTAATCTTGAAATGCTCGGTAACGATACCGTGACCGGCGATACAAAGAAGAAGTCGGGCAATATGCGGGCCTATATTCGCAAAGACCAAGAAAAGGGACACGCCGACGATGCAAAGCTCGTAAACCTCATCAATAATAAAGGTTCCAAATTTACTCAAGTCACCAGCTTTGAAGTGGTTTCAAACAGCTTTAATCAATCAGATCATATCCATTTTTGGGAAGCGGGACTTCCGGCCGTCACTTATTCAGAAAATTGGGAAGATGATTTTAATCGCGAGCGCTATCACACGAGTAATGACTTTCCCGAGGCCATTAATTTCAAAACTTTGCATGGCTCTTACCAATTCATCTTTGGTGGTCTTCTTTCATGGTGCTTTGACATTCCTTAAGGTCAAACTTGTTGGATTGTGCACAATTTGCTAGGATCCCGCCCGAGGTACAAAAATGAGCATGGTCGTCTGTGGTATGTCTGGTGGAGTTGATTCTTCAGTCGCCGCACACTTATTAAAGCAACAAGGACACGAAGTCGTCGGACTCTTCATGAAAAACTGGGAAGAGAAGGATGAAAACGGCGTGTGCAGCAGTGAAAAAGATTGGCAGGACGTCGAGCGCGTCTCGCAAAAGCTCAATCTCTCTTACCATTCGATGGAGTTTGTGGAGGAGTATCGCGATCAAGTTTTTGCTCACTTTGTGAAAGAGTACAAAGAAGGTCATACTCCCAATCC
Organism: Bdellovibrio sp. CG22_combo_CG10-13_8_21_14_all_39_27; assembly: GCA_002786715.1. GTDB lineage: Bacteria > Bdellovibrionota > Bacteriovoracia > Bacteriovoracales > Bacteriovoracaceae > 21-14-all-39-27. The sequence goes on from PCTW01000010.1 coordinate 75,028, forward strand.
CGATATTCTCTGTAATCGCGAAATTAAATTTAAAGTTTTTCTCGATAAGGCCATGGAATTGGGAGCTGATTATTTAGCTACCGGACACTATTGTCGCAAAAAAATGATCGGGGGAGAGTGGCGACTGGTTAAGGGGGCTGATCCTAATAAAGATCAAACCTATTTTCTCTACACCATCACTAAGGACATTTTAGATAAAGTACTCTTTCCTGTCGGAGAGTTGCTAAAACCTGAAGTGCGAAAAGTGGCAACTGAACTCGACCTAGCGACTAAAGACAAAAAAGATTCAACGGGGATTTGTTTTATTGGTGAACGCAATTTTCGCGAATTTCTGTCACAGTATATTAAGACTCAAAAAGGCTCCTTTAAAACTTTAAAGGGGGAAGTGGTTGGCGTTCATCAAGGTGCCTGCTTCTTTACTCAAGGTCAGCGCAAAGGTCTAGGCCTTGGTGGTCAGGGTGCACCTTGGTTTGTTGTTGGTAAGGACATGGCAACTAACACCGTTTTTGTCGAGCGAGGCGAAGAGCATCCCGCGCTTTATGCCGATGAATTATGGGCCAATGAACTGTCCTTTGTGTCGGGGTCATTGCCGCTTGAATCTCCCTATCGCTGTCGCGCCAAAATCCGCTATCGTCAGCCCGATCAAGATTGCACAGTCTATAGTGATGGCCCTGATCGCATCAAAGTGGTTTTCGATGTTCCCCAGAGAGCGATCGCTCAGCGACAATCAATAGTTTTCTATACCACGATGGAAGGTGAGGAAGTTTGTTTAGGCGGGGCCATGATTGAAAAGTCGGGTGCCACTTACTACGAGCGCGGACTTATTCCCGATCTTTCTAAGACCAGTACTTCGGATCATTAAAATTTATTTTTTCTTTCTCTTCTGAATTTTTACGAACAACTCGCTCTTCAAATTCTTGGCAATCTTCACCTGTCTCACGCTTGATTACATTGGCCGGAATTTGCGCGGTTTGAAATTGAAAAAGTTTACAACCTCTCGGGGTGAGAGAGTTATAAGTTGCGAAGTAATGGCGGCATTTAAGACAAGCAGTCATCCCTCTTATTATGCCTGATCACTCAAACCCCTTAAAGACTAGGCAAATGACTCTTGTTTGGCCGTTAAAAGTTTGGTCGATTAAATCTACAGGTATGAAAAAGGGGTAAGGGGTCTCGAGCTCATCAAATAAATGGGGCATACTCAAAAAGGCCGGTGTTGGCCTGATTAAAAGGTGCTGTTTTCATGGATAATGCAGATAATTTAGTGCTCTTTCCCTCCTCGAAGAACTTCGAAAACTTCAGTCCAGAAGAGCTAGGAACTGATCCTTTGTACGAACTCTTAAACGAGTTTGCTCATATCGAAGACGACGATATCTGGGATGATGATGAACCTGAAATCAATGAGTTAATGGAGACCGCTCCCACTGAACTCCCTAAATTTGAAAGTCATAGCGAACTCAATCAAATGCTCTGTGCCCAAATGGAGCAGCTCGAGGACCTGGGACAGCGTCTCAAGTACTACTTGGGCGAGATCGAGCTCTATATCCCTGAAAAACGTCGCAAATAGCTCATTTCTCAGTGGACAACCCCAACAATTTTGAATAATTTAAGAGCTCTTTAAATGTGCCCAGGTGGCGAAATTGGTAGACGCACTACCTTGAGGTGGTAGCGCCGCGAGGCTTGCTGGTTCAAGTCCAGTCCTGGGCACCATTTAGAGAATTCTCAAAAAGTACCTCTTCATTTTTGTCAATTAATACCGATAAGATAGTAATGAAATTTCATTCGCTTGGTGTCCTATTCTTGGTCAGCGCAAAAGTCTATTCATTCGAATGTGATCGCAGTCTTCCTTCGGCCATGAGCAAAAATTTAGATTCGCTGACAGATAACTCATTTGAGGTGAGTTGTGCTGAGTTTGAAGCCCGCAACAAATGTGTGGTGAAAGAGGAACGCGGAATTTCCAATCTCGATCCAGAGTGGTTAGCAAAGAAATTGATTTTCAAAGATAAGGCAAAGGCAGATGACAAAAAAGATCGCTATGGCAGTCTTATCGAACAGCTTTTTAACACTGCTTCCTCGCAAGACTCGAGTTTAAACAAAGAAGAATTTGAATCCCAGATGAAGGCCCGCTTAGTCGATTTTGTAAAAGTTCGCCAATGTGAGCCCTCATTTGGAAGAAGCCAATACACTCTCGACTTTGATGAGATTGGAGGAGCGGTTAAATACAGTCATATTAAAGATCTCCAAAAATCAAAAGCTGAAGCCAGTAAGCTCCTCTCAGACGATGTATTTAAAAAGAAAGCATCGTTAAAAATCAAAGAACATAATCAAGAAAATTTTTACAGATTCTTTAATGAGTCAAAGTTTGAAAACGATCAAAAAATGATTATTACGTCTTATTGCACTCCGAATCTTTCGCTCTCTGCCCCCGCGCCAACGAGTTATCCCATTCCAACCTGTAAAAGCTCAATCAGTAAATACTTTGTTGATAATAAAGCCGAACTTAAGGGGCAACTCAGCAGTGATTTAGAAAAAGATCAAAATGAATTGAAGAAATGTATTCGAGAAAATGAACAAGCCGGCTACAAAGTATCAAAAGTTAAAATTAAGAGTTCAGCGAATCAGTTACGAAATACTTCAAGCCTTGAAGATATTAAAAAAGGCGTAGGTTTTTGCGGTTACGATTTTCTAGGTCTAGCGACGGCAAGAGCGCAATTTGCTAAAAACAAAATTTTGCCTCAACTCATAAATTTTGAGGGAGCGAGTGTTGAATTAGAACCTCAAGGACAAAATGGCAATGGCAGTTCTGGCCCCTGTCCTTATGATAAGCAGGGGAATATTCTGAAAGAGTATTTAGGTGCTGGAAAGATTAAACTAGATGAATTTAAGGCGACCGATATTGAAGTTGAATTTGAAGCAACACAAAGAATAAAGGGCCAGACGGAGAGTCAGGTTAATGGTGTTACTCGTGTTAGAGCAAGTTGCAGCTCGATTCGAATAAAGTGTATGGGAGATTTGTGACATGAAGATACTGTCATTAATGTTTCTTTTTTCTTTTAACTCTTGGTCTCAAGATGTCTCTTTATTAAATCAACAGCCTGTTTTGAGTCAGATGACAGGAAACTGTTATACCCATTCAGGGACGGATATGATGACGGGGGCATATCTGCGTAATAAACGAGTTGAATCCACCATACAGCCTCACCCCATTCTGTTAGGGGGATTAGTCTCTGCTGATTCTGGGCGAGGCAATATTAGTTCAGGATTAACCTGTGACTTTTTTAATGCCGCTAAGAAAATTAATAAACCCGTTTGCTCTGTTCAAGCTTTTAATTACTACGTTTCGAAATCCGGAGCGACGACCAAAAAAGTTCGCGATAATATCAATAGCCTTGATCGAGCAATGCAAAACTTGCATAAACTTTTTCAAAAAAACAATTGGTCTCGTGCGGATAAAGAGAGTGCATTAAAAGCTGCTGACACTATTATTGGATCGACTTGCAAATTGCAACGAGTCGCAAATCTTGATGATCGACGTTTTGTTGAATTGGTGGATGATGCCAGAGAAATTATCAACCGTTTATCACCTCGACGAAGTTTATTAGGTGGATTGAAAGAGGATCTTATCGATATGTTCACTGTAGGAGTAGGTCCTTATACATTTAGACGAATTGAAGAGAGTTATAAGTTGAGTAAAGAGAGAAAAGTTGCGATGAATGATATGCTGGAAGAAATCTATACAACAATGAATGACCAATGTGTGGCCTATGCTCGTAAGAATAAATTATCTGTAGTGCCAAGTGATTTCTTGGCCTATTCGAAACCTTATACATGTCACAACGAAATCTATAAAAAACCACGAATTAAGAATCCTAAACTTAAAGAGACCCTTGATTTTATCGATCGCCAAGTCAGGGTCGGATACCCAACTGGAATCTATCTGTGTTCGGCCGTCTTCTACGGCAAGGGACCTAAGGTTGGAGATTATCGTGATTCTAAAGGTGAGTGTGTGAATGGTGGTGGTCACGCTGTCACAGTAACGGGAATCGTCTATCGCAATGGGAAGCGTTTTTTTAAAATTCGAAATTCCTGGGGTACGGGAGCTTGTCATACTTTGGCCGCTGGTAAAAAAGCTTGCTTGGCCAAGAAACAATCAGGTTGTCCTTCTGACAATGCGATAACTTGTGAAGATGGTGTCTATTATATGTCTGATGATTATTTAGGACTAGGCTTATGGGGACATGCCCGCCTAACAGTCATGAAAAAGAAGTAAGATGAAAAAGCTTTTATTAGTATTTTGTATTTTAATAGAGTCTGCTAATGCAGAATTCGTGCTCGTTGATTATAAAGATCAAAAACATCTTTTTGAAAAAAATAAAAATGATCGGATTGTATCGGTTGAATGTCTGAAGAAAGAATGCTCCGCCAATACATTTCATTTTAAGAAAGTTAAAATTAAAGACGGAGAAGATCCTGCGGCCGTTGCTTGTCTGGAAACCAAGCAGGCAAAAATTATTCAAATGCATGATGGTAAACACAATGAAGAAAGCGTCTGTCTCTTTGATGATGGATCGATGCTTACATTTGGTTCAATGCGTATTCTCGTTTCTGACTAGTCACTCTTTTTAAATTCTTACATCTCTTCATTTGTAATAGAAAAGTAAAAGATCCAATATTCTATAGTATTGACATCGTGCTGTGTGGAAGACTTGCTTTCAACAGGAGTTGACTATGAATTCTGCAACACAAGCTCGTCCATCTTTGGTTGAAATGTTTTCTAATCGACAATCTCGAATGGGAATCTTCTTCTTTCTCGTAATGCTGAGTTTTCACATCGGAGCTCTTCAAATTTTTAACTTTCAATGGTCTTGGTTTGCCTTTGGTATTTTCTTCATCTCTTATGTGATGAAGATTGTCGGAGTCACCATGGGGTATCATCGCTATTTTGCTCATCGCTCATTTAAAACATCACGCTTCTTTCAATTTATAATGGCCCTCGCTGGAAGTTCCGCCATTCAAGGAGGAGTGCTATGGTGGGCCGGCCATCACCGTGGACACCATCATCATAGTGATGAAGAAGAAGATCTGCATTCTCCTGTGACTCATTCCATTTTTCATTCTCATTTAGGCTGGATGTGGGCCAGAGATTGCTTCAAACCGATTAAGTACAAGCTTCTGGATTTTGCTCGCTTTCCTGAAATTCGTTTTTTGAATAAGAATTATGTGCTGTTAATGATCATACAAGGATTAAGTTTTTATCTTCTTGGAGAGTATTTAGGACAAGCTTATCCTTTGTTACAAACAAGTGGCTGGCAAGTCTTTGTCTGGGGTTTTCTTTTTGCCACCGTTTGGACTTGGCATATTACTTTTTCGATTAATTCAATTTGCCATCTGTTTGGTAGCAAACGATACAATTCGCATGATGAATCACGTAATAATTGGTTATTCGCCATTTTGGCCTTTGGTGAGGGCTGGCATAATAATCACCATAAATATGGCTGGTCTGCCCGCAATGGCTTCTTTTGGTGGGAATGGGACCCCATTTACTACATGCTTAAAGTCTTGGAAAAGCTTGGAATTGTGTGGGATTTAAGGACTCCAAGTCCAGCCCAATTAGTAGACATAAATAGCTGATTCTATACTTTTTCTTTAGCAATATTTTGTCTATTTTTTTAACACCACTATAAATTACTCCAAGGATATGCGCTTTTCTTCAATCTTGGTTGATAATGAAAAGATATGAAATACTTAGGATTCATTTCTCTCTTTTTATCGCTTCAGTCATGGGCCATGACTGATTCTACTAAGTATTCAATCATTAATAAAGTCTCTCCTGCTGTCATTCTTCCCACTCCAATTGGAACTCCTCCTCCTTCAAATATCGAAGTTTGGAGCGATGATTGGATTTTGAATACTCCATTAGAGGGAAGTCTTAACTCATCAAATTCAAAAATTAATACTTTTGGGGCCGTTGGGATAAAATGTGACTCGAATTATAGTCTGCATGATCTTTGGTTGCCTCAAGTTATGCAAATTGCAGATTCTTCAATAATTTCTCTCTACGCTGAGCAAGTTGGTAATGAAGACCATATGGATTTATTGCAGAGAATGTTTGCTCGTTTGGATCGTAGCATTCCAAGTCTTGCCTCAAAATTGAGATTGGCCTTAGATCAAATGTCCATTAATTATGTAAAGGGGCCATTGGCCACTGATGGTCTTAACTCCCTCTTTAAAAGCACTATCCCAAAATGTAAGACGGTACGTTTTAGTCATCGCATGAAATATGCTTATGGCACAGAAATTTATATCGATCAGGATATCTTTTTTGATCGTGGCGTCTCTGTTCAAACGCGGTCCGGTATCATTTTGCATGAGCTCATTGCGACCTTGTTTGAAAACGAATTTAAGTCGGATAAGGAAATTGCTTTCTCTGGAATCGTCGCAACTATTCTCGCTAGTGATTTTAATCAGAAGGATTTGCTTGATCGCGTTTCTACCTTTGGATTTACCATCTCAGATACTTATCCCTACAAAGCGATTGCTCAATATCGCGCCAAATTAGTAAAAGAAAAATCATCGATGTTAGGGATTATGTTAGTGAATAAGCAAAATCAGTTGTCTGACATAACTCAATTAACCCAAGAGTATGCTCGCGATCTTCGCCAGCAGTTCTCCAGTGTTCAGGTTCGACAGTACTCCGATTCTTATTCTCTTGATCTTTATATGAACTATCAGTCATTAAGTATTACCGATCAGTACTACGCACTAAAAGATTTAACCTATGTGATGGATCGCTTGTTTAAGTCCCACGAAAATGAAGTGGCTTATTCAGCGCGTGCTATTGCAGAGCTCGAAAGATCAAATGATGTCTACGCTGTTGAGCAAATTCGTCGATTTCATCAGAGAATTGAAGATATTAATAGAATGATGAAAGATCAGGCAAAATTAAAGTCTAAATTTGATTCAATAAAACGCTTAAACTTGGCCTTTATAGAGGACATTAACAGTGAGCTATTGGACAGACTTTCCAAAATTCATCGCTTTGAGCAGGAAGATCTTAAAAAATTGCCAGATATGGATAAGAATATCCTTGCGAGTATCTTGGGAAAACGCGATCTTATCTTCAATGAAGTCGTCTCAGACCTCCAGTAAACATCTTCTTCTTGTGACACATGCTCTTTGTGATTACAATTAAGGTATGATTTCACCCGACTTTTGCATTCTCCCTTTTATTCATTTAGATATTCAACCCAATGGTGAAGTCTCGGCCTGTTGTCATTCTACGGAGCGGACAATTTTAGGTAATCTTCATCAACAAGATTTGCTCGAGATTTGGAACTCTCCCAATTCTTTAAAAATGAGAGAGTTGTTTCGAAATGGTCATGGGAGAAAGTATGCTCATTGCCAAAGCTGTTATGCCATGGAAGATATAGGTGTCACGTCAAAAAGGCAGAGAGAAAATGACAATTGGAAAGCTGTTGAATCTGAGCTTCAAGATCAAAATCTTCATCCTAAATTGCCTATAAGTTTGGCCATTCGCTTTTCTAATCTCTGTAATCTTGCATGTCGAAGCTGCAAACCCTCTGCTAGCACAGGTTGGTTCCAAGACGCGAAGTTTTTGAATCCTAAAGGCACTTATGTCAGAGCTTTTAGCGCTCCAAAGGATAAGCCTTTGACGGAACAGATCCGACCTTTTGCCAGTAAACTTAAGCATGTTTATTTTTCAGGAGGAGAGCCTCTTTTGGAAGAAGAGCATTACCAATTGCTCAAGCTTTTAACAGATGTAAATCCTGGAATCAATATTGCTTATGATACTAATCTAACTGTTTTGGGGCTAGGCAATCAAAGTGTTTTTGATTACTGGCCACAGCTTAAGCGACTCTATATTTCCATGAGCTGCGATGGCCATGGAGAGAGGGGAGAATACATACGAAAGGGTTTTTCTTGGCAACAATTTCTAAGTAATTGGCAGGAAGTGCGCTCTAAAGTTCCCCATGCTCGAATGTCATTAAGCTTTACTCTCGGAATTTATAATTCATTATTGCTTACAGATTTTTTAGAGGAAGTTATAAAGCTCAAGCTCTTAGATAAGATGGATTATTTTAATTTTGAACATATTGAGGTTCCACTGTGGCAATCTCTTCAAGTAATGCCTTTAGAAATGAAAAAGGTTGTTGCTCAAAAATATCGTGTTTTTTTAAAAAAGTACCCCGATCCTTATCTTATCAAAAAACTTGAAGATACTATTTCATATATGATGGCCGTTGATCATTCGGAGTTGCTGCCAAAGTTTCGAAATTTTACCACTCAAATTGATCTTTTAAGAGGTGAAAGCTTTCACAAGCTTTTTGCAGAAGAGTCGTCTCTGTTAGGTCCTTGGCCACAAAAAACTTAGCCTTGAAATGAACTCATGAGATATTCACATTCGCTATCATTCAGCGGTCTGCGATTGAGTTGAGTTAGTGCTTCGATGGCCTCTCTCTTCCAACCCCATTGCATTGCCAATTCTTTCATCAATTGATCGTAGCGCTGTTCACCATCAGGAGATAAGAATCCACCTCGCTCATGACCTTCTGATCTTAAAAGATATTCTAGAAAAAAGGCCTTCATGTATTGCAAGCTATGCATGGGATGGGTATTCATATCCGAGGCCAAATAATCAAACTTATCTTGAAAACTTGAGTCTTGAAGGAATTCATCAAAGAATCCCAAGTCATGACTATGGAGAATAAATTTTGCTAAGTGCATCTGTTGTTTTTTAAGTTGTGGATCAAATTCAAACTTATAGAGATGTTCGAGGTCATGAAGCATAAATTCTAAGGCATGCTGTTTTGTCAAAACGGGTAAGAGGACTCGCTCAGCTTTTGTAAGTACCGTCACGACACGCAAACCTTCAGTTTGTAGTTTTAAAACTTCTAAGGGAGTCGGGATATGAGTTGTGATGGCTGCAGGCCAAATATTGTTAATCAATTTATGTAGAGACAAATGTGCGTTGGGAATGACTTTACGAAATTGTCTCGTTTCTAACCATTTCATGAATAAAACGTGAAGCTCTTCGGTGGGGGTCATGAGCAAAAGCTCACAATCCATTTCAAACGAAGGTTTTGCATATTCCTTTTTAAGCCGAGAGCAAGATTGCTTTTGGTAATGTATAAATTGTTGGGCAAAAAAAGCACAACCGACAACAAGTTGGTGCGTTCCCAACTCTTGTCCTTTTTTATCTAGCCAATTGAGCAATTCATTCATTCTTTTTAGTGACCTTCAAAATCAACAAGAGCAAACCACTTTAAGTTTCTATCGTTGAGTTTCTTTGAGCCACCAATTTCGGGAAGATCAACCAGGAAACAGCACTCGTGGACAAGTCCACCAGTTTTTTCAACCAGTTCAACGGCACCTAGAATTGTTCCGCCGGTTGCCAATAGATCATCGACAAGGAGACAATTTTGTCCCTTTTCAATCGCATCAATATGAATTTCAATTGTATCAACACCGTATTCAAGTTCATAATTTTGAGCAATTGTCTTTCCTGGAAGTTTTCCTTTCTTGCGAATAGGTACAAATCCGATACCCATGGCATAAGCAAGAGCGGCGCCTAGAATAAATCCACGGGCCTCAATTCCTACAATCACATCAATTTTTTGGTCTTTGTACCTGTCGGCAAGGAGATCAATAGTTTGCTTAAAAGCTGGAGGATCTTTAAGAAGTGTGGTGATATCTCTGAACATGATCCCTTCTTTGGGGAAATGGGGGATTGTTCGAATCTTTGATTTGATGGGCATAATCACTCCTTAAAAAAGATAGGCCCTGAGATTAACACAGGGCCTACGCTTCGTAAAAAATGATCTTTTAAAATTAGAACAAAGTAGGGGCAATTGCTGAGTACGGATCTCCCGCTTTATCAATAAGATAGAGAGCTGGTTCTATATTCGCGCGAAAAGTTGGTTCGATTGAAGATGCACCTGGATAAAATCCACCATTCCACATACTTTTTGGGGAGAGCTCAAAGGTGAAGCAGAATATATTGTGCTCACCGTAGGCCCAGTCACATGTATCACCTGATGCGATATAGAGATCAGAGGCCTGCTCAGGAGTGTACTTATTCCATTTCGCCATAGTCTGCGCCATTGATTCAAAAACGGCTTGATCACGTCCGCCAATCCCTTCAGATTTTCCACCCCAAGGATAAAGAATGAGTTCTGAAAAAGTGTGAAATGAGAGAAGGACACGAATTTCTGGGTGTGTTTCTACAAAGTCTTTAACAGCAACAGTTTCTGGCTCCGAGAATGGTTGCGGTCCCATATAAACATCTGAGCTTTCGCTTCTTGAAGATCCACCAGTTCCCCAGCCAAATCCGTAATTGCGGTTCAAGTCCACACCATATGTACGAGAGTTTTTAACTCTATTTTTTCTCCAGCTCTTATACTTGCGTCCAGTAATGTCATACATTGCACCATCGACGTTAAGCATTGGAACAAAATAAATGATACGAGAGTCGAGCAATTGAGTGACTCTTGGATTTGTTCCATATTCAGTGAGGAGGTAATTAATTAAATGCATCGGAACTTCTGTTGATAAGTGCTCTCTGGCATGGTGGGCTCCCACAAAAAAGATCGCTGGAATAAAAGCATTTCCATGATCCTTACGACCAATTTTAATTCCTGGAATTGAATTTCCTTCAACCGTTTTTCCCAACTCGAACAATTCAACCATATCAGTGTGTTTCGCTGCATGCTGATTGAGTTCTTTAATCACTTCTTGATAGGTGTGAAAAGCCTCATCTCCCTTTGGAAATTCCAGATCAGTGGGATCTGCACCCTTTGTTTGTTTAAAGTCGATCCCATGGGTTTCAACTAACAAATCGGGAACATTCTTTTTTAAAGTTGCAAGATCATCATCGCTTACAACAGAATAAACCGAATCCTCAACGATAGAATCGATGTGAATCATACTTGCGAGTTTATTCCTGACTTCTTTAGTTGGTGCATGGAGATGAACAAAATTGGCATCGCTGGCGAATGCGGCTTTTGAAGCAGCAAGCAAAAATCCCAGCACTAAGACTGAACGAATAATCATAAAAACCTCTCTTCCTTGAGAATAATAACTTTCTGTACTAACTTTATTATGGCATCGAATCTTTCGCTTTAGTCTGATTTTTGATGTTGTTAAGAAAATGTTAGTTGAGAGGAATACTTTTTATGCCCGGTAAGCATCTAAAAATTAAAGGTAGAGTTCAAGGCGTTTGGTATCGCAAGTCCTTTTCAGATGAAGCGCTCAAAAATCGTCTCGTGGGTTGGGTCAAGAATTGTGACGATGGAACAGTTGAGGCCATTATTCAAGGCGACGATCAAGCAATAAAAAGCCAAATTGAATGGGCCAGAAAAGGGCCACCGTTAGCGAAGGTGGAGTTGCTAGAAGTTCAAGATGATGAGTCGGGAATGGAGTTTGCCCATTTTGAAATCAAACGTTAAGTGCTTCAACTTGTTTTTTCATTTCAATAAGATTGAGAGGAATTTTCCTTTTTAACCATTTCTGTAACAACTCAGGAAATTCATTTTGAATTTCCATAATGAAGACAATTTCTTCGGGAGTTAAATATTCTTTTCTTTTCGTTTTCAAAGCTTCAGTACTTAAGAGTGGGTATTGCCATTCTCGATAAGCAATCAATTCTGGGCCAAGTCCCTTTAGGACAACTTTTAAATCAGTTTTGCGTTCATATTGAACTCGACTTTTACTCATGCTCACTTTGATGCCGATTGGGATGATGGTCCCAAGAGTAGAGCCGTGAACATAATCATTGGTGTGCATTAGTTCGTGGGCAAGAACGCCTTTAAGCGCCAAATCAGTGATATGGTTCTTAAACACTAGAGGATTATAACCAATCCGATAATGTGAAGTTCCAAGTAAGGCCCTTTTCCAACTAATATTGGAAATAAAAAAGTATTCGTCACTTTTAATTTCAAAAAGACTCATTTTAAAATTCATAGAGGCATCATCGACGATTTCTTTATGGGTGGTTGCAAGCAAATCTTGAATGGCCGCTTCAACACGCGATTTACCCTCATTAGCAAATGCTGACAGCGAAAGAATGAATAAGAAAAGGACCATTTTCATAAAGACTATTGTCTCAAACTTAAGCTTAAGTCTCGAGCAGGAGTGTGGAAAATACACTCCTGTCGAAAGTTGAGACACTTATTAAGTGTTCGAATTTTAAGAGTTTTTAACTAGCTTTGGATCACTGCTATCACCACCATCTGTGGGCCCATTGTTTTTAGCATTGGCCGTGATGATAAGGAAGAGTATTTGGATGGCAAAAAAGCTTCCGAGGAAGAGTGCTCCACCTTGTGAAAAACCGTAAGAGTGAAGACCTGAAGCTAAAATATAATTCACACCAAACCAAGCCATCATAACACTCATAAAAGCCGCCGCAACTAATTGAACAAATCTCTTAGTTGGAATCCATGACGTGTATTTACCGTGAAGAATCGCCATATAGAGACAGAGAACAATGAGTGACCAAGTCTCTTTTGGATCCCAACCCCAAAAGCGTCCCCAAGAATAATCGGCCCAAACGCCACCGAGAATAATACCGGTCGCAAGCATGATCGTACCCCACTTAAGGGTGGTGTATATCAAATCTGAATAATAGCGTTCATCGAGACTGGTTAAACCACCACCAAATTGGCGACGAAAGAGAACTGTATTGGCCAAAATCCATGAGAGGGCCAGTGCTCCATAACTCATAATAATAGTTGTCACATGGGTTGAAAGCCAAAAGTTGTCTCTCAAAACAGGAACCAGTGGTGAAATACTTGAAGAGAGCATGCCCGTGGCAAAATTCATCATCATTAATGTACACATATTGTAAGCGAGTCCCATAAAGAGATAGGTTTTCTCTTTCTTAAAATGGCCAATGATCATGGCCAAGAGAAGCGCCCCAAAGCCAGAGAACATGACTGTCTCGTACATATTCGTAATCGGGGCGCGTCCAGAAATATAGACACGACCAGAGATCAAAACCAGTTGAGTTATCATGGTTAACGCTGTTGCGACTAAGGCCAAGTTGAATTTTTTAAAGACTACCAAAAAGGCCAGAGCAAGTAAGGTTAGGACTAGTGCCCATGAGTGAAGATGAAGCTTCGTAAACTGATACTCGAACTTGTACTTTGTGTGAACATTCTTTTCGGCCATCGCCTTGGTTTGCATAAAAATTTGGGTAAAAGGGTCACTTGAAGTTTCTTGAGCTGCTTTAAACTTGTTCTCTGACATAAAGATATTAAACGGAACCCAAGCAATCTCTGAACCGTTAAGTTCGGGCAGATTCCAGTCTTGACCAGAAATAATGTTTTGATAAACAGCGATCTGACTCATGAGAGTGCCAAGTGACTTCTTGTAAGAAGAATCTTCTTTCTGCTTCATAAACTCGACACGAACGTCTTGGCGATGATCAATCAAATTATCAAAATCGACATAATGTTCGCCATCTTTTAGATCGAGAAATTTCATGACATCGACGTGTTCAATCTTTGCTTTAAGTTTAATATCAATAGGAAGACTAGCTGATTTTAAAGTAAGCAAACAATAGGTTGTCGTAGCATCAAGTTCTTCGTACTTGGTGCTACCCGAAAGATATTTGATCGTTTCAGTTGTATGGACATAGAGAGGTTTGACTCTGCCATTTTGCTGAGCTGGAATGTCATTCAAAAGTTCTGGGCGACAAAAGTAGGTATCACGCGCCAGCAATTGAGTTGAAAATATTAAGGCCAGTAATAGGGTTAATCCTTTCATGCACTTTCTCCGATCAGTTCTGTTTTTTTCTTTTGAGTTTTCTTTGAAAAATTGAGTTGGTAGTGCCAGATCGCTCCAAAAATGAGCATTAAAGAACCAAAATATTTAATGGCCCTTCCCGGGTCGACGTTAGCACTTAAAGTAGAAGAATAGTTGCCATTATTATCTTGAGAATAGGAGGCTTGATAAAAGGTGAAGCCGTCATACTTGAGAGGATTATTCATATAGACATGGTAATCAGTGGGCCCCTTGTCAGAGAATAGGCGAACGAAGGATTCATAGCTGGCAGGATTATTAGTTCCAGGATCTTTATCCATTTTAAATTTTGTAAGTACAAATTCAAAGGGGAGAGTCAGAGTTTCTTTAGTGACATAAAGCTGAGCTCTTTTTCCGTCTATCATTAAAGCAATGGGACGATTATTAGTGACCCAATATTTTTTATTCTGAATTTGAACCAGTAATGCGCGATCAGTACCGTGAATCAGTTGACCATTTTTTTGAATGGGCAAAACTGGTACGGGAACATAAGTCGGTACCTTTTGAGTTTGATGCTCCAATAATGTGAGTTCAAAACCCATCCAAGGAAGATCGATTGGTTTTCCTTCTTCCAAGTTTTGTGAAACCCATTTTTGATCATTTTTATCAAAGTAGCTTGTACTCTTACCAAAGAGAAAAAGATTAGGGCGCTCTTCAAAAAGTTTTTGACCAAAGGCCCTAATGGGTGAGTTTTGGACTGTTTGAAATTTATCATCTAATGGCCATGGAGAAACTTCAGGAAAAAACGACAGCAGGCGAGGGCCATCTTTTATGACAAAGAAGCGATTTCCTGTTTTTGAAGTTTGGACAGAGGCTTTACGATCTTCCGGAGTAAAACATGAATTATTACGCGAATCCCACAGAACGACTTTACTTGCCGGGGATTTAGCAAAGCAAGGTGCTAAACTCTCTGGCAAATAGTGAACTGTTAAAAGCCCCATGGTGAGACTTGATTCAAATTCTTGAGCCTCTGGATGAAGGGATAATGTGAAATCCTGAGTAACATTTGGATTTGCAATCAAGTAGCGTCCCGAATGGACACTTTGCTCAGGTGGATAGGTTTCTTCACTATCCGCCCAGCGAAATTCTTTATCGGCATAAGGATAATAATCGAGAAGTTTTAAATCCTCATGGGAAACATCGAGGACTGAGGCAAATGCTGAATTTGGCAATTTTTTGATAATGACTCGACCAGAGTCCGGCATCTGCATTCGAAAAATATCATCAGAAAGTGTAATTTCGCGATTTGGAGTATTCGGTGGTAGAAAAATTGAACCATCAATACCCGCAATATAAGTAGCAATAGATCCAATACCTATAATGATAAGACCGGAGTGAATGGTATAAAATCCATAAAGCCGCTTTTTTGGCGGCAATCTACGAAAAGCAGCAAATAAAATAGAAAGAAACATCAGACCCTGAATCGTCATGAACGGCCAGGTCTTATAAATCAAACGGCCAGCGAATTCTGTTCCATAATAACTTTCAACAAAAGTTCCCGCGACCATGAAGCTGGTAAAACATAATATAATGATCACAGCGAATTTAAGTGAACCTAAAAAATCTTCGGCTTTTTGATAGTGTTGGGCCCATTTTTGAGTCATGAATTGTCCATAATGATTAAAGCTTTATTGTGCCAAAAATTAGCACGACGGCCCCCTATGAGCAACTCAATCAAGCGATAAATCGATAAGACAAAGGTCCTAAATACGAGAGATTAGCCACACTAAGCCCCATAGAATGGGTTGATGAAGTAAATAAATAATAAGGGAGTGGTTAGAAACCTTGGTGATAAATGAGGTGAAGTTGTTTTGAGGTAAGGCCCATTGAGCAAATGGGGAGTGTCCCAAGCTCATGCCAATTAAAACAAATCCAAGCCAAGGAAGCGGTGGAATATAATCCATGGATTTATGTGCCATGCTCCAAAAGGGATAATAATAAAAACCGGAGAGGTGAGGAATGATGATCAGGACTCCTAAAATTCCAATCCAGCGCGACCATCTTAAAAAGGGCAAGGCCAAGATTGAACAGGTGGCGATACTGTGAAGTGTTCCAAAATAAATCCAGTTTTGAGGAAAAATAAAATAAGTTGAAACACTTATGACAGTAGCACATACGATTAATTGAATTAATCGCTTATTAAATGATGACCATCGGATTTTTTTTCCATGAGAAAAATAGAGAGAAGCACCCATCGAGGTCATAAAAAGCGAGACAATTAGTCTTGGCAGACCATACCAGAATGGTTCTTTGAAGAAATCAATCGATACCAAATGAAAGGCATTCAAGTCGAAACTAAAATGAAAAATGACCATCAAAACGATGGCCGTAAAGCGTAATAAATCGACAATGCCTGAACGAGATTTCATGTCATCTCTCTCCATAAGAGAAGGGGAGCACTTGTAGTCAACTCAAAAGTTCCGAGTCCAACATTAGATAATCCACGGCCAGTGAATGGCAAGAGCGTAATGGGTTCCGGTGTCGTGTAGCCGAGGGAGCCTTCTAAATGAAGTTGTGTTTCGGTTAGGGCCAAGAGACTAAAGGGGCCATTAAGCTCCAATTGATGACTTCCTGGACTTAAAATCATTTGTTGCTGATCAAATTTTATCATTTGAGTGTGTTCCCGATCGGCCAAAAATTGAGCGATGGCCCCGTAGTTTGCCAGTTCGTGGTCCAAGCGGCCGCCTAAAAAACCCCATAATTCCAAATCAAAAAGATGATTTGGCAAAAGAGACAGGGCCACTTCGAGATCCGTTTGGTCTTTTTGGGTCGGTAATTTGAGATCAAACTGCTGATCTGGATGGGAAGAATCCCCATCGCCGACGATAAATTGAAGTTTATGCGATTGGAAATCGTTTATAAAAGCCGATCCACCGTCAATAAAGACCAAACCGGAGTCTTTTTCGATTAACGAAATATTTTTTTTATTAAAAAGGGGCCCAATTAGAATGATCTTGGTCAGTCCATTCCAATTATGCGGAAGTTTAGTTAAAGTCATGTTCTTATTCTGGCCAATCTTTTACGAAAGGAGAAGTTTTTGGCGTTATCAATTCGTGCGCAACAATTTGTAGGAGAATATCCGAAGTCTAAAGAAAGCTGGGACCATCCGGTTGCCCAAGCCCTATCTGCGTCTGCCATTTCGCTCTTAAACAAGTACAAGACCTCTCAGAAGGTTATCGATTGGAATCGCTGGGAATGGCGTGAAGTTGAAAATTATATGCGTGATTCCAACCTGATAAGTGCTTGGAGTGAAGAAGATGTAGATGCTTATGACTTGCCCTCTGAGTGGAAAAAGATCAGATCTTGGGTGCGCTGGAATCATCTCATGGATCAATTGAGTAGCGTCTCCTTTCAATTTCAAAAGAGCGAAAAGGGCCAATTCAGACGAGAAATAGAGCTTCTCCGTCAATTTCATGACTATTTTAATTTGTTCAAAAGTTCAATTCTGATAAAGCTTGCCGACATAAACGGTGGTGAAATTTTTGTTGAATTACTCCCAGAATATGACGAAGAACATTCCATTTTATTCCCACTTCTCGAAAAAGATATTCAACTTCGAGGGGGAGATCGATTCAAATTGGTTGCCTACTAGATTAAAAGTTGGTTACCATTTGATAGATTTATTTTGGAGGTTCCGTTGAAACTATTGGCCACGACCACTTTATTAGTCTTATTTTCAAGCTCAGTATTTGCTCAAGACGCTGCCAAAGGCGCCCAATTGTTTGCAACATGTGTTCAATGTCATGGTGATCAGGGCCATGGGGATCCAGCTCAACAAGCTCCTCGAATTGCGGGTCAACACGACTGGTATCTTCTCTCAAGTTTAATCGCCTTCAAAAAAGGCGAGAGACAAAATCCTAAGATGCTTCCCTTCATTAAGAACTTAACTGAAAAAGATTTCAAAGATTTAGCGGCTTATATCTCAGGATTGAACTAATTATGCCTACACAGGAAGGATTAAAAATACCTCTTATTTTCACTCCAGCAACGAGTGCCAAAGATCTCAAAAAAATCTACGAATATACCATAGATGCCTTTTCAGACACTCCCGACTTCAGTTGGAAGCTTGAAGACCTCAAAGCTGAAATGAAAGATGGCTGGGAAATCTTTGGGGCAACCAATGATGAAGAAGATATTGTCGCCGCTGCCTTTACCAAAATCGATGGAGATACCCTTTATACCAAGAATACGGGGCTTAAAATTCATCATCAGGGAAGTGGCTACTCCCATCAAATTAAAGAGTTTTTCGAGCATATGGCACGGAAATTAAAGCTAAAGTATATCGTTCACTACTGCCGGATAGATAATTTTAGAATGTACTCTCTTAATGAGAGTCACGGATATGTAAAGACGGATAATAAGTCTGCAGATGGACAGGTTGTGGAATGGAGAAAAAAACTTTGAGTCGTAGTATTGAAAAAAGACTATTGCCATTCTTAGTTGTTTCTCGTCATAATTGAAAAGTTAATACTAAAGTAATCAAAGTTTTTCTCGAAGAGAGTGAACCTAGATTAAAAAATAAACCCTGTACGGAGGTCGACCATGGCAAAGAAAGCCACAAAGAAAGCTACGAAGAAAGCCGCTAAGGCAACTAAAAAAGCTCCTGCTAAGAAAGCAGCTAAAAAAGCTACAAAAAAAGTAGCTAAGAAAGCTACTAAGAAAGCAGCTCCAGCTAAGAAAGCTACTAAGAAAGCTCCAGCTAAAAAAGCTACAGCTAAGAAAGCTACAGCTAAAAAAGCTACAGCTAAGAAAGCAGCTCCTAAAAAAGCTACTAAAAAAGCAGCTAAGGTTAAGACAAAAAGAAAACCAAACCCAGCTTTCATGAGACCACTTACTCCATCAGCTCTTTTGGCTGCTGTTGTTGGTGCAAATGAACTTCCACGTACACAAGCTATCAAGAAGATCTGGGAATACATCAAGAAGAACGGTCTTCAAGACGGACGTGACATCAATGCTGACGAGAAATTGAAAGTATTGTTCGGTAAAAACCGTATTACTATGTTCGAACTTGCTTCTATCGTTTCTAAGAACTTGAAGTAATCAAGTATCAGTTATCGATAAAATGAGGGAGGTCTTTGACCTCCCTTTTTTTTTCTTTTTTTTTAGAATTATTATTTTTTAATAGCAGAATATTTTTGTCTGATCGGTGGCTCAGGCCAATTGAGAATGTCACTGTATTGAAAGAGGTCTTGGCATTCGACGGTTGGATTACCATGAGGAAAGGTTTTGGTGCCATCCATATAATTTAAACAATTCTCCACATAGCGATCGAGATACTCGGGAATCGATTTCTGAAAGTGCTTGAACATCGGTTTTAGCTTTTCAATTGGTCGCATGGCAAAGAGTTTCCCTGGCAAAGGGTCTAATTGCATAAGCCCCTTAATCACGTTCTGGCGGCGTTCAAACTGTTCGGCCAGTTCTTGGACTCTATTCCAAGCTCGATTAAGTCCATCGCCCGGTTTTGGGCCCTGGAGGAAATAATAAGTGAGATAGAGATCTTGTTCTTCTAAGCTCAGCACTGATTTCGATTGCAGCAATTGATAATAACGATCCGCTAATAGGGCAGGGGCCTTAAAAAGCTGCCCTTTTGCCCAGGGTGACCACTGATCCCAACATTCTTTTGAAGCTGAATTTTGAATAACTTTTTGAGCTTGAGATTCATTAAAGTCGATAGGGAGTGAATTGAGCATGAGATTAAGTAAGTTGGCAGCAAAAGTCTCTCGACCACAGTAGAATCTGGCCTGAGGATTTCTACTGACCATTAATATAAGCGATGAGAGCTCCTGTGCGGGAGCGTAATCAGAAAAGAGCTGTATTAGTTGAGATGCTGTCTCAACCTCACCAGGGAGGTTATTCCAGAACTGCTTGAGCTGGCTTAAGCAAATTTTGGCCTCTTTTTGAGACAAGCATTGTGAAAGGTAACGATGAGTAAAGCGATCTCTTTTGGCCACGAAGAAAAGATCCTCGCGTAAAACTGGCCATGAAGCGAGCATTTCGACCTCATTAAAAGATTCTTTTGAGAAGTCTTTACGAGCTACCAAGTCGTCTAAGTATTGTGTACCAACGCTAATAACCATTTCTCGCCAATGACGATCCCGCTGACTCGGTCTTATGTCGTGAGCGTGACGGACAAATTCTCGAAAGTTTTTTTGAATTTCAAGAGATTCAAGATCTGCGATGGTGTAAACAGTGTTTTGAGACTGAGCAGTCCCAAGTAGTGAATAAGTGAATAGGGCCCAAAAGATGAGCTTCATGCTCGACATATATTCATTGTAATTTTTTGTTAGTCACATAGTCAAATAAGGAAGATAGGCGCGAGATAAAATTAAAGTTTTTTTTGCTTAAAAGCCGCTGATAATCACCGAAAAGTTAGTGCGGGTTTAAAAAGAGAAGAATTTCTCAAAAATCATTATTAACCGAGAACATTTATGGCCGAAGCGGCAAAGAAAAGTGACTCAACTGAGAGTCGCGAAGAGCAGAGTTTTCGCCAGAATCAGGAAATGTATCATCATTTGGCCTATTCTCGCGATCACTATCAATTGAAGGCCATCCACTGGGCCTTTCTTTTGTTTATGGGTTCGTTGACCCTAGGAACCTTAGGGTTATTAATTCTATCCCATGTTCCGGCCACGAAAAAATACATCTTTCAAACAATTGATTTTATCTTGGGAATTTAACGTTTATTGCGACGATCAACCTTATGTTCTTTTTTGATTGTTCTTTTGGCCAACAGCGGTCCATTAGGATTACTCTGAGCTGATTTAGGCTTCGGATTGTTGGTTTGTTTTTGCGGTTTAACTTTCTTTTCAGAGGAAGAGTCTTCGATTAAGGCCATTAATTGCTTCATTTCTTTTTCATCGAGTTCACGCCAATCTCCGACTGAAATTCCTTTTAGCGAAATATGCATGATGCGAACTCGCTCAAGCTTTGTCACTTCGTAGTTGAAATACTCGCACATGCGGCGAATTTGGCGGTTGAGCCCTTGGATCAGGGTAATACGAAATACGTTTTGCGAGACTTTTTCGACCTTACATTTTTTAGTGACGACACCAAGAATAGGAACGCCTTTCGCCATTTTCTCAATGAACTCTTCAGTTATGGGACGATTAACGGTCACAACGTATTCTTTCTCATGGTTGTTGCCGGCGCGAAGAATTTTATTAACAATGTCACCGTTATTGGTCAAAAAAATCAAGCCTTGAGAATCTTTGTCCAATCGGCCAATTGGGAAGATGCGAACGGGGTGATTGATAAAATCGACGATATTACTGCGTTCCGAACCTTCAGTGGTACTGACAATACCCACGGGTTTATTAAGAGCGATGACGAACATCTTTTCTTCTTCGCGGGGTTCAATCACGTTGCCGTGAAGGGTAACTCGGTCGCCAGGATTAACCACAGCACCGGTCTCGGCCACTTTGCCATTTATTTTGACCTTGCGGTTTTCAATAAACTCATCAGCCTCACGGCGTGAGCAATATCCACTTTGGCTAATGTATTTGTTTAAACGTACAGAACTCATTGGAGCTGATTTATCAATTATTAACAGTTTTTCCAAGTATAAAACAAATAAACTACAATGATCGGATAAAGATTACTTGAGAAGCGGTAAGTATTTTCTCTTGAGAGAAATGCCGTGCGGCTTCATAATGGAAGAAAGAATTTCGATCGCCTAAATTGAGGAGCATGCATGACAAGGAAGTTGGTTGCATTTATCGTAAGTTTTCTTATTTTTGGATCGGCCTTTGCTGAAGATAACTGTATCAATTGTCCCAAAAGAAAAGTCGACGGATTACCAACTCCGGCCAACATGGAAAGCATCGCAAGTCTTGCCAGTAAAGCAGCTGATAATAAAGACGCGGATTTTGATAGTGATACGAGAGTTTTTTGTCTTAAGTACGAAAATATGAGTTCAAATCAGACTTATAATTATGCCAAAGAAATCGATGCTTCTCCCTATCCCATTAATACCATTTTGCAAAATCCGGCCTGTATGCCTCGAAAAATTGGCGGTGATAACAGGATCACTATTATGCAGCTTACGGTGGAGAGTCCTTTTTCGCGCCTAGAACATATGGAGAAGATGTATAATTACATCATGAAAAAGCACAAGAAAGAGTCGATTTTTACAGATGCTGTTAATGCCCTCAATACCGATGGTATGACTATGCTCGATTATATCTATTTTGTACTGAATAATGGTAATTTCACGACTCAAGAAGGCAAGGATCAAGTTAATAAGATTCGCTCTTTTGTTTGTGGCCATGGTGGGGTTTACAGCAAGTATAAGGATCAAAAATGTCTTTAAAAGTCTTGATCATCTTTTTCAGCGCTTGGAATCTCCAAGCTGCCTCTAAGGATTTAGAGCGCTTTTGCCAAGGAAAATTGGTGGCCTCTAACTTTAAAAAACAGGCCATAACCGATTGCAAACTGGCCGGAGGATTAGCCGCTTCTGATGACGTCCAAACCTACGCCAAAGAAATTGTCGCAAGAAAATTAATCGATCTTACCGCTAAGCAAATGCAGCAGTACCTGCAAAATCTCGCTCTCAATGATCAGTTTTTTAATAGTATCGATATGCCCCTGCTTCGCCCCGAAGACTCAAAGCTAAAATCAAGCTGTCGTCTGGATAGCTTTAACCAATTGGATAAGCTCTGTGGCAAGAATCAAAAGGCCAATCCCGCGCGAATCAAGCAAATTCAAAAAGCACTGGGTTTTAACTCTGGCTCACTAAAGCAAAACTTGTCGCAAATGTTTTTAAGCAATTTAGGTCAAAGAGCAGATGCTAAGAGCTGTCCGGTGGCAGGTGCTGGCCAAGGCTTTCTTATGAAGGGGCAGCTTGATGATGAGTCGAGCTATATATTCAATATAGTGAAGGACAATCGCACTTCGGAAATAGAACAGGTTTTCGAAAGGTTTCCTCAACTCAAGTTACTTGATCAATCGGAGCAACGTGAATCTTTTCTGAATTTTGCTCGCTCACTTAGCGCGAGCTTATCTGATCGCGACTTAGTGGCGCAATTCTACAAAAGTCACCCGCAACTCGATTTTAGAAGTCCGATTGTCGAGCAATGTAATGAAATCGTCTCTAATATGAGTGATGTGGTCTGTGATCATATTCCTGAGCCTTTATCGTTGGACCCTAAAGTCAGTGCCGAAATCTATAAATACGATACTTCAACTCCTAGTATGGAAGATCAATTGGAAGATGGGGAAGAGACCTATTTAGGTTTTGCTCTTCATTGTCAATTTATGAATAAGTGTAAAAGTGGAGACAAGTGTCAGAGTCATAGCTCTGAATTGGATAATAAATTCAATATCATTGATCATACTTTACGCAAAACAAACTCAGCCGATTACGATCAGATCGCTGCAGATTTTTGTGGACATTATAACTGCTCAACAGACGATGTTAAGAACACTCCTTCATGTCGAAGTGGTGGTCCACTTTCGCTCATCGACTTTAAAGCGACCTTTAATTGTCCTGGTCATGATTGTGATAACGACAAGAAGCTCATGTACAGCTACCTCAAGAATTATGAAGCTGAGCAAATCAGAGTCGGAGAGTGGAAGAAAACTCATGGAAAAACGAGCACAGGGAATGAACCGGCTTTGTACTCTAGCTTCGTTGAAAACTTTTTAGGAGTTGAAGAAACACTGATGGCCGAAGGGCGTCCGGTGACTACTGAAACAGTGAAGAAGAAGGAACAACAATTTGCCAAACGTGGTCTGTCGACTGGAACGGCGGTTGTCGAGGCGAAACCATCAGTTAGTTCAACGGCAGTTGCCAAATCTTCTGTCAATCCAACAAGCTCTTCTGGCGTAACTCAAAAAGCTGTTGGTGAAGTAGACAATTATAATCCTTGGGCCACAAGTCCTGGACAAGGAGCAAGTGGCAATACTCAGTCGACAAAAGACATGACTCCTAAAAAATTGGCCGACGTTTCAAAAGAATCTCAAGATATGCGCAAGGAATTAGAGAATATGATCAATTCTTTGAAGGGATCTAAGACTGATAAGCTCAATACTGTGACTGATAATAATTCAAATTATGTTCCGGCCTCTGAAGGTGGAATGATGAATGATAGTGGGCTTTCTCGAGCTGAAAAAAGACGTATTGATGATCTTCGACGTCAAATAGATCAATTAAGCAGTGTAAAACCTATCGCAAATAACAATGCTCCCAATTCCGCTTATGATGAGCAAAGTCGCCAAGCCGCTGAAGCGATGGCAGCTCGATCAAAGACTGACGATTACGGTTATGATCCCAAGAAAGTCGCTGCGACTCTGGCCGCTTCAAGTGGAAAAGGCGGAGCCATTTCAAAAGCACCAGCGAGCGAAGATGGAGGCGGGTCTGTGGTTGAGAAAATGCTAAAATCTGAAGATCTTCCTCGTCTCAACATGGAAGAGCTACGCCAACTTGGATTTAACGATACTGATACTTTTGTGATTAAAGTACTTCATGAAAATCGTTTGATTGAAATACCAGTTAAAAAATTCACCATTGATGGGAATAAATCGATTTTTGCCCCTGTCTTTAATAGCAGTAATAGTAGGCTTTCAACACTAGTGCTTCAAAGCCCACTTTTTTCTGACTATAGAGAATATCAAATTAAAAGGGCGAAGGTCCGTCGCGCCTCTGGGCTTAATGAAGCTCTAAATTCAAATATTTAGTCTACCGTGCAATGAATTCACGCTCTCTTGTAAAGGGACTTTTGGACGTCTAAAATCTCGCTCCATGAGTAGCAACACACCTTTTATTCTCGGGATGGCCGGAGGCTCAGGCTCTGGGAAATCAACTCTCGCGCAAATTCTGCAAAAGCAGTTTGGCGAGAATAACGTTCAGATTGTTGGGCAAGATCATTATTATCACGATTGGGAAATCTTGAAACATAAGTGTACTGATGTGAATTTTGATCATCCAGAGGCTCTTGATTTTGGATTATTAGCGGCCCATTTAAAGCAGCTCAAAGCTGGTCGTCAGGTTGAAATTCCTCTTTATGATTTTTGTACTAATAGACGTTTGAACAATTCGGAACTTCGCACACCGGTTCAATTGGTGATTGTCGATGGCACCATGATTTTTGGAGATCGCGAAGTCAGTTCACAATTTGATCTCAAAGTTTTTATCGATATACCGGAAGAGGTTCGATTTCAACGTCGTCTCGATCGCGATATTCGAGAAAGAGGCAGAACGTTGGAAAGTGTGCGCAAGCAGTTTGATGAGCAAGTTGCCCCGATGCACAATTTATTTGTGGAATCGACCAAAAAGCATGCAGACATGTTGATTCAAATGGATAATTTTAGAAAGCAGTGTCTTGAACTTATCGATAGGTTGGATCGTTCACTTTTTTTGTCAAAAAGAAGCGACGCAATAGATACATTTTCCACTCTCTAAGGCATACTCTCGCCGGTTAAACATAAGAATTTTATGAGGAATTTATGACGACGAACCCGACTGTTGCAGGTCCTGCTGGCGCGACTTTATTACCCATTATCAAAAAGCAAACTCTCTCAATCTCCAATACAGAATTTTCACTTTTTTATTCAGAAGAATTTGAAGCTACTTTGTTCGATGGTGGAATAGCGACAAGTATTACTACTGCTGTTGAAAAAATACTTGAGCATGATCTTCCGGCCTATCGCCAACAAATGGTGATTAAGACAGTTCCTTTTTTGGTAGGGTTTTTTCCAAGTGATCGTGAAATCCGTTTTTACTCGCCACGACTTGGGAGTGAATTATTTTTAGTTGAGAGTTTAGAAAAAAGTGATTTGGCCAACGATGAAGCGGTCAAATTTTTCAGAGCACACACTGAAAAAGTGGCTTTACTCGATGCTCGTCAGTTTCCAACAAACTATCAACTCGTCACTAAAATGGGAGATCTTCCTGCAATGGAAGATCAAAAGTATGTTGAACTCGAAGAGTCGGTACAAGTTCTGGTTGAAAAGCTACTGGTGCACCTCAATAGCTATAAGAGCACTTTGTTTGAAAAATTCTCAGACATGGGGCTTGATTTCACAGCACGTTTCGCTCTTCTTCGCATCCATCTGCTCAAGTTCTTAGCGATCTTACCTTCGCTTGATCACGATAAGTCGGGAGTTGAAGTAAAACGCATTTTGCTGGAAGCTCTTCGCCGACTCTTGAAGGATAGCAAGCGTGCCCGTCTTAAAAATGCCCGCGGACAAAGTGGTCCACTGCCACGTCATTTGGTAACACTTATAAAGCTTGGCCACTTTTTGGCCTTTATTTGTCCTGCTTCTTTGTTGGCATCAATTGTTCGCATGAGCGTTCGCACCATGGCCCGCCGTTTTATTGCGGGTGAAACGATCGAAGAAGCTGAGAAGTCGTTTAAGGATCTTTTTAGTACCGGTAGAGATGTAACTCTCGATCAATTGGGAGAGTTGGTAGTTTCGGAAAAAGAAGCTGATCATTATTGTCGCGAAGTCCTCAAACTCATTCGCGGATTTAAGCTTCATGTGAAAAGAGGAGATAAAAACCAAGCGGGTATTCACCGTGCTCACGTTTCGATTAAAGTCTCCGCTCTATGTTCAGATTTTAAACCTCAGGCCTTTGAAGAAACTTATCTCTTAGTCGCTCCAAGACTGAGAGAAATCCTACTGGCCGCCAAAGAAGAAGATGTTTTTATCAATATCGATGCCGAACATTATCATTACCGCGACGTGGTTTTCAAAATTTATAAGAAAGTCTTGCTCGATACGACTGAACTTAAAGATTATGCAGCAACTGGAATCGTGATTCAGGCCTATCTTCGCGATGGTTCACAACATTTGACCGAAGTGATTGAGTTGGCAAAAACTCGTGGTCATTTAATGCCTGTGCGCCTAGTAAAAGGCGCTTATTGGGATGCTGAAACTGTTGAAGCCGATGCTCACAGTTTCGATGCACCTGAATTTCTCAACAAAGAAGAAACAGATCTTCATTTTAGACAGCTCATCGTTAAAATTTTTGAGGCCCATCCCCATTTGCAAATTTGCTTGGCCTCTCACAATTATGCCGACCATGCTTTTGCCGAAGTTGTTCGCGAAAAGCTCTATCCGCAAATTCCAGCGATTGAGCATCAATGCTTGCACATGACTTACGAAGCCTTATCTGTTGGTTTGGCCAAGATGGGATGGGCGACACGAAACTATGTTCCGATTGGTTCATTGTTGGTGGGAATGGCCTATCTCGTTCGTCGCATTATGGAAAACTCATCTCAGGTTGGAGTTCTCACTATGATGAGAAGCCATAAAAAGAAAGGCCGCATGCCTGCACCGTGGGAAGTCCACAACCAAAAAATTAAAGAGGGGCGGATCTTTCGCGATCTTTGCCAAGTTTCTTTGTCTTCAGTCTTTTTTAACTGCGCACCAGTTAGACTTTATCTTGATAGTGAGCTGAATGAAGTTTCTCGCGAACTTGATAAATTCAAATCTCAAATGGGGCTAAAATTTGTAGGGAGAGGTGAGCGTACTGGTGAATGGCACAAGGTTCATTCAAGCTCGAATCCCGATCTTACTGTTGGTGAAATTCAATTTGCTAATGCTACTGACGTCAATCAAACAGTTGCAAAGCTTGATGAAAGCTATAATAAAGGCACTTGGTCTCAATCTTTGTGGCAATTGCGGGCCGCTTGCTTGGTTAAGGCTGCTCATATCATGACAGCTCGTCGACTTGAGCTATCTGCTCTCATCGTTTATGAAGCAGGTAAAAGTATTCCTGAAGCGATTGGTGATGTTGACGAGGCCATTGATTTTCTAAATTATTATGCTCGCGAAGAAGGCAAGTTTCATAGCAAAGGAAATAATGGGCGCACTCGCGGAGTCACAGGTGTTATTTCTCCTTGGAATTTTCCTCTCGCCATTCCCTGTGGCATGGTGGCTGCTCCCTTAGTCGCGGGAAATAGTGTTGTCTTGAAATCTGCTGAGCAAACACCTTTAATAGCTGAAGCTCTGGCCGATATTTTTTATGCGGCAGGCATTCCTCAAGATGTTTTTGTTCATCTTCCTGGTATGGGAGAAACTGTTGGTGCTCAACTCGTTAAACATGAGAGAGTCGCCGGAGTTGTTTTCACAGGTTCAAAAAATGTTGGGATGTTAATCCAACGTGAATGTCAGTCGAGAACATATCATAATAAGCTTTATAATATTTCTTATCCTGCCCGAGCTATCACTGAAATGGGTGGAAAAAATGCTGTGATCGTAACTGCCAATGCTGAACTCGATGAAACAGTTTCAGGTATTTTATATTCCGCTTTTGGGCATGCTGGTCAGAAGTGTTCGGCAGCTTCGAGAATTATTGCTCACAATTCAGTAAAAGATCGCTTGATTGAACGTTTGCGTGAAGCTTCTATGGACCTCAAAGTTTCAGCGGCCTATAAATTCGATTGTGCTATCAATCCTGTCATTTCGTTGGAAGATCGTGATCGTTTGAGAGAATCAGCAATTTCTGCGAGCAAAGAATGTCAGCAATACGGCGGTCGAGTGGTCGTTGACCGAACTCAAGAAGATTTGGCCGGTTATTGTGTCGGTCCTGCCATCTTTGAATTGCCTTTTGCTCGCGCCCTTAAGAAAGATTCATGGGCCCAGAGAGAACTTTTTGGACCTATCGTTCACGTTATAGGTTTCAACACTCTTGATGAAGCTCTAGAGCTTTATAACAGTACAGAGTATGCTCTCACAGGTGGGGTTTTCTCTCAGTCTCAAGACGATATCGATTATTTGGTCAGTAAAATGGAAAACGGCAATATCTATATCAATCGCGGAATCACTGGTGCCCGAGTTGCAGTAGAACCTTTTGGCGGCTTTAAAATGTCAGGGACAGGACCTAAGGCCGGTGGAAAGGCCTATGTACCTTCATTTCATCTTCATTCAGCTCAACATCTCGAGGGACTTTCTGATCAACTTCAAGAGGGGAGCGATTATCGTTTCGATCTTTGTCGTCCTTCTAGGCTTGCACCAGAGATGAGAATTTCAAAAGTTGAACGCATGTCAGTGGTGGTTCTTCATCATTTTGAATCCTTGTTTCAAGGAATTCATGGAGAGAACAAAAAACTTCTCGGTCTCTTTCATAAATTTGTCAGAGAAGAGTTGCTAAATTTTGTCATGAAAGAGCATCCGAACCGGCGCATTCCTGGTCAAATGTCTTATAATGATCTCCTATTATCAGAAGAGCATACCCTCGTTGTTTCGACATTAGATAAACCTCATTTTGATTCTCTTATGCGAGTATTGGCGGCCTTGGCCATGGGAACTGGTGTTACTGTCGCCGCTCGAAATGAGCATGCTTATCAATGGTGGTCGCGTGTTCGTCTCTTTGCTAAGCAATCAGGAATTTCAAAAGACAATTTTGATGTTTATTATTCTTCACAAAAGCAACTCGAAGAAATTTTAAAAAACCCGATGATCTCGACTATCATTTCCGATACAGCAATTGGCGAGTTAGAGAAGTTATCAAAGATGGCCTATTTACCAAATTCAGAACTTAAACGCATGAAGCGATTAATCTCTCTATATGACGGAAATGATGTTACTGATCTTCGTTCGTTGTTTTCAACCTATTCATGGGTTCGTGCCCTTGCCATCAATACGATGAGGCATGGTGCCCCACTCGATTTGGAGCTTTAAGATGCGTTTATCAGTTTTTGGATGTGGAAATATGGGGAGCGCTGTTGTTCGCGCAATTAGAGAAAATGAGCCTGCTCTGGAGATCCTTACATATTCTCCTTCTGGTTCAAGTGCTCAGAAGTTGGCAAAAGCGGTCAAGGGTTTTCAACAAGGGCAAATTAAGTCAATGTTTCCTTGCGATGTCGCTCTGTTGGCGATGAAGCCACAACAATTAGAAACTTTTATTGATCAAACAGCTGAACTTTTCACACCTCAAACCGTTATTGTTTCTCTTCTTGCGGGAGTTGATATTGCGACTCTACAAAGCAAGTTAAATTCTGATCAAGTATTGCGTCTCATGCCCAATACTCCAACTTTAGTTGGCAAAGGGATCATCACTTATGCAGCTTCTTCAGAAATGAAAAGAGATTCTTTAAGCAAAATTCTCTCTTGGCTTACTTCCTCAGCAAAGATTTTTAAAATGAAAGATGAAGATCAACTCAATCGGACTATGGGAGTGAGTGCTTCAGGTCCTGGTCTGTTATTTGAATTGGCCCTTCTCTTTTATAAAAAATTAATGGCCGATGGTCTTACTGATAAAGATGCTCGTTTAATGGTTGCCGAATTATTTGCAGGTTCAGGCGAGCTCATGCTCGGATCAGTAGAATCTTTTGAAGAACTTCGCAATAACGTCACAAGTAAGGGGGGAGTTACTGAAGCTTCTCTTCAAGTTCTCTCAAGTAATAATCAATTTGCTTCTCTTATAGATCAAGCGCTGGAAGCCAATTATCGTCGCTCGCAAGAGTTGTTAGATAAGTAATTTTGTGGTTCTTTCTTTAGTTTAGACCTAAGTGCAATTATTGTTGATTGTAATGATCGGAAGAACACTAATTTCATTAGTTTCATTGGATATTAGCTCCAATAGCCTTTAAAATGTTCCCAATGACTAATTAGGGAGATTTTTATGAAAGCACTCGTTAAAACTGTTGAAAGCGTAATTCCAGTAAAGTGGAGAGACACTCTTTACGTTAATCTTTTTGGCTTTGCTAAAATTCCCATGATCGCTTTTATTTCTCCCAAAGTTTTGTCTCTTACTGAGCAAGAGTGCGAAATCAAAATTCCCTTGCGTTACAGAACAAAAAATCACTTAGGTTCAATGTACTTTGGTGTTCTTTGTGCAGCCGCTGATATTGCTGGGGGACTTTTAGCGATGAAGCTAATAGATCAATCAGGACACAAGATTTCTCTTGTTTTTAAGGATTTTAAAGCTGAGTTTTTCAAAAGAATAGAAGGGGATTGTCACCTTAAAAATACTCAAGGTGCTGAAGTTCAAGAATTTATTAAAAAAGTTATTGCCAGTGGCGAGCGTGAAAACATGACCGTCGTGGTTGATGCTACTGTGCCAAGTAAGTCAGGTGATGAAGTGGTTGCTCGCTTTGAACTTACTCTCTCATTAAAGAAGCGTTAAAAGGTTTCAAGTAAAAAATTATTTCTGACAGTGACCAACTTCGATTACAGAATAAGTATTTTCAGGGGCGTAATTCTCAACCACTGTAAACCGACCTTCTAGACATTTAAGTTCTAAAACTTTGTTTTGTGCTAGGGTCACTTCTCCATACTCAGAAGTAAGTGCAATGGCGCTATCACCTTCATAAATAATTTCCCCATCCACTTCGAAAGCGATGCTAGCTTGGGCACGGCCGACGAGAGACATTAAGAAAATCATACTGAGAAGGACTATAGCATTTTTCACTTGAAACCTCGTTGAAACATTTATGGGTGAGTTTTAGTAAAAGTTTCATGTTTGTTGAAATGATCTTTATTGATGAAAACTCATAAGCTACACTAATGAGATAGTGAACGTATTATCGAGGACTTAGATGATTTTATCCAATATAAATCTCAATCTTTTAAGAGTTTTCGATTCTGTCTACCGCGCTCAGAGTATGACGAAAGCAGCGCTCGAACTTCATATGACCCAATCAGGTGTGAGTCAGAATATTAAAAACCTCGAAGAACTTTTGGACGTGGCCTTGTTTGATCGCATTAAGCAAAAGCCGGTTCCCACAGCAAAGGCCCATCAGCTCTATCAGGTTTGTGGACCTTATCTTTTGAAACTTGAAGATACACTGGCCGATATTAAAGGTATTGATATCGATTTGCGTGGAAAAATCAGCATTGGCATTCCGATCGAGTTTGGAAATTCTATCGTACTGCCACTTTTAGCGAAATGGCTTCAGCAACATCCTGAAATAGAAGCAAAATTAACTTATGGATGGGCAAGTGCCATGAATGGATTGTTGCTCGATGGAGGACTAGATTTTGCTTTCGTTGATAATTATGCTTTCGATAAGCAGATTGAAATCGAAACAGTTTGGAATGAAACCTTAATGCTTTGTGCTTCAACGGATTACATGAAAAAAATTGGACCTTATAAACACGATCGAAAATTTTATGAGAAATGTGAATATCTCGATTATGCCGAATCCGGTGAGTTGTTAATCAATTGGTTTCATCATCATCTCGGTTCTCAAGTTCCCGAACTCAAAATGAGAGCATCCTTGATGGATGTTCAAGGGTTAGCGAAGTTGATTATTAATGGAACTGGGCTTGGTATTTTACCTGAGTTTACCGTCAATCAGTTGATGCAAAATGGTCACGAACTAGTTCAAATCGAAGGTTCTGGAAATGCTCTACAAAATCCGATTTCGTTGGCCATGACGAAAAATAGAACCCAATCAAAAATGGTCAGAGAGACAATGGAATACTTGAAAACAGAAATTAAAAATTTGGCCTAAGCTGGATTGTCTGAATCGATATAAAAACATTCGACTTGGAATTGATCTTTAATATGCGCCATTAAGTTTTGAATTCCAAATTGTTCAGTAGCGTGATGACCACCAGCAAACATCGTTATATTTGATTCGGAAGCTTCATTCCAGTCGTGTTCGGACATCTCTCCGGTGATATAAGCGTCGAGTCCTAAGCGAGCCGCTTGTGCCCATTCACTGTTGGCCCCACCAGTAATGATGCCAATCTTTTTAATCGACTTGTTTTCCCAAGAACGAGAAATGAGAACTTTATGATTGAGAATTTTTTCTAATGATTGGGCAACTTGATCTATAGTCTGCTCAGCATTCAATAGACCTTTTACTCCTGTAGGCGAGCCTTTGTAATCTCCAAAAGGGGTGAGCTCCTCGAGTTTTAACAAATAGGCCAAGCTGGCAGCATTTCCCACCATTGGGTGAGCATCGAGAGGCAAGTGGTAGCCATAAAGATTAATGGA
The DNA here is from genome assembly GCA_002786715.1 of Bdellovibrio sp. CG22_combo_CG10-13_8_21_14_all_39_27. Classification (GTDB taxonomy): domain Bacteria; phylum Bdellovibrionota; class Bacteriovoracia; order Bacteriovoracales; family Bacteriovoracaceae; genus 21-14-all-39-27. Next base: position 107,732 of record PCTW01000010.1, read on the forward strand.
GTTTTGAATAAGCGGAATTACTCTTTGAGCAAAGGGACCAGTGATCGTTTTTGGCCCATGAAAATTCCAAAAAAGGCCATGATGAACGATGAGTGCATCAGCTTTTTTCTCCACTGCGCTCGTAACACTTTTACGAGTGGCAGACACGGCAAAGGCTATTTTTTTGATTTCAGATTTGCCTTCGATCTGATGACCATTAGGACCATAATCTGAGAACTCACGACAATTAAGAAATTGATCTAAGTATTTTTTTAATTCTCGAGATTCAATGGCCATGATTGCTACTCAAATAAAGGTTCCGAAAAATCACTCTTGTCATCCATGTTGCCGATAAAACTCGACTTATGCAAAGCCTTTTTTACTTTAGTAACAAGTTCATTAAGCTCTTCATTATAAGGAGCTAATGTTAAAGCATGGGAGAACTCTTCAAGGGATTTTATATAATTTTGTCTCTGTAGATAGATGCGACCACAATTGATATAAGGATATTCTCTATTCTGATAATTCTCGGCACGTTTCGCGAGCTCGAACCATTTAAGGGCTTCGTCTAAGCTTCCGTCCTCAATCAAATAGGAACCTAGATCATTATAGGCAGCTCCATAGGTAGCATCCTTTTGAATAGCGCGCATACACCATTCTTTTGCTTTTGATCTTTCATCTATGAGAGAAAGAGACCATGCTAAAAGTGTCATGGCTTCAGCGGTATCTTGAAGATTGAGTGCTTTTTCAAAACATTCTTGAGCTCGTTCAAAGTCTTTATCGAACATGGCTTGATGTCCGTTATGCAACCATTGAGTATAGAGTTTATCTTTTTGCGACTGCATCGAGAGAACTCTTGGCGTATCAGATTGCATCAGTTCTAAAAGTTCATTTCGAGAAAGACTAAATCGAGTAATATCTCCCGTTTCTGAGATGTTTTTTACAAAATTAGGTCTTGGAAGTTGAACATCAAGATTTGTGTTTGTATCGACGATGATATGGAGGTCAAAGCAGATATCATAAATGAGATTCACCAATTGGCGAGTTTGTTCAAGAATGGCATCGGGACGCATGTTTAATTTTAAAATGGATTTAAAAATCATAGATGAGCTTTCAATGAGGTCACCCAATTGCACAAGATTATGCAGTGGGAGTCTCGTTTGTGACCACTCGGAAGGCATAATGGTATCTAGAAAATTATAGAGTCGGGGAGAGTGTTGTTGGCACAATTCTCGACATTGAGGAATGCTCCTTATGTCGTCCACAACTGTCGCTGCGTGGAGCAAGCGCAAAAAGTATTGAGAACAATTGGCCAATTCTCCGGCCATCAGAGATTTTAAATCCTGTTCATTTTTCATGATAGACATCCTTGTCTTATCTGTTTACACAGTATTATTTTACCTATTGCTCAATCCATTGAGCAATAACAGTCTTCTTATCTTTTCTATCTCTGAAAATTATCTGCTTAGGATTTTACTAAGGAGCCATCCCCAAACTACAAAATACCCGAGCCAAAAGCTTATTTGAAAGATCAGGTTTGGGACATTGTTGGTTGCTACTCGTTCTTGGACCTTGTGATTTTTCTTAGACATGAGTCCTCCATCGTCATATCGGGGGTCATACGTCCTTGATGACCCATTACCTAAGCTATATACACATTTGATGCCAGATCTTACTGACATAATTACAGATACTTAGATAGATAGTGGGGACGTGCTACCACCAGTGTTCAGAGTCAAGACGGCCCCCTGTAAAAAGGAAACGGAGTCTAAAATTGCACACGTATTCGATTAAAATGAAGTCTATGAAAAAATCTATTTTAATCACATGTGCCCTCATGAGTTTTAATCTCTTTGCAGCAGAAGTTGACAGTTTTACTGTTCGCTATGTGCCGATTGATGATGCTTTAGAAATCGTTAATCAAAAAACCAACGATATGCTCGAGGCTGCGCTTACGGATCTCAATCAGAAAGATCATAAGTGTAGTGAGAAGAAGCTTTATAAGCGATTAAGAAAGGTTTTTAACAACCAATATCGTGGAGAATTCACGAAGTGGGTTGTGACAACGGAAGATTTCGATAAGAGATTAGTAGGTATTGAAGAATCTGTTTATAGTACCTGGTCATGGAAAGAGGCCATTATTATGGGTGGGTATTCGCGCATGGTAGATCCTTCAGCTGCAACATTGAATATGAATGGTCATTATATAGGAACGGATAAGTTTGAACATTTCCTAGGATCAGGTTTTCGTTATTTTAATAAACATTATTTACAAAATGAAAATATGAACGCGGCTGTGGGTATTGGTTTAAAGGCCGAGACCGGTCTTTTAGGCGCCATGACGACAGGAGTTCAGTCTTATGGTGACCTTACTGCAAATTTCAATGGTATGCGCTTTTGGAATCATTTGTTGCAGAAGCATAATGATGTTCTTGGTGCTGACTATAATATCGGTCCTCTTTTGAAGTGCGAAAGCGGGAAGTGGTCGCAAGTTAAGCAAATTGATTGGTCAAATTATATCGATAGCGCTTTTGATGAAACGATTAATTGTTCAAAATTTAGAACTCAATCAATGATTGATAAAGTGAATAAACAAATTAATCGACTTGAAGATAGAGATAATCTTCCTTATACGTGCCCAGTAACAACTGTGGGTAATCAAGCATTACAGACCAAGTATGGAAAGTATGCGCCAATCCTATTGAACTTTGAGGGTTTCAAAGTTGCAGATAAGAAATGGCGATTACTTCTTGATCTCATATTGAATTAGACGTTCTTTATCATTTGCCACTTGTGAGTAGCGATTTGAAATCATATTAAAGAGTCCGTCTTCTTTTTTACCAATGCCTGAAGCAGGTCCTCTAAAGCCATCAAGAACACCATTCTTTCCGCCACCTTTACCTAGTAAGTTGGCAAATGGGTTATCAACTTTTGCAGCAGGTTTACGGGCCAAGCCGCCACCGCCACTCCAGCTCAATGATCCTGAGCTCGAGCCTGAATACTTCATCTTCGCTAAACCCTGTCCAGAAGAAGCCCCTGAGCCTCCACCTGTACCAGGTTTTCCACCTGCTCCACCACCACCGGCTGCGCCTGGAGCTGAAGCACCACCGCCACCGCCGCCACCAGGATTACCGCCACCTTTTTTAATTTCTGCAGCAGCTACTGGATTTAAAATACCGCCATCACCTGGAGCATCAGCAGTTGCTCCTCCAAGTTTTCTGGCCATTCCCGTTCTATCCGATTTACTAGTCGCAGAGTTGGACGCTGTTGGATCAGTGTTACCGAGATCAATGCCTTGACCATCAGTCGTTGCGAACTGACCATTGCCAACATTAATTCCGTTGCCAGTGAAGGAAACATTTCCTCGACCATTAATCGTTCCACAGTTTTCGGCTTGTGGATTGGCCTGGCATTCAAGGATTTGCATATCAGTTAATTGCTGCTCAGGAATTGGAGGTGGTTCAAAGCTTTTTATACTATTGATCACATCATCAATTTCTCCAGCTTGCTTATTAAGGAGGGCCGCCTTCGCCATATTTGAGGCAGCATCAACTCCGGCCTTTACCATTTCACCTTTCATTTGTTCTTTGATTGCTTGGTTTGGAAGAAGATTTACGGCACCCCCTCCGCGAGAGCTACTTGAAACACTTACTTTGTTACAAATAGATCTTCCTGTAGAGCCTTGCTCTGTCGTTGCAAGTCCTTGTGCGAAAGTGCTTTCGTTTTGAAAAACGAGTACATAAGTCTTTTTATATTCAGAAAAATCTTTATCAAATGTTGCACCATTTAATGCATTAAATAAACTTGTCTTGATTCTTGTAAAGAAGCTCTCGGAAATCTTTTTAGTCCATGCATCTTCTGTGCTTATGCATTGAGAAGTTAGATCTTCTTTTGAAGGCATTTGTTTTAACATTGCGAACAGAGTGGCCACTTTAGCTGTATCTAAAGCTGCTCTTTGTTGAGCGTATCCAGCAGCATCTTTCACAGTTTGTTTTTGCTGTTGCAGAACATCTGTCGTGTCAATTGTACCACCTGTTAGCGTCTTCTTCTGTAAATCAGTCTGACGATCAGCCAGTTTCATTCCGTTATCAACTTGTTGATAAACCTGCATCCCTTGACCCGCAATATTGAGGGCATCATAGGCATTGAGAACTTTTACACACGCATAAAAGTCTTGAGCATCATGGTAGCTAGTTTCACATTTAAGTTCTGGTTTAAGAGCAGAGACTTTAATATATTTACCCTTGTCATTTGTATTTTCGACTTCTTGGTCACCGTAATCAGAATTATCCATCATCATCGTTAAAGCTTGGCATTTGACATATGTTTCAACTCTCAGTTTTATTTCTGGAATGACTTCCGTGTTAAAAAATTGTTCGTAGGCCGATTTTTCTTTTGGTTGAGAAAACTTCTCATTGAACTTTGCGACTGTAGAAGCCACAAATTCATTCATACTAGGTCCCCAATTCTTTTCTGGATCTTGGCCTCTTGTCTCGGCCCAAGGGACTGCAGCTTCCCCCTCACAAAGTACTAAAACATCCGAAGCGGATATTCCATACTTGTCACCATATGTTGAAGGTGAGCCCACATGTTGTGTAAAAGTTAAATTTGATTTCTTCTTTCTGAGTGGATCTGGCGAAGTGTTATCAAATGCAATTGGCCCATTGAGCTTTACTCCACCAGCAGATGGATTCGTCTGACCTGAACCTTGTGCCGCGACAGCAGCGGCAGCTCCTCTACTTGTATCGACCGGAGCAATGTTTGCTAACCCCATTATTTCATTTCTTGCATCTGTTGCAGCTCTTAAACAGTCAGCAACATGATCTTTATGATCTGCCTCACAGATTTTTTTCCCATTATCCTCTAAGCAAAGTTGATACTGAACTTTTTGCTGAGCTGATACGGCCCTTTGTCTGTCATTCTCTGCATTTGTTTCTGGTAGAATTGTTGAACAGTTTTGACCTTGAAAATTGCCTAAACCTCTTAGCAATCCAGAATAGGCTCCTTGTCGATCGAAAGCGGCGACATATCTTCCAGCTCCAACTGATGGACCTCTTTCATTTGAAAATCTAGTTGCAGTGATATTAAGTTGGGATGTTTCATTTTCATCCCATGTTCCGAGTCTCTCTATATTGAACCCAGGCCCTCCGGGAGTTAGCGAAATACAAGCACATTTATCACCGGCCGCTTCAAATTTTTGAACATCACTTTTGCAACTATCTCGAAGTTGCTCACATGTTTGATTTTCTTCTGCATAAACACTAGAAAAGTTTAGTATTATGACATTCACTAAAAATAATTTTCTAAACATACAGGTCCCCGATTTTCTAAGGATCGTTCTTGATACTATTCTAAGCGTCTTATCGGCCAAATTGAGCGAAAACTTGATTTGAACCGTTGGTTTTGTTGATTTATCAAGAATGATGACTTATCTTATTGAAAAGAGATAGCTTTTAAGAGGGCATTTGACCAAAGAAGCTAAGACTGAATGCAAAGATAATGAGGCAGTATGAGCATAACCTTTGAATATCCGATAACCATTTTAGAGCGCCATTTAGACACTTTTGGGCACGTTAACAATGCTACTTATCTCGAGATCTATGAAGAGGCGAGATGGGATTTTATCACCCAATACGGCTATGATTTTGCCCGCATTCAACGCGATCAAGTGGGTCCTATTATACTTGATCTCAACCTCACTTTTAAACGTGAATTGGTAAATCGCGAGAAGATCACCATTAAATCTGAATATAAAGGCATGAAGAATAAATTCATCATGACTTTGAATCAGTGGATGATGAAGGAAGATGGGAAAGTTGCTTCGACTCTCGAATTGTCAGTCGCTCTTATGGATATGAAGGCCAGAAAAATGGTTGAACCAACTGCTGATTGGTTAAAAGCGATTGGTGCTGAGTAAGTTACATGGCATCAGGTGATGGTGCTTCCGAAGATTCTCCATCGCCAAACAATCTTCTCATTCCCGACGTGCTGTAGCGATTCGAGATGACGTCAAATATTGAGAGATCGTCTCTTTGAACAATATCATTATTTTTATAATTATAATCCTTATCCATATAGTTTAAGACTTGGTTGTTGCCGTTATTGCTGCCCCCATCGTCTCCCATACTGAAATTGAATTTTGGTTGTTGAGGACCACCTGTTGCGTTCAGACCTTTGCTGTCACCACTAAAGTTAACGGGCTTGATATTCGATTTGGCCAAGGCGGCTTTAATATCACTGGCAATCGGAGAAGCTGCACGGGCCCCTTCTGAAAGATTGCCAAGATCTGCGGCCTTTGTTTCAGACTCTAATGATTTTGAAATTGGTTGAGAGGCAACTTGTCTTAAGAGTGCTTCATCATTCAATTTGACTTCACCTTGATTATTGGCCTTGAGCTGAGTATTCAAATTGGCCAACATGCTATCACGAGCTTTTTTGACTTTAGCTGCAAGTTTGTCGAGATTGGCTTGGGATAAAGCTCCGGTACTTAAACCACCAGAAGTGATTGAATCGAGAACAGCTTTTCCTTCTGGAAGCGCGAGAGTTTGTCCGATGTTTCCATTGATTGTCGAAGTATAAGTTTTGTAACAAGCATTTTGACCAGTATTATTGTCTTTAAATTTTTTACATTTACAGTCGGCATCGAATTTACCGTCGATCATCATACAACCTGATCTTTCACCTGTTGTATTGGCCGCATAATTCCCGGCCTTCTTGAAAAAGTTTTGATCGTCTTGCGCCCATAAGGCCTTACAAACTTCTGACTTGGTACGCGAATTATTTTTTGAGCGGTCATCGTTGTAACAATAGCAGCGAGCATTGTTGTAATCATCTCTTCCTTTGGGACAAAATCCTGCAATCTGCTCTTGAAATTTGGCCATGGTTTCATCAATGTCTTTAATATTTTGTTCGGCCACTTCAACTTGTTGAGCAGCAATGCTTCTTAATTTTAATGTTAAAGCAGTGCCAACTCCACCAACAACGATATTCATCGGAGAGGCACCTATCGTAAAAAACATGCCACTGGCGCCACCATCAAAATTGGCGTTCTCCTTGTTGAGCGCAGTTTTATCTGCAGCAGAAGCCTCTTTGTTTTTGGCCATATTAGTATTTTTAGTTTGTTGAGCTTCACTGCTATCTTTCTGTGTTTGGGTCATACAAGCTGTACCAACTCCAAAATCAGGAGCCATGCCCATTTTGATTGTTTCCCATGAAGCTAGAGCTGTTCCAATTCCGAAAGCCGCCATGAGAGCGGTGTAGAGCATCTTTTTTTGACTAGCAATTTTTTTAACTGCTTCTTGTTCTTTCTTGAGGTACTCGAAAGCTTTGTATTGAGCATCGAAAGAATCTGCAGACTTGGTATCCTTTTCATAACTTTCTTGAAGTTTTTTAAAATCTTTACCAGCAAACATTTTGAAATAGAAATGAGAAACGAGGAAAGCTGCTCCTGCTCCAATCATCATGTATTTTGAATTACAAGACATGCCAGTTGCACTGGTGGAAGCCCTCATTGAAAAACCTAACATAATGGCATAAAGAGCAGTTCCAAGAGCACCGATCATTTCCAAGCCACTTGATTTAGGCCGAGCTCCTTTGGCAACACCAGATTGTTCTGTTGCGATTTTTTCAAAACAAGCTTGGCGAGCTGCTTGATCGGAGTTTTGAGTACAAGCTTCAAATTGTTTTCTTAGCGCATAAGATTCTTGTGTTGTCATACAACGATTGAGCTCACACGACCAGGCCATAGAGGTTTTCTTGAGACACTCGGAACGCTGCTTTTCTAAATCTGAGTCACCACTGTAATTGCAAGATTGAGCAAGGGCCACATTCATCGAATGGAGTTGAACCATAAGAAAAGCGAAGATGATAATAAATGTTCTGCCCATAGGATTCGACCTTTAAATATTTATAATCATAAGTATAACTTAACTCAACCTATGCGGTTAATAGCTTCTTCATTTTGCGGTTACTTTTTGTTATTTTAAGCAGTTACATCATTTGAGTAAACGCCTCGGATTATGGGCATTAAAGACTTGGAACGAGCTTACCCGAGTAGGCCATTTTCAAAATGAGTTTCTGCTTCGAAAGGCAGCTTCTTAATTCAGAGTTTTTTTGTGAATGAAATTCTTTTGGACAGAGTTCGATGGCGCGAGCGAGTCCAATGGCCACTGAACGAGAAGTTCCCACAAAGTCTTCACCAATAGGACCTTGAGTGAAATAATAATCAATCTTATCTTGGTAAAGAAGTTTGTCATCGTAAATATAATCATCTTTGTTTAAGGGAGGATAAAAGGAGCCAATCAAGTAAAGGGAATCTTGTGGGGCAAGTTCATGCGGGAAAAGTTTAGTATCCATTTTAATCGGTCCACCAGCACGACCACTGGAAACGAAAAATTTACTATAGATGAGTTTAAGGTCAACGGGAACTTCTTTTGTTAAAGGCAAACCGGCTGCAGATAGTACAACATCAATTCGTTTACTTTCTAAAAATTTGAGGGCATTGATCCAATAAGGTTTCTTTTGAACGGCTTGAAAGTCAAAAATGATGACTGGCCATATTTCGATAATCATATCTTTAGGAGCTTTTTCTAAGAAAGTTTCGAGTACCCAGTGACCATGAAATCGTCTTTGTTTTTTGTCTAATTTATCGCAATTCATACTGACTGAATAAGTAGCATCGAAGAGGGGATGAATGTTTATTTTACCTTTGTCGTAGTTGAGTTTTGTCGGGCAAAAACCTGTATCAATGATGCCAATGCGTATTTGTTCAGCTTTTAAATTTGTTACAAATAAAAAGGCCAGGAGAAAGACTCCTGGCCAATATTTTTTACTAAGAAGCGAGTTCTTAACGGTCGTTGCTTGACCAGTCAGAAGACTCTTGTACATCGAATGGTCTATGGGCTTTTGCGATATCATCAGCCTTATTATACAGGTCTCTATCGAATTTCTTCAAACTTTTCCTGTATTGATCATCCATTTTACCCAATCTCTTGTTTACGCGACCACGAACTTTGATTGTCATGTCTTTTGCTACTGGATCAAAGTTTGATACGCCTTTTTCCATACCATCTTTAAAAGCAATGGCCGACAAAACTATTCCAATCGTTTCATTTGACAATTTTACATCAGATGCAGCTTTCATTTTATTGATAACGAGACTTGCATCGTCGTCAATCATGTCGGCCAGTTTTCCATCTCGAGAGAACCATCCACCAGATTCAGCATAAGCTTTGTTGATGTTTGCTACTTCTGCAAGACCTTTGGTTGTTAACAATTGAAGAGTTAAGCTTTCAGAGCCAAAGTTTCCTTTTGAGATTTCAGATTTTGCTTTAGCGATAAGTTGATCTGTTGAAAGAGACAACTGACCAGCAAGTGCTAATACTTGTCTGTAGTTTGAGCTATTGGCCTGAATCAACATGTTTGATCCTTTGAGTCCAGATGCTCTCAATTGATTTGTAAAAGTAATATCAAATTTCTTACCAAATCCTTTTAAGTCAACTGGAATTCTAATCGCGTCTTTGAAAGCACTTAATGTTCTTGCAATGTTTGCGGAATTCATTTGATCGTCAACTAACACAAAAGCTGTATTTGTAGAAGTCTCCATCAACTTTTGAAGTTGACGAGCAACTGTCCCGTTGCCATTGTCTACGACTACTGCGACTCTGTTCTGTAGACCTTTTTGAACTGCTTGTGCATTCAATTGATTGAGTGAAAGGTCAAGAACTGAAGCATTTGAAATACCTCCAAGATCTTGAATTGTTCTCAAAAGATTTGAGGCAAGAGCATCAGAATCAGTGATCACTACTGGTTTGCCAGCCTTATCAATGAATGGTGCTTTCACCATGGTTGTTAATTCTCTCGTCAATTCTCCTAGCTTTACACCTTGATAGTGGATATGCGCCTTAATGGTAATTGGAGAGTAAATATCTCTTTCATCATTTACTAGAATCTTGGCATCTGAAAGATTAATTGTTCCATTCACTGATTCAACATCATCAAAAGTCTTTGTGATGATTGATGAGTTTGAATCTGCTGTTAAAACAATTTTAAATGGTCCTTTATAACCACGGTTTGATTGGTTTGTGACAGAGATCTTGAGACCATTGGCTTGATTCAAAAGTAATTGTGAGTTTGTACTCAAGCCTGATAAGACCATCGGGTAATTAACTGACAATTGTTTTTGATCAGCAGCTTTCAATGTCCCTTGAGCTGCATTGTCAAAATGGCGACCTTGGATTTTAGCCTCTGCTTTTAATCCTGATGAAACTTTTAGTGTTGAAACAACTGAACCGCCAATTCTTGCATTACTAGGAATTGAACTCTTGCCAGCACCTTTGATAGTCACTTTGGATCTCGCTGGAATTTCAGCGATAGTAGAAGTTGTACCATCGTTAGAAGTTACTTTTATTCCTGTCGCTGCTTTTTGTCCGTAGTTAGAAATTGTGATGTTATGGAATACTGTTTCACTTGGTTGGAAAATTCCATCTTTTGCGGCAATTTTGTTAATTCCACCATCGATAACTTCAGAAGATTCGAAATCGAGAACATCATTTTCCGCATAGACTTTAGAAACTTCTTCAAATCTCTTTGAGCGGTGGAGTTCCGTTTGCTCTTGAATGTTTGAGTTGAAAGTTTCTTGTTCAGTTCTCGCAAAGTTAGCTGATCTGATGCTTTCATATACACTTGAGTAAGTGGTTCTATCAGCTGAAGCAAAGCTTCCCTTAAATTCTTGGCTATCTCTTTCAGGGTTTTGAGCAAAAGCTTCTCTGTTTTGATCAAAAGCTGCTTGACGTGCAATAGGGAAGTCGCGGTTATAAGCACGAGCATCAGCCTCAGTTCTTCCTTGGTTGAAGTGCTGATCATAGTTGCGGTCATAAGCTGTTGTCCGAGAGGCTTGATATGAATCATCATAGGCGCGTGCATAGAATCCATCGATTTGTCTTAGGTATTCATAGCGATGAACTTCAACATAACGGAAGTCATATCCATCATTATAGGCTTTCTTCAAAATTTCTCTGCGACCTGAATTATCTGTGCGATATCTTCCGCCGCGTCTTCCGTTATAGTCAGGAACTCTACGATCAAACGACCCTGCAAATTCACCTTCTAAGCTTTGAGACTGAAGATTAACTTTTTCATATTTCTCGATCGCTTGGGCCTCACCGCGCGGAGTGCCAGTGCGATCACCTTCGCGAACCGAACGATCTAAGCCGGCCGTTTGACCTTGTTGTTGACCAACTTGAGCAGCATCTGAGCCTTGAGCGCGAGCACGACCTTGAGCAGTTCCTTCGATAGTTCCTGCATCAGAGTTACCTGCGCGACGACCTTCTGATGAACCTAATGTATTTCCTTCTGAACGTCCACGTGCCGAACCTTCACGGTCACCTTGATCTGAGCCACGTCTAAAATCTCTTTCTTGTCCTTCTCTTGTTCCAACAGTGTATCCGTCTCTATCTCCATCGCGACGACCATTGTCAGTTCCTTCTTGGTAGGCCAGTTCAGTCCCGTCTTGAGCTCCGTTTTCAGCGCCTACGCGTGCACCCTCTGCATTAACTTGGAGAACTTCGCGAATTAGGTTTTCACGATATTTTTCTCTCATCGCTACCATTTGACGGAATTCTTGAGTTCCTCTTTGAATTCTCATTTCAATCGGGGCGAGTTCTTTTTCAATTTTGTCTTCTGCTGCTTCAGCAACGATTAACTGTGGCTTCAATTGAGTAATTTTTCCTGCACGATCCATATTGTCTTGATCGATTTTTGCCATTTCAGCTTGCTTATCGCTTGCTGCTTTTCTCTTTTGTTGAAGAGCTTGTTTCTTGCTATTGAGATCAGCTTGGGCCGCATTGTTAAGTGCTGTCTTGTTTTTAACAACAGTTTCTAATTGCGCGACTCTTTCCTTCATCTTTTCAACTTGCGCCTGACATTCAGAAGTCGGAGTTGCTGTACAGGCCGTTTCTGATTCAGCTAGTTTTGTTTTTACATCAGCTAATTTTTTTGTGGCATCATCTAAACCAGATTGAGTTTGTG
>PCTW01000010.1:119753-162501 GCA_002786715.1 Bdellovibrio sp. CG22_combo_CG10-13_8_21_14_all_39_27
AATGCAGGAAGTTCAGCCGTTAATTGTTGAACTTGCTTTTGAAGATCAATTTTCTTGATTGTTGTTGATGAAATGAGATCAGTTAAATCTTTGATCTCTTTTTCAATTTTATCAGTGTTAGCTGTCGCTACTTTTAGTTCTTTGGCCTTAACATCTCGTTGGTCTTCAAGGTTATCAAGAGCTTGTTGTCTTTGACGAAGTGATTGTGTTTGATTTCTTAACTCCAGATCTTCAACTAAATGAAATGAAGGTTTTCCTATGAAAGATCTTCTCCACGTTTGATCGTCATCACGAACATCAAAGCGATAGTCTCCGCGATTCCAGTTTCCGTGATCATTGCGATTACGTCTTGAACCATTATTATCGCCTCTATTTGTATCACCACCACGACCATTTCCGTCTCTTTCTGTGCCTGGACGAGGTCTTTGTTGTGCATGGGCATCATTCAAAAGGGCCATTGGTGACATAAGCATGGCCGTTAGCATGATAGGGGCCAATAAGCGGTTTGTTCTTTTGATCTTCTTCATTTTCTTCTCCTATGGAATGCAACGTGGTCGATAAAAAATTTGTTTTATCCATTCCATGGAGGGCCATTTTGGCGTCAATCTTCCTGAGTGACACAGTATTTTTGGGTACTAAGCAAAGAATAGGCCAAAACTGTTTAGATTTCTGAAAGTGGGGAATAATTATGTACTCTATTTGTGTTCGTTTAATCTTTTGACAAAGACGACGATTCTTTCGCAAAATAGATAAGAATGAAAAATATTAATGATTATGATAAGTTAGATTTGTTTGACCAGTTCTTCGTTAAGTTCCCTTCGTTTTTACCAATGAACAGAAGTTACTCTCGTGTACTTGAATTAGGACCAGGGCTTCATCCTCGTAGCCTTCCCAATCGCTTTTTTCCCATTGAGAGGTACTTAGCGATTGATCGCGATCAAAAGTCGATTGAACAGTGTAAAATGCTTTTCTCTAGTCCCTCAGCGACATTTGAATGTGTTGATATTGCTCAATATTTACCAGAGGAGGAATTCGATCTCATTATTGATTCTTCTGTTCTGCACTGCTTGGAATCCTACGATATTTGGCTTCGAACCTTCCAAAACTTCTCAGCTTCACTTAGTGATGGGGGAGTCATGATAGGGGAAATGGCCGTTAAATCAGATCGAATGGATTTTCAAGAGCCTTACTTTTATGATGAGCAAACAAGCATCCTCTATAAGGATGGAAAAATAAATAGGTTGATTTTAGATCCAAAGGTCGTTGAGAAAGCCTTGTTATTTTGTGGGTTCAAAATATTCTTTTTTACAATTCCTCTAGGACTAAAAGTTATTTTTGATGATTCTCGAGACAAAATAAAAGCGGAGGATCCTGATGTCCTCCGCTATGTCGTTGTTAAAGATAGATCTAATCGTTACTAATTATTCAGGTAAGTGTGGGGACTTGTCTTTTCCGCCTGCTCCATCATCTTCATGAGGCGCTTTTTCAACTCCAGGTCTTAAGCCTAATCCTCTATTGATGATCAATGCATACTTAACTTCTTCAGGATAAATGATATCTCCACGCTTAAGTTCAATCTGAGCTCTTTCAAGAACTTCTTTGACTGATTTGCGATGAAATCCTTCTTTTTTGATGTCATTCAATGAGAAGATCTCTCCATCACGCGTTTCGATACCAGCTGCGGCCTTGTCTAAAGCTTCGTTCATTTCTTGAACAGTCACTTTTACGATCAAATTAGTTCTGGCCAGCGCCTTAAGATCAGCTGCATCGGCAGCTCCTATCATTAAAGCAAATGCGCCCAGGGCCAATATGACACTAAGAATTTGTTTCACTTTTCACCTCACTCCGTTAACGGTGAACCTAATCCTTGGTTTCAACTGCCCCTCACTTCCTATGAGGGTTTGTATACTGATACCTAATACAAGTTCGATGCCAAGTTCAGCTGATAAATATTCGATAAGTTAGAGCGGTGTCATGGTGTCATTTAGAGACTATTGGGGTCGTGTAGGGAAAAGCTTGTAAATCTTTATGTCGTTTTGGCTCCATACTTCATCAATCTTAAAATATCGAGAAATAAGGGGGATATCCCATTGATCCTTATCGGTAACGACCAGGTAATCTATGCGGTAGGAGTAAAGAAGTTTCTGCCAATCAATGTCTGTTTTAGTTTCGAAACTCATAACTAAAGATTCTAAAAGTTGTTCTTTAAATACCCCTCTTGGGTCTTTGAAATGTTGTGATTGCACTAGCTCTTCCATTTTCTGATCCAGACCAAGTGTCCAATGCTCGAGTGTATAATTTTCATTGATATAATCTCGAAGTCCAGTACCAGTGAGGCCCATAAATTTCCACTGAAAAAAATGGCGTTCGAGCAAATCGATGTTCGGAGAGATCTCAGTTGCAGAATCTCTAAGTATTCGCTTACCATAGACCATTGGAATGATGTTCATAATTTTATCATTCGCGAGAAAAACATTATCAGATGAAAGTTCTGGCATTAAGTTGTTTAGAACAGAACGAACATCTTCAATATATTGGTTTGAAACCAGTCTTTCACTCTCTCCATAAAATCTTAAGCTAGCATTAATTCCAATCCCGAAAATAAACAGAACAATGGCCATTGCAGTTGATGTTCGTGAACTCATCTTCCAATTGAGCTTAGGAATTTTGTGATCAAATTTAAAAAAGAGATATTGAAAAAATTGGGCGGCGATAAGCATTGAAAAAGGAACCAAGAGGTACTTGAAATGGACATTGAGAAAGGTCTTACCTAATAAGAGGGGAGATAAATAGAGAAAGAAGGCTGAAAAATAAAGTGAGCCAATTATTTTCCTTTTGTCTGAGGGAATGGGGTGATCGTTCTTAAATAGAGAAAAACTCATTAAGAACATTAACCACATGGACTTGCCATAGAGAAGATAGCTACTGTGATCATTTAATCCAAGTCCATTTCTCCACATGACCCAAGTAAATTGTGGGTCTTTTGTTAAGTGAACAAATGAAATGAGTGACGGTATTCCGAATAATAGCGAAAAGAATAAAACAAATGATAACGTTTTTAAACTTTTACGGCTTCTCAAAACAAAAATGATCACGAAAAGAGAAAGCGTTAGATGAATCCAGAAAGCAAAAGGTAAATAAAATAAAATTCCGAAAGTCGCAATTGCTGTAAGCGAACTTTTTATTTTTTTATTGTCCGAAAAAAGAACACTCAATATGAGGAGAGTCGTTAAAAGATGGACAAAAAGGGGAACCAGAGGAATGGTGAAATGGTTAAAGGCAAATATGTAATCGCCGGTAAGCCAACTCAATAATGGCTTAAAATACCAAGCTGAAGGAGAAAGAAAACAAAGCAGAGCAGAGAAGTAGGCAAAGCCGAATTTGACTTCAAGACTTAAAAAAATGGCCAATAATAGTGAAAAGAGCATTAAGGTTAAAAAGGGGCGAGCTATAATAGTCATTTGCTCTGGAGTGAGGTCTAAAGATTTAGCGATGAATCCAAGTAATCGATGCGACGAATCCGGAAAAAAACAATCTGAATTTCTTCCTTCAAAAGTAGCATGGTTACAAACGGATTGTTCACTTTGGATAGACCGTTTAATTCTGGCCAACGCAATAAACTCATCATCATGAACGATGGCCGAACCTGAAAATCCATTTGTTTGATGCATAATCTGTGGCATAAGTGAAAGAAGCGATAAAAAAACTGCTGCTAAAAAAGAGAGAAATATTTTTTGATCGAGACTATTCATTTAGTTTTTTTATAACCACAAAATAATTATCTGAAAATAATCTACCGCTAAATAGAGAAAGAAGAGATTGCCACATGAGTCCAGTTCCTGGGATTCTTCCATTATTAAAATAGTGTAGAGATTCGAGTTTCAGAGATTGAACTTCATCTACCATATGACGTAAATCATAGCTCGAAATAGGTGTAATATGGGCCGGATAATTAGTCGGTCCAAAAGCGGCATGATATCCTTTGAATGCGAAAGTGATCACACTTAAAAAACTTTCAATATTGGGGGTTGAAAGCAAGATAGAACCATTCTTCTTCGTTATCGAAGCCAATTGTCTAATAAAATGACGAGGGTTTTCCATGTGTTCAATCACTTCACTTGAGATGACGAGGTCAAATTGTTCTTGGTATTGAGTTGGAAATTCCTTATTAAAATCTGCTTGAAGAAAATGAATATTGGATTGCTTGTAATCAAAAAATTCAGCAAAATCCATTCCATTCAATGCTTGATTTGGATATTTATTTCTGAGCAATTGAAGAATTTTTCCATTTCCACAACCCACATCACAAATGACGGTATCTGAAAGAATCAATTTTTGTGAGTACTCAAAAAGAGATTGATGGATGACTTCAGAAGAGTCACCTTTACTCTGTTTTGAAGCGACCTCGCGCAACTGTTCTATCTCGTTTTTCTGCATTTAATCATTATAGTTAAATAACAGAGGAGAATAAAGCATTTATAAAAGCTGACTAAAACGATCTACTTGTAAAATATAATGAAAGCTATGATAATAATTATAAATTATCTAAGGATGTAAATGTCACTATCATTGATTGTTAAACGTCTTTTTTGGCCAGGCCCAGATTTCGGAACAAGGGATCGCTACAATTTAAGAAAGCTACTTTTGAAAGGGCAAGAAATAGAATCATTAGACGTTGGCTTTGGAAATGGTTGTATGACTTATTTTGCAGCTTCAAAGGGAAAATCTGCTTTAGGTGTCTCGATTTTAGAAAGGGAAGTCTTAAAGGCCAATTCTCTAAGATCACTTTTTAATCTGAATGATGAAAAATGCCAGTTTAAACATGTTCATTTTAATAAGCTTCAAGAAAGTGGTTCTGGCCCCTTTGATCAAATTATAATGTTTGAAGTTTTGGAACATATCGTTGATGACAATTCTGCCATTGAAAATGCTTACAAACTTTTAAAACCCAGAGGACAGCTGCATATCACAGTCCCTAATCGTGATAGCCATGGCCATTTTGAATCGCTGAATAGATTTGAAAATGGAGGGCATGTTCGCCATGGTTATGATTTTGAATCTCTTCAAAAATTACTAGAGGCCCATGGATTTGAAATACTAGATCGCCGGGGTGTAGGATTTAATGGTTCAATTTTGGGTTTTAAAGCTATTGCCTTTTTAAGACGTGCCCCAGGGCCCATTGGTCAATTATTGAGTTTGCTTGGGTTTATTGTTCTTTGGCCATTTGTTCAAATTCTCAATCTTCTTTCATGCCGTCCATGGTCAATCTATATACTTGCATGTCGAAAGTAAAAGTATGCCACTTCTATTCAGGTAATCGATTTGGTGGACTTGAAAAGTTTCTGATTAATGTTCAACGATATTCTAATATGACACCAAAGGTTGATCATTCCTTTGCTCTTTGTTTTGAAGGTAAATTGTTTGATCATCTTCAGCATTTAAAGAATAATGTCGAGCTCATAAAACTTAACACACTATCAAATCCAATCAAAGTTGTATTAGCTTGGGTTAATATTTTTAAAATGCTTAAAAGAAATGAAATTGACGTATTGGTATCCCATGAAATTTGGAATTATATATTAGGATATTTTCCAGCTAAATTGGCCGGAGTTAATGTAGTCTTATGGAGTCACACATCCTTTTTCGATTACAAATTGTACAAATTATTAAAGTATTTTCTTCCTCAAGAAATTGTTGCTGATAGTCTGCATGTCTCTGAACTCATTAAGGAACGTTGGCCTTCAATTCCCGTTAAAACATTATATTATCCTCATCCTTCACCAGAAGGAGTGCCTGCTCCAAAAGCTTCGAATGATATTCCAACGATTCTCTATGTAGGAAGGTTTGCTCGTTATAAAGGTCTACATATACTTATCGAATCACTAAAATATTTAAATGATTTGGAGTTTAAACTCGACATTGTAGGTGGTCCACAAAGTGTAGAAGAAGAGAAGTATAAAATTGAATTAGAGACTATTATTAAAAAATTCAATCTCCAAGAAAGAGTGAATTTTGTAGGTGAACAATCTGATGTCGCATCGTTTTATTTTAAAAGTGATATTTTTTGTCACCCAAACATTGCTCCTGAAGCTTTTGGATTGGTTTTTATTGAAGCTCTCTATTGTGGATTGCCAATTGTTGCTACAAATATTGGGGGTGCAAAGGAAATTTTTGCATCAACTGATAAAGTGATTGGGAAATTGGTCAATCCAAATCAGGTCGAAGAATTGTCATCAAGTTTGAGAGATATGATTGTTCATTCAAAGTTAAGAGAAGAAATTAAAATATATGCGCCTGAGGTCTCAAGGCAATTGTGTGATCCTCTTTTAAGCATGCAAAAAATGGAAGATTATTTAATTCGATTTCGTAAAAAATGAAACACAATTCCCAATCAATTTTAAATTTAAAAAATCACTCTTATTCATCTGCCTTAATTGACAAGATAGTTTTGCAGAAGTAGTTCCCGTAGAGTCGAACTGTAATTTTTCAAGTTCTTTTAAATTGATAAAATTGAGAAATTGCAGCCAGAATTTTTCCTCAATGGCCCCAAGTACTAAGTAGTCATTATCACTTTTTAATCGGTAAATTTGATAGCATGGATAAAGACCGTTATGGAGGGCCTTTGATTGAAAGCTTGGCGGCATTAATAAATGTGATAATTCTTCAATCGACTCGTCCAAGCATATTTCTTCTTCTATCAGAGAGTTCGTTTTAATAGCCTCAATAGTTAAACTACAAAACATGAGGGCCAATTTATTCGCCAATTGTATTCCTGCAACAGGAAGAAAAGGTGGGGGGATTATGGCTTGATCATCTTCATATTGCTGTAGGTGCCAGATTAGCAAATTGGATTCAGAGAGAGCATTAAGATCATGGAGGGATCTTTTCTCTTTGTTTTGAGATGCTTTAATTGTAATAAGAACAAAGGGTTTTTTAATAAGTTTCTTATAGTGCTGTAATTCTTCGGCATGTTTCCAAGTGATAATGGCCCCATTGCTCGACATGATTCGTTCTTTGAGCTCATTGTCTTCAAATAACTGGCATTTATCGTTTAGTTGTTCTTGCCAGTGCTGAAAAATTTTATCTTTTGAATTTAAAAAGGGATCTTGCTGATTTAAATTTTTCGATTTGTAGATTATTGCCCCTTGATTGCGTAACAAACTCGCTGCCAGTGGACCTGGTAGTCTAGTCGTAAGATCGACAATCGATATTCCTTTTAAGGGTTGATGTTTGCTCAATTGGCCTTCTTAGGAATTAATTTTTCCTTAAAACTTTCTATTCCTGTTCCCTGTAGCTCACAGGTCGTCAAATTACAGATTTGCCATTCATCATTTCCTCTTTGGTGGTAGCTCACAACAAAGCGAGGCATAAAGTAAGAAATAAGTTCTTGAAAAGCAGCTTGTGATTGCCATTCCTGTGGTACTTCCATTGCTCTATAAGTTGTATCTGGATAGGTGAGAGCGCGCAAGGCCTCTCCACTGACAATGGGATTTCTTAGGGCTTGCTGAGTCAGAGATTTCATCATGACTTCTATTGCTTTTAACCATTTCTCATCTTTGAAGAGTACTGACGATCTTCGAACGATAGAACAAAAAGTTGCAACAGAGGATTTATAAGAAGTGTCTAGAGCATTAGCTTCCAATGCAGGAGCCATATGTGCTCCTGTTTGGTTTAAGGATCTGACAAATAGTCTGTCATCTTTTAAAAACTCAGAAGTAATAAAATCGAGTGTGTCTTTTAGATTATCTTTAAAAATAGCATTACCTGAAATTTCATAGAGTCTAAGCATTGCCTCTGCAAATGTCACATAATCTTCTAGGTACAGCACTTCTGGTTCAAGTGTCGTGCTATGGCGAATTCTTCTCTTTCCTTCTTTCGTTTCAAGAAGAAAATTTTGATAGCTTCCATCGACTATAGAATTGAGTATGCGAGTGGCCACATCTTTAATTGGCACAACACGACAGTACTGAAGGACATCTACAAGAGAAGAAATCATGAGAAAGTTCCAACTGCTAATGCCTTTATTATCCGTCTTTGGAGGGATTCTCATTTTTCTAGCAATCAAGGCCTGCTCTCTAATTTTTCTTACGTTTTCCCAAGTTTCTTGGCCCAAGTACTCTTGTTTGTATTTTGGATCAAGCGACAAGACATTAAGTTCGTGATCAAAATTACCTTTCTTTTGAATTCGAAACCATTTTTTATAGAGCTCAAGATCAAGTTCCTTTTCGCTTTCAACTTTATTAACAAGATCTTCAAATTCTTCTTCAGAAAAAGTATAATAAAGTCCTTCGACTCCTTCGCTGTCGGCATCTTGGGCGCTGAAAAGATAACCATTATCACTCAACATTTCTTTTTCTATATAAAGGAGTGTCGAGAAAAGGGCATCAAAGACAAAAGCATGAGGATAAACAAGGGATAACTTGGTCAGGGTTCTTATCAGTCCACTTTGGTCGTAGAGCATCTTTTCAAAATGGGGAACTAAAAATTCTTTGTCGACACTATAACGATGGATTCCGCCGCGAGCGTGGTCGAAAACTCCTCCAAAAAGTAAGTTTTCACAAGTTTTGATAATAAAATGTCCTTGTTCTTGCTCCACCATTCCATCAAGCATTTGCTCGAGGGCCCATTCTATAAAGGGAAAATGGGGGAATTTGGGAGCCTCACCCCAGCCGCCTCGTTCTAAATCGCGATACTCTTTAATGGCATCTAGTATGGCCATTGGGGGAGGAAAGTGACCTGGAAAAGGTATATCTTCTTTAGGTTTACGACTTTCATTCAAAGCCTTTGAGACTTGTTCTGCATTTTGTTGAACTTGTTCTTTTTCATTTTGGTAAACTCGCTCTAGTTCCTGAGCGAGTTGCAGGAAGCTTGGGCCTCCTTTTTGATTTGGTGTTTTTGGATAATACGTTCCAACAAAGTAGGGGCGAAGATCGGGTAAGAGGAAAGCTGAAAGTGGCCAACCTCCACTTTTGATAAACATTTGGCAAGCTTCTTGGTAGTAGGCATCTAGATCTGGATGCTCTTCGCGATCTGCTTTGATACAAATAAAATTCTTATTCAAAAAGTCTGCTGTATTTTGATCAGAAAAAGACTCGTGACCCATGACATGGCACCAATGACAGCTCGAATAACCGATCGATAAAAAGATGGGCTTATTTTCACTTTGAGCTTTGGCGATAGCTTCTTCACCCCAGGGGTACCAATGAACTGGGTTATCTTTGTGTTGAAGTAAATAGAGTGATTTCGATTGGGCCAACTTGTTCATGCTGAATTCCTTCCTTGGGATCAAATTTAAGCCTTAATAATAGTCCAGCTACCATCGACAAAGAAGCCTTAAGTTGATAACTATTTGATATCTCGCACTGGGTTAATGTTGTGCTAGATAATTCTTACTCATGATGCATTGAGTAGTTCATTTTTGAAGTGAATTTGTGTATCAAGATGCCAATGAAAGTTTCGCATATTCTCCCAAGTCATCCGACAGTAAGTTTGTTGACGAGGGCACTAGTACTAACACTGAAAGCCTCAGTTGTTTTAGCTCTAGTGGTAACCATTGCCATTGCCTTTACTTCCCAGCTTAAATTTAGCGGGCGATCTTACTTATTTCTTGATTCATTCTCACGAATTCGTGATGTCATTAGACATGTTCCTGAAGCTACTAATGAATTTGATGAGTATTCTTTTGGCCACCGAGCTTTTGATCGACGCTTACGTTTGGATCGAACTCGCGAGTTAGAGATCGAGCAGCTTATCACTTCTATCCAGTCGGGACTCCCTAAGGGCTTGAGAAGAAAGTTTCAACTCATCATTGATCGCACTCTTCATTTTTCTGCTCAATATAAGGTTGATCCATTTTGGGTTCTCTCTGTCATGTGGACAGAAAGTCATTTTAATCCAACGGCCCGTTCTCCAAAGGATGCGATGGGGCTCATGCAGATCATGCCAGCAACAGGTGAGTACTTGCATAAAAAATTAAAGCGACCCATTGAAGATATTGAGATCGTTGATGTTATTTCCGATCCTGAAACCAATATAGAACTTGGGGTCTATTACTTAAAGCGTTTGCATAAAATGTTTTATGGAAATTTCAAACTTGCGACTATTGCTTATAATATGGGCCCGTATTGGGTGAAATCAGAACTGCGCAAGGGTCATACAGTAGGCGGCAAAAATAAATATCTCGATAAAGTAAGAGATGCCTACAAGCAGTTAACTGCTAACTATTTGGCCTACACAAAAAGAACTCCTGAACCTTATAAATCAACAATTGTTTATCTCAATCCAAAACGAGTACCCGTTAATCTTGTGTCAGAAGTGATGAAAATGCTTAAACCTGTTAAGCGTCCAACTGAAATTGCCTTAATCGCTGATGATAATCCCTTCGCTTATTCAGTTATTCTTTAAAATCTTTTACCTCTCGTCCTGTTTGTGCTAAAAATAATCACTTAATTTCAAAGAGTTGGAGTGCCATTGCAAAAGGTAATTGCCATCGATGGGCCATCAGGATCAGGAAAGTCTTCAGTTGCTCGACGCCTAGCATCCTATTTTAAAATAACCTATATCGACACCGGAGCTATGTTTCGGGCCATTGGTTTATTCTTAGATCAAGAAGGAATTGCATTTGAAGAAGGTCCAGAACTAAAAACTGCACTCAGCAAATTGAAACTTGAATACGCTGTTGATGATAAAAAACTTGTCGTCATCAATGGACATGATGTTTCGACTCTTATTCGGGAGCATCGTGTCTCAGGTCTTGCTAGCGTTGTTAGCCAACTGCCAAGTGTTCGTTCATTTCTTCTGGATTTCCAAAGAGAGCTTGGGACTAAAATCGTCTGTGTTATGGAAGGACGTGATATCGGAACGGTGGTATTTCCTCAGGCTTTTTGCAAATTTTTTGTTACAGCTTCAGTCGAAATCAGAGCTCGTCGTCGCTATGATCAATTAGTCGAAATGGGTCAAAGTGATATTTCAATGGAACAGTTAATTGAAGATGTGCAAAAGCGAGATGAGCTAGACTCTAACCGCAAACTTGCGCCCTTAAAACGGGCCGAAGATGCTCAATTGGTAGATACTTCGCGAATGAATCTTGAAGAAGTCGTCGAATCACTGGCCAGCATTGCCAGAGAAAAAGCTCAAGCCATTGGCCTGCAACTATGAAAATTGCTATTTTTCGAACTGATGCTATTGGTGACACTCTTTTGACGTTGCCAATTGCTCAGACTTTAAAAGATCAAAAGATTGGTCATGAAGTCTATTTCTTGGCCTCTAACAGAGCTCGCGATCTTTTTCCCTATTCGCCCTGGGTAGATGATTTCAAAATATTAGAACTTGGTGAGAGTTGGTGGCAAAAATTTAAACTTTGTTTTTCTCAACTCAAAGTTTGGAATCCTGATGCCATCGTTTATGTAGGTGGATCTTCAGCTCCAGTGGTTGCGGCTTTTCTTTTAGGAATAAGAATGCGTCTCGGATTGAAGAGTCGTTGGTGGACTCATCTTTTGCTCAATAAAGGTGTTCGACAAAAAAGAAGCCAAGGTTCTCAGCACGAAGTCGCTTGGAATCACGATTTAATACGTCCTCTTGGTTTTGATTCAAAACAATTAGCTTCTCCCAAAATCTATTTAGCTGATGAATCGATTAATAAAATAAACGAGATTTCTCAAAGCTGGTCCAGTCGACCAACAATCTTGGTACATCCAGGTATGAGCGGACATTCACTCAATTGGCCCATGAAGAATTACGCTTTGTTAATGGAGAAAATTGAAGAAAATTTTCCCCGAAAATTTAAATTCATTGTTTCTCATACTCCTAGTGACAAAAAATATGTCCAGGAGCTCAGAGAAAACCTTGAGAAAAGAAGACCTTCAGAGCTCCATTATTTTGAAGGGAGTCAGCATGGACTTCCGGTTTTTATGGCACTGGTTGAAAAAGCACACTTGTTTATTGGCCCATCCACCGGTACGACTCATATCGCCAATGCACTAAATGTACCCCAGGTGACATTTTATGGGCCGATTAAGGCCCAAAGTTCTTCAAGATGGGGACCATTTGTGCAGCATGAGAAATGCTGGGTCTTTTCTCCGCAAGTTCAGTGTCCGGCCAACACAAAATGTTTATTAGAAAAATGTTCATTTTACGAATGCATGAGTACAATAACTGTCGACCAAGTTATGGATAAGATAAGAGATCATTTACAAGGATGATTCATGACATTAATTGATGCCAAAAGATTTAGTGAAATTACAGACAAATTCCCTTCGCTCGCACCTATTTGCGTTTGTGGAGATGTTGGAATCGACAAGTACACTTTGGGTGAAGTTCGAAGAATTTCTCCAGAAGCACCAGTGCCCATTTTAGAAGTCAAAGAAGAACGTCTTATTTTGGGGATGGCGGCCAATATTTCGAACAATCTAAAAACGCTAGGAATGGATTCTACTTTAAGTGCTGTTATTGGTAATGATCAAAGAGCGACTCGCTTCGAATCTCTTTTAGAAGAAATCAATCTAAAAACATGGGGCTTGATTCGAGACCCAAGCCGACCGACTATTTATAAGGAACGTATTTCAACCAATACTCAGCAAATTTGTCGTATCGATTATGAAGACCTCTCACCCTTAAATGTCGAAATTGAAAAGAAGCTTTTAAATAGAGTTGAAGATTTTGCTACTTCTCACTCGGCCCTCATTGTTGAAGACTATTCAAAAGGTACTTTGACGAAAAATGTTCTTAGAAGATCAATTGATGTGTTCCGCGAAGCAGGTAAGTTAGTTGCAGTAGATCCTGGTCGCCAAACGACGCCGGAGAGTTATTCTGGGGCCAGTTTGATAAAGCCTAATTTGCTCGAAGCCAAACAAATGATGGAACATCTTGGTTACACTTACCAACAGAAGAGTCTTGAAGAGATGGCCGTCATCCTTTCTGATAAACTTAATATTCCCCAAATTGTCATTACTCTTGGAAAAGACGGTATGGCGATGTTTGATCGTGAAAAGTCGAACACGCTGACGATCATTCCAACAGTCGCGCAAGAAGTCTTTGATGTCTCCGGTGCTGGTGACACAACTATTTCACTCTTAGTTTCTTCGCTTCTAGCGGGAGCAAATCTCGAAGAAGCGACATGGATTGCCAACTGTGGAGCAGGAGTTGTTGTTGCTAAAAAAGGAACTGCAACTGTGAATCTTTTTGAATTACAAGAATTTTATCACCGCTTATCGCGTCGATACTCAAAGTAGGAAAGTTTTATGAACATGGTTTCAAAGTTAAAAGAAATTTTAAGCGAATATGAAGGTCTCGTCGCAAAAATTGATAAAGAAGCTGATCTGATGAATTTAAAAGCACAGTTTCTAGGCAAGTCTGGAAAAGTGACAGAAATTCTTAAGGGACTTAAAGATATAGGGCCTGATGAGCGAAGAGAAGTAGGCCCACTTGCTAACGAAGTTAAAGAGAAAATTGCACATCTCACTGATTCGCGTTTAGCTCATTTAGAAAAAAGTGCCATCGATAAGCAATTATCCGATGAGCGAATCGATATTACTTTACGTGATAAAACAAAATACGATCAGCCTCGCCATGGTGGATATCATCCACGAACTCTGATTCAACAGGAAATTGAAGATGTTTTTCTTTCAATGGGATTTGAAATATTAGATGGCCCACATATTGAAGATGAGTTTCACAATTTTGAAGCCCTCAATATTCCAGGCGATCATCCTGCGCGTGATATGCAAGATACTTTCTGGTTTCATCAAGAACCAAACGAGCATGGTAAACGCCATCTCCTGCGTACTCACACCAGTACTATTCAAGTTCGAGGAATGATGGCCAAGAAGCCGCCTTTCCGTTTTATCGCACCTGGAATTGTTTTTCGTTGTGAAAGAACCGATGCTAGTCACGAAATGGTTTTTACTCAGCTTGAAGGGATGATGGTAGGAAAGGATATTTCTGTTTCAAATCTCATTTATTTTATGAAGCAATTGTTAACCCAAATTTTCAAAAAAGAAGTTGAAGTTCGCTTGCGTCCAGGGTTTTTCCCTTTTGTTGAACCAGGGTTCGAGCTCGATATCCGCTGTCTTATTTGCAATGGGTCCGGTTGCAGTGTTTGCAAGCAAGTTGGATGGGTAGAACTTCTCCCGTGCGGAATGGTTCATCCTAACGTTCTCAAGTCTGGAGGTATTGATCCCAATGAATGGAATGGTTTTGCCTTTGGTTTAGGTCTCGATCGCTTAGTGATGATGAAGTATGGTATTGATGATATCCGCCATCTTCAAAGTGGCGATCTTCGTTTTAACTCACAATTTAGTACATATTAGGAATAGAGAATGAAAGTATCATTAGATTGGATTCGCGATTTTGTAGATCTTCCCCAGGATATTTCTCCGAAAGATTTTTCAAGTAAATTTACTTTAGCAACTGCGGAAGTCGAAGATGTTATTGTCACAGGAGATTTTTGGAATAAAGTGACTGTAGTTGAAGTTCTTGAGAAGGAACGTCATCCTGAAGCAGATAAATTAAATCTTGTAACTTTTGCTTTGGGTGGCGGAAAGACTTTTAAGGTTGTTTGCGGAGCTGGTAACGTTGAAGTTGGGATGAAAACAGTTTATGCGCCAACTGGAACTTTGCTACCTACGGGCTTATTATTAGAGCCTAAAAAAATCCGTGGAATCATGTCAGAAGGTATGCTGTGCTCTGAAGAAGAACTTGCACTTGCAGAGTCTTCAGAAGGGCTGATTGTTTTACCAACTGATGCTCCAGTAGGAGAGTCATTAAAAAATTATTGGAAAAAAAGTTCTGACGTAGTTCTCGATATCGACAATAAGTCATTAACTCATAGACCTGATTTATGGGGACATTTAGGAATGGCCAGAGAAGTGGCCGCTATTTACAGAACAGAATTTAAAAATAAGTTTACTCAGAAATGGATCGAGGATTGGCGTGCAAAAGCAGGAAAAGCAACTCCTCCAGTTACTGTTCAAGTTGAGAAAGACTGTGCCGGTTTGGCCTACTTTGGTATTTCAATCGATTCAATTACAGTTGGAAAATCCCCACAATGGATGAAAGAACGACTTGAAGCCGCAGGACTTCGATCTATCAACTCGATTGTTGATATTTCTAATTATGTTATGCTTGAGCTTGGTATGCCGAACCATATCTTTGATCGCAACCAGATCAATGGAGGAAAGGTTCTTATTTCTCAACTTAAGAAAGAAGAAACTTTTAAAACTTTAGATGAAATTGATCGTCAACTTATTCCTGGAGATACTGTTATCTCTGATAATGAAAAGACTCTCGTGCTGGCCGGAATTATGGGAGGTCTGGAAAGCGGTGTGACTGAATCTACTCAAAATATATTTATAGAAGTGGCCAATTGGAAAGCATCACCGATACGCAAAACTTCTGTCAGACTTGGTTTGCGAAGTGATTCTAGTCAACGATATGAAAAATCGTTGGATTCTCAATTGTGTGAAAGAACGCTGTGGAGAATCGTTGAATTGGTCTTAGAACTTAACTCAAATGCTAAAATAAATGGCCAAAGCGTTTATGATGGAGCTGATCTCTCTTCCATACCCGCAGTTAACATTAATTTAAGCTTGGACAAAATTAATAAAACTCTTGGAACAAACCTTTCTCAAAATGAAGTAAGCGATATCCTCACAAGACTTGATTTTGGTATTCAAAACAAGAATGATCAATTTAATATTGTCGTACCCAGTTATAGAGCGACTAAAGATATTGAATGTGATTCTGATATTATAGAGGAAGTTGGACGAATCGTTGGATTTGACAATATCACTCCTCATTCTCCTCAGGTTGAAGTGATTCCCGTTCGCTTGTCTGAAAAACAAAAACTCTATCGAAAGATCAGAGATTTTTGTGTTTATGAAATGGGAAGTTTTGAAATTCAAACATATCCATTGGTTGGTGAAGCTCTTAACAAGAAAACTTTTTGGAATGCTAAAAATTCTGATCTTATTTTAAAGAATCCAGTGAGTGTGGATCATGATCGAATGAGAGATTCTCTTATTCCAAGTCTCTTAGAATCAATGATTACTAACTCGAAACACCAAGAAAGTGCGAGAATCTTTGAATTAGGGCGACGCTATGCCAGCGACAAAAAGGACTTTAGTAAAGATTTAAGTCAATTGATTGTTGCCTATTTTGATAAAGACAAAAATCCTTATCTTGAACTCTTGAATGATTCAGAAAGGTTCTTTGATGCAATTCAACTTCCTTACGACTTACTCCGGCCAAGTCAACCGAATAAATTTCCTCATGCTCTGTACGACGAAAATTGGATAGGTGTTCATCCTTTTGAACGCTTTGATGTAAGAGTTATGGGAAAAATTCACGGCTCTATTTTAAGCATTCATCCAATGCTACTTAAAAAGCTTAAAATAAAAGGTCATCTTTCAGTTATGATTCTTGATCTTTGGAGCTTTGAAGAGCGAGAGATGAAAGATAAAACAAAGTATAGGCCGTTAGCAAAATACCCAGGAAGTGATTTTGACTATACTCTTGAAGTAGGAAACGAAGTACAGGTAGGCGATATTCTAGATTCGCTTCGAAAATGCAAACTTTCCGAATTGAAAAAGTCAGGGATCGTTGACATATTTAATCAAAACGACAAAAAATATGTCACGATTCGATCACATTTTGCGGACAATGAAAAAACTCTGTCTGGTGATTTTTTAACTCAACTACAAAACTCAATTCTTGATTATCTTAGTCGGGCCGGTTACCCTCTGAAATCATGAGTTAATTAAGCTGGAGTTTTTTGCTCGGAGATGTGTCAAGAATTCTTGATGGAAAAATCTGCAACTTTTATTGATTTCCCCTCCAAATCATTCATTTTTATCGGTTTTTCGACCGAATAGAACGAATGAAGGAGTGGGCTTAGATGAGTCTTAAAATTAAACTGCCTCAAAAAAAGAAGGCCAACGGTGTTGGAGATCACGAAAATATTCGTGATGTAGAGGTTGTTTCAAATGATTCAAATAAGTCCGACAAAATTTTAGATTTGAAAAATTTTGAATTGCAATCAGAGTATGTTGAAAAAGATGTGACACTGCCGAATTTGAGCAGTGAAGAAAAAAATGCACCTGAGCAAACGACAATCAAAATTATTCGCGATACAGGAGTGCAAACAGTATCTCCAAAAGAGTTGAAAGATATTATTCGAACCAGCAAAGATATTAAAAAAGTTGTTGTAGAAAAACTTTCAGTTAACGAAGCTTCAAGAGTGACTTTACAGTACAGTCCAAAGAAAGATGAAATTGAAGATCACCAAGACGCTGCACTTCTTTCATACATTCCTGAAACACAAAAAATGTCTTTCAATGATGATCAGTTTTTAGAAAATGTTAGCTTGATGGAATTTGAATTCATTTTAAACGCTGAATTCTTTAATCCAAATAGTGCTTTCCAAACAAATAAAATAGCTAATGACAAAGAAATTAAATTAAAGCTTGTCAAAAACGAAGATGAGTCCAAGAGTAATTGGTTTGATGAACCAAATGAGAACGGTGAAAGCTCAAAGAGAGTCGAGTATGAAAAGCATACACTTTTAAAGAAAAAGGGTAAGCAGCATAATGGTTACTATTACAGAGCTAAGGATCATGTAGAATTATTCAAAACCGGATCGTCGTATCTTAAAGATTTTAAAGATGGCGAGAAAAACTTTTCTTTTATTAGTGTCGGTTTAGATAACGTACGCGAGAAGACGGTCTTTGGCATCGCAAGTTTCTTCAATTACCATAGTGATTGTCGTATTGGAATTGTTACAGATCATTTCGAAAAGAGCTTTTATCAACAGTTTGTAGGTGAACTAGAAAAAGTTGAAAGACAAATACTCGATGAAGATCTTCCTTTTTATGTATTTGAAGGAAAAGGCTTTGAGATTATAGAGCTTTCAAATTTGAAGAATGTAGAACGCAAAATTAAAGATCATGATTTTGAAAATTTTGTTGAAAAAATGATCGACAGTTACGATCTTCTTTTATGGGATCTTCCGGATATGGACTCGCTTAAGGCGAATAAGGAGCTCTATTTTCCGGTCATTCGAGTGCTCGACAATATTTCACTCATCGTTTCAGCTAATCAAACGAAATTTAAAGATATTCAAAATATTATTGATTACTTCAAACGTTATCAAATCAGAATCAAAGGCATGCTTTATCACCGAGAAGCAAGCGAAAAAGAAGAGGCCGCATGAGCGGATTAAGACTTAAAATCGGTGACCTCCATGAGGAATCCGAAAAAATTGAAAAAAACCAGGATGACTTCGATTTGAAGCTGGATGAGATATTAGGGATTTCTGAAGATACGCCAGAAGTAGATCATGTTCAAAAGCCTCGGTTAAAGCTTATCTCTGAGGATGCTCAAGGTTCCGAAAGCACTCATTCAGGTGAAAGCAAGAAGAAGAAGGTTAATCGATATTTTTATAAAGTTACTAAT
Organism: Bdellovibrio sp. CG22_combo_CG10-13_8_21_14_all_39_27; assembly: GCA_002786715.1. GTDB lineage: Bacteria > Bdellovibrionota > Bacteriovoracia > Bacteriovoracales > Bacteriovoracaceae > 21-14-all-39-27. Next base: position 138,201 of record PCTW01000010.1, read on the forward strand.
CATCATGAATTGTTCAAGATTGGTCGTTCATTTTATAAAGATTATCTTTCGGGAGTGAAGTCTTTTGCTATTACTTCTACAGGGTATCAAGGCTCTCAGCAAAACTCTATTCTTGGGCTTGCCAGCTTTTTTGATCATAAAGAGGAAAATCTCAAAATTGCGATTATCTCTGACAATCTTTATCTCGGTGCCTTTAAAGATATCGTTGCTATTTCACAGAAGCATTACGTACCTCTCTTCAAAAATGGTAAAGATTGTGAAGTTGTGGGGTTTTACGGGCATTTTGATTTCGTCGACCTAACAACTTTACTTGATTATGCTAATGACTGTGAAACAGATGCCTATGATGAAATCTTCGATAGTGTCGTAGATCACTATGATATAGTTTTTTGGGATGTTCCAGAGCTTCATAAAATTCAGAAGAATTCGGAGAAGTATTTTCCCGTTATTATGAAATTTGAAAGTCTCTCTATAATTGTGGCCCAAAGCTTAAGCTCAGCTGCAGATGTTGAAGAGATTAAGAACTTCTTTTTAGGCTATGGAATTAACCTAAAGGGTCTTTTGTTGGATTCTGTTCAAGCGAAGAACGAAGCCAAGGTCAAAACAGAAGAAAAGCAAGCTTCACGTGAAAACCGTAAGCCATGGTGGAGGATATTCAGTTGAAAAAAATGAATATCATTCTAGATGAAACAACTGTCTTGAATTTTCCCTTCATTGGGAAACTGATTAGACGTTATTGGTTTGTTTCCTTAATTATTCCATTAGTCGCCTTGATTTTTGGTGTCGTTAAGTATTCTTCTCAGAACACGATTTTTCAAACATCTCATGCATTTAAAAATACTGCTGAAAGTGCTAGTTCTAGCTCTGCTTTTGCCTCGATACTAGGCGAAAAGAACAGAGGACTAGATGAAACTGAAATCGTCGCCATTGCAAATTCTATAGATTTTCAATTTAAGCTTGCTGAAGTTTTAATGGAAGATCAAGGTTTTTCAAATTTGAATTTTAATTCAATAAATGCAGAAAAGTCTGTTCCTCAAAGCTCATTCTTCGCCCATTGTGGTTCTGAAAAAGAATGCGTGAGAAGAACTGTCGCAACATTGTTACCTTCTCTTTATAGTGTTGTCCCAGATAAAGGAATTATAAACAGATACTTGGTGATTGTAAGGAGCTTAGATGCTTTTACTTCAAAATCACTTTTAAAAGCACTAAGTATTCTTATTGAGTCAGATAGAGTGAAAACTATACAGTCAACGATTACTCAACAAATTAAATTATCTGAGGAATTAATTGAAACGAAGAGAAAAGAGCTTGAAGAAGGGGACATTAACACTCAGAGAGATCGTTATAAGTTTTTAGTATCTGAGTTAGAAGATCTTGATCGCAAGCTAAATAGTATTCGCCATAATTTCTTTGTCATGAAACAAAATCTTTCGCAAGCAGAAACAATTCTTGAGCAAACATTAAAAGTGCGCAAAAAAGGCGTTAATGTTAATGAATTGTTAAAGGGTGAAAAGGCTGCAGCGCTTGAATTGAGAATTTCTCAATTGCGTGAAGATTTGAATAGTCTTGAAATTTCCAAAGGGCAATTTGGAGGAAAAGATCAAGTTATTATTACTCAAATTAAAGAAGAAATAAAAGATAAGCAAAAACAGTTGGATGCAATTGGTGCCTTTAAGAGATCAATTAGCTCCGTTTCTGATTTTGTAAAATCGAAAGACAAGACATCTCCTAATCAAGAGTTCGATTATGTAGTACTAAAAAAGCGCTTCGATGAAATGAAAAATGAATATGACAACATGGTTTCAAATCGTGAAAATATGGTTAAAGAGATGACTCAATTGGAAAATCACTTAGATAAGTATAAACCAACTATTGAGTTCTTGAAGCTTTTAGAACAAAAGTCTGTCCAGTTAAAAATTGCAGAATCAACAGTCGTTTCTGATTTATCATTCGATACATTGCCGTCAGATGTTGCCTCATTTAAGAAAACAAGCCTCGGGAAAATTCTTTTCATATCCCTTGCAAGTGGTATTTTCTTCATGTTCGTTGCTGTTCTTAGTAGGTATTTTATGGACGGCAGAATATATGACGAATATGAGTTACAATCAGTCTTCAAAGATCTTGAAATTATCGGAAATACCCCTGACTTCCAGTAATTGAATTCTTTCTCCATTTTCTAATGATAAATAGCATGAATGGATGAATCATCGTCACAGATAGATCTTTTATGGACTCCATCCAAGTTGCCGTAAGTGAAAAACTGTCGAAAATTTCTTTCGCAATGGCCAGGCTGAGCAAAATAAAAAAAGCTAAGATAAGATTATTTTTTAATTTTTTTAATAAGAGAATTGTTATGCATAGGCCAACTAAGTAATGAAGAACAATGTCTAAAGGCAAAAATCCAAATAAGAGAGTATTTGATATGACGCCGAAAAAATGATGAATTACTTGCATATTGCCTACTTGCTTGCTGATAGTCTTTTCTATCGTTATTATAAGGTGAGCAAAGGTTTTTCAAAAGGTGATAATGACTGAAGTGTTCGATACCCAGGAAAGGCGAAGAGCTAGCACTCTGTATAACTTGTTTATGGTTGCCTTTTTTGGTCATCTTTTGTTGAATTTTTTTGGTACATCACTTGTTCTTTACAGCTATATTGTTGTAACAGCTCTGGCCCTCATTTCCTTATTTTATTATGACTGGAAAACCACATTTCAAATTTTGTGTTTTATGGCGCTTATTGAAGGACAGGGGAGAATTCTATTTGGTTACAATCCTGTTTTTCGTCTTCTTTTCGACATTTTAACGTTGATTGCTATTTTGCGTTCATCACTAAGATCAAAACATATATTTGCTTTCAGTTTTTTACCTAAATTTACTTCGATGATGATTGTATTGCATTTTCTTTGGTTTCTTTTAGAGATTTTTAATCCCGACGGGGCTTCTCTTTTCGCTTCTTTTGCTACCGCTAAGTTTTATATCTTTCCCTTTCTACTTCTCTTTACTCATTTTAATAATCCAATAGATGTCACTTCAAATAATTTTCAAAAGTTCTTGAAAATTTTCTTGTCTGCATTAGGACTCATTTCTCTTCTTTGTGTTTTTCAAAAATATCAAGGATCAGATTATATGAATTCTTTAAGCCCCTTTTACTCAAATCTCTTTTCAAAGTTTGAGCGCTTTCAGGGGACTTTTTATAGACCGTGGGGGACTTCTTATACGCCTGGAGGATTTTCAGTATTCTATAGTTTATGTTTAAGTATGGTTTTTATTTTTGGATTGAAGAGAACTGGAGATGGTCGTCAAAAGGCCACATTCGGATATGTTCTGATAATGGCATTAGTCATGCTTTCCACATTTGTTCTTTTTATTTCTCAAGTGAGATCTTTATTAGTTAAATCACTGGCGATTGTTTTACTTTCAATTTTTTCAGGATTCCTTGGAACCACCCAAGTTGTAAAGCGAACTATTCTCATCTTTGTTACTTTTTGTATAGCTTCAGTCGGCACTTATTTTTTCGTAGAAGCTTTACCTTTTTTAGATCAAAGTTTTGATTTAGAGGTTTCTGTGAATCGTTTATCTGAACTGGGAGATTCGGATAAGGTCACGACGGCAAGAGCAACTCCAGAACTCGTTATTAAAAGATTAACTGAACAAGTTGAATTTCCATTAGGTTACGGTCTTGGCCTGACGACTGCCTTTTTGCCAGATTATCAAGTGGCCCGCGATAGAAGATCTTTGGATATTCCAGCTGATAACTTTTGGAATGGTGATAATGTTATCCTTTTCTTTTTCCTAGAGTTAGGCATTGGTGCACTTTTCATTCTCTTTTCGTATCTCTCTTTCCCTTATTACCTTTTTTCTATGTCTGTAGAATCTTTAAAAAATTTTTCGAGGACTGAATATATCATAATCTCCACTGCTTTTATTCAAGTATTAATCGTAACTCTTGGCAATTGGGGAGCTGCTACAATCGTCTATAACCCTGAGTCTTTTTTTATAATGTTTTGGGTAGGCATTGGCTTTCATACTTTTTATAGTGCCAAGAATAAGATTCTTGTAGAAAATGAAAAGTTTGATAAAATTAATACATGAAGATTTTTACTCACGTTTTGCTCTCTTGGCTTTTGCTCATTCAAACTGCTTTTGCAGCAGAAAGTAATTATGACATTAGGCAGTTGGCGCTTCCATCTGAAGTGAAAGATCTTTCGAAGGGAGTAGGGGCTATTTATTATTCTCCATCGATTAAAGGAAAAGTTCTCATTCCCGTGAATATTTGGGGCGATGTTGGTAAAACGGGCCTGCATTTTGTTCCAGTTGATACAACTTTGGTCATGGGGTTATCTCTCGCCGGTGGACCAAGTTCGCACGCTAAACTATCCGATATCAAACTAAACCGCACCGAAAATGGTAAGAGTAACGAATATACTTTTGACTTAAGCGGTGGCGGAACAGTAGATGCTCAATCGTTTAGTCTCAAACCTGGAGATACAATTTTTGTAGAAAATGATAAATACTATGAGAATAGAGCTTATTACACTTCACTTATTGGGGTAATTGCCACAATTTTATCTTCAGTATTACTTTATAGAGAAGTTAAAAAGTAATTTTAAACTACCATCTTCAGAAAATTATCCAGTCTATTCTTTATATTATCGCTGCTAAACCTTTTGGTATTTCTTATTAATTTTTCTAATTGATCGTTCCATATTGTTTCACTTAAGGCCAATTTGATCATTTGTTCAATTAGCTGATTTGAGTTTGTTGGATCGAAATTAAAAATATCTGGGCCAGCGACTTCGGGTAAAGATGTGCGGTTTGAAACTAAAACGGGGGTTTTAGACAGCGCAGATTCAACAATTTGCAAACCAAATCCTTCTTCCATACTTGGTATAATTGTTGCAATTGCCTTAGAGTAAAGCATTTTTAGTTGGGAATCATCTACATATCCTAGAAATTTAATTTTATTACTTTTTGCATAAGATTCTAATTCATTTCTTTTTTCAAGCGAGAGACCTCCAGCAATTAGTAATTCAATTCCATGATATTCTTTCTCAAAATTACTAAATGAATCTAAGAGGAAATATATATTTTTTCTTTCATCAAAACCGCCAGCGTAGAAAAAATATTTTCTCTCAGAATAAGGAACTATTTGATTTTGAAGAAAATTATTATCAAGTAAGTTTGGTATTGTGAATATTGTATCAATTCTATGGCTGACCTTTACTATTTCTTTATTAGAAAAATCACTAACAGTAACGATGAAGTTTGCGTTTAGGGACAATTTCCATTGGTAAGCATATAACCAATGGGTAATAAGAAAGGGATTAAACTTTTTTTTAAAATCATTATACGAAATAAGATCGTGTATGGTGGAAATTGTTTTTATCTTCTTACAAATGAGTGGGGGAATTCCTGTATTTGCTGGAGTCCAGTAATGAGTTATATTATTTTTTCTTAATAGCTTTGGAAGATAATAGTAGAACCAGACAAAGGACTTCTGTTTTGAATTTTCAATAATATTGATATTATTCGGTAACATTGATTTCATTTGCGTAGAGATTTTAATGTCAGAAAACAGGGTGATTTTAATATCCAGTTGGTGGAGGATTTCGATGAGATTTAATAAATACCTACTGAATCCTCTGATTGTAGGTTGATGAAATGTTCTTGCATAAAGGCCAATATGAATACTCAATGGACCCTCGTGAATTTTTTGCGCATTTTCAAAAATGGGCTTTCAATATAATGAAAGAGAAAATGGGAAGCTAAAATTGAAGTTGATATTTGTATAAAACCAATGAAGTATGAATTGATTGAGGTAAGATGGAATTTAGATAAAATTCCGTAGTTGAAAGTATAAAGAATATAATGAGTTAAATAGAGTGAGTATGAAATTTTACCGATGTATAAGGCGATTCTGTTTTTTAGAAAAAAGTTATTAAGTTTATTAGAGTTTTCAATTGCTCCTAGAATAAATAAGCATGAGGCCAGTGATAGTAGAATTGGTTCAATCGTCAATAAATGTCCTAAATTTTCTCTCGGTCCTAGTGAATGAAAGGTGAATATAAGTAATGCTAACGATGTTATTTGAAAAATATTTTTTAATAAAATATTCTTTAAAATATTATATCGCGAGTAGAAAAGTGCGGCGATACATCCGTAAAGCATAGAATCAATGTTCGTCTCTGTTGAAAAGAGTGTCTTAAAAATTTGAATTTTCGTCTCCCCACTACCAATATATAGAAATCGAAAATATATGGGTATAATAAGTAGCACCACAGTAGATAACCAGAAGAAAACTTTCCTTTTATAGAACTGAGAAAATAAGATCGGCCAAAGTAAATAAAAATGTTCTTCTACTGCAAGAGACCAAAAGTGATTTAAAACGAGTGGAAACCCATCCTTTCGAATATAAATTTCTAAATAATTAGCGAGTGCCAAAGGATAGAAAAATAATGTTTCGTAAAATTCTTGCCTCACCTCAGGTCTTTTGGTTGTTACAAAAAGAATAACAAGTGAGCCAAAGAATAGGCATGTATAGAAAGCTGGCCAAAGACGAAATATTCTTCGCATCCAAAAGGCTTTTAGATCGATTGAACTATTTTGATTTATTTCTTTTAGAAGCAAGCCAGTAATGAGGAATCCACTCAAGGTGAAGAAAAAATTGACCCCATACCATCCATAAACTTTAAACCAATTCATGATAATATCGCTGTCACTGTGAATGTGATGGAGTAATACTAAGAGAACTGCGTAACATCTCATACCGTTTAGTTCGGGTACTGTTCCGTTTATAAAGCTTTTGTAGGGAAGTAATTGATTCTTATTCAAGAGGCCTCGGTTTTAACTTATACTTAATTATAAAGTGATTGATGTAAATATCAACTTTAAGTATAGCGAGTCATATTGAATTCATCGAAATTACATTTTTCAAACACTGCATTCAATTTTTCAACGAATTTAGCTAAAAGTTTAATTTCAATGATTATTGGTCTTGTTCTAACTCCCTTTTTAGTTACTTGGCTTGGAGATGACATATTTGCCCAAAATCGATTATTGCTTGATCTCTTTTCTTATGTTGGTATTTTTGAGCTTGGACTCGTCGGTGCCATTTATCCATTAATCATTAATTCTCTCAATAATCGGGATGGCGATTTTGATCTCTATCAGGTGATTTCATATTCTTTCAGGATTTTTTTAAAGCAATCGTTTTTGCTGCTAGTTGTGTCAGCAGTTATGTTTTTGTTTTTAAATTTTTTCTTCAATCTTAGTGGTCCTCATTTATTTCCTATACAAATGTCATGGGGAATTTATTCTCTGATTCTTATTTTATTTCCAATTAATGTTTTGAGAATCTATTTCGATTCGATACAAAAAATTAGCCTCATAAATATTTTATTAATCGTTCAATTAATTGTAGTCCAGTCATTGTGTGCTTTTCTCGCATGGAAAGGTTTTGGATTGATTGGTCAGATTTCGGCTAATGTAGTAGGCATATTTATTTTGAACATATTAATCATTGTTTTTTTCTTAAGATCTTTTGATCTGACTAAATTGAGAAAACAAAGCCTTTTAAAATTTGAAGATTTCAAAAAACGAGTGTGGGAATTAAATTGGAACTCCTTTGCACAGTCCACTTCTGGAAAGATTTGTCTCTACACTGATAATGTATTAGTTGGTCTCTTTTGGGGAGTTTCTGCCGTTACTCCTTTTTTTCTATGTCAAAAAATAGTTTCAATTATTCAACAGCAACTCTTGTCAATCGGTTCTTCTTCTTGGGCATCATTAATTGATATATGGAATTCTGGTGATAGATCAAGATTCGAAGAGAAGATTTTTGAGTCCAATAAGTTTATCATGATCGCAAGTATTAGCTTCTTGGTCCCCGTTTTAGTGCTTAACAAGCTTTTTATTCAAGTTTGGATAGGGCTTCAGTATTTTTCTTTTGAAGTAACTCTTTTTGCCATTTTCGTTGCCATTTTCCAGAGCCTTATAAGTTTTTGGGGTTGGTTGCTGACAGGGTCAGGTAAGCTTAAATCAATGACAAAACCAACTCTCATTTACAGTGGATTAAATCTGTGTCTCAGTGTTTTATTTAGTTATTATTATAAATTTGGACCGCTTCTGGGGACTGTTGTTGCACTTGTTTTTTATTATAACTGGTCTCTTGGAGCTATCATCTGCAATGAGTTTCGACTTCAAAAACTTAAATTTTTCATGGCCGTTTTGCAACCCATCCTTTTGGGCTTCATTTCTTATTTCGTATTAAATTATGGCCTATCTTTTTTTTCCTTCGAGGCAACCTGGGTTAATCTGGTTGTTTTGTCGGGTATTTCCTTTGTTTTTATGATTATGATATCGGTCATAATTCTTTTAAATTCGAGGGAGCGTAAAATTTGGTTGCGACGCTTTCGACTAATTAAATAATTCCCAATTATCAGACTGTTTTAGTGTGGGAATATTCTTTTCTCAATCATTTTGTCTTTATTTCCGACAAGAACATTGAGGAGAACCTATAAGTTGAATCTCGACGATCAAGCAATTTTTTTCTTTTTTGTGGCCGTTTTTGCTTTGGGTACTTTTGGTTTGAGCTTTCTTTTTTGGATAACTAAAAAGAAATCTCTTTGGCTTAAAAAGTATCTTACTATACCAGCAAGAAAGTCTACGACTAATGCGGTTCAATTAGGTGGACTTCCGATTTCTTTGACAATTTTTTTCTCTTCTCTCTACCTTATTTACTCATCTTCTCGTATAGATGGAAATTTTGAACTCGTTCTTTCGCGCTGGAGTTATTGTTCACTTTTTATCATTGCTTACGGTTATCTCGATGATCGTTTTGAGCTGCGACCGATTGTTAAGCTTATAATGCAACTCTTTTGTGTATTAAGTTTTGCTCTGCTCACAGCTGAGATTTTTACCCGATACCAATCAGTATTAAGCTTTCTTATCGTTTTTGTATGGGGAATGGGCACTGTAAACGGTTCAAATCTCTTAGATGGTTTAGATACTCTTACTATTAAACTTACGACTTCAATTCTACTTTTTTATTTTTGTTGCTCTCTCATTTTTCAAATTCCTCCGCTGATGTGGGTGACATGCATGATTGCAGCTGGAATACTTTCTTTTTATTTTTTCAATCGTGAGCCGGCAAAAGTTCATCTTGGAGAAATTGGCGGAAGTTATATGGGAATGAGTTTTCTTCTTTTATCTTCATTTCTCTACTTAGGATTGATCCCAAAGTACGGCCATATCGAGAGTTGTGGCATGGCCCTCTTACCTTTAACTTTGCCAATGGTTGAGCTTGGCATCAGTTTTCTAAGAAGGATCTATAATAGAAAATCCCCATTTCGTGGAGATCGTCTCCACGTTCACCATATATTGAAAAACTATCACAATTTTTCAGCCTCGATCTCATCTTCGATCATGATGCTTGGCCACTTATTTTCTTTAATGGTCTCTGGTCTTGTCGCTTATGCTATCAATCCTTGGCTTGGTTATTTTTGTCACTTAACCCTCATGATTTCGATGTACCTATCTATTGGAGTCAAGTATTGGAAAGGTTCCGACACACTTGATCTCTCCGCCAAATCAATCTTTCAATATCTTCGTAAAAAAGATGTCATGATTATTGATTCTTCCAAAATTGACGACTTCCAAATCACTATTATGGAAGGCGAAGAATATGATGAAAATGATTTTGAAGATGATGGTGACGACGACTCAGAAGTGGCCTAAAATAGTTTCATGTCTATTAAAATCCTTTTAACTACACCGGATTATCCTCCCAAGCTTGGTGGCTTATCTACATTCACCAGTAACTTAGAATCGATTTTAAGGCAAATGGGAGAGGTTACGTTGCATGTATGGGATAATGTTCAACAATTAACTCAATTTAATAGCGATCAACATTTTGACTGGGGTATTCACGTTCATTTTATGGGAGGAGTGGCAGCTGCTCGCTTCTGTAAAAAGAATTTAAATTTTATCCATGGTTCTGAAGTTGCTTTCACCAGTCCAAATTTTATTAAAAGAACTTTTAAGAAAATAATGAAGAGGAAATTCATATCTTACCTTGAAGAAAGTCATTGGAATTTATTCATATCTGAATTCACAAGACAATTTTTAGTGAGCAAAGGACTCGAAAGTGACTTCTCTCGTGACCTTGTTTTTCATAATCTTATTGATTTAAAAGAGAATCAATTATTTGGCCCTTCATTTACCCAAGGTCCACTCCAATTAGTTTGTATTGCGAGAGATGTTCCTCATAAAAATATTGATGGGGCCATCACCATTGCCAAAAATATTCAAAACCAAATAAAAAGGGAAGTTGTTTTAACCATTAATGCAATGAGAGACCCAAGTTTGCATTCAAATATAAAAATGGTTTGTCTTCCTAATTTATCAAACGAAGAAAGAGAAAAAATATATCAAAAATCTCACTTTAACTTGTTACCTTCGCTTGATTTTTCAAGTTCTGGATTCTTTGAAGGATTTGGTTTGACTGTCCTTGAAGCGGGGAAGTACGGAACGCCAAGTATCGTTTTCTCTGATCAAGGAGGACAAGGAGAAAGTGTCCATCATCGATTAACGGGATGGTCAGATTTATATTCCAATCGAGAGCAAATACCGCAGTACATTTCTGAATTTGATGAAGTCAGTTATCAGCAATTAAGAGTAAATACTTTTCAGCATACGATCGATAATCATGATAAGAATTTCTACAAAGCGCTGCTTGATGGAGTACTTAAATGATTCATTTGGTATTAAATTCTCCATATCTGGGAGGAGCTGAAAGAAGTGCTATTGAGCAGGCATCAATGAGTTTCGAAGTAAGCCAACTCGTTTTTCATATTCCTAAAATAACGACCTCAATTGAAGATACTGATGTTTATAAATTTTTACAAAAGAAAATCCCTCAATGTCATATCTCGGAATTTCCTTTCCAAAAACAATTGTTTCAAGTTTCTCGAACGCATTTTTTATCACAAATTTTTGGATTGCTTTTTATTCCTATCGCCGTAATGAAAATCTATTTTTATCGAAAAAGAATGAACTTATCCAAAGCTGATGTTTTATGGCTAAATGGCAATAAAGCTGCTGTTTTGTTTTTGATGAGTCTCCTTTGCGGTGAAATGCAGGCGAAATTAGTCTGGCATTGGCGGGACTATCCCTCAACTTCGGGAATGATCTCTCTGGTAAAAGTACTTCTTAAAATTCTTAAACCGAAACGACTTCTTCTTTTGGCCAATTCTTTATCAGTTGAAAAATCGCTCAAGGCCTGGAGACCTATTTCAAGTATTGCTACCGACTATGTTTACAACCCATCCGGCGAAATCAATTTAAAAGAGTTTTTAAAAGTTGAGACTTTGGGTATTGCTTCTATGCTCGCTCCTTGGAAAGGTCATCATGATGTCTTATTAAATATTTCGACGAATAAGAAAGAGTTGCAAGACCTAGGGATAAAAAGGTGCCTTATTTTTGGAGAGGAAATATATCAAACTTCAGGAGAGCATGCTGGGTATAAAAAGCAACTTGAAAAGTTAATTAGAAAGTTGAATATACAGGATTTTGTTTTTCTAAAAGGAAATGCAATGCCTGTAGATATCTATAGTCAGATTGATCTGCTTGTTCATTCATCAGTAAAAGCAGAACCTTTTGGGAGAGTTTTAATTGAAAGTTTTTTAGCAGGAATTCCTGTTTTGAGTACCGGTTTAGGCGGAGCAGGCGAAGTTATTGGAGAGCATTTTGAACGGGGATGGGTTTATCAAATTCATCATCCACAGGATTTTTTCAAGCAAATTTCAAACATCATTTTAGCAAAAAATACTCCTGAAAAATTAGGTTTAGCAAAAAAATGGTCATATTCGATCAACGGTCAAATCCCTGGTAAGTTGAAAGAAGTTTTTCAAAACTGACTAGTTTTATTGCCATCTATAAATTTCGATAGTTTACGATATTCTTCAGAATATTATTTATTTGCCTAAATACTGGAGTTTATTGCGCCGGAAAGTGAGGATAACTTCACACAACTATAGAGAGGGGATTTAACCATACAAGCTTAAAATTACGATAAGACTTATGGTGAATATTATTAGAAAAAGCCCATTCTTTGCCTTTCTCCTTTTGTTGATTCTATCAACGACAACAAATACATATGCAGCTTGTGGTGCCATTGATCGAACATGGGATGGTTCATCAAGTTCTAAGTGGGCCACAAATAATAATTGGTCAGGAAATAACTTTCCCAATAGTTCCGCTGAAAATGCCATTATCGTAGCGGCTACTCGTCGACCGAAGGCAAAAGCCAATATTGTTGTCGGTTGTGTCGAGGTTCAATCAGGAGATATGCGGTCTTCCAATAATCGTACTTTTACAGTGCAAGGGGACTATTTTCGAGCGACAGGTGTTGCAAGTTTATTTGTTTCAACAAATCACAACTGGACAATTCATCTAGCAGGATCATCTCATCAGGATTTGGACATTGTTGATCCAGTCAATAATCTTACTATTTCAAATAGCACTTCAGTTTCTTTTAATTATCCCTTTGAGGTTCGAAATACTTTTACCATGAGTGGGACAGGTACTTATCTGAACGTCAATGAAGACTTAACTTTGTCAGATTCTGCCCAAACGGTGACCATTCCAAGTGCGGCAACTATCGAAGTGGCCACGGGGAAGACTTTAAATATTTTCGGTTCACTTGTTGTTAATGGAACTCTTATTCTAAATCCAGGCTCTACTCTAATGCTTGGAAATGCAAAATCGTTAACGGTGGGAGCAAGCGGTCAACTCAGATTACAAGGCTCAAGCGGTAACGTCGCCACTGTAAAAAGTCAGTCGGGCTCCATAGATGCTGTTCTTAATGGATCTTTGTGGGCTCAGTACTTTAGATTTTCGAGCTTCAATCTAACTACTGCTGGTATCAAAATTAACGGTTCGGTAGCAATGCTCGAGTTTGGTGAATTCCATTTTATTCCAAGTGGAGGCTATGCTTTAACACTTGGATCTACCGTTAATATGCCTACTACAGCAAATGGAATTGGCTTCTATGATGACAATGCCTACGGCAATACAAAATCTATCAATGCTTCAAGTTATAATTCTACTGCTATGATGCTTAATGATTGGTCTGGTAATGGAGGCACTCCTTCTGAAACAGATCCCAATTCAAAAATCGATTGGGGAGTTCAAGCAGGAACAACTCTGACTCTCTCAAATAATTCTAATATTGGCTTTCCTTCTGATCCTGTCACAGCAGGATCGGCAGCTCAAGAGTTTGCCATTTTTGCTTTTGCTTTATCTCAAAATTCAGCACCAACGGATATTACTCAAGTGACTTTTACTCTTAATGGAACTGCAACAGCGTCAGATATTGATTATGTTCAAGTTTTCAATCAAGGGGCCAGTTGCCAAGTAAGAGGCGCACAAATTGGTGGAAATATTAACATGTCAGGTTTTCCAGCTACGGCGACAATCAACATACCTTCTGCAACTGTCACAACTAGTGGAACAACTCCCGCATGTATTCATGTTCTTGTGAGAACTACTGCAACAGCTGAAAACAATGCAACCATTGGTATTAAAATCGATGGAACATCTGATGTCGTCAATTCTCAAGGCTACGACTTCTCTGGAGTTTCTGGTCCTCCTGTTTCTGGCCCTGTTGTTACCATTTCAGGAGACCCAACCCGTTTGTGGAGAGGGTCAAACTCTACCAATTGGAGAACAAATGGTAACTGGCAAGGGGGATGGCCTGGTTTTAATGAGAACTGTAAAATTCAAGCAGGTGTTCGAACTGTTAGACTTACTGCCAATGAAGCCTGTCAAAATACGACACTTGTTTCAACTGGAGAAATAAATTGGAACAATTCGAGTTTTAGTTTAACCGTTTGGGGTTATCTTAATGTTGAAGCTGGATTCACTTATACTAATGCCGCAAACTCATCACTGATTATGGGGGGGGCAACGAACCAGTCAATGGTTATCTCTGAGCCCTTTCCTGGCAACGTCACGATCAATAATACAGGTGGTATTACGAGTATTATTTCCGTCGATGGTGATTCAACTATTAATGGAAATTTAACTGTAACTAATGGTCTTTTGAGAATTGCCAGCGGAGTCACTTTACAAGTGAATGGAAGTGTTACAGTTCAAACTGGCGCAAAACTTGATATCGAGCCAGGTGGTACATTGAAAATGGCCAACGGTAGAGTTGTCACAATTAATACAGGCGGAACCCTCGAAATGGTTGGAGGTGCCACAGATGCTATCATGAGTTCAACTGGTGGAACAGCAGCTTTTACCGTTGTTGTTAACGGAACCATTAAGGCCAGTCATTATCTTTTCGATCATCTTGGTGTTAACGGTGTTACTATTAATGCAGGTGCCGCCATTGATGCCACTGATAATTTGTCATTCGGTACTTTTAAACATCCGGTTAATAATTCTTCGACTCTTCTCACTTTGAATCTTCAAGTTCCAGGTAATACTTTATCGACAATGGCCTTTGACCTCAATGGCTCTGCAGCTTCAGCGGCAACGATTAAAAATATCAAAACCAATACCACTGTTGGAACACTGACAATTAATAGTTATTCTGGAAATTTATCAGGTCCAACTTATGAAAATGCACCAGTTTATTTAATTAATTGGACTGGTCTTACAAACACTTTAGATATTGCACAACAAGCGACTTCTTCAACTCAAGTTTATCAAGGTCAAACGTATAATATGGGGCGCTTCAGTTTGAAACAAAGTCAAGCTGGAGCAAGCTACGTCAACACAAACATTAATTCTATCGCTTTAACATTAACTGGAACGGGATCATCAAATGATATTTCTGTTGCGAGATTATATTATGATGATAATTGTGATTCTTCAGGTGGCGTTTTAAAAGGCACTGGTACTTTTGCGGGTAATCCAGCTAAAGTAACTTTTTCGGGTATGACAGGAACAACAATTGAAGCATCAACAGGTGTTCCACCAACAAGATGTTTTTATGTTGAATATGACATTTCAGGTTCCGCCGTAAATGATAAAACTGTCGGTTTTTCTGTGGCCTCTTCAAGTGATATTGTTGATTCTCAAAGTTACGTCATTTCTGGTTCAACTCCGCTACCAATTACTTCAGGAGCGCCGTCGACAATTATTGGTTCTTCGACTGTTTGGACAGGAGCTGTAAATACCAATTGGGCGACAGCTGGAAATTGGAATGGTGGTGTACCAACAGCATCATTGAACTGTGTTATCAATTCTACTGCTAATCAACCGACTATTTCAGCAGGTACAGGTATTTGTAATTCAGTTTTCCAAGGGGCCGGTTCTACTATCACTATTAATACTGGAACAACTCTACAATTATTTGGTTCTCTGAATAATGATGGAACTATAGTTGCAAATGGAACAATTGATTTTACCGACAACGGAATCAATTCTACAAATCAAGTAATAAAGAATGGACTAACTCTTGGAAATTTAAAGTTATCAAAAACGGCGAATGGTTTTGTTGCATTCAATGGTACTGTTACGGCCAACGCTTTAAACTTAAGCACTGCAAATTCTTTATTAATTTTAAGTTCTGGAAGAGTTTTAATCCTTCCAAATGGCGCAGTTTTAAACTCAGGAAAATTAAGGATTGATGCTGCAGGTGTTGTGAAAATAGGAAATGGTCAATCCTTCACAGTCGCAGGTGGCGATTTACAGTTTAATGGTACGGCAGAAGCTTATCCACAATCGCTTTCGAACAAGGCTAAAATGACCGTTGATGGTGCCGGAACCTGGGGCCTCACTGGAACCAGCGGGAATATTACTTTATCAGGGTTTAATCTCGATTATTTAAACAACAATGGACTCAACTTAACAGGTTCAGTAAATCTGCTGGCCTTTACGGGCGGACAATTTACGAACTTACCAACTGCGTATGCTTCTATGAGTGTTATGAATATCAATTCAACGGGAACTATTCCAGCACTCGCTACCAATGTCGGCATCAACTGGGGACCAATTAATGCTTATCCAGTTCCAGCTGATACTTACAAACTTGCCAGCTCTACCGGATGTGCTAGTCATTCTATGGACTTTGACGATTATTTCGGTGACTGGCTCGATAATGCAACTGTCGGTTTTGATGTCAATTCGAAAGTTTCTCAGACAGGTTGTAATGTTACTTTCTCTGGCGCTGTGACGGCCGTCTCGGTAAAAAATCTTAGAGCAGATGCTTATAATGGGGCAGTCGATTTGCGTTGGGATACGACCAATGAAACGGATCATTTAGGATTCCATGTTTTTAGAAGTGATGAAAATGGGGATCACTTTATTCAACTTTCTCCTCGTATGATTCGCAACTTTAATACGTCCGGAAGTTTAGGTGGTTCTTATCGCTTTGTTGATTTCTCTGCCGTAAATGACACTACTTATTTTTACTATATTCAAGATTTTGATAATCTTGGCATCTCTAAAATGTGGGGACCTGTTGCCGCAAGACCACAAAACGGTTTAGGAACGCCTCCCGCCGATGGAGGCAGTGATAATAGCGGGTCACGCCCAGATCCCATCAATCCGACACCGAATCCTTCTCCGTACCCTAATGGATATGAAGATCTCGGCGATGGATTTACTATTCTGGCCCGTTCTCAAGATACAATACGTTTGAAAATTGTTCCAGGAGCATTGACTACAACTAATGCTACGTGGAATGCCTCTTACAAAGAGATTGCGATAGATGGTTACAGTAAAAAAGAAGAAGCTGGAATGCCGGCCCTGCTTGAACGAACTTTATTAATTGAAGTTTCAGATTATTATTCACAAGTTCAACAACAAGTTTTGAGTTCTTCTCAGTCGACATTATCAGATCTTTTAGTTTCACCGGCGCCGCAATGGTCATTAGATGGGAGTGGAGTTCTTATTCCAAGTTATAGCCCCAATGCTACCGCCTATGCCAGTTCTCTTGTAAATCCTTCGACTTTTACTCATTTGCATTCGGAATTGATCTCACAAGGGGCAAAGAAATTTATAAAAATTGTCATTTCACCAACGTTGTATTCTGCTTCGACCAAAACGATAACCCGTTTGGACGAGATGGTTGTTGATCTTTTTCTAGGGACTTCTCCTTGGTATGAAGATACCAAGAATTCATCTCTGTATGCACGTGACAATACTGTTCATATAGGTATTGATAAAACGGGAATGTTTGAACTGAACTATAGTGATTTGACTTCGGCTTTTGTCGATGGCCCTGTCGCTGGAAAACCCATTTCAAGTTTGCGAGTTTTTCAAAATGAAGTTGAAATTCCAATTGAAGTCATAAGTGCTGATAGTATTTTCAATGCTGGTGACAAAATTCGCTTTATGGGACTCTTTACTCCTTCACAGGAAAACAATGAATCCTTTGTCGTTCTGAGCGCCTACGACTTACTTGGCACTTCACAAACTCCTATGAGATTAAGTTCATTTAATGTCGATGGTAATCCTAGTTTAGGTTCAACTTCTACAAAGCAAGCCTTTGCGACTATTTCTGCTGAAGAAAATAATATTTACGTAACTGACAGTCCTGTTGGTGCTGAACATGATCACTTCTTCTGGAAAATGATTTTTGCGCCTTATCCGGCCAACGTCAATTATGAAAAGCTACCTTTCTCGATGACCATTTCTGGGCTTGATGTGGATTCCAATTCCGATGCCATTTTGTCAGTTTATCTCAAGGGAACAACAGATGAGAAGGGAAATATCAATGACCTCGTCCATAGCTTAGGTCTTTATGCTAATGCTGCCATAGATATGGTGACCCATGTCGAATTTGTAGGAGGCAGATATCAAAAGATTAATTTCTCTATTCCACTTGAGTACTTAGTTGATGGTGCCAATAATTTCATTTTGAGAGCTCTTGCAAGCCAAACTCCGTATAGTGATCGTATGCAAATTGATCGCGTAGAACTAACTTATCCCTATATTCGCTATAAATTAAATGATCAAACAATTTTGCGAAATGAATACGCCAATACCAAAATGAGTTTTTCAGGATTAAGTACTAGCACGGTACGCATCTTTGATATCAGCAATTCAGAAGCTCCATCAGAGCTGAATAATGTGTTGATCTCTGGCCCTGATGCCAACAGCGAGTATACTGCCTCTTTCTATTCAAACTCAGGTGTAAATGCAGAGAATGGAAACAATTTTTTAATTATCGATAATCAACTTTATTATTCAGTGACATCTTTAAAAGTGAATAGAGGTTCCATTAAGGGCCTAAGAGATACAGACTGGAATAAATCCATGATTGTGATCGGTGGCGAGGGCGCGCTGGAAGCGGTTGAAGAATTAACTTATAGACGTGAAGCTCAAGGATTAAATGTACTTAAAGTGACTTATCAGGAAATTTACAACGAATTCAGTTTTGGTCGTGCTTCTTCATTTGCGATCAAAGAATTTTTACTAAATGCCTATGATACTTGGTCAACTCGGCCAAGTTATGTTTTGATCCTTGGCGATTCAACTTATGATCCCAAAGATCATTTTGGCTTCGGCATTAGACCTGACGTTTCACCGATGCCAGTTGTGAGTGGCCAGATCTATGACTTTGGTTCCGATAACTGGTTTGTTACTAGGTTGGATGCTGTCACTCCTTTGATGGCCATTGGACGCTTTCCATCGTCAGATCCTTCCGTCCTTCAAACCATGGTTCGCAAATCTCTCGATTTTGAAGATGAACTTGCCAGTCCTGATTTTGATACAAACCGTAAGATTACTTTTTTAGTTGATAATTCGGATAATAACGAGCGCTTTAGACAACGTAGTGATGAGATTTCTCAAATGTCAGCGTTATCACAGGCCAACATCGTTCCGCAGACTTTCGATCGAGGAGAGTTGGGTGATGCTCAGATGACATCTGATATAGAAAGCAGTTTTTCTAATCAATCACTCATTGTTAATTATTTGGGGCATGGAGCTGAAGATCTATGGACAGATAATGATCTCTTTACCACAGCTGAAGCTGAGGTATTAAGCAATACGGAATACCCAATCCTCATGGCCTTGAACTGTTTAAATAATTATTTTTATGACCCTGATGAAACTTGGTTCTCACTTGGTGAAACACTTCTAAGTAATAAGTCTGGCGGGGCCGTTGCTTTTATTGGCTCTACTGCTATGACGACGCCAAATGCCCAAGCTCAATTTGCTAAAAACTTTTATCAGCTTTTAGGAGATCGTATTAAAAACGGTTCGAAAAGTACGCGTCTTGGAGATCTTTTCATGTTGGCGAAGCAACAACTCCCTAGCGAAGGTTATTACTCTGATGTTCAAAATAGTTACTTACTGGTAGGTGACCCATCGATGAAGTTTCCTGAAAAGCTGTTCTTCAATATTCCAGCTTCGGTTGTTTCCTCTCCAGCAGCGGCTCCTACAAAAAGTGGAGGAGGATGCTCGGCCATGGGAGCGGATGGTGGCCCAACAACAGGTTCCGGATTATTAGAGATTGTGTCTCTGATTTTGAGCTATATGATTGGAGTTTGGTTGATGAGAAAAACTGGGTTAAGATAGGATAATTTATGAAGAATGAAAAAAAGACAACGAAGAAAAGTTACCAAAAACCTAAAATCGAAACCGAGCCCCTAATGAGTTTTGGTGCCGTATGCAACGGAACCGTAAATGGTGGGCGAAAGGCGAGTACTGGTGCACCAGATTTTTGCAATTCCAAACGTCTCAATTCCTAAAGATGTCCAATGGGGTGACGTCACTCATCAAGAACTTGCCCAAAAAAAATTGGACCTGCTCCAAAAAGTAAATAGTTTGGCCCTGAGTCAAACTGTAAAGTTAAAATCATGTGGGCAACAGTTTAAAATCAATTCTCATTTTGCCATTCCTAAATCTCTAGAAGCTCTTTTATCGGATGAGCCGCGAGTCCACCTTGAATTTAATTGGTATGATTGCGAATCTCTGGGGATGGGCAGCAGTGAGTTTGAAGATGAGTCGGGCCAGGATTGCGTTTTATTCTCGCTAGGAGAATGGGAGTTTTCCATTCAAAGGGATTTTGTATCGGCCAAAAATCACCATCAAGTTGTTCTTATTTCCTATTCAAAGATTGCGGATGGGTTCCAGAATGCCCTTCGCTGTTATATACCTCGGCTGCTTTTGAGAATGAATTTTTTAGTTGTTCACTGCTCAGCTGTTGCCCTTAATGATCAACAGGCCATCGCCTTTATGGGGCCGTCAGGAGTGGGTAAAAGTACCATTCTTTCGAGAGCACCAAACCTCGTTGCCTTACATGACGATATGAATATTCTTCGCATTGGAATGGATCATAAAGTTTATATAAAAGGTGCTGAATTAGGTTCCATCTTAGTTCCAGATCTTCCAAAAATATCGAAGGAATATCAATTGATCGAAATTTATCAGTTGAGACAATCTCAAAAAAATGAAATTTTTGAACTAAAACCGGCCGATCGTTTCACATTACTGTTAAGCAATTTTGCCAATTATTTTTGGGAAACATTGACCTCTGGTGAAGTCGATCAGCTGACTAAAGCTGCTCAAGATATTACTAATTCTGTTCCTATTTCAGAGTTTAGAAATAATGCCGATGTCGAGGTATGGGAAATGTTAAAGGTTCGCCATGGCCTTAGTTAATTTCACTCATCATGGCCTGAGTATGTGCCCCGTTTTAATACCCGAAGATATTATCTTGGTTGAGACTGATCATGGAGCTATTCAGCTAGGTGATATTGTTCTCTTTAAAGATAATGAATGCGGAGATTATGTTGCTCATAGAGTTGTTGCCCTCGAACCTTTGACGACAAAAGGTGACAATTCTCCCTTTGATGAATTGATAAAGAGCGATTATGTTCTAGGGATAGTCGTTGGACGAATTCGCGCTGGTCGGCCCTTAAATTGGGGTTTCAAAGGGACTCGATTTAAATCATCAAAAGCAAGGCTGTCTCGGTTATATCACAAAAAGTATACTCGAGTTTTTCGAGGCCTTTTTAAACTACTTTCTCGTCTTATTTAGCAACCATTTCACATCGTATTTTAACGAATTTGCTATTTTTCCTTTTGCTTTATGTTTCATTTTCCAATATCTCAAGCCACTTTGCTTGGTTTGCCAGGCAAAATTAAAATCAATGTCGAGATTTGATTTAATCATCCCTTTTGGAATTTCTAAATTAAAGTTTGCAAGTTCATTGGCCAAGGAAAGTGACCAATCAAGACTCACTTTCAGATCCCATTCTCGGGCCAAATGCTGCAATTTATTCCAATCGATTTGTTTGCTAAATTTTTCAATAAAAAGAGCTATATCCAGTAGCCAATAGATTTTCAGACAATTGTGTTGAAAGACGTAATGGCCCATTAGAAAAAGCAAGTGAGCTTCAAGTTGAAGCTGATCAGAAATTTGAGTGTGTCTGTATCTCTGCCAATCAATCTGAGGTAGGTGATAGAAAAGTTGAGAGTGACATTCGATGACAACTTCATGATTATTTTGTGAGAGAGAAAAAATTTTCTTGTGTGAATTGCCCCACCATTTTTTCTCTTTTATTTCATGTCCATTGAGGGCCTTTATTCTATTTTCAAGGTAGTGCAGGGATTCTTGATCAATCAAGAGATCAATATCACTTTTAAAGCGTTCACCAATTTGATAAAGACCAAGTTTTTCGAGCGCGTGTCCTTTTATAAAAATGGGTTTCGTTAAGTTCATCGGCCAGTTTTCAAATAGTTTTTCAGCGCATTCATTTTGATCTTGATTCAGTGAGATTTGCTTTAACCATTGCTCTTTAAAAGCGGATGTATCAAAAGGAAGTTGATCTGAATGGGTATACAGCCAAGCTTGAAGAAAATGCTCTTCAAAAAGATTATTCCGATGAGGAGAGTCGGCCACTCCACTGGGGATATTGATTTTCATAACTTGATGTTATCATATCCTCATGAGTTACAAAAAACGGTCTGATCTTGCCTTGAAAATGATTGGTGAACAATTAGTCATTATTGATTCGAAAATCGGTAAGGCCGTTCATCGCTTAAATGATGTGGGTGTTTTTATTTGGGATCTCATTGAATCTTCTTCTTCCGATGAAATTTTGGCCAAACTGATGGATGAATTTGAAGTTGATGAAGCAGAGGCTCGAGCAGATCTCAAACAATTTGTAGCCGATCTTGAAGCCCTTCAGCTCATCGAGAAAAGTCATGAGTAAGCATGATCCTGCTCCAC
This sequence comes from Bdellovibrio sp. CG22_combo_CG10-13_8_21_14_all_39_27, assembly GCA_002786715.1. Taxonomy (GTDB): domain Bacteria; phylum Bdellovibrionota; class Bacteriovoracia; order Bacteriovoracales; family Bacteriovoracaceae; genus 21-14-all-39-27. The sequence continues at coordinate 160,397 of PCTW01000010.1, forward strand.
GATTGGGACTTCTGGCCCAATCGCAAGAGCACGCCTATCAAAATTGCCAACCGTTGAATGCCACAATAGAAATTACTATGGGTTGTAATTTGGCCTGTCAGCATTGTTATAATTTTGATCGATCCAAAGCGATGCCTCCAGAATTCAAGAACAATGCATTATCGGATACAGAGATTCACGGCATTTTGAAAGACATTATTAAAGAAGGGGCATTTTTTATTAATTTGAGTGGTGGCGAAGCTTTGCTCCATCCTTCACTTGATCAGTTTATCCAAACTATCGTTCAGGAAAAAGCAATTGCTCGTCTCAAAAGCAACGGAATTTTGTTAACCTCAAAGCGCTGCTCTGAATTGGTCCAAGCGGGTCTACAGGGAGTGGATATAACTCTTTATGGTATGAGTGAGGAGAGCTATCAAATCTTCAGTCGCAAAAGTGCTTTTTCTCAGGCCATTCAAGGAGTCAAGAATGCGCAAGAGGTAGGTCTTGAAGTTCATATTAATTTTATTCTTCACAAGGCCAATGTCCATGAACTCGATTTATTTCTTACTGCCGTAAATGCAAATCAATGGTCTTTCGCGATTAGCGATGAAATCACCGAGCGCTACGATCATTCACCGGGGGCCCTAGATTGGAAAATTACTGCTAATCAAATGAGAGATCTTTTGGCCGGACCTCATCGTGCTTTGTTTGATTACAGAAATACTGATCATGCACTTCAATGTTCTTGTGCTCGTTCAGTGGTAGGAATTTCGGTCACGGGAAAAGTCTTTCCCTGCATTGGGGCACCAATTATTGCCGGCGATTTGCGACGTGACTCATTTTCTAATATTTGGAAAAATTCTGCTGAATTTACAAAAATTAGGAATCTCAAAACTAGTGATTTTAAGTCCTGTGAAAGTTGTGACGTGATTGATTATTGCCAAAGAAGTTCAGGTGCTATTTTTTGTGATACAGGCGATTATACGGGATGCTCTGAAACCACAATCTCTGCTGCTAAAATTCGTTCTGAAAATTAATTCTTTTTCTTATTGAGAACCGTATGTAGCGCCTTGAGAATTTTTCTCCAATGAGCAAAAGTCTCAAGATCTTCAAAGTAGAGTTTAAATCCAGCCAGATGCTCGTTCTCTCTCTCTTCACTCCAGCATTGAGTGACGGATAATAAGACTTCTTCTTTTCCAAAGAGTTTGATTTTAATTCGGCGGTTTTCACCTTCTAGTTGAATCATTTTTGGACTTCTTATTTGAATTCCTCCAAGACCGATATCTTTTAAAATCCATCCTTCTTGAACGAGGTAATCAATTTCTATAGGAGATTTAAGTTTACGAACATCATAGCGAGGGAATAATCGAATATGATTCATGGGTTTTTCTCACTTGCCATGAGGAACCAGCGATTCCATTTTTCTCTCGCACCGTCGACGAGAGTTTTTAACTTTTCTCTCTCGATCGTGACCTCATCTTCGAGGTCGATGATCACCACTCTCTTTTGATTTTCTAACCAATCAACAATGAGACACAGCTCGCTTTTGGGATCGAATTGATCCAGAAGCTCTTTTTTAAGGACACCTCGTCGCTGACAAAGAAGACGCATTAATGCTGGCAGGTCATACAGCAAAAAATTTTCATTTTTACTTCCATTAATTGTAGAAAAAAGACTTTTGAACTCGCCTGGGGATGCTTTGCTTTCCAATAAAAGGAGTTTAACCGGGTTTAATGCCGGTCCAAAATACTCTTGAATTTCTTCTTTAATTCCCATCAGTTATGATCTCTTTTTCAATATTATAACCGACTTATTTCAGACCTTGTGAAATAAAAAAAAAAGTGTGAAAAAAAATGAAAAGGTGCTTGACGGAACTCCTTGGTATCTCTATTATCACCGACCGAGCGACACATTCTACGACTTTTGAAATGTACTGAGAGCCTCTATAAGCTACTCGGTGTTTTTGTGTCTGTGAATTGAGCCTGATCTTTTACATTCTAAAATTGAAATTAAAGTTTGGACTTCGGTCCAAATAAGACGAGAAGAGAAAACTAGTTAGAGTTAACACTCTTATTTAGTAAGTATTAAAGATCTGACGTAACCAGATCGTGCAATAGCTGAAGTTG
>PCTW01000075.1:0-448 GCA_002786715.1 Bdellovibrio sp. CG22_combo_CG10-13_8_21_14_all_39_27
AACGCTCTGGAAGAGCGATTACGATGGGTTTTACCCATTGTAAATAAAGAGATTAAACTAATCGATGCTGTTAAGATGTTTCCGGGAGGAAAAAGAACATTGGAGCGTTGGGTAGCTGAATACAAAAAATCCGGCGAAGCCGGATTAATGCCTAGATCAACTCGTCCGTTGAGCCAGCCCAATGAAACGTCAATTAGGACAAAAGAGAAGATAATTGAACTGAGGAGAAAAACGAGATTGTGCGCTAAGAAATTAAACTACAAATTAGTTAAGGAAGGAGTAAGTATTGATACCCGTACGATTGGCAAGATATTAAAAACAGAGGGGTTGATTAGAAAGTATAGGGTTAGAAAATTGAAATACAAATACGTGAAAGTTCCACTGGCTAAAGGAGATTTAGTAGAGGTAGATATTAAATATGTGCCTGAAAAAATAGGAAATAAACGCT
>PCTW01000075.1:488-804 GCA_002786715.1 Bdellovibrio sp. CG22_combo_CG10-13_8_21_14_all_39_27
ATATACCGGCTATTTAAAATCATCTGATCCAATAAATCCTAGATTACATGATTTGGACTTACTATGTCAGAAACTAAATATTATTCATTACCTAATTGACCCGGGCAAACCGGCTCAAAACGGTAAAGTAGAACGAAGTCATCGAACAGATCAAGAGATGTTTTACGATAGACACTATTTTAAAACTATATTAGAGTTGAAACGAGAGATTAAAAAATGGAATATTACTTACAATAATTTAGAACATATTGCCTTAGACGGGCTAACGCCGAACGAGGCTTTACTTACTAACTAAAAACCGCCAAAAGTGTGTGCT
>PCTW01000075.1:820-1202 GCA_002786715.1 Bdellovibrio sp. CG22_combo_CG10-13_8_21_14_all_39_27
TTTTTAATTAAATTAAGGTTACATTTATGACCAATATGACTAAAAAAGAGCTGATTTCAGTTACGAAGAAACGCTATCTAAAAGCCGATAAAAAAGACAAGGGAAAAATATTAGATGAATTTTGCGGCAATATCGGGTATAATAGAAACTATGCCATTAGGATACTCCAAGCCGGTTATGACAATCATAGAGCAGTCCGACCCCTCCCGCGAGAGGGGTCGGACTGCTTGACGATGCCTGCCTGACGGCAAACTCCTCGTAATGGCGGAAAAGACAGCCTGGCAATGACAACACAAAAAAAGGAATTGCCACTTGTAGCGCAATTCCTTATAAATTTAAATGTTTAAAAATTACAAAATTAAAAGTTTTTAATTTTATTCTT
>PCTW01000012.1:0-5031 GCA_002786715.1 Bdellovibrio sp. CG22_combo_CG10-13_8_21_14_all_39_27
AGCGGTACCGACGCTGATGGTATCGTGGTCAATGGTATGAGCAATTACGCCCGCAATTCTCCTTGGAGCAATTCTGCTTTGGTTGTCAGTGTTAAGTCTGGCGAAGATTTTAAAATAGAAAATGCGCTGAGTGGCCATGCTTTTTTGCGTAAAATCGAAACGCGAGCCTATCAACACTCATTAGAATTCGCGACCGGCAAAGAAGTTCCCGCCCAATCCCTTTTTGATTTTTTAGATGGCAGTCTGACTCAAAAAGAGCAGATGCCTAAGAGCTCTTGTCCCTCTGGACTAGTCTCTGCTGATATCAATTCATTGCTCCCAAAATTTGTTGGCACTCATTTAAAACGAGCATTAAAAGAATTCGATCGCATGATAAAAGGTTTTGTGACCAAAGAAGCGTTGTTGCTCGCTCCTGAGACGCGAACTTCTGCTCCTGTCACGATTGAGCGCGATCGCGAAACGCTGATGTCAGTTTCGCATTTTGGCTTATATCCGTGTGGTGAAGGTGCAGGTTACGCCGGTGGAATTACTTCCGCCGCTGTCGACGGAGTGAAAGTCGCTGAATCAATTCTCAAAATAAGACTAGAATAATCGGATAGTTAGAGCCGTGTTATAATCAAGCTATATTCAACTCGGAAATTATTGATGAACCAAAAGTTATCCAAGTATCTATTAATATTTGTAGTGACATTCCAATTCATTGGATTAGTTTATGTAATATTTTTAGGTTTATATGAATACGGCTTAGTGTTTAAAAAATATTCAGATGCAGAATATTTTATGCTCACAATCTCTGAGTTTTTTTGGAAGTACTCTCTTATTGGTTCATATATCACTAGTTTCATAATTTATTTATGGCTTCGTCGATTAGGAAAAAAGCGATTTGTAATTCTAAATTCAATAACACTTCTATTATTTTTGAGTAGTCTCTTTACAAATTTTAAAATTGAAGAATTTAATCAAGTTAGTGATATCTATTCATGTAGAGGGATGGGCTTTGTCGAAGGTATTCAATGAAGATTGTAACTGGATCAAATCATTGTAGCGTTGCTTAAACGATTTGATCCAGGAGAATAATTAGAGTTTCCAGAATTGCGCCATCATTTCCGCAGCACAAATTCCCGTTTCAATAATGTATGAACCAGGAACGCCACAACCTTGTGATTGTGAGATTGGATAACCGTGCCCAGCATTTAAAACTTTAAAAGACTCGAGAACGATTTCGCCATTTGGATTGGCATATGATGTTTTGATCAATCCGTTAAGTTCTTCAACGATCGGTTGTTCAGTATAAGAATTAAGAACATTGCTCCATTGCTTCTCAAGTTCGAGAGCATTTGATGGTTTTACGAAAGGATCTTGTAGACCTTGCCAGATTTGAACTGAAGGGCGAGATCCTCTGAAGTTGGTAGCATTGCGAACGGCATTTCCCCATTGCTCAGGCGTGCGTGAATTGTTGATACCATTCATGCACATAATTCCGCTCATGACATCATTGGCACAACCATAAGGAAGTCCAGCAACGATGGCCCCGCCTTTGAAAAGCTCAGGATAATTCGCAAGAAGCGCAGAGGTCATCGCTGCACCAGCAGAAAGACCAGTAACAAAAACTTTTTTAGAATTGATTGAGTGTTGAGTCTCTAATTTTTTCAAACCGTCTACAACTGAAGCCATCTCTCCACTGTCGCGTGTGCTATGTTCTGGTAAAAACCAATTGAAACAACGAAGTCCATTATTGTCTCTTTCTTGTTGAGGAAGAAGAAGAATCGTTCCTGTTTGATCAGCAACTTTTGTCCAACCCGTTTCGTTATCAAAGTCACTGGCACCTTGAGTACAACCGTGAAGAAGAACGACGACTGGAGCAAGTTTCTTCGCATTATCTGGAACGTATTTAAACATTTTAAGTTTGCCAGGATTGGCACCAAAGGAAGTCATTTCCTGCAATTGAGCGGCTTGAGCGAAAGTTGCGAATAATAATCCGCAAAGAATGAGGGTGACGCTTTTCATGAATTCTCTCCTTGAGAACGAAATAGTGATAACACAAAAGTTTTTAATTCGCTAAGGGCCTGGTCAAGATTACGGCCATGAGTGGTCGCACTATCAAGGATTTGACCCGACATTGAGTTTTGAATGATTTTAGAGAGCAGCTTGGCCTGATCTAATTCGAGAGGTGTTTTCAGTTTGTTGGTTAGAATAAACTGAATCCGCTCGGCCCCCGCGGTTCTAATATGATCATGCAGATCTTTGAATTCAGACTTAATAGTACAAAGGTAATAAAAGAGCAGCATGACTTTTAACTGAGAAGGGAACTTCTCGGCCCAAATAAAGGGACCTTCAATATACTTCATCAGCATTTGCAGCCCGTCTTCTTCATCCTTCATGTTTTCAATCAGAATCTGCTGATAATTCGCCATGATATAGCGAATCGCCGACATCAGAATGTCGTTTTTATCTTTATAATAATAGGCGACGTGGGCGCGACGAGTACCGATCCGCCCAGCAATGGCGTCGTAAGTGGTTTTTTCAATACCTTCTTCGGCCATCACATCGATGGCGGCCAGGATGATCTCCATCTTTTTAAGATCGCCCTTACGCGGTCTTAAATCGAATAAATCATAGAAATTCTCAGTATTTACGTCAGTTATCTCATTCATTACCTCAGATCATGCTCGATAATTTTCACTTCGTCCACGGTTTTTGTACAAATGTAACGATAAAATTGAACAATTGTACAAAAAAATTGACAAGGCGGTATGAACTGGTCGAATCTTGTGCCCGATGAAAAAGAAGTTATTGATAAAAAACAGTCAGGGAAATGAGTTAGCAGTTCACGTTGCAGGCGCTGGAGTTCCTTTATTATGCATTTCGGGTTTTGGCTGCTCTCATTATAATTTCGAATTTCTCTATCCCTATCTGCAAGATCAATTCGAAGTGATCATGATCGACAATCGCGGAATGGGTGAGAGTTATGATCCGAGTTCAGAATATGAACTAATGGATGTTGCTCAAGATGCGGTCGATGTCATGAAGGCTTTGGGCCATGAACAATTTCATCTCGTGGGCATTAGTATGGGAGGATTTGTTTCTCAGCTACTGACAATAAAATATCCGCAAAATGTATTATCTTTGCAGCTTCTTTGTACAACTTCTGGTGGCGATGACTTTATAGCTCTTCCAAAAATGGATGAAGAAACGCTAACTCGTTTTCAAGATATTCCAGAGCCTAAAAGAACTGAAGTTGCTATCGCAGCAACTGTCCATCCAACACTTCCTATACAAAACCCGAAACTCTTTAATCAAATAATCGAATTGCGGCGATCCCATCCTGCTCGTCTTGAGCAATTGCTCAAGCAAAAGCGCGCTGTGGATCGCTTTTTAGAAAAGGCCATTGCGCTTAATGAAATCAAGGTTCCGACCTTGGTCTTAACTGGAGCTGAGGATCGCTTTGTGAGTCCCGCCAATGCCCTTCGCTTGAGAGAGAAAATCGTGGGTTCTCGACTTGGAGTTGTTCCTGATACGGATCATCTCTTTTTTCTCGAGAATGCGACTATGACGACAGAAATGATGAATAATTTTTTGAATGATTGTTTAGGAGAGAATAAAAATGAAAATCACGCTTAAGAGTTCGGCCGTTTGGTTGCCTGAGCAATTTGAAGATGCCGCTTTTATTTCAAAGCAAAATGGTGTTCCAGTAGAAGTGGTGGCAACAAAACTTGGGATTGTTAAAAAATGTCGTGCCCCAAAAGATATTCATCCCTCAGATATGGCGATTCGTGCTGCTAAGAGCGCATTGAAGGGAATTGATCCTTTGAGTATCGATTTGATTATTTGGACCGGCTCTGAATATAAAGACTATAATGTCTGGTCGGCCGGAATTTTCGTTCAAAGAGAATTGGGTCTTGAGAATGCTTGGGCCTTTGATATGGCGGCAAGATGCTCAACCAATGTGGTAGGACTGAAGCTCGCAAAATCTCTGATGCAAACCAATCCTCAAATTAAACGTGCTCTGCTTTGCGGTGGTCACAAGACTGGTGATTTGGTGAATTATCAAGACCCAAAAGCGCGCTTTCTGAATAACCTCTCAGATGGTGGTTCAGCGATGGTGCTTGAGCGCGATGGCGAAGGGCCAGAAATTTTAGAAAGTAGTGTCATTACTGATGGCGCTTTCTCTCTCGACGTGATCATTCCTGGCGGCGGCACAAAAATGCGTACCCGCGACGGGGTCAAAGCTGAAGACACTTATTTGCAAGTTCCCGACATCGAAGGTATGCGGGTTCGTTTAGAAGAAAAAACCATCCCCAATTTCATGAAGGTGATTAAAGATGCTGCCGTGGCCTCAATGCCAGAGCGTCCCATTGATTATCTCGCTCTTCTTCATATGAAGCGCTCGGCACACGATATGATCCTCGATCATCTCGAGCTCAAACAAGAGCAATCTATTTATCTCGATCAGTATGGCCATTTTGGTGCTCCTGATCAGGTGCTCTCTCTCGGTCTAGCAGAGAGAAGAGGACTGCTTAAAAAGGGCGATCACGTGGTCCTCGCTAGTGCCGGAATCGGTTACACTTGGTCGGCCATTTCTTTGAAGTGGACGGAACCTTGCTTTCAACAATCAACATTAGACGGATTTGAAAAATAATAAGGAGAATTTATGAAAGGTTTAGAGAATAAAATTGTTTTCATCACTGGTGCCGCTTCAGGTATTGGTCGCGCTACTGCTCAAAGATTCTATAATGAAGGCGCCAAGCTTGTTTTGATTGATATGCCAACTCTTGAGCAGTCAGAGCTTAAAAGTATGTTTCCTGAGCGCATGACTTATATTCAAGGAAATGTGACTGATGCAAAAACATTAATGACAATCGATGCTGAAATGAAAAAAGGCGTTGATGTCTTGATCAATAATGCTGGGATCACTCGTGATGCGACAACGTTAAAGATGGCCGACGAGCAATGGGATGAAGTGATTGCGGTAAATTTAACGGCCGTTTTCAAACTCTCTCGCGCTGCCGCTACTCAAATGAAAGAGCAAAA
>PCTW01000012.1:5042-7115 GCA_002786715.1 Bdellovibrio sp. CG22_combo_CG10-13_8_21_14_all_39_27
CGATGGCCAAGGAATTTGGAAAACTCCAAATTCGCGTCAATGCAGTTGCTCCAGGCTTTATTGGAACACCTATGGTTCGCAAAATGCCCGAAAACGTTTTGAAAGGAATGGAAGAGAAATCACCATTGAGAAGAATCGGTGAGCCAGAAGAAATCGCCGCTGCTTACGCTTTCTTAGCTTCTGATGATGCTAAATTCATCACAGGCACATGTTTGAATGTTGATGGTGGATTGGTGATTGGCTAATGCTTCCTTTCGAAATTTTTAATTCACAGGATATTGAGAAGCCTTGGATCGTTCTGATTAACGGTCTCTTTGCAACTCGCCAGAGCTGGTCCGCTTCCATACCGGAGCTTGCTCGCGATTATCGCGTGCTTTCTTATGATGGTCGCGGACAAGGCGAAGGGCCACGCCCTCTTGGTCCCTATTTGTTAGAAGATCTTGTGAATGATCTGGCTCATTTGCTTTTTGAATTAGGTATTCATCAAGCAACGTTACTAGGAATTAGTAATGGGGGACGAATTGCCCTTGAATTTGGGAGACTATATCCTGGAAAAGTGGAGGCCATTATTGCTTGTGATACTTATGCTGAAGTTGGGCCCATTTTAAAGATGAAAATTTCTTCTTGGAAAGAGGCCAATCGCATTGGTGGACCGACTCATCGCTTTGATGTCGCGACTCCATGGATATGGGCGGAGAAAACTATTCTCGATTACCCTGAACTTTTGAAATTTTATCGCGAACGGGCCCATCTTGAAAAACTCCATGTGATTGAAGCTTTGATTGATGGTTCTATGCAAGGGGAAATTGCCCTCGAAGAAATAAAAGTTCCAGTACTCTTCGTTTGTGGTGAAGAAGATGTTTTAACACCTCCTTATATGCATCAGCAAATGGAGATGAGAGTTAAAAATTCAGACTTGATCATGATCAAAGGTGCTCACGCCTCGGTTCTTGAAAATCCTCTTGAACTTACAACTCAAGTCATTCCTCGTTTAAAAGCCTTTCTAAAACAATCTCATGTGCAAAGAGAATTGCTCTTTGTTGATTCGGAGAACTTGTCATGAGTTGGATCGATTTTTTAGACCATACAGCTGACCTATATCCATTTAAAACTGCTCTCGTTGAGCAACAGAGTGGTCGTCGGCTCACGTACCAAGAATTGAATCATGAAGTCACTCGTCTCGCTCAGCTCTTTGCCAGTAATGGTTTGAGAGCAGGTGATCGTCTGGCCTATTTGGCCCACAATAACTTAGAACACGTTACTTTCTTTTTGGCCTGTGCCAAGTTGGGTGCTCTTTTTGTACCTCTGAATTTTCGGCTTTCAGTAGGCGAGATCAAAGAAATTTTAGAGCGAATTGAACCTAAGCTCTTTCTCGGTCGTGGAGAGTGGAAGATTGATGGATTTGAAATGCAAAATCCAGATGATCTCAAAATGACTATAGACCAAGTGCAGTTAACTGAAGTTGGATTAAAGGCACCTTTGTTGATGCTCTTTACTAGCGGAAGTACCGGAACTCCAAAAGGCGTTCTTTTTCACGGTGAAATGTTAAAATCCAATCAGACTGAAACATGTCGCGGTTGGGGCTTGAAGGCATCTGATGTCGCCATGGTGGAAACCCCTTTCTTTCACACTGGCGGGTATAACGTCCTATGCCTTCCTTTACTCTCTCTCGGCGGAACGGTCATTATTGCCGAAAAATTTGATGTTACTAATTTTATTGAAACTGTTCAGTCCGAAAAAGTTTCTGTCTATTTTGGTGTGCCGACGATGTTTCAAATGATCAGTGAAGATTCTCGTTTTAATCAAATTGATTTTTCGAGTATGCGCTTTTTCATCTCTGGCGGTGCTCATTGTCCAGTGGAGTTGATTAAAACTTACCAAGCAAAGAACCTAATGTTTAAGCAGGGTTTTGGGCTCACAGAAGTAGGACCTAATTGCTTTCTTCTCGACGAAGGCGATGCTATTGCAAAAGTTGGTTCTATCGGCCAACCGATGCCTCATACCGAAGTCCTTCTGATGAAAGATGATGGTACTCCTGCTAAAGATAATGAAGTAGGGGAATTGATGTTGCGT
>PCTW01000012.1:7154-17558 GCA_002786715.1 Bdellovibrio sp. CG22_combo_CG10-13_8_21_14_all_39_27
TGGTGGCGAAAATGTTTACCCTGCTGAAGTTGAAAAAGTTTTAAGATCTCATCCTCAAATTTTAGAGGCCGTGGTTGTTCCGGTTCCTCACCAGAAATGGGGAGAAGTGGGAATGGCACTTTTGAGAAGTGAGAAAGAGATGGAGCTTTCCGAAGTGAATCATTTCCTCGGAGATAAGCTCTGTCGCTATAAGCAACCGCATTTTGTGAAACAATTAAGTCAGTTCCCATTACTTGCTAGTGGGAAGATCGATAAAGTTCTATTAAAAGAGAAGGCGCATCGTTGGATGCAAACAGGGGAATGGGTATGAGCACAGAAATTTTTAAGTACGGAATGACCGCATTATTTATCGGCATTACCTTTTATCTTTCGTGGATTGGAATGAAGAAAACCAAAGACCTCAAAGGTTTCTCTATCGGTAATCGCGACATGAACCCAATATTGATCGGTATCACCATGGCTGCCTCAATCGCGTCAACGGCGACTTTTGTGATTAATCCTGGTTTTGTTTTTGTTCACGGTCTTTCAGCTTATGTTCACTACGGAGTGGCAGCGACTCTTGGTATTGTTACGGCCTTTTTGATTCTGACCAAAGGTTTCAGAAGAGTGGGTGAAGTGAAGGGCAGTTTAACCATACCTGATTGGATATTCCATCGTTATGGTTCACGTGGTCTCGCCACTTTCTTTGCTATGATCAACTTACTCTCTATCACCTTTGTGGTTTTGATTTTGGTAGGTTGCTCACTATTGATCACCAGTCTTTTCGGAATTGATCAAAAGCTTGCCTTAACTCTGGCGCTGCTTTTTGTTTTTAGTTACGTCTTAATGGGTGGAACTTATGCCCATGCTTACACCAATACTTTTCAAGGTTTCATGATGATCATCATTGCCTTGTTCCTATTTGTTCATGGACTTAAGTATTTTGAAGGGGGCTTTTTTACTTCGCTTCAATCAGTTTCCGTGAACTATGCCGCCGTCTTTAATCCTGAGAGTAATTTGTATTACGATTTCTTCTCGGTTTTCGTCTCTGGTTTTGTCATCACTTTTGCCTTGATGTTACAGCCGCATATCCTCACTAAAATCTTCTATCTAAAAGAGGATAAGGATGTGAACAAGTTTTTAGGAACAACCTTCATCGTGGGAACGTGTTTTACCCTTATGCTCTTCATTGGCTTTTACGCTAAACTCTCAGGTCTTCAGGTCGCCAGACAAGATATGGTAGTCACCAGTTATATTCTTCAAGAATTTGGAACGGGAGGAATGGGTCCTTACATCATGACTTTTATTTCACTTACTATGCTAGCAGCTGGACTCTCAACTCTTGATGGGATCTTAGTTGCGCTCTCAGCGATGGTCGTCAATGACATTTATATGCCTTTTAGAAAGGCCACGGGGGTAGGTCCTGAAAAGGGATTGATGCTTTCTCGTTTTGTTTTGATTGCAGTTGGTCTCTTTGCCTACGCGCTTGCTTGGAATCCACCCGCTTTGGTTGGATTGTTTGCTCAAAAAGGCGTTTATGGTTTGGCCGCTGCTTCACTTGTTCCTATTATGTTTGGAACTTTGTTTAAGCGCGATCTTCCTCTCCTTGTTGTTGCTGGTGCAGGAGCCATCGGATTGTTCGGTCACCTTTATTTGAACGTTTTCGGCGGCGTACTCAATCCTGCCGTTTCCGCCATGTACTCCATTGTCGCTTCTCTCGTTTGGGCCATAGTTGGACTCTGGTTAACCACAACTAAAACGGCAAAAGCTTCACTTGCTTAATGATATGTTTCCCACTTCTTGCCATGAACCCAATGGTAGAGAAGTGGGAATACGATAAGAATCAAAGACGACGAAACCCCTAAGCCCCAAATAATCGCCCACGCCAATCCTGACCAAACAGGATCTGAAATGATGGTGAGAGAACCCAAGACGGTTGTGATCGTGGTAAGGGCAATTGGTCGCAATCGAGTGGAAGTGGCTTCTGTCAGAGCATCGATGAGATTTGTGCTCTTTCCTTTTAGTGAATTGATATATTCCAAAAGAATAATGGCGTTATTAACTGCAATACCTGCAAGAGCAATGGCCCCAATCATGGAAGTGGCGGTGAAGTATTCACCAGTCAGTTTTCCCATGATCGCGAACCCTGGCATAATACCGATGATGGAAAGGGGAATGGTGGTCATAATCAAGAGGGCATCGCCAAAAGATTTAAACTGGCCAACGAGAACTAAGTAGATGGCCATGATGGCCACGGCCATTGCCATCATCAAGTCGCGGAAAACTTCTAATGTTAATTCCCATTCTCCACCAATTGTTATTTTAACTTCCTTTTGATCTGGTGTCGTATAAGTCATTCCAAACAAATTCCATGATTCGAGCTTGGCATCTTTTGTACTTAGTTTGTAGTCGTAAAGATTTTTGAGCAAATCAATTCCGGCATAAGTCACAGAGCGATTTCCCATTTCTCCCGAAAGGTAAATGGTATTGCGATGATTTTCCCGCATTAAAGGAGGAATAGACTTTTGCTTTTCAATTTTGGCGATTTTATTAAGTGGAATGTTTATTCTCATCATATTAGGAATTGAAATAGTATTGAGAAGCTCTTCGTTTTTACGTAACTCAGGTTTAATTCTCAAGGTGATAAATTCTTGCTCACGTAAATTTTGACGGTGATAAATTCCGGCGACTCGAGAGCTATAAAGCGCATTGAGGGTATCGACAACCTGACCAGGGGCGACTTTCATTTTCGAGCAGGCCAGATGATCGACCGTGATGACAAAATCTTCCGTCACTTCAGGCAATGAAATGTCGTGGTCAACCGTTTCGGCCACGTTCTTTAACATGGGCATTAGTGCGAGTGCTTCTTTCTTCATGAGCTCTTCATCGCTTGATTGCACGCGAATTTGGACGGTGGACATCACTGGAGGACCTGGAGGATCTTCTACAAACTTAAGTTTTAATCCCTTGATATGAGAGGTTATCCCCAGCATTTTCTGGCGAAGTGCAATCACAATATTTTCAGAATTCAATTCTCTTTGATCATCGGGTAAGAGTCCTATTCTCATGGTCGCTTGATGAGGCTGACGTCGATTGCTGACAGCCTTAAAGAGGCCATTGAAATCAAGAATGGGGGCAGTTCCAATATAAGATTGAATCATGGTGATATTTTCATCTTTGAGCAATTCTGTCTCAAGTAATTGCACTTTATCTCGCGTTTGATTGAGTGATTGTCCCATCGGAAGATCAACATAGACGTAAAACTGATCGACGTTGGCCTTTGGAAGCATTCGAAACTTGACCCATTGAAAGGCCGGAAAGGTCGCTACAAAAACCAATGTCATCGCAGTCGCAATGAGTACCATTTTTCCCTTGTGGCTTTGATGCATTAAATGCCGAATGAATTGACGGTACTTCAGGACAATGGTCATTCCCAATTGCGTCCATTTGGTAATGTGATGTTTGTCATTGGTTTGGAGTTCGCCATCTTTTTTAGTAATGAGCACAGAGGCCATCCAAGGATTAATGGAATAGCTGATGAGAAGCGCGAAGATCAGTGCAGCCGGCACAAAGAAAGGAATTGGCCCCATATAGGGTCCCATCATTCCTGAAATATAGGCCATGGGAATAAAGGATAAGACAGTGGTGACGGTACTCATAAAAAGTCCCATGCCCACTTCGCCTACAGCTTCCGCGAAGGTGTCTTTGGAAATTTTCTTTTCCTCTCCTACTTTGCGCACAATATTTTCAATCACAACAGTGGCATTGTCGACTAATAGACCTAAAGACAGGATGAGAGCGAAAAGGGTGATGCGATTGATATCTTGTCCGGCGATATAAGCAGCACCGAAAACAGTGGAGAGCGTGAGGGGAATGGAGATGGCCACTAACAGCGAAGCTTTGGCATTGAGAAAAAGAAAAAGCACAGCAATGACAATGGCAATTGATTGTAGAAGGTTGGTCATCAAGGAGCTAATCTCATCATGCGCCGTGGTTCCATCATTGACGAGTACTTCGGCCTTAATATCAGCTGGAAGGACTTGACCTTTGATTTGTTCGAGAGTTTTTTCAACTCTGTTTGTCACGTCAGAGATATTGGTTCCTCTCAATTTTGCTAATGAAATAAGTGCCACTTTAGATTTTGGATCGAGCTCTTTTTTGTGATGAAAAACATAATCATTAATTTCTTCTTGTGATTCATACACCTGGGCCAAATCTTTTATTTTAATATTGATAGAGTCATTGGTGACAACGACGATCTCACTCACTTCCTCAGCATTCATCACCCATGCTTGAGTTTGAATCTGAATATTTTTCTGATCACCTTTGATTTGACCTGAGGGAAGATAGATATTGTTTTGTTTGAGAGCATTCTCAATTTGCTGAATCGAAACGGCGTAGTGTGAAAGTTTCTCTGGATCAATTTCAACTCTCAGTTCTTGTTTGCGCCCTCCAACCACAAAGAGGCGAGAGGTTCCATCCACTCGACTTAATTGATCTCTCACTTCAAAGGCCCATTTTCGCAGTTCTATTTCACTCGTTGTCGTTGAGGTTAGCGCCACGGTAACGACGGGGACATCTTCAGGGTCGAGAGACTCAACTGCTGGCGCTTGAATTCCAAGGGGAGCGAGCAGTGAATCACTTTGGAGACGATCATTCAAAGCGATTTTGGCACTATCAAGATTTTCGCCAACAAAAAAATTAACATAAACTTCAGCGCGTCCTCCCTGCATAGTCGCAGAGTAAACATCTTCAACTCCCGCGATATCGGTGATGACATTCTCCAGGGGTTTAGTCACTTGTTCTAAAATTTCATCGCGTGAGGCACCAGGCACGTTGACCGTTACTTTAAACGCCGGCGCGATAATTGTTGGGTTATATTTTTTGGGAGTCAGGGTAAAGCTTAAGCCTCCCCAAATAAAAAGGCCTAACATCAGAATTCCAGTCAGTTTTCCGTTGTGGATGAAGTATTTGGCCAAATGTCCGGTCCAATTCATGATAACCCCCTGATATTTGGAGTATATACTGTTTCAACAAAAATAGTGATGATTTAGGTCAAATAAGGCATTATATGGCCCAAATGATACGGGGGGATAATGCTCTACGGCAAGCGCGATTCTATCACTAAAGAGTACGACGTTATTATTATCGGTTCGGGTCTTGCGGGACTGACGGCCGCTAACAAATTGGCGAAGCAAGGTCGCAGCGTATTATTGCTGGAAGCGCACAATAAATTGGGTGGCTTTGCCACATGGTTTCGTCGTAACAACGAACACGTCTTTGATGTGTCTCTTCACGGCTTTCCAGTGGGCATGATTAAAACTTGTAAGAAGTATTGGAACAAGGAAATCGCCGGCGCCATCGAGCAAGTGCAAAAAGTTCGTTTCATTAATCCTCAATTTGATCTCGAAACTGATTTTACTAAAGAACATTATTCAAAAATATTAGTTGAGCATTTTAAGCTTTCGCCTGAAGCCGTTTCCGGATTTTTTACGGCGCTTGAGCAGATGAATTTTTACGATGATCAAAGTATGACCAATGGTCAGCTCTTTCAAAAATTCTTTCCCGATCGCAATGATGTGGTTCGCTTTTTGCTTGAGCCCATCGTCTATGCCAACGGTTCTACGCTTGAAGATCCTGCCATTTCTTACGGAATTGTTTTTTCTAATTTTATGAGTAAAGGCGTTTATATTTTTAAAGGCGGGACAGATAAGCTGATCTCCATGATGAAAGAAGAACTGATCGCCAATGGGGTCGATATCAAGTTGCATTCGCTCGTTGAGCAAGTTGAGTTGGTTGATGGCGTGGTCGCAGGGGTTCGATTGAACGGTCAATTGATCCGCTCACGTGCCGTGCTTTCCAATTCACATTTGCATAATACAATTTTTAAACTAGCGAAGCCTGAAAAATTCTCGTCAGAGTTCATTGAACAAGCGCGCAAGGTTCGTCCCAATACTTCAAGCTGTCAGGTTTTTATGGGTCTGAAGCTGGGGGAAACCCTGCCAGAGATGGGTGACTTGATTTTCTACTCAGAAGACCGTGAATTTAATACGGATCTGATCTTATCTCCCAAAGTCGGATCACAAACTTTCTCTATTTATTACCCTGATATGCGTCCTGATCGTCCTCCATACTATGCTGTTGTGAGTTCGAGTAACGCTCGATACGAATACTATAAAGGTTTGAGCGAAGAGCAATATCTCGCTCAGAAAAAATACAATGAAGAAAAGGCCTTAAGTGTTTTTGAAAAATTGGTTCCAGGCTTTAGAGATAAAGTTGATGTGATCGACTCTTCTACGCCTCTTACCGTTGAGCGCTATACCCATCACACTAATGGCGCCAGTTTTGGAACCAAGTTTGAAGGCTTGCCGCTTTCCATGAATATGCATAAAGAAATTCCCGGTCTTTTCCACGCAGGCTCTGTCGGCATTATAATGTCGGGCTGGCTTGGGGCCGCTAACTACGGAGTTATCCAGTCCCATGAGGTGGATAATTATCTCGACCGCTTAACCAAAAATCAAAGTGAGGAATCGAATGTTCAACTTTAATGATCGCGTGGTTGTTGTTACCGGAGGCACTCGCGGAATTGGTCGTGCTATTTCGGAGAGCTTTTTAAAAGCGGGTGCCAAAGTTGTCGCCACTTACCAAGGCAATGATGAAAAAGCGCAAGAGATGAAACTTTCACTGAAAGAGTTAGGGGAAAATTTAGAACTTCGCAAGTTTGATGTTCGCAATGCCGAATCGGTTAAAACTTTTTACACATGGGTTGAAGAGACTTTGAGCAAAGTCGATGTATTGATCAACAACTCTGGTATTCGTCGCGATAATATTTTGGCATCTCTTTCAGAAAATGATTGGGATGATGTACTCGATACCAATCTCAAAGGGACGTACTTGATGACTCAAGGAGCGGTTCTTTTGATGATGAAGAAGCGCTATGGACGCATCGTCAATATTAGTTCGGTCGGAGGGGAGCTTGGACTTCCTGGTCAGGCCAATTACGCCGCTTCAAAAGCTGGTCAAGTCGCCATCTCACAATCAGTTTCAAAAGAAGTGGCGAAGCGAGGAATTACTATCAATAACGTGCTTCCCGGATTTATTGAAACAGAATTGATTGCCGATCTTCCGGCAGATCAAGTTGAAGAATACAAAAAACAAGTTCCAATGAAACGATTTGGAAAGGCCAGTGAAGTGGCCAACGCTGTGATGTTTTTAGCCTCTGAAGAGGCCAGCTATATCACTGGGGCATCGCTGACTGTTGATGGAGGTCTTTAATGGGAACGCCAACTCAAGAAGTATTAACTTTATTACCGCAAAAACCACCCTTTCTCTTTGTCGACAAAGTGGTTGAATTTTTAGATGACAAAATCATGACCAGTTATCAAGTCACTGGCCAAGAGAATTTTTTCCTTGGACATTTTCCAGGTAATCCCATTATGCCGGGAGTGATTTTACAAGAGGCTTGTTTTCAAACAGGAGCTTTGCTGATGCAAAAGCGGGGCGGAGCTTTAGGACTTGGTGTCGTGGTTCGTGTGGATCAAGTCAAATTCAAGAATTTTGTGAAGCCCGGAGATGAGTTGGTGATTGAGGTCAAGCTTGATGAGCAACTCAAGAATGCTTTTTATATGACCGGTAAAATTCGAGTCAATGGTGACATCGTGATGTCGTGTAAATTTACCGGAATGTCAGTTGAGGAAACCAAATGATTAACTTCACTGACAAAACTTTTTTAATCACTGGCGTTGCCAATAAAAAAAGTGTCGCTACTCACGTCGCTAAAAGTTTGAAAGAACAAGGGGCCAAGTTGATCTTCACGGTTCAACACGAAGAAGCCTATAAGCAAGTGGAAAAGATGTTTCCCGGCGATTTGATCTTTTTTCTCGAAGTGGAAAATGAGCAGCATTATCCTCAAATCGCTCAAAAGCTGTCTGACATGAACATCAAGCTTGATGGACTGCTGCACTCGATTGCTTTTGCTAATTATTCAGAAGGGATGAAACCGTTTCACGAAACCAAGTGGAATGATTTTCAACAGGCTTCTCATATTTCTTGCTTCTCATTAGTGGAGCTTTCAAAACATTTAAAGCCTTTGATGAACAAGGATGCCAGCGTGGTGACGATTTCAATTTCCAACACCAAAGCGACGAACTATGGCTATATGGGACCGATCAAAGCGATGCTTGATGCGACTATCTGCTATCTCGCCAAGAGCTTTTCAACTGATACTGAGATTCGTTTTAATGCTGTTGGCGCGGGTCCGCTTAAGACTTCGGCCTCAGCTGGGATTCCGGGATACATTAATAATTATTTGTTCGCTGAACAGTTGACTATGAGAAAACGCGCTCTTGCCACTCAAGAAGTGGCCAACAGTGTGCTTTTTCTATTGTCGCCGCTGAGCAGCGGAGTCAACGCTACAACTTTATTAGTGGATGCTGGAATGAGTAGTAATTATTTTGATGAAAAAGTGGTAGAAGCATTCGCGCAAATGAATTGATAGGGGAATATATGAAGGGATTAGTATTTGTTTTGCTTTTAACATTGTCATTCGGAGCCTTTGCTCAAGACGCGGGAATTGCTGAATCAAAAAGTATTTGGTGGTGGTTCAATCCTATTTCAAACGCCAAAAATACAGAACGAGATACAGATGAGTATATAGATTTAACAAAAGATTTTGAAGGACAAGCGGGAACAGAAGTAATGCTTCCTCTAGGCGTTAACGTTCCTTTCGTGAAAACAAAGTTGAAGGATTTTCTCAAAGGTTCAAAGATTACTTTCTACCGCAATCGTTTTGGCCGTAACTACGAAGCTTTGATTTTAAAAGTATATCCAAAGCTGAATCGCAAGAGTCTCAAGGTTCGTGCCTTCTTTACTTATGAACACTCTAAATTGATGTACCAAGATCTTCGTGATGGTTTGATTGAAGGTCCACAATTTGCGGCCGAAGTCGACTTTAGACAGTACATGGAAACACGTATTGAAGAGTTGCTCGAAACTGTAGCAGAGTAATATTCAACCTTGTAAGTTTGAAAATAATTGATCTCTAACTGGAAATAGAGTGGAGTAGGGGTAAAGAATCTCTAAGGTTCCCTTATTGAGACCAAATTCGACTTGGAGCGAGATCCGTATTACTTTGCATTCAGGTTCAAAAAAAGCAATAAACTGAGAGTTTATCTCTGTCCGAATATACTCTAATTTTATATTTTCAATAGGTGTCCATGCTGCATTTAAGTCTTCAATAATTTTCAAGCCTAAGTTTTTGAGGATTGTAAGTTCTATGACAGTCATCTCTTTTACTGATTCTGTTTGATACTGTTCACCATTTCCACCTGCCAAAATGTCTAGTGCTCCGTAAGAGAGTACTCTGTCCAATTTTATTAATAGGGGGGCATTCAAGGTTTTGCTTTCAACGATAAAGAAACAATTACTTTTGTCATTTTCAATTTTCCAATCATCGAAACTCATTTTTGTAGATGAATATTTGATATTTGAAATTACTCTGAGATAATTTGAAAATGAAACTCTAAAAGACCTTGTGAATCTTTCATTAATAATATCGAGTATTGGTAAATCATTATTAGCGTGACAGAAATTGTAGTAATCAATAGTTTTACTAAAATCATGTTTTGTTTTTAATTTTCGTACCGCCATGAAAACTCCTTAGATCGCTAATTGTTCTTTGATTGAATCTGCAAAACACTTTCCACCCAAGGTATGATCTTTGACCACAATTAAAGATTGAATTTCCGTTTGTAAGACCATTGCCAATATTTCAGCTACTTCGGAACGAATGGGAGCCATTCTCTCAATTCTTTGAATAATATTTGTTTTTAAAGGTTCATTCATCAAATCTAGGATACTTGCGGCACTTTTAGGACTGAGATGCGATAGCACGAGGGCAGTTATTTGCGGTAGTTCATTTTGAAAATACTCACTTAGAATTTTATTATCTATGCCAGAAAGCAATTGTTTAAGATCTATGTTTGAAATTTCATTGATATATGACATTTTGAATTGAGGCCAATTTTTGAGGTGCTTGGTGATTGTCGTCATGCTTCCTGAACCAAAAAAGTCGCGTATTGCTTGGGCCGTAGGTTTTATGTTTTGCTTCTCAAGTTGGTAGCAAGCATCAAAAATGTCCTTTTCACATAATCCTCTATTCGTCATGATTTAATCCCATTAATAAGAAGTGTAATTTTAAAGCCATTATCTCATTACACTTCTTATCGTTGAAGTGGGAAAAGTCTTTACCCTTTTCCCAATTAAAAAAGTCGGGTAACGTCCTTATATTTTCTTACCTTTATTACATTTCGTAGTTTTAGTTGGATAATAAATCCAATACAGGACGTATTAATATCAAGGATGATGAATATGAAATGGGCACTATTATTGGCCACGCTCCTCACTACTGAAATGGCTTTTGCTTCT
>PCTW01000012.1:17574-22845 GCA_002786715.1 Bdellovibrio sp. CG22_combo_CG10-13_8_21_14_all_39_27
CAAGATGGGACAAGTATTCTCGAAGTGACGAATCCTGCTAATCTCAGCGAAATCACTTTTATTGCTTCTAAGAAATCAACTTGGAAAGATATCAAGACTTATAAAAACTATGCTTACGTGGTCAACGAAACTGGTGGAGGAATGCAAATTATCGATCTCTCTACTTTACCGGCCAAAGCTGAAGTCGTTGCGACCTATACGAGCTTTTCAACCAGCCATAATATCTTTATTGATGAAGAGCGCGGACTTCTTTTTGCAGAAGGCGATCATGCTCAACCAGTGAGAGTGTTGTCTCTTGCGAATCCCATTGCGCCAGTTCAAGTTTCATATCTTGGGGTTGAGTGTCACGATATTTTTGCGCGTGATGGACTCCTTTATGTCTCAGAAGGTGGACATGGAACAATTGGTATCTTCAATTATGATGATCCAGCTAATCCTCGTCTCGTTTCTCGTTTTCAAATTCAAAGAGCTGGTTATGTTCACAATGCTTGGCTCACTGAAGATTCACGCTATGTCATGACCACAGAAGAGAATACTGGCAAGACGCTAAAGATGTTTGATCTTTCAGACATGAGCAATGTTCAGCAAGTGGGAGAGGTTTTGGCCGATGGAAAATTGGCGCATAATACTCATATCAAAGGGCATTACGCCTACGTTTCTCACTATGGCTCAGGTCTTCGCATTTATGATATTTCAAAGCCAGAGCAGATGGTAGAAGAAGCTTATTGGATGAGAGGTCCAAGTGCGGAACGCGGATTCGTATCAGCCTGGGGAGCTTATCCTTTCTTTAAATCTGGAAAAATTCTAGTCTCTGATATCGAAGAGGGATTAGTCGTTGTGGAGCATGCGAGTGCACGTGAGTAAATTGTTACTGGCCTTTCTTTTTAGTTTTAATTTATCCGCCATGTCTCTGGACGTGGCGGTTTCATTAAATGGTACAGATCAAATGCTGATGGAAGCTGGACAACCGGCGGACCTCACTGTGAAGTACACAAATCCCGCGACCTCCAGACCTTTTACTATGTTCATGAAGATGCACGCCAAGCTTCAACATATGGTAGTGATCTCGCGCGATCTGACCCATTTTGCTCACATTCACCCCGAGTGGAATAAGCGTTCTCGCCAATTTGAGTTGAAGCTTAATTCTGCGACCACCGATTTCGATAATCAAATGCTACCGACCGCCATTCCATTCGGTGGTGAGTACATGGTTTTTTCAGAAGTGATGGCAATGGATGGAACTGAGCACTTTATGCAAGCTGATCGTTTTATGATCACAGCTGATGGTGCACCAACCGCTCAAACAGCAGATACTTATTTTCCAGACGCCTCTATGCCTGTCGTTAAATACTATAATCTCGATGGGAGTGAAGGTGTTGAAGGATCAGCTCTCCGAATCACATTGACTTATGACATGCTCGATTTTTGTAATAATTGGTTTCCGAAATTCTATTTTGATATGGCCGAATTTGTTGATGGCAAATATGTCGCAGCTACCGATTTTACTCCTTGGCTCGAAATGGGCGGCCATGCTGTTCTGTTAAGTGCTGACGATGTCGCACTTAAAGATCGACGCTTCCATCACCTTCATGCTTTTCTTCCGATTGGAACACCTGGCGAGTTTACTTTCCCTTATGATGATCACTTGCCACCATTACCAGCAGGTCATTACAAGATTTGGTCACAATACCTCTACAAAGGTCAGCTCGTGACAGCTTCTTTCGCATTTGAGATGCAAATTCCAACATTTGACACCAAGTGTAAGTCGTCTTTTTAATTTCCAAAATTCACTCAATCGTCTAAAAGATTCATTCAATTTTTTGAGTGGAGAATAACAATGATTAAACATTTATTATGGGTCGCTTTGATCCTCTCTGGCCAAGTCTTTGGTGCTGAAGTGAAGAATGAATCGGAATTAGGTGTGAAAGTTCAAGGTGGCAACACTGAAACTGAAAGTTATAAGGCAAAGTCTGAAACTGAATTTTCTCACGAAACGAATAAGTATACGCTCGGTGGCCATTATATGTACGGTACTTCTCGATCGGTGATCGATACTCGCAATTGGTCAGGTTATTTAAAATATGGACATAAGCTCTCTGAAAAGTTCTCCTTGCTTGCAGGTTATTTAATTGAGGGAGATAAGTTTAAAGGGATCAAAGATCGCTCGAACTATGATTTAGGTTTGGGTTACGAGATCATGAAAACGGAAACATTTACTTGGATCTCTGAAGCCGGTTATCGTTACACGATTCAAAATAATACTGACAACACAGATCAAAAAGATTCCAAAGGCAGGTTCTATACTAAAGCTGATAAAAAGCTTCGTGAAGGTATGGATGGAGTTCTTTGGGTAGAATATCTTTATAACTTCACTAAAACGGAAAAGTGGATCTTAACTTTTGAGCCGTCTCTCTCCTTTGTGCTTACAGAAAAACTTTTCTTAAAGCTTGCCTATAAAGGAATTTATGAGAATCAACCGCAAGTTGGATTCAAGAAATATGATTACGAATATACCACTTCATTAATGGCAAAATTCTAAGGATATAAATATGACAAAAGAATTTGTAAATTTTTTAAAGAATTATAATGTAATCGGAATGGCCATTGCTGTTGTGATTGGTGGAAAGCTTAACACTTTCGTTAATTCACTGATTCAAGATCTTGTCATGCCTGCTGTTTTTGCACCAGCTCTAAAGGCGGCTAACGTCGATAAGATTAGCGATCTCAGTTACAACGGAATACTCTATGGCAAAGTGGTGGGTTCAGCGATTGAATTCATCATCGTCGCTATCATCGTCTTTATTTTTGCAAAGATCGTTTTGAAAGAAGAAACAGTTTCTAAAAAATAGGATCTAGTTACAATTACCTAGAGAATACTTATCAGGATTTTTTCCATAATTTTCAGGCGTGGTATTAAAACCACGCTTGATACACAGAACTTCTCCATCGCTACCAGTTACTTCGTAGATATATTGATGAGGCTTAACTCTAATCGTACGAGTCGTACAAAAAGTACTCCCTGGCAGGCAAGAAGTTTGTTTGAACTTAATCTTTTTGCCTAATGAGGCATGAACAAGTTGAATTTTGGCAGCATCTTTTACGATAACAGACTTAAATCCATCATCTCCATTTTGTGCTTGAGTTAGTTCGACGTGAGTGAGAACAATCTGTTTGCCATTTAAATCTGCAACTAATTGAGATTGATCTTCATTAAGCTTTAATTTTAAACCATCTCCACGAAAAGTGATGGCTTCAAAGACGTTGTGTTCTTCAAAAACTTCAGCCCGTGTATCTAAATAGGTATACATTTGAATGACTTCTAGATTTCGATTATTAACGTTAAGGCTTAAATGGAGGTCTGCTGATTGTTGAACTCCTGCCATCACCTGTGCTGATAGGAAAATAGTAATTGCAAATAATGCTAAGCTTTTCTTCATAAATTGACCTCTGTTTGAAACAGCATAAATCAAATTTGATGAGATTTGAGATAGATTGAAAAAATTATAAGGTCATCGTCACTTTTGAGAGTGATCTTGGCCTATCAGGGTCAAGACCTCTTGAAATTGCTAACTCTTCGGCCATCAAGTAAAAAGACTGAATACAGCTAATCGGTTCTAAGTATTCATGATCAGTTGTATGGTAAGTCCCATCTCTATCTGGAATTGATTGATCAGCAATCAAAAAAACTTGGGCCCCTCTTTGGCGCATTTCTTTTGCCAGTTCAACCATTCCCAGTTGAGTCGGTCCCTTCAGTGCAAAAATAATCAATGGATAACCATGTTCGATGATGGCCTGAGGGCCATGTTTAATTTCTGCAGCCGAAAATGCTTCAGCTTGAATATTACAAGTCTCTTTAAGTTTTAAAGCGGCTTCAAGAGCGATTGAGAATCCTAGTCCTCGCCCTACGATCATTGCTCGCGCGCTTTTATTCAAATTCGTGATGAGTTGATTCCATTTTTCATTTTGTGAAAGAATAAGTTTTTCAGGTAATGCTTCCAACGATGATGAGAGTTGACGATCGAGATCCATCTCGGCAATCAAAGAAGCTGAAGCATAAAGTGAAGCTATAAAGCTTTTAGTCGCAGCAACTGAAAGCTCTGGCCCTGCCTTTAGCGGATAGCAATACTTGGCGGCACGAGCGAGTGGAGAGTCCTCGACGTTGACCATGGCCAATGTTTCAAAGTGACTCTTTTTAAAGAACTCAAAAGGTTGGATCAAGTCTGGACTCTTACCAGATTGTGATATGGCGACACAAACAGACTGAGAGAGGTCAAGTACTGTTTGGTGAAGAGTAAGAATGGAAGGAGGAAGGGAAGTTCCCATTTTTTTGAGTTTTAAACTAACCAAATAGTTTAAATATTGAGCAGCATGATCACTACTTCCTCTTGCAAGAGTCACAAAGGAATAGGGAGAAAAGTCTCGCCATTCTAGAGCAATCTCGCGACGAAGCTGATCGTTTTCGTTCCATTGGCGTATTAAAGCTGCCGGTGTTTCCAGAGCTTCTTGTCTCATAAGAGAAGTCATACTTTTGATCCTTCGAGATAGACTTGAATTAATTTATGTTGAGAATTTAAAATCATAAGATCCGCTCTTTTATCTACTGCCAAATCGCCACGGTCGCGAAGCGCGAGTAATCGTGCTGGAATCATCGCAATCTTTGAAGCGGCTTCATGAGGCAACAGATCTAAATCAAGAGCATTTTTGAGTGCTTCACTCATAGAAAGACAACTACCTGCAAGCGTTCCATCTTTGAGACGGACTCCATTTTGACATTTATGAACTTGATATGTTCCCAATTGATAATCGCCATCTGGCATTCCTGTGGCGGAGGTTGAATCTGTGACAAAGTAAAGATGGGGAATAGATCGCAACGCTACTTTGATGGCACCAGGATGGACGTGAAGAAGATCGGGAATCAATTCAGCGAAATCGGCATGGGCAAGAGCAGCTCCTACCATTCCAGGTTTGCGATGATGAAGACCACTCATCGCATTGTAGAGATGAGTGAAACTTTTCGCTCCTGCTTTTATGAAAGGTAAGACTTCTTCATAACTGGCATTGCTATGGCCTAGCTGAACCATGATGTGATTCTTTTGTAATTCAGAAATGTCTTGCAAACTTAATCCTGATTCTGGGGCGACGGTAATTACTTTAAGAGGAGTAATTTGATGAAGCTTTAATATTTCATTTAAATTAAATGAGCGTGCGAGATCGGGTTGGGCCCCTAATTTATGAGGATCAATAAAAGGGCCTTCAAGATGAATTCCCAAA
>PCTW01000057.1:0-10260 GCA_002786715.1 Bdellovibrio sp. CG22_combo_CG10-13_8_21_14_all_39_27
GAAGAGAAGAGAAGAGAAGAGAAGAGAAGAGAAGAGAAGAGAAGAGACCCTTAATGGAATTTTTTCGGAAAATTTCGTTTCAATTAATTCATGTTTCGGAAAAATACCGCTTTTTTTCGGAAAGCTCGCTATTTCAAACTTGAATTTTCCGAAATTTCCGAAAAATGCAAAAAAAAATCCTTCGCTCCTACGGAGCGATAAAAATTTGTGCTTCAAAAAAGTTTCACCTAAAATTTTGCAAGTCTGTCTTATGGAAGGAATTTCCAATGACCAATTACTAATTAACCAATTGCCTGCCGACAAAGACATTTTCTAGCTTCGATAAACTTTGTGTTATGCATGAGGTCATGGTCTGTACACGCAGCGAAAGCCAATGCTCGTGCCCGTAAGCGTCGGAGCATTGAGCAAAGAGAGGGCGAACGCACCGGCGTTGGTCCCATTGCCCCAGTACCCACCGCGAAGCGCAGCGCCGCCAGAACCGCCATACCAACGCCCTGCTTGTTGAGTAGAAGTATATCCTCCACTGGCTTGAAGATCGTTTGCAGTCACAGAACCGGATAATGATGTGAGTTCCTGCCATGAAGCCGTCCCGTCAGTTGGACCGCTTGTAAAGCCAGCCGTTGTGCTCCAATCCACCCATTCCCATACGTTGCCAGCAAAATCCCAAACTTCGCTTCCATTTGAGAGCTGATGAGTACGTCTAAGTTTGTGGGTTCCGGTTGATCCGCATGTGTTGGCGGCGGTGTTGTAGAGGCAACTTGCGCCCGTAGACGTCGCCACTGCCGAGTTTACAAAGCCATCATCTGCTGTCGCTGCCGACCAGCCTCTTGCCAGATCACCAGTTCCAACTGTTCCGCTGGACCAATTGGTTGTTACTCCTTCTAGGTCGCGGGCAATAGTCATCCACTCAGGGTTAGAGATAAGAGTAAAGGTTCCGCTAAAGCCACCCTCTGTCATTGCTTCACAAGTTGATTGAGCGGTGGTGGCGCTGATACTTACCCAAGGAGAACCCGTTGCTTGAGAGACGGCGTTGCCGCCGCTGTTTTTGGCCTCGTATTGCATAACGCAGAAATCCGATGTTCCCAGAGTGGCGTTTCCGGTAACCGGCACAAAGCCAGTGGGGCAGGCGAGGGTTCCCGTCCCCAGTGTTCCCGTGGAATAAGTTATAAACCACGCTGATCCATTAGAAATAAGCTGTATTGTCGCGTATTGGGATTTAAGTTCAGAAACTTCATTGCCATCAATGGTTTCCGTGCTGTTCCCGTCGATGGTGACTGTGTTTGAGGCGTCGGTTCTTTTGACGGTGATACTAAAACCACTTCCCGCGGTAGCGGCGGGAGGTAAAGTCAGTGTGCTCACTCCTGAAACCAGAAAAACTTTATTGCTATCTGCGGTGGTTACCGTGTAGTCTGCGGATTTAGTTTCAAGCGTATTTGAAACTTTTGTGCTGGCGACAGAAACGATTTTGGCATCAGTTATTCCAGCATCCTTAACTCGCAAATTGCCACCGCTCACTTCAATCGTTGAGTTATCAACATTACTGGTTCCAAGTTTGTTATTAAAAGTATTCCAATCAGTGCTTGAAAGATAACCACTGGTTGTCGTGTTTGCTTGCTTAACTTCAATGCTTGTTCCTGCTCCAATAACTGCACTTGTTCCACTCGTGATGGTAAGAACAGATGAAGTTGCCTCTGTAAGATTGCCCTTGGTAAGAGTTGGCTCTTTACCAGCAATATTGCCGTCGAGTTTATTAATGGCGGAAAGAACCGAGTCTGCCGCGGAGACTACTCCTGCTCCAGATACAAAACCTGTGAGCGTTGTTCCTCGCACATCGGTGGCAAGTGTTGAAAGAGAGAGATCGCCTCTTAAATACTGCGCTGTTGTTCCCGTGGTGATCGCACTTTGTTTACCATTAAAAGTATTCCAGTCGGTGCTTGAAAGATAACCATCAGTCGTCGTGTTAGCTTGTGAGATGGAGAGATTTGGAGTTGTGCCACCAGAACTTGCCAGAGGAGCGGAGGCGGTCACATTTGTTACCGTACCAGAACTCGGCGAAAGCCATGAGAGTACACCCGAACCGTTGGTAGAGAGCACCTGTCCAATGGTTCCGTCGGCGGCAGGCAATGTCCATGCAAGGCTTGCTGTTAGAGCATCGGGTGACTTGAAGGCAATATAATTTGATCCATTGGCGGTCAGTTCATAAAAACGAAACTCGCCAGTCTGTCCGGCCCCTGTCCCGTAAGGAGCAGCATTGATGCCCCCTTGAGCACTTGAGGTAATAGAGTTCACTGTGAGATTATCTGCGCCAGTGATTTGATTTTGCTTAAGTGCCAAAGCATCAAACACATCGTTACTGCTTGGAGCGGTGGTCGTTTGTCCATTGGTGATGCTTCCGACTTCGATGAGATCGGTTCGCGCCTGAGCAGCGGTGTAATATTTATTTGTTCCCTCTGGTACAGCGTCGGTATCCAGAGTTCCAAGGGAGAGATCTCCTTTGAAGTATTGTGCTGTCGTTCCCGTAGTGATGGTGTTTTGTTTTCCTGTAATAGCTGTCGCATTAGTTGTGACCTGTCCGCTTAAAGCGGAAACATCAACTCCGTCCACAAGCCCTGTGGTGAAGCTGATGTTGTTCGCTCCCATGGCAATATTTCCAGTCATGGTTCCGCCGGCAAGAGGCAGTTTACTTGAAAGATCAGTTGTGAGGTTAGAAATTTTACTTTGAGCAATCGCCGCACTTCCTGAAATATCAATATCGACAATAGTGCCATCGGAAATTTCAGTAGTTGTTACAGAGCCAGCACCACCGCCACTTAGATCGTCACTGATGACCCAAGCAGAGCCGTTCCATTTAAGAATTTTTCCTGAAGCAATTCCCGTAGTGTCCACATCGGCAATATCATTAATAGATGAAGTCGTTTTATTTATCTGTGCCCAAGTATAATCTCCTGCTTGAGGAGTCACTGCGCCTGATCTTGAATTAAAACTCTGCACATTGGTGGCGTTATCAATTTTTTCCCATTGAGTTAAAACGTTATTCCAAACCACCCAATCACCCACTGACCACGAATTAGTTCCCGTGCCACCGAGTAGATCAAAGGTACCTGCTGTATTAACGATATAATATTCGCCTAGATTGCCTCCACCAGAGAGATCGGGGGAGTTGGTTGTTGCATTCCAATTGCCAGCGTAAGTCAATCCACCAAGGTCACTAGGAACCCAAGTTGATCCGTTATATTTTAAAACTTGTCCAACCCCTGCTCCCATATCTGAGAGCTTACTTGCCGTT
Organism: Bdellovibrio sp. CG22_combo_CG10-13_8_21_14_all_39_27; assembly: GCA_002786715.1. GTDB lineage: Bacteria > Bdellovibrionota > Bacteriovoracia > Bacteriovoracales > Bacteriovoracaceae > 21-14-all-39-27. The sequence goes on from PCTW01000057.1 coordinate 3,287, forward strand.
ACTGCGCCATCTTGAAGAGTGAAGGTAACATTAAATGTCGATGCTCCATAAGCATCTGAAATAATAAGATTGAAAACCGCACCCACTGCAAATGATATATTTTTAAGTCCATTGGCAATAAGGTTGGAAGCTGTCTTTGATTCGATCGCAAAGGTTTCATCAAAACTTGAAGGACCTGTGATTCGCACTGTATTGACCCCATCAAGGGCACTACCATTAATCACCAATTGATCGTTAACAATCGACACTGAGGACACCGTTGCTTTGGCGGCACTTCCTCCTTTAGCGGTACTTCGATTAAGGCCAAAAGTCTCGACTTTATCAGGTTGAAAAAAACAACCAGACAAGGCGAGCAATATAGATAAATAGGAAAAAATATTTCTTATCAAAATTCACCCTGATAGTTAAACCATTGGTTCTCCAGAACCCTTTCGTAATATTGTAAAATATGTTTAGCTTAACAAATCTTATTGCCGTACTTTTAAGGACTTAAGGTAGGTACATTAATAATTATTTAGTGTCATGATGTGAATAAAAGTTGCCACTCATGGGAAACTTTTAAATAAGCTCACGAATATACAAATACTTGAAAGTATTTGTAGACTTTAGTAGAGCTGGAGTGCCATTTTGTCGAGGGACGGGTAGTATAAGGTGAATCCAGCAAAAATAAGGTTGGGATCACGAATCTGTTGAGGGTTATTCTTGTAAATAATCGGCCACTCGCGCCAGTTCCCATAAACCTTTTTACTGATAAGGCTTAATGAATCACCGCTCTTGATAAGATAGGGATTCCCTATCGGTAGAGTATAGGATTTTAATGGTTTTCGATATTTTAAAACGGGTCGATGGGAGAGGTCATAGCTGTCGCCAAGTACTTCTTTGTTAAGAGCATGGAGTTCTCTCCACTTTCGGTAGTCTCCGTAGATATTAAAAGCAATGAGCATAAGAGTTTCATTTTTTTTAGACTGGTACTCAAGAATCTCGTTTGAATCTCCAACTTGATCTCTTTGGGAAGCAGATAGTTCTTCGGTTACATGATCTTCCAAAGTTTCCATCAACGCGGTATCTTCAAATTTTTGCCGATCATTGAACGCAAGAGCAATTCCAATCTTATCCTCAATGATAAAATCTGAATCTTCTAAAAATGTTTCCTCTCTCTCTTCAATACCACTTAGCTTATCCATTGTTCCATCAGTGCTAATGCAGGAATGGAGCAGAATAATTGTGTGAAAGAGAAAGAGAAGTGATAAATTTTTCCCCATCCTAATATCCTTCTTTTTTAGTGTAAAATAAATCTGTGGAACTGTATAAGAGGTATATTTTACCTATTCTTTTAACTTTGCTTTGTTCGACCTCATTAGGGGCCGGAGAACCGCGTATTAAAACCAGTTACGTTTATGCCCGTGGTGGCGAATCTCTAAGAGAGCTACTTGAATACCAAGTTGGCATTCCCCAAAATGTCTTGGATCAAGACGGATATTTTGAAAAGATTAAACATTGGAATTCATCTCTCGAAGATCCCACTTCTCTCGTTTCAGGAGAACGTGTCTATGTGGAAATTCCTTATCGAGTTATTCTCACTCCGCGTTTGAATTCTCCAAGCGAAAGTCTAGCAACAAGCGGAGCTGGCAATTTTGCCCAGAGAAAAACCGCTTCAACAGAAAAAGAGACAACCAAGGTTATGGCCGCAATTTCCAAAAGTGATGATAAAGAAAGGCAGGATAGATGGAAATTTTCTCTTTTCTATGCCCTCTCGCGAGGCTCATTTCAAGAGAGTATTTTAAATTCCAACATCACCACCAAGTCCAGTCAGGATTCACCTTTTACTTTAGGGCTATCCACATTTAGAAAACTTCACTATGGCTGGAACTATTCGGGAAGCTTCTATGTCTCCAAACTTGACGGTGGACTTTCCGATCAAAATGAAAGCGTTTCCCTGCCTTGGGAGTATGGCCTAAATTCTTACATTGGTTACAAGAGAGAAAATTGGCCGATAGAAGTTTATACAGGGGTCGATCATGAGCGCTTTTCATCTTACAATACAGAGGAACTACCTTCCGGCGAACCTCTCTCAACAAGAGAGCATACCCTTACATTTTTGACGTTGGGAGTTTCCAAAAAATTTGAATGGTTTGGAAAACAATTTTTAGCGAAAGCAAGCTACAGTAGCTCTGTCATGAGTTCTCAAAGTAGAGAAAGCAAGGTCAATCCCCAAGAATTTGAGGGAACCAAGTTTATTCTCTATCTCAACATGAAGGCCAGTAAGGATTGGTTCTATCATGCTTTTTACAAGCAGCATGATCTTGAAGGGGCAACGTCCCTTCATATTGCCAGAATGGGCTTGGGCTTCGGTTATAATTTCTAAAGACTTTATTATTGTTTATCGTATTTGAACATCAAACAATCTAGCCACCACCGCCGGTGCCGCCGCCAGAACCAGAGATTACACGAAGCTCACGCTCCATCTTCTCAAGGTTGGCTTCGTTGAAACGAGAATCCTCTAATCTAGGATTGTCGTCGATGATACGAATAACTGTTCCGTCTTTAAGCTGGATATTATCTGCATTGTTCAAAAGTATTTTTAGAAGTTGAGCATCACGAGATTGCGTAGGCTTTTCTGAGTTGAAAATCAACTCTTGGTACTTCTTATCAAGCTTAAATTCTTGGGCAGAAAGCACAGAGCTAGCAAATAGTAGTCCAAGGATGGTTAATAGTTTCATTGAAGCCTCCCTTCATTTTCAGCAAGGTCACTCATGTATCTATCAAAAACCATCCCAAAAAACATCCGTTTATTTCCCTGATACTGAAAACTATTTGATTTCTCGTTAAATTCTACGAACAAAGACTGAATCCTCCCTCTAAACCAGCTAATAAAGTCGTCATTACAGCTCTGAGTTTGAAAAGATACCCAGTTTTCACCCTTCTCTCTATTCAGAGGGCGATATAAGTCCACACCATGTTTCAACTGTTTATAAGTACAATCTAAGCTAAAACCAGCGGCCCATGAGCCACCCTTAATAACCTGATCCTCTTCAATCAGAAGTCCAGAAGCTAGGATGATTTCAAGACGGTCAATACCATCTTGTCCCCATCTATAGCGGATTTCTTCACGAGTAATATTACCGTTACCAAATGCGGCCCAAATAATACGAGCGTATTCACGATCATTCATGAATTGCTCTTCATCCGGTGATTGCATTTCATACGGATAAAGATGTGGAAACTTCCTCGCAAACTCACGGGCCTCGGCAACGGCCTCTGATTCATCAGTTAGGGCCATAAGATCAGTAAGGTCAGTTGGGCCACCAAGATTGCTAGAGATTTCTAGGGCCTTCTTAACACTTAAGTGCTTTAGCTTACCGTTTTTGATTTCGTTAATTGTCGTGTAGCTACTCTTAGAGCGATCAGCAATATCTTGTGTTGTGACTTTGCCTGTAACAGAACTCGCATCTTCAAAGGTGAAGATGATCTTTTGAACGGCGCTAATGAGTTGCTCAGTCTTTACCAAGGATAGCCTCTTTCTGTTTAAACATAGCTCTTTAATCGCATTTCTCTAGTAGGTGCAATCATAAAAAACGATTCACGAGGATTCGTGAAAGAATTTCATACCCATTCTTTAAATTCTTGCCAGTTAGCTATTTTGACCGTCACGAGGATTCGTGAATTTCACGAGAACTTGTTAATTGACAAATTATAAGCAGATGAAAATTCGCTCAAACCTTCACGAGGATTTGTTAAAAATGGGCACATTTTCTATTTACGTTAAATAAATTTGAAAGCTATCCATGCTCCACAAATTATATCGACCGAGAGAAATCTCAGTTTATGTGGAGGAATCATGCGAACATTGAACAATGAACTCGCAATGCTCACCCCAGATCACGACTGGACTAGCATTGAAAAGAAAAAGGAAAAAGCCAAAAAGCTTTTAAGTATCAACTTTGAATTTGTCGGCAAACAGATGGCCCTATGTGACGCCTTGGAAACTGACATTCAATTTACCCAAAACCCTAGGGATGAGTTTTATCTAACTGATCTGGCCATTGAACTTATGACAGGGGCCAAGGGAGAAGATGAACTTAAAGTGTATCTCGAAGAAGTCTCTTGTTGCACATTCTTTAGCCTCTATCACAAAACTCTAGCTAAAGACCAAGTGGAAGCCTTTAAAGGGCTTGCTCACGATCTAGTTGAACTGATGGCGAAGTTACCGCTAATTTGCAATCAGGACTGGAATGAAGGCGGTAAAAGAGCATTTCTTAATGAGCTTTTAAAAGTTTTTCCAGATGGTGGCTGTGAATTTATTCAAAAACAATTTGCCATGGAGAACAACCAACAAGTTTTAGCATAACGAAGCTTTAAAACTTCAAACCAACTATTGAGATCAATTCTCAATGGGGATTTCTATGTCCAAAAAGGAAGGAATGACTATGAACGGATTGAAAAACAGGAACTGTATTTTGAAAGAAATGAATAACGGCGCAAGTGTAAAAATTCAAAGAGGTGCCGAGGTCGAATTTATAACAAAAAAGGGAGAGAAGTTCAAAGCAATTCTCTGCGATTTTACAGATGGAAGACTCCATACTGTCTTATCACTTGGAATACTGCTCACGGTTCCCTTGAACGCATTAACAAAACTCTATTTGGTTTAACGGAGTCATTATGAAAAATATTTTACTTATAACCTATTTATCAATTCTTTACCTAAGTACGAGTTGTGCTTTTAAAAGTGAAGATGAACAAACTTCAAATTCATCGGGAGCAAACCAAACGAGACAAAGTGACGCTCAACGAGTTCGCCTTGATTCTGATAAAGATGGAGTTAGTGACGAGATCGAAGCAGCTCTTGGTACTGATTCAATGCAGGGGCAATTCCCAAGTTTTTCGGTTGTCGATTTCAAAGAAACAAATATTGAAATCTTTGATTTCTCTGATCCTACAAACAAGATCAAAGTTACCTATCAAATAAAAGAAGATAGTGATTCTGAACTTGAATACACACCAGTAAAAGAGAAGATTGCCGCTCATTCTTACCTAAGAACAATCAATCAAGGTGAAAGACCAGCTCCCATTGATATTTATGATCTTGGAGTAATAAAACTTTCAAATTTTAACTACCTTGAGACACAGAAAATCAGAAATTTTCTCATCGTTAATCAGGATCGAGTTGATGACCAATCGGCCCGAATAACTTCGAGATTTTCAATCAAGGCCAATCACATTTTAGGGCTCAGAAAACTAAGCCAGTTTAAAGTTGAACTAGGCTTCATTGAGACGGATTCAGGATTTAAAAGCTTCGGAAATACCTTTGATCTAATGACTATTTCCAATACAAGGGCAGTCATTAACTCAAGCGGCGACTTTGATAGTGGCAAGCTCAATATGGAGGCTCAGGTCTATGTTGACCGCCTTCCACTTGAGACTATTTCACATATCCTAGATAACGATCTTCAACTGGCCATTAAGATTATTGATTATGAAACAACCACCACCGATGGAGTTACTTACAAGTATTCTAGTCAGGTTCAGGAAGCCGCAGGAGTTGGAACGCTTTTTTCAATCTCAACCAAAGACGAAGGACATCTCTTTTTTAATGCTAGAAAAGAAAGCGTTGAAGAGACATTAAAAAGACTATTTAAAGAAGTAGAAAGTGATGGCGAAGGAACACTGCTTTCGACTCAAGGCCATATTTCAAATAGCTTCTACCCAATCGTCTTTGAAGCTGGTGGCAATAATCACTTAAAACAAACCGCATGGTATTTATTCAGTGAAAACGACAAGCTCTCTGATATTCCAAATGTTGGCGAAACCATCATGCTTGGTCACTTTAGAAACGAATATGTCGCAAAGATAGGAAAGCGTCTTATCTCAACAAATGAAAGCGCAGTAAAGGCCGTCGAAGTTCTTTATCCTATAAATGATCTCAAAGTTGGCGAAACGGTTGAAATTGAAATCAGTGGAAGAATTTTGCGCCCTACCCGTACTGGTGTTCGAGAGATTTCAAGCGAAGCAAACGTCGAGACGAAATATTGCGAAGGAAGAGACTTTCCCCATAGAGATTTCTTGATGGATAAAATCGAGAAAGGCCCTTGCCACTGGAATGTATATCGTGGCTGGTGTGGTCATAACTGGGCTGACTACACAGAAGCCGTAGATAAGTTAGAACTCTATACATCCAAATTAAATGGCATTGAGTTTTATGCTGAAAAGCAAGGCAATCCAATCCCCTTAAATAGCCATGACTTTTTTGGATATGCCCATCCAATTCAAGACTCTGAATCAGGAGCTTGGAAAGTTCAGATTCATGTCGATGACAAATTTATTGAGAACTACGGAACCTCAATCAAAATTAAACTCCCCAAACAAGCAAAGCCACAAGTGAAGTATGGTTTTTGGGGTTATACCAACTGCGGTCATCGAAACCTCGGACGCAATTTCCATTTTATTAGCTCTCATATCCGTGAACATTACGCTTCGGGTGATCTTATTCACGATGTGACATTCAAAACAAAACGAATATTCAAAAATTAGGAGGAAGCATGAAAAGACTATTTTTTATAACTCTATTAGTAATGAATAGCGCAGAGGCCAGAAGCCTAAAAGCGACAGCAGATAAACTAGCATCAGAGACGACTCGAATCGGACTAGGATTGGCCCTTTTTGGAATAGGTTTGGCTGCCATTTACTTTATGATTGGCAAGCAAGACGCAGGCATGAAGCTTAATCACGCTTTATTTGGAAGCTTTGTTCTTCTATTAAGCCCAGCGATTCTTTCCTTCATTAAGGGACTCGTCTAATGAAGCGATATCCAAAGTTCTTAAGAACGATGCCAGAGGCTTTTGGCCTAGGTGTGCCTGAGATTGGAGCGCTTTTGGTTACTCTCTATCTGGGAATGGTCTTTAGACTTTCATCGACCCTCGTTATTGCCATGGCAGTGGTCTTTATTGGACTGACGAAGTTTGCCCGAAGGAGATTCG
>PCTW01000057.1:10285-11050 GCA_002786715.1 Bdellovibrio sp. CG22_combo_CG10-13_8_21_14_all_39_27
TGAATCCAATCTTTAAAATAGATGGTCACAGGCTGACCTCATTAAATGGCTTTGATAGTGAGTTTTTCGACATTACGCCACCTGATCTTGAAATGATGGATCAAAATCAGCGTGAACATGTATTTGATACATTAGAAAACAATCTTGTAAATACAAGCGGTGAAATCAAGCTATACAAGATCGGCACGAATCTCTACCTTAATAATTTTTGTGAGATCAATCTTCAAGGCGCAGATGTTGCACCAAACGATCTCCCGCTTGAAACATTTTTAAGAGGTGACAAAGATAGCGCAAATTTTTATGAAAATTATCTGACGCTTGGAAATGAATACTTGAGAATTTTGAGTGTTCAAGAGTTTCCTTCGACACTTAATCAACTTGATACAATCGCTTGGCCTGACTTTGTACTGAATATCAAGAAAGTTCCAAAGCTAGAAGCCAAAAACAAGATCAATTTCAAAAGAAAGCTTCACTTCACATCACTCTTTAAAGGCATGAGAGATTTAGATTCTGAAAATGCCTACTATCAGGCCGAAAATCTCTTTGAAGACGTTACGAGTGACATTAAGGGCTTATTCTACGCTGAAATGTTCTTCATTTTAAGTGCCAGAACAAAGCTTGAGCTCGACCGAATCACAGACAAGACAATTTATGATTTTAAAGGTAAAGGGGCCATTTTAAGAGTTGAGGAGCGTGGTCTTTCATACTTCTATCAAACTCTTGTTCCTGGGGTTCCAGCAAGCTTTAAACGCTCTCTTGAGATGC
>PCTW01000057.1:11065-11265 GCA_002786715.1 Bdellovibrio sp. CG22_combo_CG10-13_8_21_14_all_39_27
ACTGACTTCTAGAAGTGATAATCCAGTCTATTTTGATCTGTTTAATTCACAAGCCTTGAACTACAACTTGCTCATAACGGGGTCAACGGGACAAGGAAAGTCCATGATCGCCAATAAGCTTTTGTGGCAGGAGATTGGACGTGGAACCAAGGCCGTGGTGCTTGATCTAGGCAATTCTTTTGTGAAAAATGCCAAATTTC
>PCTW01000030.1:0-10169 GCA_002786715.1 Bdellovibrio sp. CG22_combo_CG10-13_8_21_14_all_39_27
CATCTTCTACGATGTCCATTGCTTTTAAATAATTTGTCAGAAAAGAAGAAGACATAGATTCAATGAGTACACCTAATAAGTGTTCGCTATTTTCTTTAGAGCGCATATCTTCGCTTATAGAGATTTTAACACTGCTATCTTCATCAAGTGAAACACGGACAAGATTGTCATCTTTTTCGCCGTACTTGCAAACCATTCCTTTGCGGAAAGTTTCAACGAAAAAGCTGTACTCTTCCTTTTTGGTCAGCTCTCTTTTGGCCTTTGCTTTTTCCAATCGCCGCCACGTATCTTCTAATATTTCAGCCTGAGCTTTTTTGAGTTCTTCTGCTGTGGAGAACGGTGTTCCCTTTAGTTTGTCCTTCGTAATGTTCTTTGACTGGACTGCACTGGCCTTTGTCGTCTTTTTCCTAGATTTCGCCATTATATAAACCTTCCTTTCCTAAGATCGTCTCTTAATAACAGCGTCTTATCAAGAAATTTTTGTAAATTTTCGGAAATTTATGGAAATTCAGTGTGAAGCAAACCAAAAATATCTAAAAATAACTGGAAATATTCGTTAAATTGTGGAAAATAATAGCAATTACAAATAATAACAGGAAAATACGGGAAATATGAAAAGCTACATACTTGGTAACAAAAGTGAGTCTGAAAGATTAAATTTCCAGTCTCGACAACGTAACTACTCCCCACAAACAGAAATCAGTGCGCAGGAATTGGCCCTGTTTGAAGATGCTAAGGTTTTGGACGCTGGTTGTGGAACAGGATTGTTTTCGAGATATATAGCAGATTTAAACGCTGGAAAAAATATCGAAATTTTTGCGATTGATGCCTCAGAACAAAGGATAACTGAGGCCAAAAACGACTCTGAAAATTCCAACTACAAAAACATTACTTTTAGTAAGCAAGACTTAAGGAACCTAGATTTTCCAGATAATTCTTTAGACATCGTAGTATGTAGATTTGTATATGAGCATATCAAGGACATTTGCCAAGAAGTTAGTAATGAGCTTTTCAGAGTTTTAAAACCTGCTGGTAAGTTATTTATTATTGATTCTGATGGAATTTTATTCAATATGGACTCCGAAGATGAACAACTAGACATCTATCTCGATGAGATCAAATCGTCAGAAATCAATTTTGAAGGATTCATTTGCCGAAAAATCCCTCGCTACCTTCAAAGGGCCGGATTTCATCAACAAAATATAAAAATTTCTCCTAAACCAATGCTTTTCTTTGAGGAAGAAGATCGCAATTATGAGAAAACTTTATGGCAAATGAGATTCAATCAAATAAAACCCGTGTTTACTCCAATCCTTGGAGAAGAAGGCTACTCTGATTTCATTAACCGCTTTATCTCAGAGCTGATGAACCCTCAAAACTTTCTTTATTATAACAAGTTTGTTTTTGAGGCTATCAAGAAGGATGAAAGGAGTTCCCATTGAATAATGTGGTCAATTTCACTGATTTCAAGAAATGTTCTTACAAATCTAAACTTAACGACTTTTACCATTCTCTTGAAAAGGAATGCTCTCGTTCAGAATTGAGTACTGAGACAAAGAAATTTTTATTTAATAAATTTTGTGGCAAGTTTATTTCTCTTCACAGAAAAAAGAAAAATGCATTTAAAAAAGAAGTCGCTGCTTTTTCGGGGTTATCTTTTGAAGATTACACGGCATTAGAAATTGGGAATCTTTCAATTTCTGATAATACTTTCTTTCGTCTGTGCAACTATTTAAACGCAGCAAATGAAGTCTCTATTTTTCTTGAAAGAATCGAAGAAGCATTCGATCCATCAAAAAGGAAAGCAAGATATGAATTAGCAATCACCCTGAAGAATCAATTTGGGATTCAGTTTGCTGACTCCAAGAAATATATGAAAAATACTGATAATAAAATAATTGCGTTTACATGTGTAAATGAAAAACCACGGAATTAGGTTTTTAGGAGAATCATGGATGAAAATTTTAATCGTTGAAGATGATAAGCAGCTACTCAACCTCACAGAAGGGTTGATTCAGGGAATGGGACATGAGACTTGTTCGGCTAACAATGGATGGAATGCCTATGAAATTCTTAAAGATGACTTTACCTTTGATGCCATAATTTGCGATTTCAATATGCCGATTATGACAGGGCTTGAACTAAGATTAAAAATCGACTCAGAGTTTGAATCATGCCCTCCATTTATTTTAGTTTCGGGAAATATTGAGCAAATAACGGAAATAGAACACAAAAAAATGTTCTATTGTCTTCTTAAAAAGCCAAGCGGAATTTCGTTGATAGAGGAAAAGCTCAATGAAATTGCTAAATTATCAATGCTCTAATGATTAATACAGTTTAAGAACGTGCTGCCCACATGGTTTTTATCAAAGCGTCTTTTACAAAGTATGTAATTAAAAGTGATCTTGTTTCGCCAGTAGATTTTTTTGTTTTCTTTTCTACGGTGGTCACATAATCCCCAAGGAAGATTACTTCTAAAACTTCGACTGATTCAAATTCCTCTGTTCCGAAAGAAGATTTTAAATGGCTTCTTAAAATATCTTTGCCTTTAAAAAGAGATTCATTATTTGGAAGTAGCAATACTTCGATCTCGTCATCACAATACGAAAGGCACTTTTCAATGTCTTGGTTGTTGTATTCTTCTATTTGTTTAAGGACAATTTCCTTTGAATTCATAAAACCTCTAAAAACTACTTTGTAGATACCATAGAGCCATTCACGCATAGCACAAAGCCCTAAATACTATAAATTTTACACTGTAGTTAAGACTTTAATTATCAGTTACGAAACTTCGTAACTCTTGAATATATTTATAAAAAATCTTTTAAAACAAATAGTTAAAAGAAAATTATCTAAAATTTATTTGTTTTCCTTTTACATAATACGAAACTTCGTAATAGTCTGACAAGCCGAATCAAACCCAATAGTAACAATTACTTGGGATGGAGAGCAAGGGACTTAGGAAAAAAGTTACGAAAGTTCGTAATCTAGGATTGAGTAAAAATGCTGTGGGACACCAATTATCAGCAAGTTACTTGATTAAAAAATTGGCACAGCCCTTGCTCTACTGGCATTTGAATTTTGTGGAGGAACAAAATGATTTTTAGAAACGTAATAGCAATTGATGATGACGGCCTTGCTGGTGAAGCCATAAAGATGGTCTTCAGCAAGAAAGGAATTTCAGTTGATTTCTTTGACTCACCAAAGAAAGCGATTCTCCACATTAAAGAACACCCCAGAAGATACAAGATGGCCATAGTTGACTTTCAAATGAAGGAGTCAAGTGGTGACAAAGTTGTTAAAGAAATAAAAAATATAAATGGGAGTATCCTGACGGTCGTTCTGTCTGGTGACGATTCACTCGAAACGATAAAAAGGTGTCAGGAAGCCGGAGCTGATAATTTCTACTCAAAAGGTCATGCGCTTGAAAATTTGGCATTACTAAGTGAAGTAGCTAAAGATAAATACGTTGAAGGAAATCCTGAAGTCTTAAAAGAACTAAACGAAGAAAAAATTAGTTCAATTTTAGCACTAAAAGGAAGATCGAATGAACTGGCCAGAGTTGCAGACCTAGTAAATACCTTTTCCACAACAAATGAACCTGTTCTTATACAAGGTGCTTCAGGAACAGGTAAAGAGCGTATTGCAAGAGCTGTCCACAATAATTCCAATAGAAGTAAAAAACCATTCATTGCCGTTAACTGCGGTGCTATCCCCGCAAACCTTCTTGAAAGTGAGTTATTCGGACACGAAAAGGGATCATTCACAGGGGCAACAAATGCCAAAGCTGGAAAATTTTTAGCCGCGGATGGTGGCACTATATTTTTAGATGAAATTGGAGAAATGCCTTTAGATTTTCAAGTAAAGCTTTTAAGGGTTTTACAAGAAAGAGAAGTCACTCCTGTTGGAAGCAATCGTTCTATGAAAGCCAATTTTAGAGTTGTGGCTGCAACAAATAGAAATCTTAAAGAGGAAGTTAATAACGGTAGATTCCGAGAGGATTTGTTTTACAGGTTAAATATTTTACCAATAGAAATCCCATCCCTTGAAAATCGTAGAGAGGACATTGTTTCAATCGCAAGTTTTATTGTTGATGAAAAAAACAAAGAAACAGGTCAGGCAAAAAAGCTGACTGAAGATGCTCTAGGAATTATGAAGTCCTACAATTGGCCCGGAAACGTCAGACAACTTGAAGCAGTTTTAAAAAGGGCCTATGTATTAAACGGAGTTTCAATTAATGACAAGGCTATTGAACAACAAATTGAATGCAATAATTCTGAAAATAGTTACAAGCATGGAATTCAATCTTGGAGTGAGCTTGAAAACGAATTCCAAGAAAGACAAAAAGGCTTATTGGAAGAAGCCTTAAAACTATCAAGGGGAAACAAAAAAGATGCAGCAAAAATGTTGAATCTTGCATATACGACTTATATTTCTAAAAGATTTAAGTTTGGATTAGATACAAAAATAAATTCAGCTAACAGAGGATCACTTTAAAGGTGTAATGAAGTTTAGGAGGATGTATGAATAAAAAACTTGCTTATTTTCTTGTTGCTTTAACGGCTACTTCAGGTGCTTATGCGCATGACTGTGAGAACGAAAAACAAAACAAAGATAACGAGAAAAAAGAAGAAAAGAGTGGTGTTAGCATCAGAACACAGAATTTAATCAGAAGCTTGGTAGGTCGTGGTGCCTTAGTTTATGACGATGAAAAAGAGAAAATCGACATAGACTTAACCAAGTTAACTTCCGAAGAGTTACAAATGTATATTAAATCCAGAGAAACAAATGTTGATCTTGATAAAAGCACTGTTTCTCTAATTCCTGAGTTTTCTCGATATATCATTGAGCAGAAGCTTCTTAAAGCTGATGAATTAGTGCCTAGCTTTAGATCATTAAGCGAAGATGAAATCATGGATGGACTTTTAAGAAATGTCTCCCCAAATATTGGCAACGATATTGCACTCTTTAGAGATCATTCATTTGCTTAACAGGAGAATTAAATGCAACTACTTTTGGGGGTACTACTAATGATAAGTACGATTTTTAGCACAAACGCATCTACGGCTTTAAACGTCGTTGTTGGTGATAATGGGAAAAAACCATTTTTGCCATCAAGTCCTGTTCAAAGCTTGATGACAATTCAATCTGCTGTTTTGGGGCAACTTATCTATACTGAATCTTCCTTTGATCTCAAGCCGGGGTTGTTAGAATCGTATAAGTGGAATTATAAAGACCAGTCTTATGAGCTTACTCTAAGAAAGGACTTAAAATTTCACAATGGCCGAAAAGTAACTTCAGAAGACTTAGAATTTTCTATCCTGAGAGGTTTCTTCACGCCCAATGGTACTTGGTTTAAATCGTTCTTTAATAACATTGAAGGGATCGACACTTTAAAAGATAAAAAAGAATTTAAAAGTGGAATGGTTTCAGGTGTAAAGATCATTAATGATAATAAGATAAAGGTTAAACTAAAAAGGCCCAATCCATCTTTTCTACACTCAATTGCAAGAACGACTTTTTCACTAGTACCGATTGAAGAAATGAACTCAGATTACGATTCTTGGAAAAAGCATCCTGTTGGATGCGGAAACTATAAAGTCGAAAAAGTTGATGACAAGAACAATGTTCATTTAAAGTATATTGGAAACACGCCAAGCGTTGCTAAAGAAGTAATTCTATCCCCAAACGGAATTAAGAGTAATGCAGACATTATTTTAACAAGTCCAACTAAGAGCAATAATATTGAGCTTTTTCACTCGAAAAATGCCGCTCGTGTCACAAGCATTTACTTTAACTATAAGAACAAGCTCGCTCAAAATTCAAATTTCAGAAAAGCAATTGATTTGTTAATAGATCGAAATAGTCTTACCAAAGGTGTAAATGCTTATAAGCCCACAAAGGAATTTTTGGCTTCACACTTTTGGGGAAGAATAGAAAAGTATGAGGGAAAAGATGTAGAATTAGCAAAGAGATTATTAAAATCAGTTCAAGGACTTGATCTAACCAAAACATACAATATTCCTGCCTACAATAGTTTCTTTGGAAATAAAGTATTGGGTCGATATTTAGAAAATTTAGAATATCAATTCAAAAACGCTGGCCTAAATATTAAGTTTTTCAATTCTGATGAAAAATTTATTTCATCGGATGACAAAGATTCACTATTTAAAGTTTTATCAATGGGGGCCGACGTTGTTGATCCAACTGTTTTATTCTCTTTGATAAGAAGTCCATTTAAACAACATTTCCCTGAAAATGATGCGAAATACTTTGATCTTTTAATTAGAGCAGAGTCTGCTCTCTCCTTAGATCAGAGGGTAATTGCTCTAAAAGCTCTTTCAATGCACATGTACGAAAATAGATATGTCGTTCCATTATTTGAAAGGAAGTCTGCTATTGGAATTAATAAAACCAAAATCAAAAGTATTGGTGAGCAAAACGGTGGAATAGCCTTTTATTTAGATAGGATTACTGTTCAATGAGCCAATGGTTAACTGGAAATACAGGAGTTGAAAAGCTTGCACTTCTAAATGAGAGGTTTGAAAATCTTTGTCTGACTCGGATAAATAAGGAGCTTAACTCAAACTTCTCTCACTATACTCCTTGCATGAGTTTAGACAAAGGAAGAGATAAGCTTCCCAAAATATTGCTAGAAAAACAAAATCTTTTGATAAAAAATAATAATTACTTATCTTCTTTAGCCGATTTTTATACGCCCCCTGCCAATCAGAGAATTGAAGGGAAAAATACCGTGGAATTTGAGTTTAGCTCTAGTAACGGTGACATTTTTAATTCAGCTATTGAATTCTTCGAGAGTAGTAGTTCATTTGTTGTTGATGTTTATAAATCAATAATTACAAATATCGTTCCAATGAATACGATTAAAGGTAGCGTCCGCATAGAAGGAGCTGGTAACAGTAATCATGAATCATTAGGTGCCATATATTTGAGTGTACCTTCACAGCACCCGATGGAAATACAATTAGCGATTAACATTGCTCACGAAGTTGGCCATCAAGCTTTAATGCTTTATCAAACGTCTGATTCAATAATTATCCCACAAGAATTGGGACGAAATATATATTCAGCAGTAAGAAAGACTAATAGGCCTGCGATACAGTCGTTTCATGCGTTAGTTGCACTAGTTTTTATGAGAGATTTTATAGCATCTATTAATAGAACAGATTTATCTCAAGAGAAATCTGTATTTATTGAATCACAACTTGCGAGTTACAATTGTAGCCTAAAGACCAATGTGCTGGATTTTAAAAATATTTCTTTTACCGGTATTGGCAATAGAATATATGAAGAAATTTTTGAATACGTTGAGAAGATAAAGTTATGAATGAAACATCTATTGTAGATTATGCCCAGCAAACAGCTAATAAACTCGCTCTAAGGTTTAGAGCGATTGGTTTATTCATTGGGCTTATCTTAGCAATTGTGTATTCTGTGTATCACCATTTCTCAGTAGCGGATACTGTGTTAAATGTTGCAAAAACGAACCTAGCTCAGTCAATCCAAATTGGTGGTACATATTATCAGGCGAGACTCGCTAACAGCATGATTAAAACTGACGTTTTTGAACATGTATGGATATTTGATTCTAGTAATGAACTCATAATTCGTGAAGGAAATAGGATTAATAACATAAAGCCAAGCTCTCTATGGGAAAGGAAATTTTATGTCAAAGATTTTTGGCCTTATACTTTAATAAGGAGCAAGATAAGTTATCACGGAGAACATACTGGAACATTATTTGTTGCTTATAAACTCCCTTTGATAAGATCATTCATAATTTTAAGTTTAATCACGACTATTTTTTTAATGTTGTCCTACTATATTAAAACTCGTGTACTTAATATGGGACAGAATATCGCCAGCCCAGTTTTTGCTTTTATGACTACTCTTGAAGAAAGCCTAAAAGATAATAAGTTTGCAAACAAGAAAAAGGGCCGATCTTTTGAAGAGCTGGTAAAATTTGAAACATGGCTTAGAGATTTCTTTGTACAAGCAAAAAAATCTGAAAAGGTGGCAAGGAAAGCTCTGGCCGATGCCCAAACCGCTAAAATTGCATCTCAAGTACGACATGACATACAAGGTGCATTGATGATCGCAAACTCTGCCTTAAACAATATAAATGAACATAAAGACGAAGTTAGAATACTTAGGGCATCATTAGATCGTGTTAAATCTACAATGCAAGATATACCAAAGATCGCAAATCTTGATGATGACGACATTGATAGCATTATTGGGCGGCCTAAAAAAGTTTTCCGCAAAGAAAGTCTTGAGAGCTGTCATTTGCTTTCGATAGTTACCCAAGTGGTTTCAGACCTTTCATTAACAAATAATAAAATAAATTTCAGCTACGACATTTCTGATGATGCGGATAAGTCTTATATAAAGGTAAACTATAAGAGATTTGAGCGAATATTACTGAACCTATATAAAAACTCTGTAGAGTCCATCTTAGATGAAGGAACTATTTCGACGCGGATTTACAGCGATAATGATTTTGTTACTTTAGAAATAGAAGACAATGGTAAAGGAATGCCAAAGCATGTCTTAGAAAAACTTGGTCAAAAAGGTATTTCCTATGGAAAAGAAGATGGAACTGGCCTTGGAGTTTACGATGCATTTGAGCAGTTCAGTAAATGGAATATTGGAATTAAATACGAGACGACTGAGGATTCTGGAACTATCGTAAAGATAAAATTTGAATTAGTTGAAGAAAACCCATTGTTTCCAGCCGAAATCCTAATACCAGAAAAAAGCACAGTCATTGTTTTAGACGACGACCCATCAGTGCATGAGTCGTGGAAACAAAGATTCAAGACGTTGCGTGATGATTCTGTAACCTATAAATACTTTAACCACCCCGACATGGCAAAAAAGGAATTACGTTCTTTACTTGATAATAATAAAGAGTTTCTTTTTCTTGGGGACTATGATCTCAGAAATGACAAAACAGATGGAATTCGATTTATAAAAGAAAATAATCTGATGGGATACTCAATTCTCGTCACTTCTAGTATTGATTCCGTCTTGGATGATTGCAGAAAAAATAATATCCCTGTAATATCAAAATCAATTCAAAGCTCTATTGATGTTTATACAGTTTCATAAGTTTTTCTACTTTCTCACTTTTATTTTATTCATATTTAGACCTCATTCGGAAGACTGATGTTACCCTCAGAATCAATCGGAAAAGTTGAATTATAAGCGACTTCCCATAAATGCCCTTCTGTATCCAAAAAATACCCCGAGCGACCACCCCAGAAAGCCTTTCTCGCTGGTTTTGCTATCTTTCCTCCAGATTTCAAAGCCAGTTCAAGTACTTGATCTACCTCATTTTCATTTCGGGTATTGTAAGCAAGCGCCACAGCAGATGTTTGTGGGGGGGCGAATTCTACTCCTGCATCTTTGGCCAATTCCTCTCTCGGGTAAAGACCCAAGACAATTCCATTGAGTTGATAAAAAGCCACGCCTTCCTTGATTCCTTCGTAGCGTTTCAACCCCATACTATTATAAAAGTTTGCTGCTCTTTCTAAGTCATCAACACCTAGAGTGATTAGAGAAATTCTTTGTTCCACTGCACCTCCTCCTTATAAACTTTTCGGCGATTGTTTTTCTCATACTATTTAAAGTTTTTCAATTAATCATCATACGCCTTCTTAAAAGTGAGATTACGAAACCCAAAAAAATACGAGATTTCATATTTTAGTAACCGCTTGATAATAAAGAACTTTCTTGGTGCCTTACGAAGTTTCGTAATATTCACTCTAACTTCAAAACATTTCACTAAAAAAACTTTAATTATTTCAACGGGATATAAAGTTGGCACGTTTGGCATTATTGGCACCATTCTCGCTTTATAGATAAGTGACTGAGCAATTAAGGAGGTCACTAAATGAAGTTATTGAAAACAATCAAGGCAATTTTTAAAAAATTATTTTCCGCAAATGAACCAAGTATAAACCATAAGTCCATCGAGGATCATAAGAATGAAATGATGCTTCGGTATTACTACCTCGGACATGGAATGAACTGCTAACGACAACCTAAGACAGGAGGAAATGAAAATGACAAAGGATTACTTAGAAAATTTAAAAAGACTCTTTCGTGAATGGTATGGGTCTTTGTCCGTCGAAGAACTTGTATCC
>PCTW01000030.1:10203-11787 GCA_002786715.1 Bdellovibrio sp. CG22_combo_CG10-13_8_21_14_all_39_27
TATTAAAGATGATCTAGTAATTAAAGAAGCTATAGAAAGGCTCGTAGAGCGAGTCAAAAGGAAAACTGGTGTGAAAATCAACTTTGGCAATTTCATTATCAATATGCATGAAGGCCAGTGTGCAAACATCGAATTCAACCTTAAAGACAGATGCTTTAGTTCAAAGATTGCAAAACTTCATGGAGTTAACAATGGATAATGTAATAGCAAATGATCTCGCCTTGGCCTTTCAATTGGTAAGTGAGAAAGAGAAAAAAACCAATACTAAGATAGTAGAGATTGCGAAGGAACTTGTCTCAACTCTATTAGAATTTAAAGAACTAAAAAGGAAGAAAGATGCAAAAAAATGATATTTCGCTTGGGACAGCGTTAATCTTATTAGTAGTTATGCTTGGAGCATTCTTATGCTTAAAAAACTATGAGACCATCATGGTTAACTGGGAAGCTATAATTAAAACAGTTGAATTAGATCAAACCTTTTTACTAATTCTTATCTCTTCTTTGCTTGCAAATATATTTGTAGTTTCACTTGTGGCAGATCGAGCTTTGGGCTACAAAAAGCAAGGTAGTAGACTGAGAAGTATCAAAAAAGATAAAGAGCCAAAATCTTCAATTATCCTTAAATCAGTAATTTCGATTATCATTGGATTTGTTTTAATTGATACAATTAAGACCTACGCTATCTTAAATAGTAAATCAATTCAGTTACTATTTAATAAAGAGCTATACCTCGGACTACTCGATATTTTTACTTATTCTTTATGCCTTTTATCAACAGTAACAAGTTACTCATTATTATCACTTTTCTCGAAAGTTTCTGGTGTTTTTAATGTAGGCGCACGACTACCTCGAATCTCAACCAAGAAAAATCACTTAACTCTTGGTTCCATTGGAGAAGAAAAAAATGAAATTGATAAAATTAAAAGACCTACATGGGTGAAAATTCCTAAAAAAGCTTTGAATGGAAATATTCTTGTAACTGGCTCTATCGGTACAGGTATAACTCAAGGAACGATCATTGCTTATGTAAAACAAATCTTTAGGCAATTTGATACTAAACCAAGTGCGCTTGTTCTCGATCCGAAGGGAAGTTTTATTCCTGAAGTTGTAAATATACTTTATCAAAATAATTTAGAAGAAAAGATCGTTTACTTAGGAGATGTAAATGCAAACATTTAATCCAGTTTATATTGAAGATACGCTTAAGGAATCAAATTACTTAGAAGTAACAAGCATGATTAGGGCCGCTGCCAAAAACTTTTCAGGTAAGGCAAAAGAGTCTCCGATCTGGGAAGACTCGGCCTTTAACTTAACTAAAAATGTTGTCGTCTATTGCGCTGCTGTTTATGGGTATTTCACATTAACAGATTGTTATAAAACCATGCTCAAAGCTGATTCTGATGAGGTTATTGAGAATTTAAAAACAATTTTATCAAAGAAGAATGCTGCTGCTATTTATGATGAGGAAGAAAAATTCAATATATCATGCGCAATACAATATTTTACTGAATATGCCCTTTTTGAAGATAAATTCAAATCTGGTGTTCTCGTATCAGCAACCACATTTCTAAACCAATTCCAAGA
>PCTW01000088.1 GCA_002786715.1 Bdellovibrio sp. CG22_combo_CG10-13_8_21_14_all_39_27
TGATTGCTGGTGCAACCAATACAGGGAAAAGTATTTTCTTTAAATCTGTACTCTATTCACTTCTTAACTCGACTAATTATCGCCATTTGCAGCTCTACATTATTGACCTTAAACGAGGGCTTGAAGCAGTTGACTTTAAAGAGGCCCCTAATGTGAAGATCGTCAAAAATATCAAGGAAGCTGTCACTTTACTTACTCAAATTAAAGCAGAAATGGATAGACGATTTGATATTTTGGAAGCACGAACTGATGGCAAAAAAATCATCGTACCAGAAAAAGATGAAGTTCCCCGTATCGTTGTAGCAGTCGATGAGGCCAGTGTTCTTTACATGAATAGAAGTCGAGATGATGTTGATTATAAAGACGTAATGCAGGCAAGACAGCTTGCTGATGATATTTCAAAATTGTCCCGAGCTGCTGCAATTCACTTGATACTAGCAACACAAAAAGTCGAAAAGAATATAATTCCTACAACGGTAACTGAAAACATTACTGGTCGTATGGCGTTTCGTGCCAATTCCTTTCATGGAAGCAATGCCTTACTTCAATCGAAAGATGCTTCTGACCTTCCTGATATTCCAGGCCGAGGTGTTTGGCGTGTCGGAAGTAAAAAAATTGTCGTTCAAGCTCCTTATATTGATGAAAAACAAATCAAGTCCCTTTGTCAGAGGATCAAGGAGAAGGTTGAAGAAAATCATCCCAATAAGAAATCTTCTTTAATTGGAGATGATGTTCAGGAGAAGGGAAATAAGGCGAGAACTAATTTTGATAATAAATTACAGGATGGACAGAATGAAAAGAAAACGAAAGAGTCGAATTGAAATTTCTAACTCCGACCTGAAGCTATTTCGCTACCTTCACTTTTTCAGGGGTGCACTAGTCGATCAAATTGCTAGAGACATTTTGCAACATTTACGCACAGATACAATATATTGGCGCTTAAAGAAACTTGAACGCTTTGATTATTTGCATGGTAAATTTACTAAATTCCATGCGAACAAAAAAGCCAGAGGTATTACAACAAAGGCGTTCAAGGAGTTTATGGCCAATGGTGATGAACAAATGGTTGAAGTGAGTAGCAAATCAGTCGATCACGATATTGAACTGATTGATATTTGCTCGGCACTTTGTTCTTTGCAAAAAGTTAAGTGTTATATTTCTGAGAATGAACTGAATACTTGGAATGCCTACTCAAAGGCATTCCAAGTAGAAGCAGCAATTAAGTTAAGGAGTGATGCCTGTATCAAAATTCAATTGGATAATGACGAGTTTTGGCTTCCTCTTGAATATGAATCAAATGCAAAGAGTATAAAACGCTACGAAGATCATCTATATCAAATTTACAGCAGACCTGATTTAGTTGCCATTTTTTATGTGTGCAAAAATATTCATGTTCAAAATGCCATACAGAGAGTGGAGGAAAGTAAATATAAGAATGAAAGGCCAAGAATCTATTACATTCTTCTTGATGAACTGAAGCAAAAACAAAGTATTGCTTTCACTTCAAGATTAGGAAAAGTGTTAGAGTTGGGAAATAAGACTGATGCACAATTTACCTCCAAGATTAAACTCGAAGACCGTGGAGCACTCTTTTCCAATGAGGTACATTAAATATTCAAAATTGTTCAGCTTTCTGGCCGGTACGCAAGGCCCTTAAATCCTGACTATATGTACTTGTAGTGCTTTTTCCTTTTTATTCTTGTATTGAACGATTCTATCTCTAATTTGTAACTCCTAACTACAATCTCCTCCTCCCCTCACTATCTCAACCGATATAGAAAGAGGAATGAATACTTAAACTCATTCCTCTTTCTTATCCAATCCAAGGAGTAGATTGTTACTTTTTTACTTTACCATTGATTATTTTGATTTTGCGAGTTTTTTCGATTTGCGTGACATAATCCCCCATGACAGCTTCGATCACATCAGCAATTTTTAGATGATTTTTGTTGCAAACTTCTTTAAAAGTTTGCCACGTTGTGACCTCACAACTGATAGAAGACACGGCCCTATCATTAAAGCCCTCGACTTCAATTTTGAGTTTGCCGCTTGCTTTAAAATAAGTTTCGTTAAGCTGACCGATCAAATCCTCTAGGACGATGGAAATTTTTTTAAAGCCCTCAAGGTCACATGCTGCCTTAAAGTTAGCTCGTCTTTCTTTTGAAACATTGATAGGCGCTATCATCTCTTGACGTTCTAATAA
>PCTW01000007.1:0-3198 GCA_002786715.1 Bdellovibrio sp. CG22_combo_CG10-13_8_21_14_all_39_27
ATCTGGAACTTGTTCAGACGTATTTGAACACTCTCAAAATAAAACAATTCGTGATTATGTTGGAGGCTTAAGAGGATAATTTTATTTAAGTTAACGAATATTCCTTTATATTTTTTAATTTACTAACCACCACGATGATTTATATGCATTGGTTTTTTTAATTTTTCTATTCTCTGATTACTAAAAATCACGCTATTGTCTCAAATTCCTTCTGTTTCCGTTTTTATTCATTCCCACTACAAAGCTTGATCGGCTGTCCGCTTTAGTCATGCCAAAAATAAGATTTTTGTCACTCCTAAAGCCCCAAAGGGACAGCCTAGTTTTTCCATTCTCATTCATTTGAGCTTTTTTTCTACCCCTTCAGCTTTGTGTGAAAGGGGTAAGAAAAAAAAGCCCTTTAAACTTCAACAAAAGGAAAAATTATGAGAACAATCGACGCTTTAAACATTTTATCAATTACTCAAGACGAAATTAGTTTTGAAATAGTAAAAAAGGCTTACCGCAAAGCTTGTAAAGCATACCATCCAGACATCAATCCTGCTGGATTAGAAACAATGCAAGCTGTAAACCAAGCATTTGAAACTCTTTCTAACGAAAAGTTCCCTCTTAACATTGACTCTACTCAAGTGCGTAGCAACTACGGTGAAGCTCTGAACAATGCACTAAACGAAGTTATTAACCTTCAAAGCCTTAGCATTGAAGTTTGTGGCGCATGGGTTTGGGTTTCAGGAGATACAAAACCAAACAAAGAAATACTTAAGAAAGCAAAATTCCTTTGGAGTAAAAATAAAAATATGTGGTATTTCCGCCCAGAAAATCAAAAGAAAAGATTCTTCAGAGGTTCATCTTCAATTGATGAAATCAGATCAAAATACGGCAGTGACAAAATCCGTAACAGAAAACCTTATACCTTAAGTGCCCATGTTTAACATGGGCCTTTAGCCTTTAAATTTAATAATTATTTTAATTGGAGATTAAAATGGAAAAAACAATTATTCAAAATTTAGTAAAGAAACGGCTATTCTCTGTATGCAGTGGCAAGCACTGAATAAATACAAATTTAATCAAGAAAACAGAGAGCATTCTAATCTGATAAAATTGTTTTGCACAAACAAAATTAACAAAGGAGAACAGCTCGTGCTTGAATCACAGATTAACAAACTTTTATCCCTACCTGAAGTTAAATTTATCAAAAGAAAAAGTCTCGGAATTTCATCAAAACAACTTTTCTTTTTTGCATCTTTCTACTATCCAATACCCCAAAAGTTTAAGCTTGTTCATACTAGCCCTTACTCAAAAGTTCAGAATAATCTAAAGTTTTAAGAGGATAGTCATTATAATGAATTGTAACATCACCAATATGTATTTTTTGTTCTGAAGGATATTGTGAGTCAAAATGATCTGTATAGAATTTACACTTGGAAGATAGGAAATCAACAAGGTCACATTTTTCAAAATTATCATTTTTCCAGTATTTTTTAGTGATCTTTCTTTCTTCCTTCTTAAACAACACATTTACGCTAGCTTTTCCGGAGTCAATATATTGGGTGATCTCATGTATGTATCTAACAGGGTGAGATTCATAATCGCTTCCTGTAAATAACCTAGTACCTAAAGCTATGCATGTTTTTACTTTTAAATTTTGGGGTATTGGCCAATTTAGCTTTTTAAATAAATATCTTACATAGTCAGGATTTTGTAACAAATCAATTTGAATTGATAACTGTTTGGCTGCCTTCCTTAAATAATCATCAAGCGTCCTTCTTTCAAAATTATTTGTAGGAAATAATGAATTCTTACACTCAAAAATAAATATAGTATCATCGATCAGAACAGCGTAATCAACTTGTCCTTTCAAGTTTAAAAATGAGAATGAAATATCTGATTCTGAGTAAGTTGAAATCTTTAAAAAGAATTCTCGTAAATAAATACTCATACGATCAATTTGCCCATCATCGTTCGGTCTAATTCGCTGGGAAACAAGAGTATTTCTAAAAATATTTGATTTTGATATTAGAGAAAAAGGATAGAGAACTCTCTTATCTTTTAATAATATTATTGGGTGATATTGAATATCTTTAGTGATTTCTGCTGCACTGTACGACCAAGAATAAATTTTAAAATACTCTTGTGTTTTCGTTCTTGGAATACCCATCCATTCATTAAGCTGCTCTTGAAAGTCTAATGGAGAAACACCGATTATCGAATTTTCGTAAACCCCATTATCATTTTTATGTAAATCAAGTAAATTCATTTCTCTAACTAAAGAAAAAAAGGTATTTATTCTGTGTATTTCTAGAAATTCAAATAATGATAATTTGTCAGTTATTTTTAATTCTAATAATTCTGTATCAGAAACGAATAAATCTTTACACAAATGGTCGATTTCATTTTTCTCTTCTAAAAATATAGTGTTCTTACCAATTTGAAGAGTCTCAGCAAACCCCTCTAGTAATTCCTTTACATTTTTCTCTTCCATTCTAAAACCCATGCAAAGTCTTTTGAATTTATTATCTTCAATGACATGAAAAATAACATCAGGAAAATTTTCATAGAAATATTCAGCCATTTTATAAAGAGATTGTGTTTTATCATCATTTGAATGCACAGTATTCATAATATTCATGGTATTTTTCATATAACCAGAGCGTAATGATTTTTCATATATTTCGGAAGGTGGCTCCCATATATATTTCTTGTCATTACATTTTTTAAAAAAATACCCAAGTCTAAAAATAGAAGGTTCAATTTCCCTAAAGTCAGATAGCTTCACACAGTTGATTAAAATATTTTCAACTTCTTTACACTTTTTCCTGTCTATTTGAAATTCGTTATCTTCGATTGATATTACATTACCAGAGATATTGATGAGAAAGGATAAACCAGTTGCCATGTTTTCTTTGGTCATTTTTGTTGATTTTAAATCTCTTGTTTTTAAAAAATATTCTTCAATTAAAGTATATCCAGTTCCAATTAACCAAGTTTTGTTTTTAATAATTTCTTTTTCGAGAGAGGAAACTTCTTGATTATAAATCTTATAGCATTTTGCGTAATCTAATATTGAAACAAATAGTTTTTTGCTATTTTCTTCAATACCAAAATAATCAAAGTGTTGAATTAAATTTTCTACAAATCCAATATAAATAGACATACTGTCTTTCTTGAATTGTGAAGGTTGAAATAAATCAATATATTTTT
>PCTW01000007.1:3215-12979 GCA_002786715.1 Bdellovibrio sp. CG22_combo_CG10-13_8_21_14_all_39_27
TTTAACACACTTCTTCGATGGTAGACGAGTTTCATATTTGTATAATTGCTTTGAAAAATTAGTCCAGTCATCCTCTGAAATTTTATCTATAAGCTGCTTAATTTCATCTGTTGTTATCTCATCCATAGAATTAGTTTATTTGTTTTCTGTAAAAAAGTCATTTGTTTCCTTATCTTTTTATTTAGATACATTCTATATCCAGATAAAGCTTTTTAATAATTATTTACATTATGTACGCTACATCATTCACTTTCGCTCCCTAGCATTTCAAGAATTAAATCGGTTCCCCCTAAAGGTTTCCCCCAATTTTATTCTTGAAATGCGCTCGACTTCGTTACTTCGGCTTCCATCAAATGAAAACAATTTTAAAAGGAGTCGAAAATGGATTTAAACGAAATTAACTCAAAACTAGAATCAATTGCGTACAGCAAATCAATGGCATTTTGTTACAGTTGCTATAAAGAAGCACCAACTGGAACATGCAAATCCTGTCACAGCGACGATCTTATGAGATTACTTCCAGATTCAGGATGCGAATACGGAGTCGATTGGATAGTCAAAGAGCTAATTGAAGAAAATCTTAATTTTGTCGATTCAGAAGAAGTTTTTGAACAAATGATTGAAGATTGCTACGAAGAAACAACCCAAGTGGGATTTATGAGGCTATCAACAGTTCAAGTCATGAAAGATCAAGACCCAATTGGCTGGGATATAGCTAAAGGTGAATACATTGATGGCCTAGCTGAAGATGGACAGTTAATCACATTTAATAATGGTTCATCTTATTACTGGATTCACGATGTAGAATTATACATAGAAGAGAACCTTGATATCCTAGAGGAGGCCTGTTAGGCTCCTCTCAGCTTCTGAGGATAATCAATCGCATAATGATTATTTCTTAATTTTTATAATTCCAATAATTTTTTTCATTTCTCCATTGAGTCTTTTCTGCTCTTTTTTGACTAAATCTTGTGTGAATTTATTATGTTCAATCCAGCTAGTGACTTGGGCATAGCTTTCCACGGTAACAAAAGTGCCAGAAGATTTGACTGAAGTAGGCTCTAAGTAGTCCTCACAAATAGTAAGTTGTATCTGAATATGGTCTTCTCTTAACTCAATATTCTTATCAAGATGGCCATAAAGCTTATCACCATAAAGTTTGAGACTTTTGTGGGTAGTATTGTCTTCAAATTGTTTATGAAGAAACTCTAAAGGGAATTTTCCTTTTTCACCTTTTACAAAACAAGCTCGATAAGACATTATTCCACAAGTATGTAGAGCCTTGATCTCAAAATCTCTTTCACGATCAAAAAAACATTCCATTTTTTCATCAAAATAAGTTAATAATTGATGAAAATAACTAAAGGAATCTCTTAGATTTGATTCAGAACGAATCAAGTGTCTTATCTCAAAAGAGTATTTATTATACAACTCACGATTTTCTTTTACGATTTCAATATCTGAAAGATGTGCTGAATAACCTTTCACATTGCCCTCACTATCTTTGTGATAAGGACATAAATTTTCTTTTTTAATTACGCTTTGATTTTCCATGTGTCATCCCCCTGTACTCTTTAAGCTGGCCCAACTTTTAATCCAACTTTCTCGTACATTTCAACTACCAGTGATCTTAATTTATGCACATTCTGAGCAGCATTAATCGCAATATTTCGATAGTATTTAATGCCTTCTATGATTGTAGCGTTATCATTTACCTCTAGCAGATTTGCGGGAATTACGACGCGATTACAATTATCCTCGTTAATTCCAACTGAATACATCATTAACTGTTTTTTTATTTGATCTTCGTATGATTTCTCTAAAGTCTTAGGAACTAAAGCTAATCCAAAATTTGGAAATAGTGGGACGGCATAAGAAAATGTCCATCCAGTGACACAACCTGAGTCCATTAGCGGAAAGGTAAAAAAGCCAGTTTCAGGAAAGAGCATCGCATGATCTTCTTGTATACCAATCGTTGCAACAGAATATCTTTCCATATATTTTGATACGATTGTATTCAAGGCAGCTTCTTCCATAGATAGTAATTCTTCTAATGTATTTTCAGGCTTCTCTGAATCTTCAGATAAGAATTTTGAAAATCTTGCTGTTTGAGCAAAAAAGTAAAGAAATAATGCTCTAAAAACATTCCAATTATCTATATCCTTTTGTTTTCCATCTATTATTTGTTGTTTGAAAATGCCTATTGGCCTCTCGATTAGCTTGCTAAGTGAATCTTCATATTTTTCCTCAATCAAATCTTTTTCGGCAAATAAAGTCTTTGAGGGGTCTTCAAGAATTTTGTCTGATTTAAAATCGTAATAATGTAGCTTGCGATCTTTACCTTCCCACGGCTTAGTCAAAGATCGAGTGACAAAGTGGCAATTCATTATGCCACTTCACCTTTAGGAGATTCAACACTCATTTTAACTTTTAAACCAAACACCTGTTCAATATATTTAACTAAATTATCGGTACTCCATTTACGACGATTATTAACAAAGTCTGAAACATAGGAAATAGATATTTCTGCTTTTTCAGCAAAGGCCTGAAGTCCCATTGATTTAATGGACTCTCTCAGTGCTTCCTCAAGAGAAAGCCCTTCATTATTAATGAGATTAGCAATATAGGCTTGTGCAAAACCTAAATCTTCAAACTCTTGAGCTACTAATTCGTTAAAGTCTTTATGTCTATTTGCCATAATTCCTCCAATATTCTTTTGCTTTTTCAATATCACAGCCTTGAGTTTTTTTATCTCCACCAATTAAAAGTACAATGATCTCGTCACCATCTTCAGCAAAGTAAACTCTGTAACCTGGGCCGTGAGTAATTTTTATTTCAAAAATTCCATCTTTTAAGGCCTTGACGGATTTTTTAGCTCCACCAGTTGCGACTCTCTGAATAAAGCGAACAACAATTGCTCGGCTTAAATTATCGAGCCTCTTTAGCCAGTCCTTAAAAGGTGAGCTTCCGTTCTCTGCTGCATAATAAATAACTTTCTTTTCAATCATCCTAATTCCTTTTGTTAAACTACGTCATTTGGCGTAGTTTGTCAAGATATATAATTAAGTCCTTAATATCAGGGGGAAATTGTGACATTTCCCCCTGATTGATTGTTACGTTAGAACTAGCCATTTGAGGCAATCTGAAGCCTAGAGTTTTCAGCAATGAACTCGGCAAGCTGACCAACATAGAGCATTTCTTTCCATTTATTTTCTGAGACTTTGCCTTTCTTTTTTTCCCAAAGGCGTTTTAGTCTCTTATCTTCATGTGCCCAAGTGATGGCCCCTTTTTGAAGATTCTCAATATCTTCTTGAGTTACATTTTCCAAAAAATGGCTGATAAAAGCATCGAAAGTAATTTTTCCACAGTCTTCAGTTTTGTTAATCTTTTCTAAGAATTTATTAACATTTTCTTTGGTATTGTTCTTAACTCTAATGGAAGTGTACTCATCGTTTTTCTTTTTTGAATTGTTTGTATTTGTTTTCATGTCTGTTCTCCTTAAATTTATTTTAGTTCTTAAATGTTGATAATAAGGGGTAAACAGCCTTGAGCTTTTCTTCACCAAGTCCTTTGATAATTTTGATGCAATCGTCTTGAATATCAGTGACAAATTTTTCTGATTTCATGTGATGATTGAAGTCATCCATTGAGAATCCATAAGATTCTACAATGTGCTTTATACGACTATTTGGTATCTCAATACGGCCATTTTCAATGTGACCAATAGCTGTTCTACTATAATCACAAAGAAGGCTTGCATCATATTGAGTTAAGTTTTTTAACCTTCTCAAAACCTGAAGAACCTTTGCCTCCTTAGTGATAATTTTTTTGTAACTTCTTCTAAGATCATTTTGTTCAATAACCTTAGTGCGAACTTTACAGATTTCTTTTTGAACTTTGCCAATTTTCCCTTCACAAATGTCACGATACTGATTTTGGGTGAAGCCATAAGCTAGACAGTATTGTGCAATCTTCTGCTTTGTTAATTCGACTCTGCCATTTTCAAGTTGTTCAATGAGCTTAAAAGTTACGCCAACGAGAGGGGCCGCGTTTTTACGGCTTAGTCCTCTCATTTCTCTCATTTTCTTGAGAGCAGTTACTTCTTTGGTAATCACTTTCTTTTGTGATCTTCTTAAATTTTGTGCTTCCATAAAGCCTCCATTTGTTAAATGTTGCTAATTCGTGCCAGCACGTCGCTGGCTGAAAATTAGCAACTTCTGCCAGCGTAACGCCGACAAAAATTGTTAATGATTTAAACGGATTGCGACTTAGAAAGTGCTAATTTGAATTCGGAAAAAGTGCCTGCTAATCAGGTAGCCATGAAAGTAGCCACAAGTAGCCAATGGGAGAAATTCTTAGAAATGTTGTGAAATTTTAGACTGAAGAATTGGAAGTAACTACTTGAATCCATTAAGTTTTTAATATCAATGTCTTAACAAGTAGTATTCTAAATTTTGCTTTTTTAATCCCGAAAAATGGTGGATTTCACCACCCCTTATAGTTTTCAGTGATTTAATAAAATGTTTAGCCAATATTAGCTAACTACAGAGACCTAGAGAGACTTTTGTTACTGAATGCCCTTCAAAGTTGCCTTGAACCCTTTAATTCGATCATCAGGAAGAATCACCCATTTATCCTGCGCTGATACCGCTGCTGCATAAACCATGTCGTAATCAAGAGTCATGATATAGTCGATTTTCGTATGCAGTAGCATGTTTAAAATCAGTGAGTCAGAATAACTCATTCCTGATGTCGTAGAAATTGAAGTTGCTTTCTTCCAGTCAACGTGACGATCAACAAAAAGTGCTTTTTGATCTTCCTTATGCGGAGAAAGGTACTCACAAAACTCATCTATGTGAGCCTCTTGCTTGACAAGACGATCTCTTAGAAATGTTTCGCAAACTTTGAGCCAGCCAGTTTCGTCTTCAATATCTCTGGCCCTAAAGGCCTTTTTAACTTCCTTAATCTCACTGTCAGTGAAGTAAGCTACCCGTGAGTCAAACTCGTGCTCTGGATTTTTATTCGACTTTTGATCTTCTTTCTTTTGACGGTCATTACGACGGCCTTTAACTGTGTTAATTGCAAAACGTGCAACAGTAGAAATTGGAATGCGAGCGTTGTACTCATCCACTAGATCAAGCAAACCTTCTGATAAAAAACGCCTTCTTTGATAATCAAGAAACTCTGCCTTAGTCGTGACCGTTGTAAAGAAATTGATCTTCGTAATTGAATCGATTTCTTTAAGAAAATTTCTGACCAATTCGTGTGAAGAATGAATCTCGTCGTAGTATGCAATCAAGATATTTGAGTCAACAACTATGCTTACTTCTTCCGACTTCACCAATTTATTTTTAAACTGCCTGAAACCAATCCTATTTGTGGTCATCTTACTCCATCGCAAAATTATCAGAATCAGATCGAGCAATTTTACGATCAGAATCAGAAGAGTCTTGCCCTTCATTTTCTTCATTAATCTTTCTGATAACGACAGCTAATTCATCAATTTGTTTGTCTGTAGGCTTGCTCTTATTAATAGCATCCATGTCCTTGTAAATTTCTTCCAAACTTCTGCGTGTCTTATTCATACTTCCTCCTATTTCCTGTCTCACATGGTAACACAGGAAATGGACTCCCAAGTGTTGGATATTAGAAGGGTTTGAAAATTACCCAAAACCCTCAAATACCTATCGAAATAGCGGTACTACATTATCAGTTACGCACCTATCTGGCAAAACATCTAGGCCCTCGGCCACGCCTTTTACATCCACTCCCGACATTCTGAGATAAATCTGAAATGTCTTAAGATCGCTCCATCCTCCCATTCTCATAACCTTCAATGGTTCAACACCAGTTGAAAGCAAGTGGGTGGCGAAGCAGGCCCTGAGAGTGTGAAAAACAACATCCTTTTGGATGCCAATTCGCTCAAGAAACATCCTAAGCACTTTGCCACCTTCACCATATTTCCATTCAGGGAACTGGGGAAGAACAAACTGCTGATTGATGCGTTCTCGTTTCAATTCTGAAATGACCTCTTGAAGCTGGGAGCTTACATCGACGTTTCTCCAAGTTCCGTTCTTAGGACATTTGGTTGCGTTGATTCTTTTGTTAAAAGATTTCGACACGCGAATGATTCCATTCTTCTCGTCAACGTCTCCCCATTCAAGCGCCTGAAGTTCACCAGACCTCATTCCAGTCAAAATAGCGAAGGCCCAAATTGGATACCAAGGGTGCCTTTGCAGCTTGGCCTCTAAGAGAAATTTTCTGACCTCATCTAGCGTGAGAATCGGTTTCAGTTTTTCTTCTTTTTTATCAAGGCCAAGTCCAAAAACTGGGCTTTTGCCAGAAAGATTACTTCCAGTGATTAAGCCTTCTTCAATGCCCCAGTTGTAAACGAGGTTGATAGAAGACTTAATTGAGTTCAGTAAACTTTTCTTGGCCCCAAGAGATTCCGCGTAGGCAAGAACTCTTCGTCCATCAGCTTTATTAAGATCGGATGCTTTTAGATCAAGCCAAGGATGAGTGTATCGCTTCATCCTATTCATGTGATCTTTCACAGTAAGTCGATTTAACTTCTTACCGAGATGCCCAGATAGAGCACTTGCCTCCCACCGATATAAAACTTCAGACCAGCTAAGTCCTTTGCCTTCAAGTTTTTCAACCTGACGGGCAAGCTCTTGGAGCCATTGTCTCTCTTCTCGTCTAGCGGTTGCCAAAGATTCAATGTCCTTAATAAGTTTTTGCAAGCGTATTTGCTTGTGCTTCTTACCTCGACATTGGACATAAACTTTGTAAAAAGTTTTCCCGTTTTTTTGATACTCGCTAATTGCCATTGAAACCTCCTTAATAAAAAGATGTTTCAATCAATTCATCGAGTTCACTTCGTTTGAAGTAAAGTCTGCCACCAAATTTTCGAGGACGAATCTTGCCTTTATAAACAAGTTGCCTCAAAGCATGGGACGACCTCCGAAGTAAACGAGCGGCTTCCTCTGTAGATAACCATATTAAGTTTTCAAAGAGCAGTGCCGGCCCTCTCGAACCGGCAATACTACTGTAACACTCCATACTCTCTTTGTAATTCTGATTTTTTTCCAATAGAAACTCCTTGGTTGTGGCCATTATTCCTAAAGGCCCGTAAATCCAATGGCATCGCCCTTGACTTCTTGGTACTGCTTTTTTACGCCTTTATCATTCGTAAATGACCACTCCTTTTTGCGGCCTCGCACAAAAACAGAAACACCTTTTTTAAGGTTGGCTGCCCAGTGTTCTGCCTCCTTTCCCCAAACAACGATGTTGTGCCAATTGGGCCTCTCTTGACCTTCGATTTTCTCCGCGACTGAGAATGTGCAAAGGGCTTCTTGTTTTTTGGTGTATAGTAGTTCCGGGTCGCGGCCTAATCTTCCGTAAATAGTAATTTCGTTAGAATGGTTCAATTACGTCCTCCTTGTGGTTAATTAATTCCAAGCTTCTTCACCAAAAATTCGCCGAGGCTAAGATTTGCACATGTCTTCTTGTTGTGTTCATCCAGCGCCCTTTGCACCTTTTCCATTTCGGAAAGACTTCCTTCTTGAATTTTCTCAAGGTCTTTATCCGTTAGCTTGCTAACGGCATAAAGGCATAGGTCTTTAAAAAGGATTTCCTTTCCGAAATCCTTTTCATTGCATTTCCTTAGAAGGCCAAAAATCAGATCAAGACTTTCTTTGTCATGACTAAGATCAACGAAAAACTTTGTTTGCTCTTCTTTAATGACAAACTCCTTCTTCTGATTTTTGTGTCTTCCTCTTCTTTTCTTTCCTACTTCCTCAATATTATTTTCCATCTTCATCTCCTTAATCGCTTGCCCGCTTTTCAATTTCTCAATTCTTTCGCGCGTAGAATGTGACCTCCTTCTCGAATACTTGTAGAGAGAGGGAGGTCACATTCGATAGCGCGCGTTTCCTTTGTTATTACGAGAGTTTAGCGGGCAAGCGAAAAACCTTATTGTTAAGCAATTAACTCTCGTTGAACGCACATTGAACTCTTACTTAACTGGCCCAAATACCTCACTTAACTTGACCCTTTTGTCTTTGAAGTATCCCTCCATCTCGCTCAAATCAGTCGGATTGGCGCTCATCGTTTCGTCGATAAAGAACATGAAACGATTGAAGTCCTCTGCATTGACACCACTTTTAATAATCTCGATGTATTTTTCCATGTAGTTGCGTTTGGAGAAAATATACATGACATAGTTATAGTAGTTGCTCGCAGCATACTGACGGGCCTTTTCTAAAATTCTTGGATTACTCTTACGAGACAATTCGACTTCAAGTGCGACTTTGTAGCTGACACCTTTCTTTATCCCTTCAAGTAGAGCGTCTGGGATGATCTTGTAAGTTACTCGAAAATTTCTTTTATTATGGAGTTCATGCTCCAATTGAATGTTGTTCATCCATCCGAGATCAACAAAGCTTTTTCCAATTTCAGAAACTTTTATGTCGTGGATCAACGTTTCCTTTGAAACGCTTGATGGATTCTCTGTAAGCGAGAGCTGGTCCTCTCCGAACGAGCTAAGATAGACGTATTTTTTGCGATTAAATGGATGTCTATAGCCCTCAAGAATCTTGGCCTTCTCAAGTGAGCGGATGATCTTGCAAAAATTAAAGTAGTTAGGAACATTGGTACACTCCTGTCTTAAGCTTTCTAAATTCATTACCCTCCACTTTAAAAGTGGGTTTAAGTAATTTAGGTGAATGGTGTTCAAATGATTTATTTGCGCCATAGGGATTCCTTTTCTTTAAAGCGGCTGCTCAACTTTTACAGTTTGCTTGCGAGTATGATTAACCGCTGTATCAAGTTTTCTGTTGCGAACATTCACCAGATTCAATTTCGAAGGGCCTTGCCTTAATAGAATGCATTGGCCAATTCCAAGATTCTTAATGATATCTGAGTGAACTAAGAGTTCATGAACCTCACGTTCACTTCCTGTTGATTGTTGTTCGCCATTTTCAACTCGATAGGTTTGCTTCTTGCTCAAAACTGTCCCAATGGATTCTGCAAAGTATTGGGCTGAGTCAGTTAATCGCTGCTTTAGAATGAACAAATTTCCAGCGTTCTCGATCACCTGTCTTGTTAGCTCTGGATTAACTCGATCAATATCGGCTGATGTCTGAACCGCTAGGGTTAGCTCCATTCCAGCACCACGGCACTTATTTTGAAGTTCAATAAACTCAGGTGTTACTAGGGAGCCAAACTCATCAAAAAAGATACTGATGGGATTTTTAAGTCCTGCTTCTGGGTCAACTGGATTGCTAAGCGTCTTATATGAATTATGCAGTAGCTCGCCCAAAAAGAGTTTTCCAACGGCAGTTGCAGTCTCACCATAGCCTTGAGTAGAAAGGCCAATATATAAGCAAGCCCTTTCTTCACGAATCTTTGAAAGAGTTAGCCCGTCTTGTTCAGCATTGAGAATCTTTCCAAAGTCAGAGACTAGAATCGCTTCAATTTTAGCAATTAAACCGATGTTCTCTTTGCTCTCCATTTGCACTAATTCATCGAATGCTGCCTGTAATGTAAATGCCTTCTTCTCTTTTTCAAGCCTTTTAAGGGCCTGTGTTAAGCTTCGTCTTGAAGCATCACGATAGTAAGGCTCAGACCAGTCAAAAGAGCGCATGATTCGATCAACAACTTGGTTAATGCTTCCCTCAAGGATCGGATTAAGTGAGATCGAGTTCTCGTAATGTTCTGAGAAGATGTAGCAAGGGCGACTATATGCCTTGCAGATATTTTGG
>PCTW01000027.1:0-3622 GCA_002786715.1 Bdellovibrio sp. CG22_combo_CG10-13_8_21_14_all_39_27
GATATTTGTAAGATTCTTGACGTTACCACCACTAATCTGGGAGTACTCCTTTATAGGGCAAAAAACCGCCTTCGAGAGTGCGTCGAAACTAAGATAAAGGTGTAACAAATGCTCTCGTGCAAAGAAATAGCTCACATACTTGCTTCAGAAGAAGATTTGAGTATTATGAGGAGAACGGAACTCCGAATGCATTTATTAATGTGCAAACATTGCTCAAATTATAATAAGCAATTAAAGTTCTTAAGAAGTGGAGTAAAAAAACTATTCAAACAAAAGACGAATATAGATCAGGAAAAAGTAAAAAAACTTGAAGATGAAATTCTAAAAAAGGTCTCTTCTGGTGATTAGAAGGAAACCCAAATTCAATGGATCAACATTGTGCCCACCAGACCTAGCAAAAAACCACATATGGCCCCCAAGGAAAGAAAACTTTTGTGCTCTCTGTGTGCACTGGGTGCAATATCCTCGAATATTAGATAAAGAATACCACCACTAAAAAACAGGAGGATCATCGCGGGGTTGTACTCGCTCGAAGAGAACCACTCGAACCCTAGCCACGCAGCCAGAGGCCCAACCAAAGGAACAGTAAGAAAAATAATTAGTAAACGGCTTCTCGTTTGTTTACTTTTCGTCAGTTCATTATAAGCGGCAAATCCTTCAGGCATATTCTGGAGCGCTATCAAACCCGCAAGAAGATACACCATATTGGAATCGTTTTTCGCCAATGCGCCTAGTAGCATTGCCTCCGGGAAAAAGTCCAGCAGCATGGCCATGAATTGTGATGCCGTATTCTGGGTGCGTTTCGTCCAAGCGCTGAATTGCCAGAACAGAAGTGCTCCCGCTCCGAAAGAAATGACCACAGAAAGCACTGACCCATTCCCGATGCTACGTGGAATAAGAACAAGTGCAATGGCAGCCAGCAATGCACCACCACCGAAATAGGACACGAAACTGTCCAACTCCATGCGACGGCATATATTATTCAGGAGAACGTTTGAGGAAACCAGCGCCCCCGCCGGGATAGATAAGCCGGCCATCAAGGCCAGCCCTAACACCCATTCTAGAGACATGGACGTCATTTACTTTTCTCCTTTTACAACGTCTGTACTTTGTAAATTATAGTAAATTAAGAGCAGCAAGATGGGTCTTTTTTATTGGCGCTTTCCTCATCTTGATCTTTAAAAACCTTATAGGCTTTTAATGCCCACATTTCTCCAACACAACCACCCATCGTTGAAGCAATCGCCATAAACTCACCGAATTCTTGCTCGCTTATATCGGCTTCTTTGGCCTTTTGAACATAGAATTTAAAACAAGGTTCACATTTTGTTGATATTGCCCAAATAACTGCCGCCATTATTTTATTTTTTTTGCTGACTACACCTTCAGTGAAAATGGCTTTTTGCCTCATCTTATCGATATCTTGGACTGTCCCACTTGATACTTTTGAGAAGTCTTTCATCAGCCCCAATGCTGGGTCAATTTGTTTCATATCCATTTTCTCTCTCCCTTCATTTTTAATATACAATATAGATACTTTTTTTAGAAAAAGTATTAACCATCTTTTCAAGTGAAATAGGCTCAGTTCTTTGATCAATTTCTTCTGGGGAAATATTATAGAGGGTCATCATCGTCCGATTAACAAAAATTTTAGCACCTTTGTCTTTAATAAATCCAAGATACTCACCATAATTTTTAGGGATTTCGTCCAACGGCGTGGAAAACTGTTCTGATAAAGACTTCCGCTCTCGTTCAGGAAGCTTTGCCTTATCCATTGGGGTAGAGTCCCCAAAGTTAAACCATCCCCAACCTTTGGTAATTGATGTTACAGCACTCGCATCGAATAAAATAGTGACATTCTTACCGCTCTTTAATGCTGCCCAAGCAACATTGGGAACGGCACAAGTTTGGGCATCGTCGATATCTAATGCCGTTTTGACATGAATTAATAATTTGTTCTCAGCCTGAGCATAAATATCATGAGAAAAAAATATTGTGATGGTCAAGGATAGAGAAATCAAAAAATTAATCATTAATTAGTCCCTTTGCTTCCTTGATCCATGCAGTTATGTTGCCAAGACAACAATTGCCTTGTGGATTAGAGGTCTCGCAAAAACAGCCTGGGTCTTTCAGTGGACTTCAATTCATCAAGCACACTTTGTCTGGTGTGTCCAAAACAGTAGCATACATTGACATCAAGACCGGCATCTTTCAGTGTTGCCTTAACCCTTAGCTCATCTTTGGTGAAAAAGTGTCCTTTTTTGCTTGAGAAATAAACGACCTCACACTCTGAATTTTTACAAAACTTGTACGGGATATCCCGCTCAACTTCGCTTTGACAGCACTCTTTCAAAAGGCTTTGAAGGGTGATTGTTTGAACCTTTGTTCCTTTGTCTTTGCATTTAGGACAGACAAGATCCAAACTTTCTTTTTTCTCCTCACCTTTATCAATTATTTTAGGATTACAGCAGCTCATTTTCTTTTCCTATGATTTACATGCCCTTTGAGTATGATTTTTATCTATATAGACCTTAAATTCGGTGAACTTTTCGATGATTTTTGAAACTTCACAGTCGGTTGAACTTTCTTTGTAGTCTTTTTTATCAAACTTCAGCACCGCTTCTCCAACCGAGATATCCTTATCTATAATATTTAGGCTTTCGGCCTTTCCAAGGGCCATTTTGGCGCCGATAATACAGCCTCCACAGGTCATCCCTTTTACAAAGTATTTCTTGGAAACAAATTCAGAGCTTGGAATCACTTTTGATTCCTTCGCATTGCAGGCACTCAGAAGAAATAAAGTACTCATAATAAATAAAAAGCTTCTGCCAAATTTACGCATATAAAAACTCCTATTAAACTAAATAAATACTCCAATAAGGAAAAGTTAAAAAAGCAACAATCAGAACGGTCGAAAACCACAATATTCTCTTATTCCACTTGTCAGATTCAGGCCTAGCACAATAACTTCCTTCCACGCATTCTTCGGCAGGCCTTTTCCGGTAGGTGAAATAGAAAGCAGCTCCCAAAAGAAGAATCGTGATAACCGAAATATAAGGCCTATAGGCTTCTAGCTTAGTTAAAAGCCCGGCACTGGATATACCTAAAAGTGCAAAAACTATCGGCCCTATACAACAGGCCGAAGCCACTATTGCAGCAATGATGCTTCCGATTAGAGTTCCTTTCTGAGCTTTATTTTCCACGAGTGTTTCCCCTTATTAGCTCTAAGAAATGACAAGATTGATTCGCATCAGATTGCTCACACTTTTCAGAGACTTTTCTTAGTGCTTTCTTTATTTTCTTTAATTCTTGTATCTTTCGGTCAACATCATTTTCTTTTGCTTTGATTTTTTCCAAGGTCAAAGAGCATTTACCTCCCTTTAAAACTTGAATCTCCAATAGTTCTTTTATTTCAGAGAGCGTAAAACCCAGCTCCTTGGCAGACTGAATAAAACTTAGAGTGTGCAGAGCTATTTTACCATAATAGCGATAGCCACTTTCCGAGCGAGATTTTGGGGTTAATAATCCTTTGTCTTCGTAGAATCGAATGGTGTCGATACTGGCACCTGTCTCTTTAGATAATTCTCCAATTTTGTAAAGATTGTTCATTGGCTTCTCCATT
>PCTW01000027.1:3637-4171 GCA_002786715.1 Bdellovibrio sp. CG22_combo_CG10-13_8_21_14_all_39_27
GTATGGTCTAGACTCAATAGTTTTTATCCTTATTTAACTTGCTAATATTACGGAACTTTATTCAAGCTTAAATCAATCTTGTTCATAGTTTAAATCACACAGAAGATGCCTATGGTTTAAACATTAAAGCTAGTTCTGTTGGCTTTCTTATTTTTTAATTTGCTTATATTTTGTTTTTATTGAAAGCCCCTTCATTGGCCTTCGGCTTGGGTGAAAGGGGGTTCCAATGAAAAGCATTGAAAGCGATAACAAAATTATCTTAGAAATGAATTTTAAATTTCAAATGAAGGACTATAGACTAAGGTTTGTATCTAAAAGAGCTTGGATTTGCGCATTGATAATCATCACACTAAGAATTGCAGTTAGCTTCATAGGAAAAGCACCTTCTTAGGTGTTTTTCCTCATTTTGCTTTTTACACGTCGAAGCTGTTCTTCGATTTCCGTATCATCTTCTACGATGTCCATTGCTTTTAAATAATTTGTCAGAAAAGAAGAAGACATAGATTCAATGAGTACACCTAATAAGTGTTCGCT
>PCTW01000005.1 GCA_002786715.1 Bdellovibrio sp. CG22_combo_CG10-13_8_21_14_all_39_27
TTCGAATTTGAGCCTGGTAAAAATGAAAAACAATGGCAGAGAAAAATATTAGATTTGCGCGACAACCCATAAAAAAGTATCACGCACTTTTAAAGGCCAATCGGATGATA
The DNA here is from genome assembly GCA_002786715.1 of Bdellovibrio sp. CG22_combo_CG10-13_8_21_14_all_39_27. Taxonomy (GTDB): domain Bacteria; phylum Bdellovibrionota; class Bacteriovoracia; order Bacteriovoracales; family Bacteriovoracaceae; genus 21-14-all-39-27. Next base: position 111 of record PCTW01000005.1, read on the forward strand.
GGGCCGAACTCGCGGTGAAACAAATATGTCATTGCTCCCAAACGAATCCCCCAAACAAAACTGAAGCGAAAAAGAAAAGCGATAAAGGACTCGAAGAAAGGTCGCTCAGTTTGTTTCAGCTTACGCTTCCACAACCAAGAAACCACCATGGTGAAAAGAGTAATTCCCAGATAGATAGTAAGCTTTTTCTTTTGTTCAATGATGCTAAAAAAACTGGGTAAGGCCTCGCGATCTTTTAAAGCGCGAAGAAGAAAGTTTTGAAGTTTGGGTGCTTTATTGTAAATCCCACCTAGCGCAGAACTCCCAATGCGTTCGTCGAGATGGGCCTTGAGCTGAGTATCGCTCATGCTGCGAAAACTCTCCAAGGACATCGAGACGAGGGAATTCAAGGTTCCCTGTTTCTCACCTGTTGTGGGATTAATCGCTTGAATCCCAAATTTTTCCATCAACTGGCCGGCCTTTGCCATATTGCCTGAATTGATGGCCTCTTGAAATTCAGCTTTTTGCTCTGGATTTAAGGCCTGAAGTTTTTCCAATATTTGTTGATTGTCTTTCTTTACACTCTCCATCTGGGCCTCAAGGTCATCACCTTTATCATCCATAATTCGAGCATTTTTAGGAGCGGCAGGAAGATCTTCTAAATCATCCTCCTGCCCGTGAGTAGGAGAAAGATTCAGAAGAGAAAAAGATATCAGAATAAAAAATAAATTAAGCTTTAACCGCATTGACCACTTTTGGATTCTTGTTGCCTCTGAAGTGATTAAAAATCAACGTGACAGGAGCAGCAATGAATGTTGATGAGTAAGTACCAACAACGATACCAATGGTAATTGCTAAGAAGAAGTCGCGAATAGCAGCGCCACCAGTGACTAACATCACGATCGAAACAGCAAGAGTCGTACCTGAAGTTAAAATAGTACGCGCAAGCGTATCATTACAGGCATTATCGATGTGCTCTGAAAGTTCAAGTCCTGGAGCCTTTTGTTCATTTTCACGAACGCGGTCATAAATAATAACCGTATCGTTCACCGAGTAACCAATCACCGCTAAAAGGGCCGCAACGGTTTGAAGAGTGAACTCTGTTCCCGTGATAGCATAAGCGCCGAGAACAATACTCACGTCGTGAATCAAGGCAACGATAGCACCTGGAGCGTATTTAAAATCAAAGCGAAGAGCAACGTAAATCATAATCGCAATCATCGCCCACATCATGGCCTGAAAACCTGAAAGACGAAGTTGAGCACCTGCCTTCGGTCCAACCACATCAACTTTAATAACTTCCGCTCCTTGAGCAAGAAAGTCTTTTCTAATAGCTGAATTTACTTGTTCCGTAATTTGATTAAGATTTGATTCGTCACCTTGGACTTTAATCAAAACCTCATTGTCTTGTGGCTCGCCAATGGTTTGAGCAACAACACCCTTAAAGCCGTTCTTTTCCATATCGGCGCGCACATCGTTTAAAGAAATACTTTCTTGAAACTTCACCTGAATTTCAGCTCCACCGCGAAAATCCACACCGTATTGCATTTTTGTGACGGCCAAAATGATTGAAGCCAAGACCATTATGCCAGATACGATCGAAGCGGCTGACATATATTTAGTGAATTTAATTTTGGTATCTTTAACTATCTCTATCATATGAAACTCCGTTGTCTTTAAAAATTAGATACTCAAGTCCTGACCTTCTACTTTGTTCATGTAAAGTTCGAAAACGATCTTTGAAACGAAGTAAGAAGTGTAAACAGTTGATGCGATACCAATCAAAAGTGTTACTGCAAATCCTCTAATAGGGCCTGTTCCGAAGTTCAACAAGCACAAGCCAGCAAGGGCGGTTGTGATGTTGGCATCGAGGATGGTCCAGAAAGCGTGGGCAAAACCATTCTCAACTGCTTTATAGTATCCAATTCCTTTCTTAATTTCCTCTCGAATCCTCTCGTAAATAATGATGTTGGCATCCACCGCCATACCAATTGTGAGAGCGATACCTGCAATACCTGGAAGAGTGAGAGTCGCTTCAAACGCAACCAAGAAAGCGAGAGTGAAGATGACGTTTAAGAACAAAGTGATTGAAGCGATAAAGCCAGATACTTTGTAGTAAAAAATGATGAAAACAAAAACCAAGACGGCACCAATGGAACCAGCAAGCTCTGCTTTCTTAATTGAATCTTGTCCTAAGCTTGGCCCTACTGTTCTTTCTTCTTGGAAATCAAGCTGAACCGGAAGCGCTCCAGCGCGAAGAACTAAGGCCAAGTCACGAGCTTCTTTCATGGTGTTGTTGAAATTACCACCACCCAAAGTAATTTGAGCGCGACCACCGGCAATCTTTGTTTGAATATTAGGTGCTGAATAAACGTTACCATCGAGCATAATCGCCATGCGCTTGCCGATGTTTTCACCCGTTACTTCTTCAAAGATTTTTGCCCCTTGAGATTTAAACTCGAGAGAAACGTAAGGTTCATTTTTTTGCTGATCAATCTGAACGCGAGCATCTTGCAAAAGATCACCCGTCATTCTTGGATTGGCCTCAACTAAATAAGGGATAGCACTTTCAGCTTTATTGGTGGTCTTTGAAATTTTTCTTTCAAAGGCCAAAGTGCGGTTAGCTGGCAAATCTTTTTTCAAAAAATCGTTTAGAGTTGCAAGATACTCTGACCAACGATTTCCTTCTTTATAAACAATTCCCGCTTGAGTTGCTTTTTCTAACCACCCTTGGATTGTTGCGAACGGAGTTTGGTCATCGACCATTCTAAATTCGAGCTTCGCCGTTTTACCAATCAAGTCGCGAGCGCGTTGAATATCTTTGACACCAGGAAGTTGAACGATAATGCGATCACTCCCCTGACTTACGATTTCAGGTTCAGTCACACCAAACTCATCAATACGGTTTCGAATAACTTCAATCGACTTGCCTACCGATTGCTCTTGAATTTGCGTCTTGATGACATTGTTCAAAGCGTACTGAAGCTTTTGTCCATTCTCACTAGTCAAACGTAAGATGCCTGGAAAAAACTTTTTAATTTCTTCTTTTGCTTTCTCTTTATCAGTAGAAGGGTCGAGCTCAATCCATTGTTTTGGATCGGTAACATCTGAAGCATCAACTTCACCGCCAGTTCCGCTCATTCCTTGATCTTTCAACACATACTCGATTTTACGAGTGTAGCCTTGAATTTCATCCTTATAAGCTTTGTTGAAATCGATCCCGAGGATCATATACAATCCCCCCTGAAGATCGAGACCAAGATTAATCTTGGACTTCAACGGGTAAGACGAACTTTCGCCAAAATTCATGGCGGTCGGAATCAGCATGGAAACTGAAACCAAAACGGCCAAAATCAAAAATGTAAAACGCATCCACCAACTGGTTTTCATGGAATTGAAACTCCTTCTTCAAACGATATAGAAAATCGAATTATGATAAAATCTTAAAAATTATAGTGGACCCTATAAGGAGAGCGCAAGGAATTATGCAGGTTTATCTGAGTCTTTTGTGGCTTCATCGACTTCTGGAGTCACTCCACTAGGAAGTTGCTCCGTTTTTGTCTCTTGATGGGCGACATGAGTCGGAGCATCAGGAGTGTTTACCTGATGCATCAATTCATCTTTTGCTTTTTGGAATTCGCGGATACTTTTGCCTAGGGACTTGGCGAGTTCAGGTAATTTTTTTGGGCCGATGAAAATCAACGCCAAAAAGAAAATCAGTAATAACTCGCCGCCACCTAAACCGAACATATACTTAAGCCTTTTTTTCTACTTCAAAAAGTTTAGCAGCAAGACCACTGATTTGCTGGCGAAGAACTTTAAGTTTTACGCCTTCTGAAACTTCAAGAGTAATCACTTTATCAGTCATACCAACGATAGTTCCAAGTAGACCTGACTTCGTAATAATCTCGTCACCTTTAGCGAGTGCTTTAAGAGTTGCTTCTTCTTCCATTAAGCGCTTTTTCTGAGGACGAATCATCAAGAAATAAAAAATGAAGAAAATAACCACAAATGGCAAAAATGACATCAATGGGTTTGGCTGACCTGCGGCACCAGCAGCAGTTTGGGCAGAAGCTTGAGCAATAAAAAGTGATAGCATTATTAACCTCTCAGATATGAGTTATGCAAATTCGTTTGACGTGTAGGATTTATAGAATGAAGCACGAAACTCGTCAAACGATCCGTTAAGAATTGCAGTACGTGCGCGACGCACTAACTGTAAGTAAAACCATATATTATGATAGCTAATCATTTGTCCGGCCAAATATTCACCTACGCTATAGAGATGGCGAACGTAGGCGCGAGAATAATTGGCGCATACTTTACATTGGCAATCGGGATCAGGGGCCAACTTATCTTCTTTAAAACGTTCTTTTTTGATATTCATCGGGCCTTTTGAAGTCAAAAATTGGCCGTTGCGCGCATTTCGAGTAGGTAAAACACAATCGAACATATCAACACCTTCACCAATGGCATGAACAATGTCGAGTGGTGTTCCTACACCCATTAAATAGCGAGGTTTTTGATCAGGCATTTGATAAACAAAATCTGCTAACAGCTGGCGCATTTCTTCATTTTTTTCGCCGACTGATAATCCTCCAAGAGCGAGACCTGGAAAATCCATTTCATTTAAACGTTCAAGACATTCTTGACGGAGATGCAGATGAGTTCCGCCTTGAACGATACCAAAAAGGTTTTGATGAGGCTTAAGCTCATATTCGCGGCATCTTTTGGCCCATCTCAAAGTAAGCTCCATGCTGGTGCGAAGTGTTTCTTCTGTCGCTGGAAGCTTGGGGCATTCATCAAAGGCCATGACGATATCACTGCCTAATGCTTTTTGAATCTCCATTGATTTCTCTGGAGAGAGCATATGACGAGAACCATCGAGATGAGACTGAAAAAGCACTCCTTCTTCTGTCACTTTATTGAGATCTGAGAGAGAAAAAACTTGATAACCGCCAGAGTCCGTTAGAATAGCGCGCTTCCAATTCATAAAACCGTGGAGCGATCCGCCCACTTTTTCAATCAACTCATGTCCGGGTCTTAAATAAAGATGATAAGTATTACCGAGAATAATTTCAGCACCAATCTCTTCCAATTCTTGCTGCCATAAAGTTTTGACTGAAGCACGGGTTCCGACTGGCATAAAGATCGGCGTGTGAATATCGCCATGAGCAGTTTTAATCACTCCTGCACGGGCCTTGCCATCAGTTTTTTCAAGTTTAAAAAAAGTCATTACATAGCATTATCTTATTTAGCTCTATAAAGGAAGATGAAGATAAAAAATCATTTGTTTTTACGCACATGTATATTTAAGATTAATTCAATTAAATAAAGGTTACTCATTGCTTAAAATAATTCTTTTTACTTTGTTCATTTCGACTTCAGTGAATGCTCAATCTCTCAAGCATAAAATTTATGGTTACGCCCAAATGGACTGGAACACTTCAAGTGACTCCGACACCAAGGAAGGTTTTCAACTCAAAAGAGTTAATCTCATTAATGATATTCTTTTAACCAATAATTCTCGTTTCCTCGCCGATGTTGAATTCGAAGAAGGAACTGACCATACTCCAAGTTCAAATAAAGGAACGGTTAAAGTCTCAAGGGCTTTTTACGAACATTCTTTGTCCCAACATTGGAAATTCCAAGCAGGTAAAGTTCTTACTCCCTATGGACTCCTGAATGAAACCCATGACTTCTCAATCATTTATTTACCCGTTAATGTGCCCCTTCCCTATCGTTCCCAAAAAATAACAGCTTCTAGAAATGCACGCTTATATTCCAAATACACGACCGGTTTGAGTTTCAATTATAAAACATCAAATCATAATCGTTTTTGGGATGCTCAATTATCCATCGGTAATGGTAGTCAGGAAAGTGATGAAGGAACTGATGTCAATAATGATAAGTCAGTTGCGGTTAAGCAGCAGTTCAAGTGGTACGGAGATAGCATTACAACGAACTGGGGAACTAGTCATTTCACAGAAGGAGACTCGACCCGATACGGTGGAATTGGTGGTCAAAGAATGTGGTCACATAACACGTTCCTCGGTCTTGAGAGTGACAACTTCCAGTTTAATTTGGAGCTTTTTTATTCGAAATTTAATACTGGTTTAACAGCTAAACAGGAATCCGCTTCTGGCTATAGTGTTCTTGGCTATAATCTCTCCGACTCAACCATTCCTTATCTTTACTATGCTCAAAGTAAAATTGATTTAAGAGAAAAAGAATGGAACTCATCTTTTGGGATTGGACTTGCTCACAATATTTCACCAGCAGTGGTTATTAAGGGGGAATGGATCCGTACAGATCAACACCAAAATTTTGAAGAAAAAGCAATTGATGATTGGAATACCACTTTGGCCATTTCGTTTTGAGGATGATGAAGAAAGTACTCTTAATTCTATTTTTGATCGTAGGTTATTGTGAAGTCTCACAAGCACAATCTATAATCGTGAATGCTCAGAACAGCACCATCACAATTCCTTCTAAATTTGTAAAAGATATCTTTATTGGAAACATGACTCGATGGAAGAATAACTCTTTGATCGAAGTTGTCGATTACAATGCCAATACTGAACTCAGAACTGAATTCACTGCCAAGTATATTGAAATGTCAGTTATGAGGGTTTATAAAAATTGGATACGCCTATCACTCTCTGCAGAAGTGGCACCGCCAAAGATTTTCCATACCCAACAAGAAGTGATCGACTTCGTTTCTAAAAATGCCAATGCTATTGGATACATCAAAGACCGACAGCTCATCTCCAAAGATTCTTCTGTTAAAGAAGTAAAAATTTTGGAGAAATAATGATGAGTTGGAAATGGGGTTTACGCCACCAGCTTCTGGTTTCGATGGTTTTATTGACTAGTATTTTTGTTGCTGTTTTCTTTTATTATACTTCTGATCAACAATACAAACTTTTTCATCGTGAGTTTATTAGTAAAAATAATAGTGTTACTGAAACAGTTAAAATTGGTTTAGAGATTGGCCTGCAAAATGAAAATCTCGAGGCGATTAAATCTATTTTTGATTGGGTTAAAAATCAAAAAGATTTTCATTGGATAGGTATTACCGATTCAAGTGGTGAAATCTTTGCCAGCTACCCTAGTGAGCTCAGAGAAGATTTCTTAAGCCACCAATCCAGCGATCTCAACCTCCCAACAATCACCACTTCGAGAGATTGGAAATCCCCTCTTGATCACGGAAGTATCGTGATCGCTTTTTCCACAGATCGCTACCACCTTCAATCTCAAAAACTTTTTAAAGATACCGCTTTTTTTTCATTCATTATTTTATTTTTAGCGGTCATCCTCTCTCTTCTACTATCTCAGCTCATTGCCAAGCCATTAACTTCATTTCAAAAAACGATTGAACAAATTTCGTCGGGTCACACCCATCACCGCATTGATTCAGAATCTGGAGGTGCTGAAGTTAAAGGACTCACCCAGTCTTTCAATATCATGATGGATGAGCTCAATGAGGCACAGATGAAGATTGAGCGAGAGAAACAAAAATCCGAAAATCTGTTACTTAATATTTTACCGGTCAAAATTGCGGATCGATTGAAATCGGGAGAAAAGATTATTTCCGATAAGCTCGACTCAGTAACCATCCTTTTTGCGGATTTGGTGGGTTTTACTGTGCTCGCGTCCAAAACACAGGCGCCAGAATTAGTGGCGATCTTAAACAGAATTTTCTCAGATTTTGATGATCTGTGTGAACAAACGAGAGCTGAAAAAATTAAAACCATTGGCGATAGCTATATGGTGATTTCGCCCTTGGGAAGTGACGCCTCTAAAGGAGCTCAAATCATGATATCCTTTGCCCAACAAATGCTTAAAATCTTATCTCAAATTAATCGTGAAAATGATCTCTCATTGCAGCTCAGAATTGGTATTCATACTGGTCCTGCGATTGCTGGAGTCATTGGCAAGAAAAAGTTTAGCTATGATCTTTGGGGCGATACCATCAATATAGCATCTCGACTTGAGTCTCATGGGATCCCTGATCAAATACAGATTTCTGAGTCGACTCAGCTTTTGATTAAGGACTACTTTAAAAATGAATATCGTGGAGAAATTGAATTAAAAGGAAAAGGGAAATTTAAGACGTTCTTAATCTCTTAAAATAAACATAGCATCGCCATAAGAAAAGAATCGATACTTTTCTTCAACCGCGATTTGATACAACTCAAGCGTTTTTTCACGACCCAAAATGGCCGAAACTAACATGATCAAAGTCGATTCAGGCAAATGAAAATTAGTAATGAGTCCTTTAATAGAATGAACTTCCTTGCCAGGGTGTAAAAAAATATCTGTAGAATTCCACTCACCTGCATTCACTTGAACAGAACCTTCGCAGTAAGAGCTCTCGAGACAACGAAGAGATGTTGTCCCTACCGCTATAATCCTTCGTCCAGCATTGAGAAGCTTTAAGCTTTCTTGTTCTATCTTATAATTCTCACTGTGCATTTTATGTTCCAGTAGCGAATCACTTTTAACGGGGAGAAAAGTTCCAAGACCCACATGCAAAGTCACGGGTGCAAAATCATGACCACTTTGTTTAAGCTCATTCATGAGATCAGGAGTAAAGTGCAGGCCAGCTGTCGGAGCAGCAACCGAGCCATCTTCTTTGGCAAAAACCGTTTGGTAATCTTCTAGATCTTGTTGATCGCTCTCGCCTTTACGAATATAGGGAGGTATGGGAATTTTTCCGGCTTCAATGATGAGTGTAGAAAAGTCGCTACCCAAATATTTTAGAGTAAAAGTTCCCTCTTCATTGAGTTTGACGATTTCAAATAAGGGCTGGTCACTTCGTAGACCAAAAAGATCAGATACTTTCTTCTTGCCACTGGTTCGAATAAGCGCCGGAAAGTTTCCCTCAACATCTAATTCTGGAGCGAGAATAAAAATTTCGCCTTTGCCCCCTGTGCTTTTCTCAACTGCCAGTCGACAAGGATAGACTCGACTTTGATTGATGGCGATAACAGAATTTTCAGGGAGAAAATCTCCAATCTTATTAAAAGTAGTATGAATAACTTCGTTAGATGATTGTCGGTAGACTAGAAGTCGTGATTGAGACCTACCAGGAATGGGTCGCTGGGCAATGAGTTCTTCTGGAAGCTGATAATTATAACTTTCACGAAGTAAATCTGTATGGCGTGTTGTTTCAGATTGTGTCATCATATTTAGAGAGAGGATATGACATGAATTTATTAAGAACTCAAATTCTTTTTTTGCTACTAGTCATTATGATTTCTCCACAGTTATTGGCCCAAGATCAAAACCGTGAAATGCAAGAGCTTGAAGAGTTGTCCCAAGAAGTTCAAATCTTCAAATCTGGCCGCTTAGAATCCAAAGGTGCCATCGTTATAACTAAAGCTGAAGAAGACTGGATGACCGATGAGCTCAGCACTGGTGCAGCTGCCGCTCCCATTAGGGAATCTGATCAATTGCTCAATCCGACCAATCCTTTGCCTGCTGTTGAATCGAATGAATTCGTCCCACAATTTCCTCTCGCACCGGAAGAGAAATCCGCCCCTCGCAGACGCTCCCGCTAAATGATAAAATAGATCCATGTTAAAAATTTTATTCATCATACTTTTTAGCTCACAGGTATTCGCCCAAGATCGTGGTCTACACGTCTCTTTTGGTGATGTTCAGGTGGCAAGCTCTAGAGTGAACGTCGATCTTCGCAATTTTACCATTGTTAAGCTTGTCGAATCGAAGAGAGTGAAAGTGGGACTCATTGCACACTCTGTGCAATGGGTGCGCGATCAAAGTAACCTCCTTATTCCAAGGGCGCTTCTGCGTATTGATATTGAAAACCCAAGTTCCTCTATCCATGTCTCTTCTGATGGAGCCACTTTTCTTCCGCAACAAAATGATCAATTGGCCCGCACTGAAATTTACGTCAATCTCTTCAATCCTGGTGTGATCGAAATAAAAGAAGGCGAATACACAATCGGCAAGTACACTCTCTATGCTCGTCAGGCAGAAAACGGAAAAAGCAAGCTTATTGACTACAGCTGCGCTCCTTATCAATTGCAATTTGAAGGTCTCGACAACGATTATATGAGCGTCGGTTGTCGAATGGAGCGATTAGGAAAATGGGGACATGAGCGACCTCGATTGATGATTACTTGGTCGACCACAAATTATACGTTAAAAGATGGAACACGCCCGCCCTTCAGAGTGAGCATGCAAGAAAACATTCCGGTATTACTTACTCTGGTTGATCCCAATGGTCGCGAACAAAAAGTTAAAATCAAGGCCCAGCTTCCCAAACGTCTTCATCGTTTGAAAACGGCCTTGGGTTTTGGGCCCTATCAATTTAAAAGTGAATCGGGAACAGAAAGTCGTCCCAATCGTATCGCCGGTGCGGCCATGCTTTATGGACGCTTAGAATTAACTCAATCCTCATCGCTACGTTTATTTGATGCCGTAGTCGCAGAAAAATCTCTCTTTAATAATGCCGGATTTTATTTTGCTTATGAGCTGGCCGATGCTCTTGATAGTCGAATTGAGATTGTTCCTCTGCTTGGATTTCAAGCGCTCTATTTTAGATATGATAATGAACATCCCACACGAAACGGTATTATCCTCCCTCAAGGGGCGGAAATTGCCTATAAGAATGCCTTTGGTTTTGAAAATTACACTTTGATTGCTGGGGCCTTTTATTTATCGAGCAGCTCTGAGAAATATGAAAATTACTGGGTTCGCTGGGGTAAGAGAATATTTTGGGAGCTCAATTACATTTCATGGAAGTCAGGTCAGAACCACGCTAGCATGGCGGGGCTTTCTATCGGAATTCCATTCGTTAATCTTTTCTAATTAAGCTTTAAAGAAAGTCAGCATCTTGACCAATGTGTAATAAGAAATAATCACATTGAAGATCACTGATTTATGATTGTCGATATAGAAAACATCATAATTGATTTTATCATTAGCAGTAGCATCGTAAGGCAAACAAACTTGGGCCAAGCCAGTAATACCTGGACGAACTTCACGACGACGACGGTAATCAGGAATTTCTCTTTCAAAAATTTCTACGAACTCTGGTCTTTCAGGACGTGGTCCAACAAAGGCCATATCACCTCTAATGACATTAATTAATTGTGGGATTTCATCAATATGGCTGGCCCGTAAAAACTTACCCAATCGAGTAATACGTGGATCGTTTTTAGTAGCAAGCACCGGCCCCGTAGCAGCTTCAGCATTCAAAACCATGCTGCGAAACTTAAAAATAGAGAATTCCTTGCCATTTTTACCAATGCGGATTTGAGAATAAAAAACGGGGCCAGGCATAGTCAATTTAATAGCGATAGCGGTAACAAGCATAATGGGAGACAAAACAATGAGAAGCATAAAAGAGAATACCCTTTCAAAAATCTCAGCAGCCGAGTCTTCAATTTTTACAGTTTTAAAAACAAATGAATCAGTAAAAAAAGTCGATCTCATATCGAAACTTTTAATATCAAGAACAGTTGAATTGACTACAGCTAATGGTGGCATAGCTTGAGAGCTCCTTATAAATTGAATTTGGAGCATCTTTTAATTGAAAAAAGGAGCGAGCACAATAGGAGTTTTATTCAGCTTGTTTATTTAAAGAAAACATCACAAATACTTAATAAAATGTGTAAAAATTACTCGAGAATGGCCAAAAAGGTGATCAAACGCATTTTATTTTGTGACCAAAAAACCCTAAAAGTTGAACCAAAATCAACCCCAAATTCGTGATTTAAATTTCGAGTCAATTCTATGGTTAATTGACCTCTCTTCAGGTCAATATTGGTCACGGACGCAGAATCAAAGCCAAAGTAGGTTTGAACAATGGGATAGAGGGCCTTATAGAGGGTTTCTTTGGCCGAAAAGATCAAAGTTAAGAGCTCATTCTGCCCAAGTCCCGGGACGTCTCTGAGGTCGTTTTGATGGAGGATTTTCTCTGCAATCTCTGGCTTCATTCTCCCCCATTCTTCAACATCAACACCTAGGGCGCGAACTTTGGAAGTCGAATTGGCAATCGCGACAGCGCCGATTCTGTCATGGCTAATGCTACCTATATAACCGTTTGGCCACAAAGGCTCGCGATTCTGCCCAATGGCTATATTTAAGGCCAAACTCTCGTCCAATCCTGAAGTCATGAGTGCTTCAGCGGCGCAGAGCCTACCCAAACAGAGTTGCTTATTTCTTAAAGCAGAAGCCTTGGGTAAAATCATTAAATTTTCAATGATGGAGAGCCAATCCTGTTGTTTCGACGTCAATGATTGATCAAAATTGATTTGAACCAAATGGCCAGCAAGCGCTAAATTTTCTAGATTATCCGAGAACATGTCATTCCTTCACACTAGTATATAAATATTATGTCACTCTTTGAGACAGTAGACAAAATAGTTTAAAAGGATGGAAATGAAAAAAGTGCTCATCATCTCAGGATTACAAATATTTCCGCCGGAATCTGGTGGACAGCTTCGCACCGCCAATCTAGCAAGCTCGCTGGGTCAATTAGGATACCAAGTAGAAATTTACTCATTTACTGGCAGAAAAAAAGACTATCTAGAAAGAATGAAGAGCTCTGAATTTATCATCTCAAAAAATATACTAGAGTATACCAATCGACTTCCGCTGTTAGGAGTACTGCAATGGTTCTGCTATAAAATCAAATGGCCTCCCATTTGGTTAACTCTATTGACTCAATTCATTCTTCCTAAAAAACTCAAAGAAATGAGCAAAGGCTCAGATCGAATCATTATCGATTTCCCCTTTCTTTATCCCTTGAAGAAAAAACTAGGGAGTCGAATTATCCTAAACACCCATAATGCAGAATTTAATCTATACAAAGATCGCCCCATCTTAAGCTCAATAGTGAAGAAGCTCGAAATTCAGGCTTTTTCAAAAGTAGAAAAAATTCTCTTTTGTCACGAAAATGACCTCAATGCTTTTCAATTAGAATCAATTAAAGAGAAAAGTTTTATCCTCACCAATGGATTGGATCTCAGTCGGTTTGTCACCAATAATGAAGACAGATCGAATATTCGTCGTTCACTTAGAATAAAAGATGATCAATTTCTGTTTCTCTTTACTGGAAGCCAATATGCACCCAATGTTGAGGCTTACTTATTTTTAAAAAAATTCGAAGAAAAAGAAAGAACAGAACTTCATAAAAATAAGATATGCTTAGTCATCGTTGGAACAGTTGCACAAGAGAAGGTTGATCTAGACACATTTAAAGTACTTGGTCGCGTAGAGAGCGTCATGCCTTATTTTAGTGCTACCGATTATTGTCTAAACCCCTGTCGCTCGGGATCAGGTACCAACGTCAAAATGTTTGAATATTTGGCAGCAAAGAAACTCATTTTATCAACTGATTTTGGAAAACGCGGCCTGCAATTGGAAGATCAGATCGATTGCTTAGTTTTTAGCGAAGATAATTTTTTAAATGCCTTGAAAAAGGCGATCAATCTTAAAAATGAAGAAAAAGGCAAAATGGAAGAGCGCGCCTTTAGCAGAAATATTGATTTATTGGACATGAAACAACAGCTAAAAAATCTAATAACTCAATGGTAAATAAAATGAAACTGATTATAATTAAAGAGAATCACTATATAAGGAATTAATATGAAGAATTTCATTCAGAAACATCTCGTTCTTATCATTATAACTCTGTTGGCCGGCCTATCCGGAGTGATCTATGCTTTAGTTTCGACTCCTCAGTATTCAGCGATTTCCAAAGTTGCGGTTTTCAGACAAAAATTTGAGGTGCCAGAGCACTCATCAGAAGAAGCGCGAAATAGATGGGTTTGGATTAGAGATGGCCTAAGTGTTCAAAGTTCAATCGTAAATGATTCTGTATTGAATGAAATTAAACAAACGATTCCCGAAACGAAAATCCTTTTGTCACATTACGATGGCGAAATGGCACAAAGAAAAGCGCTCCTCAAAATGATAAATATACAATTTACAGGAGCAGATGAATTTAACTTTGTGCTAGAAGTAGTTAGTCCCATTAAAGATGTTTCAATTCAAATAAACAAGATATTACTTAAAAGACTTGAATACTTGGTCGTAACTCAGCAGCAGAAAATTTTTGATCAGGTCTTGAAAGAGCTCAAAGGCAAAATGGGAAATGCCATACCAAAATCAGAAAACTATCTCTATTTTCAAGAGCAAATGAGAAAAATGACTTTTGACTACACCTTGACACAAGTTCAAAGAGAACAAAATTTTCAAGTAACGATGCAACCTTTTGCAGATGACAAGCCAATCTGGCCGAAGAAGAAATTCATTGTCTTAATAGCATTATTCATCGGCTTTATTGCAGGTATTGGTTGTGAAGTATTAATGAAGTCAGAGAAGACTGCTTAATGATGAACGAATCTCTCACTATACCTCGTCCTTTTCAACCATTTGCGATGGCGATCATCGGATTTCTTTTTCTGACGGTGACAACTTTACTTGGGCACAATGAATTATTTAACAATTTGCACATTGAGCTCGTTTTCCTTCTCTTATCAATTGCCACGACAGTTCATCTCTTTTCTAAAAAGATAATGAATGGTCAGGACTTTCCTCCACTTGTGAGTATTCTCATTCTTTGCGTCTTTATATTTATTTGCTCTCCATTAATAACATCCCTCTTTAATCAAGACTATTTGGCCATCTTAAAAAATGATGAATACAAAAGTCTATTTAAAATGTCTTTATTTTGCCCTATTGCCTACTTGGGATTTTCAAATAAAAAGATCTCACCTCTTCTACTCAAATTCTTTACTTTTTTCTATGCCATTTTAGGATTCTACTTTCTCTACCGATATTTAATTCTTCATGAAGTAAGAGAATACGATCTAAGACCAGCATTAAAGATGAGACATGGTGATGCAAATTTTTTATGTACCTTTTTTTCGATGATGGTGCCATTGCCATTAATGCAAGCATGGTGGTCGTACAAATCAAACCAAAAAATAAATATGATCATTATGATAAGTACAGCACTATTCCTAATGGTATGTGCCATCTTAACTCAGTCGAGAATGGGATTAATCGCACTGCTTATTGGAATGATCTATCTTTTTTCGAAGCCCTTAATCTCTTCAAAAGTAAAAGTGGCCTTAGTCGCGCTGTTATTAGTCTTTTCAGGAGCCTTAACTTATTCCGTTGGAGAGAATCTCATCCATCGTTACTCACAACTGAGTGATAAATCAAACTCTGATCGTTTTTTAACTTTTAAAAATGGATTCAAAGTTTTTGAAGACAATCCCGTTATCGGAGCAGGTTTTCATCGTGCAAAATACTCATTTTATGAGAATACGCAGTACCCTCATTTTCAAAGTGAGTTTCGACCTTTAGAAGTTCATAATACTCCATTAAGTTTATTGGCCGAGCTTGGACTTCTAGGATTTGCATCGTTTGGGTTGATTTTCTTAATGAGCTTGAAAATTGTTTCAAAAAGTACCCATCCAGGAAAACCCTTTTTACTTTGCTCACTTTTCATTCTCTTTCTTTCAGGTATGAGTGTTGGAATTGCATACAAAGATCTCGTTCTTTTACAAATGATTATAATTGCTGGAATTTCTCAAGCTCAACTTTACCGTGGTGACATATGACCTCTCTTATCGAATCCTTTTTTTGGTTTATTTTTTTTCTGATTTGCTTTCACTATTTCATCTTTAACTTGATTGTGATTGTCCTTGGATCATTTAAAAATGATAAAAGAGTTAACCAGACAAGATTACCCAAAATTTCATTTATCGTCGCGGCCTACAATGAAGAGAGAATCATTGCTCAGAAAATTGAAAATGATCTTCAATCAGATTATCCTCAGGAGCATATACAGTACATTATTGTCTCAGATGGATCTCAAGATAATACCCACCAGATTGTTGAGAGTTATGCAAATCGTGGGATTATTTCTCTTTACCAACCTCAAAGACAAGGCAAAACAGCTGCTCTTAATCGCGCTGTTGCTCAAGCCACTGGCGAAATTGTCGTCTTTTCAGATGCCAATTCCATGTTTCGAAAGGATGCCCTCCATCAGCTTGTAAAACACTTCCATGACGATGATATCGGTGGAGTATGCGGAAGAAAATCTGTACTTTCCAATCAGGATCGTAAAGCAAGTCTAGGTGATCATCTCTATTGGAATTATGAGTCCTCTTTAAAGCAAGCCGAATCAAAGTTAGGATCCATTCCCACTGCAGATGGTGAAATTTTTGCGTTGAGAAAAGAGCTTTACTCGCCCATTGACCCAAAAATGATTAACGATGACATGGTCATCACATTCAATATTTTACAGGCAGGCAAAAGAGTTATTTATGAAAAAAATGCCATTACAGAAGAAGAGGCTTCCATTAATTTGAAAGACGACTTTAATGTAAAATCCAGAATGATATATGGGGGAATTCAATTTATTACCCAATATCAAAATGAACTCAATCCCCTTCGAACGTGGTTCGGATTTCAATTCTTTATTCACAAAACATTAAGATACTTCATGTGGATTTTACTAATTGCCGTTTATATAACAAATATATTTTTATTATCAAAAAATGTATTTTATTTTACTTTTTTCTGTCTCCAATCGCTGTTTTACCTCATGGCCCTTATTGGTTACATCCTGGATAAAAAAAATAGGGCTCCTGGAATTTTCTACTTACCCTATTATTACTGCAACGTGAACTTGGCAGCTTATAAAGGCTATCAATATTTTCTCAAGCAGCAATCGACAATCAATATCTGGACTAAGGCAGAACGTTGAAAAACCGAGACTTCATCATATTTGGCGAAGACTTCGCAAGACATCCTCATGCTCTAGAGCATCTCATGCGCCCTCTCTTTGCTTCAAATCGCTTTATTTGGGTTGAAACAATTGGTTTGCGCTCTCCTCATTTTTCTCTTTATGATTTACGCAGAATTGGTGAAAAAATTAAAAGCTGGATTTTTAATAGTAAAACTCAAAAAATAAACCCTGAGCACATTCATGTCGTTTCCCCCTTCATGATTCCTTTAAATCAGTTTAAAATTGTCAGAAAATTCAATCAGTGGAGCGTCCTTAGATCTGTTCGCAAAGTCGCTGAGCAACTTCAGTTTAAGGATATTATTTCGATCAGCTCTGTTCCAAATGCTGCTGACTATGTTGGGCATTTCAACGAAGTAACCAAGATCTATTACTGTGTTGACGAATTTTCGCTTTGGCCTGGCCTAAACTACGATTTAGTTAGTTCTCTAGAAAAGAAGCTTCTAACTAAAGTCGATTTTATAACTGCTACTTCAGATCAACTTTCTCAAAGTAAAGTTCTTAAAGACAAAACAACGACCACCATCACTCATGGCGTGGATTTTGAACATTTTTCGATTCCCGAAAAAACCACTCTTTCTAAAGTTAAAATTTGTTATTTTGGTTTATTTGATGAGCGCAGCGATCAAGATATCATTCTCAAAATGGCCTTGGATCATCAGGATTGCGAAATACATCTCTTTGGAAATGTGGTTTGTCCTGTTTCAAAGTTGGAAAAATGCCAGAATATCACCTTCCATGGATCGGTCTCCTATGCAGAATTACCTGCCAAAATTATAGACATGGATATTTTCTTTTTGCCTTATACTGAAACAGATCTTACACGTTTCATTAATCCGCTCAAGCTTAAAGAATACCTGTGCACAGGGCGACCAGTGGTCGCAACTCCATTACCAGAAGTTATAAAACTTAAAGAGTACCTTTCAATAGCAACCACCCCTGATGATTTTTCAGCTTTTATTAACCTGTATAAAAACAAAAGTCGTTCTTTCGATAGAATGAAAATTTTGAATTACATAAAGCAAAATGAAACTTGGCAAGTGAAATCACAAATGATGGTAAAGCTTATTGAAGATTTTGAGAGATCAAGGCAATCGAAGTAAAATCATAAGTGGCCATCGGCTTCTTATTTTCATCAATCATTTGTTCAATTGTCATAAATTCAAAATCTCTCAAGAGCTTCTGAAATTTTTGACGATTTTGCTTAAGACCTACATAGTGTCTGAACTTCTTTAAGGCGGGAAGATCGATTTTTGGTTGATCTTGATCAAACTCCCATGGATGAAAGTACATAACCACAGGTTCTTTTTGCAGAGTCTGTGAGAGCGAAGACTTGATGATTCCATAAGGAATCATTCTAAAATAGCCTCCACCGCAAACTGGCAAATCAACCCCAAAGAACTTCCCTTTTTTCATTGGAACTTCGACAAGGCCTTGAAGATTAGTCACTTGTCCTGGAAAGTTACCTACTCCGTAGTCGGGGTGTGAGATTTTGAAAATACTACTGTCATACTCTAGCCCACACTTTTTAAGAATATCAATCGCCCAAGATGTTTCTTTTGTTATAGAAAAGCTAGGAGCCCTAAAACCACGAATTTTCTTATTAGTGATTGCCTGCAATACTTGAATTGATTTTAAAAGATCAGCTTCAAAGGCTTCAGGTGTAAGCAAATCGATTGGAGTATGAGAATATCCGTGACTTGCAATTTCATGTCCTTGGTTCATAATTTTCAAAACGAGCTCTGGAGCTCGTTCAGCAATCCAGCCAAGGATAAAGAAAGTGGCCTTAACATTCTTTTCAAGTAAAGAATCAAGAATAAAATCTAATCCAATATGAACTCGCCACTCTTGTTGCTCCCAAGAATCTTCACTAATATGCTCGCGCATATTACGAACAGTAAACCAGTCTTCGACATCGAAGCTTAGGGCAATTTTATTTGTATTCATTGACATAATTCTCTACCATTTTGTTCATTGAAAATTTTGACTCAATTAACATTCTCGAAGTTTCTTTAACTTTATCGAGCTTCAACTCACCTTTTGCATACTGGGAAAGGAGTTCGAATAAAGCATCAGGTTCTTTGTGATTAAAGAAGACGACACCCTCGGAACCCAATTCTTTATGGGCCGGAATATCACTACAAAAACATAGTTTTTGACAAGACATTGCTTCAAGTACCGAAACAGGATGACCTTCAGTTAATGAAGAACTTAGAAAAAGGTCTCCTTTATCTAAGATGGATTTCGCATCACTCACAAAACCGTAGAGATGTATCTCTTTTGACAAGCCATTCTCTAATACAAAATTTTCTATTTCTCTAACCATATCCGGATTTTTAGCAGTTCCCGCATGATGCCACTCGAAGGCAATACCTGCTTTTTTAAGCATTAAACAGGTCTTTAAAATGTATTGCAGATTCTTTTCGTAAGAGATTCTAGCAATACTGACGAGTCTCAGGACTGGCGAGTCGTTTTTCTCAAAAGTAGGAATAAAAACATCGGTGTCGACACCATTTGGAATGACAGCGAGCACACTTTTATTAATCATTGGACATTTAGCTCGAATGGAATCTTCAACATACTGTGAAACTGAAATAATTCTCGTATAGAAGTAACTCGCGATTTGAAAAAAGATTGTGTATTTCAACTTGTTCACGAAATGGTGAATGGTGTGCTGAGTATGGACGAGCTTTAGTCTTGGAAATCTTAGTTTTAAAAGAAAGGCATATTCGATAGGCCCAAAATCATGGGTATGTATGACTTCAATTTTATCTTTCTTAATCACTTCGATTAGCTTTTTTAATAACTTTAAATCTGTGCCTGCCGACTTTTTGAAAGTATAAACTTGATGACCCTGGTCTTTAATCTCAAGACCAATACCATTGAGCTGAGTGGTTTCATATGTAAAAAAGGAAAGCTCTGCCTTATCCCCAGAATGAAGGGCCAGCTGCTGTAGTAATCGCTCAATACCACCTAAATAGAGGTACTCTACGAGATGAAGAATTTTTGGTCTAGACATGGCCATAATATATCCCAGAAACAGGTTTTTTCCGTGAATACAGGGCCTTCTGTGTAATTTTTATGGGGCAGAGTAAAAAAAAGGCCCTCAAGAAGAGGGCCAGAAGGCTTATTTATTTTGAATAACTCGTATCAACTTGGATTCCCATTTCTTTGGCCCCCAATTGGAAGTACTCGTAAGTCTTTGTAAAAAGGCCTGTATTTCGGTGAAGTTTTAAAACAGATACCGACCAAGCTGGGAATACATGGGATACTCCCTTAGAATTGCGACCATTGAGGATTTCAATTTCGATCCGCTTAGCAACTGGCTCTTTATTGACTACCAGCACATCGATCATATCTCCATCTAGAGTAGCGTAAGCATTAACAATGTCACCAAGGCTATCTTTTGCTTCAACAACAGTACCTTTGAAGTTGTTGCTTAGAAGCTTATACATCATGAAATTATCCGTTTTAATCTTTCCACCTTTCAACATGGCCCAAGGAAGATCAACTCCTTCAGGACTGTTAAAAACAAAATGATTAAAATAGGAAATATCAAAACCAGAAACAATGCCTACGACATCGGCCAAATACAATGGACGAATAATAGGATGATAATTAGTGGTACGATAATCTGAATCGAGAGCAAATTCATTAATCGCCAGTTTTGCAGTGGGGTAATTATCTTTAACCCAATTACTCATACGATTTAAAATATTAGGGCTAGAATTTTTAAATGAACTTAAGTCAATTTTATTAATGTAGGTGTCATCGTTTAAAACTCTAGTCGCTTCCAAAATTCCAGCAACCCATTGCTTGCCACTTGAATCTGTAACAATAGAATTAATATCAGAAATTTTAGTTCTAAAATTTGGATAATAATGAAAAGCAAAATAATCTAAAAGCTTATAACCTTTTGGGTTTATCGCCGCGTTCTTTTCGGCATTTTTTAGCTTGCTTAAAAAATAAGGAATAAAATGAGTAAAGCGACCATTGTCATAGTGGCAGTTCACTTGTCCAGGGGTATCTGACCACTCACAATCATTTGCAAAATTTCCAGTATTCCAGTCCAACCATGAAACAGAAATTTCAGGTCCCCAAATTTTGATACTGTTAGGATCTCCATTGACTGCTTCTTGACCTGCTCTTAAAGCGATAGCGTAAGAGATGAATCTTTCAATATACTCGTCAGCAGAAATGCCATCCTCACTGCCCCAAATATGGTTATGAGTTTCATGCCATTGGGCAAATTCATTACCAAGACTGAAATCTTTAATTCCTAGTTTTTTGGCTCCATTCAATTCTTTGATTAATCGAGTAGCAGCTTGGGCATCAAAAGTTCTTTTTAAAACATAATCTGAACCGACGAGCTCAGGCTGGTATCCCAACAAATTAATTTGAAAAATCCCTTTTACATTATGAGAATTCAGCTTTTGAGCGATTTCATCAAAACCCTTAAGCTTAATGAGACCTCTCGAATTTGTAATGGCAAGATTGCTTTCAGGATTGAAAACATCATACTCATTGCCACCGATTCTGATCTTACTCACGTTCAATTCATTAAAGTATTGAGCTGCTGGAATTTCAGACTGTGCATCTAAGTGTGAACCATAAAAATCGACGGGAAGAGTTCTTCCCGTCTTAGATACGTCAATTTTAATTTGATTTGGATTACTTGAGTCGATATTACGTACATACTTTTCAGAAGAGTTCGTAATATTCGATGCCCATGCGCATGATTGGATGATGAGTCCAAACACCAAAAGTGATTTAACCATTTGAGAGCCCCCTAAAATTCAACCCAAAACTTATGAAACCCTAAACTTTTATCAACTATTTGATATAAGCAGCTGGGATAGTAATTCCCATTTCCTTAGCACCATATTGAAGAACTTTAATGTCTCCTCTATTAGCGTTTGGAACTTTTAACACTGTCATTGACCAAGCTGGAAGAGCGATCTCACCAACTGACAAAGTAGTATTTAATTTAACCCCAGTAGTATGAGCAACGGCATCTTTATTAACTAAGAAGATGTTCGTTTCAGTAGAGTTTTTTACTGAGTACACGTTTACTTGGTCACCAAACGAGTCTTTGCTCTCTAAAACACTTCCTAAGAAGTTATTTGAGTACAATGAGTAGACATTGTATAAGTGAGTTTTATTAGTACCATCGATGAGAGACCAAGGATTACCTGCATCACTTCCACTTTGAAGGAATGACTTAGTAAAAGTGGCAACTCCTGTCGCTGCTACACGGGCCATGAGATCGGCCAAATAAAGTGGTCTCACAATTGGATGGTACGCGATTTTGTCAGCTGAATCGATTCCGTATTCAGTTACAGCAAGCTCAGCTTGCGGGTAGAACATTTTCATCCAATTTTGGAATTTCTTGATAATTTTTGGCTGAACACCTTTTGGAGAAGCTGCATCGTACTTGTTGATATAGCTATCGTTATCCCAAAGATTTACTGATTCAAGCATTCCAGGAACATCTTCGTTGCCGTTAGCATCTGTGATGATTGAACCTTCGTCTGCAAAGCTTGTTCTGAACAATGGGTAGTAGTGGAAAGTTACAAAATCAAGAAGCTTATATCCAAATGGATTCATTTTCTCATCACTTTCGAATTCAGCAATACGAGATAAGAAATACGGCATAAACTCAGAGAATTTACCGTCACCATATGAGCACTTCATTTTCTCAGGAAGAGTATAGTCAACTTGGCAGTCATCAGGGTGAGTTGTTTGCCAACCTACCCAACCAGTAGCAAGTTCTGGTCCCCAGATCTTAAGAGCTGATGGGTCACCACCAGATTTTTCTTGAGCTTTTTTAAGTTCCATTACGTATTCAATAAATTTTTCGATATATTCATCTGCAGAAGGTAAAGCCTTTCCATGAGTAGATTCCCAATGAAATGGTTCGTTACCCATAAGAATATTATTAACACCTAATTTTTTCTCGCCATTCAAATAAGCAATAGCTTGTCCGGCAGTTTCAGCAGTTGCTGATTCTTGTAATGAGAAATTTCCGTCTTGGTCAACTTCTGGTTGAAACCCCATCATATTCACTTGGAACATTGGTTTAGCATGATAATAGTTTTGAACTAATTGCATTCTTCTCTCAAGAGGAGAAGAAACATAAGAAAATGAATTCTCATAGAGATCAAAATAAGCATTGAGTTCCCAGTTATAAACTGAGTGTAAATTCCCACCAAATTTTACATAACCTAAACTTAATGGAGTTACCAAACTTGGAGATGGAAGTTTTGAAAAGCCATGCGTATCTGCTGCATAATAGTCTTTTCCAACCACAACCTGATTGCTGGTATTGATTGAAGTGTTAACAGTTACATTTCCATCAACTTTTTGATTTGAGAGCTTCTGACCAAAAGACATTTTAAATTCTTTTACCCCATCTGCCATCGCTTGAGTTGAGAACCCTAAAACGATCAATAACATAGACATTGTTGCTTTCAATTCTGACCTACCTTCTTTTAGATATAAGTACTGTTGCTTAAAAAATTAATTTAACAGCCAGTATCATTTAAACCACCGCATGACAACAATTGTTGTTCGCGCTTTGTGAATAAATTTAGACTGTAAAAATTTTACTTAGCTGTCTGTACAGCTCGGATTTACCTCTTAAAACGAGGGTTTAAATCATTAAAGGATCGGTTCTATTAGCGGTTATTGATAGACCTCAATCCAAGACGTGATATAATTCAAGCTAACCTTTTGTATAGAAAAATAGACATATGAAAATACCAACAAGATTTTTACTCATTTCTCTCACAATATTTGCTTCTGCCCCCCTCTTTTGCGCCGAAAAAGCAATAATCGGGGCCCGGTTCTCACATAAAGAAACGTCAGAAGCGATCAGCATGAACTCCTATCAATTAGGAGGAATTAATCACCGCAGAGACCTCTTTTGGCCATACGCTGATGAAGAAGTGACCTCGCAAGATTTAGGAGTGATCGCCACCCTTAACTCAGGAAGTTCCAGAGAATATGATTTTGAAGGTCAAAAGTTGGGTCTAAGCTTTGGCAGGAAATACTCGGACAAGGCTTACTTCACTCTTCAAGCTGGTTTTCACAGGGTCAAGGGAACTTCCGCGAGAGAAGAAATTGTTCACTCCTCGCCTAGCCTAGAGAGTTCTTTGAAGCTTAAATCAGACAAGACAAACCACAAATTCTCTCTTGATTATGACCTATCCTATGAAGATCTTCAGCTTCCAGCAGGTATCAATCAAAACCTGAGAACACTAGGACTGCGCTATTATTTCAGTCACAGTTTTGCTAAAAATCAAAAAATTTATACCAGCATCGGTCAAAAATTCTACAGTGGATCCAATTCCAGAACTCAAGCTGATTCAAGTTATATGATTAAGCCTTCAGAGTCTGAATGGATGCCCTGGTTTGGATTCGGATTCGAGTATTTAAGCACATCGAAGAATGTCACAGGATATTGGACTCCTCGTAATCAAACTAGCTATGGCCCTAGATTCGAGTGGAGCTATTGGCAAAATCAGTATTTTTCCTCTTCTTTTGGGTCTCAAGTTAATCGTTATTATGATTCGAGTGCTAAAAAAAGCGGCTGGAGTCATTACACGGCATTGTCTTTTTATCTTGGAGATCGAGATCAAATGCACGGAGAAATTGAATTTGTCAGAATGGACTCCACTCAAGAGGGCGGAAAGTGGCACGAAAATGATCTCAATTTAAGTTTCAACTATCCTTTTTAACCAAAAAAAAGCCGCTCTTACGAGCGGCTATCTTTAAAATCTTTTTAAGCTAAACATTATCTTACACAAGACTCGCTGTAATTGTACTTTTGTTCAACTACGTGACGAGTAATTCTTTGTCCTGAAACTTCAAAGCTGAAGTCTTGTCCACAAAGTTTCCCTTGCTCATAGAATGCTTTGAAAACGAATGGAGAATTCCAAATCTCTTCACCAAATTTTGCAATTTGCTTAGAGAATGCAGTCTTATCAGCCTTTGCATAACTATCTTTCATTTTGTTAGCGATACTTTCAAGAACCACAAAGCTCTTTTTCATATCGTAAGCAGTGTTGAACTTACAGTCGTAGAAATCAACATAACCTGAGTCATTGTCTTTTTCACAAACGTCGAGTGTATCGTTTTTAACTGCGAAGTAAGCTTTTTGCTCTTTTTCAGCAACTTCTTGAATTTTCTTCATGAAGTTACCAGTGAATTTACCTTGGCCGATGATTTCACGGATATAGTCATCTTTCATTTTAAGTTCGAGAACGACTTGGTTGAATCCGAGAGAGTCTTTGAAGTCAGGAACTTTAACACAAGTTTCTTCAGTTAAAGCAGTTTCAGACTTGATTTTGTCGATATACTTTCTTAAACGACGCTCTTGTCCCCAATCTGATTGATAAGAATACTTGAAGTTTCCGTAAAGATTTTCTGTAACTTTTCGATCAGAGTTTTCACCTGGAACGTCTTTAACAGTAGATCCCCCCATGAATGACTTAGCAACTTTAAAGTGAAGTCCAACAATACGTGTGTTTCTTTGCTTAACATACATACCGTAGTTCTTAAGAACTTTTTCGTCCCAAACTGAGTTTTCTTCATACTCATCAACTGATCTATTGCTAGCTGATTTGAAAGAAATAAGACCAATAAAAGGAGTATTAAATCCCCAATGATTGCTAAATCCAATTCTCTTTTCAGAAGTATCAGCAATTTTCATAACTCCAGAGTTATCAAATGCTGAAAGTTCTTGAGCTTTAGTCACGTCACCATACATAAATCTTTCGAAAGCTTCGATTGATTCATCTGTATCAAGCGTAAATTCATAAGAAAAACCTGAAGCTGCTTCATAAAGTCTTTCATGACCGATATTTACATAGCCAGCGCCAACACCAAGGTTGATTGAACGAATTTTCTTTTTTGCTCTTTCAACATAAACCTTATTAGGACCTGTTTTTTGAAGGTAGTTAACCCATCCACCAGTCGCAACAGCAAAAGCACCAATGCTGAATGGAGAAATACCAGTTCCAAGATAGAATGATACTCCACCTTGAGATTCCCAGTAAGCACCATCAGTAACATCCCACTTCGCGAGCTCTTCTGCAGACTTAGGAAGCTTCTTATTTTTTTCAGCATCAAGCTGATCAAGAGATTCAATTTCACCAAAGCTAATACCAAAACCATTTTTAACTGGTCCGACACCAACTGAAGCCCAGATTTCATCACTTGGGAACCAGCGTGAAGCTGAAACGCTTGCACTGACCCAATGACTTCTTTCGAGAGCGACTTTAAATCCGTCTCCATAAACATCTACGTCTAGAGTAGGACATGCGCCTCTCTTAGCAGGTGTCTTGTTAACGATTTTATTCATCCAATCGTAGTTAAGGAAAAATCCATTTCCCGGAGTGAAATCAGCAGCATGTGCTGACGACAACAATGCGATAAATGCGAAAGCAAAGAATTTATTCATAATATATACCTCTCAATGGGATGCCTTTTATCCTAAAGTTCACAATCAATAAACATTTTTTTACTGCGAAGTGATAAAATAATAAAAAGAATCTGCATATGACGAAGGTCAGACCATAGAATAATTACATACAGCTTTGATTTTGATTAATAATTGTCAAGATTGGATCACAAATGATTCTTTAATAAGGATTCCATGAGCTTCGGTTCATTTTCCGGGACGTCGTGATAACCGTCCTTAATATAAGGACTGTGTGGATCGCGCTTTAATTCATTTGGAAAAAGGGCGATGGTTGCCAGCTTTAATGGATGGGTTTCCTGCTTGATATTATTAAGAGCATTAAATAAGCAAACACAAAGATCATTGCCAATAACTTCAGCTTTTAAATGGACGGTGGGTATTGGCCTTGGATTCAATTCGATCACGAAGCACTTGCCAGTTGAGTTCTCAATCATTACATCCAAAGAACCAAAGCCATTATAATTAAGCTTACTTGCAACTATTTTAGAAAAATTGAAAACTTCATCGTTTTCAAAACCTTGAACAACACAACTAGGGCTGGTTTTAGTGGGATAGGTCAACACCTTTATCATGGGGTTTATAGCAAATAACTCTCCCCTTAGAGCAACAAAAGGAGCTAAGGCCACTTGGCCATCGATATACTGTTGGAGCGAGAGGCCCTCACCGCTATCAAAAATAGAAATAAAAAAGAACTTTCTTAAGATGTGCTTAATTAATACTGTAAAATGAGGAGGTTCTTGAAATTCTCTAAATTTTTGATTCAGTTCTTCTTGATTTTCACAAACGGCAACCCCACTTCCGCCATAGCCAGAATCCTTTTTTATCACAACGGGAAATCCCCCAAGTTCAGGGACTAATTGTGTGGCCTGTTGCAAATGACTAACTGAGAAGCTTTTAGGAACTCTGATCCCCCAATCTCGACAAGATTCGACAAACAATTCTTTGCTCTCAATAATTGAATCAAACTCAGATGGTGTCATCGAATTTCGAATCAGTTGCTGCCATTTTCCGAGACCTGGAATCAAACCAAAAAAGACTGACAAGCGATGCAGAACGAGGATGGCTTCCTCATCTCCTGGAATAATAAAATCTGGCTTAAAATAAAAAAGAGAGTAGATCGCAAGGATATAAAAAATCTTGCTTCTTGAGTAGCTAAAAATCGGATACTGAATTGAATCGTCAACTTGTACACTTTGAGCGAGAAAGCTCTTTTTTGGGCAAAGAGTGGTGATTATAAAGCCTGCCCTCTTTAGGCCGGAGGGCAAGCGGCTAATGCCTGGCCAGTGTTGATTCATGGCCACAATTAAAATTCGTTTCGACATAGTTAAATCTTACGGCAACGTCTGTCTGTTGTTTTCAATCAAAAGATCGCGGACATGACCACCCATATGGCCATCACCTATTAACAGATTCCAATTATTATCTACCATGCGTGGTCCCCACAGCGGATCGAAACACCATGCGGTCCAACTCATCTTTTTCTGATCCATCCAAGTGACGAGACTATCACCCCAAGCAAAGTTTCCGCCTTCAGTTCCACCTGTTTCATAACCCCATTCGGTTACAAACATCGGTGAGTAGTCAGGAAGGACGCCATAATTTTTAGACCAAGATGTAGGACCTTGATTAGAATAAATATGGGCCACGTATACTAAGTTTTCTCCAATGACTGGATCAGTAACGGCCCCTGACATATGTGATGACCAATAAGGACCGCCAACTAAAACTAAGTTATAAGGAGCAGCCTGACGAATCAAATTCACAATCGGCTGGGCCATTGTTTGTTTCCAAGTTGACCAGCTATCAGGAAGAATTGGCTCATTAAAGATTTCATACATGACGTAAGGATTATCTTTAAATTTAGGCGCCATATAAGTCCAAAATTCTGCAACCTTACTATAAAGAGTGTCGTAGTTTGAAACATAATGAAGATCGATGATGACATAGATCCCCTTACTAGTGAGCTCGTCAACGAGTGGCTGAACATGCTTTAAAAAATAACTCTCTCCACCATTGGTAGGACTGAACCAACCTTCAGTTGGATAATTAGGATTTCCTGGAAGAATTGGAATTCTTACGACTTTAGCAAAGTAAGTATCGGTTGCTAAACTCGCAACTGATCTGGCCGTTACACCCGGACGCTCATTGGCCTTAGTATCTAGATGTTGGGGATCGGCAATATTGACGCCTTTGAAAACAACTTGCACGTTGTTGGCATCAACAATTTTATTTCCTACCACTCTTAAGAATGAAGCTGGCACATCTGATGAAGGGTCACGAGGTGCTGGATCTGGTGCTGGAGTTGGAGTAGGAGTTGGAGTTGGTTCTACGACAACAACTTCTAAACCTGTGCCAGAAAGATTCAAGTTGCTTTCAACCCATGTCCATCCGGTTCCTTTGAAATATCCTACTGTCATAGAATCTGAAATAAGACCTGAGTATGTTGGAGTAAATTTAATGGAAAGCGTACAGCTTTTACGCGCTTTAAGAATAAATTCATTAAACTGACAAGTTCCACCTACTACGGAATAGGAGTCACTATTGTTAAACCAATATTCTGAAAGTCTTACTTGCTGTCTTGTACTATTCTTGACGGTAACGGACATAGTCTTGCTTGTCCCCACATCGATACTCCCAAATTGAAGATTTGAAGTAGAGAAAACCACTGGCGCTGCTAATAAATTCCAACTAAAAATCAGTGCCAAAAATGTCCAAACATAGTGATACTTTTTCATTCATACTCCAAGAAAGTTGAAAACTTATCGGTAATGACAACTGCTCAATTGAATTCATTTTCGAGAGAATTTTTGTAATTATCCGAGCGACTTTGTATGAATTATGAGGCGACTAGAGTGAGTTCATTAAAAAAGAAGACAACTACATGAAATAGCTATCATTTTAAGAAAACGAGAAGACATTATTTTATCTTTTATTTGGCAAAAATTAGAGGCGGGAGGGAAGAATCTTTTTAATAAGACTCAAAAGATGCTCTTTTTCATCATTTTTAATAATTCCAAAAAGCAGTGACGAGATAAGAATAAGTAGCAAATAAAGAGTAAATGATGAGGCCAAAATCCAAAAAGGATGCCAGCTGTAGTTTGCCATTAAAACTTTTAACCCATAAGAAAAGACCAAGCCTAAACTGGTAACACCAAATATTTGTTTCCATCTGAAGAGTTGAAAGAAGTGCGCATTAATAAAGCGAGCACCAATCGCTAAACCGAGAATATTCATGAGAAAGAGCACGATGACTTTAGTTATTAGTGTTTCCATGGGTCCATAGAACTTAGCTGCCAAAATAATCAACACAAAGCCACTTGTTGCAAAAATGGCCCTTAGCTTTAGAGAAACTCGAGTTTTAGAGGTGGCCCTAAACAAAGGCTCAGGATTGATCGCTAATGCTAAAACAGAAAAATTAAAAGCGATGAAAAAGGGTACGCTAGATAAATACTTTTCTGAAAAAACAAACGTGATAATTTCAGTCGCAAAAAAACACATGTAGATAATAAAAGGAATCACCACTAACATCAGCTTGCGATTCATTCTTCTCCAAATCTCAAGCGCCTGCTTAAAATCTCCATGCTTAGTGGCGTCGACCAGTTCTATATTCACTAATTCATACATAGAGGCTTGAACCGCATTGATTAATGGGTTCTCGAAACATCCTACAGAGTAAAAAGTAAATTGAGTGATGGAAAAAAAAGAGGAGACAATAAATTTTTCCATATTTAATAAATTCTGAACAATTCTTCCAAGACCTAAAGGTAATCCAAAATGCAATTGTTCTTTAAAGTATTTTTTAGCATCTTGATACTCAAGTTGATATTTCTCTTTATACTTATTTATTTCAAACCATGTGAGAATTAACTTCGTTGTCATGATGGTAGACAGAAAAACGAGAACCATCGAAATGGAATGGAAAAAGAAAAATCCACAGAGGATGGCAGCAGCCTTTAATAACTCCATGCTTAGTTCGACCACTAACCTCTGTTTAAAACGATCCAATCCAATGAGAATGCCTTCATACTGTGCAGAACAAACCGTCACTAATAAAAGAAAACCCACTAAAGGCAAGTATGAGGCGAGCTCTGGATTATTGAGTGCACTTGCGATTTGAACTCTAAAAAATGAAAGTCCACTTAAAATGATAACCATCGCTACAAGATTGAATCTCAAAGCATTAAAACTAAAAAGTGGAAAGAGCTTTGGGGTTTTTCTCAAATGATAATAAGCCGAATCATCAATTCCAAAGTTAAGGGCCACTTGAGAGAGCCAAAAAAAGAGCATGATTTGCTTATAGGTTCCGTATGTCTCAACGGTAAGACTACGTCCCAAATACATAGGAATTGCAATTGAGAAAAGGATCCCAAAAATTCGAGCAAAAGTAAGAAGGAGCATTTTATTAAAAGATTGCTTGTCTTGACTCAAATTACACCAAAAAAAAAGGCCATGCTCTGACAAAAGAGCATGGCCTTAATAACACTTTTATTTATTGAAGTGGTAAGAAGTAGAAAGCCCCATCGCTATGAGCGTGTTTCTGTACAATCATACCATAACCAGGATAGTTTACACCGTCGATTTCAAAATCCCGACCAAAACTATCTGAACCCCAGCTATTCTTGAAATAATAAACACCTTTATAGCTAAATGTTTTCATCGAACCATCGGCCATCTTAATCGTTTTTTTGACGATCTTATTATCATCAAAGCCAACCACTAAAATAGAGTGACCTGCTGGCTTCTTTGGAGACTCTTGAGCGTCCATTGAACCAGGTTCAGGATTTCCAACAATCCCTTGTGACCACTGATTCATGTCGCGGCCAATTCCCATCTCATCGGCTTTGCGATGGTTCCAAGCACCATAGAAAAAGTCGATTTCGAGAATAACCGGATAGCCTTGAAGAAGAGTGTTTTTAATTTGAGTGATGTTGTTGAGGTTGTAATAAGTATTGGTGAATGAAATATAATCATTACGAAATTGATAAGCTTCCGTTCTGGCCGCTACAAATTCTGGATCATAATAAGCTGCATTTTGATCGAGAATTTGTTGATCAGCGAGACCCAAAAGCTTGGGATCGCGGTGAACAATATAGCATGAGGTTTGTTGATTGCCTTTGAGGTGACCACAACGATCTTCTTTTAATGAACTAAAACCAGTAACCCAATCTTCTCCAATATAAGGAAGAGTTTGCTCCGAAGGCATTCCATAACGACGGATGGCCTCAAAGTTTGAACCGGCATATGAACCATCAGAAGTTTTGTTTCTAACCGCTGTATACTGTAACCACTCTTCAGATAAGTTAATTGTTGCATTAAATTGTCCTTTCTTAATCAACAATCCCTCGAGATAAGCTGTCGCAGAGAAAATTGAACAAGTTCCGCGAGATTGCTGTGAACGAATGGGAGATTGAAAACCAATAATAGCCTCAACATTATTGCGAGGATTGGCCTTATTCATCGAACCATGATCAGCTTTTGGATGCTGCAAATTTGAATAAGCAGAATCTAGAAAGGCTCCATCTTGAGCATAAGTAATTAATGGAAGTAGCAAAAATAGAGCTAAGACGTTTTTCATTTCTCTCTCCTTAAATGAGTAGGCTTAGAACAGTCAGTTTCAATTGCGCGCAAGCTACACCCTGTGCCATGGATTGCCAAATTAACTTATTTAATCCACATTTATAGGCCAAACTTATAGCTAGGGCTTATCTATGCGCATGTTCTGCAATATATTAATGACTTGCCTCTTTTTATGCATTGCTCCAGTTACATTCTCTCAAACGACCCCATCTCAACCGATGCCACTTCCATCGCCAAATCCGTTACCGAAACCCTGGGCCGATGAGTTTATGGGTTACCTATTTAGTGAACTTGGCCATCAATGGAATCAAGCTGGAGATCGCTTCACTTCAACTCTTTTTGCAGCACTAACTGATCGCCAATTATTCTCAACTGATCTACTCGGTGGAAACTTATCACTTAATATCAAACGCAACATATATGATAACCGCGATATTTTAGACACATGGACGGTCGTGGATATTTTTAATGTTCCGCTGTCTTACAATCTTCCCATTGCTGATTGGGTAGAACTTGATAGTGGCCCCATTTCCATTGGTCTCGGTCTCACTTTTGACATGTCAGCACTCAATATTCGCCAAGTTCGGCCTCACGACATTGTCCTCGAAACAAAAGTGACAGAGCTAAAAGAAGAAATTCAACAGCAAGTTCAAAATATTGATAATGAAGAAACGAGTGATGAGGATATTCTGATTGCACAGGATGAAGGAGTCATTCCGTGGAGTAAACTCTCTCCTCTGGTAATGGCAAGATACTCGAAGCTCCTAAATCTCTTAACTCACCCACTACGCTTACCTTTGACTCCCAAAAAAGCATTAAAGATGCACAAAGGTGAAATCAGTTCCTGGCTTGCCAGTGGAACAGTTCAAATTGGAGCTTCAGTTGGTTGGAGTATCATCAACCCGACAGGACTCAGTAATACTCATTGGGGAGCAGGTCTTTCAACTTATATCAATGGTCGATACCAATTCTCTGTTCATAAAGAGAAAGATGATCAAGTGCTACTGAAGATGACTCGCGTTCAAAATAAAGGCCGCAATATCGTCATTGGAAATGCAGAAATCAAAAAAGAAATATTCAATGGTTTCTTGGTTTCAGAAAAAAAATATGGAACAATTACGGCCTCTATTATTCCTTTTCAAGTTCTCTTAAACACAAATGCCGCTAAACAATTTGATATTGCCTATCGCTTTGATCTCACAAAAATTGAGGCAAGAAAAGCTTATGCAAAAGCAGTCATGGGAAGAACAGCACTGGCCCATGAACTTTCTCAAGTCGAAGGTAGTGGTGTCACTTGGGCCTTTCAACGAGAGATGACTTCTCGCTCTCTTTCTCGATCACATCAAACTCTTCTTACTGTAGTTTTTCAAAGAGCTTCGCATAATTCAATGACCCTAAGTGAAGCCACTATTTCTACGCCCGATGAAGAGAGACAAGTTTTTACAGGTATGACTTCTCATACTCGTGGACATCGTACCTTTTGGGGAATCCTCGAAGGAAAACGCTATAGTTTTGGAACAACTTTTGATGATCAAGCTCAAACCTCAAGAAAAGATGAAGGTTTAATAATTGAAGCTCAATTCAATGACAATCATACCAATGCCCGTGAAATGCATGAGCTCATGAATGAAGTTGAAGAAGGCATTCAAAAACCGGGACTTTTTGAACGACCTGCTATTTATGATCCTTCGACTCTTTGCCAAACTCATGAAACCGATTGTCGTCCAACTCTTCTGAAATATGGTCGCTCAAGCTTTTATTATAAAATATTTTTAAATAAAAAATTATTAGACATTCTCAAGAAGACTTCGACTTCAGAGATGTGGAAAAATCTTGAATACGCCTTTGGAGTAAAGGAAGGACATTGGTCAAGCAAGGGCAAGAGATGGATGAGTGCTCTTTGGCGATTACCGATTGCAGTCACAAATATACCTTTGAATATCCTCGATCTCCATGTCAAAGAAGGATCAAAACTTATTTTGGCGCAACAACTGATGAGACGTTTTAAGGATTGGCAAAAGATAAATGATCCTAAAGAACAGGCCTTTGACCTCGCAGCTTTTTTCCGAGCGCAAAATTACTCTCGTGAATTGATCCGCCTAGTCCGCCAAGCTTTAA
Organism: Bdellovibrio sp. CG22_combo_CG10-13_8_21_14_all_39_27; assembly: GCA_002786715.1. Taxonomy (GTDB): domain Bacteria; phylum Bdellovibrionota; class Bacteriovoracia; order Bacteriovoracales; family Bacteriovoracaceae; genus 21-14-all-39-27. Next base: position 34,067 of record PCTW01000005.1, read on the forward strand.
AAGGTCAAAAAATTCCCTACTATGTAAGTGCACACGCTCCTGAATTGTTTGGCTCACTCTCCACTTCAAGTGATGAAGCCCCTCCAACTCCTGGTCAAGATCCGACAACTGAAATTATCGATTTTGATAGGATGGGACCTCGAACGACTTATGATCCTGAGGCCAAGCTCAATCAATTTGGAGTTGAAGTCTTAAACAAAAATGAAATCCAAATTCGCTTTGAACTTCCAGTTGAAAGTCACGCGCTCTATTGGCGAGTGGACAAAATACGCGGTTGGCTAGGTGGCAAGAAATTGATTCGATTAGTAACTTCAACTTCCCATCTGCCTTCAGGAATGAACGTCATCTCCTTGAAGCGAAATGAATCAAATGGAGAATTTCAGCAATTAGCGGATCACCTTTTTGCGAATAAAGAGGTTCGCTTGATGGTCGCTCTGGCAATTGAAAGCAACCATTGGGGTGCTATTCAGAGTAAAGATATCGTTCTTCGTTAAAGAATGGGTGAAAAAAGTCGTGACGATTTAATGAGAATTTTCTCCCATGTTGTCCATTGATCGGGATCGATGATTGGATATACTTGGGCGGAATCAAAATCATTAATAAACATTTCACGAACTTTTTGAGCGAACTCATCATCTACAATCACAGCAGTAGCTTCAAAGTTTAAACGAAATGATCTGTTATCTAAATTAGCGGTTCCTACTGCTGCCATCTCTCCATCAACTTGCAATGCTTTTTGATGGAGAAATCCATTAGTATACATATAGAATTTTACGCCGGCCAATTGCAGAGGATAGATGTAGTCGTAACGGGCCCAATAGACCATGACATGATCGGGTCGCTCTGGAATAAGGATTCGAACGTCTACTCCTTTTAAAGCGGCCAACTTCAAGGCACTTTGTATTTTTCCATCTGGCACGAAATAAGGTGAAGCAATCCAAAGTTCTGTTTGGGCTTGATTAATAATATGAGTAAAAAAGAGACCACAAGATTCCATCGAATCAGCTGGACCCGATGGTAAAATAAGTACCTTTTTATTTTCTTGAAAAGAGTGTGACTTCCAACTCACTTCAGGAATTTTCTCAGTACTCCAATACCAATCTTCTAAGAAAGGAATTTGAAGTGCCAATACGGCGGGGCCATAAATTTCAAGATGAGTATCACGCCAAGGAGTTAAAGCTGGATCCAATCCCAAATATTCATCTCCTACATTATGTCCACCCAGATAACCGACTTCTCCATCAACAACGACAATCTTGCGATGATTTCTAAAATTAATCTGCCAAGGATAAGCTGGACCTTTTCCGATTTTAAAAGAGTCAATCTCAATTCCATGAGAAGCAAGTTCATCAACATAAGCCTGATCTAATTCTCTTGAACCAATAGCGTCATAAAGAAAATAAATTCTCACCCCGCGCTTTCGGGCTTGAATCAAGTGAGACTTTAATTGATTGCCGAGACCATCATCATCCACAATAAAAAATAAAATTAAAATATAATCTTTTGCTGAGTCGATGGCCGAGAAAATAGCATTAAAAGTATCTTGCCCATTAATTAATAGTTTTACCTTATTGCCCCGAAAGAATGGCAACAAGGACAATTTTTCTAATACGCGATAAAACTTAAGATCATCGTCAACACATTCAAAATCTTTGAGCCAGTCGAGTTGGGCCGTATCTTTACCAATGTACTCCTCACCTTTTCTTCTTCTCATTAAATGTGTTTGCAGACGATGAGTTCCAAAAACGACATAAAGTGGAATGGAAACCCAAGGCAGAAGAATTAAAGAAATGGCCCAAGCGATCGCTCCTTGGCTTGTTCGCGCCATAAGGATTGCTCGAATAGCGAACGCTATCGCCAAAAGCTCAACCAAAAAGTAAACGGAGCCCCAAAAATTAAAATCACTTGGAACTGTGAAATTGAATAAATTCATATTGTTATTTTATCCCTAGTACGGCCAGCATTGAAAGTGCTTGTTTAATCACAAAGAAATTGATGATTTCAATCATGTTTTATTTCCTCAGCAATTGGTAGATATTTCCTGAGATTAAAATCACCATAAGGAGTACGCGTCAATGAAAGCATTATCAATAATTACGGCCCTTTTCTTCATCACTATTGGTCAAGCTTCGGCCAAGGTTAACTTCATTGAAGCTCTTGTAGAGAAATACCCTAGCGTCATTGACGATTCTGAAAATGGAAAGCTTCTCGATTGCTTTACGTGTCATACAGTTGATAAGTGGCAAAGAAACGACTTTGGACTTGAGCTTCAAGCTGAGATCAGAGCTGAATATACTGCTCAACATGGACAAGCACCTACTGTAAGTACTGTTTATGATCGTGACCTCATCAAAACTGCACTTACAAAAATCGAAGATACAGACTCTGATGGCGACGGTTATACCAACAAAGTAGAAATCGAAAGCAACCATTGCCCAGGTGATTACAAAGATTATCCGGGTGTTGCCGATTCAAGAACAAACTGTAAAACAGAATTCTAATATTCACTAGAAAATAACATCAAGAAAGCGGAGTTCATCTCCGCTTTTTTTTTGGTTAAAAAATTCGAGAAATGCTTATGAAAAGGCCATTGGAAGTTCGAGTATTTTTAGAAGAATAAAGAGTATTTGATACACTTTGCGTCTCATTAAACATTTTGAAGCCAGCGCTCGCTTTCCAATTACGATTTACCCACCACCCCAAATCAAGTCCAAAATGTAAGCCCAGGCCACTTTTAACTTGAAATGAACCTGTCTCACGGGGAAGGTTTGAAGAGACTCCAAACAGAGTGTTCACTGCAAAAGAATTAAATTGGATCATATTCCAAAAAAGAGAATACCCCACTCGAGGAACACTTGCTCTTCTTAACTCATCTACTACAGTCGTTGAGCCTGTATGATCTAAAAAATATTCTTGCATAAGGGCCATTCTCAATGAATGTCTCACTCGCTTTCCAGAGGCATAATCTAATCGAACAGCCATTCCTAATAAGTCATGACTATTTTGCACAATGGACCCTGCTGAACTTAAATCATATTCTTCACGCTTCGCTGTGAATTCGAAAACGGGGCGCATATTACGGTAGCCAGAAACACCAAGGTTGACTTGATAAAGGCTGGCACTTTTAGTTTTCAATGATTGATCAGTTCCCAATCGAGTATCTGAGGTCACTTTGAGATCATTGCTATAACCCATCATCAAGAATTCAAGTGAATCTTTTGAAACTAATTCGTACTGAGAGTAACGCTCAAACTCTTCAAGACGATCTAGGGACTTTGAAGTTAAAATGATATCTGTTGCAGAATTCTTATTCATTGATCTAGCTTGCGCCAACAAAACTTGAGCTTCTTCTCTCGTCTTTGCCGCAGCTTTCTTAACCATAAAACCTCGAACTGGGTCGAGGGCCAATCCTTTGGGAGCTTGGTATTGACCAGTATGAACATCGACTTGACCGATCTTATTATCAATAAAAACATTATTCTTTGGATCAAAATTAGCTTCGCTTCCTGGAGGTACATAGATCCCTGTCTCCAAGTCAATCAAACCTCCAGACTTTGGAGCATATATGCGATTGGCTTCATCATAAAAACCTTCAGGTGGAGTTTCCTGTGGAGCTGCTTTAATGACTAAATCATTGGCCTCAAGAGAATCGATATTGGCCTTCACAATGCTTGATTCTTTTTTCTGTAAGAAATCAGAATTTTTATAAAGAGCATTTACTTGGACAGGGTTGACGATAACCGGTTCCGTTACTTTGGTAAGGCCTTCCATAGAACCAGAGAACTGTCCTGCCTTTACAACCACAGTTTCTTTCGTTTGAAGTAACTTCTTTAATTCAATTTCTTCAGGATTATTACTTTTAGAAACCGTGTTAATTTCAAGATCACCGGCATCGGTGCGATGAACTTCCTTTTCAAAATCCATCAATTGGGTGTCATCCGTTTTAACCATGGCCACTTCGCCATTATAAGTAAGAAGATTGGTGACTTTATTTTCAGGATTATACAAAGTTTGAAAATCTGTTCCACGAACTCCCATTGCAGCGGTTCGGGTTTTTACGTAAAACTTTTCTTTCCCTTCAGCATTAGGTTGAACAGCATTACGCATTTTTCCCTTGAGAAGTGATACGATACTTGGATCTTTCTTGTCGATTTGAACGATTACGGCCTTTGATTCAGGTCCTAAACTCATCACAGAATTATCAATGAAACGAATACGAACAAAACTTCCTCTGCCAGTAACAATTGAAGTGTCTTCTTTTAACTTATCACCTTCAGAAACTTTGCGAGCAATATACTGCCCTGGAGAAAGTTGAGTAATAGTTCCTCTGACTTTTTCAACTACGGCCACGTCTGGACGTGACGCCGCAAAACTTACAGAAAATAAAAATAATACAATTTGAATCAAGTTCATTACTTACCTAAATGTGTATCCATATTCTCTCGTACGCTAGGAATATGGTCAACACTTAGATGGGTTTCATTTCACGTCCGTCGTAACAGAAGGTAACGCTTTTTCCCTCTTGAACAGTTGACAGGTTTACTGGTCTTTTCCAAAGAGCATAAAGATTGCGAAGGGTATCCGATGCATACCCTAAATCAAGGTCTACACCATGATAAATATGCTTCAAAAGCATCTCTCCACGATTAGCAAAGTTAATCTCTTCGACTTCAATCAAGGGCTGACCAAAATTAGTCAGACTCAAAAGCAGCTTTTGCTTAATGGCTTCAAAATCTCTGGTATCGATTTCAAATCGTCCAGATCGAGAATTGTACTTATAGGTAAAGAGCTGCTGTCTTTCACAAAATTCCGGAGTAAAGAACTCGTCGATAAAGGTAATATCGTTATGAGATGCCCTCACTTCAAAGACCTTTTCTCTTCCCATATTGGTAGGACGGTTCCAATTTTCCTTTTCATGAAGGTCAGTACATTCCAGATATTCCTTTCCAAAACGACCTGTATTCCAACGGAATTCGATATCGCGAAATAGTTCAATTCCTATTTTATAAGGATTGATATTTTTCTTACTCATCGCCATTACACCTGCATGATGATCAGCAAAATCGATGATTTCACTAGAGCGCAAGGCTTTTTGGGTCATAATTGTTGAATGCCAATAGCTGGCCCAACCTTCATTCATAATCTTAGTCATTCTCTGAGGTAGAAAATAGTAAGCTTCTTCTCTTAAGATACCTAAAATATCTGCTTCCCATTCTTTGAGTGGGGCATACTCGAGCACCCATCTCATGACATCGCGTTTACCAATGAACTTCTTCTTATATTGATGAACGATTTCGTCTTCATCCACTTTGCTAGTTGAAGGATTTTGCGGATTAAAGAGCTTAGAACGCATGAAAGACTTGAGAGCAGACGAAACACCGCTATTTTCTTCTCCACTTTCTTCTTCTATCGCTTTAATCTGTTGTTCAATTCTTTTACGAGCGAGATCAGGAGTTTCAAAAAGCACATCGATATCTAGTAGGTTCTCAAGTGAGAGCACTTTGTCGATAAAATCTTCAACCTTATCTTGACCAAATCGATCCATATAACGTCGAATTTTGGTTCCATGATTTGCCATAACATCCATCATGTTGCGATCAGTGTTTCTAAACCAAGAATTATTCTTAAAAAAATCAGCGTGACCATAAACATGGGCCATCACTGTTTTTTGATCGACAATATGGTTGGCATTGAGAAGATAGGCATACACCGGCTCGGTGTTGATCACCATTTCATAAATTTTTTGTAAGCCATAGGCATAGCCTTTGGAGAGCTGGTCGTAATCCATTCCAAAACGCCAATGGGGATAGCGGCTTGGAAAGCCGCCTTGAGCGGCCAAAATATTGATCGTATCGTAATCACAAACTTCAAATATGACTGGATAAAAATCTAAACCGTAATCAAGCGCATATTGATGAATTTCTTCTTTGAGCTCAAGCAATTCTCCAGAGATAGGGCGAGATCTTTGAGTTAACATTATTTCCCCTTCCCTAAAAAATCTCGAATCGAATCGAGAATGGCTTCTTTATTTTTTATTTTTGAAAGGATAACATCGTCGTGACTCTCTCCGTACTTTGTCATGAGGTCTTTATAAAATTGACCTGAACCGTAACGAGATTCCACCTGTCCGTAGCAAAAAACATTTGAGCTTGGAATGATGTCATTATCGAGAAGATCTAAGCACAACTTGGTATCATCAGTTGACCAGTTATCCCCATCTGAAAAATGGAAAGGATAGATATTCCATTCCGAAGGATTATAATCCGCTTCAATGATTTCTTTGCACAATTTAAAAGCAGAAGAAATGAGTGTTCCCCCACTTTCTCGAGTTTTGAAAAAAGTTTCTTCATCCACTTCTTTTGCCGTAGCATCGTGAATGATATATCTCATTTCAATATTCTTATATTGGCTCTTTAACCATAAATTGATCCAAAAACTTTCAGTGCGAACAATTTCTTTTTGCTCGTCTCCCATAGAACCAGAAACGTCCATCATATAAATGACAACCGCTGAATTCTCGAACTCTACCTTGGTACTTGAAGAGCGATAGCGCATATCGCTTTTTATCGGAATAATGACGGGATTATTCTCATCATAAGTTCCAGTTGCAACTTGACGTTTAAGAGCTTCACGATAAGAACGTTTAAAATGTTTAAGTGAATCAGGACCGACGGTGCCGATAGAAGAATAACGATGAGTTGTTGCTTCTAATGTTTTTTTGCCTTTTGGTTCAATATTTGGAAGAGCTAATTCTTCTCCTAATATGGCGGCCAATTCTTCGAGCGATAGATCGACTTCAAGCTCTTTGTTACCAGCTTGATTACCTACTTCGCCTTCACCCGGTTCGCCCTCACCTGGTTGACCATCAACGGGATCTCCCTGCTGACCATCACCCTGACCCATTCCGCCTTGGCTTTTTTCACCAAATTTAAAACGTGGTGTTTCAATTTGAGGCATGGGGATTTTGAAAGTGCCATCACCTTTAGGTACTGGCATTTCTCCACCTGATACATATTTTCTGAGATTGTCTCGAATTTTGCCTTTAACAATTTTGCGAAATCGAGAGTGATCCCTTTTTATGGGATGATCCATGAGTTCTCCTTAAGATTTTGCCGAATCACCCTTGGCAAAAATAGAAGCTA
>PCTW01000078.1 GCA_002786715.1 Bdellovibrio sp. CG22_combo_CG10-13_8_21_14_all_39_27
TCATCTATTTTGCGGGTGAGATTGGAACTCAGAGAATAATAAAAGTATGGAGGGCGGTCATCTATAATCAAAAGTCCGGATTTTACGAAGGAGATTATCCTTATAAATATCTAGATGATGGTCGTGACTTTCCTCAACCTGAGTATAAATACGATGATCAAAAGTTGGTAATTAAAGATGAAACAAGCGGAATTGAAGAAGAAATTAATTTCAAATGATAAGGAACTAAAGATGTTAAAAAAAGTCGATTTAAACAAAATCGGTGATCATTACGAGTCGAGAAGTTATCGTCTCGTCTCAAGAGGTGTTAATTTGCTTCTTGATTCCTTTTTCTATTTTAAAAAGAGAAAAGGTGAGATAGTTGCTGGTGGAGCGACTTTCTTTACTCTACTTTCAATCGTACCAGTTCTTTTACTTGCTATTTCTGTGCTTGGATTAGTTCTTAGCGATGTTGATCAATCAAAAAGTTTTGTTTTAAATTTCATGTCGGAAAATATTCCAAGTATGGCCCCTTGGATTATGAAATCTCTTGAGGCCATCGTCGACCAACAACTTAAAGCAAGTTCTGGGATCAATCTTTTAAACACTTTAGTACTGGTTTACTCCATAATGGGGGTTATTGGTGCTCTGATGTTTGGACTAAAGCAAGTTGCGGGAGTTGAAAGTAAAGGTGGCTTTTACCTAGAGGATTTAAAAACATTCTCTTTGGGAGTTGCTGTATCTGCTTTTATGTTATCGCTTCTTGCTCTATCAAATAGAGGAATTTCATTGGCCTTATTAGCTCCTGATCAAGGGGCTTGGAGAAACACGGTTGTAAAACTACTCGATTCACAAATGCTTTTGGTTCTTATGTCTTTAGGTTTTTTTACTTCTTTCTATAAAATTGCTGCACCAATGAAGGCTTCGTGGAAGCAAAGTTCATTAGGCGCAACAGCCTTTGTCGGATGCTTTATTGCGGGCAAATCATTTTATTGGATTTATTTGCTTTATGCCAAAGAATCTCTGTCGCAAAATTGGGGGAATTTCTATTCCTTATTTATTGCGGTTTTTTGGGTTTACTTTCTCATGTGTTCATTCTTTTACGGTGCCAGTGTGGCTTATGTAGATGGAAGAACTGTTTACGGTGAGAATAAAAAGGAAGGAGATCTGCCTCCAGAGTTAATGATTCCCAAAACCGAGGATAATGCTGCTTGATTAAGTTATTACTTCTAACATTAGTCTTGTTTTTCAATAATGCTTGGTCTCAAGACAGCTTCAAGCGCCTTGATAAACTGCGTTTTGATAATCAAGAGACAATGCTGCGATCGAGTTCCTTTTTCGCTGGTAATGAGAATGAAATTGGCCTCATTGAAAAAGGCACAGAAGCTCGAATAACTGGATTTGATTTAACGAAAAGGTATGGCATTGGTGTTGAAGTTGAAATTTTAAGTGGACCTAAAAAAGGTAAAAAGGGTTGGGTTTACTATCCTTTAAATCCAGATAAGAGAGATGTTACTTTACTCGATCGCTCAGGTCTGCCTTTTCAGAGAGAAGGGGAATTTTTCGACTTTTTTAAAAAAGCTGCAAAATATAAAGATGAAATTAAACAAGCCACACATATTGACTTGATTGAACAGGCTCCTGTCGCAATCGAGTATGATCCTAAAAAAAGAGATTATATTTGGCGACAAATTTCAAAGGGAGAATACCAAATCAATTTAGAGAAATACGATGGAGGCCCTTTCGTTCCAGTTATCGCTGATGAAATTGACGAAAACGGTAATAAGGTGACCAAAACTTTATTCGTAAGACGCGACTTTAATCGCATGATCAATATGGCCAAGCAAGTTGCTGAGGTCAATTTGGGTCAAGAAGAATTATTCTGTCCTCCTGATTCCATGGCGGCGGAAGATACATTAGTTAAAATTGAGCAACCGGCCGAGGAAATAAAAGTCCGACCGATTCCACGTCCAGAGAGGACAATTGCGCCATCACCGGTGATTGAAGGGAAGTGGCATCCACACTGCCAAGTATTGGCAAAAAGCCCGCAGCTCGAATCAGATGAAGCTGAGATGGTGCTTTGTTTGCAATCACTAAAAAAGTCTGTCACAGAAAATAATCTCAATGAAGATAGAAAGTATATTCGTTCCCA
>PCTW01000033.1:0-10125 GCA_002786715.1 Bdellovibrio sp. CG22_combo_CG10-13_8_21_14_all_39_27
TATATTTCATATCACAATAATTATTTAATCTAATATTTTCTCTTTCACTCAAGAGATTTTTTTATAGAAATGAACACCACGATTGTAGTCCAGTTTAAAAAATATTATTCACATTGATAATCAATAAAATTCAAAGAACTTCCTGTTAATAGTGATGGATTCCCTTTGTAAAGGGGATCTCTTTCTTCAGGCTTTTGAATAGTTTCTTTGATTATTCTGTAACTTTTTGGTGAGCAAACTTCTCTGGCACGTGTTAAAGCACTATTTCTTCTCGCTCTGGTCAGTTGATCAATTCCGTGAGGATTGTAAACAACTGTTCCCGAAAAATTCTGTCCATCTTTCTCAACAATTTCTTCAAGTTTTGGAGCTACGACATCAGTCATTGAACGGTTTGTTTGACAGCTACTTAAAACGACTAGAACCAGTGACAATAAAATCAATTTCATAAATCCTCTTTATTTCTGATAAACGGAATGAATTTCTAAACCTGTTTTTTCTCTTAGTAATGTCTCAATTTTTTGCGCGTCTTCTTCGGTGACTCTTTTAAGCTCTTTAATTTGATAATCAAAGATAAGTTTATGATTTCCTCGATTTTCGCGATGCCACTCCATTGGATAGGGACGTTTAGGAGTATTGAGCTGAACCACTTCGGGCTTGACCTGATTCAAGATGGCCGCGAAGTCTTCTAAGTGTTTAAGGTTCAAGGGCATAAACATGCTCTGTACTTCAAGCGAGCCTTTGAAAGACTGTTTAAATCTTAAAATGGAATCAATGGTAGCTTTTAAGGAAATGCCTGAAGCTGGTCGATTAATTTTTTGAAAGGTTTCTTCATCGCTAGCATCAATTTTAACAATAACTTTATCTACATTGAGCAAATTGGCCTGCACTTCTGGTCTACCAAGTTCAGTTGAATTGGTTAAAACAAATTGGGGAAGGGTGGGAGATATCTGTTTAATTGCGGTAACCATTTCCCCCAAGTTGAGGGCCAGTGTCGGTTCACCACTTCCAGAAAAGGTCACAACGTCGGGTAGAGAATGTTTGTCGATATGTTCTTGGAAATCTTCAATCACTTTTTGGGTTGGAACGTAGACTTTGAGTTCTCGTACAATTTGTTGAATATTTCCTAGCTGGCAGTAGATACAATTAAAAGAACAAGTTGAAGTATTAAAAATGGGATCTATTCCTAACGACATCCCATAACGCCAAGATTTTACCGGTCCATATACTGTACTTTTATTGTCAAAAACCTCTGCTTCTTTGATTTTGTCTTTCAATTTTGATGACCCTTTATATGAGCAGTATCTTCTATCACTTCATCGACAATTCTTTCTAGACTGATTTTTGACTCGAGGTAAGACAAAAACTGCTCAACCTCGGGTTTTAAGCTAATAGGGGAATGAAGTTCAATATCTCGATATTCAGCATTCAGGGATGAATCTAAAGTTGAGTAAAAGGCCAGTCCTTCGTTAGACTCCAATTGGAAATAGATAAAAGCCGATTCTTCTTTTGGTGCTCGTAAAACGAGATGCCATAGTTGAGTTTTATAATCCGTTGCTGACATCATTTCTTCCCTATTTCGTTGACTTAGATACAGAGTGCCCTACAATAAAGATATGTCGACACAATGCTCTTTAATGAATCGAGAGCTCAAGTGATTATGTCATGGAGGACGTAAAGTGTTAAGCCGAACGATTCGATCTCGTTTTACCTCAAATTCTCTTCTTTGCGTATGCTTACTTTTATCAAGTAGTTGCTCTTGGATTTCCAATCGAAGAAGTTTACTTGGTGGGGAAGATGAAGCTGCTGCTGCTGCACCTGGACCACAAACAGTGTCAAAAGATCAATACAACGAATTGATGAAAAAATATGAGACCTTGCTTCAAGAGAGAAGATTAGAAAATGCTCAATCTCCTAATGAGGCAGCGGACCTCGCTAATGCTCTCGAAAAAAATCCTCCTGCTGACCCCGCAGATCTTGCTCAAAAAATTGCGAATCTTCCTCAAGACTCACAAGATATGCAGCTGGCTGAAACAGTTGATGTTTTCGGCCCAGATGGAGTGAAGATTGATAAATCTCAAGCCGCTGCACCAACCCCTTCTTTAGACTCGGCCAATGCAGGTGAAGTGGAAGATGATTTGCAACAATTGCAAAAAGCTGAAGGTTTGTTAAATCAAAATAAGTTTGATGCTACTTTGAGTATTGTTAAAAAACTCGAAACATCTCCTTCAAAACAAGTCAGAGTTCGTGCCAAATTTTTATTGGGAGAGATTCTTTTCAAGCAAGGCGAATTTGATCTCGCTATGCAAATTTTTGAAGAGATCATCACTCGCGATGCCTATTCAGGAATGGTCGTGAAGACTCTTGGGCGACTCATCGTTTGTAGTGAAAAATTAGGGCTTAAGGCAAAAAAAGATAAGTACTTTTCAGTCATGCATGATTTTTTTGAAGCTGAAATGTAAAAGGATATAAGTATAAAAAGAGCATCTCTTCTTACACTTTTAATGTTAAATGCAACTGTGTCTTTCGCACAGGATGTGGATTCCCTCGAGCTTCTCGACAGCTCTGATGCTCAAATTCTAATAGATGAAGAAACTAAGCCTGATGACAAACTTGATATGTCGAAGTTTGAAGAAGTGGATGATCTCCAGTCTTTAAAAGATGATGTCGGTGATGTGCTCTTTGAAAATGGCGAAAAGAAAGACGAAGTTAAAGTTGAAGCGACGAAAGATCAGATGGATATACCAATGGTTGAAAACCCAGAGGTGGTCAATGATGAAGAAACAAAATTGACCAACCAAAAAGGGGAAACGATCGAAGCAAAGAAACCAGAGATCTTTGATGTTGGAAAAGAAGAAAAGGAATTGATCGAACTCTCTCGTTTTGTTGAAGGTAAAATACCAGATAAAGAATGGGATGAGATTGCGACGTCGGCGAAAGTTGATAAGTATGTGGTTCAAGATGGTGATTGGCTTTGGAAAATTTCTCAACGCCTTTTTGGGTCTGGCTTTTATTATTCTAAAATTTGGTCACTCAACCCTTTTATTAGTAATCCCCATGAGATTGAGCCAGGAATGGTTCTCTCTTTTTCCACTGGTGACTCTTCAAATATGCCTGAAGTTCGCTTGGGAGATTTTGCAGATGAAGGTGTAAATACTCAGGTTGCTGATTCCGGAAAAATGAAAGTGGATTATAAGGTGTTTGGTGATGAGGTTGTTCCTCCTTGGCTAAAAGAGCGTAAGAAATTAATTGATCAAGGGATTTATTTTCAATTTGCTTCAGAAGAGTCTTATGACGATCTCGACGAAATTGCAAAAATGGGACTTGTTTCAGAATTTCAAAAGTATGAACCTCCCGTTCCTGATATTGTTATTCAAGAGCCAGGAGTGCAATACGATTCTTCAGGATTTGATAAATCTTCTAAGATTGTTTTCAATGTGAAGGAAGGATTTTTCCTCAATACTTTTGTGACATCTAATATCGTTCAAGATTTAGGTGAGATCGAAGGTATGGAAAAAGAAAATGTCTTTATTCAGCAGTATGACAAAATCTACGTCAAATTTGATAATGCGGTTAAGGTGAAGCCGGGCGATTTATTTTCAGTTTATGTTCCGGGTGGCCCGGTTAAACATTCAATCTCTGATAGAAGTGGCTATAAATATACTATTGGCGGCCAGATTAAAACGCTGAGAAAGATCAATCATCTTTGGGAATGTTCTGTGACCGAGTTGGTGGGAACAGTTCAGAGAAAAGATAGAATTACTATCTATACTCCGAAGCTTGGGAAAATTATTAAGACCTATAATAAGCGCAATATTGAAGCAGCAGTTATCGACTCATTCCAAGAGGCAACTTCTGGTTTAAGTTTTGGAGATGTTGTCTATATCGATCGCGGACGTGCTGATGGGGTGGAAATGGGTAACGTCTTCGAAGTTTATTCTTTTTATGATCGCGGAACCGAAAAACGTTTGACGCCTGACCCCACTTATAAAATTGGGGAGCTCACGGTTATTACTTTAACTGATAATTTTGCAACTGCTCTCGTCACCAATAGCTCAAATGCAATTGGTTTAGGCTCAGTGGCGTTGACTAAAACGGAAGAGCAAGCGGCTCTTGCTGCGCGTCTGAAAAACAAGTCAGTTCTTAAAGGTGTGCAGCAATTAGAAGCTCGAGCTCTGGATGAACTTGATGTGGAGCTTAATCTTGATGATATTGGGAAAGACCTTCTTGAGAAAGCTGATAAGGTGCAACTGTCTGAAGATGAGCTTGAAGAGCTAGAGCGTCAAGAGCGTGAAAAGTCGGTCATTAAGGATCATGAAAGAGATGTTAAAGAGTTAGAGCGTCTTGAAGGCGAAATCATTGAAGCAGAGTCCGCTATGAATGAGTCAAAACTTGATGAAGATAAATTCCTAGAGCAACAAAGTTTGAATGAAATCGAGAAAAAGCAGAAAGGTCTTGATCCTAATGGCTTTGAGTCACTCAATGATCTCGAGGGGGAAATTGGACTCAAGTTCCTCGACGAGGATCTCAATACGAAAGAAAATCCTTATGGTCTAACAGAGTTTGATCTTGAAGAAATCGATGAACTATTGAATACTGATCAGCAGAAGTAATCAAAGCATCCGCATAATTTAGTCGGCCGCAATAACAGTCCAGTTGGACCAGTGAGTGATTGAGATGGCAAAAAAAGCAGCGAAAAAAACGGTCAAGAAAACGGCCAAAAAAACAGCAAAAAAAACTGCATCAAAAGCAACGGTCGCGAAAAAGTCGTCCACAGCAAAAAAGAAAACATCAAAAGCCAGCAAAGCCTCAAAAGTTGTAAAAGAAACAAGAACTCCAGATTCAGAAATTGTAGCCGTTAAAGGCGACTTTGATTTGGTGATTGTGGAATCTCCTTCCAAAGCTTCAACTATTAAAAAATATTTGGGCCGTGGTTATCAAGTTGTGGCCAGCAATGGTCATATAAAAGATCTTCCAAAATCAAAGCTCGGTGTTGATATCAAGCATGACTTTGAAATTGACTTGGTTCCAATTGCCGGAAAGAAAGACAAAATCGAACGCATTCGCGCTCTCGCCAAAGGCGCAAAGCAAATCTATCTCGCACCCGATATGGACCGCGAAGGTGAGGCAATTGCTTTTCATTTGGCCGAAGAAATTGGACGCAAAAAAGATGTCCATAGAGTTGTGTTCAACGCTGTAACAAAAGCTGCCGTTCAAAAAGCTATCGCCAATCCAGCTGAATTAAAGCAGACCATGTACGATTCACAAAGAACGAGAAGAGTTCTGGATCGCCTGGTTGGTTACAAAATTTCTCCTATTCTTTGGGATAAAATTCAACGTGGTATTTCTGCTGGACGCGTGCAATCAGTGGCTTTGCGAATTATTGTAGAACGTGAAGAACAAATTCGTGCTTTCATTCCTGAACAATGGTTCTCGATTGAAGGCGCCATGAGTAAGAGCAATGTTAATTTCGGATTCCGTTATTACGGCGAAGAAATGAACAAGAAGACTGAGCTTACCGATGAAAAATTTGTCGATGGCATTTTAAAAGATGTAAAAGGCAAAGAGCTTAACGTCGTTGATGTTAAGAAACGTGAAAGAAAGCAAAACCCAACGGCCCCATTTACAACCTCTAAGTTGCAACAGGAAGCTGCTAATAAATTAGGTTTTACAGCAAAGAAAACCATGATGATTGCGCAGAAGCTCTATGAAGGGATTCAGTTGCGCGATCATGGAACTCAAGGTTTGATTACCTACATGAGAACGGACTCTGTGAGAACAGCTCCTGAAGCAATGTTAGAAGTTCGTGAGTTTATTCAAAAGAAATATGGCAAAGACTTTCTGCCAAGCGACCCGAACGAATATAAAAAGAAAGGGACTAGTAAAGTTCAAGACGCCCACGAAGCGATACGTCCAACTTCTCTTATCTTTACTCCTGACGAAGTTCGTGGAGATCTCGATCCAGACCAACAAAAACTATATGAATTGATTTGGAATAAATTTATTGCTTCTCAAATGACTCCAGCGATAATCGATCAAACATCTGTGACATTTGAACATGCTGGCCATTTTTTCAAATCAAATGGTTCGATCATTAAATTTCCAGGCTTCAGAACTGTATACCTTGATTCTCTCGCTGAAAAAGTAAGCCGTAAGGGCGGTGAAGACGAGGATGAAAATGAAAGCGAAGTTAAGTCTGGAGAGCTTCCAGATATAAATGTTGGTGAGAAATTCAAGCCGATGAAAGGCCCTGATAAAGAAGAACACTGGACATCTCCACCGCCAAGATATTCAGAAGCTGGAATCGTCAAAGAAATGGAAGAGAAGGGGATTGGGCGACCATCAACTTATGCTTCAATTATTTCAAACATTCAAGATCGTGGATATGTCGAGAAAATAGAAAATCGTTTTGTTCCGACGGAGTTGGGCGAAGTGGTTTGTAAAATGTTGATTCAAAGTTTTCCAGAAGTAATGGATGTTGATTTTACCGCAAAGGTTGAAGAACTTTTGGATAAAATTGAAGACGGTGAAATTAATTGGAAAATAGTTCTTCGTGATTTTTGGAAAGGTTTTGAGAAAACTCTCGAACGTGCTCAAGATGAAATGAAGAACCTAAAGAAACAAATGATTCCTACAGGGATTAAATGTTTAAAATGTGATGATGGTGAATACACTATCCGTTGGGGAAGAAATGGCCAATTCTTGGCCTGTTCAAATTATCCGGACTGTACATCGACTCAAGATTTCAAAAAAGACTTAAAAGGTACTATTCATATTCTTGAAAAAGATTATTTCCGTGACCCATGTCCAAAGTGTAATGCACGAATGGAAGTGAAAACAGGAAAGTATGGTCGCTTTGTTCGTTGTGAAAATTATCCTCAATGTGAAACGACACTTCCTTATACTCTCGATATAAAATGTCCTGAATGTAAAGTTGGGAATTTTGCAGAAAAGAGAAGTCGTTTTGGCAAACCTTTCTATGGTTGTACTAATTATCCTAATTGTAATAATGCCCTTTGGGCTATTCCTTATAAATACGATTGTCCAAGTTGTGGCTATCCTGTAATGACTTTTAAAGAGACGAAGCGAGATGGCAAACAACTGATCTGCGCTAAATGTAAATTTAAAGTAGAGTGGGAAGCAACTCCATTTGCTGAGAAAGAAAAAGCTTCTGAAGAGGCCAATCCATAATGTCTACCAATCCACAACACATGGAAGCTACCAATAAATGGCCAGGATCATGGGTTGTTTGGATTTATAATAAAGTCATTGATTCATGTTCCCACACCTACGCTCCCTATGTTCTAGCGGTGGTTTCATTTACGGAGAGTTGCTGCTTTATTATTCCACCTGAAGTCATGCAACTGCCGATGACCTATGCCAATCGTAAAAAGGCATGGCTGTATGCTGGTATTAGTACCATTGCTTCTGTTCTCGGCGCCATTGCGGGATATTATATTGGTCATATGCTTTGGGTTGAACTTCAGCCGATACTGTTTCAGTGGATTCCTGGTTTTGAGGCCAACTTTGATAAAGTTGGGCAGATGTATCAAGAGAATGTGATTGGGGCGCTCTTTCTAGCTGCCTTTACTCCAATTCCTTTCAAAGTTTTTACCGTTGCTGCCGGTGTTTACGCTGCAAAAATACCTTTAATGACCCTTATCATGACTGCATTTGTTGGGCGTGGTTTACGCTATTTCATTATAGGTTCTATCGTTTACTTCTTTGGAGCTAAGGCTCAAGAATTAATCGAGCGGCATTTTAAGATTTTTACAATCGTAGTGATGGTGCTTGGCGTAAGTGTCTTAGCTTTTTTAAAGTTACGGCATTGAAGCTCAGTGTGATCTTTGTTAAATTAATGCTTCCTTTTTAACAGTGCGGCCTTAGCTCAGCTGGATAGAGTAGCAGGCTTCGAACCTGTTGGTCGGGGGTTCGAATCCCTCAGGCCGCGCCATAAAATCAAAAAAGCCACTCTTGGAGTGGCTTTTTTATTTGTATTGAGAAGGTTTAGAACCCGTCCATTTTTTAAAATTATTGATAAATTGAGAGAGTGATTCGTAACCACATTCAAAGGCGATGGAGGTCAAGTTTAACTTATTCTGATAAATGAGGGAACAGGCTTTTTGTATTCTGAAATATGTTAATAGATCAACGGGGCTAATTTCAATTTCTTCTCTAATTATTCGAGTCATCGTTCGAGCAGAAAGACCCGCTTGTTTAGCAATTGAATCTCTTTTTCCATTGAGATTTTTTTCCATAATTTCACAAATAGACTGGAATTGTGAGTTGCTACTTTTTAAAATAAGAGCTTGGGTTTTAAACAATTCATTCTGAACATTTTTTTGAAAAGAAAGTTGTGTGATGATAATTTCAATAATCAATTCTTCAATCGAATGAATATAATTTTCTTGTGAATAGATAAATAAATTAAATGCTAACATCTTAATCAACTGATGGGTCGGAATAAGACTTACTTGATTTTTAAATTCTTTCTTTTTAGGAAGAGAGAGTTGAAAAATGAGTCTCTCTCCTGATTCACCTGTCGCACTAAAGTCATGCTGAACTTGGTTTCCAATAAAAATCATCTGACCAGCTTTCACAGTGTGATCTGTATTCTGGATTTTCATCTTAACCATTCCCTCAATGGGAATAATAAGATGAGCTTCTTGATGAGAATGAGGACCTAAACTTCTCTTAGGGATATTCTGGTGAAAAAGAGTAATTAAATGACCACTAAAAACTCTTTCTTTTCCCTTTTTCATAAATGCCTCAAAAACATCAAAGAATGGCCCAAAATCAAAAGAACTTAGTCCAAGATTAAATTAGATTAGCTCAACTTAATGAGATTCCAAAACGGAGTCTCTTTACAAAGGATAAACTATGAAAACAATAAAATCAGTTCTTTTGATCATCGCCTCTCTCTTTTCTTTCGCTTTGCCTGCTTCTGAATGGAACCATCAGCAGCTTAACACTGAAGTACAGATCAGTTTTACTAAAAGATGGCTAGTTCCCACATATGGAAGTCGTGGTGGAATGGTCGCAGGAATTTTCTATGTTGATGTTCGAACTCATCAAGCGAGCCTTGTTGAATCTGTACGTCTTTTTAGAAATGGGCAGTTAGTATCAGTTATCCCAATGGTTGAAGATCACGAAAAACATTTTTATGGGCGCCAACAAAATCTTGTTACTTATGCTGACTTTTTATACGTTGGACAAGAATACGTCCTTGAAGTCGTAATTGATGGCCAGCTGAAGAGAAGTCATTTTAGATTGTAAAATTAAAAAAAAGCCACTCTTCGAGTGGCTCTTTTTTTAAATTAAAATGTTACACAAGTTGTTCGAATGTTTGATTGGGTACGACCGCTAGGTGCAATAACTTGGTACAAGCTAAAAGGTGAGTTCTTGCTTATTTTAAGAACAAAACCTGTCCCTGGCATCCACGGTGAACCCAAGTCACCTGCATACATATAAAGCTGATCTGTCTCATCTTGCTCTAAAACAGGGAAAACCGCAGCTTGAGACAATCTATTCGTTTGTACAGTAAGAAAATTCCCGTTGAAAATACTTAAAGTTACTTTTTCACGAAGCTGGTACTGACAGACGTGATTGTTAGAAGCAAAAGCTGAAAACGAAAGCAAAAATGCTAAAACGGCAAATTTCATAAGATCCCCCAAATTATTTAATGGGTGAGGAATAGCAAATTATCTTTGTTAGTTAAAATAGTTATGACTTTTTTACATAGGACATAAGTCTGATACGAGTCTATCTTATGAGATTTATGGTGATTTAACCATTAAGAGAGCTCCGTCTGTGGCGCCATAAAAAGACATATGCCCGAATTGAAAATTTGTTTTGCCTCTAGATCAACAGGGGCGCAAATGTTAAATAGGCTACAAGTAGTAATTCTCGATCTTTTCGAGAATACAAAGTATAAAGTTAAACACTTGATTCATGTAGGGCATTATGAATTATCAGATAGATAACTTGATAGGTGAAATTGGAGGCGAATCTGGAATCAAAATTCTGGTTGATCACTTTTATGATGTGATGGATGTTACACCAGAAGTTCAAACAATTCGTCGAATGCATCCAAAAAATTTAAGTCAATCGCGGGAACATCTTTTCGAT
>PCTW01000033.1:10138-51221 GCA_002786715.1 Bdellovibrio sp. CG22_combo_CG10-13_8_21_14_all_39_27
TTTTGGTCTTTAGATTTGGAGGAGAGCAACGCTACCTTGAAAAACGTGGACATCCACGAATGAGAGCACGTCATATGCCTTTTCCGATAGGAAAGCTAGAGCGAGATCAATGGTTGTATTGTATGGATTTAGCTTTGAAGAAAATGAATTTTGACAGCGAACTCGAAGATTTTATTTTCGTTTTTTTCGTCGAGTTCGCTGATAAAATGCGGAACAAGGATTAATTTTTTAAGCAGCTTTTTTCCAAGGGAAAGCGACACTTTGAAATTCTAAATGATCAGGAAGTGATTCTTCAACTAAGCATTCAAAGTCATATTCCGTAAGTCCATCCATTTGGGCAAATTTCCAAACCTTCTCTAGTTTCTGATTGAAGAGCATGTGATCGAAGCGACCATTATGTTCTGATTCTAACCAAATACCATGTACTTCTTCTTTGTATTGATTAATGAAGGTTTCTTTAAAATTATCGCGATCCATTTTTGCTCCTTGGCTTAAAAGATTAAAATCTGTTCGGTTCTAGGATTCAAAATCTTGATTAAAAAAGATGGATATTAAATAATTTTTAGGAGTTTCCTTTAAATATTGATCTGTTTTCACCGATAGGTTGGTTAACTCAAGGCTTTTAAAAAGAATGAGGAAGGGTGTGTATGTGCGATGTTTGTCGTTTAGAGAATAAAAACTCAATTTTAAGTAATGGGGATAAACCTAATAACGGCTCTAAGCTTTACCGTGTGTATTTAGGAAAAATAGCGAGCGTCAACTTGTGTCATCTGCATGGAATTGAACTTTTCTGTGTTGGAGAATCACGTTTTCTTGCCAGCCATATTGAGCTGGCGATTGACCTAGGTGAAAATAGAAATCGCTATATTCAAACTTCTTATTTTTAATGAATGAATTACTTTTAGTTCTCAAAGAAAAACTTAAAAACACTTTTGATCATCCAGAAGGTCATCTTTATAAAAAGCAGGCGAGTGTCTCAATTATTATTTCACAACAGGATAGTGAATTTAAAATCCTTTTCATTAAGAGAGTCACGCATCCGCTTGATCCTTGGTCTGGGCACATGGCCTTTCCCGGTGGGCATCTCGATATAGGAAGCGAAAATTCCCTCGAAGCAGCCATGCGAGAAGCTAGAGAAGAAGTGGGTTTGAATCTTTGTCAATTTGGAGAGTACTTAGGAAGTCTCGATGATTTTCAAGTCCACTTTAAAGGTGTTCCCCAAAGCTTCATCATTTACCCGCATGTCTTTTTTCTCAATCCAGAAGCGGTTAATCAGGTTGTTCCGGATGAAAGCGAAGTGGCCTCATATTTCTGGATCAATCTCGACCATTTCAATCAAAGCCAGAATATGAAGCCATATCATTATCAAATTGGAAATCAGGTGGTTGAACTTCCAAGTTTTGAATTCCAAGAGGAGTTCATCTGGGGCATTACCTATATGATCATGATGGATCTTTTTCAAAAGCTTGAAGGCTTAAAATTGCCACAAAAAAAAGGCAATCTTCATTTACAAGCAAATCATTGGATTCATTACCCTTTGTATCCTGCCAAGAAGTAAAAACCTAAGGTTTTTCATGAATTAACCGATTAGCCCTTAGTATAGGTTGGGTAATGAAGAGATTAATATTTTTTATATTCACTGCTATTTTGTTCGGGTCATGCGTGAGTATGCCACCAGATTATCAAGAACAAGTTGTGGGAGAACACAGTCCAAAAGAATTGGAGATGATTCGCCAATTCAATCAAGAACCGCAATATTTCAAGAAAAGCAAAATCCCAACTGCCGATGAAGTTAATGAAATGATCGATGAATCAGTGTCATCTCCATCGGATTGTGTAGAGGGAGTTTCTGCTGACGAAATTAATTCGGGATTAAACGTACCCGCTGCTGATAATAAAAACCTTTCAAGTCTAGATGTTCCTAATCCAGAGGAAGTCCTTAAACCATTAGGGCCCATTCCTGATCCAGGAGGAAGAGTCAATTTTGAGTTACCGGATCCTGGAACTGAAAACACAAAGATTCTTACTGCAGGTTATTATCGTTATTCAGATGAAGATCGAAAAGTATTTGGTACAGCTCGAACTGTTTGGAGACTTCAAGCAGCTGGTAAAATTCTTGCGAAAAAAGGTATTGCGATGGCCGTTGGAGATATGTCGAGTCGTGGCGGTAGAACAAGCGGTCACGCTGAACACCAAGGTGGAAATGATGTCGACTTAAGATTAGTTGGTAAGCGTGGTGTTGGTAATGCCTGCACGGTGAATAATAGCTCTTGCTACGATAGGGAAAAAACTTTTGAGATGATTAAGACTCTGATTGATATGGACCCAGGACAATTTGATAAGGTTTTGATAAATGATTCAACACTGAGAGCTCAGATTAATTCTTACGCTCGCGAAAAATACGGAATTCGAAACGCGGCAAGATCTTGTAAAGGGCATGACAATCACGTCCATTTTAGTTGGAAGGGCGGATGAAAAAATTATTGATGACATCCATTCTACTTATCTTAAGTTTCGGCAGCTTTGCCTCAGATTCATGTAAGATTGATAATAAGGCGTTTTATCTTGTCGGCCAGAAAGGTATTAAAGACTGGGATAATAAACTCAATAAACTAGTCGAAAGGTTTCCCAAAGTAAAAGTACTTACAAGTGACTATCAAGAAAAAATGAACTTGTTTGCAAAAGTAAAAGGAAATTGCCCTCAGGCTGGGAATCTTCAGGTAGATGTCTATCGACTTATTGGTAAGCGAAGCTTTGCAGGTGAGAATGAAAACAAGCATGAAAATCATGGTGCCATTAATCAAGGTGAATGGGAAAAGAAAGCAGGTATTTCTATTGTAGATAAGATTTCAATCGAAAAGGGTGAAATTGGTGTCTTTAACATTCCTGTTAGACAATTAATGGAAGAAGATATCGGTAAGGACAATCACGTATGGCAGTTAAAATTTGTCTTTAAAGGTGATCTCAACCCTAGTCCGACTGTTATCATAGTCGAAACTCCGCTATTACACTAATACTGAAACTTTCCATCCACGACGGCCTTTAAAACATCCACTCGGCTGACAATTCCGTTGAGTTTTAAGTCATCATCTAATACAGGAAGGGCCGATATTTGTTCTCTGACGAGAACGCGAGAGAGATCGCGAGCATCAGTGTCGTAGGTGCAAGCGACAACAATATGAGACATGATGTCTTGAATAGCAATTAAGGAAAAAAGCTTATTGTCTTCCACTTTGAGAAGATCTCGGTCAGAAAGCTGACCTACTAATTTTTCTTGATCATTGAGAATAGGGATATGGTGAATGCGATGTTTTTGCAGGAGTTGCATCGCTTTTTCTAAGCTATCAGAGGGTTTGAGGGTGAATACATTTCGCGACATGATTTCAAGAGCAAAGAGCCTTTTGTTGGCATGATGTTCGATTGGTTTTTTCTGATCACCATGGGCAAGGGTTTTATCTAATCTTGGATTGGGATCATGTGATAAATAATCAAAATGATGAGCATTCGTTTGGCCATTTAAAACCATATAAAAAGGCATGGAATCTCCTTGATCCCTTTATTTTACCTCAATATGAGAATTTTTGGCTACTGAAGTGAGCAAGAACTTTTAAAGGTCATGCCACCTTTGATTCTTAAAGATGAGTCCAATACTCCAGGATAATCTAAAAGAATATTCGCCACTTCAAGAAGAGCGTCGTTTTGATTCTTGGCCATGGTTAATTGGTAAAATGGCTTTTGAGTAAACTCAGATTCGATATACTTAAGATTTGATTTCATATTGGCCACAGTAAGCTGGCTCGATTGGGCGCTAAAACCTGCCGGTGTGATGGTGAATTCAAACTGGCTGGATTCAACAACATATTTTCCCTCTTCATTTTTAGAAGCGACAACTGTGCCAGAACCTTCAAAACGATTGAGGGTTTGAATCTGAGGAGCAGAACACACAATACTAAATTCTTCGGCTTGTACGGCTGAGATGAAAAGGAACGCGAGCGAAAGTATATGTAATTTTTTCATTGAAGTCGTCCTATTAAGCCTAAGTTTATAAGTCTTTATACTCAAATTAGGACCAAAAACCAAGGGAACTATGAAATATTGCCACCCTGTTAGAAAATAAGACGGTTCGGTCTAGGTGAACAGTAAAAATTTCAAGCTTGTACAAGGAATACCATCACGGCTCCCAAATTGAGCTATATTGCGTCTAAATTCATTTAACCGTTCTCGGAGGGAGAATCCTATGAAAAAGCCAATAGCATGGCGATTAGCCGTATTAAGTACAACGATGTGGACATCTTTAGTCATGGCCCAATCTCATCAAAATGCAGAACTAGGACAGTTCTTACAAGAGTTTCATCAGAACCCATCTCAAGTAATGGACCAATTGCCAGCTAAGACGGCCAAGCAAGCAAGCTTGTTTAACCAGTCTGATAAAGAAGATAATCAATTCGTAGCAAAGAAAGATTTAAACCGCGCCCAAGTTCTTCAAGTTCAAGGCCGCGCAGGAATGCAATATAATGACCTCGCTGAAAACCTCGTTGATAACGGTCGTGATCTCATCAGTAATCTAGGTGAAATGGATGAGAAGGAACTTCAAAAGGCCCAATTGGCCGAAAGTCCATGGTCTGATGATTATTGGGCCATTGCCAAAGGCATTTTAGGTTCACGTTATGCTGATCCAGATAAGAATGAAACTTTTGATTGGAAAGACAATTTCGAATTTACAAAAACTAATCCAGTTACAGATTATATTACTAATGGAAATATTGATTATTTATCTCCATCAGAAAAATACGATCTTCTTATGGGTGATGAGAATTACACATTAACGAAGAAAATGTGGGCCGAAGGAAAAAGCTATTATGATCAATCTGGAAAGGTCGAAGATTGGATGGGAATCTGTCACGGTTGGGCTCCAGCAGCCTACATGGTAGAGCGTCCAACCAATTCAGTTAAAGTTAAAGACGTAACAGGAAAGCATGAAATTACTTTCTTCCCATCGGATTTGAAAGCCTTAAGTTCACTTCTTTGGGCCAATGGAAGAACAAACTCTAACTTTATCGGTGGTCGTTGTAATGCAAAGAATCCTGCTAAAGATAGAGCAACAGGACGTGTAACCGATCAGGAATGTTTTGATACAAACCCTGGCTCTTGGCATAAGGCCGTTGTTAACCAAATTGGTGTAAGCAAGCGTTCATTTGTTATCGATGCAACTTATGATTACGAGGTTTGGAATCAACCCGTTTTCGCTTACAGCTACAGATACTTTAACGTCGAAACTGGTGAAACAGCGACAACTTACGATAAAGCGGTGATTAAGCTTGCTGATTTCTCAAAAGATAAATTTAAAGATTTCAGAGACTCAAAGACGAAGAAAATTGTTGGTGTTGAAATGAGACTTGAATATGTTGTGGAAACTCAACCATCACATAGCAAGACAGACAGCTCAAATAGAGACGCAACAAACACTGCTCTTTACCGTTATGACCTAGAGCTCGATGCCAAAGGAAATATTGTCGGTGGTGAATGGTATTCAAATGCCCACCCAGATTTCTTGTGGACTCCACCAGTTGGTGAAAAAGTAAGAACATCTGTTGATCGTTACATGAACGGGAAGACTCTTGAAGACGTTGTGACCAAAGGTTCAAGATTTAGTCCAAGAACTTCGGCTCAAGGATTACCACTACCATTGGTTATCGAAAAATTGATTAAAGAATCACGCACTGAAAAATAATTTTGGATGAAGGTCCCTTCGGGGACCTTCTTTTTTTTATGCTAAAACTGCTCGCGATCTTATTACTCTTTCAAATTTCAGAGGTCTCAGCTCGACCTTCATGGGCTCCTTTGGTCTCTTGCCAAAAAGCTTGGAGTCATCTTAAAGAATCAGGTCTTGATAAATATCAATTTGAAACAGATTCACAAATAACCGAACAGGGAAACATCGGTTATCAAAAATATAAAAAACGCGTTAACAGAGATAATTGTTCTAATAAATGGACTGTCCTCATTTATATGGCCGCAGATAATGATTTGTCGGCATACTCCTTTTGGGATCTCTATGAAATGGAGAGAAAAATCAAAGGTGAGCTCAATCTTGGAGCTAGCGGTGATGATATCGACGTTATCGTTGAATGGGATAATAAAAAACGCAATGGTTTGAGAAGAATGCATATCTTTCAATCCGATAAAGAGTATGATTCGTCATTAACGAAATCCGATTTTGAAGACATGTCGGAGAAAGAGATTCTCTCTCCCATCGTACAGCTTCTTCCCGAAGTCGGTCCAGGTTCCGAGCGAGATCAATCGAAGCGTTTTCAATCTTTTCTCCAATGGGGAGTAGAGAATTATCCCTCAGATCACTATATGGTGATTGTCTGGGGGCATGGGGAAGGCTTTATTGGTCAACATTATGAGCGAAGAATGCGTTGGGAACAAATGCAAAATAATTCTCGCCGCCATGAACGTTCACGATTGTTATTGCGGGAAGATGTACGTCTAGAATTAGGTCAAGGAGCTGATCGTCCTTCAAATTATCCCGTTGATAAAGTTTTTGGAGGAGTTGCCTTTGATTATTCAGAAATGTCTTTTTTGGATATTCCTACGACTAGTAAAATTATCGATAATCTTGTTGAGTGGACTCTCGAAGGCCAAAAGATAGACATTCTGGGTTTTGATGCTTGCTTGATGCAATCACTCGAAGTTTCAAGTCAGTTTATTTCAAATTCAAACTTTATGTTCGGATCTACACAAGTCCAAAATTATTTGGGTCTTCCTTACAGAAGCTTGATTGATCAACTTCACACTGGAAAAAGTACAAGTGAGATGGCCTTTGAAATCCCAACCTTGATTGAGAAATCTTTTAGAGAGGGTTATCAAGGCGCGATCGATCCCGAGGGACAGAAAACGTTTACAGCTTCTTCGTTTAACTTAGAAGCTTTGAAATATGAACTTCTTCCGGCATTAGATGATATGTCGCAAGCTCTGATGGATTATCTCAAAGAAGATTCAATGCGAGTTATCGATCTTAATTTTATTCTTGAACAGAATGAAGCTTTTCAAGGTGAGACCAGAGATGTCGGCGTCTTTCTTGGTGCCATTTTAAAGCTTCTCTATCTTGAAAAAGAATCCAATGGCGAAACAGAGACGATGTATGAATTGCACGGTGAAATCATAAAGAGTTTGTCCATTCTTCATCAAATGACACTCTCGCGTGCTTATGGCGATCTTTATACAACTCAGGTTGGTCGTGAGGCTCAAACCTATCTTTTGGGCTACTTTAAAGGTCTGGGAGTTTGGATTCCTCGCAACGCTGAACAGTTTGAGCATCGCAAGAAGGAATTTGAGCAAAGTCTGCTCTGGCAGTCGGTTCCAAAGTGGGGCCAAGTGCTTGAAATGATATATACCGAGCCAGAGCTGTGATTTGCCAAAGGACCCCTTTTATCATTAATATTCAGAAAAACTTCTTAAGGGGATGAACCATGTGGAATTCAGATATTGAGACGACATCAGTTCATGAAAAAAAAGTTCCGGCCTGGCAGAAATTAAAAAATCTAATGCTCTCAAATGCCATTGAGGGATATCGAAATCATTCTCAAAAACTTAATGCCTATTCTCTCGTTTACCTTTGGGTGGATCAAGAAGGTAACCCTTTCAAAAGTGCGATCAATTCAGAGGATGTTGAAAGCTACTCGATTTTCTCTTCAGAGCATATGGCCCTTCGTGTACAACGTCCTTATTCATGGGATGAAACTCAACAAAATAAAGTTGATGGCGCCCGCATTAAAGATGTAACTCTTAAAATGATTATGCTCGGCGAACTCGTCGATTGGATTGCTCATCTTGAGAGCAAACCTCAAAGTATAAAAGTCAATCCGATCTTGGTGAAGATGAAGGAAGGAGTGGAGCCACTTTATTATTGCGAAGAAGTTCTTTTTACTCCCGTCTTTGACCAGTTTACCAAAAAATATTTGCTTACAGATCCAAATCAAGCCAAAGCTTTGTTGGCCTTATCAACTCAAGATCAAGAACGATTTGGCATTGAGCTTAATTTTTATATGTTAAGCTCTCGCGCCTGGCCTGAAGAGCGAGATATGAGAGAAGAACTTCTTCAACTTAAACTTGAAGAAATGGTTTTCATGTTGCCACGAATTCCGATGAAACGTGGTTCAGGAAGCTTCTTAGTTGTTATTTTGAATCTCGACAATCAATGGGAAGAGTCAGCTTTTATTCGCGACTATAAAACATTTGATGAGTATTCTGATATTGTATTCGTTACTTCTTCGTTAAAAATCATGACAGGAAAATTAGAAGAGATTCCTTACGATGGTTCGACCATCGATACCATTTTTTTACCATTGATTAGATGGCAGTCTCGCAAGCAATTTCTTCACAGACACTGATCAAGTTCTAAATTGATATCGTAAGTTTGTTTTTCGAGATCAAGGCTGAGGCAAAAATCTCGGCCTTCGTTGCTATATTCTACAGTTTTATGAGAGAGATAATCGCATCTCTCTTCTGACACAGGGATTCCCCACTGATGTGTCCATTGTTCACCTTCTCTAACATAACCATGAACTCCATTGATGAAACTTTGGCAATCGGCAACGATTTTTACATCAGGATTACTAGTGACAATTTCAATTTGAAAATCAAAACCTTCGATATGCTGGAAATCTTGAACTAAAAACTTAATTTCGGGAGTTAATAACTCACCAAAAATAAAAAACATGCCAAGCCACTTCTTCATAACCGACCTCTTCTTCTTTAAAGATAATTGATTTGATGTATACTTTTACTAACTGAGATCATCTTTTAAGGAAATTTTTATGAGAACTTTATCAGAATGGCTAGAGAAGTATGCTGAGTCACATCAAAATAGAACAAACAAAATGATTCATAATGTTTGTGTTCCCGCGATCATGATTTCTCTCGTAGGACTTCTGCATCATTTTACAAGAATCGACTACTTATCTCTTGGAACTTTAGTAACTGTGATCACAATCGCTTTTTACGCTAGATTAAGTCTTAAGCTTCTCCCGGTCATGATACCGGTTTTTCTCGTTATGTGGGGAATTCTTTTTTGGGTACAAGATTACAATGGGATTCACTGGCTTTGGCTCGCAATCTTTATCCTCGCCTGGATCGGACAATTTATAGGGCACAAAATCGAAGGTAAAAAGCCATCATTCTTCGATGATTTGGCCTTTTTATTAATCGGACCTGTTTGGGTATTTTATAAGCCTTGAAAGGACTTGAGTTGCGATTGAACCTCTTCAGAAGTTCTACAGCTTAAAACTTTACTCACCAAATTCTGACAATCTTTAAAATTTAATGAACGAATCAACTTTCTTGAACCGAGTATATGAGACGGGCTCATTGAAAATTCTTGTAGTCCACATCCCACCAAAAAGGGAACAATCAAAGGCATATGGGACATTGATCCACACATCGCACTTTTAAGTCCAGCTTCATTGGCCTTTGTGATGGCCAAATGAATGAGCCTTAAAAGACCAGGATTATAGGGGTTGTAAAGTTTCTCGATTTTACCATTCATGCGATCTACGGCGCAGGTATACTGAGTAAGATCGTTGGTTCCAATTGAAATAAAATCGATGAGTTCAGCATAAGTATCGACCATCATCGCAGCAGAGGGAATCTCAATCATAATGCCGATCTTAATATCTTTGGCGAATGAAATACTTTTGTGAGTCAACTCTTCTTGGCATTCTTTTAAAATGACTTTTGCTTGAGCGATTTCTTCATAGCTTGAAATCATCGGAAACATAATTCCTAAATGACCATGCACTGATGCTCTTAGTAGGGCCCTTAATTGAGTTTTGAAAAGTTCGACGTCATCTAAGCAAATGCGAATAGCGCGATAGCCTAAGAAGGGGTTTTCTTCCTCTGGGACATGCAGATAGGGGAGCTTCTTATCTCCTCCGATATCGAGAGTTCTAATGATACAAAATTTTCCATTCAATGAAGAGAGTACTTTTGAATAAGCTTCAAATTGCTCATCTTCAGTAGGCATGGTCTTTCTATCCATAAAGACAAATTCTGTTCGATAGAGTCCGACTGCTTCAGCATCATTTTCGATTAAGCTATCAACATCATTTGGAGTACCAATATTGCCGGCGAGTTCAACCTTATAATGATCAATTGTTTCCGAAGATAGTCCGCGAAAGACCTCGAGCTCTTTGCGTTTTTGATCGAGTTCTTTTTGTTTTAAAAGGGCCTTTTCTAATGTTTTTGAATCAGGATTAATCCAATATTGGCCAGTTTCACCATCAATCAAGATTTTGTCACCTTCATTGATAGATTGTGTGGCATGCTCTGTTCCAACAATGGCGGGAATTCCAAGTGTTCTCGCCATAATTGCCGAATGAGATGTTTTTCCGCCAATATCTGTAATGAACCCAAGAACTTTCTTTTTATTCATAGTGGCGGTTTGACTTGGAGTTAAGTCTCTCGCAACAATGACGACTTCTTCATCAATAAGTGAAAGGTCGTGAATTTTAAAACCGAGAATATGGGAGAGGACGCGATCAGAGACATCTCTTATGTCTGCAGCTCTCTCTTTCATATAATCGTCTTCCATAGACTCAAACATCGCAACAAACTGTTGTGAAACATTAACAAATGCTGATTCAGCACAAATTTTCTGTTCATTAATTTGAGTTTGGACTTGGCCAATCCATTCTGGATCTTGCAAAAGCATAATATGAGAATCAAAGATTTGTGCTTTTTCTTCACCTAGGCTTTCAAGTGTGATGGTGCGAATTTTTTCAAGTTCAAGAATACTTGTTTCAAGTGCTTGTCCAAGTTTCTTAAGCTCTGCTTCAGGTTGGGCGACTTTTCTTTCAACAACTTCTAAGTCGTGACCTACGAAGAGGTAAGCCTTTCCGTAAGCAATGCCTTCAGAAGCTCCAAGTCCAAGTCGTTCCATATTCTCTCTCTCTTAGTGCAGATTGAATTTGTTGTTAATGAGCTCTTCAATTTTAGTGATAGCTTCAGAAGCATCTTCACCAGTAACTTTTAAAGTAAACTCAGCATTATAAGTAAGCCCTGAGGTCATTAAGCTCATGATTGATTTTGCATTTAATGTTTTGCCATTGAATTCAATTTCAATTTGAGATTTATAGGCTGCAGCAGCTTTTGCAAGTACTCCTGCTGGGCGAGCATGCAGGCCTTCTTCATTTAAGATTTTTAGCGTTGTCATTTTTTCCATTGCAAATTCCTTGGCTAGTTAAGTTCAATATTGAAGAGGTCTTGTTGTGAATCAACATGTCCCTTCGCCAAAATTTGTATTTTCTTTACAGTGTCCATATTTGTGATTACGACCGGTGTAACATCACTCTTGGCACGGCTTCTGATAAGATCAAGATCAAACTCAAGAAGCTTGTCGCCAGCTTTGATTTCATCGCCGTTCTTGACGAAAGCTGTAAAACCTTCGCCATTCATTTTCACAGTATCGAGTCCTACATGAATGAGAATTTCAGAGCCACCTTCTGTCATTAATCCTACGGCGTGATTTGTTCTAAACACTTGAACGACTTTTCCTGCGATAGGTGAATAGAGAATTCCTTCAGAAGGTTTAATCGCAACACCATCACCAAGTAGTCTTTCCGCAAAAGTGGCATCTGGAACTTGGTCGATTGAAATGATCTCTCCTTTCATCGGAGATTTCAACGTAAGTGTTTTTGCCCCGTGAGCAGCGACAATTCCCGCTTTAGGCGAAGGGGTGCTCGCAACGACTTTTTGACCTTTCATCAGACCCTTGATTTGATCTTTTAAGATATCTGATTCTACACCGAAGATAACTTGATAGTTACGGCCAGTGTTCATCATGCCGGCAGCGCCGATGGCTTTTAAACGAGCACCATCAACGAGATTAGTATCTTTTACTGTTAAACGAAGACGTGTGATACAAGCATCAATTGCTTCAATGTTTGGAGTTCCGCCAAGAGCAGCAAGGACTGCCGCCGCTTTTTCTCCAGCTGGCACTGCTTCAGTGGCGTCATCTAAACTTTCAGTTTCTCTTCCTGGTGTTTTGAAATCGAAAAGTCCAATCAACCAGTAGAAAGAAGTAAAATAAACAAGTCCTACCAGAGGACCAACAATAGTCCATAAGTAGATATGATTCTTTTGATTAAAGAAACCAACGACAAAATCGATGATTGATGCAGAGAAAGTATAGCCTAAGTGAATATCAAAAAATCCAGTAAGCAAGCCAGAGCAGAAGGCTGCAAGAACATGAAAGATATAAAGGAGAGGAGCTACGAAAATAAAGGCAAACTCAATAGGCTCTGTAATACCTGTGATGATTGAAGTCAGTGCGGCTGACAGCATGACACCGCCAATCGCTTTTCTTTTGTTTTTTGGAGCTCTTAAGTACATTGCCAAACAAGCCGCTGGTAATCCAAATAACATGATTGGGAATTCTGACGCCATAAATCTTCCAGCATTTGGGTCACCTGCAAAGAAGCGTGCTGATTCACCTTTGACGACTTGACCAGTAGAAGTGATGAATTGACCAAATTCAAAAAGGAATGGTGGATAATAAACGTGGTGAAGACCAACTGGAATAAGGAGTCGTTTTCCAGCGGCATAAAAAGCAGGTCCTAGTGCAGAACCCATAATGTAAGTACCAAAATGATTAATTGCTGCTTGGATAGGTGGCCAAACGAAACCTAATAAAATACCGACAAGAATAGCCGCCGCAGCTGTGATGATTGGAACAAGTCTCTTTCCTGAGAAGAATCCGAGTACTGGATGTAATTTGGTTTGATGAAAACGTGCATAAAGATTAGCGGAGAGAAGACCCATGATAATTCCGCCAAAAACGCCAGTATTGATCGCAAGTTCTAGACCACGAGTTTCGCCCATGACTTTAAGAACGTTGACTAAAGTAAAATAACCAACAGCTGACGCGAGTCCTGCAACTCCTGCACCGCCTGTAAAGCCGATCGCTACACCAATCGCAAAAACCACTGGTAATTGTTCAAAAATGGCCAAGCCACCTGAGTACATAATATTACCAATAGCGTGAATGAGAGTATTAGTTACGACACTTTCATGCATGGTTGCATCTTGAACAATTCGACCAAGCGCTACTAGTAAACCTGCAGCAGGTAGTACTGAAACAGGCATCATTAACGATTGACCAACTTTTTGCAAAATAGAAAATAGGCGACTACTAGTCGAGTTCATGAAAATCCCCCCCCGGGTGTCAATTGAAATGACGAAATCTTGTCTTTGAAGCCACCGGACTTTAACAAACCGTGAACTTTATGACTATCAAGAAATTCGCTTTATTGACTCGGTGCGCCCGATGACTTTTCATGACTTTACGAGTGGTATCGTTTGTAGTCACAATAGGGTCATTAAAATTAGTCGAGGATTCGCATTATGATCTTAATAAAACAGCTCTTAGGTCTGCTTAAGCTTCTCAATTCAGAGACAGGAACAAACCAAATTGCAGCTGGAGTGGCACTGGGATTTATTCTAGGTCAATCTCCCATGCTCTCTCTTCAAGCAATTGCTGTCTTTGTATTGATTTTCTTTTTTAGAATTCAAATGGGGGCGGCCTTTTTGTCCGCCGCTTTTTTTAAACTTTTGGGCTTGGCCTTAGTCCCACTTTATGCTTCGCTTGGTGAATGGGTTTTAACCATGCCATCACTCGAGTCCCTTTTTACAACTTTCTACAATATGCCACTCATTCCTTTAACTCGATTTAATAATACAGTTGTAATGGGTTCTGGTCTTCTAGGCTTTCTGCTCTTTCCGGTTATTTTTCTTCTGACCAAAATTCTTGTTTCAAAATATCGCAAATTAATTGTTGAAAGGTTTCAAGAAACAAAGATTTGGAAAATGTGGAAGGCTTCGGCCATTTATAAACTCTACTTTAACTATGAGAAGCTCTATGGAAGATAAAAAAAACGAAAAGAAAAAAGTCATAAAGAAAAAAGGACCAATTCGTTTTGAAGCAATAATTCCTTTTGTCGTCATGGTGGTTTTAGTCGGGCTTTATACTAAGTTCTTTCTCGACACGCACCTTCGTTTAGGAATGGAGAAAGTTGGAGGAATTGTTCACGGAGCTGAAGTCGATATCGCTGAAGTGAATACCTCTTTCATCAATGGCAATTTTGAGATTAAAGGAATTGAAGTCACTAACAAAGAGCAGCCCGAATTAAATCTTATTCAAATTGGCAAAGTGGGAATGGGGATGTCTTGGGACGCCCTTCTCAGAGGAAAAATTCTTATTCCTAATGCAGGGATCGAAGGCATAGCCTTAAATCACAAACGCAAAAACGTAGGTGAAGTCTATCCCCAAAAAGCACCAGATGCTCAACCTAGCGCTGCTGGTAAAATTGCTTCCGAAGCCAAGAATAGAGTGCTTGATCAATCTAAAGAAGAGTTTGAAGGAAATGTTCTAGGAGATGTCGCTACTGTTTTAGAAGGGACGGATGCTAAAGATCAAGTTCAAAATATTCGCGGTGATCTTGCTTCTGAAAAAAGAGTTGATGAATTAGAAAAACTTTTAAAAGACAAAGAAAAAGAATGGGCCCAAAGAGCTG
The DNA here is from genome assembly GCA_002786715.1 of Bdellovibrio sp. CG22_combo_CG10-13_8_21_14_all_39_27. Classification (GTDB taxonomy): domain Bacteria; phylum Bdellovibrionota; class Bacteriovoracia; order Bacteriovoracales; family Bacteriovoracaceae; genus 21-14-all-39-27. The sequence continues at coordinate 24,712 of PCTW01000033.1, forward strand.
ATCAGCTCAAAGATAAAGAAGAGCTCAAGGCCTTACAAGCAAAACTGAAGGGAATTAAGATTGATAAGAAAAAGCCATGGGAAGCCTTAAAACAGGCAAAGGTCGTTACAGATGAAATTAAAAATAAAGTGAATCAAATAAAGAATTCTGGTCGTGATTTAAAGAATGATATTAATTATTTTAAAAATTCAATCGCTGAGATTGATAATCTGGTTAAAAAAGATCTGCAAGATCTTCAATCTAGAGTCAAACTACCAGAGCTCGATCCAGCGAGTTTCGCAAAAAAACTTTTGGGAAATATGTTTCGAGAGAAGATGGGAGAGACTATGAAGTATGTCGATCTTGCTCGCAAGTATATGCCACCGCCAAAAGATAAGTCCAAAGAGGAACCAAAGGTTGATGTGGCCAAAGAGCTGAGCAAACGCGGCCGATTGATTAAATTTCCTATCACGACTGGTTATCCACTCTTTTGGTTAAAAGAAGCGAAAGTTTCAGTTGTCGGAGAAGACACATTTTCGGGGTCATTAACGAATGTGACAACCGCTCCTTCTTTTATCAAGAAGCCAGCCATTTTTGAAGCAAAGGGAGATCTTAAAAAGGAGAATATTCAAGGAATCAATTTAAAAATTACGATGGATCACGTGACAAGTATTCCTAAAGAGAAATTGGAAATCAATGTCGCAAGTGTACCAACTCCTGCTCGCGTTCTTTCAAAGAGTCCAAGTGCTCAATTAACTTTAAAAGAAGGACGGGCCACGAGCCGTTTCTCCGCATCGATCTCTGGCGAAAATGCTGAAGTCATGTGGAACTCGCGGACCATGAAACCCGAATTTGATGTTGCCGCAAAAAATGAGCGTATGACAAAAATTCTTCAATCTGTGACAGCTTCACTACCTGAGCTAACTCTTAATGCTCAAGCGGTTGGCCAATTGTCATCTTTGAAATGGACTGTGAATTCTAATCTTGGCACTGAATTCTCTCGCGCAATTAAGCAAGAACTTGGCAATCAAGTTGAGTTAGCAAAAGCAGAGCTTAAGCAAAAGATCGATGCGAAGATTGGACCTAAAAAAGAGAAGCTTTTAGGCGAGTACAATAAACTCAAAGGTAAATTAGACGGTTTGCTCTCTAAAAATGAAAAAGAGGCCGACTCCGCTTCCTCCGATGCCGAAAATTCGGCCAAAGCAGCGGCTCCGACTCCTGCTAATAAAGTTGAAGAAGTTAAGGACGATTTACTTAAAAAATTAAAGAAAAAAATAAAGTTTTAAATTATGGAAACAAATCTCACTTGGAAAAAAAACCAACTCCAATTTTCTTCAGAGACCAGAGGACATTTGGTAAATATGGATACACCTGAAAGTACCAATCAAATTGGCCCTTCGCCAAAGGAGTTGGTCTTGCAAGGCTTAGCAGGTTGTTCCGCTATGGATGTCATCTCTATTTTAGAAAAGATGAGGCAGCCTGTTGAAGAGTTTACTATTAAGGCCACGACTGACCTTACTGATGATCACCCAAGGGTTTTCACTAATCTGAAAATGATTTTTGAGCTCAAAGGAAGTCTCGATCCAGAGAAGTGCAAAAAATCGGTGGAGTATTCTCTTACAAAATATTGTGGAGTCGCAGCGATGCTATCAAAGGTAACACCTGTTCAATTTGAACTAACATTGAATGGTGCTTTAATTGATTCAGGAATTGCTAGATTTTAAAATTTGCAGGCTGAAAATTCTCGAATCAAGCTACCAGCATCTCCGCCTTTTTTCTGTCGAAAATTTGCCCAGTAAGAACTCGATCCTGAGCCATAGAGCTTTCCATTTGATTTGTATTCGCCTTCCTTACCTAACATCAATTCTGAAAGAATATCTAATCCACATTTAATGTTATTGGTAGCATCAGCAACCGATTTTACTTTGCAATTTGGACCTCTCCAACTTCTACTTGATTTTGCTTCGGGTAATTGGAGTAAACCAACTGCGACACCATCTGTAGCACGAGAATTTCTGCTAGAGGCTTTGCAAGTGGATTCATCCCAAGCCAAAGAAGCCAAAGTCCAAACCCAAAAATGCTTTTTCTGTCTAAAGGTGAGAGTGTTCCAATTGGGACAAATTCCACCGGGTCCCGTCATACCCGGTCGATCTTTTTTAAACATATGAGATTGGGGGCCTAAATTATCCAAATAGGTTTCAGCAACAGTTCCCCACGGGCCATAGGCACCATTTCGATGAATAAAATCAGTGCAATCTGCATCCGAATCAAAAAAACTAAGAGTAAGTCCTTGCAGATCATGATTGCAAGATAAGCAAGGGCGATTGATTTGTGGACCACCTTTAACTGCTGGGTCGGTCAACACGTTCAAATTGGGTGGACGAACCTTTGGCTTTGTCTCTGCTTGGGCCACCAAAGTAAACAAAGTCATAAAGAAAAGGATTAAAGCTTTTTGTAAGTACATAGCTCCTCCTTCACTTTTTTGTTTTGATCAATTCCCGTTTTTCTCAATTGTATTGAGCCGTCATTTTTCTTAGTGACTTCAATGGTGAGTTCTCCATTTTCATTTGTTTTGGGGCAGTCACTCCTCGTTTCAATTCTTTTTACATGATTTCCACTGCGATCATACTTAAACTGGTAGTGACAGCCTTCAGGCACATCTTCTTTGACTACGCTTGGCCCCTGCAGTTCAAGAGCAACATCTTGTCCAAAAAAAAGAATGGTGCTCTTATCATCATTAATAAAATGAAGAGTTCGTTCTTCACAGTCAATTTTATCTGACTTGTATTGGCCCTCGACAAAGCCTAGTTGAGACTTTGACTCTTTAGCGAGGACTTGTGAGGAGTTTAAGATAAATACGAAAAAAGAGATGATTATAGTCTTCATGACTATCATGATAGAAAACTAATGTTCGAATAGAAATAGTAGGCAATTTTGCCAATCAATAATTAGTTGAACAAAACGCTTTAGTTTCCGCAAACGGTGTTTATTTTCTTAATGGCATTCTTGTAGTTGAGAACGCGAAGATCATTAGCAGGTAAAGATAATTGAAAACCTGAACAATTTAAGAATTCAGGAAAATACTGAACTTTGAATGTTTCTCTTTCGCCTTCATTGGCAATTGCTACCGCCAACTTTGAAGCTGTAATGTAAGAAGTTAATGGTAAAACACCTTCACTAATCAATGATAAAAGTGGCTCTAATGCCGTTACGAAAGCTGTTTGATCGGCTTCAATCGCATTGGGATAGACGTAGTGGATATAAGTATTGAATTTAATTTCTGGATAAAGATCCATGGCTTCTCTATAAATAACGCTATCTCTTTCTCCGTTATCACCAAAGAAGATGATTTCATCTGGTTTTTCGGTTTCGATGATTTTTTTAATATTAATAATTTTATGTTCTTCTTTGGATTCTTTAGACTTTAAAATAATTTTGCCGGCAGGATACTTATTAACTGCAATAAATTTAGTATGACTTCTTTTCATTAAAAATTCTGGTGCATTACTTAGGTAGTAAAAGCTACTCACTTTTTTCTGCTTCGCTATTTCATTGAGAAGCTCAGGCATGCCTGCAAATGTAATTTTGGTCATGAAAGCTCTCGAGACTTGTCCACCTAGTGCTTTTACATGGGCCATTTTAAGCGTGTCATCGATATCCGAAATCACAATGGTCTTGGCAAAGACCGGTGATAAAAGGGAAAAAGTAATCGCTAAAAAGGCAGTCAAAGTTGATTTTTTCATATCTCGAACTATAGCTCCTGAAATCGTTTTTGTGGGCAAATGGGTAAAATTTATAAGGAATTCCCGCTTTTTTACACCTAAATACGCTTTTAGGCTATGGTGGGCCACCACTCAATTGAATTTCTTGGAGGGATTATGAAAATCGCTACGTTAGGGCTTATGGCAGTCCTTTTTTCTGGAAGCCTGATAGCATCAGAATTAAAACCAATTAAAGAAGTCTTCGAACCAAAAGGTAAGTTTTCAACAAAAACTCATATGAAAGTGGCCGTAGTTCAATGGGCCCCTGATGCCTCTGCTCCGTTGGGCTCTAAGCAGGCTGCAGAGAGATTTAAGGAAAGCAATCGCCAAGTGCTAGAGGATTTTATCCGTGAAGCCGCCAGTAATGGTGCAAAAATGGTAGTAACGCCAGAATTTGGAACTGTTGGTTATCCTGATATTCCAGAGCTTCCATCTGAAGATGATAACTTTAGAACTCGCGAAGATGTCGCTCCTTACGTTGAAACAGACAAAGGAACAACGGCCAAGAGATTTTCTTCTTTGGCAAAAGAGCTCAAAGTTTACATTCATGTAGGAATGGCCGAAGTAGATGCAAAAACAAAAAATTACCACAATACTGTTTTAGTTTTTGATCCTGCAGGAAAGCTTGCAGCGAAATATCGCAAATCTCATCTTTATCAACAAGAAGATAACTATCTTGTTCCTGGTGACAAAATTTCAACTTATCAATCGCCAGTTGGAAAAGTGGGCATGATTATTTGCTCTGACGTTTATGGCTCATTTCCAATGAATGATTATTCTCGTGAAAAAGTTGATGTCTTGGCCCTTTCAACTTCGTGGGCCCAGTCCAATACAGGTTGGGGTTATTTCACAGATGGCGCCAAGTGGGTTGATGCTTACTTGCTCGCTGCAAATCAAAACTATTACCCTGACTCTGGTGTGATTAACCCAGATGGCTCTGGTCAGTCACATATCCGTCAAACAACGGGAGTTGCTTACGGTTATTTGCCACTTAAAAAGTAAAAAAAGTGAAGGCCTCGGAAGAGGCCTTTCTTTTATTCAAATATTCCTAGGATTGCTTGATTAAGAAGATCCCCGGCCAATACTCCAACATCAGAAACATCCATTCCTTTTGGAAGATCAACTTCATCAGTAGTGAAAGCGAAGAGTGAGTCACCATCACTTGGCGTATGAAAGGGTTGAATTTTTGAGCCCATATTCGTATGAGACATCGCTGCGACTCTTTCAAGATCATTACGTGACAACTTGGCATTCGTTATAACAGCGGTAATTGTAGTGTTACCATTTGGCACTTCTGAATCAAGATTTGCTTCTAAATTCATTTTCAATTTCTCAGCAACTGAAATACGTACTCCAGTCTTTGGATCTTTTGATCCAGCAATAATTTCGCCCTTTTCATTGACGATGTTTCCAAGAGCATTAACGACAGTGACGACAAAGATTTTGATTCCTTTCCATTCTCCAAATGCCGCTCCCTGACCAGAGAGTTCAGACCATTCTCTGCCAAAGTACTTACCGACTGTGACGTTGGCTCCGCCACCGGCGCGACCAATGGTGATGACATTTTTTTTACGGGCTGCAAAGGCTTTTTCGCCTAAGGCTTTGTCTGGATAAAGTGCATTTTCTCTTTTTGCAAAATCATAAACAATTGCCGCAGGAACCGCTGGGATCGAGCTAAAATGAGTGGGGTTCGATCTCATTTTCATTAATGAGTGAACAACTCCATCGGCGGCTTCCAAACCATAGGTAGAGCCTCCGGCGAGAACGACAGCGTCAGCGGTTCCCCAAGTATTATTGGAAGCAAGAGATGAAGATTCACGAACGGCCGCTGCTCCACCGCGAATATCAACAGCTCCCTTCGCTCCATTCGGAAAGTAGACGACTGTGCAACCTGTTGGACCCTGAGGATACTCCGCAGTTCCAATTTCGATCGAGTCAAAATCAAATTTAAGGGGTCGTGTTTGCGACTGTACTGGTTGTGTCATGAGATAACCTACGAGAATTGCAGTAGAGAATAGGATTAGTGGGATTTTCATCCCACTATAAAATGAAATTTATTAAAACTCGTCAAGGACTACTCGGCCACCGCCGCCAAGAAAGATGTCATTTGATCTTAAAGTCCCATTATTCGCCCCAGGAATTTGAACTCGAGGCACAAGAATAGGATTATTTTGTCCAGGCAATCTCAAACCATTTGAAGGGACAGAAGTAAAACCTCCAACTGATGAATCATTAAAACGAATTTCATGCGGGAAAGCTCCAAAAAGATCTACAAAGCTCTTTGTATCAATGATTTTTCCTGTTTGAGTTTCAATATCAAGAATATTATTAGTTGTGAGATCGAGATTTAACAGCTGTTTCTCATTTACTGATAAACCTTTGATTTTATCTTCTGAAGTCTTCATTTTTGATAACAATTCAGATGATATATCAACTTTACCATGAGATTCAGTACCAATTGATTTGATTGTTTTAAAATCTATATCGACAAGTTTAACAATCTCCAGCGCCATTGCCGAATGAGCGAAGAGACTCAAAGAGATCATCATTATAAACCTTTTCATTGTAGTAGCTCCTGCGAATCTATATTAAATTTATTATCAACTTTTACATCATCAAAAATTAACCCGAGGCAAACGACTTCTTCCTCGCCTTGATTATCTCCGTGATCAAAATCCATAAGAGAAATCATTTTATCTTTAAGCTCAGGACCAATACATCCCTTTGTGAGAATATCTATAACTACTAAGCGAGTGGTATTAAGAATATTGTAAACCTGAGTACGTTTAGTTTTATCCACTTTTGTAGCAGCGAAAAATACTTGATTGCGCATTTTTCCCATGTTTGATGTTTTGTGAAATTGAAGAGCATTCTTTATACAATCTTTCACGGTGGGAATATCAAGTTGCTCCCCATCAACCAAAAGAACCAACTTATCATCATCAAGTCTTAACACTTCTAAATCAATTAACTCTTGAATTCTATTTAAACCTTCTGTTCCATGATCTCGGGTGTATTGAGATAATGAAAGACTTTTATTTTTTGCTAAAATGAGGATGTCAAAATAGCGAGGATTCTTAAGTAAGTTTTGAAAAGAACCTAAAACATAAGGAAATTTTTTAACGTCAAAGTTGAGATTCTCAAGTTTCTGATTAGAATAGTAACCTTGTAGAATTTTTCCAACATCATCTGTCTTACCTATGATCTGGCAAATTTTCCAAATCTCTTCAACAGATGGGGTGCGTTTGCCATTGATTGTTCGAGAAAATGTGGCTTTAGTCATTCCTAACAAATCGCTCATATAACGATGGTTATAAACTTGAGGGCGATTCTTCTCTTGAAGAAATGCCTCAATATTTTCTTTTAAAACGTCATGACTCATTCGTTAAAAATCCCTGTTGCCTCAAAGTACGCTTTTTTACGTTATAATGTTGCCGTTTTCAACCCTTCATACCAGCGATGAGCACTTTCTTACTATGAAATTTTTACAATTCTTTGAGTATGTGTTTCAGAGGCTGAAACAACTCGTTCTCGTAAGTCTCTGAAGTGTCTCTCCTAAATATATCCCATACATAAAAACCTAGAGTTAGGTGTTTCAATGAAGAAACAACAAATGGGATGGGTGCTTTTTTCAATAAAAAAATTGTGACAGAACCCGCCCACCCAATTGGAACTGATTTTAACTTTAATTTTTTAAACGGAGAATTTTATGAAAATGAAACTTTTAACATTCGCAGTGGGACTGGTCTTCAGTCACAATGCTTTCTCTTTACCGACTCTTTATCCAATGAACGAAACTTTACTGAGCACTATCGTCAATACGACGAATTCGAACTTGGTAGCTGATTCTGTTGATCAACATGTTATCTACGTGATGCCTCCAAACTCAGCATATTCATTTGTAAATGGCCTTCATTCAATCACGGCCAATATTGGTTTTTGCCAAGAAATGGGTAATTTACAAACTTATAGCCGTGACATCAGCGCCAAGATTGCTTCGCTAACTATGTTAAGCGAAGAACGATTTAAAATTTATGAACAAAAAAATGCCCAGTTGAAAGAAGCTCGGTTACAACTCGCACAATATGCTGTTGCAAATGACATGAATGAATTGGTTGAACTTGATGATAAATTATCTGCAACCGAAAGAAAAATTAGCAAAGTTTTAGAAGATTCTCAATCTTGCACCCAATTCTGCAGTGATTTGAGAACCGAATATAAAGAGTTGCGAAAAATTCGCAGTGAGCTCAAGCAAAAAAGAGGAGAACTCGCGGATCGTTTTGATAGTCGTATACAAAAGTACACAAAACATCAGCGAAAAGTTGAAGCTTTAGTAGAAGACTTAAAGGCTTCTCGTGAAGCCTGGCAATCTTTACAAGATACGCTTATGGAGAATCAAAGCAATTTTGTAAAAATGTATAAAATCTATGGCGAATTAGAAGGTGCTTTGGCCCATGTTAAATTCACAAGTAATTGGGATCAAAATATTGCGTCATTAAGACAGCAAAATGCAGGTTTTGATTTTAAAAAAATTGAGACCAAGAATACAGTTATAACATCTAATATTGCAGATGTTAAAAGCCTTCCACGTTCTGGTGCTATTTTAGGATATATGATTGGTGGTGCTTATGAAGAAGGCAAGTTGTCTCTTCCATCTTATCCAGAAGAATTGTCCGGAAACATTCGATTGAGTTTAATTGGAGCTTGTCCTGTTCTACATCCTGACTATTTTGACATCAATTTACCAAATGGCTCAGATCAAATGCGCTATGGGCTTACTGTTGCGTATGATTATCCCTCAGCTTTTACGACTCGCGTACAAATGAAATACAACATGCATAAGATGTATCAAAAAATTGTGTCTTCGGGATCTCGAGGCGGTTTTTTTAGACGTCGTAGCTGGACAAGTGTGGAGGAAAGAACAGAGTTTAAAGATTCATTTCGTGTGGAATGGCTTGAGCAAGATGCATCGAACCGACTTACCGATGAAGAAAAAGCAGATCTAGAAAAAGACATGAGAAATAGTATTTTTGCCCGACTAGCAGCGATTGGTCTTCCTGCTGCAGCCAACGCTGGTCAGTTAGTCGTCCCAACTCCTGGCGCTTCTGGTGCTATCGTCTTATCAAATGCTTTAAAGAAACAATGTCCAGGCAACACCTATTGTATTGCAGGTTCAGTGGCCCTTGATGTTCTTGATTCGATCTTTGGCAGTTCTTCTGCTTCCGCATCTTATAGAAATATTCAAGATGCAGATATGTCGGAAGAGTGGTCAAGAACTCTTGTGAGCTACAAACCATGGGTAACGACTTACAACTAATTTTAATATTTTATAAACGGAGTCTCTATGAAAATATTATTTCTTTTAATCTTAATGATACCAATTTCCGCTTTTTCTCAAGTTTCTACCACTGCTTCGGCGGTGGTGGAAACACCTTTTTGGCAAGCGCCTGTGGCCAAAGAACTTTTTCTGACAATCGAATTTCCAAATACGATGTTGTTAGATAAAGCATGTAAAAACTTTAAAATTGAAATGAATCAACTCAAAGATGAAGGATTTAGTAGGTTTAATCAAAAGTATATTGATCGTCTACGAAATAAACCAATTGTCTTTGATGGAGAGCATTCATCTTTTGAAGAGTCATTTTTAATTAAGTCAGCGGGAGAATTTCAAGTTGAATTGGTTGGAAATACAAATTCATCAAAAAAGTTACTTCCTTATTTTAGCAACCTTACGTCAATCCAGAGATTAGTTATCAATGGTTCAGAAAAGTTTACTTTTAAATCTCAAGAAGACTCCATGGCGAGAATTGTAGAAATGTTTAATCTTGAGGTTGAACAACCTTATCTTGAAGTATCTCAAAACAAGGAATTGATACTAAGAGTAAAAACTATGGACATGGCTTGTGATCTTTTAGATTCGAAAATTCAACTTCAAAGTGAAGTAAAGAGTGAAGTTCGTTTGGCCAAAGATAGAATTAAGGAAATTGAAAACTTCTATCAGTTTAATTTACTTGAAAAATTTTCAAATGTCATGAAGAAGAAAATCTCTCTTAATCAAAAAGCCTTGCTTTTGGGTTATCGCTTAAGTGAAAGTTATCAAAACGAAATTAACGAAAATGATAGAGAACTTCTAGAAACAGGATTTCTTGATTTAATGAACCTCATCGTCGATCCATCAACACTTAAGCCAAGTCAATACTTGTACATGGCCGATGATCGATATTTCGTTAACTCAACTCTTTATAGTACGCCTGCTACCGTTACTGTTAAGTTCGGATTGGAGTCATTATGAGAAAGTTCTTTTTTGCGTTAATCCTTGTTTCCGTTGGTATTTATTTTTATAAACAAGATGAAAAGATTATGTTCATTGCTCCAAAATCTCTTCAAGTGACAACAAGCAATGATAAAAGCATGCAAAATAAAATTCTCGAGGCATCAGTTCGAGCAGAGAGCTGGAGTTCTATCGAAAAGCGTGTCTCTGCTCTGGATAATAAAGATGAGGTATCAGATAGAATCAAATTGATTGATTCCTTACTCGAAAGTAAACAGCTCGTGAGTAAGGTTAATAGTCAGCAGGCGAAAGAGACCGAATTGATTGCTTTTACCGAGTTCGTAAGAGAGCGTTCATTGCTTTATAAAAGAATAATTGAGATGGAATTGAGTAAAATAGAGAAGGAGGAACTATGAGATTTTTTTTGATCCCATCGATGCTTCTGCTTCCTCTTGCTTTTTCTTGCGTCAAGAACATTGATAAGAGTGCCATGAGTATCAACACAAATGATGAAGAGAGGGTAGAGCTTCTGCAACATTGTGAAGAGCTCGAGTCAAAGGGAGATATTCTCGATCAATTGAACGATATAAAGCAATTAATGGGGGACTTATTTGATCTCTTAGAAGATTTAAAAGCGGATGATGACTTTACTGAAGCCATTAAAATTTCAAAAAGAATAAATCTTTTAATAACTGAGGTTCAATCCAAGCTCGAACCTCAGTTTACCACGGCAAGATGGAATTATGAGGTTCAGTGGAAAATTGATAGAACTGACTTTAATGATTTGTTAGGTGCTCAATTTCAGAGAGGCTTTAAAATAACAAAATTCATACCTAAATCGGCGACTTTTCTCGGAAGAGAAAACGATGAGATGCTTGGAAAATTGAAGATTAGGCAAGATGGAAATCGTCTCTTCTTTACGTTTGAATCGATAGGAAGTTCGCTGGAATTGTGTCAGCTAAATAGAACAAGGATGATGGTCATTGAAGTACATTATAAGAATCTTGTGAATCATAACTTTCGCAGATTTAATCTAATTTCGAGGTGAATGTATGAGAATTCTTTTTAATTATATTTTAGCGGTACTATTTATGTTGAACATTGCTTCTTGTGGTAAAAAGGGGGGAGAGGAAAATGTTGGAGGATTGCCTCCTGCTCAAGTCGGCCAAGATCAAAATAATTGTGACATTAAAATTTCTGGTAAAGAAACATTATCTCAATTCATGATTATAGGAATGTTGGCAGCTGATTGCGGGATTGGAGAAGAACAAATATTGGGACTTGCTCCTTAGTGGAGATCAAAGTCCCATTCAAAATTCTTTTTGTTATCTAATCTGCTTTTGAGAGCATCTTCTAGTGAGTCATTTGTCATATAAACGGCAAATGGAGAGCGCTCTTCAGGTGCAGCTGCTGTTAACCAATTACTCCACCAACCTGGATTGGTATGAACTTCATTTGATTTTTTGGCACCGGCCAGTTCATAAATGGTAGTCTTTTTCTGACCGACGGGGGCTGTACAAATCCAGCTTGTACAATTATGACCAGTGTTATTACCTTTCACTCTATTGTTGGTTAAAGAGCCATTTGTTGCTCTCAAACCTGAGCCATCATAATCAAAGTCTCCAACGACTTTGTCCCCATCTTTCATCCCGTTATCAATATAAGTACGAAGATTAAGATGCTCTTCTGGTTTTAAAAAAAGAAATGACTCTAATCTTTCTCCGCTAGGGAAACGATAGTCGCTTGGGTCAACTGATCCAATATAATCAAGAGTATGGTTTCCAACTCTCGAATAGAGGTGGCCAGCTCTCTCTCCAAGAGGGAATGAAACTGCGTCGTATGAAAAATATTGATAATATGTTCTTAAAAGTTTTCCTTTTTGAGCTTCATCTAAACCTTCAAGAGAAATGGCCAATACTGATTTCTTGGAAGACTTAGAATTTAATTTAAAGGTAACGCCTTCAACGACTTTAACATTTCTAGGGTAGAGAGCAGCAAATTCTTTCATTCTTGCTATTGGATCTCCCGTTTTCATTGTTTCCGGAAAAAATTCTTTAAGAGGTCCCGCCTTGACAGCAATATCTTTAATTAACTTGCTATAGTCTTCAGCATCTTGCCCTTTAGATAGCAGTCGTTCTTCCATTTCGACAAAAGCATTTCGCAATCGCGACTCTTCGGCGAAAGTAACCAGTGCTCCTTGAACTTTAATGGCTGCTTGATTTGTGTCGATACCACCATCGCGATGAGATTTCATGATTTGCTTTATTTGTTCGAGGTAACGAGTTTGTGCCTCTTTGACTGTTTGATCCAACTCTTTGTTTGACATCAAGCGAGTGTGTAGCGACCAATCCCTTAAGGGCCATGAAAAATTCTTGGCCACTTCAAGAGTTGCTATTTCGTCAGCGTTATAATCAATTCCTGGCTTTGCTTTATTCGGGAAAACTTTCTTCAATTCAGCTTGCACGTACTTTGGAAAAAGTTCAAAGGTGGAGTCAGCATCAAATGGTTTAAGCGCTGACATCGCAGCAAAATCGGCACGATCATCCATTAAATGATAAGTACTTCTGAGGACTTTGTTAAAAAGTAAGTTGAATTTATTATGAGCATCTCGAACTTCAACGACCACTCGATCTGGAGATGCGATATCTGGACGGTATGCCGTTCCTCCAAAATATTTGAAAGATGCGTCCGACCCTGATACAAATTCTTTAGCTTCAACATCATACATTTCCCCGTCAGCATTGGCCTTGAGGTACTGTTTAAGTTTGGCGTATTTTCTTTTGTTCATTGGCCCTAAAAAGGGATGCTCAAAGCTTCGAGCGACTCTTCTGTCTTGACTCTCTAGCCAGCGGTCATTGCCTAGAATGAGTTTTTCAAAAGCATCATAATCACTATAGAAAGAGAGGTAGCCCATATTGCGTTTATAGACTTCAGAAGATTCTTCAGTTTCTAGGAAGAAGGCTTTTCGGGGCACTGAAATTGTTGCTTGCATTGAACCTGCACCCATATTTTTATTTATGGTGTTCACAACCTTGTACCATTCTTCCAGACTGTCATAGGGTGGAAGTACTATTTCAATATTACCTGTCTCGTCTCTGATGAGTCTCTTTGGTAGGAAGCTAAATTCCTTTGTTCTATTGACGAGAATTAATCCTCCCTCTTCTCTGTAGGAAGGGAAAACGTCTTTTATATGATCTTTTACCCATTGAACTTTTTGAGCTTTTGAAAGTGATTCCCATTGAGTTTTTGAAATAAGAGAGCGATCCGGAGCATAAAACTTTAAGAGATCTCCAATCTCATCCAATGTATATTCTGATTCAAAGCCATATTGGAGATGATTTTTTCCTGCTTTTCTGAATCCTTTTGGGTATCTCTTTGTCGGTTTGAGATCCTTTAGCATTCTCACTGTTTTAAACTCGAGAACTTCTTCCAGAAGACTTTGGCAATTTGCTGCTGGTGCATTCACGCTTTGCGGAGTTCTTCCAAATCGATTGGATGAACATGCTCCTAGCCAAAGAAGCATTGTCAAAATGAAGATGTTGGTTTTCTTGAGTAACATAAGCTAGTCCTTATTAAATTTTACGCCAATCTTAAAAGTTTCAAACTCTTCTTCCATTTGCCTAATCGCAACAACTGTTCCTGATAATTTTTGAGGTAAGGGCTTACCGTCAACGGCAGAAACAAAAATTTTATCATTCTGGAGAAATTCAGCAGGGTCATTGGCGCGAAAACCCATTCCCCCCTTACTAATATCGTAAAGTCCATACATTTGAGCAGGTGAAAGAGTTCCATCTTTTTCAACTCTTTCAATTGAAACTAATTGTCCATCATTGGCAGTTTTGCGAGGAGCTGTTCTTTCAGTAAGATGAGATTCTTCATTTTCCTTTTCAACAATAGATAATTTGCTTGCGAGCTCTTCACTTAGAATATTTAAATGAAGGGGAGTTGAAATTATCAAAAAATCAGAGCCTAGTTCTCTGGCCGTCACTTTGCATGCAATATTTCTGGACTGTGAAAAAAGATACATCTCTTCTTTTTCGCGAAGTCTAAAGCCTCGTGAATTATTTGGAACGAAGTAGATCATTTTTTTAAGGGGATCAAATTTTTTGATGATGGCAAAATGAACTGGTCTGAAACCATTTTCATCTTTTTTCTGTTGCCATACCCATAGCTTCTCTTTGGTCTTAGCAAACAATCGAAAAAGGTCGATAATTTCCATATCGTCTTTAATGAATTTTCGCTCTTCTATTGCTTCAATTTTTTTGGCCACACCCATGCCAACATATCGGATATAATGATAAATTATTGAGCAAAAGGAAGAGAATAATGAACTATTATCTAGATTATGATACTCGCCGAAAGTGCTATTATTTGGCGCCATTTAAGGTTGTGAAAGGACAAGCTCATTTGATTCGGTTTGATAAGCGATTTGAAGCCGACAACTATCTAAAACTACTTAATTCAGGAAAGGCCATGGGGCCTTTAGCTGATTCTGAAAATTTCTTTGTCATTGAAGAAATAGTTGAGAAAAATGGTGCCGTAAAAATATTCAGCCTCAAAAAAAAGCCCGCTTTAAGCGGGCTTTAGAAAAACTAAACTTGTGAATTTACGAATTCCCAATTGACGAAGCCCCACCACTTTTCAATATATCCTGCGCGAGCATTGCGGTGATCAATATAGTAAGCGTGTTCCCAAACATCGAGAGTGAGTAGAGGTTTTTGACCAGCAGTTAATGGACATCCAGCATTTGAAGTATTAACAATTTCTACTCCGCTATTTGTCTTAACAAGCCAAGTCCAGCCTGAACCAAAGTTAGTCGTTGCTGACTTTGTAAACTCTTCCTTAAATTTGTCGAATGAGCCCCATTTTTGGTTGATTAAATTAGATACTTCACCAGATGGAGTCTTGCTTGACTTTGGAGTCATGCAATTCCAGTAAAAAGTATGATTCCAAACTTGAGCTGCATTGTTGAAAATTCCGCCTGAAGATTTTTTAATGATGTCTTCAAGAGAAAGTTCAGCAAACTCAGTACCTGGAATAAGTTTGTTTAAATTATCAACGTAAGCTTTGTGGTGCTTGCCGTGGTGAAACTCTAGAGTTTCAGGTGAAATAAGACCAGTGAGAGAATCTTTAGGCCAAGGTAGTTCTGGAAGTTTATGCTCCATGTTGATCTCCTTATTAAAAGTAAAAAGTTAATTTTGAACGTGTTGCAGTTTAGGCGAGAACTCTATCCCTTGCAAGTCTCAGTCTGTTTTGTGCACTGAATAGCTTTAGACAAGTATTTTGCAAAAAAAGAATGATGAAAAATGAGCATTCACCTGTTAGCATTTGTGCAAATCATAATGCACAAGGAAGGCATATTGAAGCTTCTCACTCTAGTATTGTGCTGTGCAATTTTTGTAAGTTGTTCAGGACTCAAATCAAAAAGAATTAATCAAAAAAGTGATTCTTCGCAGTCATTTGGCTCAATCCCAGACTGGATAACAAATCCGGGCGAGAATTGTCCACCATCACGGCTGTGTGCCGTTGGTGAGGCGACTGGAATGATGCAAGCAGAGGCGAAGGCCCGTGAAGAATTAGCGAAAATTTTTGCCACTCGAATCACAGCAACGACAACAGTCATTACTGAATCTCAATCGACGACGAGATCTGATGTTGTATCGGGAAACGTATCTCAGGAAATGGGACAAAATTTAAAAGAAGTGACTGACCAAGTTCTTGAAGGTGTTGAAATCGAAAAAGTTTATAATGGTTCTGAATCAGTATTTGCTTTTGCCGTTTTAAATAAGAGAAAGGCTGCGGACATTTTAGAATCAAAAATGTCATTGATTGATAAAGACATTGAGTCTTTGTACAAAAGAGGTCGTCGCGCAGATATTGCAAAAGCGATCAAATTATCAAAATCTAAAAGCGAATTGAATCAACGTCACGAATTTTTAGTCGGTTCGAAATACGCCGGACCGGTTTCTCTTTCTCAATTGTTTTCCAAAAGAAGAGAGCTCGGAGTTAAAGATGTAAAGCTTAAACTTGATTTCACTTCATTTAATAACAAAACTGAAATTAAAGAGATTATTAGTACTCAATTAATTGGTAGCGATTATAAAGTCGTTAAAAGTGGTGAACATTTTAAAGTCAAAGCAGAAGTAACAACTTCAAAAGAATATTTGAATGTGGAAGGATTTGAAAAGCATAACTTTCAGCTTGTTGTGAAGAGCTATAATCAGCAAAATGAGAAAGTCGGAGCATTAAATTTTTCAGTTTCAGCTCTCGGAAGAGATTTTGACCAATGTTATAGCGAAGCCCTAACCGCAATAAGAGATTATATTGAAAATCATCTTGATGAATTAAATATGGATTAATAAAAGGAGAATTTATGAAAAAAATTCTAATGGGAATTTTACTGGTTACTCTCGTAGGCTGCTCATCTAAAAAAGATTTAAATCGCGATCTCGAAGAGAGAGAGAATAAAGATATTCAACGAGACTTCGTTGTCATCGATGCTTCATCGCCGACACGTTTTGGTTGGATAGAAGATCCTGAGGCTTGGGCCCATCAGAATGGTCGCGATCTTGAAAAATTTAGATATTTTGCTTTCGAAACTGAACCTAAAGTTTCACGTGAAATCGCTTGTGACCTAGCGAAAGCGCAAGTGAGATCGGACATCGCGGGAGAGATTGCGACTTTCATTGATAAGCAACTTGCAGTTTCAAAAGAAGGTGACTCTTCAATTGATGAGAACAATCCCAATGTAAAGGCCCTTCGTGAGTATACGGAAACGACTCTTGCAGAAAAAATAATGAGCTTGGTTCATGGCGCAGAAATATCGAAGACATATTGGGAAAAAAGACGTTATCAAGAAAAATTAGGAGCGAAAAAAGATTTCACTGCCTACACTTGTGCCGTTTTTATTCGCATGGACAGCAAGCGCTTGGCGACAGCGGTTAATGAAGCTGCGAATCACGTGATCAATAAGGCAGACGATCCTGAAACAAAAGAAAATGTAAAAAATGCTTTAAAAAATGCCTCTGAAAATTTTATTAAAGCAAAAGCCGGTGAAATTTAATTAAAAACGATAAGGAGTATTTATATGAAAAAATTAGTTGTAGTTTCAATGATGGCCATGTTTGTACTAAGTAGTTGCGGTGGATTCAAAGCCAAAAGAGTTGATTCTCAAGAGTCTGATGAAAAGGCTTTAGAGATTACTGATAAGTGGGTCCAAGGGGACACTGAAAGATCTGTTCGTGAAATCGTAAAACAAATGAATGAACATAAAGGTTTCAAACGCTTTTTACGTGAACATGGAACGACTCCAAAGATTTTTGTAGGAGAAGTTCAAAACCTTACTTCAGAAGCATATTTCCCAATCAATGAGATCAATGATGAGTTCTTAAATGAGCTTTCGCAAAGTGGGGATTTCGTTCTCGTTGACGCTGCTGCGAGAGAAAATATCTTGAAAGAAATGACATACCAAAATGATGGAATGGTTGACCCAAAAACGGCTAAGAAGATTGGCAAGCAAATTGGTGCAGATCTGATGATTTTTGGTAATGTTTCAATGAAGCCTGAGTCTCGTGGCGGAAAAACGATTAAGCAGTATTCGGTCAACATTCGTATGACTGATATTGAGAGAGCAGTGGAAGTGATGAGAGCTAGAACTAAACTTGATAAATTTTCCGAACAAAGCAAGATGGGCTGGTAATTATTTAAATGATGTTAAAAAAGCTAACTTATTTTTTAATCTTAGTACTCGTCACAAGTTGTGCGAGTACTGGATTAAAAGAACGAGCTGACCTTCGAAAATTTATAGAGCAAAAGCAATTTGACCAAGCTTTAAAATTTGTTGAAACGAATGACTTTTTTAAAGAGGAACGAAGCCACTTGCTCTATTTCTTAGAAAAAGGCTTAATCCATCATTACAAGGGAAATTATTTTCAATCAGCTGAAGCCTTAACTCAGGCCAAAGATTTATCCGACAAATTGTATACAAAAAGCCTTTCAAGTTCCGCCAAGACAGCTATTACTAATGATTCCTATGACGTTTATTACGGTGAGAAATATGAACGCTCATTGATTCACTACTATTTATCCCTCAATCATTTACTACTCTTTCAGCAGGGGAAATACGAAGCCTACAGCCTTCAAGAAGGTGAAGTCGCAAAACAAATTCCTGAGAAAATATTGTCAGATAAAGAAAAAAAGGAAGAACTATATAGAGCTCGAGCAGAAGTCCTCGCTTGGGATAGTTTCTTGTCGACGATTAGAAAAGAGAGAGCTGGTGAAACTGTTTTTAAAGATGATCTCTTAGCAAAAATGTTCGGTGCATTTATTCATGAAACAGTGGGGACGCGAGCCGATATGCAAATCGCTTTGAGTCTCTATGTTGATGCTTATAACCTCCTTTTCCAAAATTATAATCGTTATCCAACTATGAACTTTTTGTCTTCAAAATTTCAAGATGATTTTTCAAAAATTCCTTCAATGGATAAAACAGCTATCAAGTTAAAGTATGTCAGTCCGACCTCTTTTCAAACTGAACTGATCGCCTACATTCAATTGAAAGTTTTAACACTTGCCCAAAAATATCGCGCTAATGAATGGAACAAATATACAAAGGCCCTCGATATTCCAAAGGCGATTCAAGATAAAGCTCGCTCACAAAAGCAGAATCACAATATAGGAATTGTCTTGCATCAGGGACTTATTCCAGCAAAAGTTCCAGATAAACATTATTACGGTCTAGAGCAGGCCTTACGAGATCCCAATGCAAGTAACGGCGTAAAAGCTGCTGCGGCCATCGGACACTTAGTGCTAACTGTTTTTGCCGCTGAAAAGTTAGGGCTAATGCCTCCTCCTGGAAATTATAATCCTGTACAGGCGCATGTCGGCTTAAACGTTGCTTCTATTGCAGCCGAGAAAGTCGCTTTTGCCTTTGAATTGCCCAAAATTGAAAATCGCCCTTTGAGCTGGCGTTATCAAGTAAGAGTTTTAGATCATTCCGGAAAAGAAGTTTTTTCAAATCCTCTGGTCGTTTCGGAACCGCTTGGAGATGTCGCATCTGAAGGGGTTGCTGAGCACGCACGTTCGACCTTTGTTCGAACTGGCTTAAGAACAGCGGGAAAACATCTGGCCGCCATTGCCGCTAGTTATGGGACTTATAAGGCAATGGAGAAGAGTGGAGAGTTCTTCGCAAAAACGGCTGCCATTGTTCAATACATCGGCGCAAGCAAAGGCATCGAAGCGAGCGAACAAGCTGATACTCGTTTTTGGAGTACATTGCCGGAAAGTATTCGTTTGAACGATTTTTATGTCCCAAAAGGGGATTATAAATTAGAGATTTATCGCTTCACCATTGATGGCGAGTTCAATTCGACCACGGCCCAAAAACTTTTAGAACAAGCTTTAAATGTGGACAGTAACGAACAGAAAAAAGTTATATGCCTAAGCCTTTAATTCTATGTATCATTAAATCATGACTGGTTTACTTTCTCTTTTAAAAGATTCTTTCCGTGACATTTTTCATCGACCCGAGGGGAATACTTCTTCTCTCGATGGGTTAAGGGCCTTAGCCATTCTTTTGGTTTTAGGCATGCATACAAATGAATTTTTTCTTCATCGAAATTTGCATTTGTCTGTACTTAATCAATTGCCCCCATTTAAAGGGGGATGGGTTGGCGTTCCGCTTTTCTTTGTTTTAAGTGGGTACTTGATCGGCGGTCAAATTTGGAAAGAGTACTTGCAGAGCGGTACTTTAAAATTTGGCAGATTTGTCCTGAGAAGAGGGTTTAGAATATGGCCTTTATATTATTTTTTGGCGTGTTTCTTTTTTTTCTTTAAAATTGGTGGAGAGAAAAGTCTTAATGGTTTTATCTCAAATCTTTTATTTCTCAGCAATTACTGTTTTGACAATGGTCCAATCTTTGGAGCTTGGAGTATTTCTACAGAGGAACATTTCTATATTCTTACTCCAATGATTCTCCTTTCCTGCCTTTATTTTTTTGGCAAGAGAGATCTGAAATTCTTTCGTAAAATAATGATTATAAGTTTTTTCTTTCCCTTAGCTGCACGATATGTGACTTGGAATTTTATATTAAATTTAAAAGAATTCGAATTGAATCCCTACATGTTAAATATTTATCGTCCCATTCATACCAATAGTGAGGGGTTGATCATTGGGATGTTTATCGCCAACTTAAAAATGGATACCTCATTTAATTGGAACCAATTAATGAAGAGGAAATGGCCCCTTTTAATTTGTGCATTAGTTTTAATGTCTCTGTCTTATTCCTCAAAAGTTTATTTTAATTTTTCTGGTATTGCCCTTGGCTTTGGGGCCCTGCTTTTTATTTGTCTGGATGATAAGAATCTTATTTCTAAGTTTTTCTCCTTGAAGTTTTTTTACCCCATTTCTAAAACTAGTTTTGCTATATATTTAGTTCATATATATTTGATCAACTATTCTTTTAATTATGCTCTTTCCCAAAACTGGTTTGATCAATTTCAAATACTCTCGCCCTTATTAGGTTTTGGCTTAGTCACAGTGAGCTCTTTTATTGTCTCTGTGGGTCTTTATGTCGTTCTTGAAAGGCCTTTTCTTAAACTTCGAAATAAAATGGTCAAGTACAGCTAATTCGTTCGGCAAAATTATCCTTAAAAGGCTGATAGCTAACTTTTTTTCTCACTCATCACAATTAATTCCGAAGAGCTTTCATGGCGAAAGTTCTTCTTATTTCTCTCTTTTTTTTCAATTCTTTTCAGAGCGTTTTTGCGACTTCAAAAACTCTATCAGTTGATATGCCGAATCCTAATCGTCGCTGGACAGAACTTCATCGCGATGAAGCTGAAGCGATAAAGCTCTTAGTCGAAATGCTCACCGTCTCAAAAACTGGTGAAAAAGTTATAATGAAAGCTCAAGAAAAAGCCAGGGAACAAAGTGAGACACTTTGGGACATTTTGAAAGGAGGCGATGGCTCCTTAACAGATACCACGTTGGTTCGTCGCTTTTCACCAAGTCGACCGGATCAAATGGTGTACGAGTCCAAATCTAAAGTTTTTATCAACCGTCGGCTCTCAATCAAAGATGCGCTTCTCGATATGGCCCATGAAATGACTCATTTTGCTTTTAGAAAACCATTTAATCCTTATCAAGATAATTTTTCAGCGAAGCAATTTGTCGTTTCAACAGTTGAAGGAAGGGGTGGAGAAGTTGATGCTTTTTTAGTTGAGTGTAAAGTTCTTCAAGAACTTTTTCCAACTGATGGAAAAAGAAATTCCCATTGCGATCGGGTGAGAGATCAAAAGAAAAAGATTTTATCCAAAGATGTTGGAGTTAAAGAATTCTACAGAATTGGAAAGTACATCGATGATTTTCATAAGCAAGCGCGTGAACTTGGGATTGCTAAAGAAGATTTATCGTTAGTCAGCGATGATGACGCTATGTTTATCAGCTCGGCTTATTCTTTGCCTTATCCTCTTGCAGCGCTCTATGAATATCAAAGTATTATGGGCAGGGCCTGTCAAAATGATTCGAAGCGGCTGGCGATTATGCGCGAGCGTTCAAATTTAGGAAGTTTGGGTCGTAGTCCAGCGTCTGATTCTTATGGAAAACTAGAAAAAAGCTATCGATCTCGTTGCCAGCTTTTTGATTCAACCAACTTGCGTGCTTCAGGTTTGAGTCATTAAAAAAGACTCATTTATATTTAATCTTTGTCCAAATGCCACAACGTATTATGTCGCAAATGTCCTAGTTCTTTCGTTGACTTAAATGAATGAAAAGGTAAAAATAAAGCTGCACATTTTTAAGCATAATTAACAGCGTTTAAAGGACTCTTCATGCAAGACAGCGTGGTTCTTATGAGACTTGACGACTTCTTTAATTGGGGTCGGAAAAATTCCCTATGGCCGATGACATTCGGTCTAGCTTGTTGCGCGATCGAAATGATGGCAACAGGTGCAGCTAAGTACGATCTTGAACGATTCGGATGTGGAGCTTTCATGGCCACTCCTCGTCGCGCAGATTTAATGATCGTCGCTGGTACCGTCACTCTCAAGATGGCCACTAGAATTAAAACTCTTTATGAACAAATGGCTGAGCCAAAGTATGTAATCTCTATGGGCTCATGTGCGAACAAAGGCGGACCTTACTGGCAACATGGTTATCACGTTCTAAAAGGCGTTGATGAAATTGTGCCCGTTGATGTTTACGTTCCAGGTTGCCCTCCGAGACCAGAAGCTTTAATTGAAGGATTAATGACCCTTCAAAAGAAAATTGCCAATGAGAGACTTCTTCGCAACAAGTGGGTGAAGCATGCATAATGAAGTTGCTTCTTTTTTAAATAGCTCAGTTAGTGGAAGCCAAGCGACAGCTGTCATAGCTGAACTTGGTGATAGTACTGTCTTTGTTGATTCATCTAAAATTTTAGAAGTGTGTAAAGCCCTTCGCCACTCTCAGTGGGATTTCAATGTTCTTCAAGTTATCACTGGTTGTGATTATCCTGATCGCATTGAAGTGAGTTATATTCTTGCCAGCTTTACTCAAAATCACGAACTCATTTTGAAAACCAAACTTCCAAGAACCAATCCAGAACTTGAATCTGTGGTTTCAATTTGGAAAGCGGCCAATTTTCAAGAGCGTGAATGCTACGACATGTTCGGTGTGGTTTTTAAAAATCATCCGGACTTGAGAAGAATCCTATGTCCAGATGATTGGCAAGGATTTCCACTGCGTAAAGATTATGTCGTTCAAGAAAAATATTTAGATATGACCGTCAATCCTGCTCACAAAATCAATTCTGGTGATTTCTTTTTCTACAAAGAAATTCAACAGAAAATGGGTGACCCTAAGAAAGTTACTTTTAGTTGGAAGGGAAGCGGCGACGACACTGAGACGGCAGAGGCATAATTATGGAATATTTTTTAGATATCAATAAAGAGCAAGAACAACTCAAAACAAATCTGATGACCATGAACATGGGTCCTCAGCACCCTGCTACTCACGGTGTTTTGAGAGTTGAAATTAAGACCGATTCAGAAGTCGTGGCCCAAGCCATTCCTCATCTCGGTTATCTTCACCGCTGCATGGAAAAGCACTGTGAGCATCTCGATTTCAGAGGGGTTATTCCTTTCTGTGATCGCATGGATTATCTCGCTGCCATGAACATGGAGTGGGGGTATTGTTTAACAGTTGAAAAGCTTTTAGGCACTGAAGTTCCGGTGCGCGCACAGTATATTCGTACTATCGTGGCTGAGATGCAGCGAATTGCTTCTCATCTTATGTTCTTTGGTACTTATGCCATCGATCTTGGAGCTTTCACTCCGTTTCTCTATGCTTTCCAAGACAGAGAATTCATCTTGAGAATTTTTGAAGAGCTCTCTGGTGCTCGTCTTCTTTATAATTATATTTGGCTTGGTGGTGTTTGGAATGACATCAATGATGATCAACTTCAACGGATCAGTAATTGGATAGAAGAAATGGAAGAGAGCATGAAGAAGTATCATGCGCTTGTTGGGGAAAACAAAATTTTCATCGAAAGAACTGCCAATGTTGGCGTGATAGATAAAGAGATGGCCTTTGATTACGGTGCGACTGGACCAGTGCTAAGAGGTTCTGGTGTCGATTGGGATCTTCGTAAAACTCGTCCCTATGGCATGTACGAAAAATTTGATTTTAATACCGTAGTCGGAAAAGGCGAGAAGGGAAGAGTTGGTGATTGCTGGGATCGCTACTATGTTCGCGTCTTTGAAATCTTTGAATCGCTTAAGATCCTTCGTCAGTGTCTAGAGGGAATAGAAGCTGGACCAGTAATCGGTAAGGTCTCTAAGATCGTTAAGCCTGCTCCTGCAGAAATTTTCTTAAGAACAGAATGTCCACGTGGAGAACTTGGTTACCATCTGATTACAGATGGCTCTAAGAAGCCTTATCGCTTAAAGGTGAAGTCTTCATGTTTTACCCATGTATCTATGTTGCCTGATATCGGACCAGGTCAGTTGATCGCTGATTTTGTAGCTAGTATTGGTTCTATTGATATCGTTTTAGGTGAGGTTGACCGATGAGTACACATCATACCCCTGAGCATTTACATTCACACTTGGAAGATACTCTAACAGTTGGTAAGTGGTTCCAAAACATTTGGGATGCTATAAGAACAACCTATAAAGGCATGATGATTACTTTTCGTTATGTTTGGGGAGTTAAGCCTGTCACGATAGAGTATCCGGAAGTAAGAGAAGTTCTTCCTGAGAATTCACGTTCACGTTTATTCAATGATGTTGATAATTGTATTTCATGTATGCAATGCGCGGATGCTTGTCCGGTGGATTGTATTTACATTACAGCTGTACGTCGTGATAAAGAAGCCCCTGCTATTAAGACAGATGATGGGACTCCGTTGAAGTTGGATCTTAAGCAATACACTATTGATACGGCCCTCTGTTGTTACTGTGGGCTCTGTACAGAAGCTTGTCCGACTGAGTGTTTAACTCACACGACAGATTTCGAATATTCTCAATATACACTTTCACAGATGAAGTATAATTACCTCGCTCCAGATATCAGAGCTTGGAAACACAGAATCGTTAAGTAGAATTTATGAAAAAATCAGCAGAAGAAAAACTCAAGAGTATCCAGGAAATGACCGTAGATGAATTTGCTACTCCCTGTAATGTTTGGGCCGAGTCGAATACTGGAATAGCTGAACTAAATAAGCTCATGATCGAAAATGGAATACGCCATCTGCCAATTATTCAGAATGAAAGAATGCTGGGAATTGTCTCAGATCGTGATATTCGTAATTTAGAAGCAAGTATGCCATTGAGGGCCTCGGATATCATGAGTGAAGCCCCTTTCGAAGTAAATTCAGGAGCTTTGCTTTCTGATGTTGTTTTGGAAATGAGCGCACGCAAGCTTGGTTCTGTCTTGGTGTTCAACCCTGAAGATCGCACCTATAGTATTTTCACATCGATAGATGCTCTCAACTGTCTCAATGAAATTCTTCGAGATATGGTTTAAATAACTGATTCTTCACTAAAGCTTTAATTATTTTGTTTTTTTAAACTCAAAATCTGACAATTATCATCACTGTTGACATCTAAATCAGCCGATAATGAGCTATGGAAGAGAAGGGTAAAGGCACATGGTCTTTAGATATTCGCTCAGGCAAATTGGTCTGGGATTCTATTACTAAAAAAATTCATGAAGTCTCTGAAGACTTTGTCCCCATTCTTGAAGAGGCAATACTCTTTTATCGTGAAGATTACAGAGGAATTGTTGCCCAAAATGTTCAATCAATTCTGGATACAGGCGAAGCGTGGGACACGATCTCCTGCCTTGTTACAGCAAAGGGTCATCATGTTTGGGTTCGATCCGTAGGCTTTGTTGTCGAATACGAAAATCAAAAACCTGTTAAAATTGCAGGATCATTTTATGATTGTGGTGAAGAACTTACGGATTTGAAACTTAGAAATAATCAATCGGACTTTCTCAATTCCATTGCAGCCATTTCTCTTACAGATACTGAAGGAAAAATAAAGCAAGTCAATTCGATCATGTTAAAGGCTTCAGGCTATACCGAAAACGAGTTGCTTGGAGAAGATCATCGTTTGTTTAATTCGGGTCATCATTCGAAAGAATTTTTTCATGATTTATGGAATACAATCCTAAGTGGGAACGTTTGGCATGGTGAAATTTTAAACAAGGCAAAAGACGGAAGTCTCATTTGGTTTGATACTCATATACAACCGATTACAGATCAAGATGGAACATTATTAGAGTTTCTCTCTATTCGATTCGATGTGACAGAGAAGAAAATGAGAGAAGAGAAAGACCGCCAGATGTATTCACTTTTAACCATTGGAGAAAACTCGGTCAGCATTTTACATGAAGTCATGAACCCTTTGAGTATTATTTCTGCTAAATTAGAATTGCTCAAGAGAGAGGCTCGTCGCATTGAGAATAACGAACATTTTAATCGCCATATCTTTGGAATGGAAAATAGTGTGAAAAGGATTACTCAGATTTTTCAAGACATGCGAGGAATGCTCAATGGAGAAGGTCAATTTTCTCAATTCAAAATTAATGATGTTTTAGAAAAAGTAAAAGGCTTCATGATGATGAAGCTTCTCAAAAATAAAATGCAGCTTATTATAAGTGGTGATCTTGGCCTTCAGTATTATGGAAATGATGGTTATGTGATGCAAATTCTCCTTAATCTCATCAATAATGCGATTGATGCCAATGTTGATAGAGAAGAAAAATGGATAGAGATTTCAATTATAGATATTGATAATAGCGAGATTTTAATATCTGTTATTGATTCGGGATTAGGAATTCCTAAAGCATCACGGGCAAAGATTTTTGAGCCACTATTTTCTACTAAAAAGAAGGTCGGAGGTACTGGGCTTGGGCTATCTTTGTCGAAACAACTTGCCCAAACAATGAATGGAGAATTGATTTATAATTCAAATTCTGAAAATACGCGATTTGATTTAATTCTAAAGAAATTTGA
>PCTW01000095.1:0-9496 GCA_002786715.1 Bdellovibrio sp. CG22_combo_CG10-13_8_21_14_all_39_27
CAAAAAATTATGGTACTTATGGAGATGATATAACAATTAACTTAATTAGTGCCACGGGGACTCCTACGGGAGCTCCTTATGCTTGGGCCACTGGTAAAACTGTTAATGTTCTCGTTTTATCAAGCACAATTCCATCCGAAGTTGTAACAGCTATTACTGCTTCAACCGAAGCTTCAAGTTTAGTCAGTGTCTTATCGACAGGAATAACTCCAGTAAGTGCGATTTCAATTCAATTGAATTCAGGAACTCCAGGATCAGATGGAGCAGATTATTTTACCTATAGAGTACGCGATTCTTTAAGCTATTACTCTCAAACTGTAAAAGTGAATATTAGTATCAATCCAGTTGATGATTCACCAGTTGTTTGTGAATACAGCAAATTTTCGCAAGCTCCAGAGTGTGGTCTCGCTGGTTGTCGCGAATACGGATCTCCCGTTGCGAGCTTAACTCCTTCAACAAGCGGACTATTCTATTATGACGAATCCACTGGTGCGTGTTGGAAATCGGATACAACTCTTGCCGATAAATGGTCCTTGGTCTCCGGTAATATAAGTGATCATTCGATCAATGAAAAAGATGTACTGGTCATCAAAAATATTGCGGTAGATGAAGGTGGTGGTGATGCCACGGAAGACACTCAGATGGTGCAAGTTTTCAGTGTTGCAAGTTCAAATACGATTTTAGTTCCTACGGCCAATATTAAATTTTATTTTAATGATGTTGAATTTGCGGTAGGGGCAAATTTTGGAGACATGGTCAATTCTGAAGATCAAGGAGAGTTCAGAATTGAAGTCACCCCAGTGAGCGGCTATTCAGGCAGTTCAACCATTGATTTAGTTTTCAAAGATACTGGTGGTAATACAACCAGTCTCAGTTTTGTCATGACAGTTAATGGGGTAACGGCCCAGCATGGTGGTTGGACTAATATCTATGCCATCGGTCCAAAAATTGATAAATCGGATAGTTTAAAAGATAGTAATATTAATATCTGTCCTTACTCACAAAACCTTTGTGGGACGAATGCTGCCTGTAAAGGGACTACAGTTCCAACACTCCAGCCAACACATATTGATGCTATTTATTGGAATTCCTCAGCTGATACATGTTATAAAATTAATTCTTCGAGCCTCGCAACAACAGTTCAAGCACTCTCTTATACCGCTAAAAAATCTGGTGGCGCGAGTATTAGCTATTCCGCCGGTGGAACAGCTGGATTTGAGACGATCAATGTCACAGGAACGGCGATAAATGTACTCATTCAGGATGGCGTTTCTACCAGTACTCAAATTAAGGCCGCGATTGAAGCTTCAAATGCTGCGAATAAGTTGGTGAGTGTAAGTGACCCAACTCCAGGAACTGCTCAAACGACTCAGGCGTCTACAACTCTGGCAGGTCCAACCAATGCTCTTTGGACCTCGTATAGCAGTTATTGTAATATTTCTCCTTCGGCCTATGAACCAGCTTGTGCTAGCTTAGGTTCATCTTGTATGGGCAATGGGGCTCCGACCATCAATGCAACGACATTGAATAGTATGTACTACGATCAACAAAATGATGTTTGTTATCGCAGTACTGATCTTGCTGGAACTTGGGAATCTTATAAAGCGACAGGGCAAGTGTATTTAAGTTGGAATGCTTTTACTGTTTCAGGTACAGGATCGATTACTGGTTATAATGTTTATCGTCGAGTTTCGAGTGAAAATTTTGATTATGACCGGCCGGTAAATCGCAGCGTCCTTTCTTCCTCTGCAACAAGCTTTCTCGATAATGCAGTGAACTCATATGAAGCTCCTGTTCCCAACACAGTTTATTATTATGAAGTGAGACCAATCATCAATTCACTTCCAACATCGACAACCTCATCAACTAAAATAGTGCGTGCATTGGTCCCTCCAAATAATAGGGCCTTTGCTCATCGCTGGATCATTAATAAAACGATTTGTGGAATGATGAATAAAACAACTGATCCTTCAAATAATTTTAGATGTCTCTATGAAGGGCCTGGAGACACTGGTCTCGCTCCAGGGTCGAATCACTATGATATTGGTTCGGACTTAATTGTAGATCGCTTTGAATTAGGTTGCCATTATACAGCTTCGCCTGCCTGTTCACAGACTGCTGACGGACAATGTATTGGAATAAATGATCCAACCACAGATGGAATCAGTGCTGCCAGCGGTTCAATCTATTACTCTCGAGGAAATGGAAAATGTTATGAAACCAATGGTGTCACTTGGAGTGAAGTAACAGGGGCGAGTGTTATACCTGAGCCTGAAAAAGCTTATCTTCCACCTCTTGTTCATCTTACGCAGTCAGATGCAGCGGCATTCTGTACCGCTCAAGGAAACATTAGTGGAATACTTGGCCTAACTTCAGCAGTTCCTCAACGACTTCCATCACGAAAAGAGCAAATAGCTTACTCTTTATGGGATACATCTTCAATTACAGATACAACTATAGCTACTAGGGAAACTGGTCTTTCGTTAAACTCATCTTCAAAATGTAACTCTTCCTCTGCTTCTGGTTATGAAAGCAGCTATAGTGATGATGAAGCACCAAGTTCTTCAACTCTCTTTACCTTACCAGGTACAACAACTTCTAATATCCGTTCAGTCATGACAGGTTCAGAAGTGACGAAGAGTTGTACTTCACGTTTTGGTGTTCAAGATGCTGTTGGTAACGTTGCTGAATGGGCGATCGATCGTTTGACTTGTGATAATCTTTCTAATTGTATCGGAAGAATTTCTACCGATACAGTTGCTCTCACAGGTGCTACAAATGATTTTCAACCAGGCACCGGAACTGATCCTTATCTTCTCTGGTTGAATAACGGAATATTGGGGCCATGTGTGGACTCAAATTCAGATGATATTTGTGATACTTATTTAGATTCATGGGCACTTGAGGATGAACGCTATGGAGCGGGAAGAATGTTTATTCCAATGGGAATACCTGCTCACACTGATCTACCAACAGTTGCACCAACTTCACAAGTCCTTCCTTACGCGCTCGAAATCGGGCCAACTTCAGGAATCACTGCGATTCAATTGCATGATGATACTGTTACTTACAATTCTCATTACATCTTTGCTGAAACAGCGGCGTGTGGTGGATTTACTTCCGGTGGTCAATATACTGCAGGTGCAGGCGCAGGGATTTATAACTTTGAAGTCTTACCATGTTCGGCCACAGCTTATGGTTATACAACCATTCAAGATGTTTCTTATCGATCATTAATTGCAGCTTCAAGTACTGTAACAATTACGATGACAGATTCAGGGGCAGATGGAGACACTATTTGTGCTATTTCTGCAACCGGCGCTAGTCCCGCTGTAACTATCACTCTAGATGATGACTGTACGGCCACTGATGTCGCGAATGCGGTCAATGCAGGAACTTCAAATACTATCGTACGAGCTGAGGTTAGTGGCAGTGCTGTTGCCATTCAATCGGCTTTGGTAACCCCAGTGACTTTGACTGATACTTCTGCAGCGGCCTTGCCTAAGCGAGTTGATGTGGGCTTTAGATGTGTGGCACCAGTTGATCCTCTTTTTTATTCTCCGTAATCTTGATTAAATCACTTTACTAAATCCCTTGTTGTAGAACCCTTAACGACTTTGATATTCTTGTTTATCTCGATGAATGAGGGAGAGTTAAAAATGGGAATCTTTTTTAATCGTAATGAGTCTCAAGCTTCTGCTTCTCGGGCCCAAGTGGTGTCTTTTCTTAATCAGAAGGGCGGAGTGGGCAAAACCACGATGACTTTTAATTCAGCCCATGCACTGGCCAAGCAAGGTCATAAAGTTTTGTGTATCGATTTAGATCCTCAGGCCAATCTTTCGCTGCTCTTTGATATTGATCGCACTCAGAGTGAAAAATTTCATATTCACCATTTAATGGTAAATTCTGTTCGTGAATTAAAACCTCTCCACGTTCCAGCCTTGATTGAAGATGTGCTCGAAACACAAAACGGCGTCGATCTTCTTCCCGCTGGTCAAGAGCTTTCTGGATTTGAACTCACCGTGGCCGGAGTCTCCATTCCAAGGCAACTTATTCTTAAACGTTTTTTAGAAAAGTCAGGCTTACTTGATCGTTACGATTATATTGTGATCGATGCCCCACCTACACTGGGTCTGCTTGTGGTAAATATTTTATGTGCTTCTCAAGGAGTGATTGTTCCATTCAGACCTGATGAATTTTCGCGCAAAGGACTTTCCCATTTTCATGATGCTCTCAATGATATAGCCGAAATGGGAATTACAGAGTCTCCTCGAGTTCTTGCTCATATCCCTAATTTAGTTGATACCAGAAGAAAGCAAGAAGAAGATGATCTATTGAGAATTGAAAATGAATTGAAAGAGATTTCACCTCAATCAAAAATGATGAGTCCTTTTATGAATAGAGTTGGTCTCGTCAAAGGACAGGCCCAGAAAAAGTCTGTTTTTGATTACAACTCAAAAGAGTACACTGAGCTCCAAGAGCAGTTTGGGGATATCGCCCATTTGATTGATCAGTGGGGCAAGGAGAGAAGAAATGAGCACTTCGCAAACTAAAAAAAGCAGAAATCCTTTATATGTCGTTACTAATAAAGGTCAAGATGTTGAGACTGCTGATAGCTGGCTCGATGCTGTGATTAAAAAATTTGGTCTAGAGGATACGATTAAGACTCTCGAAGGGTTGATTGGGATGATGCTTGAATTAGTGAAGAGCTATGCAGCTTTTCAAGTTGTGCAAGCTTGGCTTGATCAGTTTATTCAGAATTTAGAAAAATTCTTAAAAATGATTGATCCTGTTTTGGCCTTTTCAATTATTAAAAAATAGTAATTAAGAATCAGCTTCAATACCTTTGAGCTGACGATAATCTTCGATTGTTCCTACACTTTCTTCAGTGTCATTTGAAAAATCAGCCTCTTTTTGGGAAGGAAGATAATGGGGATCTTCAAAGTTGCCTTCAGAAGATGGGGGAGTTGTTTCCAATTCAAGCTCATGGTTTAAAGCATAAGAGTAGTCGTGTTTCATGCCATTATTCCAAAGATCAAATTCTTTTCTGACGTCTTCCGGGAGAGTGTCAGGAAAAGCTCTTAGCTCATTTGTGGCCGCATAAAACTGATCTTCAATTTTTCGTAGCTGATTGAGATCGGCGCGATAAAAAAATTCATAAAACTTTTTACGTTTTTGAATCTGACGTTCAAGCAAAAGCAAATATTGTTTTTGTGCTCTCTCTAATGGAGTGAGGCGAGGACCTTGTCCCGTTCGACGATTGCGATTGTTATTACGACGACGATTATTATTTTTTTTGCGAGTAGGATCTTGAGGACGTGGCCCATTATTTTGCGCCTGTTGAGGTGCCGCTGGGTTTTGTCCTTGTGTATTTGGATTGCGTGGTCCACGATTTTGGCCACCGCGAGGACGACGTCTTTTATTTCTATTAGCACCGCCGCCTTGTCCAGGATTACCATTCGGTGCAGGTGGGCGATTATTTGATTCGGTCATTCAACTATTTCCAATTTGTTTATAGCCAATAGTCTAGCGTTTATGACTCATTCCGAAAAGGGCAAATGCTTCTAATGATATGAGTCATTTTGCTTTCAGAGTATGATCTTTGGACAGACTGCGACTATAAAAGGGCCTAGGGTTTTGGTATCTTAGTCCCACTTTTTTATAGCTTCCTAATATTTTCACTCGAGGAGAATCTCATGACAAAGAAACGCGTAAAAGTTGCTGTGACAGGTGCCGCTGGCCAAATTGGTTATGCCCTCTTATTCAGAATTGCTTCTGGACAAATGTTTGGTTCAGACACTGAAGTGGATCTTAACTTGATCGAACTTCCGCAGGCCATGAATGCCCTTCAAGGTGTTGCCATGGAATTGGATGACTGTGCCTTCCCACTTTTGCGTTCAATCAACTTAGCTGACAATGCTAATGACGGTTTCAAAGCTGCTAATTGGTCAGTACTTGTTGGTTCTGTTCCTCGTAAAGATGGGATGGAGCGTGCGGATCTTCTCAAAATTAACGGTGGAATTTTTACGACTCAAGGTAAGGCGATCAATGATCATGCTGCTGATGACGTAAGAGTATTCGTTGTTGGAAATCCATGTAATACGAACTGCTTGATTGCTATGAATTCGGCTCCAAGAGTTTCTCGCTCAAACTTTTTTGCTATGACTCAACTTGATGAGAATAGAGCAAGAACACAACTTGCAAAAAAAGCGGGAGTGCCAGTTACTGACGTAACCAACATGACAATTTGGGGCAACCACTCTGCAACTCAATACCCAGATTTCTTCAATGCTGTGATCTCTGGCAAGCCAGCTGCGACAGTTATTACTGACGAAGCATGGCTTAAAAAAGAATTTTTAGAAACAGTTCAAAAGCGTGGAGCGGCCATCATTAAAGCTCGTGGCGCTTCTTCAGCTGCTTCTGCTGCAAACGCGGTAGTTGATGGTATCTATAACCTTACTCACGATACTAAAGCTGGTAACAGCTATTCAATGTGTCTTTGTTCAAACGGTCAGTACGGAGTTGATGAAGGCTTGATCTTTTCTTTCCCTTGTAAAACAGTCGGTGGAAAGGTTGAAGTGATTGAAGGTATCAAGCATAACGATTTTGGCACTGATAAATTCACCATTACGCATAATGAGCTTAAAGAGGAAAGGGATGCCGTGCGTTCTTTAGGCCTGATTAAGTAATCTTTGCGTGAATTGATTGTTAAGTTTTGGTAGGCCCCCATTTTAATGGGGGCTTTTTTTGTCCTATTTTCAACAACTTGATATGTTCATGATCTTGTGAACATATTGTCTCGCTAATGTCTCGCCCTTAAATGACTAAAATAATTGATAATAATCATGTATAGTCCTATTGTGTTCACGTTGTTTTGAACAGAAATCTAAAGGAATAATTTATGTACTCTATTAAATATGTATCAACGGTAACTGGAATTGGAGTGCATACTCTAAGAGCATGGGAGCGTAGATACGACATCATTAAGCCAGTCCGAAGTGAGAAAGGCAGACGCACTTATTCGGAAGAAGAGTTGTCCTTATTAAAAATCATTTCTGAACTTGTTCATTTGGGTGAACCTATTGGAACGCTTGCTAAATTAAAGCCATCAGAGTTAACAGAAAAATGGGACACTCTTCAAGACATGAAATCCTTGAAAGGAACAAAGTACGAAAGATTTGAATATTCTTTGATCGTTTTAAGAACGGCCCTTAGTGTCTCTAACAAAGAAGTTATTGTTCACGAACTCACAACGCTGCAGTCTGAAATGGATGCGCGCAATTTCACTATTAATAATTTCATTGAAGACTTCGCCATCCCATTTCATAACCACCTATCAAAAGCAGATTATAACGATCCTGAAAAAGGTTCACTGTTAAGATTAAGCTATATGCTCTTGACTCAATTATTGAGACAAGGATTGGCGATGTCAGTGGATCAATTCAATGACCTCGGAAAGAAGAATCCAGTTTTGATTGGAAGTGCCGGAACAATTAGAGGTGAAATCGATGGACTTATCTGTACTATCAGAAGTTATCTCCAAGGAATTGAAGCTATCTATATTGGTTCAAGATTGTCACAGGACGTGATCACTGAATTTGTGGCCAATTTAGGCGCAGAGAAGGTCATTATCACTGATCGTAAGTCACCGTTTAAGCAAAAACTCAATGTATGTGAAGTTTTTGATAAATTAAATTCAAATGAATTTGCAGGAATCCAGTGGGCCGTTTTGTTAAGCGAGTCACAAACGACGGCATGGCCTTGTTGCGTACCTCATAAGGCCAATCTCAAAACTTATAATAGCTTTGAATCTCTCGACCAGTTCTTAAAAGTAAGTTAAATTAATTAAACATGGATAATCTTTTTAATATTGAGTTGGACGATCTCGCTGAAAAAATTGGCGATTTCATCCATTATTGGGGTTTTAAAAAAATTCATGGAAAAATTTGGTGCCACCTCTATCTTTCTAAAGAGCCGGTTGATGCTCAAACTCTAATGAAAAAATTGAAGATTTCAAAAGCTCTTACGTCACAGTCACTTTCCGAACTTGAGTCGTATGGTGTTATTGAATGTATTGGTAAATGTGGTGGTCGTTGTGATCGCTATATCTCTCATCATTCAGTGATGAATGCGATTACTAGCGTTCTTCGCAATCGTGAAAAAAAATTGTTATGTTCTATCTTTTCTTCCTACCGAAGTCTCCAATCGTTGCCTCCAGAGAAAATTCAAGAAATTGGTTTGGACCCATGTCGCGTAAATCATTTAGGTAGGATGATTACTTTCGCTGAAAGATTCTTAGGGCTCTTTCTTAATTTCGAAAAAGTTGATTTTAGTCGTTTTCGCGATCTTTTTCAAAAAAACAAGGCTTCTTAATAAGAAGCCTTGCTTTCGAGAAGAGAGAGAGAGAGAGAGAGTCTCTATGACAAATTAACGTAGATAATTAAAAGGGGCGTAACTGGCCGTCTGTCTTTTCGAAGCCGCAGTTCCATCTTCATGAGGAGATTTACTGTTTGTTAGATTCGTTGACAGAGATTCTGTTGAGCACCCACTGGTATAGGTTGCAATAACTAGCAGACCAACCATGAGCACAACCTTAGAGAATGCAAAGTGAATTTTCGACATTCATACCTCCTTGTATGGTCAGGCGATTGAGAAGAAACCTATCAGCCCATCCTTGGCCGAATCAAGTCTCTTACTTAATGATAATGCATTAAGCGTGCCAAAATAAATGGTGGGAAATATGGCCGTCTAGGGTCTTTTGGGCCTCATTTTAGGGTCAAAAATTCACCGAATGGTTCGGTTGGCGACTAGAGTCCTTTTGCACTCCGATAATCTTGTAGAATCTTATAATAGTGTCTTTGCTCTTCTATGCTCAAGGGCTTGATGGTCTCCACATTTTGTTTACGGATACCCTTTTTGCGAATCAGCTCGTCAGCATGACGAATTTTTCTGGTCAAGTTTTGAGCTAATAATACCATCCAAGGGGGAAATTGCTTTTCGATTTCTTCTACGGGAATTTGAATGAGAGTTGATTCCTCAACACAGACAATGTGCGCCGAACGAGTTTGCTTATCGAAGAAAGAAAGCTCTCCAATATATTCACCTGAGCCGATATAGGCGAGAGGAGTAATCTTGGTGCCATCATTAACGAAAACTAAAAGCTTTCCCTTATGAACCATGAAGAGATCATAGTCCTTTTCACCTGCGGCACAGATGATCTCACCTTTTTTAAGTTTAATTGTAAGTGGTCCTGAGACATCCTTGATACTCATGACATTCTCCTCTTAAAGATTGAGTGCTTTTTTCAATTCACCTTTCAATTCTTGCATTAATTCATCGTAATAAACACCTTGTGGAGTCCAGTGATCAAAGAAGAGCACATTACTGCCAAAGGAGTTATTTACGATTCGATTAAATTCAACAATAGGAATAGATTCTCGTTCAATATTTTCTAGTAAGATTTTGTATCCGATAAGTGTTGGACGATCTTGAACAC
>PCTW01000095.1:9513-9886 GCA_002786715.1 Bdellovibrio sp. CG22_combo_CG10-13_8_21_14_all_39_27
GTCCGATACCTTTCATCGCCATTCCAAGCAAATAATAACTTTTAGCATTGGCAATACTCATGGACTGAAGTTCTCCAATCCGTTGATAGGCATCTTTAAAATCACCACTATTAATCATCTCTTCAGTTTTTTTCAGTTCTTCTGACAAAGTCGGAGAGTCTGAATTGGAGCAGGTTTCAGTCGGAGGCAATTCTAAATTGATTGGAGGCGTGATGACTATAAATCGAGATGTCTGTTCCTTAATAAATTTAATAAACTCAGAAATCTCAATTTGATAAAGTTTAAAAACAAGTTCAATCATCACTTGTTTTTCAAATGTTTCTACATAACGCTCATCTTTGGCAATTTGCGGTTTCATTTCAAAATACTCAAG
>PCTW01000095.1:9917-12648 GCA_002786715.1 Bdellovibrio sp. CG22_combo_CG10-13_8_21_14_all_39_27
TGGGGTTTTCATACCTTTGAATATTGGTTAAGAGAAGTCGGCGATTTTTTGGATCGACTCTTTGCTCATAAAACTCATCAGCGCCTCCATGATAAATAACGACAGGTGGAAGCTTTTTAATTGATCTTAGTTTGTGAATCGTTCTAAAAAGGCCTTCTCCATCTTCAGAGAGATCAACCATCTTTAAAGGTTCGCGCAGGTTGGCCGACAATTCTTTTAAAATTGGCCCTAATCTTTCCGGTAATTTTTTTGCAAGTCTATCTCCAACAATTAAGACATGGGCCTGATCGATTTCAGCATAGGGCAATTTTGGGGTGAAGTTCAAAGTGTAAGGATAGGGGTAAGTTCCAATAGGATTTTGAACCCAACGGCGTCCAAGAAGAACAACTGCGGCCACAAATCCGATAAGAAATAACCACTTGAGTATTTTCAATAGCTTAGACATAGTAATATTGCCATAGTTTAAGGACTTCCTCTTTATTGTATTCATATTTTCTGCTACTTAAAAGCCTTAACCGAGATTAATTTAAGGATGACTGTGACTGAACTGCTCTCTCCAGCTGGAAATCTTGAAAAATTGAAAGTGGCTTCGTTGTACGGCGCCGATGCCGTGTATTGTGGCGGACAACAATTTGGATTGCGAGCAGCTTCTGACAACTTCAGTTTGCAAGAACTCGAAGAAGGTATTGCCTTTGCCCATGCTCATGGGACTAAAGTTTATGTCGTGCTCAATGCATTTCTTCACGACTCTGATTTAAATGAATTACCTGGTTTCGTAGAAGATATAGAATCTTTAGGTGTCGATGCTGTCATCGTTTCTGACAGTGGTGTGGTAGAAGTCGTTAAAAACCGTTCCAAACTTCCTATTCATCTCTCGACTCAGGCTTCATGCCTCAATCGCTATAGTGCTCAATTGTGGAAAAAACATGGAGTCTCACGTGTCGTTTTGGGGCGAGAAGTTTCAATACAAGAAGCGGCCGAAATCAAGAAAAGTACCGGACTTGAAGTTGAAATATTTATTCATGGTTCAATGTGCATGGCCTACTCTGGAAATTGTGTCATTTCAAATTATACTCAAGGTCGCGATTCGAATCGCGGAGGCTGTGCTCATAGTTGTCGCTTTGAATATTCACTAGACTCGCAAGATTATGAAAAAAAGAATGCGTATTTTATGAGCTCTAAAGATCTCCAAGGAATTCGCTTCTTAAAAGATTGTGTTGATCTTGGCATTGATTCACTAAAAGTGGAGGGCAGAATGAAAACCCATCACTACGTCGGAACGATTTCAAAAGTGTATTCAGAAGCGCTGCAATTTTATCGTGAACATGGTCATTTCCTCTCTGAACAAATGCTTCACTGGGAATCAGAGCTGGCCAAAGTTTCTGGCCGTGATGGTGGGGCCTGGAATATGACAGCAGAAGCTGCAGGCGATTCTATTTTTAATAAACGTGAGACAAATGAAGAAAGTCATAATCTGGCAGGAGTTGTTCAGCAAGTTTTTGATAATGAAATTGTCATCGAAGTAAGAAAAGCTTTTGACCGTCACGACAAACTCGAGCTCATTCCATTTAAGGGCGATATTCAGAATCTCTCACTCTCGCGAATTTTAAGCCTCAATGGACTAGACATTGAGCGAACAAATCCTGGAACCCTTGTACGAATTCCTTTTTCAGGAACAGCGGCGGCGATGAATATTATTCGCATCGAGAATCGTTTATGAAAAGAATTCTTACTTTAAAAAAGATGAAGGATTTAAATGCCGCGATAGCTCTGGCACCCGATGAGCTCCTAATAGATACTACACTTCTTTCTCGCACCGGAGAAATCACACTTCGCGAATTATCACAAATCATCAATCAAAATTGGGGGCAGACAAAGCTGATTCTCAATTGGGATATTTTGATGACTGATAAACTCATAAACACGATTATTTTAGAAGTAGAGAAAATTCAATGGGAAATGTTTTCGGCGATACGAGTTCAAGATTTAGGGGCGCTTGAGTGGCTCTATCAAAAGAGGCCGGAATACCCTATCCATCTCAACCTAGAAACAGGACATCATAATAGAGTCGCCATTAAATCGCATCTTGATCTTTTTCCATCGATTAAAAGAGTTGTTTTATCTCAAGAATTAGAATCATCGACACTTCAAGAATATTTAAAAGAATTAGAAGTTGAATCAGAGATTTTGGTCCTCGGATCAACTCTTCTTTTTTATACTCCACGACATCTTGTCACTCCTCTTTATGAATTAGCGGCAGATGAATCAATTCAAGTTTTGGCCACAAGTGAAGAATCTCCTCATAAGGGTTTTCCGATATTAGAAAATAGGCATGGAACTTTCATGTTTAATATAAAAGATCATTGCTTACTGGATCATGTGGCAGAGCTAGAGAGTTGGGGAATGACAGCGATAAGAATTGATCTTCCTTTAGATGAAAATTTTGAACTCATCAAAATGGCATTAGATCTTTGTCAGAATTTTAATGGCGAACGTTTTGAAATTTTTAAAGCTAAGTATCCGCGCCAATTAAGCAAGGCCTTTTATCGTTCGAATAAGAGCGATGTTCTTTTTAAAAAATTAAAAAATGCGCATTTGGCTTCTGTCGATCAAGGCGTTCTGGGGGCGGTCGTTGAACAACGCAAAGAACACTACACAGCTCTCAAATTAAAGTCAGAAATTAAAAAAGCTGATTTGCCTTTGAAGGCAAAGCTTTTAACTACTGATGGCA
>PCTW01000095.1:12669-20458 GCA_002786715.1 Bdellovibrio sp. CG22_combo_CG10-13_8_21_14_all_39_27
AGAGGTGAGGATGTCGATTTTCTTCAAAAAGATGAAATTGCGTTGCTTAATCCTCTTCGCAAAGCTTCAGTCAAGGCCCTGCTCTGCAAAGAGGAATAGGCCCTTTGCTATGATCATTCCTCATTATCAAAGTTATCATTCAGGTTCGAAGAAGAATGCGCATCTTCATTACAATTATCTTTATGAAGAAAGTGATTATCAAAAATTTGAAGCCGAAGCCCGAAACTTAATGACTGAAAAGGGGGCAACTCCGCGAATTCATCTTTTAGGGCATTCTGGTGCTTATCGCCTCCTTGCGAAACGGGCACTCGATAAGAAAACTAAATTTGAAAGTGTAACAATGATTGATGCTGCTTATGGATTTGCCGACCAGTTAAGTAATTTTGAAAATCGTCCGGTTAGGAAATGGGTTTCTTATTATATCAAGCCATCAGCAACTTCAAATCAGAATGAGATCATTCAAAAGAGAATGAAAAAGCCTTTTGCGAAAGAGAGAGGCCTGAAGGCCATTCCTCAAAAAGAGGGAATATCATTCATCGAATTAAGTCCCAAGGAGATAAATCATTGGGGAACTGTCGATCATGCTTTTGCTCAATTTCTTAATTAAGTCATAATCTCGCGCAAGCTAACTTCAAGTCCACTATTTTTGAAATCAACGATCTTTTGATTTTTGGATTTTGTTAAGTTCCATTTATCACTTGGCATTAGCAATGCAATTCTGGCGTTCGGGTACTTTCGTTTTAGGGCGGGAATCATATTTTTAAAGAAACCTTCTTGAACCTCCAGCCTTTCACCGTAAGGGGCATTGCTGAGTACCCATTGAACATCGGGAAGCTGAGTGTTCGATTTTAAAAAATCCTCGAGAATTATTTTCCATTCTCTCTTTTGCGTTTTAAGATTCGCTATATTTAATTTTGTCGTCTCAATCATTTTGGGATTAAGGTCACTTCCTATAAGCATCAATTCATTTGTTGCAAGATCGACTGACGTTGCACTTATAGAATTCCAATGAATAAAATAATAAAGCCTGCCAAGATTTGGACGATTCCATTCACTTGCTTCTAATAAAATAGTTCCTGCTCCCATCATGGGATCGGCGAGAGTAAATGGACCTTTTAACGTTTCGTTTTGGAGAAAGGCACTTAGACAAGCTGCTGCTAAATTTTCTCTCATTGAAGCTGGACCTACATGGTTGCGATATCCGCGAACTCCAAGTCGTTCTCCGGCAGCATCGATTGAAAAGAGAACTTCATCATCTAAGAGCCTTACAAAAAGCTCACTTGGAGCTTCGGACCATTTTTGTTGTAGGACCTTTTTTGGAGGTTGAGCACGAAAGTATTGAGCGATCGCATCTCGAACTGTTTCTTCTATTCGATCACTGTGTATGAGTCTTGATTGAGAAGAGGTCACGCGTATTTTTTCCGGAACGTCGGCCATCCATTTCAACCAATTCATTTTTTTTGTCTTGGAAAAAAGTTTTGGAAAATCTCGTGCCTTGAAATGTTCAAGGCGAATGAGCACGCGATTTGGAGTCTTTAAATAGGGGAGGATCATCGCAAGTGAAGCTTGATCAGTTTGAATTTCGATACCGGATTGTTCAAATTTTAATACTTGGTAAGAAATTTGAAGGAGCGCAGCTTTGTCAGTCCATTCATTAAGCACAACTTCACTTAAACCCGGTGGGGACTGGATAAATATCACCATTTCGTTCATGCTATCACTTGTCACAATTCATCTCATATTTTAAGGTGCCGCCATGCTTATCTTAGTTCCTACCCCTATTGATGAAGAGTCTCAACTTGAATCTACTGCTAAAGAGCGAATTCTTTTTGATTTGGAACATAATCCTGAGAAAACTCTTATACTCGTCGAAGATTTAAAACCTGGTCGTCAGCGCTGGCTTCGATGGGGAATGCCTCGCGAATGGATTGAGCGCTTTGTTGCTTATAATGAACATACTCGTCACAACATCATGAACGATATGGTTCTGGCCATGAAAAGTGGTTCCAAAATATACTTAATGAGCGACGGTGGTTTGCCAGCTTTTTGCGATCCAGGAATGGAATTGGTCGATCTTTGTCATCAACAAAGAATTCGAGTGACAGCAACGCCCTTTCCTCATTCAATAGCCCTTGCTTTAGCAATGTCTGGGTTTCCTCATAATCAGTATCGTTTTTTGGGTTTTCCTCCCCAAAAAGCAGATGAACGGACGAAGTATTTCAAAGATATGGTTAATATGCCTGAAACGCTAATTCTTATGGATGCCCCTTATAGACTCAAAAAAGTCCTCGAAGAGTTGATTGCTTCCGGAATGAACAGAGAGCTCTATTTAGGGCTCGATTTGAACAGTTCCAACGAATTGGGATTGAGAGGCCAAGTATCTAAAATTATGAACAAAATTCCAAATGAGAAAAGGGAATTTATTGTAGTTATCGCTCCGCGTTTATAACTATTTCCCGTTCAGTCCTAGTGAACATTTATTCAATGACGATTGCTTGCCCTCCATGTTAAAAAACTTTTAGTTTAAGAGGGGAAAAATGACTGAAAATCAAGTGTTAGGACAGCGCAAAGCTGGTCATATTGAATTGTCGACACAGGCCCAAGTGGATGCAAGTGCACGTGATCAACGATTTTACTATGAGCCGATGCTCAATCCTCATCCAAGACCAGGCTCTGGACTTGCGAAAAAATTTATCAATCACACACTTTTAGCTCCTCTTTGGATTTCTTCCATGACCGGAGGAACTGAAAAAGCAAAATCAATAAATCTTAATCTTGCAAAGCTTTGTGCTGAATTTGGTTTAGGAATGGGGCTTGGCTCCTGTCGTCCTCTCCTTAAGTCTGATGAAACACTTTCTGACTTTAACTTGCGTGATACGATTGGAGAAGGTTTACCCTTTTTTGCCAATTTAGGAATTGCTCAAGTTGAGCGACTCGTTTTCTCACAGCAAACTGATCGCATTCACGAATTAGTAAAAAAACTAAGAGCAACGGGACTCATCATCCACGTCAATCCACTTCAGGAATGGTTACAACCTGAAGGTGACCGATTGCAAATTTCTCCACTCATAACGATTACTGAATTATTGAAGTCGACAGAGTATCCTGTCATCGTCAAAGAAGTTGGACAAGGAATGGGACCGCAAT
The DNA here is from genome assembly GCA_002786715.1 of Bdellovibrio sp. CG22_combo_CG10-13_8_21_14_all_39_27. Classification (GTDB taxonomy): domain Bacteria; phylum Bdellovibrionota; class Bacteriovoracia; order Bacteriovoracales; family Bacteriovoracaceae; genus 21-14-all-39-27. The sequence continues at coordinate 15,817 of PCTW01000095.1, forward strand.
CATTACTCGAACTAATGAAGTTACCTTTGGCCGCCATTGAATTTGGGGCGTTTGGAGGAACTAATTTTTCTTACCTCGAACACCTCCGTGACCAAAGTGGACAGAGAGAAGAACTTTTACCTTTAGCATGTGTTGGCCATACTGCTCAAGAGATGGTCGAATTTGTTAACGAAAATCTCATACGTCATCAAGACGAAATTAAGTGTCAAGAATTTATTATTTCAGGTGGAATTACCAACTTCATGGATGGATTAAATCTGATTGATTCATGTCGCGGGAACTCAGTTTATGGTCAAGCGAAAGCATTTCTTGATAGAGCGGCCGTGAGTTATCCAGAATTGGTGAAATATACAAAAAATCAAATTGAGGGTCTCTCTGTTGGAAAGGCTTATCTTCATCATCGAGGAGTTGAGATTGCAACCCATTGAAGGATTTTCTAAATTATCAAAGCTTGAAAAGATCGACTTCCTGGTCAAATCTTATCTTTCGAATTCATCTGTCAAAAAGGAAACTCTCAAGTCTTTTTGGATAAAAGAAGAGAAACAACAACAGCTTTTTGATGAATTTTCTGAAAATACTATTTCAAATTTCATTTTTCCATACGGAGTCGTTCCCAATGTTTTGATCAATGACAAGCTCTATTGTGTTCCTATGGTTATAGAAGAAAGCTCAGTGGTAGCAGCAGCTTCAAAAGCTGCTAAATTTTGGCAGAGCCGCGGTGGCTTTAAGACAGCAATCTTGGGCTCAGAAAAAGTGGGTCAAGTTCATATGATCTGGAAGGGGGAACCTTCAACAATTGAAAACTTTTTCAAAAGCGTAAAGCCTCAGCTATTTGAAGAAATGTCACCTCTCGAAGTCAATATGAAGAGTCGTGGAGGTGGAATTAAAGACATTAAACTGGTGAATCGCACTGCTGAAGAATCAGGCCTATTCCAACTCTTTGTGACTTTTGAGACATGTGATGCCATGGGGGCCAACTTCATCAACACTCTGCTCGAGGCATTGGGGCGTACGTTTAAAAATTTAATGTCTGCTCAGTTTAGAGATGAAGAACTTATGATCGTTATGGCGATCCTTTCCAATTATACTCCGAATTGCTTAGTACGGGCCGAAGTTTCTTGTCCCGTTTCTGATCTCGATGACAAAAGCCATGGCATGACTCCTGAAGTTTTTGCTGAGAAGTTCATGCGTGCCATTCGTATTGCCGAATTAGATATGTACAGGGCAACGACTCATAATAAAGGCATCATGAATGGGGTTGATGCTGTTGTCTTGGCGACTGGAAATGATTTCAGAGCTGTTGAAGCTTGCGCCCATACTTATGCTTCACATAAAGGAAGCTATCAATCACTTTCTCATGCCGAAATCAAAGACGGTGTTTTCAGATTTTGGATGGATATTCCATTGTCTCTTGGTACAGTAGGAGGATTGACTTCACTCCATCCGATGGCGCGATTGTCTCTTGACCTTCTTGATAGTCCAAGTGCAACTCAGCTCATGGAAATTTCTGCAACGATTGGTCTTGCACAAAACTTTGCAGCTGTTCGATCTTTAGTGACCTCTGGAATACAAAAAGGTCATATGAAAATGCATTTGATGAATATATTGAAGCACTTTGAAGCCAGCGAAGAGGAGATCCTCATTGCTCGAGATTATTTCGAAAACGAAATCATCTCTTTTAAGTCTGTCCGTGATTTCTTAGCTCAAAGAAGGAATTTACAATGATGTCATTTGAATCGACAATTTCAAGTCAACGTCCAAGGTTGAGAGAAACAAAATATGATCATACTTACTTTGGTCATGGAAAACTTCTCTTGTCCGGTGAGTATTTTATTATGGATGGAGCGAAAGGTATCGCTCTTCCAACTTTGTTAGGACAAACACTTAACGTTAAATACACTCCGAGTTTTGACGATGCCATCCTCACTTGGCGCTCTTACGATTCAAGTGGTGATCTTTGGTTTGAATCTCGCTACGATCTTTGGCGTTTTCGTTGTCTCGACGAAAAACCAAACGAAGCAGCTCTTCTTTTACAAAAGATTCTACTTGAAGCGAGAAAGCAAAATAAGCATTTCTTAAGAGAAGAAAGCAATGTTCTAGTCGAGACTGATCTTGAATTTCCAGTAGATTGGGGACTTGGTTCCAGCTCATCGTTGATCTATAATATCGCTCAGTGGGCCTACGTTTCTCCTTTTGAGCTACTCTTCAAAACTTTTGGTGGCTCTGGTTATGATATTGCTTGTGCACAATCAGAAGGACCTATTTTCTATCAGCGAAATAGCTCGGGCCCTTATTGGTCGCCAATTGTTTTTAATCCACCTTACAGAGAATCTCTCTATTTCGTTTATCAAGGGAGAAAACAAAACTCGCGCGAGAGTATAGCTCGCTATAAAAAATTAAATCTTGAAAAGAACCAAATTATTCAGGATCTTACTCAAATTTCGCAAAGAATGCTTGAGAGTCAAACTTTAGTTGAATTTGAAAGCTTAATTGCAGATCACGAAATGATTATTGCAGATGCATTAGGCGTTGAACCGATTCAGACTCAATTCTTTAACGATTATTGGGGCAAGGTAAAGTCGCTTGGCGCTTGGGGGGGAGACTTTATGCTCGTCACTTCTAATCGATCCAAAGAAGCAACAGAAGCCTATTTTACCCTCCAAGGCATGGGACCCGTGATATCTTTTTCAGAGCTCATTTTGATGAGAAATGAAAATGAACATCAAAATCAGGATGGAAATGTCACTTACCACTAATCAATCAACATTTTCCACAGCATGGAGTGCTCCTTCGAATATTGCTCTAGTAAAGTACTGGGGAAAGCTTGCTGGTGATCAAATCCCTGCGAACCCATCTCTTAGTTTCACTCTCGAAAATTCGCGAACACTGACTTCAATGGTTGCTTCAGAATCAAATCAATTCTCAGTGGATTATTTATTTGCAGGACAGGCTCAACCAAGTTTTCAACAAAAAGTCATAAAAGTGATAGAAAAGTGGGCGAGAGAGGAACCCAAACTACTTAATTACTCTTACCAATTTAACAGTTCGAATTCTTTTCCCCATTCGGCGGGAATTGCTTCAAGTGCCTCTTCGATGGCCGCCTTGAGTTTATGCCTTCTTAGCCTTTGTCAAAAATGGAATGACAAACTTGATCAAGAGGAAGCCTTCATAAAGCAAGCCTCTCATTGGGCGAGATTAGGTTCTGGCTCGGCCGCCCGTTCAGTTTTTCCAAAACTGGCCTGGTGGGGATCATGTTCTCAAGTGACAGGCACTTCTGATAAAGAGGCCATAAATCTTTCGTCGCGATTGCATCCTTCTTTTCAAGAAATGAATGACAGCATCATCATTATTGATAGTGGAGAGAAAAGCGTTTCATCGCGTGCAGGTCACGCTTTAATGGATCAACATCCTTATCGTGAGCTTCGTTTTGCAACTGCCGAGAAGCGTGCTCTTTCAACTTTGTCATTTTTAGAAACAGGTAATTGGTCTGAATTTGAAAAGATTGTCGAAATTGAAGCTCTCGAACTTCATAGCTTAATGATGACCAGCGAACCTTCTTTTATTCTCATGAAACCTGACACTCTTCGAGCGATCGATCTTTTAAGAGCTTTTAGAGCAGAGACAGGAACTCAAATTTGTTTTACCCTCGATGCAGGTCCTAATCTGCATATCCTTTATCCAAAGAGTGAAGAAGCTCGCGTCCTCGATTTTATTAATTCTCAATTAAAACCTTTTGCCAAAAGTATAATTCATGATCAATTAGGCAACGGTCCTCGCAGAGAGAATCAGAATGTCTAATCAGTCAGAGACCTCCTTTTATTCAAAAGTTCTTCTCTTTGGAGAATATTCAGTCATCATGCAAAGTAAGGCCTTGGCCATTCCCTATGCTCTTTTTGAAGGGCATTTAAGTTTTCCAAGAGAAGGCGAACGTGGCAGAGACCCAGAGCTTAAATCTTTGGCCGATTATATGAAAACATTGGCCCTTAGAGACGAGCTTCCTTTTCCCTTCGATGTTACTTCTTTTGAATTTGATGTTTCACAAGGCCTGTATTTTGATTCAACCATTCCCCAAGGTTACGGAGTTGGAAGTTCTGGTGCCTTGGTGGCAGCTGTTTATGATCGCTATGGCTGTTCTCGCAAGAAGAATACTGTTTCAATTAATGAGCTTAAGATTTTCCTCTCAAAAATGGAGTCTCATTTTCACGGATCAAGCTCTGGTGTTGATCCTCTCATTAGTTATATTAATCAATCATTACTCATTGATAAGACATTAGGTCCGGTTGAATTGCCAAGATACAACGAAGGAAAGGGGTCACTCTTTCTTTTAAATACTGGTCGTTCGAGAAAGACAGAGCCTTTAGTCAATCTCTTTCTAGAAAAATGTAAAAATGAAGATTTTAGAAAAGCTTGTTTGGAAGAACTCTCTCCCATCACTAATGGTTGTATTACGTCATTTCTTGAAGGACAAACCAAGGAAATGCTAAAGTACTTTGAAAAATTATCTCGTTTTCAACTGGAGCATTTCAATCCGATGATTCCAAAGCTCTATCGTGAAATTTGGAAAAAAGGTCTTGAAGACAAAACCTATTTCTTAAAGCTTTGTGGAGCTGGTGGTGGTGGCTTCCTCATGGGAATAACACCT
>PCTW01000087.1 GCA_002786715.1 Bdellovibrio sp. CG22_combo_CG10-13_8_21_14_all_39_27
ATCTTTTAGGTTCTCATGGAAGAGCAAAAGATCCTGTCTTTGATGAATACCGTACCATTGACCTTAATCTGGACATTGGATTAGGGGCCGATTGTGGGCGTATTTCAATTGAAAATACCATGCGGGCCGCCTTAAAAAATATTCTCGATGCCCGTTATCTGGGTGATATGGGAAAGGATATTATGGCGGCAAGTCCGATGCTTCTTACATGTTACTTTAGCCCCACTTGGTGCAGTATTTTAAAGCACTCGCGGATTCAAAGTAATTTTCTTGCTCAACTTAGAATGAATCAGTGTAAGGCCATCGACTCCTATACTGATTCAAAAGTCAGTGAATTTTACGAACAACGTGCAGAGTGTGTTCGCAAGGCCAATCAACAATCTGGTGGCAATTTTGAACAGTCGATGGAGTCTTGCAAAAACTATTTGGATGCTGATATTTCAGACTGGTCAGGAGATGGGAAATCACCTGAAAACCGTTTGATTGAAAGTACCGCAAAGTGGGCCGGATTCAAAGGAGCAAGTGCAGATCGTGTCGTGAATCTGACTAAAGCATTTATTGGAGATACGATCATCAAGCGTGGTAGCCTAACCATTGATTATGGCCCTCACCGCGTTCAGCTTACGCCAAGAACTTATCTTATTGATGTAAAAAAAGATACCTTCGCAAAGTTGTGTGATGGAGTCGTAAAGAAGATTATCACCCAAGGAGGTTATAGAAGTAATGTCTATAAACTCATTAGTGATGATGACTTACAAAACTTAAGTGGAGGTGCCGATCATCAGTTGATTGATCGTCAAACTATCCTCTCCCTTGCTTATTTGCCCCATAACAAGCGTAATATTGCCTGTAAAAAGCTCTCCGATGCTTTGGCGATGAATGTCTTTGCAGACGATATGGGACGCACGATTGACTTTGCCTCTTCCAAGCTCACAACCAATCCACACCTTCCGACCAAGAGACAAGACGAAGCTGTACGCAAGACAAGGGTACTTAAAGATCAAATTGAAATGACTCTTGCCCTTGAAAAACAAAACTCTGAACCACTCAATGCCGTTCTCCAACAAATCAATAAAGAGGGAGAAAAATATCAACGCATTGTCGTTGATGAGGAAATGCAAATCGACCGAGGTCATGAAGTTTCAAAACGTCTTGATTACCTCTTTTTCGATTGTGCCGATGGCATCGGTTGTCACAAAGATTTTTAACTAAACTTAGGGGAAATGTATGTTTTCATCTACGGCCTATGAGGCCTTTTACAGCATTATTGGGCTTCATTTCCATGAGGCCTCGATAAAAATTATCACCTCCCAAGCAATCCTTGCTGGCATCCTGGCCTTAACTTTTGGCAGTGCTTTTTTCTTTGCCGTTTGGGGATACTTCAAACGGTATCTTCCTGGAGTCTTCGGAGGATTTCGTGGAGCAAGCCTTGGAACCTTTGTTAAATTGATTGCTTCATTCTTACTTGGAGTTTCACTCTTAAAAGTTGGCTCTTTTAGCAATGTACGAGATCACAAAAGAGTCTCTTGGCATGGTAATGACTATATCGCAACCAAAGTCATTGATTTGCAAGAACAATACAAAGTCAGCTTCCTGTTTGATGTACTTACTCAATCGGCCGAAGAAGTGGCCAATTTCATGGGCCTCGTTGTGGATAAGCTTTTTGAAAAATCCAATTCTGAACTTCATGCCCCTTCGGCTTTTTATAAAGCAATCATGTATGCAGGGTCAGTCTCGATTGAAGATCAAAGCCTACGCTCTTTAATTGATCTTTATTCAAGTGAATGTTTCGATAAAGTTATTCCACAGTTAGAAGTTGCCAAAAAAACAGATAAGATTTCAGAGTTCTTTCGCCCCTACGGCGTAGTTGATGAAGCACTTAAAGGAATCAAAATCCCAACTCAAAGTGGAGATGAAATTACTTGCTACGATCTTAAAGAAAAAGTTCAAACTGATCTTTACAACTACTCACGAAAAATTCAGGGGAAAGTTGCAAAGTATGAGGAAAATATTTCACTTAAAGTTCGACGCGACACTATCAATGAAATTTCATCCTCTGCTTTGAATAACTATTTT
>PCTW01000041.1:0-147 GCA_002786715.1 Bdellovibrio sp. CG22_combo_CG10-13_8_21_14_all_39_27
AGAAATGCCCTCCTGAACTTGCCGCCGATTTGGTTGAGCGGGGAATGGTTTTAGCCGGTGGTGGCGCTTTGATGAAAGGTCTTGATAAAGCTCTTATTAAAGAAACAGGACTTCCTGTTTTTGTCGCTCCTAACCCTCTTCTTGCTG
>PCTW01000041.1:226-2017 GCA_002786715.1 Bdellovibrio sp. CG22_combo_CG10-13_8_21_14_all_39_27
AAACAGTAAGGGCAATTTTCTGTAGGTCTTTCTCTTTTCTCCTCTTTGGCAATGATTTTTTCTGTCTTAAGATTCTTAATCAATAGACTGCACTCCACCTTTGTATTTTTATTGATGTTGTCAATTGAGATAGTCCGAGTATGTGTTTGCTTTTCACTTAAAAGAGTTATTGAATATGGCTTTAAAGGGAGCTCATGTAAATTGTTCTCTGGTTAATCAGTGAAATTGGGGAGTTAGAATCATGAAGGGGTGTGTTGCATAACCTCTAAAGAAGCAATAGTTTTTCCTTGGCTTCGCTTTCTTCAGGCTGCCTGAGCCTCGATCATTTGATTAATCATCATTGCTTTGAGCTGGACTTCTATTTCTTTTCTCTTTGCACATCGACTTTTCAGACTCCCTCCATACAGACTTTTCCAGCGAGCCATCATGCTTTCTACTATTACACGTCTATTATAGCCCACCAACTTTGACCATATAGACCTTGCTAACCGGTCATCTCCTAAACCTCGGATCATCTTTATAGCTATATTTCGATCTTCATAAATTGGCTCTTTTCGGATCACTGCCCCTTTTTGGGGCGGTGTTAGCAACCTCTTGTTGTATCTCATTGCTAGATCATAACACTTCCCACTGTCAGCGATCCCGTCGATCAGAACCTTTCCTCTTCGACCATTTACCCTCTGTAAAGTCTTCTCTAAGTATGTTGTGTCATGCACGTATTCATTTGTAATCTCGGCTAATACTAACTTGCCACTGATCACATCCATGGATAAATGTAATTTTTTCCAGCGCTTCTTCCCGCTATATCTTTCTGCTCTCCATTCACCTTCCCCATAAATTTTTAGACCAGTCGTATCTAGAACGACATCAGTTACTCCTTTCTTTTGGATCAACTCACTAGGAAGACTTAGCGATTTCAACCTTCTGCAGATCTGTGTGTAACAAGGAACTTGAGTATCTTTCTTAATCAGGGCAACAAAGGAGGTGAAAAAACCTTCAGTTTCACGGAGACTCATCCGAAATTTAAAGCGGATATAGCTGATTGCTTGAATAAAACTATCGCTGTAGACAAGGGGGTGGCCATTTTTTTTCTGCTTACCAGCCCTCCATTTTTTGATCACTTCAGGCTTAACCCAAAAATGGATCTTGCCTCGATTTATCAATTGTTTGTTATACTGTTTCCAATCACGTTTTATGCCCATGGTTTTTGCCTCGATGTTTTGTCGCTAAGAAGCTTAAACTCATGGGCTTTTCATTTCATACTATTTTTTTTAAATCTCTTCCTGGGGGTTATGCAACACACCCAATCATCAATTGAGTCGGCCATGTAGAATCCTTGTTAAAATGGTTAAGATTGTGTGATGATTTCATTCAGTTTTGTTTAAATCAAGATTAAAAGGGGTTTATGACTACTACTTTCACGAGGTTAGAACAATATCTGCTCCCACCTCCCGAAATTGTTCGCTGGGAAAGGGGGAATCTTACAATTAAAAAATATAATACGGTAGAAAAGGTAGTCTATTGTGTTAGAAATTTCTTTGCATTTACGGCTCTTTTAACCCTCTCTCCAATTACCTTAACCTACGACTACTTCGCTAAAAAAAAGGTAGGTGATCTTCGCAGAGCTCCTGATATAGCGCCAGCCCAGCCACTTTGGCCCCCACAGCAGAGGGGGTTTGCAACATCACTTTTCCAAACATCAGGACTTGGAACAAAATGGAGCGCCACTCCATCTCTTACTGGAAAATGTGATTGGGATAAATGGATGGATAAACCTGGTCATATCACTCA
>PCTW01000023.1:0-1225 GCA_002786715.1 Bdellovibrio sp. CG22_combo_CG10-13_8_21_14_all_39_27
GACCTGACCGGGTTAAACCAGTCCAGTTTTTAAGTTATACTGGACTTAACTCGTAAGGAGAAAATTATGGCACGTAAGTCTTATCAAACAGAAGAGATCATTAAACATCTCAGAACCATGGAAATCGAAAAATCCAAGGGCAAAACGATGGAAGAGATCGCTCGCCACATCGGTATCCACGCTGTCACGTTGGCCAAATGGAAGCGTGAGTATGGTGGCCTTCAGCTAGATCAGGCCAAGCGACTTAAAGAACTTGAGAAAGAGAATGCGCGTCTCAAGAGGATTGTCGCTGATCAAGCTCTGGATAATTCTATTATGAAGGAAGCCCTCTCGGGAAACTACTAAGCCCTGCACACAAAAAAGAAGCCGTTATTTATGTTATGAATCAGCTCGGCGTTTCCGAACGTCGAGCTTGTAATGTCATTGGTCTCAATCGTTGTACTCAGAGATATAAGATCAAGATCGACCCTTTTGATGAAAAACTTAGAGAGCGAGTTATTTATTTTGCCAAACTATTTGGACGATACGGTTATCGAAAAGTGACAGGGCTTTTGAATAGAGATGGTTTTAATGTGGGCAAAGATCGAGTCTACAGGATTTGGCGACAAGAGGGACTTCAAGTCCCAGAGAAGCAACCCAAGAGAGGAAGACTTTGGTTTAATGATGGTTCGTGCATTCGTCTTCGCCCTGAGTATCCCAATCATGTTTGGTCGTATGATTTTGTTGCCGAAAGAACACGAGACGGGAGAGCGATAAAGATTCTTAATATTGTCGATGAATTTACCAAGGAATGTATTTGTGCTCATGTCGCTCGAAGAATAACGTCGCGAGAAATTGTTTTTATTTTAGCAGATCTTTTTATAAAAAGAGGCTGCCCAAAACATATTCGGTCGGACAATGGGTCAGAGTTTATTGCAAAGATTCTGATGCGATGGTTTAAAACCCTAGACATTGCTCCACTTTTTATTGCGCCGGGGAGTCCTTGGGAAAATGGCTACTGCGAATCGTTCAATGGCAAAATGAGATATGAACTTTTAGATGGGGAATTGTTTTATACTTTGAGAGAAGCACAGATAATTATTGAGAAATGGAGACAGCAATACAATAGCATAAGGCCACATCAGAGCTTAAACTACAGAGCACCAGTTCCCGAAACCTGTGCTCCAGATTGGGAGAAGCTGGCCATGTAAATATAGTCTTGGTAGTGGTATGAAAACTCCCGGCT
>PCTW01000023.1:1243-34100 GCA_002786715.1 Bdellovibrio sp. CG22_combo_CG10-13_8_21_14_all_39_27
TTGTTAACTGATTCCAGCTTTCAAATCAATACCAGCGATATGAGGAAAAGATTTGAGAATTCCATGCAGGCGGTTAGTTCTCAGATCGCTCAATGGGTTTTGACGAGATCAATTGTAATCAATTCTCATAACTATCAAGTGGTAAGAGAAGATATTATGGCCTTGCGTGAAGTTAAAGATAAATTTAAAACGGCCAATGTTGAGAGAATATTTAAAGAATTATTAAATTACGACGATTCTCGAATGAATAATGATTTTGCAAATGCCATTGCTGGTAATATTTCAATACAACCTCAAGATACTAATCATCTCGCCAATTATTACAAATCGTTAGAAAGTGTTCGCCAAAATGTACTCTCTATTGAAGCAGATAAGCTTTTAATAAAGAATATACTATTCCTACTTTTTCCAGATGAGTTGCTAGAGGATGATTTTGTAAGAGCATTTTTAAATGGTGATAATGGAATTATTGGAAAAGAGCAGCTCTACTCAAAAGCCTTACAAAATGAGGGATATAATTATAATTTTAGAAGTTTATATGAGGGGAGAATCCTTGACTCTGGTGATCAAAAGGATTGGTTGGATCAAAGGATCGATATATTCAGCTCAGAAATCAAAAGATTAATTCAGAATCATAAAGTAGATTCGAACCCACTTCCAGCTCCGCTTAGAGACATGGAAATTCAATTTACTAACGTAGGTGACTTACTATGAATTTAAAATTGGTAACTTTTTTAATCTCTTTTATTTCCTTAAGTGCATTTGCTGATCTTCCAACTGAATGTGGCCCCCTATTTCAAGATAATATTAATTTGGTTGCAACAGACATAAACGCTTACACTGCAAAAATGTCCCAATTGGAGACATCCCATTTGGAAGCTCTAAATTCATGCCTCATCGTAAGAATGGCGCAGCAACAAAATTTTTTCAATGAGAAGGCTTTTGAAAACTTAGTTTCACTAGGAGTTGCATTAGATGACTTAGGACCTGGTGGTAACTTGTATACTCATATTGGACCCTTTTGGGCCTATGGCCGTACGCGATCGATCATGAGTGAATCTAGTCGTTCTCAAATTTTTAGCAAGCTTGTGCTAAGTTTAGCAAAGGCTACTGATTCTCAACATTACAGAGTCTTAAGAGTCTTTATTGATTCAATTCAAACCCTCGATTTAGATGAACTCTATAAAATGGTTAACGGCGGTTTAAAAATTAAATTTAGTAATGAATTCTTGTCTTCTTTTCAAAATATTTCTTCTGTTATTGAATCACTTGGTTTGGGGTTATTTCAAAATTATGATTCAAACTTAAAAGAGAAATCTCAGTTGATCTTTGATTTCTTTGCCCAAAAAGGAATAAATGCTAACTATAAAACAGCCATGTCAAAAAGCCCTTTTGACCTTTGCAATAAGATGAATTATGACAATAATAAAGTATACTTATTAAAATTGGCGAAACTCGTGCTTGAGCAAGGAGGAGACCCAAAATTTCGTTTAGAGAATGGTTTTCAACCATATGAAGATGCTGTTGATAATAATATGCCTGAATTGGTTGATCTCTATGATTCGATCATCAATGAGCAATCACAGGATGGTGGTTTAAACGATAATTGGTTTAATAGCGCAAAAAATGGTGATCTTGAAATTTTGAAAAGCTTATTAGATAAAGTTGATATTAATATACAAAATGACCTTGGTGAAACGGCTCTCATCGTTGCTGCATCTATGGGGCAACTCGAAGTTGTAAAATGCCTTATCCAAAATGGGGCAGATAAAGATGTCACAGATATGTTTGGATCCTCAGCCTATGATATGGCAAAACTCAATGGCCATATTCTCGTTGTTCAATATTTCGAAAAATTATAGCTAAGGAACTAGCACAAGGGCCATTATCATAAGATTTTTGTGCTTGCTTCATTTTTCAACTAGATAGAATCGTTCCTATTTGGGTTTCTGGTCGTTCACAGAGAGATATTTATTTTTATCCCCATCAAGATAGAGAGTGAGTTGCTGTAAAATATCCTCAGGGATAAGAGACCAAAGGGGCTGAGCAACTGAGCGAGTCTTTCCTAAAGCTTCTGTAATTTGAAGATCCCAATTGCGAGCGCATTCTTCAAAATTGGCGATATCGATGCCATTGCGACAATTCTTTTTTTCACATGAAAAAATCATGTGATGACCAGTGGAGATTACTCCGTAGTCGGTAGTAATTTCCTCGCCTTTTTGAATATCGCTAACGGCAATATCAAACCCGTACCCGGTTGTGAGGGTGTTGGGCCAGCAACAATGGTTCATGTATTTTCCAAAATCCCAACAAAGAACGAGTTTTCCCTCTGGGGAATTGTAGGCGTACTTATCTAAGACTGTTCTATAGGGTTCTGTTTTAAATTTGGGATTATCGGGATCGAGGATTATATCGAGTTGATCGTTGACGAATGTGATCGTACCCTTTGGAATAAATTCTTTTGCAAATAGCCCATAGCCTTTTTCATTCGATACCCAACGAAGCAGAGCAGTTGAAATGAGCATGCAAAAAATCCTCTATTTTTTCAATTCTGATTCTGCTCAAAGACAAAAGCAAGAGGAAAATATTGGAAGTCTCATTAAAGGCTGATATTCTAAAATTACAACTTTATTAATTCGGAGATTTTTAATAATTACTCCAATCATCATTTGCTTTTTCGCCTTCCTTTCCTACAGCACCTATAACTACATCAGTTATCAAGAGAGCATACGTAATCACAGTAACTTTTATATCTACGGCCTGATTTTAGCGATCCTGTCGAATTTACTATGGTTATATGGAGTTAAAATACTGAATAACAAAGTGCAAATCTTTTGGTTGGGTATTTCCTTTGATGTCATAGTAACAATAAGTTCTATCCTCATTCCGGTTTTATTTTTTGGGCTTCGGTTTAATAAGATCACATGGGTAGGAATTGCGTTACTATTGTTAGGTATTTTCTTAATTAAAGAGTTTGGGGTTGATTGACCCATTTGGACTCAATATTTAGAGGCCGCTATGAAAGTAAGTGAAAAATGTATACTCCCATGTGGGGCTGTTCTGCCAAATCGATTGGCCAAGTCGGCGATGAGCGAGAATATGGCAAATCCAGTTTTCTATCCCGGTCAAGCATTCTACCAAGCTTATAAAACTTGGGTCGAAGGAGGGACTGGTCTTTGCATCTCTGGCAATGTGATGATTGATTCCAGATATCTTGGTGAAGCGAATAATGTTGTCATTGAAAAAGGCTTGGATAACAGTTTAGAGCTCAAGCATTGGGCCAGCGCTACCCAGAATTCACAGGCTCATATTTGGATTCAGCTAAACCATCCGGGAAAGCAAACCCCAAAATTTTTAACTAAAGAGCCGGTGGCTCCCTCTTCTTTGGCACTCATTCCACCGCTGGATAAAATGTTCAACAAGCCCCGTGAGCTCACTGAATCTGAGATTCTTGATATCATTGAACGTTTTGGATACGCCGCTAAAGTAGTTAAAGAGTCTGGATTTCAAGGTGTGCAAATTCACGGTGCGCACGGATACCTAGTGTCACAATTCTTATCTTCTCGTCATAATCAGCGCAAGGATCAATGGGGAGGACCCATTGAGAATCGAATGAGATTCGTCCAAGAAGTTTATAAAGAAATCAGAAAAAATGTAGGTCCAAGCTTTCCGATTGGGATCAAATTAAATTCTGCAGATTTCGGCAAAGGGGGATTTACACATGAAGAGGCAGTCTTGGTCGCAAAATCGTTATCGGACTTAGGTATTGATCTGATAGAACTCTCGGGAGGCTCTTACGAAGCCCCCGTAATGACTGGAGCAAAAATAAAAGAGAGCACTCAAAAAAGAGAAGCCTATTTTTTAGAATACGCGGCTGCGATAAAAAAAGTTATTAAATGTCCTTTGATGGTTACAGGTGGATTTCGAACTGGAGAATTTATTCATACAGCTTTAGAAGAAGGCAATCTTGACATTGTAGGTCTTGGGCGCGCGCTCTGCTTGAATCCTGAATTTAGTAAACAGGTTATGGCCGGTGAAAAAGTGGTGAGTGACGTACATCCTCTTTCCAGTGGATTTAAAGTTGTTGATGCCATTTTTCCCTTAGAGATCATTTGGTACACGATGCAAATTCATCGTATGGGAGCTGGAAAAAGACCAAAACCTAAAGCAGGTGTTTATAGTTCCATTCTTCATTCGGCGATGGATATCGGTGTTCAAAGCATAAAAAGAGTTCGATCTTAAAGGAGATTTAATGCAACAAATGAATGTCATGTATCTGACGATCTATGAGCTAAGCTTATCTTTAGTTTTCTCCCTCATCACAACTTATTTTGCGACCGTCTTTATGAATAAGTTTGTCCTTTCAAAGCCAGTTGAATGGTTTATTAAGGAAAAACATAAGTCAGGATGTCTGATTAGTGGAGCCCTAATTTTAAGTGTTCTCTATTTAGTAAGAGGAAGCATTTCCGAATCTACGACGGCCTTACAAAGTTTGCTTATCTCTCACAACGGATTCTCGTTGAAAATCTTGGGAATTGCCTTTATCTATTTTCTGGTCTTTTATACGATGACTTTTTTCATCAGCTTCGTGATTCTTTTTTTAATCTCAGAAATTTACAGAAAAATGATGGCTCCAATTGATTTTGATATTGAAATTGAAAAGAAAGATAATCTCGGTCTTTCCATGTTTCTCGTTTGCATTCTTTTTAGCATTATTCTTTTTATAGAAAAACCTTTAAACCATTTTATTGGAAGTTTGGTCTTTCACGAATATCTCGATAAACTATAATGAAGAAAGTTTTATACATTTCTCTATTGATAAGCTCTTCTTCAATGGCGATTGAGCCAATGGAGTATGCTAAAAAACCAGACATCACGACTAAAAGTGAAGTCGTAGGTGATATGATCTATTTCAATATGGGGTTTAAAGACTTAAACGGTGAGTATCAAGAATGGATCTGGAATGATGACTACCGCAAGTTGTCTGAGAAATCGCGCCACTTTGGCCTTCCTATACGCGATCCCAATGATTTGAAATTTTATGATAGTGAATTACCAAGTGCTTTGTACCAGCATCATCCGGAATTGGGAGTTATTCCCGACTACAGCGCCCTCGTCTCATTTTATTATGATTCTGTAACACCTCTTTATAATTCGTGGAATACTTATGTTACAAAGCATGGACTTGATGAAAGGCAGTCTCTTGAATTGCTCCTGCGCTTTTTTCAAGATTATCCCTATGGAGTTCCGCCAGATGTGATCGACAATCGACTCGTGAAAGGTCTTTTTGTTCCTCCTTTGGCCCTACAAAATGGATGGGCCGATTGTGATTCAAAGTCTCTCTTTATGGCTACGGTTCTTGCACACAGTTCCGTGTTTAAAAATAAAGTGGCAATGATTTTAGTTCCAGGACATGCCTTTTTAGGTATTGAAATTCGCTCTCAGGTTTATGATGAAAAATATGAGTATCGAAATCGCTACTTTGTTGTTGCTGAGCCTACAGGACTTAGTCGAACTCCTTTGGGTCGCAAAAATTCTCCTTATTCAAGATTAATTGGAATTGTCCCTATATCATCATCAATATCATCGGAACCTTCAACTGGCACATCTGCTCCAACATTGGCGAAAGAACTTACTAATAAAGATTGTCCTGATGGCGGACTATTGCTGGATTATTTTTCTAAACTCGAAAATGCCAGAATTCAAATGTGTGGTATTCGAGTAAACGGTCAGTTTGTTAAGCATGGACCTGAAGTTCGCTATAATGATCAAGGCCAAGTCATTTCCAAAAGTATCTTCAAGAATGGGACTAAACTTTAGTTAAGGGGCTTTTGATCTTTGTTGTGCTGAATTTTCAAAAGCTTCCGGTTCAAAATAAACTTTAGGATTACTAATATACTCAATACTATCCATTCCTGCGGCATTGATGGGATTTCTTGCCAAATAGAATCTTGGACATTTTATCTGTTGTGAGTATGAAAGCTCGTTAAATTGTTTGATAAATTCAGAGCTGTCACCGGGGCAATCAACTTTTTTAAAAGAAAAATTTTTGGCACTTAGTTGATAAAGCTCATCTATTTTTGCCAGGGCTCCTTGATAAAGGGAAATTGTAATGAATAAACTTTGATACTCTAATGGCTCTTTATTACTGGCTGCTTTGATAAGTGAGTCTGTGAGATCGTAGGTCGGGTAATAACGAGAAAGGATTAATCCACAATATCTTGGCATCGGTTGATCTGCATTTAAAAAAATTTTAATTTCATCTTCAGAGAGTTTTTTATGACTAACATGCCAGCAAAGATCGTAATTAAAGTATTTATACTTTAGCGAGTAGTCGTTTAGAAATTTAATGGCTTTAGTGTTCTCAAAATGACTAAAGTTAATATACTTTAATTTTTCCGTAAAATGGTAGCTCGCTTTATCTGACATGAACTCAGCGAGATCAACCTGATTTGCATCTAGCTGATAAATAATTTTCTGATCTTGTTTAAAAGTGTCAAAATTCTTTTTCTGATAGGGAGCCTTTAAAATACTTTTTAAAAGACGTGTGGGATCTTGACCATCAACGGCCAATAAGAGATCGATATCAACATTGTTTGATGAAGATTTATTAAGTTCATCTTGTAATTCTTGTTCAATGCTTGGAGCAAAAAGACCAAGGTAATGATAGGCATCTATTCTTTTCAAAATTGGGTTCTGACTGTCGAGTGAGTAATTATAGGTCATGATAGCAAATGTTGAATTTGAGATGATGACATAAGCTAGAATTGAATAAAGAATTATCTTTGCGCGTTTTGATTCATCAATAATCGTTACACAAGTCGATTTCCAAATCGCAGCGGACATTAAGGAAATAACAAAAATAATGTTCATTGGTGAAAACAACTTATCGATTTGCATCGCAAATAAGAGTAATACAAATGCCACTCCTAATAGAATTTGAATGCTTCGTTGCTTATCAGGATTAAATCTTAGATTTTGATTATTTAATTGCGTAAAAACATTGATCTGACGAGTATTCTGAATAGAAATACTAATGCCAAGGATTAATAGAATACAGGCATTGAGTCCCGCCAAAACTTGAACATTTAATTTTGCATAGGCATTACTCAGCCCAGTCACAATATCTGAAAAACTAAATTCAATTGTACTTGGCCAATCTAAATGGAATGTTTTGTATGAAATAAAGTAACTAATAAATGCTAGAACAATAATTGATATAAAAAATGCAAAGTAGGAGTAAATAGAAATAAGGAGATTAATTCCAATTAATTTTAATTTACTATAAGGTAAACTAAGCATCCAACTAATATTTGTACCCATAATTTGCTTTGAGTAGACCAAGCTTAAAATGATTCCGATAAATGTATAGAGACTTATTACTGATGCATATATATCTTCGGGTTTAGGATTAAAAAGAATGATTAAACCTAAGTTAATAATTATGGTTAGTGTAAGAGCTTTTCCAATCCCTATGTTAATATATTTCATAAATGGCAAGATGAGCTTCATAAGCTTATTCATTGGCGAATTCTCCCTCCGTTAAGAAAATGAAGACTTCTCCAAGATTCGGACCTGAATGATCGATAAAAGCTTTCATGCTTTCTGAGAGATAGCGAGGCTCTATAAGATAATTGTTTTGTTCAAGTCCATCGAGCCCCAGGCTAAAAAGGGCTGGATGATGTGGAACAGGTTTGGTGTCTTGATCTTTAAGCTTGATGAAAGATTTAAAAAGCTCTGATTTTTTTCCCTGGTAGAGAAGGCGTTTATCTTTAATGATAATCAAATCAGTTGTTTCTTTGTGGACTTCAGTAATAATGTTTGTGGTCAGTACTACTGTGCCACCAGATTTGGTAATCTTTGCCATCTCTGTAAGAAAAAAAGCTCGGGCCTTATAGTCGAGCACGGAGGTGATTTCATCGACAAAAAGCAATTTTGGTTTTTGCGCCAACGCAACGAGAAGAAATAGTTGCATCTTTTGGCCCCTGGAGTAATCATTGAATTTTTTACTTAAATCTAGCTTGCGATGATTATTTAAGTATTCAAAGTATTCCTGGTCCCAATCATCAAACTGAGTAGCATAGGTTTCAATAAATGTTTTAACATTGAGTCCAAGTCCGATACTCATATTCTCACTGACATAGGCAATTTGCGATCGCTTTTCTTTTAAATCCTCACCTAATGGAACTCCAAAGATTTCAGCTTCGCTCTTATCTTTAGTAACACGACCAGAAAGGACGTTTAATAAGGTCGACTTTCCGGAACCATTGAGACCCAACACTGTATAGAAGCGACCTTCTTCAATATTGAAAGAGGCATTTTCGATAACAAGGTTTTGCCAATACCGCTTGTAGATATTCAGCGCTTTTATAATCGTCATAAGAGGACTCTATTTTAAAGGACACTTCACTTTATGCTCATGATATTTCACATCGGTTGATTTAAAGGGGTAGATAACTGAAATTATGTAGGTTAAGAAGATTTTAACTATTGGATGACTGCCCATTTCTTGAGTGTTTAATGATTAGACTCCGACTATTTATTCAACAAATGAGTTTTTCTAACCCCTCAAAATGACATAAAAAAAGTGGCACTACCTTTGCTTATTAGTTCTGTAATTAAGTATTAAAAAGGGGAGTTCACTATGAAGACATTAATTTCAACTATCGCTTTATTCGCATTTTCTTTAAGCCTTCAGGCAGCTGAGTTTTCTTGTAAAATTCCAGACATTGATGGCATGAAAGGAACGACCTTTACCGTATCTTTAGGTTTAGATACTGATACTTTTACAGGCCTTGAAGATGAGCCATTGAAAAGAAATCCAACTAGAGAAGATCGTATGCGTTGGAATATTCTAGAAATATCTGGCTATGTTGTTGTTATAGATGCTCATAAGCAAAAAATGGAAATTTCTAAAGATGGTAAAATTGAAAAAGAAGTACAGTTAACATGTGAAAACGTTGATGAAGCGGAATTTGAAGAAATAAGCATGCTTAATACACCGGGAAAGCTTGAGGCAATGGGTGGCTACTACTCAGAAAATGATCGCATTGCTGATGACAGTCGTTCGATTGATGGTGCCTTCTTCGAATCACAAGGTGGCGGCAGTTCTCAAGGTCATTCAGTTAATAAATAATCAATCACTCAAGAGCAGATCGTAACAGGTCTGCTCTTACTTTATTCAAACAAACCAAATTTTTTCAATGTTTGACATCGGGCTTTTGTTGTTACCCAGTTATGGTGTTAAATCTCATTAAAATGGACGGAAAATTTAAACGAGCCAGGTTCAAAATAATCAAGGGCTTTACCATCGACTTCAGCATAAGGGTACATGAGATAGTTGATGGGTTGATCTTTTTGTGGGGGAGCAAGAACGATTCCGCGACCGCCATGCTTGAGAGCGACTCTGTATTGGTCTACTGAACCAAAATAATATTCACGTAATTCTTTTACTTCAGAGAGTTCTTTCTTTTCAGTAAGCATATACTTGCGAACATCTGAAGGGTCGACAGGAACCCAGCCTGTTCCTGGTAAAAAGAATTCTGCCCAACAGTGATAACCACCTGTCATATCCTGATCATTTTTCTTTCCTAAGCGGAGACCAAAAACTTCGCGTGAAGGTACGCCTACGGCACGGGCCATAGAAACGTAAACTGAGCTTAAGTCAGCACATTTTCCACTCAGTTTTGTAATGGTTTGTTCAACAATTCCTACTCCACAACCACGAACATCAGGATCGCGCTTTGTATTCATAACAACCCAATCATAAATGGCCCGCGCTTTACCAAGGATGGTATTTTCGTTCTTAGCTGCTTGCTCTGCAATCTCTTTAATTTTGCCGTCAGTTGGTATGAACTTTGAAGGGGCAAGAAAAGGTTTAATATCTTCGGGAATGACCTCTCCTTTACTTTTCAAATTTGTAAATCGTATTTCACGAGATTCGACATCAAAATTGAACGTAAGTTTTTTTGAATTATTATTTTTGTCCCACTCTGCATGAATGTATTCAGATTGTCCGACAGGAGCTCCATTTATTGCCACTGAAGAAATTTTTTGGTTATCACTACTTACAGGCTTAAGAATCCAGACTTCAGCATTTTTATTTTTCGAGCTCTCAGACAGATCAATATTGATGGAAACTCGTCCTGACCTTATTTTTGGTTCGTTTTTTTCGACACAGGAAAATGTCGTTAAAAGGATAATTGCCAATAGAATCTTGTTCATTTCTCTCTCGTTTTTATAATTGATTCTCTTTATTACACCATTTTTGATCAAAAATCCTCAGAGATTTGGCATGTCAAATAGGCAATCATTTCGAGATTACAGATGCTTGCAGAGATTACTTAAAACAATATGTCTCTCATGTTTAAATAAATTCAACGGTCTACCGATACAGACTCAGGGCTTTCATTTGAGGTTAAGGTTATTAATTTTAGACTATTAACACTATTGATTCTTTCTTTATTCACTCTCAGCTGTGTTACTGATCAGAGTGATTTTTCTGATGCAATGGACGCTTCTATTGGAGATCAGAAAAATCCAGCTGCTGCTAGGGCCGCCGATCGATTAACCAAAGGTAATAACGGCGGAAGAACTCTACCGGATGGACTTCAATTCTCGAGAGAAGTTAATAATATTGGTGGAGATATTTGTCCTGAATGTGCTTCTGCAAGAGCAAATGCTGGAGGAGATGTTCCCGCAAGTCGTAGCGGTGGCAATGGAAAAGATCCCAAGTATCAAGTCTCTCTTCGAAATTATCCAGGACCTTCAAAGGGTTGTATTCCTGTGTCAAAAGTTTCAGTATCACAAGCACGTAATCTCATGGCATCCCAAAATATTTCAATTCAAAATGCCAATGACTTAGAAGTCAGAACTCTTGGTGCCGGTCTGATGAGAATTCAACAATTGAATGGCGGTCCTCTAAGTACGGGGATGGGACCGAGAATAAAAGGCGGCCCTTATCCTTTTATTATTCGTAGTGGAGTCGAATCGAGTGGGCAGCGCTCAGATCATATCCAAATTATGAAAAAGAAGTCAGAAAGTGTCGTTCAATACGTTCACGAGTATGGACACTTGGTCGGCAATAACGGTGGCTATGCCGCTTACAACTCTTATACGGGTGGTAGTAAGTGTCATATTACGAACTATGCCATGAGTAGTGGTAACGAACAATTCGCTGAAGTTTTTGGTGCCTTCGTCACTGAACCTTCATCGCTTCTTAATAACACTCGCTCTCCGGCAGCTTGTAAAAAAGCCTATGAGTTCTTTGCAGGTAAGTTTTTTAAGAATGGCGATCGTGTAAAAGAATGTCTATAATTCCTTATGATATACAACGACTTTAAACTTGAGCGCTATTTTGCTCAATATGAATTCACGGCCAAGTATCTTCTCTCCTCAAGTGATTGCGAATCGATGTCCATTTCTGATCTCTTAGCTTACTCATCAGGTAGTCTAGATGAGTTACAAAAAGTATGGCTGGGTTACTCCGAAAGCAAGGGGCATCCTGTGCTTCGAACTCAAATTGCACGGACCTATCAATCAATGAGCGAGGGCAATATCCTCGTGCATAGTGGGGCTCAAGAAGCTATTTTTAATTTTGTACATAGTTTTTTGAATACCGACGATCATATCATCGTTCTCAAGCCAGCATATCAATCACTGTTCTCATTAGCTGAAGATCGAGGATTGAAAGTTGATTCATGGAAGTTTAAGGAGAAACCAGAAGGTTGGGAACTTGATTTGAATGAATTAAAATCTTTAATCAATTCAAAAACAAAAGCCATCGTCGTTAATTTCCCTCATAATCCTACAGGATTTAATCCAAGTCTTGAAATGTTCACGAGTATTATTGAAATTTGTCGAGAACAAGATTTATATCTTTTTTCGGATGAAGTTTACCGAGGACTTGAGTATCAAAGTGAAACTTTACCTGCCGCTTGTGATCTTTATGAAAAAGCAATTTCTCTTGGTGTTTTATCTAAAGCACATGGTCTTGCTGGATTGAGAACAGGATGGATTGCAACTCAATGTGAAGCTGTCTTGGAGAAAATGGCCCGCTTTAAGGATTTCACCACTATCTGCCATAGTGCACCTAGCGAGTTCTTAAGTATTATCGCACTTGAGCATCAAGAGAAAATTATTGAGAGAAATAAAAATATTATTAGAAAAAATCTAGCATTTGCTTCTGATTTTTTTCAAAAACACAGCAATGTTTTTGATTGGAAACCTCCGATGGCAGGACCAATTGCTTTTATAGGATTAAAAACAGAGAGTTCAGATGACTTTTGCAAACGAATGATTGAAGAACAAAGTATTATGATTCTTCCAAGTTCTGTTTACGATTCTGGGCAAAAGCATATTCGAATTGGCTTTGGAAGACTGAATTTCATCGAAATACTTAGT
Source organism: Bdellovibrio sp. CG22_combo_CG10-13_8_21_14_all_39_27 (assembly GCA_002786715.1). GTDB lineage: Bacteria > Bdellovibrionota > Bacteriovoracia > Bacteriovoracales > Bacteriovoracaceae > 21-14-all-39-27. The sequence continues at coordinate 13,646 of PCTW01000023.1, forward strand.
CATTTGGGCAATTTCCTTTAATTGCTCAATGACATAATCGAGTCAATTAAGTCATAATACTTTCAGTGGAAAATAAAAAATATTGGCATAAAACTCTTCAACCTTATACTGAAAAATCTGTGCTCATTGCTGCGTGGCAGCTGTGTAACACTATTATTCCGTTTATGTTGCTTTGGTATTTTTATGCCCAAACAATAAATTATTCACTTTGGTTGGCCGTTCCTTACGGAATTCTGATGTCCTTCTTTGTCTTGCGTGCTTTTGTCTTAATGCACGATTGTGGACATGCTTCTTTTTTTGAAAATAATAAAGCGAATAAATTTTTTGGCTATCTGCTTGGAGTAATGACTGGAATGCCTCAATATGTTTGGTCAAAAAATCATGCATACCATCACATTACAAATGGTGATTGGGAAAAATATCACGGACCCCTCAATATTATTTCTACTAAAGAGTTTTCCAAGCTTACCAAGTCTCAGCAGAAGCGCTATGCCATTTTACGCAAAGCTGGCTTTGCTTTATTAGGAGGATTTCTTTATGTGCTCTTCAATCCTCGTTTCAATTGGATCATTGGATCAGTCATATTCTTCTTTCAGATTTTGAAATCATTACTAACTCCAAAATCCAATACCATTTTGCTCATTAAAGAATGTAAATCCAAATTTTGGAAAACTCCTCGCGAGTACATCCACCAATGTTTTAACAATCTCACTCTCTTGCCAATATGGTATTTCATGATTCAGTGGCTTGGAGCAGGGCCCTTTTTCTTAGTTTATGTGATTGCTTTATCCGTTTCAGGTGGTCTTGGAATTATTTTTTTCACAGTTCAACATAACTTTGAACACTCTTATGCATCTAACACTGCCAAAGTGGATTATTTTAGAGCTGCTCTTGAAGGGACAAGCTACCTTAAAATGCCCTTCTGGCTCAATTGGTTTACTGCTGATATTGCTTTTCATCATATTCATCATTTATCGACTTGTGTTCCCAATTATCGACTTAAGAAGTGTCACAAAGAACTTGAAAATCTGTTTACTAAAGTTAAAAGAATAAAGGTGAGTGAGATATTCAATGCGGGGAAATATATTCTGTGGGATGAAGATAATGAAATGTTGATTTCAATAGACGAATTTCAAATGGAAAAGGCGGTTGATATGTCTGCGGCTCTAGCAAACTAAATTTAATGAACAAGAAGATCACATTTAAAGAATTTGCAATATTTATACAAGTCGGCAAACCCGATGATGCCGCCATGGCGTTGTCAGTTATTCTTGATCTAGACGATGATGTCGCTGAGAAGGCCACTCAGTTTTTTATTTCAAGATTAAAAGAAGATTCTAATATGTTTGCAAAACTTATGAATTTAAGAATTCAGGTCGAACAATCAGAGAACTCTGCTATGCAAACGCTTATGGAATGCTTTGACTTTTCTGGACCTCAATTAATCGAAGCTATGCACGTTTTAAAAACAATTGTTTAGTACGATAAGTCTGTACCCAGAAAGAATCCATAGACTCCCTTATTGGTTTTCATCTTATAAGAATAGCGAATTCCGAAATTCAAGGGAAGAATTCTGAAAAATTTAGATTCGAATTCCAATTCAGCGCCATAGCTGTTGAGAGTGTCATTTCGAAATCGAGATTCAATTCTGGTGCTATCAAAGAAGAGAGTTGAAGTCAGTCTTCTCAAATAGGTAAATCCACTAATCGCAAGATCGGGATAAGCTAGTGGGAATAGGTAATTTCCAGAGATTTTATTAAAACGTGAAACTGCCGCGTAGCTGTAGCCGCGAGAAAATGCATATCCTTGAGCGCTACTAGCATTAGAAACAAATTGATAAGCAGTTCTAGTGTCTTTTTGTTTTTCCGTCGTATAAGAAAATAAAAAACCATCGTTGTTAAAGAAACCAGGAGTTGTTGCTTTGGTAAAACCAAAAAAACGATAAGAAGAATAGGCTTTGTTTTTAGAACTGTCAGCATCATCATAGGCCATAAGTAAGCTGAAGGAAATTGGAGACTGTATTGATCTTGGTTTGAGATCCTTCGCGATTGTAAAACCCATTGCTCCACTTTTTACTTTAAACGATCGACTTTCATACTTAATATTAACATTCGTTTCATTGTAATCACTTGTATCTAAGTAACTCATACCGCCTTGAGCGTAAGCTTTGAGAGTATAAAGACCTCTTCCATAGATATAGGGAATCGTCATATTGAGACCGACATCTTTTTCAGTAAACTCTAGGTCATTGGGGTATGAGTAAGGTTCTACTGAACGTTCTCTCGATTCAGCATTAATATTGAAAATAGGGTAGTATTTTTTAATATCAAGGCTGAAGCTTCCATAATTTTTTTTCTCTTCAGAGTCTCTGCCAATTGCACCTCGAATTCCAAGAGTCCCGAGATAATTGTCAGTTACAGCTGAGAGCTCTAAACCACGTCCTCCAAAAAAATTCCATGAGTGGGGAATAAATAACCGAGAATCGAAATGACCATAGTTCTCAGCTTGATATTTATCTTTATTTTTTGTGTAAAGCTCCGTTTGATTATCAAAAGATTGTAGAGGAAATTGGTTGTAATTATCAGAGGGAGAGTCGCTTAAATAATTAAAGTCCACAAGGGCTTGAGAGGAGATAGAGCTACATTTACTTACTGGTACACTTGAAACGTGTGATCCGTAAGAATCTTGTTCACTAAAATATAATGTGTTCCCGTCTGAGAAAGGTGAAGCTGCTCCAATCTTAACATTGGTACACTGTTCTAACTTGTTAGCATTGAGACGAAAGATATTGATATAACCTTTGTATTGGGCTTCGAAGAAGATACTTCCTTTTGAATCAACACTTAAGGCATATATATTATTACGAGATGAAGGTAAAAGAACTTGAGATGAGTGATTTGTTAAATTTATTTTTTGAATTGATTTAAATCCTCTTTTGTCATTGAGAATCGCGACAACTTCATTATCAGTAAGATAGTGAGCTTCACTTACTTTATAATCTTTCATATGAATTTCTCTTAGCGTGTTACCACTAAGGTCGAGTTCGACTATGTTCCATTGCTGATTTTCATTAAAATGAGTACTTATTATTTTATCAGCACGGGAATTGAGATGAGGGTTGTAGTATCGCTCTTGGTCGGTAATTTTTGTTTTATCTCCAGTGTTTAGCTCCACAAGAAAGATATTAGATGCTCCACGATATCCATAGCGATGGTGGGGTTGAAGTTCTGTATAGACTGCTTTGCCTTTGGAGACACTAAACTGATTAAATTCTTTATAAAAGGGAAGATCAAGAATCTTTTCGGTTGAGACTGCCGATTTTTTTTGGATTGACCAGTAATCTTCTAGATCTTTGTGTAAATAATAAAAAGAATCACCATCTTTTTGAGGATAAAGGTTTTCTCTAAACTCAATCTTTGAAATTTTTGTGGAACTATCATTCTTCCAAGTGTTCTTGAGTTCATTCATTGTTTCTTGATAGAATTCAAAAAAATCAACGCCAGAAATTTCTTTAAACGCAGAATAGAATCGCCATGGATGAGGTGATCCAATAACCTCTTGAACAACCTTCGCCCAGAAATTCTGACCAAACTTTTTTGTTGCACTTGAAATTAATATGTAGCCATAGACATAATGGCTTGGAAGTTGGGTATGATATGTACCATTAACAAACTGTTCGTAACTAGGAATTTCGTCACTTAAAATAAGGGATTTAAGTCTTGCCAGAAAGTAGGGGGATCTTCCTCGACCAGCGTCGGTATATTTGGTCTCCGCCCAAACAGCATCACCTTCTAAAAACCAAGGTTGTAGGCCCGTATAAAGTACAATTTGTCGCCCGTAATCACCGAAAAGAAGATTGGCAATACTGACAAATCCGCCATCATAGAAATCGAATTGGTTAACATGTCTGTATTCATGGATTGCTAGTGTCTGATACCATTCTGAACTTCCAACAAAGTTAGAAAATGAAGAGGAGCTAAACCACTCACTTCTTCTTGGGCCCATCGTTACGAAACCGTTTGGTGCAGCGACTTCGGGTCTTATGATCAGCGTAAACTGTTGAGGCTTTGCGATAGAATAGGTTTGTCCAACATATTGTGAATAGTGTTCAATTAAATTGGCCACATAAACAGAATCATTTTTCATATAGTCAGGATAAATGAGTTTTACATAATCATTAGAAATGGTCTTCCATTCCAATGACGATGAGCTTTGATTGGTGTCCAAGCCTTGGCAATAGACTTTCATTGTTACAAGTAAGCTCAAAGAGAAGATGAACATTTTCATACACTATCCTTATCTTTCATTTATTTAAATTCTATCTTGAATTGCGCAGGTGCGTGATACTTTTTTATGGGTTTTTGCATCATAAAAAAGTTCACGCTTTTCTCTCTTTACTGTAAAATGTCTTCATTAGGAGATTTACTATGGATGATGAAAAGTTTGGACCACTTTCATTTCTTGTAGGAGAGTGGGAAAGCAAAGGATGGACAGGAGAAAATAAAGCACTAGATCCTGACCGCGAAGAAGAAAATACAAAATTCAGACAAATCATGAGTTTCACCCCAATTGATGATGTCGAAAATCATGAGCAAGTTCTTTGTGTATTGAGATACAGCACAACGGCTTGGGAAGAAGGAGATGAGAATCCTTTTCATGAAGAAGTAGGATATTGGATTTGGGATGCCGAGAATAAGCAAGTCATGAAAAGTTTTATCGTACCTCGTGGCATTAGCGTTAATGCCGGAGGAACTTCAACAGAAACGGCCAAATCTTTTAAAGTTCAGGCTAAAGTTGGCAGTGATACTTATAGTGTTGCTTCTAATCTCTTTCTTGATCGTGAATTTAAAACACTTCAATATGATCTTGAGGTGACTCAGTTAAATGAGCAGACATTTCGTTATAGTGAAGATACTCAAATTAAAATGAAAGGTCGTCCCGAAATTTTTCATCACACTGAAAAGAATACGATGGTTAAAATTCATAAATAAAGGATTATGTATGAAAATTTTTATTGTTTTAGTTACTTTGTTCACATTGAATTTCTCTCAAGCGGCAAATCTTCCCTGCGAAGGAGAGAAAGGTGATTACTTTGTTAATGCCAACGGTGAACCTGGTGGATTCGTTGCGGAAAATGCAATTGTGGATACGACCGTTTACCTTGGAAAGAATGTTCAAATTTGTGGCCATGCCATGATTCTTGATCATGCTCAAATTACAGGCAACGCCATTGTTAAGGATTATGCAAAGGTGTACCATTCGGCAAAAGTTTTTGGAAATGCTATCGTATATGAAAATGCCGAGATTTATGAAAGAGCTGGTGTTTGGGAAAATGCTCGAGCTTATGGGAACTCAAGAATCTATGGATTTGCCGGCTTGAGAGGAAATGTCAGAGTTTACGGTGTGGCCCGTATGTATGATGCTACATATTCGAGCGGAGTTTATTATTAATTAAAGATGTCTGATTGTTGCAAACCCCATCCCTCTCAAATGAAGCCTGACGATAAATCAGGTTTCATTTGTTTTTGCTTTCAATATTCCAAAGAGTCTCTACTTGAGGCAATCCGAGAAGAAAGAGAAAATGAATTCATCAAGAATTTACAAATGAGAATGAAAGACCCCGGATGCTTTTGTGAAAGGGCCAATCCATCAGGAAAATGTTGTTTAGCAGATATTCACAGGTTTATAGAGCTCAATAAATAGGTTCGCGATGATATTCTTAAAATCAAGATCATTAAGAAGAGAACGTTTATACAATTGAATTGTTGCTTTTTAAAGAGGTCTTCTTAACCAAAACGGCTAACGCAACAACTGTTAGTGAAGCGAGAAGATGTTTAATTGTATGGCCGCTGATCATTTGATGAGTGAATTCAAAAATTTTAATATCAGAAAATTCTGTAATCTTTGCGAGAAGATAAAACAATAGTCCATAGGCAAGTGGAGCTTTTTCAACTTTTGAAGAATCGAAAAGAAAAACAACAAAGGGAATGACTACGAGTGGAATTGCTTGAACATAAAAATAGAGTCTCAAATCATCATAAGCTGCCCAATAGAAAACACTAATAGCCCCAAGAGCAACGAGTCCTGGTAGTAAATACTTTTCCCATGCCTGAGAAATGCACATCGAAAGTAGGGCCGACAATACACCCATGAAACCAATAGTGAGTGGCAGACGATCCCAAATCAAAGTTTGATTGTTAGGATTATAGTGATAATAGGCTGAGCCAATGCCGACAAGAAAAACACCGAGGAAGGCGACAAACCAAGATTTGCGAGCAACCTCAGTTGGATACTTCGCCCAAAAAACGAGACCCAGAATTCCAAAAATACTAAAAGGGAGATTGGATAAAACATCGAAGGAGTTTTGAATTCCAAATAGTGGACGCTTGTCCGCAAAATTATGGTATTCCAATCTTTGGGGGTAAGGGGCAAAAAAGAAGATAGAGAAAAAGCCCAAAAGGACTACAGAGAGTAGGATCAGTTTTTTTGTATTTTCATTCATGGTCCTATTATGACAAAGCTTCGAAATCACGAATAGAAGGAAATTGTTGATCTCTTTGACAGTGTCTAAACACAAGAAATTCGAGCCGCTAGAAAGTTTAGCAAAATCAATGCTTTATGCGAGTAAAAGGAGAGCTTTTTGGTATGTTCCTTGCATTAGTATCCCTAATTAGATCAAAACCAAGGCTGAGCTATGTTTAACGGAACAGAAATGTTGAAGATTTTCTTTTATATTTGGAGTCTTTGCCTTCCTACAATTTTAAAGGCCCAAGTGGATTTTGAGAGGTCAAATGATGCGATTCTTGGTCTTCTCGAATTCACTGAAGAAGCTCAGAAGTGGCGCAGCGACTTTAGATCTAAGACGAATCAAATTAAATTGTACATGCAGCAACACGACTCTAAGATTCAATCAGGTCAATACCTCAATATGCAAGAGTTGGCCGAATATTATGTCTATAAAATTCATCACCCCTTAAATGAGATTGTTGAAGGTAAAGAAAATTTTTTATTGTTTGATGACTTCTTTGAAATTCAGACTCAAGTTCCGACTAACGTTACTACGGCCTATCGTAAACAAAAACTCAAATATATCATGATGAGAGAAGATCGTTCTCGAATCAAATTCAAAACTGTAAAAGTAAAAAAATATTCTGTAAATCCATTTGATGAAAAAGGGCAGTTGCTCATGAGAAGTTTTAAGCTTCAATTAGCAGCCAAACTTTTGCTAGTCGATAATTACATGCTCGCCCTCTCCGGAATTCTTGACGATACATATTTGAGAAGAACTCTTCTTTGGGATCTCGAAGTAGAGCATGTGGATGTTAAAAATACTTTATGGAATACTTGGAAATCATTTTATCACGACTATCAAAATCCAAGAGATCTATATCAAGCGCACGATATTATCGCTCATGTTAAGCATCTTGAATCGTTGACTCCCTTTGTTCATGGTAAGGACAAGTATTTTGACGCCCTTGATGAATTGATAGATCGCTCAATCATCTGGAAACTCGCCGCTGAAAGAAAAGATTCATTTAATTTCTTCAAAGAGACTTCGGCAAGAATGGCATTGATGAATGCTCGTCAGAGAGACCAAGTCGGAGAGATTGCCGAAGATGTTCTTTATAGTGGTTCGAAAATTTTTGGAAATATCGCCGGTTCTTTTTATATTGGAAAGGGAAAGCTTTATAATATGACTGATGATGAATTAGATGAGATGTCGAAAAATGCCCGCGCTCTTGACGTAATGTTTGATAAAACAGGATTTAGATTAACGGATAGTTTTATCCCTGGGCACTTCACCCATGCTGCTGTTTGGTCAGGAACAGAAGAAGAACTAAAAGATTTAGGTGTTTGGGATGAGCTCCCAGCTCTTTATAGAAGAGCTCAACGAAATTATAATTATAAGGGTCCTGATTTTCAAACCGCGATTAGAAGCAATCACAACATTATAGAAGCTCTGCGCCCGGGGGTTCAAATTAATACATTAAGACACTTTATTGATATTGATGATATTGCTTTTTTAAGACCTAAAACCTGTGAAAGTGAAAAGAGCGAATTTGGTACTGATGGAAATCCAAAATGTTTAACCAAAGCTATGAAAAAAAGAAATTTAATCGAAGCCTTCAAGCAAATTGGAAAAGAGTATGACTTCAATTTTGATGTGAATACGCGAGATCGAATCGTTTGTTCAGAATTGGTTTATCGAACATTTCTGGATACTAATTTTGACACAGAGAAAACAATGGGAAGACACACCATAATCTCTGATCAGATTATTCCAAGAGCTGACGATCCAGAAGATCTGATGTACCCTGTTCTTCTTATTATTAATGGAGTTCGAATTACCGACTCTGTCGATGAGATGCAGGCTGTCTTAAAAATTCTCAAAGATGAAAATTATGTAGAGTTTGAAAGACGTACTGGAATTTCATCTAAGTACTAGGTTTACATGAAGCATTCTGAAAATCCACCGCATTTCAAGAATTGGATTCCTAAGAGCAGCTGTTTTAGGTGCCAATGATGGGATTATCTCAACATCAAGTTTAATCATTGGAGTTTGTTCTTCTGGTGCTGAACAAAATCAAATTTTAACTGTTGCTATCGCTGGCCTTGTGGCCGGTGCTCTTTCAATGGCCGCAGGAGAATATGTCTCTGTAAGTTCACAGTCTGATACTGAAAAAGCAGATATCGAACGTGAAAAAAAAGAGCTTTACGAAGAACCTGAGCATGAACTCCAAGAACTAACGGGGATTTATATCAAACGAGGTCTTCAACCTGATCTAGCAAAACAAGTTGCCATTCAACTCACAAAGCACGACGCACTTGATACACATATTCGTGATGAGTTAGGCATACTTGAAGTTCATAAAGCGAATCCATTAACGGCTTCATTCGCATCGGCATTAACATTTGCGATTGGCGCCCTATTGCCCGTTTTAGTTGTTTATTTTTCTCCGCTTTCAAAATTAATCTTCTTAGAATCATTATTCACTTTGATCTTTCTTTTTGTCATGGGTGGTGTCGCTGCCAAATCAGGTGGAGCACCTTTTATCAGGGGAGCTCTTCGAGTTGTTTTTTGGGGGGCAATTGCTATGGGATTTACTTCTCTTGTCGGAAAACTGTTCAATGTCACTGTCTAAAGGTAATGGAATGCAAGATGTTATTGATTTTTGGTTTAAGGAAATTGATCAAAAAAAATGGTGGGTGAAAAACCTCCCATTTGACCATGAGATTCAATCGCGTTTTGGAAGTATTCATAAAGCAGCAAGTGATAATGAACTGAGTTCGTGGAGAGTAAGTCCACTAGGTCGTCTCGCTGAAGTGATCGTTCTTGATCAGTTTTCCCGAAACATCTATCGTGGCTTACCTGAATCTTTTGCCAGTGATCCATTGGCCCTTAAACTGGCGCAAGAAGCTGTCTCAATAGGGGCAGACAAAGAGTTAGAGCAAATCCAAAAACTTTTTCTTTATATGCCTTATATGCATAGTGAATCTTTGGAAGTTCATGACCAAGCCCTAAAGCTTTTTGAAGATTTAGGATTAGAGTCAAATTTAAAATTTGAATATGCCCATCGAAATATTATTTTAAAATTCGGGCGTTATCCCCACCGCAATGAAATTCTGGGGAGAGAATCTACGCCTGAAGAGCTGATCTTTTTGTCTCAACCTGGTTCATCATTTTAGTTCTTAATCCTATTGACTGAAATCTGAAACAAGAGTAATTAGTTGACATGTCAACTATCTCTATTCTAGAACATTTTGGATCTATCCGCCGAATTCTCAATAGGCTTTGTTTGTCACAGTTGACTGATCTTAAGCTCAGTGTTCAACAAATGATAATCTTAAGATACTTAGGCAAGTACAGAGAAGCTAATATGGCCTGCATCGCAGCTGCGATTGGTAGCGATAAGGCTTCAGTCACGAGAATGATAACATCGCTTGAAAAATTAAAACTTGTAAGCAAGAGTTCCCTTCCTGAAGATGCCAGACAAACAATCTTGAGATTGACTTTTAAATCTCAAAAACTTATTCCACAAATAAATGAAATATATCAAAACTTAGCGACTTCATTAGTCGCTGGATTAAACAATAAAGAGCAAGAAGTATTCTTAGAACTTCTTTTAAAAATCGAGAGCAGTTTTGATTAAAGAAGATGTAAACAAAGTTGGAGTTGTCGTTACGTTGATGATCGGAACGCTTATGGCCGCTCTCGATATGAGCGTAGTGAACGTTTCCATTCCTGCAATGATGGAACAATTTCATTCGACAGTGAGCCAAATAGAGCTTGTTGTCAGCTCCTATATGATTGGTTTTGTAATCGTTATGCCGATGACCGATTGGCTAAAAAATCGTTTGGGCTATTATAAATTATACCTCTACTGTCTAATCGTATTTATCATTGGTTCCCTTCTTTGTGGAATAGCTTGGTCTTTACCCATTCTCGTAGCTGCGCGAATCGTTCAAGCCTTTGGAGGTGGAGCGCTAACTCCCGTTGCCATGGCCATTTTGGCGACTTTATTTGATGAGAAAGAACGAGGTAAAGTACTAGGTCTATGGGGACTTGGAGTTGTTGTTGGCCCTGCTTTTGGTCCAACTATCGGTGGAATGTTAACTGAAAAATTTGGCTGGCCTTCAATTTTCCTGATAAATATTCCGATTGGCCTCACAGGAATTTTTCTTACTCAGAAATATTTAAGGGCCACTGACAAGGAGAAAATAAGAAAGATCTATCCTTTTGATTGGTCAGGATTCCTGTCATTCACTATTTTACTCGTAAGTTTTTTTTCCTTCATTGGTTCCATTCATAACATTGAAAAAAAGAGCACTTTAGAAATAACGCTATCGCTAATGACCATTTTTGTTTCACTAGGAGTCTTTTTAAAAGTTGAACTAACCAAATTAAATCCAATGATCAATTTAAAGTTGTTTAACAACTTGGGATTCTTCTCATGTATAACGGTTACTTTTTTGCGATCGATCACTCTTTATGGCGGAATGTTTCTTATTCCTCTTTATTTGCAATTGGTGATGAATTATTCTGAAACGAAAAGTGGCATACTGATGTTTCCAGGAACTGCGTTTGTTGCTGCTTTCATGCCATTTGCAGGGAAGTGGGCAGATCGTTTTGGTCCCACTCGTATTTCTGTAATTGGTCTGATTATTCTAGCGCTTGCCATGTATCTCTTTTCAACCATGGGTTTTGAATCTAATGAAGTATCAATCCTGGCAAGAATGTCACTGAGAGGAATTGCCTTAGGCTTAGTCGTTGCTCCTATCACCGTCGCGACCATGAATGCCGTTAGTAAAGATCAATTTGCATCAGCATCTGCTTTTAATAGTATTATTCAACAAATTGGCGGAGCATTGGGAGTTGCTGTTCTCGCCATCGTTCAACAGCATGTCAAATTAAGTCAAATCTCACTTCATGCACTAAGCCCAATTGCAGCAGAGCTTAAGGGGATTTCCTTTTCTTTTAGAATTGCATTTGTCATCATTTTAGTTTCACTAGTGCCATGTTTCTTTATTTCCAAAAAAGAAACCCTGGTTCGGCTGCGTTAGAACCAAACCAGGGGAGACTCATTAATCATCTTCGATTTCTGATTTTACAACACTTGCATCTACAGGGTTAAAGTAAACTTCTACACTTTCTCCTTTTGCATTTTTACCGTAGATTTCATAACAACTTCCAGGTTGTTTGAACTTCTTAATAATATAGCCTTCTTTACTCACTTTCTCTTTGAAGGCCTCCTCTGTCATCCATTTACTTTTAGGCTCTTCGGTACAATTTTTTTTGGCAAAAGCTGAACTACCCCATAAGCACATAACCGTAACTAAAAGAATCTTTTTCATATTTTCTCCTTTGAAAATATTTTGTTGAACCTATGTAAATATCGTTTCTTTTTACAAAACTTTAAATGGGCAAATGCCTTAAGGCATTGTAAGTGCAAAAATAGTTACTTTGTCCTATGTCAAAATACGAAATTTTAGAGCCTAATAAGTGTGAGAAACTTATTTTGAGGAGAAAATATGAATCAAGAAAAATCAATCTCTTATGACCTCCCTTTGAGAATCTTTCATTTTCTGTTTGCAGTGCTTTTTATTACATCATTCTCTATCGCAAAATTTGTTGATGACGAGAGCATTTTGTACACCTTCCATATGATCTCTGGAATTTTAATGACATTTATTATTATTCTAAGAGTTTTTTGGGGATTTTTTGGGAGTAAATTTTCAAAGTTTAGCTCTTTTCAATTAAAACCCAGTCTCCTCGTCAAATATTTGAAATCGATCGTTATTGGTGAAAGCAAGAGATATTTAGGACATAATCCTGCATCGAGCTATGCGGCAATTGCGATGTTTCTCTTAACAATAGCTCTCTTTTTATCGGGTTTATTTATGGTAAAAGGAGTGAACAAGCATTTCTTTGAAGAAGTTCATGAGTTATCTGCTAATACATTTATAGTTCTTGTTATTGTGCATATTGCAGGTGTTTTATTTCATCAGTTTAGGCATGACGATGGTTTAATCACTTCAATGTTTAATGGGCAGAAAAATGCCGTTTTTGGGGAAGTTGGAATTTCGTCAACAAAGAGATTTGTAGCGTTTCTTTTTATCGCATTGTTCGTTATGTTTTCACTTTATTTAAAAATGAATTTTAATTTTGAGAAGCAAAGTTTAAATTTATTTGGAACGCATTTGCAGCTAGGTGAAATTGAGAATGCTCAGGATCATGATGATGATGATTAATGGAGTTTATGCATGAATAAGAAAGAGCGAAATTTTGTCTCTATTGTTTTGATTGGGATTTTTATCCTAACTGCTCTTGATCTCATTACTGATACTCGAGAAGGGGTCCCTTGGTGGCATTTGGTATTTGAAGCAAGCGTAGGAATATTTGCCTTAGTTGGTGTTTACTTCTTATTAAAAGGTAATTTTACCTTGAAGCAATCTCTTGATGTAGAAAAAAAACTGTCTAGTAAGCTTCTTGAAGAAGCACAAGCATGGAAAGAACAATCAAAAAAATATCTTGATGGACTTGGTGATTCTATCAATGCACAACTCGATAGATGGAATCTAACTCCTTCTGAAAAGGATGTCGCCTTATTGCTTATAAAAGGATTTAGTCTAAAGGAAATCGCAGAATTGCGTTCGACGGCCGAGAAAACAGTTCGTGCTCAATCAACGGCCATTTATGCAAAATCAGGAGTTGCGGGAAGACCTCAGTTAGCAGCTTTCTTTCTAGAAGATTTATTAATGCCCCGAGATGTCGATAATTTTAACCAGCAATAAAGGTGCATTGAACTTGATCATTGTAGAGTCATTCTCATATTCTGGTGTTATTAAATGAGAATAATGAGAGTCTAAATCAAAGACAAAAAAAGAATCATTTTTTTTACATTGTAAGAGAAGGGAATTACTTTGTCGTTTGTCTAAGTAACTCACTTCAACTATAAAATGGTCCCTCTTCCAAAAAACATTAAAATCAGTAATTTCACCTTCAATAAGTTCAGCATAAATATTCTCTTCGCCAAGGAATGTGATCGGTTGGAAGTTTTTGTTAATAATGACATCTCCCGTCGCTTTCCCCAACTTCATTCCTTTGCCTGATAAAAGACTGAGGGAGCGATCGTAGTTGGGAAATATGGAAAAAGGTCCAGAAGAGCGAACATCGGCAACTGAAATTCGCCATAACCATTGACCCGCCTGATCGAGTTGCACCATGAGTTCCCGAGTTGTGCCACCGCCATTTTTCCATGGCATTGAAACATATTCTTCAGGGGTCATGAACCGAACTTTCATATGGCATTGATGAGAAACATTATTCCAACGATGACGACACCTGTGAAATAGGCGGAGGCCCTTTTGATGACATTATTGCCACCCAGATGAATTAAGCTATGAACGATTCTCGAAATGACGAAAACGATGGCAAGTCCAATTACCAAGCGACTTGTTTTTTGCTGCTGAATTGTGAGGAGACAAACAATGAGGAATAATATTGGAATTTGAAATTGATTGTTAAAATGATTCTGAATAACCTTGAGGTAATCAGGTGTTTCGCCAGTGTATGCTCTGAAATGTGAAGTTCTGATTTCGTTACGTAGAACTGCCTGCTTGCGTTTGTTAAACATATAAAACATATAGGCGACTATATAAAAATAATAAAGGGTCATTATGATAATAAGAGAACGATCCACAATCTTGTCCTGTTAAGTGTTTCTTGATACCTTTTAATTCTATATGAGGAGGAGCATTTGGAGAAGCTTGAAATAATAGATGATATTTTAGGGGAAGGAAAAGATATTTCAAGAGGAGCTCTCTGCACCGTTCATTATGAAGGGACTTTAGAGGACGGAACTGTCTTTGATTCTTCTTTCAAAAAAAATAAGCCCTTTCAGTTTGTCTTTGGTACTGGCCGAGTTATCAAAGGTTGGGACCAAGGTTTAGTTGGCATGAAAGTTGGCGGTAAGCGCACTTTAAAAGTACCTTCTGCGCTTGCTTATGGCGAAAGAGCGATCGGCGACATTATTCCAGCGCATTCCAATTTAATTTTCCAGGTTGAGCTTTTGGAAGTTCTAACACGCGATCCATAAAGGGATCGAGGTCCGGAAGATAGACACTCTCAACTTCAAATTTGGATGTATCAAGAATAATTCTGATTGGTTTAGAATCTGAAACAAGTTCAAAAACAGCTTCTATATATTTCGCTAATTGATCACATAGCTCATGATTTGAAATTTTAAAATTCCCGACCGAAATGCGCATGACATTTTGGAAGATAAAATAAGAAGCTCGTTTTGTCTCAGCGAGTCCCATTCTTTCTGAACAAACTAATGTATGAGTAGCGCCAGTATCAGAGATGAGATCAAAAACATAATGGGCAAGTGGGGAGAGATAATTGCTTTGAGGTTCCGCTTTAATAATTTTGATGGAAATTTTTTGACGATAGGGCTTTTGAAGATAGACTTCAGTGGCGAAAGCTCGAACGGAGCTAAAGGTGAGATAGATTATTAAAGCGGATATCACTTTCCTCTTAAGGATCATGTATCCACTTTAACAATCAAATCAAGAAACCGAGTCAATTCTAAGTCAACTTTTAGTTAAACTTAGCGACAGTTCCCAAATTGAGCAGAGACAACTCGCGTTGTAGAATCCGAATTAAAAAGACTTACACTGAGTACCCGAGTTTCTCTATTATACAGAACCCTTATTTGCTTACCTGAAGTTCTTTCAGAAAGAGAGCCATAGTAATTATGTATTGAAGATACTGGGTCGTTCGTTTCAATTTCAACTCCATTGACTGTGACAATATATTCGGCCAGTTCAACGTCTTTGTTGAGATCAATAGACGGGGAAATATGATAGTCGCTATTCTTACCCAAAAAGTATTCGCGATTCTTTACATAACCAGTGTCTTCTGTGAGCAAATGATGAATAGCTTTTTTGCTGAGATTCAACTTTTGAAAGACAGAACCCGTTGCTTGGTAATCATGGCCAATCGTAATTGAAGCTCCATCACAGTCCATGATTCTTACATCGTCAAATCCTCTCGCTTGAGCGTTTTGAAAAGTAACAGTTAAGAGCGTAAGGGCGATCATTAAATTCTTTTTCATAAAATCCTCCGTTTGGTTGGTTTGATGGGAGGAAAATAGCACTTATCTAAAATAAATAAAGTATATTAAATTCAGTATATATGTTAGAATAATTCACATATGATTAACCCCAACCATCTTAAATACTTCTACGACTCTTGCTCTTTTAATAGCGTTTCAAAGGCTGCTGAAGTCAATAAGGTGTCCCATTCGGCAATAAGTCATGCGATTAAATCAATTGAAAACCAACTCAATGTAGAGCTTCTCAAGCACGGGAAGAAGAAATTTGAGCTGACGGAGCAAGGAAAGACCCTCTTTCAGCATTCCAATCAGCTCTTTGATAGTTTTGAAATCTTGAAGAACGCCCTGAGCTCAGATTCAATAGAGCTCAGCGGACAATTAAAACTAGGACTCTCGCACTCAACTTCGATAGGATTTATGAACGATTATATTGGTCGATTTGTAAATCTTCATTCTCAAATCGAACCAAGAGTTATGATTGGAAACTCAAAGTCACTTGAGCTTCTCTTGAATTCGCGCGAGATAGATTTAGGCTTTGGTCTCGAAGATGGAAGCTTGGCCCAATTTGAAAGAAAATCTCTATTGAAAGGTCGCTTTGTTTTAGCTGCTTCTAAGAGATATAAAAAAGGGGATACATTTATTGTGGGCGATAAAGGTTTTGAAATTACTGCTCTTAATGATCACCACCGAAAGCTTAAAAAAAGGGTTCATACTATAGTCGTTCAAAGTTGGGCCATTAGTGCTGACCTGGCTCAAGACGGAGTAGGGGTGGCGCTTATTCCCGATTTTGTATTGGCGAAGCATAGAGACAGTCTGGTTCAAGTCATGAGCGAAGTGCGATTACCCAAGTATGATCTTTGCGCCTTTTATCGTTCCTATAATGCCTTATCTCCTGTCGCCAGAAAGTTTTTGAGTGACTTTTAGTCCTCACTTGATTCTTTTTTCTTTTTCAATTATGATGGCCAGTATGAGTATTGAATTCTTCAACTCTATTCAAGTTTCACTTTTCACCACCCCTTAGGGGTTATTCATTTTTTTGAGTCTCTAAAGACTCGATTCAAAATATTTAATTTTTAATATAAATCCATTCAAAGGTTTAACCTTTTGAATTTTTAATTGAGGTTTTTATGAAAAACGAATTCGATCATCGAGTTCTCGGGGCGAAGTACGACTTATTCTCTTTCTTTGATGAGGGACCGGGATTTCCCGTTTGGCATGATCATGGATTGAGAATTAAAAATGCATTGATTCATTATTGGCGAAACGTGCACAAAAAAAATGGCTATAAAGAAATAGAGAGTCCTCTTTTGCTTGATAAAGAACTATGGAAAATTTCTGGTCATTGCGATTATTTCGAAGAGAATATGTTTTTTTCATCCGTGGAAAAACGAGACTTCGCGATCAAGCCCATGAGCTGCCCTGGAGCAATACTGCTTTTTAAGCAAAAGAAGCGTTCTCATGCAGAATTGCCACTGCGATTTTGCGAGCTAGGACACGTACATCGCAATGAGAATTCAGGATCGCTTCATGGCTTGCTGCGAGTGAGATCTTTCGTTCAGGATGATGCCCACATCTTTTGCCGTGAAAGTGATCTTCTTTCTGAGATCAAATCCATTATCTCTCTCATTAAGGAGATTATGCAGCATTGTGAATTAAGTGATTTCCACTTTGAGCTATCGTCAAGAGGAGAAAATAAGGAATCTTTCTTGGGTAATGATCAAGAATGGAAAATGGCAGAAGATAAGCTTAAGCAAGCCGTTTCAGAATCTGGATATCAATTAATCGAAAGACCTGGGGAAGCAAAATTTTATGGACCTTCACTCGATCTTCATATTAAAGACATTCACGGAAAAAATTGGCAGTGCTCTTCTATTCAACTCGACTTCAACCTTCCCAATCGTTTTAAGCTTCATTACTTTGATGAACACCAAAAAAAACAGGTTCCTTATATGATCCATCGAGCGATCTTTGGTTCACTCGAGAGATTTATTGCCATTCTCCTTGAAAATTTTGGTAAGCGTTTACCTCAATGGATGCATCCCGTGAGATTTAAGATTCTCTCTCTCTCAAGTAAAGAGGCTGACTATGTGAAGATTATTGCTTCAAAACTTAGAGAACAAAGTATTAACTTTGAAGTTGATTTAAGTGAACTTCCGCTCAAAGAAAAGTTAAAGAAATGTTATGGTGAGTGTGTCCATTCAGTCATTATAGTAGGAGGAAAGGAAAAGGCTGAGCAAAAAATTGTTATAAAAGAATTAAAAAGTGGTGAAGAAAAAAGCATTTGCTTGAACGAATTATAAAGCATCAGAACATGTTGTTCGGAGGAGCTTGTATTCAGTTTCACGACTTAAACCGGGATCGCCTTCAGGTATTTGACGAGAATCGATTATATGCAAAGTATCGGGATTTTCTAAGGTCCAAGTTGAACTGAGCATCATTTCAAAATCAACACCTGTTGTGCGATCTTTTAATTGGCCATTAAATTGATAGCTAAAAGAATCAGCAGAGAGAGGAGTCACAGTTCCTCGATCGAGAAAGACGGCAACATAATCGTAATGAGGTCCGATGGTTCCTGGAATAGGAGTGGGACCAATTTTCTGAAAAAGGAAACCTTGAAGAGTTGGAACATCTGAGCCATTGATGTCGGTAATATAGCGAGCAAAGGGTGTGATGACGAATTGCTTAAAGCGCGGATCGCGAGAATGATTGGTTGGAGCTGGTTGACCATTCCATTCAAGAGTTTCCCAACAACCTTTGTAATTTTCAAAGAACGATGTGTGATCAATAGCATAGGCATTGATTGAAAAAATAAAAGCAAAGACTAACATTTTCATAGGTACGTGATACTTTTTTGTGGGCTTACGCACAAGGTGCATCTGCCCATAAAAAGTATCACGCACTTAGAATGGACTAGCTATCTCGTTGAATTTAAAATGATGCTATTGAACAGAGGAGTTTTTGTTGAAAATTTATATTCCTGCACATTTTAAGATTAATGATCTCGAAGTCATTGCTCAATTTATAACAGAGAATCCCTTTGCGACTTTGATTTCAGGCAATCACTTTATCACTAAAATCCCCATGCTCGCAAAAAAAGAAGGAAACTCATTTGTTCTCGAAGGCCACATGGCCCGCGCTAATCCCCATGTCCTCCACTTGAAAACCAATAAAGAATTATCCGTTCTTTTTGATGGCCCTCACTATTATGTTTCTCCACTTCTCTATGAAGATCCGACCAAGCAAGTTCCTACTTGGAATTATTCGAGCGTGCTTGTGAATGGAGTGGTCGAAATCATCGAAGATTCACAATGGTTAAAGAATTCAGTCTTTGAAATGGCCGATCATTTGGAGAAGACGACAGCGTGGAAAGAGAAAGTCGATATTGAACTGGTTAACAAACTCTCAAATGCTATTTCAGGTCTCAAAATAACCGTCACTGATGTTCAAGCTAAATTTAAGCTTAGCCAAAATCGTTCCGCTCAAGATCGGGCGAGGGTATTGGAAATGGCGAGCCTAAGTACTCAAAAATAATGGTTTTTTAGAAGTAAATTAAGAAAAGCTCCCGCTGCTTCGTAGTCACTATGAAGGAGCACTTATGAGGTTTGTAATGGATAAGAAGACATGGTTTCAAGCAACGATTAGAGATCAGCAGGGTAGGCTCATTCGCTATACCCAGAAAATTGTTATCGATGAGTCGAATGCGAAAGACGTGGTTCAAGATGGGTTTATTAAGTTGTGGGGACAGGACTATCCTGAATCCAAAGAATTGGTTCCGCCATGGCTCTATCGCGTTTGTCGAAATTTAGCGATCGATCATTATCGACGCAGTAAAAAGTTCACCACGATCGAAGAGGCTGAACTGACTTTTGAATTCCTAGGTAGCGAAGAAGAAAAATTGATGAACAAAGAAGTTTTTCAGGCACTAAAGTCACTTCCAAAGAAATCTTGTGAAGTGATGATCCTCACTTTTCAAGAAGGCTTAAGTTACAAAGAAGTCGCCGAAGTGACGGGACTAACAGTTTCTCATGTGGGGGTGATTCTTCATCAGTCCCTCAAAGTGATCAAACAAAAAATGAATACGGAGTTCGGCCATGAATAAATTAATCGATGATCCAAGAATTACTCTCTATGCCTTGGGGCAATTATCCCCAGAAGAAGAAAAGGAGTTGGTTATGGAAATCAATAACGATCAGGAAACGCTCGCAGAAATAGAATCGATCAAACGAACAGCAAATCTTTTAAGTAAAGAAATGAACGTGAATGCACAAGCTCGATTGGAGCCGGAGCGAATTGAAGAAATTTCGAAAGTTTATGCTAAGAAAAAATTAAAATGGATGGGAGTTTTTGCGACTCTGGCCTGTAGTGTGCTTATTCTTATTGTTTCACGTGAACAAACTGGAATTGGAGATCAAAAAATATCATTGAAGAAAGAAATCGCAAAAATGGATAGATTAGAAGAAATGGAGTCTGAGGAAATTGCGATGAATGATGCCGACTATTCGGCCAAAGTTGGACGAGCTGCTCCTGCCAAATCAAAAGGTTTAGCCTTTGGCGGCGCTCGCCAGAATATCATGGATAAGAGATCAGCAGAGATGCCGGCTTCTGCTCCCCCCCAAGCGTTTGAAGAAGGTTATAACACTGAAACTTACGATCATGTGGAGTTGAATGATTTCTTGAGAGCAATTGAACATCCGCTTTCTACTTTTTCAAGCGATGTCGATACCGCTAGCTATGCCAATACCCGTCGCTTTTTAAATCAAGGACAATTGCCACCTAAAGAATCGGTTCGAGTGGAAGAGTTTGTGAATTATTTTGATTATGGCTATGAAGCGCCAAAG
>PCTW01000023.1:34108-73221 GCA_002786715.1 Bdellovibrio sp. CG22_combo_CG10-13_8_21_14_all_39_27
ATTTTGATTATGGCTATGAAGCGCCAAAGAAAAATGATGAGCATCCCATTCGCATTTATACCGAGATGGCCAATTCTCCTTATAACTCAAAATATAAGTTGGTTAAAATTGGATTGAAGACCAGAGAGTTTTTGGCTGAGAAACGTCCCGCTTCGAACCTTGTCTTTTTGATCGATGTGTCTGGTTCTATGTCAGATGCCAACAAGCTTCCCTTAGTAAAAGAAGCGATGAAGATGATGGTTCGCAAAATGGATAAGAAAGAAACCATCTCAATCGTGGTTTATGCCGGCGCTTCAGGATTAGTTCTTCCAGCTACAAGTGCTGATAATGTCACTGAGATTTTTGATTCTCTGAATAAGCTCAGTGCCGGTGGATCGACCAATGGGGGAGCGGGAATTGAGTTGGCCTACAAAGTGGCGAAAGAGAACTTTATTCAGGAAGGAAACAATCGAGTGATCTTAGTTACTGATGGCGATTTCAATGTGGGGACTACTTCTCAGGGGAGCTTAGTCGATGTGATTAAAGAGAAAGCGAAAGACAATATCTACTTAACAGTCTTAGGTGTTGGTATGGGGAACTATAAGGACTCTACACTTGAAAAACTCTCTGCTTACGGCAATGGTAACTATGCTTATATCGACAGTCTGAGTGAAGCCAAGAAAGTCTTAATTGAGGATCGATTTAAAACACTGCACGCCATGGCCAAAGATGTGAAGATTCAGGTTGAGTTTAATCCACAAAATGTTGAGGCCTATCGTTTGATTGGATATGAGAATCGCAAAATGGCGAATCAAGATTTTAACAATGACAAGAAAGATGCTGGGGATATGGGAGCTGGACACACTGTGACCGCCTTTTATGAAGTTGTGCCAAAGGGCGTTTCAATTAATCTACCTGGAGTTGATAAGTTGAAATATCAAAAAGCTGAGATCACTGAGGCAAAGGGAAAAAATACTGATGAATTGCTTACTGTAAAAATTCGTTACAAAGATCCAAAAGGTGATGCCAGCAAGTTAGTTGAGCAAGCTGTTAACAAAGAGGATCGTGCCTTTGAAAAAGCATCTTCCGACTTTAAGTTTGCGAGTGCAGTGGCTGGCTTTGCGATGATTTTACGAGAGGACGACAAGATCAACGATATCAATATGAGTCAGTTGATTGAAATCGCCAAAGAGAACAAAGGTGAAGACCCCAATGGTCATCGAGAAGAGTTTATTGAGAATATGAGCATTGCTCAAAAGATCGCTCGCAAAGTTCGGTAAAATATCTTTCCAGGAGGCTTGATTTCAAGTCTCCTGGACTTTATTATTTTATTCAAGAGTTTAACTATTGTAAGAATAAAAGGTCTACCGATGAAATTGAATCTACTACTTTCTTCAATCCTCCTTTTTGCAACCGCTTGTGCCACGATGTCTCAGGAAGATTGTCAAAAAGCCAATTGGAAAATGATAGGTGAAGAAGCTGGTCGAGAAGGTAAACCAACAACGAGTTTTACAAGAATTAGTCGTCAATGCCAAGAATTTGGAATTTCGGTCAGTCAAGCAGAATGGGTTTCTGGATATAAAATTGGGTTGTCCGCTTTTTGTACTTTTGAAAATGGTTATGAAATAGGGTTAAAAGGCGAGACTTATCAAAAAGTTTGTCCTTCAAATAGTTCAAAAGAATTTCTCCGAGGATATATTGAAGGAAAGCGCAGTTTCGATCAGCAAAAATTAAGGAATGAGCAACGTCAGCAATATGCGGAAGAGCAACAGAGGCAAAATCAATTTCGCGAAAGGATTTTGGGGAATATGAGAAATCAATCTTGCCAGAGTGAGTATGACTGCGTGATTAAGGATTCCTGTAATAAAAACAAATGTAGCTATACCGGTAAGCAATGCAGTGTCGATTATAATTGCGAAATTAAAGGCTCATGTTACAGCAATAAATGTCAATTTTAGCAACACAGTCAAAGCCAAAGGACAATTTCTAACCTTCAATTGTTAAGAGTAGTTTGATTTAGGTCATATCTTTGCTCTTTTTCAAAGAGTACAATTAATTGTCAGGGGGTATTTATGAGTAAAATGGCAATTAAGGTAGAAGTAGAAGGGACTCTCGATGAGGTTTGCAATCGCATTGTTGAAGTTATTAAACCTGCAGGTTTTGGTATATTGACTCGAATAGATTTCGATAAAAAAATAAAAGAAAAATTGGATGAGACTATCAACCCTTGTGTGATACTTGGCGCCTGTAATCCCAAACTGGCTTATGATGCTTATACTCAAACTACTGATGCGGCTTTGCTTATGCCCTGTAATATTGTGGTGACCGATATCGGGCAAGGAAAGATTAAAGTTGAGGCGATCAGGCCAACTCTCATGCTTCAAATGCTACCTGATGTGGCCAGTGATCCCAATGTCTTAAAGGCTGAATTACAGCTGGAAAGCGTTCTTCAAAGGCTATAAAAAATAAATATTTGCATACTCATGCAAATATAGCTTGATTCTTGATTTCATTTGCATCATAATGCAAGTATGAAGTGTCGAAGTTTTTCAAAATTGACCAACCTTTTTAAAGTTCTCTCAGATCCTAATCGTCAGAGTTTGATTGCTCACCTCAGCGGCTGTCGCGAAGCCAATGTAGGGGAGCTGTCCAAGTGCTGTGAAATAGATCTTTCGGTAGTTAGTCGACATCTATCGAAACTTCGGGATGCGGGAATTCTTGGCGCCAATAAAAAGGGAAAGGAAGTTTTTTATGACCTCAAAGCTTCTGAGTTAGCTAAGATGTTGCGCGACCTGGCCGACGAAATTGAAGCTTCGGCTTCGAGTTCAGAAAAATAATTTTAAACCAGGAGATAAACATGAGTGAACAAACGAAAGAAGATCAAAAAAGCTGTTGTGGCTGTAAATGCAGTGGCACTAAGGTGGCAGAGTTTTTACGTCATTTGGCAGAGTTTTTTGAAAAACAAAAGTAATGTTTTGGGATGCGAGGAGCATAAATCCTCGCATCTTTTATTTGAGGCATTTAGTCTTCGCAAGCTACTTTTGATGTTGGATTCTTAGAATTGTATTTTCTAATCAAGATAGGAAGTTCATCGTCATAAACACAAATGCCCAAACCTTCATAAAAGTCACCATCGCGAACACATTCATAGCCTTCAGCCTCGACTTCTTCGCACATTGCTTGAGCACAATTATCTTCAGCAAGGGTTGTGAGCTCCTCACAAATTTTTTCTTCACTCACAGCAAAAGAATTTGCACTTATGACTAAAAAACTAAGAGTTATAAAAATTTGCTTCATAGGGCCTCCAAAAGATATTTATAACCAGGAATTTATGAAGAAAATTGAAGAGCGACAATAGATGGGTGAAATTTTTACAAGAAACAAGTCTTTTTGTTTCCCTTGATCTAAATAGAGGAATCAGGAGATTATTATGAAATTTTTAGCTTCATTATTGGTCATCTTCTCATTTTCTTCTCAAGCAGCTGTTTTCTGCGTAAATGATCAAAAAGAGCTTGTTGATGTTCTGAAAGCAGAATTAGATTGCCAAGGCCCTTTACTATGGGGAGATGGTGTTTGTTTTACGGGGAGTCGTTCACAAGCGATTAGAGTTTTGAACTCTGCTGAATTAAACCAAATCTTTGATGGTACAGATGGGGAATACATAGGAAATGCCCATTTTAATGGTCGTAATGCCATCTCTTATACTTCCTTTGATGATGCTAATGAACTAACCTCAAAAATTGTCATTAATCGTTGTAAATAATTGCTGAAGACCTAATGTCCTCTAGACTTCGTTAAGAGAATGTGAAAAACCTAAGACATGAAAATAGCGAAAGGGTTGCACCCAAAAAATCTTCATTCTGAAAAGTATGATTTTGAAAAATTAGTTTCTAGCTTTCCTCAACTTGGAGAGTTCGTAAAACCAAATCAATACAATGATCTCTCAATTGATTTTGGTGATCCAAGAGCTGTTTTAGCTCTTAACCAGTCTTTGCTGAAAGAGTTTTATCAGGTGGAGAATTGGAATATTCCAAAGGGCAATTTATGTCCGCCTATTCCAGGACGAGTCGATTACATTCACTATGTTGCGGATCTTTTGGCTGAAGCTAATGGGGGAGTTGTTCCGGTTGGAACTAATGTTAAAGGTCTCGATATCGGAACAGGGGCAAGTTGTATCTATGCTATCCTCGGCAACAGTGTTTATGGTTGGAGATTCGTTGGAACAGATACCGATTCAAACGCTGTAACTCAAGCGAAGAAAAATATTGAGCTTAAATCAACTCTTCAAAAGAATATTAAAATTCGTTTCCAAAAAAATCAAAATTCCCCTTTGAAAGACATGATAAAAAGCGACGAAAAGTTTGATTTCACAATTTGCAATCCTCCATTCTACTCATCTCTGGAAGAAGCCAATTTAGCGGCTGACCAAAAAATTAGAAATTTAAATCAAAATAAAGAAAAGAAAGGTCATTTTGTTGCACAAAATAGAAGACCTGATAATTTTGGTGGACAGCAAAGTGAACTTTGGACAGCTGGTGGAGAGTTGGCTTTTATTAATCAAATGATTGATGAGAGCTGCGATTTCTCCAGTCGTGTAGGCTGGTTTACGACCTTGGTTTCAAACAAAGAACATCTGATGCCTTTAAATGAAAAACTCCAACAAATGAAGAATGTCGAATCACGCACGATCGAAATGGAACATGGAAAAAAGAAAAGCCATATCCTTGCTTGGCGATTTGCCAATAAAGAGAAGTAAGAAATGGCGTTAGGTGCTTCGATTTATAAAGTTAACTTGAATCTCTCAAATCTTAATACCCATCAATACGGCGACTTTAATCTCACCATGGCCAAACATCCATCTGAAAATGAGTCTCGAATGATGTTTCGTTTGCTTGCCTTTGCCTATTGTGCTGATGAAAAGTTAGAATTTACCAAAGGCTTAAGTGATGTGGATGAGCCTGAACTTTGGATGAAAAGTTATGGTGGAGATATACTCCAATGGATTGAGCTAGGTCTACCTGAAGCAAAAAGAATTAAGCAGGCCCTTGGGAAATCATTAAATGTGAAAATATTTGCTTACCACCCAAATAAAACCCAAGAGTGGTTCGACAAGATAAAAGAACCATTTGAAAATAATGAGAAGTTAGAAGTATATGCATTTAATGTTGAGGAAAATGGCCCTCTCGATGTGCTCGTATCCAAAACGATGAATTTAAATTGTTTGATACAAGATGGTATGATGTATCTAAGTAATGATAGCGATCGAGTAGGTGTTAGTATTCGAAAGCTCTAAGCAGGAAACTTTTAAAGAGTATTCATTGCAATTGTTTGCCTAATTATTCTCGGCACTATGGTTTGGTATGATAAAAAAAAGCCACTCATTGAGTGGCTTTCATTAATTAATAAATTATTAATTTAAAATTAAGCTTTAATGTTCGCACCAACAACAGCTGCCATTTGCATCATGTCGATAGTTTCGCCTTCCTTCAATTTAGTAAGGTCAGTTACTTTACCTGTCTTACTCGTTGATTTTGTTTTTTGAAAAATTGGAAGTAAAACTGAATCGGCCACGATATACTTGCCACCATCTTCAGGTTTTCCGTTTGGAGTTTTCGTCTGAAGTTTCTTTGACTTGATATAGTCCCAAAGTTTCTTAGTGATTTCAGTACGTGGAAGCTCTGTTGCACCGAGCATTTTTGCGAGCTCTGGTTGAAGTTGAACTGGTTTTTTCAATCCTTTTTCTTCTGACATTTAACAAATCCTTGTTTGAGTTTTCGCCATTGTCTCAGAAAAGAAAGTACTCGTCTAAAGATAAAGTTAGGCATTCGCTTGATATTTCACTTTAAGTGTCTAAAAAGACAAGAGTGTCTGGCCAAAAAAAATGCTAATTGGTACTTTTTTAGCATGAAAACAACTCCGATTGACTTCCAATGGCCAACTCAAGAACCCTTTCTCTTTTGTGTTCATCATTATGATTATTACCCTCGAGGGAACCAAAATTTGGGATTAGATGGCCACCATTTTGGCGGGAGAAACATGGGGCAAGACTTTGAAATAAAGGATGGCTTTCGCCTTTACCATGGTCGAGAAATTCCTGGATTTCCAGTTCATCCTCATCGTGGATTTGAAACGATAACTATTGTGAGAAAGGGCTACGTTGATCACGCCGACTCTCTCGGGGCTGCAGGGCGCTATGGGGAAGGAGATGTTCAATGGATGACAGCAGGGGCAGGTGTGCAACATTCAGAAATGTTTCCCTTGCTACATCAAGATCGCGAAAATACCTTAGAACTCTTTCAAATTTGGCTCAACCTACCACGCAAAAGTAAAATGGTTCCAGCCGATTTTAAAATGTTATGGGCCAATCAAATTCCTAAAATAGAAAAAGAGGGAATAGAAGTAAGTCTCATTTGCGGAAACTATGACAACCAATCCTATTATCAAGCTCCTCAAAATAGCTGGGCCTCTGATTTAAATAATGAAGTACAAATTCTTTTAGTGAAAATGAAGGCCGGTACAACATTTAATTACTCAGAATCTAAGAACGCGACGAACCGTAGTCTCTATTTTTTCGTAGCAGATAAATTCAAGGTAAACAATGAAGTCATTTCTGGTAAGCAGGCGCTATTTTTGAATTCAAAAGAATCATTAATGGTTCAAAGTCTTGAAGAAGAAATTGAATTTCTTATTTTAGAAGCTTGTCCCATTGGAGAGCCAGTTTTTCAACACGGCCCTTTTGTGATGAATACTCGGGAAGAAATAGTACAAACCTTTAATGATTATCAGAAAACGCAATTTGGTGGGTGGCCTTGGTCGAGATCAGATATGATCCATGGGGAAAAAATCGAAAGATTTGCAAAATACCCAAATGGAAAAATTGAAAAGCCTGACTAGACTTTTTTGAGATACTTTCCTTCGAATCCTATGACATGTCCCATTGGATCTATGAGCTGGCATATTCCAAAATAGTCATTTATTGATAGAGGCCCTCGATAAAGAGCTGCACCCTTTTTCAAAAAGGGTTCAATCGCATTTAATAAGTCTTCAACAAGCCAATAACCGATACTTCCACCTGTCGATGTTGGGGATTTTTCATCAGCAGGGTGAAAATTAAGAAAAGAGTCACCGATCTGAAAAGAGGCAAAGAATTCGTCTTGCTCAATTGGGGGGTAACCGAGGACAGATTGATAAAACTCCACACATTTCTTTATATCTTTCGTGAATACGAGTTGAGAATTGAGCTTTAAAATCTTATTGTCTGACAAATTTTTTTCAAAGACAAAGTTGTCCCAAATAATTCCAGATCGAGCGGATTCAATTTGTTCTTCGTGAAATTTTAATCTAGCACCTAATTGTTCGAACAGTTGAATGAGTATCTTTGGCTTTATATAATTATAGAGTCGCTCATCATGTTCTCTTATCAAATCATCGGTGTGATCAGGTCTTGGTTTTCTTATGCTTAAAAAGATTCTTCCACCTGGGCGAGTAATACGAATGATATTAAAGACTGATTCATGTAAATGTTCTTGAGGAATGTGCATTAGCACTGCACATAAAAGCAAATTACTAAATTTATTATCTGTTGTTTGTGATTCTAATCCAGGAAGAGCATCTTGATAAATGGGGACACCTTCCAAAAAGTGCCGACAATGTTCAACAAAGGCAGGCACTGGATCCATACCTTCAACGATGAAGCCTGATCCTGAAAGATAAGCAAGATCTCGTCCACTGGCGCAACCGATATCTAATGTGAGCTCCTTGGGATGAAAAAAAGTCGCAATGAGTTCGTAAACTCTTCTCGGTTTTACGCTTTTATAGTTGTCGATAAAAACATGCGCATCTTGTTGGTAGCGCTCAATCGTCTGTTTATCCATAAGCGAATATTAGACTAAGGACATTAAACGAACAAGATATGTTAACCAATTGGTTAAAAAAATATGACTCAAGCAGCATTTAAAAAGTTTGAAATAGCTTTGCTATCATTTTTTTAATTGTTTAGATCATTAACGCTTAGTTAACAAAATCGCATTCCAAAGCTTCAAAGAAGAAGAAAAAGGAGAATTTTCTTTCTATAAAACGTTCATTGAAAAAAACGGGGACGAGCAATTACGCTCAAACTTTTTGGAGGTTTAAGATGAAGAAAATGATGTTTACAATGTTAATTGGTTTAATTTCACTTGGGGCACATGCTGATAGTGGAGCTGGCGGCGAACTCACCGATTACTGGAATTCTCGCTACATTATTCAAGACAAAATTTCTGAACAAGAAGGAATTCCAAATACTGGCGTTTCGACTGGGTATCAAACTCATTATGTGAAAATCATAAACGTCTGCCAAGAGGACAATGAAGTGAGAACAATTAAGCCCATTAGCACATGTGCTGAATGGGGTTATAAGCCATTATCTCGGGCGCAATGTAATAATCGAGACCAAACATTTCCTTGTTATGATCGCGATGAAAGAGTTTGTTCTAAAACAGTTTTGGCGACCGGAAAAGCACCTATTAAGTATAAGCAACAAACATGTGCAAAACTTACTGATATAGAATCACGTGAGTGGAGAAGAACTCATGATGATGACCGTTTCAAAGATGACTACCCAAATTGCTCTGTGTTCAAAACATTTAACGCTACAAAGAGAACTTCATTCACTTTCAATATCATTAAGAAAGTTGGTGAAAATCACCCTAACTACGAAAGACGTTTCAATGGCGACTTCCTTTTCGAACTTGATTTCGATATCCCTCAATGTGAAGCCGCTCTTTAGTTAACGTTTTTGTATCTCTCTCCCTCTCTCAAAGGCCCAAGCATTCACTTGGGCCTTTCTTTACTTGAGGTTAACAATAAGGCCTCTGTTAAGGTTCATGAGGATAGAGCTCATGAGATTTCAGCAGTTTATGTATTTACCTTTGGTTAACGAAATGATGGTGAGTGAGAGGCTTAGGCTAGCTTGAAATTAGGTTTTTAGCTAGAAGTTGCTAATTGAATACGAGGACTTGAGTGTCAAATAAATAGTCACTCACTGTAAATGGAGTCCTTAAGGGCTTAGTAAACTTCAAAACGTGATAGGTATAAGTAATGGAACAAATTATTTCAGAAAGTCTAAATAAGTACCTCGGTTCGACCAAGTTGAGCATGGGACAGATTGCTAGCCGCTGGGGAGTTTCAACTCCTTTATTATCACAAATTAAAAGCGGTAAGAAAAAGGCTGGTTTAGAGCTTGGGTTAAAAATTTTAAGAGAAGCTGGTGTTGAACTTACTGAAAGACAAAAGTGGCTTGAAGCAAGAAAGACCGAAGGCGAAGAAAGTGCCAAAATCTTTGAAGACTTGAAAAAGGAACGAACTGAGTTTCGCTTACAAAAGAATATCTGCGATCATTTGACTTCAAATCCTATATTAACGGATCTTTTTTTAGATATTTCTCTGATGAAAGAGAAAGGTTTTTCGTGGAACGGAATACTTAAAAACTATGGCGAATATGGCTTAGAACAAATTGATTTTCTCATGTCTTCAGGGTTAGTTCGAAAGGAATGCGATCGCTATTATATTATTCAGGACAAATTACCGCATGCTTTAAATCCAGAAAATTCATTTGGTCTTATGTCGGGAATCTTTGAAATATTTAAACGCAAAGTGAAGAACGAAGATTTTCGAGGTGAATTCCATTTTGACATCACTGATGTTAGTCAAGAAGGCTACGAAGAACTAAAAAAATTAAATATTGAATATACTAAAAAGATGGTGGCCATTATTAAGAATAATGAAAAGCCACGTGTGACCGGGGGAATTAGAGTGATTGCGCAGAATTTAGTTGGAATCTTGAAAGTCTTAATTGTTGTTGTTTTGACAGGATATTTTGGCCAAGAATCTTATGCCCAAGGGAATGGATTAACTGGTGGAGCATCTGGAAAAGTGATTTCAATTGATCAAATTAATGTAGGTGATCTCTTTGGAGTTGCAAGGCAATCCTTTTCTTATGGAAAAACTCCTCGAAGCATCGTTGTCGATAGTGAAAGAAAGCTTAAAGTCGAGTTTAAGCCTGCTTCTCTTGCCACTCCTCTTTTTGAAAGCAAAGAGGATGCTATAGAAGGAGCAGTAAAAGTGAATCAAATGTTCAAATCAGGTTCTATTTCGAGAGAAGAAGCAAGAACTTTGGCCAATCGATATCAAATCCATTGTGGTAGTTCTGGATCTGGTAATGGTATGGCGATGAATGAAATCGAAAGGCAAATCAGAAAAGGGAGCATTGTCGCGATAGGATTTACTGTCGAGCAAAGTTTTACACCTGATGGGAAACCACTTTATCGGGCCATCGGTAATTATCTACTTCCCTGCGCGACTAAAGACTAATAGCGAATAACTTCAATCCAGCAATTGACAGCATTTGAAGATCAAATATTGCTTTAAAGTTGCTCTTGTATTTGCTTCCTTAAAACTTCTGGATCAAATTCGCGAAGTGGAATTCCGTTGATGAAGAAGCTTGGGGTACCTCTTACATTGAGAGTGACGCTATCAAGCTCATCTTGCTGAATCACATCGGCAATTGCTGGATCCTGCATATCGACTTTAAGTTTTTCAATGTCAGCTCCGCTCTCGGCTAGATATTTCCATAAAATATCAATTTGAGGATTGTGGTGATCTCCCCATTCTGGCTGATAATAAAATGCGACTTCTAAGACTTCCCAAAACTTACTTTGTTTGCGAGCAGCTTCAAGAATTGAGATCACATACTTTGAGTTACCGTGATAGGCCTTGTAGCGAACGACTAATTTAACTTGATTCGGAAATTCTGCCATGATTTTTTTGACGTAGGGATAAAACGCCCTACAGCTTTCGCACTCAGGATCAAGAAACTCTACCAGAGTTACCTTTGCTGAATCTGGTCCCATCGTAGGTGAATGAGGTCTTACATAAACTTGACTCTGATCTTGAGCAAGATCATTCATGCTCTCCGTATGTCGTGTTTGATAGTAAAATTTCGCCACGAAAAAAATAAGGATAATGCTTAAGAGAGTTGAGAAAAGGATAATTTTTTTCTGATTGTTCATGCTTCTTTATTCCTCAAAATTAAAAAACTTATAATGTTGATTAGGGTAAATGCAGTAAGTGATAAAAAGGGAATTGTGATAAATCCCAACCATTCAATATTGACATCAGCACAAGAAAGACCAGCTTGGCAGGGGGATAAATTCTCAGGAATGACACCCCAATAAATTAAATTATGGTAGGCGGCAATGATCCAGCCAAGGATGCTTAAACTTAAAGTATAGCGAATGACTGTGCTGTTTTGATCAAAGAGTGAAGTGAAAAAAATGAGAACGAGTGGGTACATACAAATTCTTTGGTACCAACAAAGAATACATGGAGGAAAACCCATGACCTCGCTAAAAAACAGGCTACCTAAAGTAGCCACGAGGCTGATGAGCCAGCTAATAAAAAGTTGAGACCAACGAGACATGCGGTAATTAAACCACATTTTGTTCACTTTTTGGTTATACATTCGCTCCATTTTTGTTTTGTGAACAATGCGTCGTAAGATGTTTTCTTTTTTGACCAAATTTTTTGTTCCAAGCTCAATCTGAAACTAGATTCTGAATTTCGAGCATTGCTACTGGCGATGTCTGGATTGGCTAGTGTAGGCGATTCTTTTTAATGATAGATTTTCATCAGGATTTATTTCTTGGTCAGGAAAAAATAATGGACGAGTCCAGCTTCTGATCGATGGCCAAAGAACAAGTATTATTGAATGAACTGTTATTGAGTTCCATGAAGAGATCTCAAAAGGAAATATTGAAATTAATCCTAGAGTGACTAAACCTGCAATTTGTAATGAATTATCAAACCTGTATTTTTCAGTCGTCTATTTGCCAAAAGACACTTAGACGAATTTCTCTTCTGAATCTTAAGTAAACTTCCAAGATGCCGATCAGTACGGCATGAAGAAGATTTCATTATTAAAAGTTTCAATGTTTGTTCTCACATTTTCTGCACTGTCATGTGTGCCACAGGATCCTTGCGCCAAGTCTGGTGGAACAGTAACAACTGGAGCCGCGACGACTGGTGATAAAGCAAGTTGTACCGATCCAAATTCTGGAAGTGATGGGGGAACAGTAACTCCACCTCCAGTAAATCAAGATCCAACTCCTCCAAGTCCAACTCCAATTACTGGAGGCGATCCTTGGAACCAACCTTGGAAGAGAAGCGATACTTCAATTGTCATTGATGCCTATGAACTTAATGGAATTGATTGGGATAAAATGGCGACTGATAAGAAAATGGTTGGCGTTATCCATCGATCGAGTATCGGTCTAACCGTTGATAAGCAATACAAGGCGAGAAGAGCTATCGCTAGTGAAAGAGGATACCTTTGGGGTGCCTACCATCTTGGAAGAAGAGGTGACACTATTAAGCAAGCGGATCTTTTCCTTTCTCTAGTGGGCAATGACCCTGACGCTTTAATGGTTCTCGACCTTGAGGATACAGCTTCAAGTAGTTTTATGAGTATTGATGAAGCGGTAGTCTTTATGGATTATGTCTATGAGCAAACAGGTCGTATCCCTGTGGTTTATGCCAATCATTCAACTACTCAGAAAGTAAATCAATTGCTTAAAAGTAATCCGCTCTTTCCTCAGGCCAAGCTCTGGTATGCTCGCTTTAAATCGAGTGTGACTGATTTCCCAGTGGGGATTTGGGACAATTATTTCCTTTGGCAATTCTCAAGTGAGATCAATTGTACTAAGACCGGATCATGTCTTTACAACGTACCAGGAACCTCGAGCGATATGGACGTTAACGTCTTTAATGGCTCGGCTACTGATTTACGTATGATGTGGAACAACGATTAAGCCATAATTACTGTATTTTTTATACATATCAAGAGCTTAGACTGGCTTATGCCTGACAGCTCAGGTAAAAAATCTCATGAAATTATTGCTCATTATTCCTCCTATGACCCAGGTGAATACGCCCTATCCCTCGACGGCGTACTTGACTCAATTTTTACGGGAGCAAGGATTTGAAGTTGAACAGAGGGATTTGGGCATCGATCTGTTCCACAAGCTTTTAAGTCGCAAGGGCCTAGAGCGAATTCAAAAAAAATTGATCAAAATTAAAAAACCAACAGAGATAGAAGAATACTTTATTAGCGCCTTTCCAGATTATCTCAACACGATTGATTCTGTGATTACTTATCTTCAAGGTAAAGACCCAACTCTCGCCCTTCGAATCGCCAAGCGAATGCTTTTGCCAGAGGGGCCGCGTTTTATTCCTTTAGATGATCATGAAGATGAAATCTCTGCGCTTTTTGGAGAAATGGGACTTCAAGATAAGGCCAAGTATTTAGCAAGTCTTTATCTCGATGATCTTGCGGATCTCATCAAAAACTCGATTGATGAACGATTTGAATTTTCTCGCTATGGAGAGTCATTGGCTTCTTCTCAAGCTTCTTTTACGCCTCTGTATCATGCTCTCAAGAATGAAACATTGGTAGATCAATTGATGTTTGAATGCGTAGACTCCTATGTCGATGAAACTCAACCTACAATAGTTGGTTTTACTCTTCCATTTCCGGGAAATGTATACGGTGCTTTAAAAACGGCCAAGTATTTAAAACAAAAAAATCCTCAATTCATCACTGTTGCAGGTGGAGGATTTGTTAATACGGAGCTGAGAGAGCTTTCAGATATTCGTTTTTTTGAATTTATTGATTATCTGCTTTTTGATAATGGAGAAATGCCTTTTTTAAAACTTCTCACTTTTTTAAGAGATCAAACAACAGAGAGTGAACTCTCTCGAACTTGGTTTGTAAAAGAAGGCCAAATTATTAAGAGCAATGCAAAAAAAGCTGATGTCGCTTTCAAATCGCTCTCGGGTCCTACATATGACGGTCTTAACAGCGATCGTTATATTCCAATGTTAGAAATGCCTAATCCTATGTACCGAATGTGGTCAGACTTTCGCTGGAATAAATTGATTCTCGCTCATGGTTGTTATTGGAAAAAGTGTACCTTTTGTGATGTCAGTCTTGATTACATTGGTCGCTACGAGCCAACTCAAGTAGAGACGATGGTGGCGAGTATTGAGAGACTAGTAAATGAAACAAAACAGACAGGATTTCATTTCGTCGATGAGGCAGCCCCTCCGGCTTTGGTGAAAAGTCTTAGTGAGAAATTGATAGAGAAGGATTTAAAAATTTCATGGTGGGGAAATCTTCGATTTGATAAAAATTTCGAACAAATTGCCGCTCTTATGGCCGAAGCAGGTTGTGTCGCTGTCACTGGAGGACTGGAAGTCGCGAGTCCTCGAATTTTAAAATTAATTGATAAAGGTGTTTCAATTGAACAAGTAGCGAAGGTTACAAAGGCCTTTACTGAAAATGGTATTTATGTTCATGCTTATTTAATGTATGGCTTTCCTTCTCAGACGGTACAAGAAACGGTTGATAGCTTAGAAATTGTGCGACAGCTTTTTGAAAATGATTGCATTCAATCGGCTTACTGGCATCGATTTATGTGTACCGCCCACAGTCCGGTTGGTCTTAATCCTGAAAAGTATGGAATTGAATTGATCCCAATTGAAACTCCAGCAACTGGATTATTTGCCAAAAATACAATTTATTATAACGATAAGGTGCAAACAGATCACGATCAGCTAGGAGAGGGGCTGCGCAAGGCCGTTTACAATTTCATGCATGGGATTGGTCTGGAAGAAGATGTAAGAGCTTGGTTTCCAATGCCTGTGCCAAAATTAACTGTTAAAAAGGACTTTATCAAAAGTCTTTTCGATTAGCTTTATTTGTCTTAAGCTAAATTTATGAAATATTTAATTCCTTTTTTACTTCTGAGTTCTTCTCTCTATGCAGGAGGAGATTTAACTCTGAACTGTAAAGGTTGGGGCCCTGATCAATTTGAAATGTCGGGTGAACTTGAAGAGTCGGGAAGTACTTATATTGATGCGTTTATCGATTTTAAAATTGTTGAATCAGGCGCAGTTATACATGAGAGAAAACATATTGATACAACCGGACTTTATCAGTTAGCTTCGATTGATAGCAAACAAGTCTACCTCGCAGAGCTTCGTCCACTGAATACATCAGAATTTCAATTCTTATCAATTGCCGCCAATCACCCACGTCCAAGTGGCAACTCCTATTTAATTTATAATAATAAGCAATATTTTGCGGAGTGTACGGTTCGCTAATTATTTAGTCGAAACCGCCATGCCTGTCAGCTGTCCGCTATTGCGGTCGTAGATTTTTCCACAGCCTTTGATTTGACCATCTTCAAAAATAAGATCACCTTCAATCATCACGTATTGTTGATAATTATTCTGCTGATGGGGAAGAGCTTGCCAAGTTGGTTTGATCACTTTTTTAGTAAGAAGCTCTGACTTCTTTACATGATGAATCCATCCTCCGTTGTTGAGAGTGATTACTCCATTAAGTTCATATATAGAGGCGTAAGGATCAATGACTCCGGCCGTGCGACGATTGTATTCGCTACTTGAAACAAGTTGATTGGTTTGGGGATCGAAAACAATAACACCATTAAAACCTTTTTCGGTATTTCCAGTCATGGCAATAAATAAGTGGTCTTCGTTGTCGCCTACCACAGCAATCGAAAGAGATTGCTGACCGTTGGAGTTCACTGATTGTAGATCGTCTACGAAAACTATTTTTCTCGTGGCCAAGTCAAAAAATGATAATCCCATGGCTTCGTTGGCCATATAAAGTCGATTTGTCGATGCTTGAAAATAGAGGCCTCGCGGAGCTGTGTGCGGCTCTGGTCGATTTACTTGCGCCAATAGTTTTCCAGTTAATAGATCATATTCAAAAAGACCTTTGCTTGTAGCCAAGTAAACTTTGTCTTCAACAACAACGAAGTCTCTGACTGGAGCTGGGTTAGGTGAAAGGCTAAGGTTTGATAAAGAATATTTCCCGTTCGTTCTTTGAAGAAAATAGTCTTCTTGATTAGTTTTATAATGAAGAACATCATTTATCTTATAATATCCACTTTGAGCACCGGCCTCGATTAATTTTGAGCAGTAATTTTGATTGAGCCAATTGAGATCTACTTTGGAAAAAGCTTGAGAAGTAAAAAGAAGAAATAATGTCGCTATTAAAAGTAATTTTTTCATAAGACCTCTGAATTAGTTAAATATAGGTTAGAAAATTGGAATCAAGAGGTCAAATGAGGAGATGCTTCGGTGTGTCGACTGCGCTTTTTTGTGTTCAAACAATTTGAAGATAGGTTTAAATAATGACTCTTCAATCAACTTAGGGGAATTTATGAAACTTACTGTGATGACACTTGCCATTTTTTTATCAGCTAGCGTTTTCGCCCATTTTGAAATTGGAACCTATATGGGAACTGATCAAAACGGGAATGCCTGTAAGGTTGTCATTAAAGGCGTAACTTTTACTAACAATGAACACCATCCTTTGAATGAGAATGTTGAAATTGAAGTTCCTTTTCATGCCCAGACCAGAACTTTTTCTCACTTGGCGATTGTTGATGAAAGCAAAGGTACAGTTCGTCCTAAAAAAGAAATTTTAAGCAGCGTCAATACTACTTCAGTTGGAGCAGCTGCTTATGAACTCACTATGGATTCTGTTGGTCCATCGAAAATGGTTTATATGGAAGACAATTATAAAGATCGCGCTCAAAGCTCAATGAAAACTTGCTCAGAGCTTCTGTTTACGGGGAATTAATGAATCATTTTAAAGAAGCAGCTAAAACTTGGGACCAAGGGCCGACAATAAATCGCAATAAGGTTTTTGCCGAGAGCATAGAGAAGCACCTGCAAAGAGGTAATCTCAGTCTTCTCGATTTTGGTTGCGGAACAGGGCTGTTGAGTCAGTTCCTGGAGAGTAAAATTTCTAATTTAGTTGGAATTGATCCTACTTTAGAAATGCTTGATCAATTTAAATCAAAGTTCACTCATTTAAATTCAGTGAGGTCATTTGCCCTTAATATTGAAACGGAATCACTTCCAAAAGATATTGGTCGATTTGACGTTGTCGTTTCAGCAATGGCTTTTCACCATTTAGATCAACCTCTTAAGGCCCTTGGTATTTTGAAAGGTCTGCTTAATCCTGAAGGACAAATTTTTGTTATTGACCTGGACCAAGAAGATGGCTCTTTTCACCCCGATAACAAAGGGATGGGAGTTAAGCATTTTGGTTTTTCTGCTGACGAGCAAAGAATGTGGTCATCAGAATTAGGATTTAAATCATTTACCAGAGAGATCATTCATCATATAAGCAAGAATGAACGCGAATATGGTGTCGCCTTAAGCCTTTATCAAATTTAGAGAGTAAAAATGGAAGATGGTGAGTTTTTAAGTCCAAAAGATAAGCTTCAAATGGAAAAACTTAAAAAACGTTTGGTCGTCTTAAAAAAACAGCATAAATCATTTGCTGCTAAAAAAAGTACATTGTCAGCTGAAGAAAGAGATAAGTGGCGTGAGAATGCCAAAGAAACTCAAGAAATCAACGTTGAGATCAAAGAATTGCGGCTTAAGAATATTATGGAAGCGGGAAGAGGCTAAGGATATTCAACGCATTCTGAAAGTTGAATCATTGATTCATTTCTAAAAATAAATCCGTTCGAAATAATTTGACCTTTCATTTCATTTTTATTGATATGAATTGTGGTGTCTTGATCACTAAATTCAAAAGACTCTGAATTGTTGCTCCACTGATTTGAACCAAGAGGATAGTATTTTTCAACTTCCTTTTCATTCAGAAAAAGAAGATATGTTTTGTTACTCATCTCGCTAGTCTTTAGCACCATTAAAATATTTTCCAACTGAGTTGAGCATTGAATCTCAAAGGCCTGTGCAGAAGAAAAGATAAAAGAAATAAGGATCAACATTTTCATTAGAATGTGATTTAGCACTGATAAAGCTTAAAAAAAAGAGATTCTATACTTTTTCTCCTAAGTCCCGCAGAACGTATTTTGAATAATTTCATGGACTTCTGGTGGCTTTTGTAAATCTTCACAACCACTCTGTATTGTAAAAGGACTTTGATAGACTTCATTAAGCCTATTAAAGAGTGTGTAGTCACCTGTCAGTCCTAACTGGATGGCCTTCTCTATCAAATGGTTTCGCGGAATATTGGCTGGATTTGTGGCATCCAGATGATCAATGATTTCTTGAGTTGAAAGAGATTGAGAGCGCACTCGCTCGCGCCATCTCATCAAAATGGGGAAAGCATCTTTCTGTTCCAACTGAGATGAGAGATTTCTAAAGCTATTAGTGAAATCTTGACCTCGTACTTGAAGATCATTGAGGAAGTCGACGATCAGAGGACCATCTTCTTCCATTTCATCGAGTAGTCCCAGTTTTAATCTCATTTTTTTGAGCCACTCATTTTCGAAAATGGTCGGTAGAGTTGCGAGCACTGCTTCCAGTTTTTTGATGGCCTCTTGTGAATCATCATCGATTAAAGGAATAAGGCATTCTGCCAATCGTGTAAGGTTCCATTGAGCAATTTGAATCTGATTATTGTAAGCATAACGACCCTGACGATCAATAAAGCTATAAACTTGATCAGCTTTAAAAATATCCATAAAAGCACAGGGACCGTAATCTATGGTCTCTCCTGAGATAGACATATTATCCGTATTCATTACACCGTGAATAAATCCGATACTCATCCAATGGGCGATAAGTCTTGCTTGGTTATGACAAACTTTTTCAAAAAATGAGAGGTAAGTTGAATCCGGATAATGTCTCTCGATTGCATAGTCAGCTAAAATTTTGAGGTTTGTAATATCTTGTCTTGCAGCGAAGTACTGAAAGGTTCCAATTCTCAAGTGGCTTGATGCGACTCTGGTAAAAATTCCACCTGGTAATTCTTCCTCGCGAAAGACCATCTCTCCAGTGGTAACAGCAGCTAAGGCACGAGTCGTGGGGACTCCTAAAGCATTCATCGCCTCACTGACAATGTATTCACGAATGACTGGTCCTAAAGATGATCGACCATCGCCTCGACGTGAGAAGGGGGTTTGGCCAGAGCCTTTGAGTTGGATATCAAATCTTTCTCCCTCAATTGAGATAACTTCTCCAAGGAGAACTGCTCGTCCGTCCCCTAGTTGAGGAACGAAATTCCCAAACTGATGACCAGCATAGGCGAGGGCAATGGGTTTTGAATTTGGGAAGAGATCAAGTCCAGAGAATAATTTTGCTAATTCAGAAGGAGTTGATTTTTCTAAATCAAGTTGTAACTCTTTTGCCAGCTGAGAATTAAAAGCCAGCAACTCTGGAGAAATGGCACTGGAAGGCATTATCTCTTTAAAAAAAGCTTCAGGTAATTCAGAGTAACTATTATTGGATTTGATCATAAAGCTTTATATCACAAAAGCTTGAGATGAGGAGGGCCGTCTTAAGGATTTCGAGCCAGACTCATTAAGGGATTTTGAGTGGTAGGAGTATAAGTCATGCCTCCTTTCACTTTTGAAGCTCTTGCCATACAGGCTTGAGAGCAACAGCCTAGAGGTCCTAAATGCTTCATAAATTGCAAACGATCGCGAGTGGTTTTAGAGCAGTGGCGATTTGAACCCCATTTTTTAGTTTTACCCCAATCTCGAAGACCATTATTAGCTTCGTAAAGTTTTAAAGCACATTTCGCGTTATCAAGTCTTACGGCATCAGTCATATAGCGTCGATTATTTCTCTTTTTGTCAGCTTTATCTTCATTTCCATTAGCATCTCTAACAACCGCTTGTGTTCCATAGCAGAGTGATTCTCTTTTATTATTGTGAATAGGATTTATGCCCCACGGCCCTCTTCCACCTATACCAATATTATCCTTTCCTAAGGTCGATTCATTGTTGGCGATACATAAAAACTGATGAAGCAATTCATCATTATTTGTGACTCCGATATTTAAGTAATTTTCATTATGAACTTGAACTTTACAAACACCTGCATCTTTCATGGCTTGGGCCAAAGATTTCAGTCTATCGATGGCAGGATCGCTTGGTGGAAGATCATTAAATTGGTCTACGGTGAATGCAATTTTCTCAAACATCCAACAAGAACGAATTGATTTATTTGGTCCTTCAGCTAAATCAAGAACCATATAAGGGGAAGCTTCAGCAAGATACTCATCCATTTTTACTAATCTAGCTCCATTAGCGCTAATATCATCGAGTACGCTCTTGTGAGCAATTGATGGAACAGTATAGTCCATTGGTTTTTTTGTCTCTTTATTCATACAGAAGAAAGTCGTCTCTGTTTCTCTTTCATCATAAGAGCAAATCACATTTGCCTTTGCCCAAAGAGTAAGAGGGAGTAATAAAGAGAGAAATGAAAGTAATTTGATTAAGTTTTTCATGAACACATATTATCCTAAGAGCGTTTGTTCTAGATCTAGGCATTTTTCTCTCTTAGGGTCTAACTATCCGAATTCTAAACTGAGGTTAGGCTGATATACTGCCTTAAAAATTGGCCATTACAATATTTTCTCAGTGTGATTTTCCTAGAACGTCATTAGAATAAAAGAAACTCATTCAGCTAGGAATTCTTAATGAAATTAAGCAAAGAACAAATTATCAGTGAAGTGAAAACGTCAACTAATCCCAAGGTTAAAGTGGCCATTACGGATATCGATGGCGTTTTAAGAGGAAAGTATCTTCATAAAGATAAGTTCATTTCAATCCTTGAAGGAGGCTTTGGTTTTTGCGACGTCGTTTTTGGATGGGATATAAATGATCTTTCCTATGAAGAAATGGAATTCACGGGCTGGCATACTGGTTATCCGGATGCTGTGGCAAAACTTGATCTCGATACCTATCGCAGAGTTCCTTGGGATAACGACGTTCCCTTTTTTCTTGGTGATTTTGGTATTTCAATTTGCCCTCGAAATTTACTAAAAAAAATCAGACAAGAATCGCTTAGCCTAGGATACAAACCTTCATTCGGCCAAGAATTTGAATGGTTTAATTTTAAAGAAACTGCTGAAAACCTTCATGAGAAAAATTTCAATCAACCAGAACACTTAACTCCAGGCATGTTCGGCTATTCCATTTTACGAATGGCCAAAAATACCGATTTCTTAAACGATATTTACGATTTGATGTTTAAGTTCAATGTTCCCATTGAAGGGCTTCATACTGAAACGGGACCAGGAGTGCTTGAAGCAGCTATTCTTTTTGGTGATGCTCTTGAATCTGCAGATCGTGCGGTCCTTTTCAAATCAGGCGTGAAGGAAATAGGGTTGCGTTACGATATTATGCCAACATTTATGGCAAAAATTAGTGAGAATTTACCAGGGTGCTCAGGACATATTCACCAAAGTTTATGGGACGAAAGATCCAATCTTTTTTATGATGAGAAAAGTAAAACAAAGATGAGTCCATTAATGGAGAGTTATATTGCAGGACTATTACATTGCATGCCTCATGTTTTGCCAATGTATGCGCCAACAATTAATTCATTCAAACGACTCGTAGAAGGAGCTTGGGCGCCAACAACTGTGACTTGGGGGATTGATAATAGAACGACGTGTATTCGCGCTTTACCTGGTAGCCCTAAGTCAACCAGAATTGAACTTCGAGTAGTGGGTTCTGATGCCAATCCCTACCTCGCTCATGCCGCGGCGTTAGCTTCAGGCCTCTACGGGATTAAAAATAATTTAAAGCTTGGCAAAATGACGGAAGGAAATGGCTATCAGGATTTTTCAAATGGTGTGCTTCCTCGCAATTTATGGGAGGCAACTCAGGCAATGTCTAAATCTGAAATACCAACGCAGCTTTTTGGAGCTGAATTTGTAAAGCACTTCACTAAGACAAGAGAGTGGGAGTGGAAGCAGCACGCTAAGGCCGTGACTGACTGGGAGTTTAAACGTTACTTTGAAATAGTTTAGTGTCTCTTTTTTTTAGAGGTTGAAATATTATGAACTACGATTGGAATCAGAAGTATAATTACAATTTTCCCACACTCGTGCGCTTTGGAGCGGGAGTGATTACAGAACTTGGCCCTCATCTTAAAGATCAAGGGTTAAAGCATGTTCTGTTGGTTTCAGATCCCGGACTCGCGAAGTTACCAGTTTTTCATGAAGTCGCGGAGATGATCAAATCTGCTGGACTCAATGTTACTAGCTTTAGCGATATCGCCAAGAATCCTGTTAAATCCAATGTGCTCAAGGGCGCTGAAACTTATCATCAATCAAAAGCTGATTGCATAGTTGGATTTGGTGGTGGAGCAAGCATGGATGTTGCTCGCGCTATTGCACTCGCCATCAATCATCATCGTGATCTCTTTGATTATGACGATGCTACTGGTGGAGATCGTTTTGTTACTGAAGCAGTTCCTTATTTTGTTACAGTACCCACAACTTCTGGAACTGGTTCCGAAGTGGGGCGTTCAACAGTTATTTCAGATGATGTCACTCATGAGAAAAAAATCTTATTTTCGCCAAAGTTAATGGCCAGAAAAGTTTTTGCTGATCCTCAGCTGTCGATGGCACTTCCTTCTTTTGTTACCGCCGCCACAGGTATGGATGCTCTTACTCACAATGTTGAAGCCTATTTAGCAAAAGGCTTCTCTCCGATGTGTGATGGAATTGCCTTGGAAGGAATTCGTCTCATTTCACAAAGCTTAGAAATGGCGACTCATTCACCAGATCTAGAATCACGATCAAAAATGATGATTGCCTCTCTTATGGGGGCGACTGCATTTCAAAAAGGATTAGGAGTTGTTCATTCACTGGCCCATCCTCTTTCAACACTTGTAGATATGCACCATGGATTGGCCAATGCCATTATGCTTCCTTATGGAATGGAATTTAATAAATCGGTATCAAGTTCGCGAATGGCCACCATTGCTCAAACAATAGGTTTAAAAGAAGCTTCCGCCGATAGCTTCATCGATTGGATCAATCAGTTAAATAAAAAGTTAAATATACCAAGTCAATTATCTACTCAAAAGATTGATCAGTCCCATTTGAAGCCTCTTGCGGCCCTTGCGATTAAAGATCCATGCTGGGGTTCCAATGAAAAACCTGTTTCAGAATCAGACTTTCTCTCAATTTATCAAAAAAGTTTGTAAGGAAGAGCATGATTAAGTTAGGTGTCACTTCTTGCTTTATGTATCCCGACCCAAATCGAGTTGTCTTCGGGCACAAAACATTGACTTATTTCGAACATGATATGAGCCGTTACCTCTCACGAAAGGGCGTTATGCCCATTTTACTTCCCGATCTACCATGGGAAGAGCTAGAGCAGTATTTACAAGAAATGGACGCTTTTGTTTTTCAAGGAGGAGCTGATATTGCTCCTCGAAATTACGGTGAAGAAGGAATTGAGAACGGGCGTTGGCCAGGGGATTATCATCGCGACCAATACGAATTGAAAATCATGGATTGGGCTTTCAAGAATAAAAAGCCCATCTACGCCATTTGCAGAGGGTTTCAATTGGCCAATGTTTATTTTGGAGGCACGCTCTTTCAAGATTTAAAAATTCAAAAGAAAACGCCAATAGAACATCGAAATGCAGAGCTTTATGATAGAATTTTTCATGAAGTTGAGATGACATCTGGAAGTTTGCTTGAAAAAATTTATAAGACAAAAAAAATAACTGTTAATTCAGTACATCACCAAGGAATTAAAACCTTGGGTGCTAAACTTCAAGTTGACGCTATTTGCCCAGAAGACCAATTGATTGAAGCTTTTCATTATGAAGAGGAAGATCATTTCGTCATGGCAGTCCAATGGCATCCAGAATTTTCACACTCTATAAAAGATATCGTTGCTGATCCTAAACCATTATTAGATTACTTTCTTTCGAGGATTAAATGAAAATTGTAAACCCAAGCAATAACCAAGTGATAAAAGAAATCCAAGAAGATAGTAAAGATACAATTCATCAAAAATATAATAAGGCTTCAGATGCTCAAAAAGATTGGCAACATTCAAAACTAGAAGATCGACTGAAGATCATTGCTCAGTTTTCAGCTTTGTTGGAAAAAGAATGTGAATCTCTTGCGAAAGACCTCTCTGATGAAGTCGGAAAGCCGTTACAAGAAGCACGAAATGAAGTGAATGGAGCGAGAGGTCGAATTCAGTTCTTCATTGAGAACGCCAAAAAATGGTTGAGTCCCTCACTTCAAAATACAGCGGGCAATACAGCTGAAGAATTAAGTTTTGATCCGCTTGGAGTCATTGCTAACATTTCAGCATGGAATTATCCCTTTCTAGTAGGGGTGAATGTTTTTGTTCCTGCTTTAATTGCTGGCAACGCTGTTCTCTATAAACCCTCTGAGTTTGCCACTATGACAGGCTTAA
The DNA here is from genome assembly GCA_002786715.1 of Bdellovibrio sp. CG22_combo_CG10-13_8_21_14_all_39_27. Classification (GTDB taxonomy): domain Bacteria; phylum Bdellovibrionota; class Bacteriovoracia; order Bacteriovoracales; family Bacteriovoracaceae; genus 21-14-all-39-27. The sequence continues at coordinate 58,378 of PCTW01000023.1, forward strand.
ATATTGGTCGTCTACTGAAAGAAGCTGGATTGCCATCAGGTCTTTTTCAAGTCGTGGTTGGTGATTATCATGCAGGTGAGAGACTTCTTGAATTACCTCTAGATGGTTATTTTTTTACGGGAAGTTATAAAACAGGAAAATATATTGCAGAGAGAGTTGCTTCCAAATTAGTTCCAGTTGGCTTAGAGCTTGGAGGAAAAGATCCGCTTTATGTCACTGAAGATGTGCAAGATTTAAAACAAGTTGCTGGAGCCGTTGCAGAAGGATGCTTTTATAATAATGGTCAAAGCTGTTGTGCCGTTGAAAGAGTTTATATTCATGAAAAAGTTTATGATCAATTCGTTCCGCTCTTTATTGAGGAAGTTAAATCATTTACAACTGGTGCGATAACCAGATCAGCTCATTTGGATTTTTTGCAAAAACAAGTTGATGATGCAGTTAAAAAAGGCGCAAAGCTTGAACTAGGTGGAAGAAAAGGTAATGCCGATGGAAGCTTTTTTGAATCGACGGTATTGACCAACGTTAACCATGAAATGCTTGTGATGAAAGAAGAGACCTTTGGTCCAGTTATCGGCCTTATGAAAGTAAAGAGTGATCAAGAGGCAATTAAGCTGATGAATGATTGTGAATATGGACTTACGGCCTCCGTTTATTCAAAGGATATTGAACGGGCCAAGAAGATCATTTCGCAAGTAAACTCAGGAACTTCGTATATCAACTGTTGCGACCGAGTCAGTCCTTATCTCCCTTGGTCGGGGCGAAATAAGTCAGGATTGGGATCAACTCTGTCCTATCTCGGTATTTTAGCTTTTGCCAGGCCACGTGGATGGCATATTCGAAGCTGATTTTAAATGTAAGCCCTTAATATTGCATTATGCCACTGAATAAGTGACACTAAAATGTCACAAAAATCGTTAGTGAAACGTATTGCGAATAACATATTCAATTAAGGGCACAATTATGCTTTTCAGATTCAAAATTGAAGGTCTCTTACTTTTAAACTTTTTTACAATCACAGTTGCCCAAGCAGGTACCTTCAAACAAATAGCTGAAAATTTATCACAACATGTCGAAGTGACACAAATCGAAGCGAAGTCAAAAGCGATGAGTGAAGAGGCGAGTATGGCGAGCTCATGGGGAGACCCTCGTTTTCAAATTGCAGCAAGAAACTTTCCAAAAGATACATTAAAGAACGACACAACTCCAATGACTGGAATTGAATTTGGATTGTCTCAAAAAATAGCGCTTTCGACTAAGTACGGAAATATAGGAGACGCTCAAGAGTCAATGTCTCAAGCTGTTCATTACGAAGCCATTAATCATTCAATCGAGTTAGTTAAATCGTTATGGGAATTGGCCATAATGAAACGCAAGGCCCTAGAGGAGAAAGAGATTCTCAGTGAGAATTTAGATTGGATCACAAAAATACTAGATGTAAGTAAAAAGAGATATGGCAATGGCAAAATCTCTCAACAAGCTGTTCTCGAAATTGAAATACGAAAATCTGAAATTGAAAGTGAGCTAAGTAATAAAAAGTATGAGCTCTCTCAAATTTCAGATCAATTGAATTATCTGACAGGAGAAGGGCAACAATTAGATTTTAATACCGTTCCCTGGTCACTCCTGAATAAAAAGGATCAAGAACGAAGAGACCACAGAGAACTTGCGATGAAAGCTAAAGTGACGGCAAAAGAATTAAGCCTTACTGCGGCCAAGCAAAATTATCTTCCAGATTTAATGGTGTCAGTAGGCTATACGAAAAGATCAAATATCGATGGCAAAGGAGACTTTGTCGGTGCCTCTGTAAGTTTTCCTCTCCCTTTCTCTAGCGAGAAATATTCTCAACATGGCAAAGCGACTGAAGAAAAGTTAATGGCGCAAAGAGAATATGAAAATTACGAACTTAAAAAGAAGCGTGATCTCGACGTGCTTCATAAAGAAATAGAAAAGATAAAAGCTGAAATTTATCTGCTAGAGTCAAAAACAATTAAGTTTGCTAGAAACTCTCGAACAATCACATCTAAATCCTATGGCCTTGGTCATTCAACTTATGTGGAACTTTTGCAAGCAGAGTTAAAATTACAAAGCATTCTTATGAAAAAGACAATGTTAACAGCTCAGAGAGATTCTAAGTTAATTAATCTGAAGTATATGAATGGAGAGTCTCTTTATGAATAAACACCTTTTTTTACTTTTGGTTGTTGCTGCTGTCTCAAGTTCTTGTACGAAAAATAATAAAGAAGTTAAAACTGAAGCTAGTCCAACAGAGCAAGTTAAACCAATGGAAGCTAAGACTAACAGCTATTACACTTGCTCGATGCATCCAGAAGTCCATGAGGATAAGCCTGGCAAATGTCCAATCTGTCACATGAATTTAGTAAAAGTTGAGGTTGAAGAAGATAGCGCAAATCAACAAAGACCTACCTCTAGCAGCGCTGGAAGCGACAGTGCGGCTGAGATCATCGCCAAAGTAAAACTACGAAAAGCCCAATTGAGTCATTTTAATCCAGATTTCTTTCCCGTCACAAAAATGAAAATGGCAAAGAAAATACGATTATTGGGTTCGGTACTCCAATCGGAAGAAAAAGAAAGTAGTATTCCCGCTCGTATTAATGGAAGAGTAGAAAAGGTTTATGTGAAATCAACTGGGAGCTTTGTGAAGATTGGAGATCCAGTCGTTGATATCTACAGTCCCCAATTAATAACGGCCGGAGAAGAATACCTTTTGGCCAGAGAGAGCTTTAATAAAAGCAAAAGTCGTGAATTTAAGGAAATGCTTACTCAAAGTGAAGAAAGACTTCTTTTGTGGGGAATTAAAGAATTTCAATTTGAAAAATGGTTTAAGGAAAAGAGCGTTCCTAAGCAAATCACTATTCACTCAGCAGCCACAGGTATTGTTCGGAAGCGACATGCAACAGTGGGTAAGTATTTTAAAGAAGGTCAAAACTTTTTTGAGCTGTCAGATCTTTCCGAAATTTGGGTTGAGATGGATGTTTACGAGCACGATGCAGCCTTAATTGAATTAGGGCAAAAAGTGGAACTTGAGTTTTCTTCTTTGCCTGGAGAAATTTTAGAAGGTGAAGTCGATTTCATTAATCCGGTACTGGAAGAAAAATCTCGCACACTAAAAATTCGAACGACAATATCTAATTCAAAAGGAACGTTAAAGCCTGGAATGGTTGCTGATGCGACCTTGTCTCTCGATCTTCCTGGTGAACCTCTCGTCGTTCCAAGAAGTGCAGTCATTGATACTGGGAAACGAAAAGTCGTTTGGCTAAAAGTTGATGACCAATCCTTTCAGGCAAAAATTATCCATACTGGTCAAGAGTCAGAAGGCTATGTCGAAATTAAGCATGGCTTAGTTGAAGGCGATAATGTTGTCATTGAAGGGAATTTTCTTTTAGATGCTCAGGCACAGCTCTTTGGTGGCTATGAGGATATGAATACTCAAAAATCAAGCGGTCATCAACACTAGGAATTGACATGATTCAGAAACTAATCGAATTATCCATCCGTAATCGTGTCTTTGTCGTGATGATATTCATTATCATCAGCTTACTTTCCGTCTTTAGTTTAAAGACTGCGAGAGTTGATGCCATTCCAGATATTGGCGAAAATCAACAAATTGTTTATTCGGAGTGGATGGGACGATCTCCAAAAGACATTGAAGAGCAAGTGACTTATCCCTTAAGTATTCTTCTGCAAGGCCTCCCTGGCGTTAAAAGTATTAGAGGTATTTCAGCATTTGGCTTTTCAACAATTTATGTCATTTTCAAAGATGATGTCGATTTTTACTGGAGTCGAAGCCGCGTTCTTGAAAAACTTTCTTCTTTAGGAAGTGAGCTTCCTGAAGGTGTTACTCCTCAAATCGGACCTGACGCTACCGGACTCGGTCAAGTTTATTGGTACACATTGGAAAATGAAAAAGGAGCAGAGCATCCTCAGTCGTTAGCTCAATTAAGATCTTTACAAGATTTTTACGTAAAGTATCTTCTTCAGGGAGTTGAAGGAGTGAGTGAGGTTGCCAGTATTGGTGGCTTTGTTAAAGAATATCAAATTGATGTTGATCCCAAAAAACTATTTGCCTATGATGTCCACTTCGATGCCATTATTAAAAGTATCAAATCAAGTAATATCGATGTTGGTGCGGAAGTTGTTGAAGACGGTGATAGAGAGTATATCGTTCGAGGTAAAGGTTTTCTTAAGTCTCTCGCCGATATCGAAAATGTCGTCATCGCAGTAAAAAATAAAACCCCTATAAGAGTGAAAGATGTTGCAACTGTCGGACTGGGACCTGGTTTCCGAAGAGGCGATCTCGATAAAAACGGTGTTGAGTCGGTTGGTGGAGTTGTCACTATGAGATATGGTGAAAACCCACAAGAAGTTATTGAGGGTGTTAAAAAAAGACTTGATGTCATTAAAAATGGTCTACCAAAAGGTGTAAAACTCGTCCCTTTCTATGATCGCACGGAATTGATTCAGCGAACCCTTTCAACCGTTTATTCTTCGTTGCGTGAGGAACTCGTAATCACAGTTGTGGTCATTTTACTTTTTCTTCTGCATTTTCGCTCATCGATTTTAGTTTCGTTGACATTACCTTTTGGAGTCGGGATCAGTTTTATTCTTATGAAACTCATTGGTATCGACTCAAATATAATGAGTTTGTCAGGGTTAGTTATTGCGATTGGTTCGATGGTCGATATGGGGATCATCATGACCGAAAATATTTATGCTCATTTGGCATCTCAACCTGAGGCAAAGAATGAAGAGAAAATTGAAATCATAGTAAAGTCGGCAAGAGAAATTGGTCCTGCCATTTTGACTGCAGTTCTTACAACTATTGTTACATTTCTACCTGTCTTTGGATTAGAGGGAAGTGAAGGAAAACTTTTTGGTCCCTTGGCTTGGGCAAAAACATTGGCCATGTTTGGATCAGTCGTCGTCGCTATTATCTTAGTTCCAGCACTTTCTGTTTACTTTTTAAGAGGCAAGCTAAAGCCAATTGAAAAAAATGCTGTGACGATGTTTATTATCGATCGCTACAAACCCACACTTACTTGGATATTGGACCATCGAAAAATATTTATAATGTTCCCATTACTTTTGCTTCTTCTAGGGGGAATTGCTCTCAATCAGTTAGGTAAAGAGTTTATGCCATCGTTAAATGAAGGCGATATCCTCTATATGCCAGTGACAACACCCGATATTAGCTTAACTAAAGCTCGCGAGCTTTTAGCCTATACTGACAAAGTTTTAAATAGTCATCCTCTTGTGGTTCATGCAGTTGGCAAACTAGGCCGAGCAAAAACGGCACTTGATCCTGCGCCTGTCGCCATGTTTGAAACGATTGTTAAATTAGTTCCTAAGGAACAATGGCCTAAAGGCAAGTCCATCTATGACATCATGGAGGAGTTGGATAAGAGCTTACAAGTACCAGGCTTAGTTAACTCATGGGACTTTCCAATTCAGACTCGAATAGGAATGATTTCAACTGGAATCAAAACTCAAATTGGTATCAAAATATTTGGAACTGATTTAAAAACTCTTGAGTCAATTGCTGCTGAAGTCGGGGCTGAAGTTGAGAAAGTTAAAGGTGCCTATGGTGTATATTCAGAGAAAATCACAGGTAAGCCCTACATCGAGTTTGATATTGATAGAGTTGCAGCCAGTCGCTATGGCATTAATACAGGTGTTGTTAATCAAATAATACAGTCTGCAGTTGGTGGTATGACTATTGGTCAGTTTTATGAGGGTCGCGAGCGTTATCCTATTCGCGTCCGATATAAAAAAGAGTTGCGTGATCGTATCGATGAGCTCAAAAGAGTTCTCGTCCCAAGTCCCTTGGGTCAACATATACCTTTAGAGCAACTTGCAGATGTTCGAATCGTAACAGGACCTGCTGCGATTCAATCTGAAAATGGAATGCTACGCTCTGTTGTTCTTCTCAATGTTAAAGACCGTGATCTCGTTGGCTTCGTAGAGGAAGCTCAAGAGCACATACAAAAGATGGTTGAGTTGCCAAAAGGTTATTCGATTGTTTGGGCAGGTCAATATGAGAACCAAGTTCGAGCTACAAACCGATTGCTCTTTCTCGTTCCGATGGCCTTAATTATTAATCTTCTGATCATTTATTTAGGTATTAAAAACTTAAGAAATTCGGCAATTATATTTTCAGCTGTTCCCATTGCGTTTGCTGGTGGTTTACTGCTTTTATGGATTGGAGGATTTAATACGTCGGTGGCTGTTTGGGTTGGGTTTATTGCCCTTTTTGGAATCGCCGTTGATGATGGTGTGGTCATGATGACCTATCTTCAAGAGGCAATTAAGCTTCATTCTCCCCAAAATTGGAGTGAACTCAAGGAATGCATCATAGAGGCCGGGAGTCGTAGAATTCGTCCACTTATTATGACAACAGCGACCACTGTGGTTGCGCTTGTTCCTGTGATGTGGGCCACTTCGACAGGAAGTGAAGTGATGAAGCCTATGGCAATACCTACATTAGGTGGTATGTCCGTAGAATTACTTACTCTTTTTGTCGTTCCCGTTGTTTTTTCTTATTTTGAACAAAAGAAAATTAAAAGTGAACACATGATGAATGCCTAATGTAAATTCTACTAAGTCCCTATAATTTTGACTATATATGGCCTAGAGTACTTTCATATTAATCTTTTATAAGGACCTTTTTAATGAAGAAAGCACTCGCCTTGAGTATCTTGGCAACAACACTCTCTATTTCTCAAGTCGTGTCTGCTGAACAAACTTATGTTGGTTCAAATTTCAATTCAGTATGGGCACAGGTCACTAGTGATGCATACGCGAAGCCACAGAATAAAATTTCATTTGGAAGTTTAGTAGAGTTTGGAGTCAATAAAATTAAAAACTCAGCAGAAAGAACATTAAGTGATCATTCTGATATCCTTCCACAATTTAACAAGCTGGCCCACCCAAATGGAATCTGTTTGAAAGGAACTTGGGAAATTGACCAAGAAAATATTTATTCAGGTCTATTCAAAAATGGTTCAAAAGCGATGATTATCGCGAGAGCAAGTACGGCCATGTCCACAACGAAAGCAGGTGAGACTAGAGCTTTTGGACTGGCCGGCAAAATCTTCTCACAAGATGAAGTTGATCAAGAGTCACTTGTTCCAACTGCCAACTTTTTCTTAGTTGATGATCTCGGAGGAACAAAAGCAAAGCACTATACAGACGTCGCAATGACTAATGAGCCTGCTGTTAGTAAAACATTCGAAGTTATTAAAAATCTAGCTTATGCATTAAAGCTGGCTTCAACTTTTGGCAAAGCAGATGAAAATCCGGGAATGAGACAGATGTATGAAATCTCTGAAATGGATGCTGAGGGGAAAGTTATTACCCCAAAATGGATGAAGATTCAGGCCCGTGCCGGTCAGACAATTAATAAATCAGACTTCAGAGATGAATTGAATGTTAAAAACTACAATAACCACCTTGTTTTTGATATTTCTGTTGCGAATTCAGAACTTTCAAATGGTCAGAAAGACTGGGAACGCATTGGTTCAGTTACTTTCGAAGAATCAGTTGTAAGTAATAGCTGTGATCACCGTCTCCATTTTCATCATCCAAAGTGGAGAAAAGACCTCAAACACAAGCTCTAGATTATACTTTTCAAATCTTTTTATATAAAATCTCATCTTCACATTTGATGATGAGGTTTTATGGTTCAGGATCACAACTATCTTTTGCAAGACGAAAAAATATCTTCAAATGAAAAGAAAACAATTCTAGTTGTTATCCTTACTTTTATAACCATGATCGTAGAAGTTACCTATGGTCACATCACGGGCTCCATGGCTTTATTGGCTGATGGCTGGCATATGGGGAGTCATGTCGGAGCGCTAGGTATTTCTGTAATGGCCTATCGGATGGCCCGCTCCCCAAGGTTTAAGCATTCATTTAATTTCGGAACTGGGAAGTTCGTCCCCTTGGGGGGATACACAAGTGCAATTCTTTTAGGACTTGTCGCTTTTTTAATGATCGTTGAATCTGTTGAGAGACTCATGAATCCCAATACGATTCAGTTTACAACGGCCATCGGTGTCGCAGTTGTAGGCTTAATTGTTAACGTGATAAGCGCTTTAATTTTAAAAGATGATCACCATCATGACCATGATGATGATCACAAACATCTTGAAGATCACGTTCACGATCACAACCATCACAGTGCTCTCGTCCACGTTATCGCAGATGCCTTGACCTCAGTTTTGGCGATTGTCGCCCTATTGCTCGGGCAATGGAAAAATTGGCAATGGGCTGACCCCGTGATGGGAGTTGTTGGTGCTGTCGTGATTTTGCGTTGGGCGTACAAGCTTTGTAAAGATACTGGTTGGGAGCTTTTAGATGGCAATTCAAAGGCGATATCAAAATCGAAAATCGTTGAAATCTTTATTAATGATAACGTCGAAATAATCGACTTACATATTTGGAGAATTGCACCGAGTGCGCATGCCTGTGAATTGGTAGTTAAGTCTGATTCACTTAAGGGAGCTATGTTTTACCGAGAGAAGATACTGAATGAGATCGAGATTGAGCATCTAATCATTGAGGAAATCGAATAATTATGGAAGCTATTTTAAATTCATTTGCTTTGGTTGCAGTATCCGAAATAGGTGATAAAACACAGCTCTTGTCATTTGTCCTTGCAAGTCGCTTTAAAAAACCTTGGCCTATTATTTTGGGGATATTGATAGCCACTATATTAAATCATGGGCTCGCTTCATATGTGGGAGTGGCAAGTTTTAACTTTATTCCAGCTGAGTATCACAAATGGATTCTCTCTTTTGTTTTTTTAGTTTTTGGCTTTTGGATATTGATTCCTGATAAAGAAGACGAGGTTAAACAAGAAAATAAGTATGGTGCTTTTCTCACGAGCCTCTTCCTTTTTTTTATAGCCGAAATGGGAGATAAAACTCAGCTCGCTACAATCGCATTAGGTGCGCAGTACCATAGCACAGTCGCAGTTACGATTGGGACGACCTTTGGAATGCTCGCTGCAAATGTTCCTGCTGTTTTTATGGGGGATAAAATATTAAAATATGTGCCTTTGAAAAGAGTAAGACAAATTGCTTTTTGCCTTTTTCTCTTCTTTGCAATATATATTGTACTAAATTAAGAAACTCTTCCCATCTAAATCATTTTTATCACTTCTTTATCAATTGAATTCATGTAAAATACTTTTAATGAGAATTGTTTCGTTATGTATTGCTATATTCAGTATTTTTCTGAGTTTGAATGCTCATTCAGAGTCTTTCTTTCGTTTTCGCTATTCAATTGAAGAAAAATCAACTCTTGGCCAAGTTTTAAATAAATTTACCAATAAAAACGTCAATTTTAAAAATGAATCACCTTCAATACTCAAAACGAAAAGTCAAAATCCCAACGTCGTAAATTGGAATTACTTAGAGACAGGATTAGCTTTTGATATCTATTTAGAAAAAAAATTGGCGAGTAAGAAAGCAATTGCCGAATATATAAAGAGAAAAGATAGAACAAAAGTTGTAGTCAAAAGGAATAGACAATATCAACTTAATGTTTTCTATATGGCTTCGAATGGAATTTTCCAACAAAGCAATCAAAGCAAATCTGTGAAAATTGAATTCAAACAATATTCACCTTATACTTTTGGAATAGGCTATAATTACTTATTTAAGAATAAGCCTTATCAATGGGTGTCTTCGCTCTATTTATCGCATCTTGAGACGGCCTCTACGAATTTTGATCAAAATGTTAGTTTACAACCCGAAATTGGCTTTAATCTCTATTTTCAATACGACGAATATAAACGTAAGAATTCTTATTATTTTGGTTTTGATTACGAAAGATTCAATACTTTCAATCTCCCTACTTTGGAATCCTCCAGTATTTCAGTTGTCGACCTTAATTTTGTTTCTTATTTAACAGCAGGACTTGCAAGTTCATTTGCCATTTTTAAATTACCTGTTTATTTCAAGTTCTCTGTTTCTAAAAGTCTCACTTATGAGAGAAAATTTTCTAGTAGCGAAGGCATTTCTCACTTAAGTGGTTTTAAAGCTATTGTTTTCTTTTCGACTCCTATCGGAGGTAAATGGACCTTCAATCTCATGCAAAAGTACCACAGTTTTTCTGGAGATGAGAAACTATCAACCATAAGATATGGGGCAGGGTTTGGTTATGTCTTTTGATGCTATCATCGCTTTATTTACTCTTACTGCCATGGAAACAGTTCTTGGTATCGACAATATTGTTTTTATCTCAATCCTCGTGGCGAGAGTAAGTGAAGAAAATAGAGACAAAGTTCGACAATTGGGAATTTCTCTCGCCTTGATTTTAAGATTGGGTCTTTTGTTTTCTATTTCATGGGTTATGGGTTTGACTCAACCCATTTTCTCATTAGCTTCATATGAATTTTCAGGTCGCAGTCTTATCTTGCTTGCAGGCGGTCTTTTTCTTATCGGTAAATCTACCTTTGAAATTCATCATAAAGTGGAGGGGGAGCCCGAGTCTGAAATTGCACAAAAGGAGGCAAAAGCTTCTGCCATAAGCATACTCCTTCAAATTTTAGTGTTGGATATTGTTTTCTCATTAGATTCCGTAATAACTGCTGTCGGTATGGCTTCTCAAATAGGGATCATGGTAGCTGCCATGGTGATATCGATGATCATTATGTTGATCAGTGCGAAGGGAATTGGAGATTTTGTAGATAGGCACCCAACTATTAAAATATTGGCCCTATCATTTCTTTTGTTAATCGGAGTGATGTTAACTGTAGAAGGAATGGGAGGTCACGTTTCAAAAGGTTATATATATTTCGCCATGGCCTTTTCTTTAACTGTTGAACTTCTTAATATGAGATTTAGAGCAAAAAGACTTAGTTCACGAAATTAATGTGACGACTTTCAGAGACCCACTGATAGCCAATCTTCTGATAAATCGCGTTTGATGTTGGATTTTTTAAATCAGTAAAAAGGTTACACTTAGATTTTCCTGAATCGAGAATTTGCTGAGATAAGGCTGCAACAACTTGGCTTGCGTAACCTTTTCCTCTTTTCTCAGGTGGAGTATAGACAAGAGAAACGCAGGCTGCATTTTTGGATTCGCGACTACGACCCGCCATCGAAACAATTTGTTCATTTTCATCTTTCCAAAAGAAAAGACTTTTATTTAAAATTTGAATTTCCCAAGATTTTTGCGCTGTCTTTTCGGGTTGTTTATCTTCAGGAAAACATTCTTCAACAAATCCTTTGATCATCTGAAGGGCAATCGTTTGATCTTTAACTTGAACTTGATGAAGCTTACCAACTTGTTTGAGTGGTGGAATGACTTTTGTAAGTTCATAAACACCTTGCTCCATGGCCGTCGTCTTTCCTATTCCTAATTGCTTTGTCCATTCTTGAGCAAAGATCAGGGCACTTTCTTTAGGGCCAACGACACCCGAGAGTTTGGTATTTAAAGAATGAAGATAAGTGATAAGCTCTTTAATTGACTCAGAACTCATTTGAGTTATGGCAAGTGGACGATCATCATTTGAACGAAGTGCCTGACCTCCCTCCGTCAGGGAAAGAAAGAGAGTATTGTCAAAGGGCCGTTTTGCATTTGAAATAGCATCGGCCAATCCTAATATTAGATTATTTTCAGATTCTCTTTCCAATAATTGAGATTCATTCTCTTTTAAAAATTCTGAAACATTTTGATATTGTATACAAGTCATTAGCTGATTCTCGTGTTTGGATTCCTATTATATTTAAGGTATCTTTGAAGTGTACAGTCTTAAAGAGAGAACTATATGATAATTGGTAGTTGGAAAATCTTTGCCCTCCTTTCCGCTTTTTTCGCCGCATTAACTGCCATCTTTGGAAAGATAGGTGTGACAGGCATCGATTCCAATTTTGCAACTTTTATTCGCACTGTGGTTATACTCATTTTTATTTCACTCATGCTCATTTTTGGTGAATTTAAATTTTCAACCTTTAAAGATTTAACACCTCATCAGATTGCATTTTTAGTTTTATCTGGTCTTTGTACAGGATTTTCTTGGCTTTGTTATTATCGTGCCCTTCAACTTGGTCCAGCTTCATCAGTTGCTCCTGTCGATAAGCTCAGTGTGGCTTTTGCTATTTTATTGGCTTGGATTTTCCTGGGGGAAAAGATGACAATGAATACAGCTGTTGGTGGAGCTTTAATCGTTGTCGGTTCCATTATCATCCTCCTTGGTACTTTATGAATTACTATGATGAATTTAAAATAACGGTGAAGAATATCGACGAATTTGAATTTGTCGAAAGCGAATTCATTGATTGTTCTTTCGAAGGAATTGACTTTCAAAATCAAGATTTGAAGAGATGTAAATTCGTTGAATGCCAATTTAACTATTGTAACCTTTCAAATGCTAAAATTTCATTTTCAACTTTTCGAGAAGTTACCTTTAAAGAGTCAAAAATGGTAGGTTTGAATTGGACAACAACTCAAGCCATTAGTGATATCGCTTTTGATCACTGTAAGCTTGATAACTCAGTCTTTCAGGGTTTAAAAATTAATGGATTTAAATTTATAAACTGTTCAGTAATCAATTGCGATTTTTCCGAATCTCATTTGCAGAAAGCTAGTTTTAAAGGATCCGATTTAAGTCTTGCGCAATTTAATAATGCAAACCTCGAATCTGCCGATCTCACCAATTGCTCGAACTATTTTATTAATCCCTTGTTCACTAAACTTAAAAAAGCTAGATTTAGCTTTCCTGAAGCGATTTCTCTTTTGGAAGCTCAAGATATTAAAATTGAATACTCTGAAAAGGACATTATTTGAAAATCTGGATTGACGCTGATGCTTGCCCGAAAGTGATTAAAGAAGTGATTTTTAAAACTTCAATGAGGCTCAATTTAAAAGTTGTCATGGTGGCGAATTCTCAGATGTTCACTCCGCCTAGTCCTTTAATTACTTTAGTTCAAGTTGATAAAGGTGCTAATATTGCCGACTTCTATATTGTTGAGCATGCAGACCCAAGTGACTTGATCATTACTGCCGATATTCCCCTTGCCGCTTTAATCGTCGAAAAAGGGGCATTGGCGATTAATCCTCGAGGAGAGGTTTATACCGAAGATAATATAGGGGAGCGACTTTCGATGCGCGACTTTATGAAGGAGCTTCGAGACGGAGGTGGACTTATAACCAGTGGCCCAGATGTCTTTGGCCCTAAGGATAAAGAGAAGTTCGCGAATTCACTCAATAGCATTCTCACCAAGATCATGAAGTAATTTTGTAGAACCTTGACATGTTCATTGGGATAGGGGACAAAGGCTTATCATCATCTGAACAGGCTTTATTTTTATTGCTACTACCGTTGTTTGGATTAGGTAGTAACGATAGTAAAAAATAAGGTTTATCATGACTGATTTCAATTCGTTTTCATTACTCCCCACTATTCTCGAAGCACTGGCAAACAAAGGCTATACAAGCCCTACCCCGATTCAAGAACAAGCGATTCCCCATCTTTTAAATGGCCGTGACCTTTTAGGTATAGCTCAAACGGGGACTGGAAAAACTGCTGCTTTTTCATTACCTATTATTAATCGACTTTTTACAGATAAGAAGAAGGCAAAGCCTGCAAGAATGAGATCGCTGATCTTAACTCCGACGAGAGAGCTTGCTGCCCAAATCAATGACAATGTTAAGACTTATTCTAAAGGCCTAGGACTTAAGAGCGCTGTTATCTACGGCGGAGTTGCTCAGAAACCCCAAGTTGAAGCTATGGTCAGAGGCGTGGATATCTTGATTGCCACTCCAGGACGTCTTCTCGATTTAATTAATGAAGGACATGTTCTCTTTGATCAACTTGAAGTTTTTGTTCTCGATGAAGCTGATCGTATGCTCGATATGGGTTTCATTCGCGATATTGAAAAAATTGTGAAGCTCTTACCTGCAGTCAGACAAACGATGCTCTTTTCAGCAACTATGCCTAACGATATTGCAAGAATTGCCAATAAGTTGCTTAAGAATCCAGAAAGAGTTGAGGTCACTCCTGAATCAACCACAGTTGAAAAGATTGAGCAAAAGGTGAATATGATTGATGGGACCTTAAAGCCTATCTTTTTAAAGCATATTTTAAAAGATCAGAGCATCAAAAGTGTTTTGGTTTTCACCAGAACGAAGCATGGTGCAGATAGAGTGGTAAGACACTTGGAAAAAGATCGTATCCAGTCTGCAGCCATTCATGGAAACAAGTCCCAAAATGCCAGAGAACGTGCTCTAGGCGATTTTAAGGCAGGTAAAATAAGAGTTTTAGTTGCCACAGACATTGCTGCTCGTGGAATCGATATTAGTCAGGTTAGTCATGTTATCAACTACAATCTTCCTGAAGATCCCAAAAGTTATGTTCACCGTATTGGTAGAACGGCCAGAGCAGGACGTAGTGGTGTCGCCATTAGTTTTTGTGATGAGAGTGAAGTTAAATTTTTAAAGGGAATTGAAAAGTTAATTAATATCAAAATCCCTGTCGATAAGTCTCATCTTTCAATGCATCGAAACTAAGCTATTTTTTTTGTAAAAGTGATTGATTGGAGCTTATTGCTCCAATCTTTTTCTATTCTTGTGAGTTTCTCTCCGCCGAAGAAAATCATCATGGCATGACTAGTAAGATCGTACTATCAAAGACTTAAAACAATTATCTCTGACATGTCTCTGCCCAATCACAAGTCGCAAGTACATGTCCCCAATAGTGATCTCCCTAATTCGTCTTCTTTTGAATTATCAGAACACAGTGTTTAAAACGCCTTCATTGAAACAATCACTCGCATCAAACGCGAGACAAATACTTTGGAGGATACCATGAAATTG
>PCTW01000021.1 GCA_002786715.1 Bdellovibrio sp. CG22_combo_CG10-13_8_21_14_all_39_27
TTCCTGAAATTTGTTCAGGACTCCAACCTTCGATTAGTTTGCCTTCTAATAAATTCAAAACCGCTCCCGTTAATACTGTCTTTTTCCGGCAATTTTTATATCTCTTGTTAGAAAGCACATCGGCACGCTTTGGTGTATAAAGTCCAAGTTGAGAATTCCTCTTTAATTCACGATAAATAGTTGTTTTATGATAGCCCAATCGTTTCGCAATTTCAGGGATAGAAAATTTAGCTTGCAAAAATGCGTCAATCTGGCATCTTACCTCGTAAGACACTCTTGAGTACTGCTTCATAGTACAACTCCTATTTTTTATTTTTGGCGATTTAACTTTTAGGACAAGAGTGTCCATTTTTCAAATCACAAGAGTTGCACTGGAGGGTTTAACCTGGCGTGATACCTTTTTATGGGTTAATATGTCACAACTGTAACATCATTTTATCAACTTGAAGAGTGAAGATAGAGTGCTGAACAAGCCGATTTCTCTAGTAATTTACTATCACGGGAACCAAAAAAGTCTTCTAGCGTTGTAGATTTTTCCCTACCAAAGATCAATAAATCATGATCAACAGACAATTCAATAATTTTGTTTAGTTCTTTATCATAATCAACCACAGAGGTTGAAAATCGCTGAACTTCTTTAGCGTTTAATATCTCTCTCATCGCATCTTCGGTCTGATTCATGTGTAAATTCCCTATAGAATCATTCTCGAAGACTATACTCAGAACAATGTCTCCTCGCTTGATAAACAACCTAGCAACTTCAAAAACCAACTGATCATTTTCATTCCCTTTTAGAATCAATAATACTTTCTTAAAGTGGCGAACTCCCTTGTCGGCATACCAAGCTAAATGGCAATGTAAATGGTCTTTAATCCAACCCAGTGGTTCTTGATAACTTGATTTTTTTCTTTTTAAATGCCCCCACTCTACAAGCAGCCAATGACAATGGACTCGTTGACCAATCTCAAAAAGAGTTTTGGTAATATCATGAGTAACGACAGGATCAAACGTTAATGGCGTCTTCTTTTCCTCCGCCATGAGATGAATTCGTCTTTTTAGCGCTCTTAAGAAAGGGGGATCTTCGAAATCTCCAAGTTCTGACTGCTCGGGGATTTCAAAAATATAGGCGACCTCTATTCTTTCACCCTCTGAGATAATCGTTCCAACTTCAACCAAAGTTTCTGCTGAAAACTCATAACCAAATAAAGGTATTACAATCTTTGCTTTATGAGCAAGTTCAAGCTCTTCTGGCCAAGCTCTCTTTCTCGTTGTTTGTGTGTCATCTAACAGGTCCTTTCTGACTCCCCGAATTCCAACAACACCTTTTCTTTCAACAGACTTTCCATAAAAAAGATAAATTATAAGACTAGGAATTAAAACGAGGATGAAAGACATAACAGTCAGACTTCCCATATAAAGCAAGAGAACAATTCCCCCGAGTATTCCAGAGAGAGGCAAGAAAGGATATAAAGGCATCTTGTATTTGGGAGTATACCATTGCGGAGAAGCTTCTCGTAAAACGATGACGGTTAAATTCACAAGCAAAAACATCATAATAATAAAGATTGAAGCAAGCTTTGCAACTTTTACTACATCCAATGTCAAAACAATTAAACAAGTTAAAATCCCCGAGAGCAAAATACTTCTCACTGGAGTTAAAAATCGAGGACTAATCTTTCCAAAAAATGTTGGAAAAAGATGATCCCTGCTCATTGCGAAGGGAAAACGAGATGCCGCCAAGATTCCAGCATTGGCCATAGAGACTAAAGTTAAAATGGCCACAATCGCTAAACCTTTCCCCCCCCAATCGCCCATTGCTTGTCCTGCTAACGAGTAGAGTGGTTTAAAATCTTCTTTCAAAGCGAGGTGATCTAAGGATGAAGCAAGTATAAAAGAAACACTCACATAAACGGCGCCTACGCCAAATAGTGAAAGTAATATTCCTTTTGATAAGTTGACTTCAGGATTCTTCACTTCTTCCGCAATGGCCGACAATTTTATAAGTCCAGCAAAAGCACCAACACCAATAGATATCGCCACCATAAAACCATTAAATCCTTTTCTAAAAAAGGGAGTGAGATTTTCAATTGAAACATCATTAATGGTAAGAACACTCGTTGCTCCAACAACGAGAAGGCATGCCGCAACAACATAAGCAATCATTCCTGCAACTTTCCCTGCTCCCGAAATATTCAGGAGTGTCACCATCAGAAGTGCAATGAGTCCTGCCCATAAAGATGGGAGATCTGTGAAAATTTGAAGATACTCTCCAAAGCCAAGCAAAGCGAAAGCACTTTTAAATAATAATGAGAGCCAAAGACCAAAACCTACAACAGTCCCAATAAAGGGGCCAAAGGTTCGCTCGGAATAGGCATAGATTCCACCAGAGACTGGCATTGATGTAGCTAACTCTGACATTGCCATCGCTGCAGGAATTGAAAAAAGTCCACCCAATAGATAGGCCAAGAAAATAGATCCACCAGTAGATGAGTAGATCACTCCTGGAGTGACGAAAATCCCCGTTCCCAGCATCGCTGAAAAACCAATCACCAAAATGTTCTTTAAACTTAAGCTGCGTTCGAGTTTTTTCATAATTATTCGGGAATTTTACGTTCTCAAAGCTTAAAAGACCATTAAAAAGGGACGACAACACCTTTCCAAGCGAATCTAAAGACTCTTATCCGAAAATCCTAAACGACCGATTAAGGGAAGTTTGAGAGCGGGAGTCCAAAAGTCGACTCCGAAGTGAAGTCCAAAGAGATTCACCTCGACTCCTTCTACTGCTCCTAAAGTAAAACCGAGAAGACCAAAAGCCGAAAGTGTAAAACCTGTGTTCGAAGCAGTATTGGATAAAAACGATGTTGCACCTAAATAATCTTTCCCTATCGCCGATGCCGGAAGTTCAATATCAAGCTCATCAATATTTCGAATCATATAGGCCACAAATGTATTAGAATTCGGTCCAGGCCAGACGGTATATCGATCTTTGAAAGGATAGGTCTTAATCAGATTTTTTAGCTGGATAATAATTTTATGAGCTTTCTCGCCTCGTGCTTCATAAAGCATTTTTGGCGGACTATCATACCAACGGCGATCGGGAAGATCTTTTTCAACTCTAACCGCTGTTCCTTGCTGACGGACATTCCAAGCAGTCACTTGAGCCACAGTATATTGATCATCTGATTTTTCTTTCCAAGCAATCCAAGGATGAATGCCAAAAATACCACGCCATGAAAAAGCTCGAGCATAATATATTTGAACAATTTCTTCAGTCAGTTCTGAAGCTTTCGGAGCAATTCCAATACTCTCTCTCGAAGCTTCTTTCCAATTTTTAGAAGAGCATGAAGAGAGAAAAAATAAAGTCATGACTAAAAATATTTTCATAGAGAAATACTAACACAATTGGAGTCAATTAATGATCTGTATCTTGTTTGTCCAATTACATGTCAGCAGAAACAAAAAAGCCGATCAATGATCGGCTTCTTTTATAGAAATTTGGTGGATTAGTCACAACATGAGCAATTTCATCCACTTATCTTCTTTCAAAGAAGCAGCTAGCTAACCACAGAGATTTGAAGAGACTTATTTAAAAAAATTAAGAAAATCTAAAATAAGGGAAGGACTATCCTTAAATTTCTGAATAATTGTCCCTCTCGCAATGGAAGTCCCCCCTCCATTGCACCAGTTTGTCTCCAAAAGTTGCAAGTCGGATGAGTTTTCAATATTTGTCATGATAAATTTTGCAACTTCTTTTAAATAGTGAGCATATTCCTCAGGTGATTTAAACTGTGATAATTCAAGCGCAATATACTTTTTTGTTTTATTACAAAATAGAAGCCAAAATGGGCAATCGACTTTAATTTCCTTGCCCGTAAACCCTTTTATTAATTTTGAATATTCAATTGAAGTAGATGTATTGCTGGATAAACTCGTTGGCAATGCACACATAAAGCCAATATGCTTCGGAGTACTCTCTTCTTTTTGGCGATATGCACGATCTTGAAAAGCGAATATAAGTAAATCTTCGCCAGTGATTTCATGCAAAGCTGACCAAGTGTCTTCTTCTCTTAGGGCCTTAAAAAGATTTGAGTCTTGATCCCGATAAACTATCATTCCATAAAAATTAAAAC
The DNA here is from genome assembly GCA_002786715.1 of Bdellovibrio sp. CG22_combo_CG10-13_8_21_14_all_39_27. GTDB lineage: Bacteria > Bdellovibrionota > Bacteriovoracia > Bacteriovoracales > Bacteriovoracaceae > 21-14-all-39-27. The sequence goes on from PCTW01000021.1 coordinate 4,131, forward strand.
TCTCTGACACCAATTCATGTTGTATTTGTTCCCAAGCACTTGGATTTTCGCTATCACTAAGATTTAAATTATGCATCGTGTTTTTTCTCGCTATCGTAATATTAACAAAAATGGATCAAGAAACTAGCCTTGATCCATTTGAAAACGATTTTATTAACTTTTATTACTTAAGCTGACCTTTTAAGCATTTTACAAACTCATTTCTAGGCTTATTTCCGCTTACTGTTTTGCAACAATGCTCAACTGCCTTTTTGGCTTCATCTCTAGATGCCCCACAATCTACAAGTTCGTCGATAAGGTAGTTCTTTTCATAGTCTTCAGAACAAGAAACGAAATTAGCATCAACACCAAGCTTCTTTTTATTATCAAGTTTATCCCAATCTACACTCATAAAATTTCTCCTTTTTAGCTGCGTCCTTGCAAAGACACTCTAACTTGTTTTTGCATCATTAATATGTGCTGTGTAAGGGAACAGATCGGAACAAAATATTATATTTTGAGTTAATTAGGATTAAGATTTCTTTACGCTTAAGAAATTAAGAATTGCTTTAGTTTTAAATCTGACCGAAAAAATTAAAGTGATTGTTGAGCAGCATACCCTGACGTCTTCTCAACGGAACGTTGAGAGTTATTAGATTGTTCGTCAGAATCGTTTTCTTTTTCATTTACTGTCAATGTAACGAAATCGACATTAAAGTCGACAGCTTGAATTTCATTGGTAATATGTTCGTAAACTTTATTAATTCTTTTTAAAACAGAAAGACCTACAAAGCTGTTTGAAACAACTTCAATAGTTACTGAATCCTCTGATTCATCTAGAAGATTCAAAGAATTTGGATTTAAAACTGAAAGCTTTTCAAAAACTAATCGACTAAATTCTTGTCTATCCATCTTACTAATCCTTCGTATGCATCGAATATATCATCCATGTCCAAGGGGTCAATATTCAACTTTTCATACCGTTGGTGAGTTTTCCAAAAACTGCCCACCTGTGTCCAATATCTTAGCATAGCGCCATTTGTTTTAATTTTATTATGTAAATATTTCCTGCCATTAACCTTCGTATTGGCAATTGCGACAAGATCATGGCCTTTCTGCCCTGAAGTAGGTGGTGTTCCTCCTTCCTTGTAAATAGCTGATTTCATGATCTTTTCGAGGGCATAATGGCAATTTTCTAGAGCCGTGTTGTATAACTCGTTATCAAGCGCTAAATTTGCTGTTTGTAGGTTCTCAAGGGCCAACTCCCTAAGATCTCGAAAATTTACCAAAAATGTCTCTCTCTTCTAAAAAATGGGGACCATTTTACTGGTCCCCAAAAAATTACTTTCGCATTGCGATTATATTTGCAAAATCATTGTTAGGCAAAACTTCCAGCGCATCACTAACACCCTTCACATCAACCCCGGCCATTCTGATGTAGATTTGAAAAGTCTTTAAATCCGACCATCCTCCCATTCGCATGACCTTCATGGGTTCGGCACCTGTAGCCAGAAGATGGGTTGCAAAGCAAGCCCTTAGAGTGTGGAAAGTGACATATTTCTCAATGCCGATTCTTTCCAGAAACATTCTAAGAATTCTTCCTGCCTGACCATTCTGCCAGCCGGACAATCTTTCAAGGACAAATTCACAATTGGAATTTTTATTTCGTAAGTGAAGTATAATCTCCTTTAGCTGTGGGGAGATATTTACGTTTCTCCACTTACCATTTTTAGTGGATTTGAACTCTTTCATCTGATGATTATAAGATTTCTCTACTCGAATAATTCCATTGTCCTCGTCGATGTCACTCCATTTCAGAGCGTACAACTCACCACTTCGCATTCCCGTAAGAACCGCGAAGGCCCAATGGCCATACCAAGGATGATTTTGAAGCTTGGCCTCAAATAGAAGTTTTCTCACTTCCTCAAGAGTTAGAATTGGTGGTGTCTTTTCGGTTTTATCCTCAATCCCCAAACCATAGACAGGGCTATGATTTACAATTCGATCTCCTGATTTAATGAGTCCTTCTTCCAATCCCCAGTTGTAAATGGTGTTGATGGAGTTTTTGATTCTCTTAATCAAGTTGGTGCTTGCGCCTTTTGATTTTGCCAGTTCGAGTATTTGCCTACCGTCGCCTCTGGTTAGTTCTGCTGCAATTCTATCCATCCAAGGCCCAGTATGATTTCTAAGCCTTGAGCCGTGATCTCTGATGCTATAACGGTTCATCCTAGCTCCTAGGTGTCCGTGAGCACCAGCGACTTCCCAGCGATGAATCACCTCAGACCATAGAAGGCCCATGCCTTCCAGTTTAGCGACTTTCGTGGACAAATCCCGAATCAGTCTCTTCTCTTCTCGTCTGGCAGCGCCAAGTGTTTCAATGCCTTTTACAATTTTTTGCAATCGGACTCTTTTAATCGTCTTGCCTCGTGCTTGGACATAAACTTGATAGAATTTCTTTCCATCTTTTTCGTACTCTCTAATTGACATAGATACCTCCTAGTAAAATGAGGTATCGATCAGCTCGTGCAATTCAGATTTCTTAAAATAAAGTCGGCCATGAACTTTGCGAGCAGATATTTTGCCCTTATAGAGCATCTGCCTTAAAGCATGACTGGACTTTCGGAGAAACTCCGCTGCCTCCTCTGTGGTTAACCATATTAAATTGTTAAAGAGCGTTGCTGAGGGTTCTAATGTTTCCTCCGCATCCGCAGTATAGCTTGCTTTGGTAGCTTTGTAACCAGCGTATTGAGTATTTACCATCAGTCCTCCTAACTACTTAAATTCTCTTTTCTGTGTCTTTTGCTTGAAGTACGCCATGACTTCCTCGTAATCAAAACGATTGTGTTTGCCAGCTTTGATATAAGGGATCTCATTTTTACTTACCCAGTAGTAGACCGTATTGACGGGCACTCCAAGTTTAATTGCAAGTTCTTTACTATTTAAAAGGATTCTCTCTGTTGTAGTTTCAATCATGCGACTCTTCCCATCCAATTAGGATTGCTAAAGTTATTTCCGTCAAATTCAAGTGTCACTAAGGTATGAAAACTATCAAATCCTTCGGCCTCCCATTCGAGAAAATTAAACCAATCAATCTGGGATGCTTTAACATTTGCTAAGAATTTCTTTTTGATTCTAGTGGCAAAGACCTCAAAGAAATTTGTCACTGACTTTCCAAAATATTTATCTAATTTTGGTTTTGCCAATATGACTTGGTATCTATCCATATCTTCGAGTTTAAAAATCTGAACTTGGCAAATAGCATCACATAAAAAACCATCTGTAACAAATTGCTCATCAACTATTAATTTCTTCGGTACATCTAACATTCTTTCTCCTCTTCATCCGCGCGTGGAGCCCCGGCTTGGTGACCTCACTCTCTCAAGGTACGTAGAGAGGGGGAGGTCAACAATCGGGGCGGAATTAAGCGAATGATTTTAAATTGTTATTCCTCTTTCAAATAATGCCCTCAACCCCTATATACAGGCATTACCCATCTGTTATCCGGCCATCACCTCAAGTCATTTTGAAAAGCTCACTCAAGCTTGTGACATGATTTTTAAAATGAACTGGAGAATTTAAAAGATCAGCTTTTCCTTTTGCCAAGTCCTTCGTATAAAGAAATAGAAACTTCTCCTTTAAAACAACGCTTCCTAGTTCAAATAAATACTTCTTGTAAGCTTCCAAAATGGTTTTCTTATCCGTGATATATAGAACTTGGTTCACCACTTTTGAGTCCGAGTAGGTCTTTAAAATCTTTTTGACTCTATCTTGACTTTTTTGGGTCAACTCAACTTCTATGGCCATGCTAAAGGGATTTCTTAAATTACCAGTGACGAGACAATCTGGTACTCTTTCTAGAAGTGGAAACTCCTGCCTTGTTTGAAAATCTAAATAAACCTCTTCAATATGGGGGTAACTTTTAAAATCTCTGGCGACCTTGGAGACAATAGAGTCATGAAAGCGAAGCTCTCTATTTATATTGAGACTCAATTCATTTTCGCCTAATGCCTTTATTCCATCTGGTAAAAGATAGATAAATTTCTCATTGCTCCATGAATTAATAAAACTATCTACAAGTAAATTCTTCTCAAGCTTTGAAATGATTTTGTAAAATCCTGAAAAACTTCCGTGATACTCAGCTTCCTCTTTCAAGGCCCTGACATTTAATATCTTCCATTTCCTAAGTGGGTATAATAAATCAAAATAGCTTGGCTTTATCTTTTCCAAATATTGCAAAACTCCCCCCTAATTAAAAATTGCACCTGCATGGTCTTCCTGATTTTGATTGTCAGGAAGACCAGCATCAACCTTGAAATATCTAACATTGAGCAGATCAACCCTTTTGGGAATTCTTTGAAAGAGCAGTAACCTAGTCTTGTGGCCCGTATTGACTTGATTTTTGATTCTCCGACAAGCTTTTCAGTCGGAGG
>PCTW01000039.1:0-45840 GCA_002786715.1 Bdellovibrio sp. CG22_combo_CG10-13_8_21_14_all_39_27
CCAACTGATACAATGGGAACTAAATATTTTTTTTGTTCGAATGCTCCATACTTATAGAAAAAGCGACGAACGCGATAGATGAACGTCCACATCCAAGAAAAGGGCGTCAAAAAAAGATTGATCAATATATTGAAGAGCTTAAATTTCTTCATGGTCTGATTGTATCACCTTAGCGATGTATTCGGCGACATCTGTGCCCTCGCCTTTAAGCATTAATCTTGTTCCTGCCAGCTCTTTTTTTATTTCCCGATAAGCTTCCTCGGACAAAAGCCATTTCTCCATGGCCCTCACCATTTCAAAGGAATTAGCACGCTCAAGAATAAGCTCGGGAAAGAGCAATTTCTGATGAATGATATTGGTTAAAGAAGCAAAGCCATCATAAGTTACAAAAGTTTGGTAAATAAATTCATTGAGTCGACTCGTGTCGTAAGCCACTACGGTTGGTACTTCAAACAAGCCACAGGAGAGCGTGACTGTCCCCGAAGCCGCATAAGAAAAATGGGCCCAACGCAAAGCTTGGCTCAAATCTTTATGGCTCCATTCTTTAGACCAACAGTCTTGATAAGGTTGGTAAAGTGAAGATGAAACCGATGGCGATTTCACTATTCCCACTTCAATCGGAAATTTTTGTTGAAGAATTTTTATCGCCTTACAGAACTCAGGCAAAAGGTTACGAACTTCAAATTTTCTTGAACCTGGTAGCAGAAGAACTTTCACTTTCTGTTGAACTTCAGAAAAGGGACGGGCAGGCAAATCCAGCATGGATTCACCATGATAGTTGAGAATGGGATGAGGAATATTCACCACTCTCTTCACTCCTCTCTCTGAAAACCATTGTTTTTCAAAAGGAATGATGGCGAACAAAGAATGGATTGTTTTAGCGAGTACGCCAGCACGCCAGGCTTTCCAGGCCCATGCTTGAGGCGCAACATATTGAATAACTCTCACACCATGGCGTGAAAGTTTCTTAGCGAGTTTAAGATTGAAATCTTGATAATCAATAAGAATCGCCGTTCTCGTACCACGGGTCACGGCTTCTTTTTCAATTCGTTTTAACGCCTTAAAGTAAAAGGGAATTTTATGAATGACTTCGCTAAAACCCCAAGTTGAAAAATCATTGAGATGATAAAGAAGTTCAACTCCAGTTTCGGCCATATCATCGCCACCAACTCCCCAAAAGTGAGTGTCTGGTGAAATTCTTTTCAAGGAATGAAGAAAGCTCAAAGCATGCTCTTCGCCCGATTTTTCTCCCGCAATGATTAAGCAATTCTCTGTCATTTTACTCAATGTCCACGAGTTGTCTTTTTTCTAGTGATTCGAGGACTTTTTCGACTAATAAGACTGCGGTGACGCCATCATGTACGTCAACTATGGCAGGTTGATTATCTATAATTGAGCGATAAAATTCTTTTTGTTCGAGGAGAAGATGGTCACGAGAAGGATAAGATTGAGTTTCAACATCGAGCTGATTAAAACGTGCGACTTTATACTCTTTGTTCATCAAATCGACAAAAAAACAGCCATGCTTGTTCGTCATCTCGATATCACGAACTTCTTTAATATGATTTCGTCCAACCGTAATAAAGGCATCTTTACCATGCTTAAAAAAGAATTGCGCTGAAACATAATCCCATTTATCAGTTCTAATCTTGTGTCCGATGGCACGCACTTGGCGAGGTTTCTCATGAAAAAGATGGACCAATAAATCCAAATCATGAATCATCAGATCTTGTACGACATCAACATCAGTTGCCCGACCTTTGAAAGGAGCGAGACGGTTCATGCGAATGGTTAAGTCACCTGTGAAGAACTCACTATATTTTTCTTTGTAGTCCCAAACTTCGTGAAAGCGTTCACTGTGACCGACTTGAACAATCTTTTTTGTTTTAAAGGCCAACTTTTGAATTTCTTTTGCTTCTTCAAAAGTAGAAGTCAGGGGCTTTTCGCAAAAGACATGCTTATTAGCTTCGAGTAGCTGAGTGACCAATTGATAATGAAGTGAAGTCGGAGTTGCTACTACTGCCGCCTCAATTTCATTCATCACTTCGCTAATGTCCTTAACAAATTTAACCTTCGGAAATTTCTCTCCGAGTGTTTTCCATACTTCAGGATTAGGTTCGACGGCCGCGATCACTTCGCAGTCAGTAAGACTTAAGGCTTTTTCTAAATGCCACTTCCCTAAAAAACCACAGCCGATAATGGCCACTTTTATTTTCTTTGTCATAGAAACCTAAACTTATGCCATGAAAGGGGCAATTCCCACTTCACTCACTTTAATCATATGGATCATTTCTTGAATGACGACATTATCTTTAAATTCTGAAATCAATTCTTCATGCTCCACGAAAGCACGCGGAGACAATGCTGAAGATTCCATGGTTCGGTAAAAATCAACAACCTCTGAAACTTGAGGTTTTGTGTATCCTTGTCTCTTCAAACCAATAATATTAATTCCCTTCAAACGAGCTCTATTTCCGTAGGCCGTGCAAAAGGGAGGAATATCTTTATCAATCGCTGAAGCACCACCGAGGTAAGATCCGCGACCTAAAGTGATAAACTGAGAAACGTTTGTTCCCCCACCGATGATCACTCGGTCACCAATGTGAACGTGACCAGCAAAATTAGTCGAGTTAGCGATTACACAATTATTTCCGAGAATAACATCATGACCAACGTGTACATAGGCCATAAGTAAGGAGTTGTTTCCAACAATCGTTTTCCCTTGTTCCTTAAGCGTTCCTCTGTGGATAGAAACATATTCTCTGAATACATTATTCTCACCAATGATCACTTCAGTGGGTTCGCCTTTGTAAGTCATATCTTGAGGAGCAGCACCAATTGAGCAAAAAGGAAAAAACTCATTATTGTTTCCGATAGTAAGATGTCCATCGAGCATACAATGAGAATGAACTTTACAGTTATTACCAATAACAACATGGGGACCGACAATACTAAAAGCACCAATGGAGACATTCTCTCCAATTTTAGCTTCAGGTGAAACGATGGCCGTAGGATGAAATTGATGTCCCATATACTTCCTTATTTAATTTTGACTGAAGCCATAACAGAAGCTTCACTCATTAGTTCTCCATTACATTCAATCTGACAGCTAAAACTCATAAAAGGACCGCGAGACTTAGTACATTTCGCTGTCACCTTTAAATCCATCTCTGGAAAAATGGGTTTTCTAAATTTTGCGTTCTCAATTGATAACAAGGCCACATCGAGTTTGGTATCAAAGGGATTTTCCAAAAAAGCCATCAGCATAAAACTTGAACATTGGGCCATCATCTCAACCTGAACCACTCCTGGAAGAATTGGATAATCGGGAAAATGCCCTTTAAAAATAGAATGATCTTTTTTCGTTTTATAATTGGCAGTTATTGATGAATTGATTACTTCTTTTAAATCTTTGTTATCGCCGGGCTTTGCTTGAACTCCATTAACTTCAATACTCTCCACGGAATCAACAAAGAGAAAAGGATCGCGATGGGGCAAAAAACTCATCACTTGTTCAAGATTCACTAACATATATAGTACTCCTCACTACTGCTTTTTTTCAGATTCTCTCAATGAAACTTTACGTAGATAGGCCAATCCTCTCATCCATTCTTTTAAAGGTCGCGCAGGATGTCCACCGACAATACTCTTGTCTGGCCAATCGCAATTAACCAGGGCTCCACCAGCAATCTGGCACTGAGCTCCAATATTATAATTATCTCCAGATCCAGATTTTCCACCAAAGACTGTGTAATCACCAATCTTAGTTGAGCCCCCAATGGCTACGTGCCCGCAAATAATGACTCCTGTTCCCAACTGACAGTTGTGCCCGATTTGAACATGGTTATCAAGTTTCGTTCCATTTCCAATTAATGTTGGAGAAAATGTTCCACCATCGACACAAGAATTGGCACCAATCTCAACATAATTGCCGAGTCGGGCACCACCAAAATGCCAAATCTTTAAATGCGATCCTTGGTGAAAAACATAACCAAAACCATCCGCTCCAATGACAGTGCCTGCATGGATACGACAATGATTTCCAAGATGAACATTCTGATAAATGGTAACGTTAGAATATATTTCGCAATTATCCCCAATCACTGAGTGAGAATAAATAACTGAACCTGAGGCAATTTTAGTATTGGCGCCAATCACGACATTCTTTCCAATAAAAACATTTTGAGCGATCAAAGCTGTTGGATGAATTTTAGCGGTTCCCATTTGGCGACCATCAACAAAATCGTTGTCGTCAGCACGAGCAGCTCTAAAAAATTCTTCGCTCCATTTGGCCAAGGCTACAGCGGGATCATCAATGGTAAAAATATTTTGAAATTTTGAAAGTGCCGGATGATCTTTAAGAGATTCCCAATGTTTGCTCGAGAGGACCACTGTCATTTTTTCTGGTACTTCATTCAGACTATCAATCAATTTTTTATCTTTGATGATCACCAGACCACTGGCCAGGAGAAGCTGTGGTGAACACAGGGCCTGTAGGGCAAGGTCACTCTTGCCTTTTACTAATTGAAGAGGTGTTTTAAATTTTTCTTCGAGTGTTTGAATTGTAATCATTTTACTCGCTCTTTAAAAAGGAACGGGGAACCTGAGTTCCCCGCAACTTTTGAACTCAATGTTCGAAACTTATTACTTATACTTCTTGTTGTACTTCTTGATCACTTCATCAGTGAGATCTTTTTCTTCTTTAGCATAAATGACTGGAGCTGTTGAAACTTCAAAAGTCACATCAACGTTTGAATCTTTTGAAACTTCCTCAACGATCTTCTTGATGTTTTCAAGGATTGGTCTCTTAAGGTTATTTTCCATGTCTTGGATTGTTTTTTGGTAATCCATTGATTTTTGCTGAAGACCCATAATTTGATCTTGAATTTCTTTTTGCTTTTTTCCCTTCGCTTTGTCATTCATCACAGCAGATTGCTTTTCAAAATCTTGCTGAAGTTTACGAATCTTATCTTCTTCTTTTTTAATTTCATTTTGTTTCGTATCGAATTCTTTTTTAAGCTGATCGCGAACTTTTTTCCCTTGATCAACCGAGACTAAAACTTTTTGAACATCAACTTTCCCAAGAACCAAAGCAAAAGCTTGGCCTGAAACAAGTAAAGAACTAACTAATAAACCAATAGAAAAAAGAGTCTTCATTGACACACCTCTCATAATTAAAAAACTAGAATAATTGTCCTATATCAAAATGGAATTGGCTACCGTACTCTTTACCTTCGTCACCCAACGGGAAGCCCCATTCGAAACGAAGAATACCGATTGGTGAGAACCATCTCAATCCAAAACCATAATCTTTATGCAATTTAAGATCATTATACTTTCCAGCATCACCAGCATCAAAAAAGACCACCCATTTTAGTCCAGCTTCTCTGGCCAATGGATGCTCTAACTCAAGAGTTGTGTAAGCCGCAAAAAGTCCACGCTCATTAAATGTTCGCAATTTCCCGTCTACCAGCACTGAACGCTTTGGACCTACGGCATCATATGGATAGCCACGAAGGTTGCGCGCTCCTCCTAAGAAAAATCTCTCTGATCTTGGAATCGCCTGGCCATCCACCACTTCGAGTTTAGAGCCATAAAGACGTGACCTAAAAACAAGATCGCCTACGACGTTTTTAAACCAGCGCAGATCAGCTTCATTCTTTACCCATTTCTTCTCACCACCAACACCGGCATACTCAATCGCATAACTGGCGTATGTCCCTTTGGTAGGTTCAAATTTATTATCTCTGACGTCGTAAACGACTGTCGATTGAACCGAAGATGCAAGTCCATTTTCCACGGCCTCATCAATGGTCGGATCGTTCACGGCCTTGATTTTTGTATCTTCGAATTTATAAACAAAGAACAAACGAGTGTACTCAGCAATAGGGTGACCCACTCTTATGTCAAAACCTTGTTTCTTATAACTAAAAGAATCCGAGTCTTCGTTGCTGGTTGAGAAAATATCTCCTCCGGCCGTCCATTTCGTGTCCCAAAGATAAGGTTCAGTGAAACCTAAGTTATAAGTTTTGTTAGTATCAGATAAGGTCAAAGAGAAACTTAAATTCTGACCTAAACCGCGAAAGTTGTTCTGCGCGATTGAAGCGTTAAGAAATCCACCAGTGGCCGTAGAATAACCTGCGCCCAAAGTAATCTGTCCGGTATTTCTCTCTTTCACTTGAATTTCAACGTCAAGAAGATCGTCTTTTCCAGGAGGTGAAATAGTATTGAAGATAATCGAGTTCGGTTCAAAGAAACCTAAACGATTAACGTTCTCTTTTGATTCGCGAAGAGCTGTTCCCGAGAATTGCTCGCCTTCTTTAATCTTTAGTTCACGACGAATAACTTTATCGCGTGTCTTAGTATTACCTTTAACGTAAATCTTACCAAACTTGGCCTTTTTGCCGCGTTCAAAAGAAAATTCGACATCAACCTTATTTTCACCTGGAACAACATCCAAAGTTCGAAGAACGTTGGCAAAGGCATAGCCTTCATCTTGATAAAGTTCAGTTAATAATTGAATGTCGCCTCTTAATACGTCTTCAGAATAGAGAGTTTGTTCTTTAGTCGTGATCTTTTCTAAAAGTTCGCTAGACGGAAAAAGAAGCTCGCCTTGAAAAGTAATTCTATTGACTGTGAATTGCGGCCCCTCAACCACCTTTATAGTGATGAAAACCCATTTCTTATCCTCAGAAACAGTAATATCTGGAGTTCCGACATTGACTTGAAGGTGACCTTTGTTTTGATAAAAGCGCTTTAATCTTTCAAGATCCACTTGAAAGTTAAACTCTTTGTAATTTCCAGCACCAGACATAAAAGAGAAAAGACCCTCTTCACGAGTCTCCATAATATCTTTAAGTTGGTCGTCTGAAAAAGCGGAGTTTCCGAGGAAAGTGATCTTCTTCACTTTTACTTTGTCATATTCTTGAATATGGAAAACCAATTCGACGTTTTCATTATCTTTCTTCACCAACTCATAATCGATTTTGGCGAGAAAGAAACCTTTGTCTTCGTAAAATTTGGCAAGGGCTGCGAGATCAATCTTAATCGTATTGATATCGAGAATAGCAAAGTTCTTAGTCTTCACTTGGCCTTTGAGATCGTCTTCGCTTAATTCATCATTACCCTCAAAAACAATTTGGCTAATGATGGGCTTCTCTTTCACCTTGAATGAGAGAATATTTTTTCCACCCTTCGTTTCTTGGTGGGCTTCAATGTAATCAAAATATTTGAGAGAGTAGATACGTTCGATATCTTTGCGAAGAAGGTAATTGTCGAGCATCATCCCTTTTTTGGTATTGATCCTCTCAAGAACAGCTTCTTTCTCAACTTTTTTCAAGCCTTCGACTTCAATCCCATCGACTCGAAAAAGATTTTGTCGTGGACCTAAATCTTCTATTGCCCAAAGAATATTAGGAATAAAAAGAAGTGCCGTTAAAAGCATGGTTAAACGACGGAATGATCCCGTTGTCACAATTTTCAAAATCCGATTCCTCGTGTGTGACGAGCTGTTTCTCAACTGATTCGCTCTAAAATAAAAAAGTACCAATAATGTCTTGAATATTAAAGGAATATTCTAAACACTACGCACTAATTGACTAGTAATTTTCCGTCCTGCATATGCATTCTCAAGTCAAACTTTTGAGCCACAGCATCATCATGGGTAACAACGATTAAAGTACTCCCCGAAGCCTTGGAAAGCTCTTTGAGCAAATCAATAACGTTGGCCGAATTAACTGAATCCAAGTTTCCAGTGGGCTCGTCGCACAATAATACTGGTGGCGATAAAATCAAGGCGCGCATAATACTAATTCTTTGTTGCTCTCCGCCAGAAAGTTGAAAAGGAAATTTCTTTAGGCAGGACTTCACTCCTAATCTTTCGGCGTACTGATCAATCACGGCCAAGTATTTTTTCTCTTTTAGTCCTGCAATCCGCACTGGCATTAAAATATTATCAAGAGCTGTGAGCGTAGATAAAAGAAAATGGAATTGAAAAACAAATCCCACTTTTTGATTTCTAAAATTGGCCAAAGCTTGGTCGCTTGATTTTACCAAATCTAGCCCATCGATTTTAATGGCGCCGTGACTTGGTCGTTCAAGTCCTCCCAGCATATAAAGAAGAGTCGACTTACCAGAACCAGAGGCTCCTTTAATGGCAAGATGATCTCCCTTATTCAAAGAGAGAGTGACTCCATTGACGGCCCATTGATCACCATAGTTTCTTTTAACATCAACTGCATTAATGATCGTCATTAATTAAACTCCTTCCTCAATCCCGATAGCAAGCTTTGTCTCGATAATTTAATCAGACTATAAGAGGCTAAAAGGAGAACCCAGATGAGACTCACGAGAAATACTAAAAGATAATCCCCGGTTTCTAAATTGAGTTTCATTCTTCCTAAATAATAAATATCTCCTGGCAAATGCAGAAATGACCAATTGGCGAGAAGCCAATCGAAAACCCACACAAATACATTGGAAGCGAGGATCGCGCTGGACCACAAGATAAAAACCAGCATAAACCAACCCGAGGCCAAACGTTTTTGCGAAAGACCCAAAGCTCGGAACAAAAAAAGTTCTTTTGATTTGCGCTCATTGATAAATGTTGTAAAGGCAATGACATTAAAAATTGAAACGACCACAATCACTTGGAGAATGAGACCAATCATTATCTTTTCAACTTTAACTGCCTCAATCAAAGTTGAGAACTCATGCCAGAAGGGCCTGACTCTGAAATCAAAACCCAAACGATCGCCCAATTCGTAAACCATTTGATCTACTTCAAGTGCGTGATGAGCTTCAGTGGATTGATCTTGAATTTTAGCTGTCACCACATTAATTTTATTTTCAGTATTAAGCCATGTTTGAAGATCAGATAGGTTAACGTACATAAGGCGTAAATCTTTTTGATAAATACCATGCTCCACGATGCCATCCACTCGTAAGCGAATAATCAAAGGCAGGCCTTTAAAATTTCTATTACCACTGGCCAATGCCACCACCACATCTTGTCCAACTGAGACTTTGAGTTTAAGCGCCAGCTCAGTTCCGATCACCACTCCTCCCAATTGAGGGCGAGCTTCTAGTCCTGTCACTTTCGGATAGGTGTCTAAGTTTATCCCTCGAAGAAGCACTGCTTGTGAGGCATTCTCATCAATCAGAAAAGCTTCGGTTTCAATATATTCCGAGTAGCTGTCAATTTTGAGTGAATTTAAAATATCTTTTTCATGTTGATTAAGATTAAAAAATCCATTCTTCGAATAAAAATAAATATCACCTTGGGTTTTCGCCAGGGCTTGCTTCAACGTTGTTTCAAACCCGTCCATAAGACCAATCGTGCACAAAATAACAGCGATCGAAAAGGCCATGCCGAAAATGACTCCAAAGGCGAACTTAATTGAAGACCAATCGAGAAGAAGAACTTTAATTAAGGATCGTTCGGCACCTTTCACTGATGTTGTTCCCGAGCTTCGATTGACTGTTGAACAGTCCAGCGCAAATAGGCATCCATGAAATCATCCAGATCACCTTCTAGCACATTTTCTGCGGCAGAAATTTCAAAATCAGTACGATGATCCTTAACTAATTTGTACGGGTGCAAAACATAAGAGCGGATTTGCGAGCCCCATTCAATTTTCTTTTGGGTCGCGAGCTGAGCGTCTTCTTTTTCACGCTTCTTCGCCATTTCCATATCATAAATACGTGAACGTAAGACCTTCATCGCCTGCAATTTGTTTTGCAACTGCGAGCGCTCGTTCTGACAAGTCACTACAATTCCCGTCGGAAGATGGGTCATACGAACTGCAGAGTCCGTGGTGTTCACCGACTGACCACCGGCCCCACCAGAGCGGTAAACATCAATCTTTAAATCTTTATCCAGAATTTCAATTTCAATATCGTCATCCACTTCTGGCGTCACGAAGACAGAAGCAAACGACGTGTGTCTGCGGGCGTTGGAATCAAAAGGAGAAATGCGAACCAAACGATGAACGCCTGTTTCCGATTTTAATAAACCATAAGCATAAGGACCTTGAATCAACATGGTGGCGGACTTGATTCCGGCAGCCTCCCCCTCTTGCAGATCGAGCATTTGAATTTTGAAACCGCGCTTTTCTGCCCAACGAAAAATCATTCGTTGAATCATGTAGGCCCAATCATTCGATTCAGTACCTCCGGCACCCGAGTTGATATTGACGATAGCATTATTGGAATCGACTTCGCCAGAGAGCAGAACTTTTTGTTCAGCAGCGGAGAAGCTTTGGAGAAATTTTTGGGAGAGAGTTATTGCTTCATTAGCTGAAGCTTCATCACCTTCTTTGGCAAAATCAGAGAGCACTCCAAAATCATCGAAAAGAGACTGAATATTTTCATAAGTATTCACGACATCTTCGAGCACGGCCTTTTCTTTTTGAATTTTTGCGGCATTGTCGGTGTCGTTCCAGAAACCGTCGAGAGATTCTAAGTCGGCAATTGTTTTAAGACGATCTTTCTTTTTATCAATTTCAAAGTGACCTCCGAAGTTCGGAAAGTTTGTCTCCAAATCCTCGAAGTTTTGAGCGGCTCTCGTCCAGTTGAATTTTGAGTGTATCGTCCATTATTTCCTCTGCTTTCTCTTTTTCGAAATCGTATCAATAATCTGCTTTTCATGTTTTTGCATAATCGCTTCTTCCTTCGCTGAGATCTCGTGATCAAAGCCGCAAAGATGAAGCAATCCATGAACCGCCAGATGAATCCATTCATCTTGCTCGCTAATCTTAAATTCACGAGCTTGCGAGATGGCAACTTCTCTGCAAATAAAAACATCACCGAGATGATTCTGCGGCAGCGGCCATACTTTCAACTCCCGAGCATTATCCTGCATTTGGAACGAAAGGACGTCAGTAATTTTGTCCTTTTTGCGAAATTCTCGATTCAAACTGCGAATCTTCGCCTTGCCACACAAATGAAGCGAAACGGAGATCTTGCCCTTGGGTAAATTCTTGCGAGCAAAGGCTTCAAAACTAGAAGCTACCTGCGTCATCGCCAAGCTAAACTGATTCCATTCGCGGGCCGACAGATTTAAGCTGCTTCCCATTTGAACTTCAAGTTGTGCAAGTTGCTTAATGCTGTTTTTCATAGTCCCCTTATTTTGATAAGGTAGTCTAACAAATGAGATGCTGGGAGTAAAAATGAACTATCCTGAATTTGAACGACTTGTTGATGTCGTCAATGCCTTGCGACATCCAGAAACCGGCTGTCCTTGGGACCTTGAGCAAACTCATCAAAGCCTCCTCCGCTATCTGATGGAAGAGTCCTACGAATTTATGCACGCGGTAGAGCAAAAAAACGACACTCATATGAATGAAGAGATCGGCGATGTGCTGTTGCAAGTTCTGCTTCATTGTCGCTTAGGCCAAGAGCGCGGAGCTTTTGATTTAGAGAGCGCCAGCAAAGGCTTGGCCGACAAACTTGTTCGTCGCCATCCGCACGTTTTTGAGGCCTCTGATAAAAAAATCGATAGCGATCAAGTGGTCGAGAATTGGGATAAGATTAAAAAAGCTGAAAAACCCAAAGCCGATTCAGAAATTCCCAACGATGTTTTGAATTTCCCCTCTCTCTTTAGCAGTTACAAAATTGGCAAGAAAACGGAGAAGCTCAACTTCGATTGGGATGACGCCGGTCAAGTTCTCTACAAAGTTGAAGAAGAGTGGCAAGAACTGAAAGAACAACTGGCCCCGGGCTTAACTCCCAATAGCGAAGCGATTGAAGAAGAGCTAGGTGATTTTCTCTTTACCGTCGCGCAACTGGCCCGTCACTTAAGCAAAGAACCGGAAGAATGTTTAAGGCGCGCCAATGTCAAATTTCTGAAACGCTTTCACGCCATGGAGAAATTACTCAAGGCCGATGGCAAAAATTTTGAAGAGATGACTCAGATGCAATTAGATCACTATTGGAATCAAGTGAAACAAATGCAAAAAAATAAATGAAACTAAAAGCTGAATTGATCAAATTAAAAGAAGGCCAACGCCTGCATCAGTGTGATGTTCCGATTATCGCCATCACCGGAGGCATCGCTTGCGGCAAATCCACCGTCTCGGATTACCTAAGCTCGCTCGGGCACTTCGTGATCAACGCCGATCAGTTGGTGAAAGAGATTTATCAAACGACGGAAGCCGTAAACTTCATCAAGGCTACGTGTCCTAATGCTATTTCAGAAGGCTCAATTGATTTTAAAAAGCTGCGCCAAGAAGTTTTCAATAGTCCTGAATTAAAAAATAAAATTGAACAATTCATCTACCAACGTCTGCCTCAAGCTTTTTACATCAAAAAGCAGGCGATGAAGCCCGATCAACAAGTCATCTTCTACGACGTGCCCCTCCTCTTTGAAAAAGGCCTCGACTCTCAAGTCGATCTTCATTGGTGTGTGTATGTCAGTGAACAAACGCAGATTGAAAGACTAGTGATCCGCGATTCCATCTCTGAGGCCGATGCCAAAAAAATCATCGCCCAACAAATGCCTATAGAAGAAAAGAAAAAACGGGCACATCGCGTGATTGATAATTCAAAATCAAAAGAGCAAACCTTTCAACAACTCGAAAGTCTCCTGGGTGAATTGATTTAAGCAGTGCTTAACTCAATCGGTGTTGGAACTTTTGGAAGACGATGATGTTGTCATCGGGATCTTGGACGGCGAACCAAGCTCTGCCCCACTGGTTGATCTCGAGAGGAAGACAGATGTCCGTTTGCTTTTCTAGTTTTTGAAAATGTTCTTTGAGCTCTTCGACTTCGACCACCAGACTTGGCTTACCAAGGATCATGCCATCATGGGCGTGTTCGGCGTCGGTTTCATCTGTCAGAATAATTTTAAAGGTGTCAGAGACTTGGAAGATGGCTCCTCTTTCACCACTTTTCTCGCCCCATTGGGAGAGCAGTTTAAAACTGAGTTTCTTTTGGTAAAAGAGAAAACTTTCATCGTAGTTTTTGGGACGCAGAAGATGAAAGATGGAACTCATACGTCGAGTGTTCTTTCTTTCTCACTATGGATGGGTTGAAGGACTTGTTCTTCATAACCCATCTCTTGAACATCGTGACGACGTTCTGTTACAAGTTCTTGTCCCCATTGCACATGACGTCTGACTGATTGGAATGATTCATACATTTCTTTGAGGGATTTGATGATCATCTCTTCACTCTTTTCAGATTGTCTGGTCACGCGACCGACGTGGTATTGGTTTTCTTCAATCGCTTGAACTAATTTAGTTTGTGATTGAGTAATCGCCGAAATGTCTTGGCCACTTGCGGTTTGGCTGATCATTTCAATTTTTGAGAAAGTGACATCGAGGCCTTTGATGGAGTGGTTCAATTGATTAAGCACTCTCTCAAATCCCTTAATTTCCATTTTAATTTTACCAAAAGCACCTTCGAGTGAACTATCAAGTCCTTCTCTGCGACAGAAAACTAAGGTTTGTTCAAAAGTTTGCACTAATTGGAAGCGGTAGTTTTCAATTTCTTCTCTGAGCTTATGGAACTCTTCGCGCATATTGCGAACGCCGGTTAGGGCCTTTACATTTTCAGCGAGAATATCGTTCGAGTGGTGAGTCATGGTAAAGAGCGAGTGAACGTTCTTTTGAATGTCTTTGATAATATTCTTTTGACCTTGATCCATTTCATCTAACTCATAGCGAGTTTGAACATAAGACATCAAGAGCTTCTTCACGTCTTCGAAAGAGGCAACGATCTTGGTATTGTCTTCATTTAAGGCCATCAACTTGTCATTCAAATCATCGACTAATTTATGTTCGTCGTAGAGATGATTTTCAAGTCTTTCAATTTCGGCCAGAAGAGAATTTTTTTGCTGGTTAAAAAGCGTGTTGACTTGAACAAATTTTGAAAAGACGTCTTCAATTCCCGCAATGCCAAAATCTTTCTCAATTTTGTCCATAAATTGCTGATTGAAACTATTATTCATCAAGCAGTCGAGTGACTTCGAAACTGGACTTAAGATCGCGCGAGTTTGGTTTGCCATGGTTTCTTCTACTGAGCGAAGCGGATAGAAGAAGATCATGATACGGCGTTGTTCTGCGTATTCAACCGGAGACACGTACATTTCGTAAGGAAGCGACTCTGATTGTCCGTGTTGAACTTGAATTTGATAAATACCTGCTATGCCTTCTTTAAGCGCCATCATGACTGGGTCAACGTCACCGAGGTTGGTTGATTGTTGGAGGTAATCCCACGACCACGTCTTCTCTCTTTGGTTTTGATCTATCGACCAGTTATCAAAAAAGAGTTGATTGGCCCAAACCATATTAAGATTGCTATCAAGAAGTAAAGCAGAGAATGGAAGGGCATCTTGAAAGATCGCTCCAAAGCTCATGCGCTTGTGGACATACTCGCGATTCTTTTGCATTTCATCGTTAAAGTGCGGACTCATTTGATAAGGAAGCTTCGGAGATAGAGGAAGCAGACCTTCTTTAATGATAGTCATCGAAAATTCTTCGAGCTTCTTCTCCATTCTTTTTCTGTCGATCTTTGAGATGACTAGAGTCATTCCTGCAAAGCCCATCATCATGGCCGCGAGACCTACGATCAAATAGAGAAAATATTCTGAGTATTTCTCAATTTCTAATTTCTTTAAGCTCATTTGGGGTTCAATGGATTGCATCCATTCCCCATAGGAATTGACCAATTTTTTATGACTAGTGTTGAAGCGACGAAGCTGCTCAACATAAGTTTCCATCATACCGATTTCTTTATCGAGTGAGGCCAAGCGAGAAATAATATTGGCCTTATCTTTTTCAGGAAGAACTGATCCCGAAGTAATCGATACCATATTTTTGATATCGCTCTTGAGGTTGAGGACAAGTGAGGAAACTTTATTATAGCTAAACGAGCGCTCTGTTCTGAAATTCCCTGGCGAAGATCTGAGCATTAGTCTTTGACTGATTCGCATCAAAGTAGGCCATCTGTTCTCGGTTACAAAATTCGAGAAGTTTCCTAATTTATCACTGAGAACGGAGAGAATATTTTTAAACTCAGGAACCGCAATCATCAGCTTTAAGACTTCTTTGCTTTCTTTTAATTGGTTTGAGAAGTTGTTTTCATTAGTTTGAGAAAAAGTCTTTTGAACTTCATCAACTTTTTTCTCAAAGCTTTCCAATTCAGTAAGCGCACTTCTTGATTCATCAGATTCAACTAACTCAAAAAGTCTTTCCACTTTCTTTTGTTTTTTGAGGCCATCCATCATTTGATTGGTTTCATAGATAGATGAAGCAACGTCTGGATTGAGTAATCCCTTTTGCCAAAATGAATATGAGAGCCAACTTATTCCAACCGCGGAAAGAATAAAAGCCACTACTGCAAAAGGAAATAGATAACTACGAAATGATAGTTTCATAACAACTGAACTCCAACTATTGTCTTATGATTTTTATGATTGAATAAGCTTGAACCAATCGATGAATTGAATACTAATTTGACCAACATCCTGTCCACTCCACAGCGGCTGCCATCCTGGCTTCCCTTGAATTCTCGTTGCAGGCAAAATCTGCCCCTCATAAGGTATTATGAAGGATACGGGACGAAAGAGAAAGGAAAAATGGAGTATTGTCTGAGCATCTTTTTGCTCACTATTTTGTAAGTTCTCAGTTTCTCGAAGAGAGAAATTCCGATCAAATGTGTAGGTCAAATGCTTGCCTTTTTTGGCCAAGCTTTCTGATGTTATTTCATAGTTAGAAATTAGTTTTGGAAGTGCAAAGTGAATACCAGTTTCGGCTTCTTGAAAGACCCAAAGATAATTTTGATGTTCTTCCCAACATAGAACGAACTCTAGCCCATCTTCGAGGACGTTGAAGGTCAGCATCCCTTGGTGATCAAGCAGCTCTCTCGTGAGTGAATAGCTTCTAGGACGGACCAGTTCAACATCAAAGTCACCGAGACGATCAAATTTCAAGGTGAGCTTGTTTGCTGTCATCGTACATGCAAAGTTCCCCTGTGGTTGAAACAAGGTCACGAGCTCCAAGACTTTTGTCGTCCAAGTAAGATTGCGGTTCCAAGCTTCAATGTCTTGGTTGCGATCGACTTGAACAGACACTTGTTGTAGTGAATGATTTTTTTCAGCAAAAGACAGGAAAAGACCATCGAGCTCTCGCTCGAGCAAGTTTTTAACCGCTGGATGCTTATCCAGCTTAAAACTTTTTTCGACTTCAGCCTTGAGGGAATTTACTCTGCTATAAACTTCACTTACTTTAGTCAGGTCCTTCAGATCAACCATTTCAAAAAGCTCGTTTAAAGCTGTTAGAGTTTGATTGTATTTACCTTCTAAAGTTTCATTCATTTCTAGCTAGCAAGATCTTCTGGTCCGTCCACCACTGTTCTCAGTTTTGCACGAAGCTTTAAGACAGCTTGTGTATGCAATTGAGAGACGCGTGATTCTGTGACGTCGAGAACTTGTCCTATTTCTTTGAGGTTAAGATCTTCGTAATAATAAAGTGACAATACAAGACGTTGCTTCTCAGGAAGCGACTTGATCGACTCTTTAATTTTCTCTCTCAAATTCTTGTGATTAACAGCATGAAATGGGTTCGTGCTGCGACTATCTTCCATCAAACCAGCAATCAGTTTACGATCGCCTTTATTGAAAGTTGCTGAGTCATCAATATTGAGAACAGAAATTGATTTTGCTTTATTTAAAAGATCATAGAAATCATCTTGGCTTAAGCTTAATTCTTTACACATTTCATCGTCAGTCGCTGGGCGACCAAGATCAGCTTCGAGCTTGGCATAAGTTCTTTCAACAAGCTTGGCCTTTTCTCTGATTGAACGAGGAACCCAGTCTTGAGCGCGCAATTCATCAAGAATCGCTCCTCTTACTCTGAATTCAGCATAAGTTTTAAATTTGTTATCGCGACCTGGATCGAACTTGTCGATGGCGTCCATTAGACCGATCACACCGCAAGAGATCAGGTCATCAAGTTCAATATTAGAAGGTAATCTAGACGCAATTTTTTGCGCAATATATTTAATGAGCGGAGCATATTCTACAATAATTTCATCTTTTGTCTTAGGGTCGATAGTCGTTCTGTAATCTTTGAGGTTCTTTAATTTTTTTGCCAGTGTAGACATCAACGAGCTCCTTAGATGTGGTTAGTACGGACTTCTTGTCCTTGTTGTGGACCCCTGTAAGGAGTAA
This sequence comes from Bdellovibrio sp. CG22_combo_CG10-13_8_21_14_all_39_27, assembly GCA_002786715.1. GTDB lineage: Bacteria > Bdellovibrionota > Bacteriovoracia > Bacteriovoracales > Bacteriovoracaceae > 21-14-all-39-27. Next base: position 17,171 of record PCTW01000039.1, read on the forward strand.
CAGAGATGGCCTTTCCAATCCTGTTCCCCGACAAAGGCAGTCGACTAATTCCCTCGTGAGAAGGAACGTCGTCGAGATACTCGTCGGTGAAGGATTTTATGATTTTAATAAAATCAGAATGTATATTTGTACCGGCAGATTTTAACAGCTCTTGATCAAATTGATCCACGGATTCGGTCTGAAAACGAATGCCACCTAGCACTCGAACACGACACTGAAGGAATTGGTTTACGGTATCTCCGAAAGCTTTAATCAGGCGAAGATATTGAGTTTCACTGCTGATTTTGTTCAACACGAGATGGAAATCATTCACGCCATATTTGTTATTCAAAATTTTCACTAGCGAGTACGCATCTGTAATGGAAGAACGATCCGGAGCCAACACCACCATACGGTGATCACAATAAGCACAAATAGATAGGTTTTCTTTCACTAGACCGGCAGGACAATCGAGCAAAATAAAATCGTAATTATTTTCTTGTTGGGCCATCACTTCAAACAAAATCCGATCGACCATCGATTGATTTTCGAATAAATCTTCATTGCCGTTACAGCCTTTCAAGAGATGAAACTGGCCGTCTTGATAAATACTTTGACTGAACTCTAAATTCGAATTTACAAATTCGTTAAACTTATTATCGAGAGGGATTCCAAGCTTAACTGCCGTGTTTGAGAGATTGTAATCACAATCAATCAGAAGAACTTTATAGCCTTGGTCAGCGAGAATTTTTGCTGTTTTGATTGAGACAGAGGTCTTACCAACGCCGCCTTTTCCAGAAGCAATAGCGATTGTTTTCGCTCTTCCAGTAAGTCTACGACTCCCCTTGGTTTGTGTCTGCTGATCATTTTGATGGTGCGAAAGCAACCAATCCCTGGTCTTCGATTCGGACATCCTGTCCCCTCTCATGTTAATGTCTCTAAAAAATTTAGCTACACAAAATCAAACATACCGGCCAAAATCCTTTCAGCCGATGCTGCTTCTATATCCTCTGGGACAGTCGGTCCTGTTCCAAAAAAGACGTAGGGCAGTTTATTCACTTCATAGTTCAGGTTAAATAGTGAGCCGAAACTCAAACACTGATCTAGATGTGTTAACGCAATTCCATTGGCCAACGATTGATATCGTTTGCACATTCTTAAATTGTAAATCTCTGCGTGAATTGAGGAAAGACATAACAAAATTTCCACATTGTCGAAAGCTCTTTTCAACCCATCAATCATCTGCTTTGTTTCATTCACTTCATTCGGCAAAGTCTTGAAGTCAATAAGAATTGATTGCCCCTTCTCAACTGCCTTTCTGGTTGCTGAAACGATCTCTGGAATGCTCTTAGCATTCACAACATCCATTCCAAAAACTTTTTCGGCCATGCTCTTGTTTTGGCTTTCTTCTTCTTTTCCAAATTTCACAATCGTCATCTTTTTTCTGAGTGCAGCGATTTTTTGAATCATCGATGTCTGACCGGTAGAGGTCTCAGATAACAAGACTGTAATAACGGGCTTATTTCCAGCTTCTTCTTTCGAGAAAAGCGGGGTGTCCACCTGAATTTGATTAATCATATCTTTAAGCGCCAACTCAAAAGGAGCTTCTTCGCTTTGTAATTCTTCTCTTGAAAGTTCAAAAACAGATTTCTTAACAAGCTCTTGAATATAAATTTCGTTCACTTCAAGACTGCGAAGAACGCTGCGAAGCTTATACACGCCAATCGGCTCAGGCTTCTCAATTCTCTCAACCATCTTTGTGAGTTCATAAATTTTTCTTTCAAGATCTTCAATTTTTCTTAATTGATTTTCGTTGGTGGCTGCTTGAATAGTATTTGTTTCAACTTGTCGAGCCACTTGAGTTTCAACTTCTCTTTGAGCTTCTCTTACCGTTTGTCTTGGAGCAGGCGCTTGAACAGGTGCTTCATCCATAAAATCGTCAAAACTCTCTACTGGTTCACCGGCACCTGTTCCTAAAAAATCGTCTAAGCTTGTGATGATCTTTTGACCAATATTTTTCACTTGCTGAACAGGCTTATTAAGTCCGGCTGCCCCATAACCTAGTGGGCCAGGTGCTCTGTCAACTCGTTGTCCTTGAGGCAAATGAGATTCATGCTGATCAATCATATTGGCAATATAAGAAGAAGGTGCTTGATAAAACTTTTCTTTTTGATCGAGAGGCATTTTTTGATCAACACGTGATTTTTTAACAAAGCTTTTTTCCGAAATAGCTGCAGTGATTTCAACTTTCTTTTTAAAAGCGCCTTTTATGCCTTTGTTGTTAACTGTTTTTAGAATAATCGCATCAGGGCCAAGCTCTTGCTTGATACTTCTGAGGGCTTCTTCCATGGTGTCAGCTTCAAACTTCTTTACGTACATAAATTACAACCTCACTGTACCTAGAGATCTGATATTGGCATCAGGACTCAATTCATTGTGGCTAATCACAACGAGATTAGGTATGAACTTTTCAGTTAATTTTTTAAAATGTTGCCGTATTACTGGCGAACATAAAACGACCATTTTCTCTCCAACGCTCGTCGCTTCCTCGATCTTCTCATTTAAACTAGCAAGAATGGTTTGTGTGATTTTTGGATCAAGCGAAAGCTGCTGACCTTGTTCAGTTTGAACAAGATTATGTGCAATGTTTTCTTCAATCTTACGATCCAATGTAAATAATGGCACGTCACCCTTCTGGCTACGCACGTACTCTGTTATAGTACGATATAAAGCTTGTCGGACAAATTCAGTTAACATATCCGTGTCTTTTATTTTACCACCATACTCAGCAAGTGTCTCAAGTATTGTCCGAAGATCTCGGATTGAAACACCCTCTCTTAATAGATTTTGTAGAACTTTTAAAATCTGGCCAAGATTTAAAATATCGGGAATTAGGTCGGCGACAATTTTTGGATATTGTTCTTTAAAATGATCAAGTATTCTGACCAATTCTTGACGACCAAAGAGCTCTTGCATATTGGTCTTGAGTATTTCAGTCAAATGAGTGGCAACGACAGTGGCAAGATCAACTACTGTATAGCCATTGAATTGAGCATCGTCTTTTTGATCTTCAGTAATCCAAACAGCTGGCAATCCAAAGACAGGTTCAACTGTAGTAATCCCATCCATCTGCTCAATCACAGTTCCAGGATCCATCGCCAAGAAGTGATCTGACATCAACTCACCTTTAGCAACTTCAATCCCTTTGATCATAATTCTGTAACCAGCAGGCTTGAGTTCGAGGTTATCTTTGATTCGAACCGAAGGAATGATAATCCCCCAGTCGATAGCAAATTGTTTTCTGATATGAGTAATGCGCTCAAGAAGATCACCATTTTGTTCGGCATCTACCAAGTTGACCAATCCATAACCCACTTCAAGTTCAATCAGCTCGAGAGAAAGGAGATCTTCGAGATTGTCAGGTGTTGCCTTTTTATCTTCAACGATTTTTTGTGAAGCTTCGAGAGACTCTCTAGCCGCACCTTTCTCAATTCGATTGGCGGCGAAAGTCAGCATCAGCCCAATCATGATAAAAGGAAACTTTGGTAGACCAGGAATTAATGAAAGCACAAACAAAGATCCTGCGGCGATATAGATGGCCTTTGGATGAACTTTGAATTGCTTACCAATTTGTCCACCGAGATTGTCATCTGATGTATTTCTTGTGGCAATAATACCAGCAGCAGTAGAAATAATAATGGCAGGAATCTGAGCGACGAGACCATCACCAACTGTCAAAAGAGTAAAGACTTCTGTCGCTTGAGAGAAGTCCATATTGTTTTGAATCATACCGACGATAATACCGCCAATCACGTTAATGGCCGTAATCAAAATACCGGCAATAGCATCTCCGCGAACAAACTTACTGGCACCGTCCATAGACCCGTAAAAGTCAGCTTCTTCAGCGACTTCACGTCTTCTTCTTTTGGCTTCTTTGTCGTCAATCAATCCAGCATTTAAATCCGCATCGATCGCCATTTGCTTACCTGGCATGGCATCCAAGGTAAATCGAGCAGCGACTTCGGCCACACGACCAGCACCTTTGGTGATAACCATAAAGTTTATGATCACGAGGATAGTAAAAACGATAATACCGACAACGTAATTCCCTTCAACCACGAACTCACCGAAGGACCGAATAATTTCTCCGGCCGCTGCTGTTCCTTCTCCACCACCTCTCAAAAGAATGTTACGAGTGGACGCGACGTTAAGTGACAAGCGAAACAAAGTCATCACGAGGAGGACTGTTGGAAAGGTTGAAAAATCGAGAGGTTTTTTTGAATAAACCGCTACCAGCAAGATCAATACAGATAAGGCCAAGGTAAGCGAGAGAAGCAAATCGAGGACGATTGGTGGAATAGGAACCACCATCACGGTCAAAATAAGAATAAGACCAACAGCAACCGCGAGGTCAGAATTCTTTGTTAGAAAGGCGAATCTATCCATGAATGATTTCATAACCTAACCTCTGATTCCAAAGCTTTTTGCTTTCTTCTAATCTTGTAAACAAAGGCCAAGACTTCTGCGACTGCCTTATAGAGATTTCGAGGTACGGCATGCCCTACCTTCACTGTTTTATACAAAGTACGTGCCAAAGGAACGTTTTCAACTATCGGAATGTTATGCTCTTTTGCGATTTCTCTGATCCTTAATGCCACCGCATCGGAGCCCTTTGCCACCACTTCTGGGGACACCATATTCTCACGGTCATACTTAATAGCTATCGAAATATGGGTAGGGTTGGTGATAATAGCGTCAGCCTTGGGAATGCTATTCATCATGCGTTTTTGAGACATTTCTTTCTGAATAGCACGAATTCTTTGACGAACTTCAGGGTTACCATCTTGTTCTTTTGACTCTTTCTTTGCCTGTTCTTTTGTCATCATGAGTTTTTGTTTATAGGTATATTTTTGATAAGCAAAATCGATGAGGGCAATCACTCCCATCCCTAAAAAGATCGAGAAGCCCAGCTTCGTCAAAATGGATTGGCCCTTTAAAAAGGAATTTAAAAAGTCCAAATGAAAGAAGCCTTGATAGGAATTCACTTCATCTTTCATAAAGAGATAAACAATCGCTATGATAACTGTAAACTTCATGAGGCCTTTCACAGCTTCAAAGGCAGCTTTCATTGAGAACAATCTTTTAAAACCGCTAAGAGGATTAATCTTACTCAAATCCCATTGAAGAACTTCTGGAGCGTAGAGAAAGCCCACTTGGGCAATATTCATGAAAACACCGATGCATAAAGTAACCAAAAAAATTGGAGCTGCACATTTCAAGCTTGTCGTCACAGTTTTTGAAGCTATCGTCTTCAATGATTTAATAGTGAATGCCACTTCATGATCGAGCGTGTACATCCATCTTAAAAACTCATCCATTTGTTCGTAAATATACACAAGGGATAAAGTAAGAGTTAAAGCAGACGCAGCAAGAACCAACACGTTCGTGAGTTCTTTCGAGGAAGCAACTTCCCCTCTTTTGCGAAATTCGTCGATCCGATGCTGGGTCGGGTCTTCTGTTTTTTCGCCATCATCTTGGTCTGATTCTTCAGCCATTTATATCCCTAAATTATATACTGGAACCATCTTCCCAGATGATCCGTATACTTTTGAAAAGCCACATAAAAAAATTCGCTTGAACTTGCTGAAAAGATCAACAAGCCAAGCCCGATGTTCAAAACGAAACTCACCATGATGATATTCATTTGAGGAACCGCTTTCGAAATAATTCCTAAAACAGTCATGATCAACATGTTGATAAAAATTAAGGGAGTTGCCAGTAAAAGACTCGACATGAACAAGCCTTTAAACATATCTAAAAAGAATGGTGTTATGGTCGAAAAATCTTTTAACGAGTGAAGATTCACTGTCGCAAAACTTAGATGAACACCTTTGAACATGGGAATAAGGGCACCTGAACCGATCACGATGATCAACATAGTCCATTGAATGATTTGTTCAAAAGGACCAACTTGCTCTGCACTCATTGGATCGAAGTATCTGATAGCACCAAAACCAATTTGTTGAGTAATGATTGAACCAGAAGCTGTAAAGATCGACATGATTGAACGAACGAGATAACCAATAAGGAGACCGCTCAATGTATAAAAAATTGTAAGAACCCAAAAAGAATCATTGAACAAAATCACATCTTTCATTACTTCATTAGAAACACCAGGAAAAAAACCGTAGCTAATAATAAGGGCAGTTAAAACTTTGACCAACGGAGGAATGTTCACATGCTCAAAAAGAGGTAATTGAATGAGAATACTCAACCAACGACTGAAAACAAGCCAAAAGGCCGTTAACAAATTGAGGTCTGTAATCGTTATATTCAACTAGTAAACTCCTCTTAATGAATCAAGTTAGGAATGTTAATAATAAGTTCTCTGGTAAAGCTAGTGAGCGTCTCACTCATCCATGGAGCAAAGATAACTAAAGCTCCAACAATCACTAAAATCTTGGGAATAAACGAAAGTGTTTGCTCGTTGATCTGAGTCACTGCTTGAAAAAGAGAAACAATAATACCGATAACGAGAGCACCGATAAGCATTGGCGAGGAAACATAAAGAGTTACCTTTATGGCCTGGTTCGTGATTTCTGCAAAATTATCAATTCCCATAAATACTCCTCATCGTTATCAGTGAAACGATCTTAAAATCGAACCTGTAACGAGTTGCCAACCATCCACAAGAACAAATAATAAAAGCTTAAAAGGTAAAGAAACGATAACTGGAGGTAACATCATCATCCCCATGGCCATAAGAACTGAAGCCACAACCATGTCTAAAATCAGAAAGGGAATATAGAGAAGAAAGCCAATTTGAAAAGCCGTCTTCAATTCACTGATGATAAAAGCAGGAATCAAATAATGAATAGGAACATCATTGATATCTTGAGGAGAAGGAGCTCCTGTCACATCATAAAAAAGAGAAATATCGGCTTTGCGAACTTGCTTGCTCATAAATTCTCTTAAATGAATCTGAACACCATCGATTGCAACAGAAGTTGAGATCTTCTTGTCCATGTAAGGCTTAATCGCTTGATCATAAATTTTCATTCCTGTCGGTTGCATGACAAAGACAGACAAGAACATAGCAAGACCAATCAAGAGTTGGTTCGGTGGCATGTTCTGAGTACCGATCGCTTGTCTAATAAAAGAGAGAACAACGATGATACGAGTAAAGCTTGTACAAAGAATCAAAATAGCTGGAGCAAGAGAGAGCACCGTAAAGAGAACGAGGATTTCCATTGTATCGACAAGATTAACACCTTGTCCGAAGTTGACGCTTAATCCAGGAAGATTAACACCAGAAGCTTGGGCCCAAACAGGGCTTGAAATGAGAGTGAATAGAGTCGCCATCATAGCTTTCTTCAACACGGGAACTCCTTACTGGAGAGGCTTTAAGTTTTTAATCTTTGTCTTAATTTGGTCAGATAACTTTACTGTTTCCTTAATTTCTTGATTTTCAGCAGGTGCATCAAGAACAGTTTTTAAGTTAAATTCTTTTTCAGTAGTCTCAGCTTGTGAATAGCTTGAATCAAAGTTGTCACCGGCCAAACTCTTCTCCCCTTCTTTGATCACACCAGGAAGATCATTCACTTCTGAGATCAATTGCAAGCCACTTTCACTGCTTCCAACAAGAAAGACTTGCTTATGAGCGCGAACCAGAATCATACTTCTTTTTGGACCCACATAAGTTGTGCTCATGACTTCAACCGCTTTAGTTGAATTGAGAAATCCCAATTTTGTTTTACCAAGAACACCTTTCTTTAAGAAAGAAACCGCACCGTAGAGAATCACGATAAAGAGAGCAAGGAAAGCGACGAACTTGGCCGCATATCCAGCGAGAGAGAAACCTTGGACTTTTTCAGTGGCAGCTTGGGCAACGTTCACTTTGTCTTCAGCATCGGCCATAACATTTTTGGCACTGTCTGTTTGACCCACGAACTTTGACTTATCCAATTCCATATTAAGATTGTCTTTATCAGCAAGAAGCTTTTTTAAATAAGACTCATCATATTTCTCACTATTGCCTTTGCGTGATGCTGGATCAAGGGCTGGAGCTCTTGAAACAGCAGGAACAGCTTTTGCTGATTCGATTTTTCCCGAGATTGGAAACTCAAGCCAAATCGCCTTGTCCTTCATTCTCAAAGTTACTTTATTCTTGTTGAGATCTTTTCCACCAGGGACATAGGCACGGAAACGAACACTATTATTATCAAATTGGTATGCTGATAGCGTTGTATCCATTGAGTTTTGGATGGAGACTTTCTTTTCCATCTTTGGCCAAACAAAAGCATCAAAAAGTGAAACCTGAATAAATCCATCTCTAATCTCAAGCTCTGGAGTCCTATCAAGATCCTGCTCAAGACCAATTTCGATCCGTCCAATCTGACCATCTCGATTAAAGTTCATCGAGTTCATTTTGACTTTAGCTTGCGCTGTCGTCATAACGGCGATTGAGAGGAAAAGTGCTAGATTTAAAAATTTCATGTCCCTATTCCTTGCTTAAGTCTAATTATTTAAGAGTTTCAATTCTCTCAATTGGACTAATAATATCTGTCAAACGAATACCAAATTTCTCATTCACAACCACAACTTCGCCCTTGGCAACGAGTTTTCCGTTAACCAAAATCTCTAGAGGTTCACCGGCCAACTTATCCAACTCCAAAACTGAACCTTGTCCTAGCTGAAGAAGGTCTTTCACCATCACGTTTGTGCGTCCTAGTTCCACTGTCACTTTAAGTGGGATATCGAGAATAAAGTCTAAGTTTTGAACTTTTAACTTATTAAGAGCATCATCACCTGCACGAATTTCGTCAGCAAGTTTCGCAATTTGAACTTTGTCTTTTTGATCTAGTCCTTGAGATTCTGCTTTTTCGTTTTCCATTTGAGACCCCTTATTTATCGATTTGTCTTAGTTACTTGTACGGCACGATTGCCCTTATGAACTCCAATGAGGCATTTCATTTTTTCCACGCCTTCAATTGTTAAGCTCACTTCGCCTGATGCTTCTGAATCGAGAGGGATGATATCTCCTCTTTCTAAAGTCACGAGATCGCCTACAGTGATGTCTGCTTCACCGAGTTTTACAACCACAGTCGATTTCGTTTCAAGAATGTGTTCGTGCATTGCCGAAGTCCAAATACTGTCGGCCATGTCGTTATCAGTTTGGAAGTTAGAACTCAATTTTTGCTTAATCGGTTCAATTGTCGAATAAGGAACAACGATCATAATGGTTCCTGAAGCTGATTCAAATTCAACTTCAAGAGTCGTTGCGATAATAACATCAGATGGAGGAACAACTCCTACGAACTGAGGGTTAATTTCTGTTCTTAAGTATTGAGCATCAATTCTATGAACAGGTGCCCAAGCTTCTTCGAGATCAGAAATTGCCATATCCATAACTTTCTTCATAAAAGAGAGCTCGATCATGGTGAATTCTTTTCCTTCGATTTTGGTGAATGGTCTATCCGTTCCACCAAAATAAGAATCGATAATGGCATAAGCGAGCTTTGATTCGAAAACAAGAAGAGCTGGTCCTCTTAGTTCGTTAAATCTCATAATGCACATACATGATGGAATGGGGAGCGTGTTTACGAATTCACCAAACTTCAAAAGATCGGTCGAAATCATTGAGATTGTCGAAATCTTTCTTAAGGAGTTTGAAAGTGAAACTCGAAATGAACGAATAAATCTTTCATAAATGATTTCAAGAATAGGCATTCTTCCGCGAATAACCCTGTCTTGATTGGTAAGATCATAGGGTTGAATATTTTCATCAACCTCATCTGCACCGCCGTCAAAATCACCACCGAGATCTCCACCGAGAACATCCGAGGCATCGCCGTCGTTTACCGCATTTAATAGTGCATCTACTTCATCTTGGCTAAGAACTTGCGCCATGTTGTCCCCTCCTGGGTATTGGGCTTCACACACTCTTCCTGAGTTTGTGAGTTCTCTTAATTAATTTGAAAACCTACGTAATAGACATCTATTACATTTCCATCGACCAAAAACGCATTGATGGCCGATTTAATTTCTTCTTTTAAGTAATTCTTCCCTTCTTGTTTAAGAAGGTCTTCCGGACGCTTTGAGTTCAATGTCGAAATAATGACATCGCGAATCTGTGGCTTTCTTGCCTTGAACTCTTCTTCGCTTGAACCCTTTGAGAACTTCAATACTGCCTGCATTCTTAAATAGCGACGTGGCCCATCACCTTGTGCCAAGTTGGCCGTGAAACCATCTAAAGGCAATAAGACGCCGTCTTCTTCGCGAGCTTCGCCAGTCTTTTCTTTTTCATCATCAGGATTCATTTTTTTAACTTCAGCGGCAACAACCTCTCTCACGTCGGGTTGAACACTGAATTTTTGAAACATAGTCCATTGGAAGTAACCAACACCAGCAACTAATAAACAATTTACTAAAACGAGAATAGTTAAAAGAGGATTCTTTCCACCTGTGGAAACATTCGCTGGAGGTTGAATATCTAATTGTTGCTCATCGGCCATGTGTGAAACCTTCCCTGGTCTGTTCTGAAGCGTTCATTAATCCTGTCCTTGGAAAAATTTTCCACGCCTCTGTCAAAATTATACTGATCAACTGTGAATTCTTGCAACATTTTTGCGATGGGGAAGGAATTTTCTACCTATTTATTTCTGACTTTCCACGCAGGTTGTTGAAATGTCGAAAAAGAGGGGGTCAAATAAATGACGGGGAGCTTGCTCCCCGTCACATTAATTCAAAATAAAAAACTGACAAAAAGACTACAGCATTTCTTTCCAAGCTTTTCCTGGACGGAATTTTGGAAGAGTTTTTGCCTTAATTTTGATTTTTTCACCAGTTGCAGGATTTACACCAGCGCGAGCTGCTCTGCGAACTTTTGTAAATGTTCCGAAACCAACAAGAGAAACTTCGTCGCCTTTCTTGATCGTCTTCTTGATTGTATCAAGCATAACGTTTACCAATTGATCAGCATCTTTCTTTGTGATGTGAGAAAGAGTCTTGTCTGCGAGAATTGTTTCAATGAGTTCTTTTCTGTTCATAATCTTACTCCTTACAAGTAATAGTTGTGTGTAATAGAATGTTTCCCTAATTTTTTTAGTATGACAAATATTTTTTGAAATAAAAAAAGCCCAAGCATTGCTTGGGCTTAAATTTTTTAATTATTTTATTTAGAACTTTACAGAGTCAATTTCTTCTTTTCTACCAGTTGAGAAATGATCTTATCAAACTCAGAAGCTGGATAGGCGCCTCTAACCGGCACACCATTGATTAAAAACCCTGGGGTTCCTTGCATATCAAACTTAGCCGCTTCGGCCATGTCTTCTTGAATACGCTTGTTTACTTTTTCAGATTCAAGAGCTTTCTTCACTTTCGCTACATCAGCGCCAACTTTCTTGGCCATATCTTGAAGAAATTTTTCACCGTTACGAAGACCTTGTTGATTTTCAAAAATCATATCGTGAAATTTAAAAGCCTTCTCATTACTTTGAAGACGAATAGCTTCATAATATTTTGCTGAAATCATGGCCTGTTGGTGAAAACTTAAAGGAAGATGCTTGTAAACAAAGCGAATTTTCCCTTTGTATTTTTCCATAAGCTCCATAACTGTCTTGTAACCTCTTGAGCAGAATGGACATTCAAAATCTGAGTACTCAATCAATGTAATAGGAGCATCGGCTGGGCCACGAATGGCATCAGTATGAACGACGCCATCAAGTGGCTTGTCAAAACTTTCTTCAAGTTTTTTCTTTTCTTCTTCTTCACGTTTCTTGGCCAGTTCGTCGCGAGCTGACATAGCGGCATTTTGCAAAGCATCCATTACTTCAGCGGGATGGGCCTTAATGGCTTCAGCGAGAATAGTTGGATCTTCTTTAATAACCTTTTTTACTTTTTCAGCTATATCTTTTTCAGATACGCAACCAGTAATGGTTAAGCTTAAGAGAAAAAGTATCGACATCATTTTTTTCATTCGGAATCCTTTATCGTTGAATGTTTACCGGTTTGATTATGGACTAAATTCTTTTCTATGTAATCTAGATATTTGTTAAGCTTGCGACAATGACTTCTCAAATAGGAATATCCAATGAGGTGAACCCGAGAAGAATAGTTGCCTTTCAAAAATGATCGCATCGTGGCAAAAATTCCAAACGCAGGAGTCGCCACACTTTGATAAAGGTTCAATGACAAGAAAGAAAAGAGCAAAGTATGAAGAAGAATTCCTCCCCCAATGTACATGGTAAAGATCTCTGTTTGCTTCTTGAAGAAAGCGAGCATTGCTTTAGTTGGACTAATGGTGCTAAGAGCAAGCTGAATCATTGAATCGTTAAGCTCAACACCCATCACAAACAATGCAACAGAAGTACAGATGACGGCCATGAACACAAGTAATGAGAACTGAATAAAAAAGGCTTTTTCAAATACTGGTTTGTGTATTTTTGTGTACTTTTCCGGAACCTGAAAGGGCTCCATTTTATTTTTCTCAAACATCTGCTCAATCGAAACGAAAAAAAGATCACTAAATTGTGTCAAAAGCTTAAGATCTGCAAAAAACTCTGGGTCATAAGAAGCTTTCTCCCCTTTAGAGCGAGCTTCACAATAATCACCAATGGCCCTGAAAGGACGAATAAACATATCCGCAACGTACATTGCCATAAAGACAAGAAAGATAAAAAAGATGGCAACGTATGGCAGATAATCTGAAAGCTCATTAAAAAGGTATTCATAAAAAGCACCTTCAAGTGCTTTCACTTCACCGATTAGTCCATGAGCTTCAAAATAATAAAGATCGAGCTTTAGTAAAACCGCAACGAAACTTGAAATAATAATGAGAAACAATGTAGGGATAGATAAAATTTTTAATGTCGTATAAAGACGAAATTGTACCTCTTCGTCATTTAAGCCTTTGACTAATTTGTTTAAATAATAAATAAGTTTCGAGCGTAGACCTTCCAAACTTAAAAACTCCCCTTTTGTATTTACCTTATCCATTATATTTTCTTTTTCATTTTAGGCACCTATTGATTGTGCTGGACAATTTTACCATTATCGGATGATTTTGCTTTGCTAAAGTCATCTCTTTGTCAATTTAATGTCATTAATCACATTGCGAGTCCTTTGAGAATGGTTAGAATGTTTTGATGGAATCACATTTTATTTATAATCCAGCTAATGTTGGTAATCATTGCCACTCTCCTTCACTGACTCAAGATCAGAATTATATTTACCTTGCTTGGTATGCCTATCCTGAGAAGGAACATGAAAATGCTCAAATATGTGTCGCAAAAAAAGCGAAGAAGGAAAATTCAAACTGGGAAACTTCGCAAATAGTCTTTGAAGAGAGACTTCATAACACGCAAGGAAACCCTGTACTCTTTTTTGATCCAAAGACCCAAACTCTTCATCTCTTTTTTGTTATTCTAAAATGGACGTATTGGGATTCAGCTAAAATCATGCATTCACAATGGAACAATGTAGACAAGTGTTGGACTCGGCCCAATTCAATCAATACTCCAGAAGGTGTCATGCTCAGACATCGCCCTCTTCTTTATGATGATCTCGCCTTATTTCCAGCTTATGATGAAAAAACATTAACCACTCAGTATTATGAAGCCCATGCCCCTTTTGATCATTGGGAAATGGTTTCACAGCATGACACTAAAACGATTCAAGCAGATTTGATTGAGCTCTCACCTAATGAAATGATTTCTTTTATGAGAGCTGCTGGTGATCACAAAAAAGTTTTTCGCTCTTTATCTGCTGACCGAGGTCACTCTTGGTCTTCTGTTATGGAAACCACATGCCTGTGTCCCTTATCTGGGATTGCAGCCATCAAGATAAATCCACAAACCATTATTTTAGCCCACAATAATACGGAAGCGCACTCTCGTGGGCATCTCTCTCTTTCGGTTACTCATAATTGTGGTCAAAGTTTCAAACCTCCTTATCCATTAGAAAGAGATGGGATTGAAGTTTCTTATCCAACCTTATTAAGGATCAATGATGAGCAGTTTGCCATCGCTTATACATATAATAGGAAGATGATAAAGTTTTTAATGATGACGACTCAGGAGCTTAGCAGCTTATGATGAAAACCATAAAAGACTTTCAAGGATTGCATCCAGGAAAAAGGGTTTTTATTATTTCCTCTGGCCCAAGTATAGAGAATTATGATTTCAAACCATTAGAACGCCGAATGACCATTGGTCTTAATCGTTCATTTATGGCCTATCACCCAGCCACTTATCATTGTGTAATGGATTTGCGTTTATACGAACTCTATAAGGATGAGCTCAGTAAAAGTCGCTACCTCTTTACCTTTCCCGATCGCCCATTTGGAATTCCCATTCAACTGCTTGGAGCGGAAGGATTTAGTTGGGATTTGACCCAAGGAATTTATAGTGGCTATACGGTTAGTTACTATGCCCTTCAGCTGGCCGTATATATGGGATTCGAAGAAATCTTTTTCTTAGGGTTAGATTTAAAGAACAGGCCTAAACAAACTCATTTCTTTGGTCATGACTATCATTCTCAAGATCATGAAACGACTGAATTTCCAAAAATGCGTAAAAGCTTTGAATCCATTGCTCCAACTTTAAAAGAACGTGGCTTTAAAATATACAATTGTTCAGCAGAATCGAGCTTGGAATGCTTTCCTTATATGAGTTATGAGAAGGCAATCTCGCTATAATCACATCATTTCGCCCTAAATCCTGTCTTTTAACCTCTATAAAAAAGGAGCACTTTTTTAAGCACATGTCTAAAAAGTAGACATGAGCTAACCCCTTAAAACCATATAAGCTATTGATTTTACTCTATGTAAATTCCCTCTCATAGCTCCTCGACATTGGCACGGTTCATGCACATAGATAGGGAAACAAGATAGGTTTGTTGGATAAAAACCTTAAATTGAAAGGAGAGAGATTATGAAAACGGTAAAAGGTTTAAAGTTTAGAAAGTTAGGCAAGTCACTTGCCCTAACATTAGTAACAGCTTCATTGGTTGTCTCTTGCGGTAAAGACGCAAATAAAACCAATTCAAGCGACACGTATGTGGGATCAAATCCTGTATTCCAAAGCAGTCCTACGGATTTGTCTCATTGGAATGCTATTAAAAACAAATTTGCGTGTAACCCACAAGTTTCTTCAGGCAGACTACCTGACCTCGTCTTTACAGTGCAAGGCGGTTCACAAGGTGGATACTATGGAGGATATGGGAACACAGTATCTGGACAACTTGTACCAGGTGGAGCTTCAGGTTCTATCCAAGGTAGTTACGCAGGCGTGAACGTTGGAACGAAAGATGCAGTTTATATTACAAAAATGGCAAACGGCTCTCAAGTTGTATATAACGTCGTTGTTTCACTCTGTTCATATGGTAACTTTATCGGTGGAAATGGACAGTTATCAAACTTTACAATTACGACTCCGATCGTATTGAATTCATCGTCAAATTGTCCAATCGGTAACGTATCGATAGGAGAAATTGGCTTTACTTCATCAACATATACGTATGGCCCAATCTATGCAGGTTTCACAAGTAACTCATGTTTACTTCAGTAATCTGTAGAGCACAAAAGACAAAGTTTTAAAAAAATTGAGAACTCTCTGCTTCCATGGGATGGAAGCAACTCTCTCCTCTCCAAAATGAGGAGCAAGGCTTTGTCTTGCTCCTTATTTTATTTCTAGAACAACGGCAACGTTGCATTTGACTTCTTCTTCAAATAATCAGCAATTCCTTTCGCCACAGCTTTCGCATAACGCCGCTGAAATTCTTTAGTCATTAATCGCTTAAGCTCTTTCTCATTTGAAATAAATCCCACTTCTAATAAAATGGCTGGTCGTTTGGCCAAGGCCAAAACATAGAAGAGTCCAGGTTTGATTCCACGGTTTACCAGTCCGAAAGATTTTCCTATATCGGCATGGATTTGATTATGAATTTTAAGGGCCAAACCTTTCGATGTTTCAACAGTTTTGTCGATAACCAGATCTGTCAGTATTTGATTCACAATTAAAGCTTCACCTGAGAGATCCTTATTCTCCGCTTCTTCAACTTTCCTAACGGCTGCATCTTGATGGTTATCTAAATAATAAGTTTCAAAACCACGCGGCTCTTTTTGAGTACTAGCATTGAGGTGAACCGAAATATACAAATCGGCTTTGATCTTTTCGGCCATTTGGGCCCGATCCGCGAGGGAAACGGTACGATCAATACTTCTGCTCAAGAAGCCTTTAATCCCTTTCCCTTTTAGCTCTAATAATATTCTTTTCGAGAGATCGAGAGATACATCCTTTTCATAAACGGCCACTTCCTTTTTTCGAGGGCCAACCTCAATCTGTCCAACCGCTCCTAAATCATCTCCACCGTGACCAGGATCAATTAAAACAGTGAAGCCAAAGGCTTTAGCTGAAAAAAGAATAGTGATAAGTATAATTTTATAAAATTCTCTCGCTTTCATTAATACACTTTACGAATTTCGAAACCAGGTAAATAGTGTTTGAGAATTTTGCGGTAATCCCAACCTTTTTTGGCCAAATCATGGGCACCGATTTGGCACATACCCACCCCGTGACCATTTCCATTACCATTCATCAGAAAGTTTTTTCCGTCAAACACGACATAAAAGTTATTAGATGGTATTTCTACTCTTCCAAAGAATTTTCGAAAGAGAACCTTTTTCAAAATGACTATTTTGTCATCGAGGTAAATTCGAACATAGGTTTTTGGGCCTTTGTTATCGAGAACTTTTATTTTTTTATTTTTTAATTGAGAAATTTTTTGATCAAGATGTCCATTTTCAACAGCCCAATCAAGAAAGGCGGCAAAACGAGAGATTGTGACTTTTCGATTCCAAAGATGATTTTTGCGAGCGGCACAAGTGGGACAAGGAACATTGTCATATCCTTTGACGGGATGACTCCACACTTGATCTGGTCTCAGAGTGGTGCCTCCGCACATGGCATGGAAAAAAATCGGCGTTACCGAGCCATCGAGTCCAACTAAAATTTCACCTTCAGTTTCTCTGGCCGCAAGATCGGTTTTATCGGTTGTATCGTAAAGTCCGCCACTGACTTGGTGTTTCTCAGAACTTTCTAAATCGTAGAATACATCATGGCCTGTTTCTTTGGAAACTTGCTGACTCTTAATTTTGTACATGGCATAGGTTCTTGCAGCCACGGCTTGAGCTTTAAGGGCTTCCAATGGCCAAGCCGCATTCATCTCTTTTGACAAAAGACTAGAGATATAATCTTCCATATGAGTTTCATTGATCAATTCGCAGGATTTTCCATCAGCACCTAACGTGACATTCATTGATCCGCGAAAACGATCTTTCTCAAAATTGAGAAAGCCAGTTGGAGATTCGATCTTGGCCAATAAAACATTCTTCTCAATTCTAAATTTATCTTTGACCAATCCATCGCAGTTGAATCGAATCGCTTTTAAGCCGTTAAAGTTTTTACTTTCATTATTCAGAAAAAGTTTACGAGAAAGATCCATACCTGAAATGAAGAAGCGTTTTAACTTATCAGCTAATTTAACTCTTATCTTTGGAGTGAAATCAGAAAATTGAATAATGGGGATACTTGGTGAAGCCCAAAGATTAAAAGAAAGTAGAAAGGATAAAACCAAAAACTTCAAAAATCTTCCTTCCATGGAAATCTTAGCTTCTCAAATCATTCGAGAAGCTAAGTTATTGTAACACATAGAATTGAAATTTTGTGAGGTCTAGGAAATCCTTTTCATCACTTTTTGCAGATCTTCCCAGGCTGTCCTTTTCATTGAGGGATTGATCTGCAAATAATCGGGATGAAAGACTGGGAATATTTCAAAAGGGCGATTCTCTTTTTGAAATTCAACTTCGATTTTAAGAAATCTGCCATGAACACTGCTCAAACGCTCTTTCTTATTAATTAAGAGTGAGGTAGCGCGGGCACCGAGAGCGACTACAATTTCAGCACCTAGGACATAAAGTTCGCGATAAATGAGTTCTTGAGTCTTTTCGTCTTCATTTTTATCTATAAAAAGAAGTGCTGTTTTTTGAATATCGAGACCCATGGCTTTGACCATTTTACTCAACAAATCAGTCCCTGGGTTCTCTTCGTCCCAATCTTTGGGCTTTTCTCCGACAAAAGCAATTTTTGAAGTAGGACTTTGAACGAAATTATAAGGGATATCTCCGAGCTCAGAAATGGACTTAGGAGCTTCTTTCTCAAATTTCAAATGATAGTGATTACCCGATGCCGTAGAGCTTACCTTGGCCCCTTCAAGCTCGACTGCGGCGCCTTGTTCAGCCACGAATTTTTCCATGGATTTTAAAATTTCTTCTTTCTCAAAACTTTTTTCAACAATGGAAGTTTGCTCAAATTCTTCAACTGGCTGATCATGCAAAAGCTCAACAACTTCTTCTGATATTGCCTCCGATTCAGAGGAGAGAATCCAAAGCGGATGAGGATAGAGGTTCTCTTTGAGAGACAATTTTGCCTCTCTTTGAGTTAAAGATTTAGTTTGATTATTTCTCAAATCGGCAAAAATGTTTTGGTAATCCTTCTTTTCCATTTACGTGCCTTCTTTTATTGGCGGTAAAAAAATCCTTAAGCTCAGGTCTTCAACAAACTTTTGTAAAGGGCCTCCCAAGATATCCGAAAGGGTAATATGCGCTTCCTGCAAGCTAAGGAGAACCAAATGTCTAACGAAGCTGATTTTAAATTTGAAACTTTCGAAGAGTACTATGGAGACGTTCGAGAGGTTTCTAAAATCATCAATGAGTGCCGTCTTTGTGGAACGAAACTCATTTTTACTCATCTATCAGACTATCGTAATTTTTTCGTTCAAGAAACTTCACAATGTCCAGACTGTGGTGGAAATCACAAAAAGATGATTCACATTCTCAACTAAGAGTCTTCGGAGAGGTCACTGGCCTCTTCGTTAAGCTCCTTAAGTACTGTCAGCATTTTCATTGCTATTTTCTCGTTCACATCAAAATAACTCATTAATTCGTGACTTGTCATCACGCCTAGCTCTTCAATTGTTCTATCTAATTTCGCTAGCATAAGCTCTCTTTTCTTCGGCCCAACTCCATCTACCATATCAAGCCAAGAGCTCATTACCCTTTTCGACTCTCCTTTGTGATGTAGTCTGCGAGAAAAGCGATGCGCTTCGTTTCGCATATTAACTATAATCTTAAGTAGTGATTTATTTTTATTGAGGATATAGGGGTTTGCTCTCCCTGGTATCACAAGTCTTTCATCAGATTTGTTCACAACTTCACTTTTAAATCTCATTTTAGATTTAAGACTTTTTTCTTTGGCAATCCCGACGACTGGAACATCGAGATTATTTTCCTTTAAGACGGCCTGGAAGGAAGAAACTTGTCCCTTACCACCATCAACAATAAAAACATCAGGCAAATCACCATGCTTAATTCTACGAGAAAGCACTTCTTTCATCATGGCAAAGTCGTTATTGCCCTCTGGACGCTCTTGCAATTTATAATGTCGATATTGAGAGCGATCTTCGCGCCCTTCGATAAAAACGATTTGAGAGGCAGCGGGTGAAGTTCCTTGAAAAATGGCAATATCATAACACTCTAGTTTGCGTGGTCGCTCTTTCAAGTTGAGTAATTCTTTTAATTTATTAAGCCCGACAAAAACGCTGTCCTCGTTACTTATTCGAACTCGTTGTTGTTCCTTAGCATGATCTTTCGTTAATTCTAAAAGGGATGCATATTTTCGTCCTGGAGTTCTGACTGATATATTCATGGCCTCTTTCATGGTCTCTTCGAGCAGTTTAAATTTCTCCGACTGAAAATCAGTCACGACGATGCTCGGTAGAGTATCGTGGGATTGTGAATAATACTGAAAAACAAAATTCATAATTTCATCTTCAACATCTTCTTCACAATCACTTAACGGAAAATTAAAATTCTTGTGTCCTAAGAGCATATGATTGCGAATCAAATAAAGTGAAATATCAACTTCTTCTTCGCCAATGTAATAAGCAAGAATATCAAGATCAGGTACGCCTTTATCAATTTCGGCATTCTTCTGATCAGACACATCTAAAAACTGTTGCAGCAAAGAAATATTATCTCGAAGCTGAGCGGCCATTTCAAATTCTTCTGCCTCCGCTGCTTTCTCCATTCGCTCTTGCAGAACATCTATTGAAAGTTTGGCGCGACCTTTGAAGAAATGGCTAGCGAGCAAAAGATCACGATCATAATCTTCTTTTGAAATCAGCCCTACACAAGGACCCGAGCATTGTTTGATTTGATAAAGGAGACATGGCTCTTTTCGCGAATGGAATTCACGTAAAGTACAATCCCTTAATTGAAAAGATTTTCGAATAATCTTTAAAACTTCAGAGATATTTGAACCCACCACAAAGGGACCAAAAACTTCTTTATGGGAGCCTCTTTTGACGCGTCGTTCATAGAGCAATCGAGGAAATGGCTCACTGCCATCAATGACCACATAGGGGTATGACTTATCATCACGCATGCGAATGTTGTATTTCGGAGCATGTTTTTTAATCAGATTATTTTCAAGAACGAAAGCTTCAGTATCAGTGTCCGTCATAATAAAATCAAAATCGCGTACATGACTCACCATGTATTCGGTTTTAGTCGATTTTTGTGACTGATTAAAATAACTACTGACTCGAGAACGAAGATTTTTTGCTTTACCAATATACAAAACTTTTTCATCATTTGATTTCATCAAATAGCAACCCGATTTAGTCGGGAGAGATCGAGCTTTCTCAAGTAGCTTTACAATGTATGGTGTCTTTACGAAGTCGTTCATATTTTATATGTTATTCAGCTCATTCCTTTTACTTAAAGTAGGCATTTATGCAGCAACAGCTCGGCGTCGGTAAAGAAGTTCTCTCTCATTGTAACAAATGTAAAATGCCTTTGGCACATCTCATCGTTTCCATGAAGAATGAAAATACTATCGGCAAAGTTGAATGCAAAACTTGTAAAACAGTACACGCATACAAGGACCCTTCTCAAGTAAAAGCTACTAAGACAAAATCTGGCAAGAAAAGAACTGCTACAACAAGTTCAAGCCGTTCATTGCGCGCAGGCCAATCGATTGCTGATATTTGGATGAATGCTATTTCTAAAACAGATAACAAGTCACAAGCCTACAGCACAAAAGCTTGCTTTCATGTTGATGATATTATCGACCATCCAAAATTTGGTCCTGGTATTGTTGAGAGAGTGATCGATAACGACAAGATTCAAGTCATCTTTAGACATGAAGTAAAAACATTGATTCATAATCGCGTATAAAAAAAGGGCCTCGCAAGAGGCCCTTCTTGTTTTAGAAGTTTTTATTTATATTAGAATCCAAATCCGGCATAGCCACCGATGCTAAAGTTCGCACCAAGGTTCCCCATACCGTAAGCATTGCCACCATAGTAGCCTCCGCCCATTCCACCCATGCCGGCATAGCCCGTTCCCATTGCATAGTTCTGACCGGCATTAGCATACTGCGAATATAAATTCTGGCCAGCTGCTTGTCCTGTCATCATGTTGCCTTGGTTTCTGTAGCTAGCAAAAGCACTCGCTTCTTGCATCTGCATTTGTTGCTGATACATTTGTTGTTGATATCCACCAGCATTCCAGCCTCCGGTATTTCCCCAGTATGATCCACTAGGATATCCACCCATGCCGCCGATGCCTCCGTATCCGCCCATGCCTCCACCGCCGTAGCCGCCTAAGCCTCCACCGCCGTAGCCGCCTAAGCCACCACCGCCGTATCCGCCCATGCCACCACCACAAGGTGAAGTGATACACATCATTCCGCCACCGTAGCCGCCATAGCCTGGATTCATTCCCCAGCCCACACCACTACCAACGCCTAAACCAATTCCAGCTCCGATCATTCCCGGTCCGCCGTATCCATATCCTGGGTATCCACCCATGCCGCCGCCTAAGCCGCCACCGAAGTTAATTCCGCCACCGATTCCGATACCGCCTGGGTATGGCATTCCCATGCCGTAGCCCATTCCCATACCGTTACCCATTCCTGATCCCATTCCGTATCCCATGCCGTAGCCCATCCCAAAACCGGGGCCACCACCCATACCGAATCCGCCACCCATTCCTGGGCCACCGAACCCGCCGCCGAATCCACCCATTCCTGGGCCACCGAATCCGCCACCAATATTAATTCCGATTCCCCCACCAATACCTGGTCCACCGAATCCGCCCATTCCATATCCGCCCATGCCCATTCCAGGCATTCCCATTCCATATCCACCGCCCATTCCATATCCGCCAGGCATTCCGAATCCACCGCCTAGGCCTCCACCAATTCCAAGATATCCACCGATACCAATTCCTGGTCCGCCCATGCCGTAACCGCCCATGCCGCCGCCATACATTCCGCCGCCCATTCCAAAACCAGGGCCCATCATTCCGCCCATAAAGCCTGGAGAATAGCCTGCTGACAAAAAGGGATTTCCGCCTCCGCCATATCCAGATCCATACATCCCACCCATACCTGCAAATCCGCCCATGCCATAAGAGTTACATGAGTTCATGAGGCCTTGAGCTTCGTCTGGAAGAATGGGGTTAGCTCCTCTTTGAATAGAGTAGTCCATATAAGAATTAAATCTTGCAGTACAACCTGCGTGACCAGCTTCATAAGCACCGGCCCATTCTTTTTGAGTCTTGTATTGATATTTTGCACCGACATAGGCCGTACCAAAAAGTGCGAGTGGACCGGCCACAATACTTAAAGCATCTACCCATGGGTTACTTTGTTTTTCTTGATAGAAAAGACATTCGACACAGTCGACGTCCATGCCTGAAGCGATACTGCCTTTCAAACAGGCTGAGTATTCGTTCCGAAATCTATTTTGATTGATACCATTACAATCATCAATAGACATGGCTTGAGCGACTTCCAAATGGGCCATCGTTAGCGTTAGAAATAATCCAACACCTATCTTGCGCCACTTGAGAGAATTTTCAGAAGGTCCTTTCATGGGATACTCCAAAGTACATCATTTAATTTATTAGGTTCACACACCTATACCTTCGTCTTATCGGGGGGGTTTTGAAAAAACTTGAGTGCCGACATCATTTTTCTTCTTTAAATGCCGCGACTTGCTTGATTTAAACCTTCGATCTTTAATTAAGTCATGGAAAATAAAATGATTATGGAATGGGGGATCGTAATCCTCCTGATTTTTGGTCTACTCTACACAATGATTGTTGTGAAAGAGGAAAAGCGAGCTTATGAAGAGAATAGTGTAGCGAAAAGGATAGGTAATTTCCTCTTTCCTATACCTTCTTGGTGGGGAATTTTAGAAGAATCAGAAGGCAAGATGGTTTTTGAGCGAACAGACACTCGCTATGATTGGCGCGCTCAATACGAATGGTTCTCATCTATTCCTGAACAATCGATTGAAGAACAAATGCGCGACTTTATCCAATCGCAAAATATTCTTTTCGATCCCGACTCAACTGTCATTCAAACACCACAAAATTATCTCACTCACAAAGAAGTAATGGAGGGACGCTGTAGCGTGGTTCGGATTGAAGGAACAGCAACTGAAAATGAAATCGATCGTATCTATTACGATGCCTTTCTGATTCGCGATCTCGTCGAGAATGGCTATATACTGGCAACCAGCAAGAGCTCTGTTTTGAACGGACTTATAGAAGGACCTTACTTCGAGGCGACACTTCAAAATTTTCAGAGAGCAAGAAAATGAAATTTAAACACTATGAATTTATCTGTATTATTGTCAGTCTTTATTTAGGTTACGAATACGCTATTTTCAATAAATTGATTGTTTCAGCAAGCCCGTTGCAAATGATTCTCAAAAAAGAGCTGGATCCAACTCCAGGCTATCCTCTCAGCTATTTTTTGGGAATTCTAGGCTTTGGCATCATGTGCGTAACTAATTTTTATATTATGAGAAAGCGACTGGGTTTATTCAAAAACTGGGGTACAACAAATGGCTGGCTGGATTTTCATATTTTCTGTGGATTGATTGGGCCTATTTTTATTATTTTTCACTCTAACTTCAAAATCGATGGGCTGGTCTCAATTAGCTTTTGGAGCATGATCATTTGCTCATCGAGTGGAATCGTTGGACGCTATTTCTACATTCAAACTTTGAAAAAAAGTGAAGAGCTCAAAAAGTACATTCATTCCCTTGAAGAAAAATTTAAAAAAACTTATCAGAAAAAATTCAATGAAGAACGAATGATTGAAATTTTTGCTCATGTTGATAATTTAGCAGGCGTTAGTGTTATAAAAAGCAATCCCCTTGCAGCTTTTATTTCTTCTTTACGTTCCGACATCCTCTTAATGTTCGTCAATCCAGGCAAACCTTTTGGATTGAGCAAAAATGCTGGTCGCACATTGAAAAGAATTGGAATCGAAAAGAGAAGATCACAACTCCTCGTTCCTTTTAAGAAACTTCTCGGTTATTGGCATTCATTCCACTTACCTTTTGCCATCTTCATGTATGTGGTAGCGATAATCCATATCGCCACAGCCTTACTTTTTGGAGTGAAGCACTAGTTTCGACGAATAGGCTGCGTACAGCAAAAGTTGAACTGCAATAACGGTCACAACCATAAAAGTACCACCAGAGGAAAAGCCGTAGGAATGCAGACCTGCTGATAAAACAAAGTTCACTCCAAACCAGGCCATAATAACAAGAAGATACGTCAGAGGGGCTAAAACTAATAATCTCATGGGACGAATCCAACCGACATAACGTCCGTGAAGCAAGGCCAGAAAACCAAGATCAGCAATCAAGGCCCATGTCTCTTTTGGATCCCAACCCCAAAATCGTCCCCAAGAATAATCGGCCCAAACGCCACCCAAAATAATTCCTGCAGTAAGAAGCAAAACACCCAATTGAATTGAACGATAAGCATAATGGGAAAAGCGCTTCACTTCTTCATCGTTCACTTTATTCAGTAAGGACTTCACGATGATGACGTTTCCTAAAATCATGGCCATTGAAAAAGCAGCATAGGAAATAGTGACGGTCAAAACATGAATCGTTAACCAATAACTACTGCGCAAAACGGCCATTATCGGGTCCATACTTGGGCTGATGATGAGAGGGATATTGTCTGTTAATAATAAAAGTAGCGCTATTCCGAGCGACATAATCCCAAGGATGCTGCGGTCTTTATAAAGGAAATAGAAAATATAACTGAAGAGAGATATCCCAAAGGAAACCCAAACCATCGTGCCATACATATTGGTGACTGGCGGGAAGTCTGTAATATAAACTCTCAGAGAGAAACCTGTTATGAGAAAAAGAAGAGGAATTGTAAGCAGGGTAACGATAGTTCTATCACTTAGTTTCTTTTCGACATAAGGAAGGAATAAAGCAAAAGACAGCAGGAGATAAAAAAGACCCGCAAATAAAAAGAAGTTCCACTGATTGTAAAAGACTTCTATTCCCATCTTAGTGCGCTGAATTTCAAATTCAGGATTCATTTTTTGATTGAGCACAGTTTGATGAATTTCTTTAGTCATCGAGTTCATTACTGATTCATTATTATTAAATTGAGCGAGACTCAAAAGTCCCTCAAGCGACTCGGGGAGATAATGATCAGAAGGAAAATCATCATAAATTAAACCTTGAGTGAGCACATCTCCACTTCCAATAGAACGAACAACAGAAGTTTGATGTACCAATTCGATTTGGGAGGTCTGCAAAGGAGTTAAAAGCTTTTTATTTTTTTGTTCAACTTCAAAAGCCGGCATCGCTAGTTGTTGAATATTGGTTTTTTCAATTTCATTAAGACTGAAAAGAGTTCTCCCTTTTTCAAGATTAAGCGACTCTCGTAAATGTGTATCGCGAATATTTATTATTCTAAGTGAGCTGATATTAGGGTACTTATGAAGAGCGAGAAAAAAAGAACTAGCAGAAAGACCAAAAAGTGACTTTTTTCCTGTCACAAAAAGATTGGTCTCTCTTGCAAAAGTATCAAGTGGCTTCAAACGACCGTTGTCTTTAATCGGAAGACTTTCAAGGTGCAAGCTTTCGAGCTTTTTACCAATAGAATTAAATTCATTGTGAAAACTATCATCAGCAACGATCGGACTACTTGTGATCAATGAGAAAACAAAAAAAAGTTTCAACCAAGAGTCAGTAATCTTCATAATGGAGTCCCCTCATTCACATTTTTTTGGCGAAATCTGCGACTGTGTTGAATAGTAAAAATAATAATTCCCGCACATAAAATAAGGCTGCCTAAATACTTCAAAACTCTTCCAGGATCTTTATTCACAGAAAAGATACTGAGCGCTGGAGCATTGGGCTGAATTTGGTAACTCGACTGATAGAAAGTATAGCCACCATATTTTAGCGGCTCATTCATGTAAATTTCATCAACTTTGAGAGAGCCATTCACCTTGACGTAACTTTTATAATTCATGGCTTGCTGGCTTCCGGGATAATCTTTCTTCTCAAATTTTTCTAATTGGATATCAAAAGGTAGCTTAAGCCTTTGTTTCCCATAATACACAAGTAACTGCTGATCACCATTCAGCAAATACTGTTCGCTATTTTCAAAAAGCCAATGTCTCACACCATCTTCTGTGATGATTTCAAGTGCACTCGGTGGAAGGTCACTCTTCTCTTTGGGAATGGCCATTTTTGGAACATTATTGGAATGCGCGGCTTCTTCAAGGCCCAAAAAGGTCAATTCCATTCCCATCCAAGGAGTTTGAAAAACATCATTTGAGTTCAACCTTTTCTTTTCAACAAAGCTGCCATTCTTGAACAAAGCCACTTCTATTTGATTGTTAGCGACGACTTTGAACAGAACTTCATTTGAAGCTCTCGCACCACCAATTTGAGGATGCCCCGCTGGCATTCCTGAAGTCATTGGAGGAGGTGTCACTGAGGAGAGATTTGATTCAAAAGCAAATGTGTATCCAAAAAAGCCGTTGGGATTGAGCGAAAATTCAGGAATATTTTGATACACAATCTCTCTTAAAGATTCTTTCCCGCGAGAAATTTCGAGTTCAAGAACGGGGTTGATATTCCCCTCATCCCCCTCTTCTATTTTATTATTAACAATAATGGCATTTTTAAAATAGTTTTTAATCTTGATCGAAACATCTTTAATTTTAAAAGTTCTCTTTTTTGAAAAATCAAATTTTTGAACTATATTCCCCTCTGCATTTTTAACAAAGAGTTGGTCTTTGGTTATTTTATTTTTAACCACTTTAACTGATTCATTCGAGTCTTGAATTTCATCAACTAGCTTAAAAGAAGCAGGTCCCATTTTAAGCTCTTTATTCATCTCTGAATTGAGAGTTTGGGTAACATCGAAAAATTGACTTTTCAGACGAAAATTAAGATTGAGCCCCCGACTAAATCGTTGCTCCGCAGTTTCAACAAACGGTAAGTATTCTCCCAATCGCATTTGAACGGGACTTATACTCAAATCACCGAGATATTCTTTATCTAATGAACGCTTTATAGGAAACTGCTGACCGTCAACTTCGAGCACATTTTGGGAGAGAAAAACTAAATTAGATTGATCGCCTTCATAAACTTGCATCGACCCATCAATCCCCCAAATCATAGTGAGGAAAGATCCAAAGAGAAGGGTGAGCATACCCAAGTGAGTAATCAAAAATCCGATATGACGCTTTTTCCATGGAAGACGTGATAAGGCCGCGAACAGAATATTGATCCAAAGAAGCAAGAGGATAGCTAAAAACCAAGGAGTTTTGTAGACTTTTAAGGCTGCATACTCAGCATTGAATTGGCTCTCATAAAGAGTTCCAATGACACTACAGACGAGTAAAATAAGCATGATAGGTATCGCTAATTTTACTGAAGATAAAAATTTAAACAATTTCTTTAGAACATCTTTCATGAGACACATCATCTTTTTCAATTTAATAATTTTCACTCTAGCATAAGCCACTTGCTCTTACACCCAAATACTCAAGAAGAAGTCTTATCTTTCCGATATTTACCTTATGAATGAGCTCATAAAACTACTTACAACTTCGTTTCAAAATTTTGATTTTCTGACATTTTTATCTGACCATCTCACGGGCATTGGTTATGGCTTGATGTTCTTAGTTGCAGCAGTTGGCATTTTTAAGCGCTCACGAAAAAATCGCAAAGCGATTAAAGTGCTTGAGAAAAATATTAAGGCCAGTTTAAATGAACCCGTTACTCTTCACCCAGAAATTGACAATGCTCTTTGTGCTGGTTGTGGCTCATGTGTCAAAGCTTGTCCCGAAGGCGAGATCTTACAATTGATTGATCACAAGGCAGTGCTCGTTTCTCCCACTAAATGTGTGGGACACGGAGCATGCGAACAGTCTTGTCCCTTTGGTGCCATTGATTTGGTTTTTGGTACGAAAACCAGAGGAATGGAAATTCCTCGCATTAGCTCTGATTTTGAAACGAATATTCCTGGTCTCTACATTGCGGGAGAATTGGGAGGTATGGGACTTATTCGCAATGCGATCAAACAAGGAAAACTGGCCGCTCATCATGCCGCTTCAAAAGCGAAGAAGCTCAATATCAAAACAGATTACGATCTTTTTATCATAGGAGCTGGTCCTGCAGGCTTTAGCGCAGGACTTACTGCCGTCGAATTAAAGTCTCGCTACAAACTCATTGAACAAAATAGTTTCGGAGGCACCATCTTTAATTTTCCCAGACAAAAA
>PCTW01000039.1:45855-72595 GCA_002786715.1 Bdellovibrio sp. CG22_combo_CG10-13_8_21_14_all_39_27
AGAACTTCTGACACTTTTTTCGAAGATAAAAAAAGAAAATAACTTAATAGTCAGCGAACGTGAAAACTTTACCAATCTGGAACAACTGCCTGGAGGCGGATTTCAAATAGAAACGAGTAAAGGAAAATACACTTCTAAGATGGTCATTTTAGGAATGGGCGTGCGTGGTACTCCTCGTCGTCTCGGACTTCCTAACGAAGATTCCGCCAAAGTCGCCTATAATTTGATTGATCCCGATGAATATAAATTTTCATCAATCGCTATTGTTGGTGGAGGTAATGCTGGTTTAGAGGCAGCCCAATATTTAAGCAAGACAAAACTGAAAAACAAAATCCACCTTATCGTTAGAGGCAATCCCGACGATGCCTTTTCCAAGGCCAATGAGCAAAATCAAAATTTAGTTTTAGAACTGATAAATCAAAAGAAAGTTGAGGTTCATTACAAATCAGCAATCAAGATTATTGATAAAGAAACTATAACAATTTCTAAAGGCGATGGTGAGGTCATCTTAGAAAATGATTACATCTTTGTTTTTGCAGGTGCAGAAGTGCCTTTTAAATTTCTAATGTCTCTAGGTATTGAAATTGATAAGGCCCATGGGGAAAAACGTAAAAAGGGTGCCTAAGATTTTGGGCAATTTGCTTATCAACTGATTTTTTTCAAATGAATAATTTCAGTCAGATACAAAATGAAGGAGAAGGCCGCTTCAAAGTGGCAAAATAGGAGAAATGAAAAAGCTTGTCATCACAATCTTTTCACTGCTTTTGTTCATTGGATGTAAGTCCGATGATTTTAAAATTTCTTCTCCAACTGTTCCTACCTTTGGTACTTCGAACTCTAAAGTTAATTTTGATCACAGTAAATTTCTTTCGGTCAACTGTTCCCAATGCCATATTGGAAGAAGGCCCGCCTCAGATCCCGTACATGGTGGAGGCGATGACTGTATAACTTGCCATACGGCCGAATTCAATTCCGCAGGTGTGAGAAGTTGGGCAAATGTGACTCACTTTAATCACACTCCTAAACCTGCATCGTGCTTGAGTTGTCATGACTCAAAAAGACCAACTAGTTTAGAACCACATCAGGCGGGACAACTCGGTGGCGATAAACAAGAGTGCGCTAGCTGCCACAACTACCCGAGTTGGAAGCCTGCCAATTTTGATCATGCCAAGGCAACTCTTACCAGCTGTGTTCAATGCCATAGAACCGCCACGAAAGATGATCGACCTGTGCCTCAAAACATGCACCCTTCTGATGTGTATAATCAAATTGATTGCGTCCACTGCCATTCCAATTCTACAAATACCAATTCTTGGCGCGATACAACTTTTGATCACATGACTCACTCTCCCGCTCCGACTAGTTGTATTCAGTGTCACGATGTGGCCCGACCTGTATCCCATACTGTTTCGCCAAAAATTCAAGGCATGGCAAATGCAGACTGTAAGTCATGTCACAATTCAACCAGCGACTGGAAACAAGTAACAGCTTTTGATCATGAGACTGCTCAACCTACAAGCTGCATTGGATGTCACTCGACAGACACTCCGGCCAATCAAGTGGCCCATCCCACGGCCACAGGAAATTATTCAAAAATTGATTGTATCAAATGTCATACTTACGACAAATCTACTAGTCCTCGTTCTTGGGCCAAGTTGACTTTTAATCAACATACCCATGCACCAAGCCCAGTAAGCTGCTTGCAATGTCATAAAGTCATTAATAATTCTCTTCCGAAATCGGGAACTCATATGTCCGCAAGTCGGGCCAATAACGATTGTTCAACTTGCCACGTGTTTAATCAAACCAAGGTTTGGACAGATTTTACTCCGTTTAATCACGTCGTCGTTGAAGCCACTGAGCGCTGTGATACCTGTCACAATGCTAATACTCCTTCATTAAAATCGAAACCAGTTACCCATATAGCGACAAATCTTGATTGTAAGTCATGCCATACCAATACGGCGTGGTTACCGGCCTCTTTTAGCCATGCAGTCACTGATACAAATTGTATGAGTTGTCATGATGGTGTCAGTGCCAAAGGAAAAACGGTTAATCACGTCGCTACAACTCTCCAATGTAGTTCATGCCATACCCAAGCAGGGTGGAAACCTGCTGGTTACAAACACTCGGTCAATGATACCAATTGCGTTAGCTGCCACAACGGCAGTAACGGACGCGCAAGACCTGCCAATCATAATCTTAATCTCAATAATCATCAGTGTAGTACTTGCCATACGCAAACGACCTTCACTCCTGAATCGCTTATGACAAATTACAAGCATTCATCTAGTGGAGCTCTTCCTCCAAAAGGTACGAGTTATCATAAGTCACAATCATCGTGTACGAAGTGTCACTCTGGAACTACTGACAATGTCATCTTTAAGAATACGACCTATGCACCGACCTGTGCCGGATGTCACTCTGATAAGTATTCGACATCTAAACATGGAGGGAAATCTCTTTCCACAAACAAGAACTGCTTAAGCTGTCACTCATATAACGGATTCTAATTTATTTAAAGACGAATTGATTGTGGCAAGAAGCGCAGTCTTCGAACCCTGCAATATTATGATTGATAGTTGTCGATCGCAATTTGTCTTTTAAATGACAAGAAATACATTCACTCTGGCGACCTTGATAAAGTCCATTTTGATGGCACTGATCACAACTGAGAACACGATGACTTCCTCGTAGTGGAAAGGACGTCAAAGAGTGCTTGAACGAAGTTACTTCCCAAAACTCTTGCTTGTGACATTCTTTACAATTAGGAAGAGTTCCTCGATGGCGATCGTCCTTTTGATGACAAAGAATACAATTATCGCTCATACCTCCAAGGCGCCGTTGATCTTTGTGGCACTCATCGCAGCGTAAAGTATAATGAACGCCTGACAAGAGGAAGTCCTTATGGAAATCTTGAGTCTTTTTCCACTTCGAACTCTCCGAATGACATTCTTGACAATTTTTTCCAAACTCCCCTTTATGGGCGTCTCGATGGCAGGTGTTGCAATTATTAGCGGCCAAACTTCTAAAGACAAAGCGATGCATCGGTTTCTTCGAAGTGTACTTAAAATTATATTTAGTCGCCACATGACATTTAGTACATTGGGCCTTCTCGTGAAAACCTTTCAAAGGGAAATTAGTATTTCTAGTATGATCAAAAGATTTTCGCTGATGAAATGTATCTGTTGTATGACAAGTTGTGCACGAGAGTTCTTGAGTACTTTGATTAAATTGTTTGGCATGTACGTTTTGGTGACATTCGGTACACATGCCTTTCTTGTCGTCGGTAAATTGGAAATTACCCTTGCGACGAACTTTGCGATTTTTATAAATAATAAATTCTTTAGTCGGTTTGTGACAAGCAGTACAGGAGACTTTAGTATCTGCATGTTTTCCATCGAGAACAAAATTTGTTTTACTATGATCAAACTTTCTCAATTCTTTAAAGCTATTGGTGCTATGACATTCCAAGCAAGACTTCTCTGCAAATTGTGAGCTAAATTGTTTTTGATGGACATTTTTATGACATGCTTCACAGAATTGTTTTTCTTCAAAGTTAAACTTGAATACTTTCTGTTCGCCATTCTTATGACAAGCATTACACTTCATCTTGCTATGTTTTCCATCGAGAACAAAGCGAGTGTCGACATTGTGATTAAATTGTCCCGACTTTCGAGTTTCTTTCCAACTTGAAGTGACATGACAAGAAGAACATCTCTTCTCTAAGTTTTTCTTAGAAAAAGTTTTTAAATGCGGGCTCTGGTGACAAATGGCACAGTTATCTTTTTCAATACCCGGAAATTTATAGATTCTTTTGGATTCAGGATTATTCTTATCAGTATTCACGTGGCACTTCACACAGTTCAGTTGCATGTGCTTGCCATTGATCTTAAATGGGGTATCAAAAGAGTGATTAAAGTTTACGCCCTTTTTGAAACTTCGTTCATTGTGACATTGCTGGCATTGCTGAAGTTTTCCAAAACGTTTTGAGACAGCGGTTCCAAACTGGTGAAAGTCTTTATGACAGCTGACGCAATTAGACTTTAACCCAACCCATTTTTTCACTTCAAGATTCTTTACACCGCTACTTAATTTATATTGAGAATTATAGTTTTCCTTCGATTGGACATGGCATTTGATACAGGCGAGCTCGCCATGCTTTCCTTTGAGAGCTAAACCTGTTTGTGCATGATCAAAAGTTGAAATTTTCCATGAGTTTTGATTATGGCATTGCTGGCATTTTCCGTCGTTAAACTTCGGTGAAAGATTCTTGCCATGAAAAGGTTTGTGACAAGATACGCAGCCCTGAGTTTGTAAATTGCTCCATTGATATACAGAAGGTGCTTTTTTACTACCATTAGGGGTATGGCATTGAGCACAGGTCATTTCGGCATGTTTTCCGACGAGTTTAAATTTTGAAACTTTAAAGTGATCAAAATCTTTAACGTCTTTCCACTTCTCTTCGGTATGACAGCTATTACAATCTTTCTTCGCAAAATCGTTCTTAAAGAGGTGAACATCATCTTTTTGATGACATCCCTTACAGCTGGCAGTTGCTCCTAAAAATCTAATATCACTTCTCCTGACGCCTAAATCTTTTCGTGTCTGAGTATGGCATTCGGAACATTTAATTTCTTTATGTTTTCCATGAAGAATGTGGCCGGTTGTTTTATGATCAAAATTATCCAGATCGAGTTTAGTGCTATCAAAGTCTCGACCTTTATGATCGGTATGACATTTAATACAGCTTTGATTTTTAGTCGCCAATCCATGAAAGCTCACTTTCTTCATTAACGTTTTTTTAATTTCTTTATGGCAATCAAGACATTTTGAATCGGGCACACCTTTTCCAGCATCATGACAAGACAGACAATCCACTTTTTCTAATTTTTTATGTCCTTCAATCAAAGGGCCAGGCGCTAAAAGACGATTAAGTAAACCCTGTTTAACTTCAACAGAGAAAAGAAGCGATGGAAAAAGAAGAAGTAAGAATATAAGTTTTTTATTCATAATGACCCCATCGGCGCTGCGCCATCTCTTATTGGGGCCTGTCCACCACTTCCAAAACGATAAGATAATTTAAATAAAACACTAAAAATAGAAACATTTGAATCATAAATATTTTGGAGCGAAAAAACACCAAACAGGCTTCGACTAAAAAAGCGCGAATAGCTCCCCTCTGTGATCGAAACGATATTCAATTTTTTCTGATCTTCTTTTTCGAATTGAAAGTCTTGATTAAATGAAAATTCACGTTGTGTATTTGTTTGTAAAAAACCTGCTCCGAGCATGAAGTCATTTGAAATAAAATTCTTGCGGACGCCAGTTCTCAAAGTTCCGCTAAAATCATCTGCGATAAATCGAGGAAGATAACTTGCGAACTTAAGTTCAGTCATGCTTTTATTATCAATTTCTCTTTTTCCACCCGAGAGTTTTGTTTCATAGGAAGCCGTATTGTAATGAGTCGGACTCCGAAGAGAAAAAGAAGCTTGATGATAGCGGCTTGAAGCTAAAGTCTCTCGAACATCTCGTTGGCGAAAATAATGAACAGAATCAATAGTAGATAATGAAGTTCTCAGTTTATATTGATTCTTAAAAACTGAGGAATACGTCATCCATAGGTTTTGGATATACGTACTAGGTACTAAATCAAGATAGAGTAAAGATGAGAACGTATCACCGGACACGGATTGGCTCATGATATTGCTGTAGACATAGGAGCGATCCGTTTCACTTTTAAAAGTCTCTTTCACAAACGCGGTGGTGGAATAAAAATAATTTTTCCATTCGCTACCTTTATTTTCATAAACAAAATAGCCACCGTATCTTTTCGAGTCCACATTCAAGCGGCTCTCTGGCCCATCATTAACTTCTGGATTGAGCCCATAAAAAAGTGAATACTTGGTCGTCGATCCTGCTTTTTTGTTATTGAAACCAAAATCGAGGCCATCGGTGTAATTAGATCCAGCTTCAATAATAGAAAAACGGCCTAGCGAGTAATTGATGCCTTTTGACTGAGTTTTATGAAACTGAAGTTGATGAACTTGAAGATGATTCTTGCCAGTCAATTGAAGTCGTTCATTATCGAGTTTTTCGAAAAAATTATGCTTATCTCGAATATCGACGGTAAATTCGCTGGAAGAACCCAAAATGCGATCGAAGTTCACAAAAAGCCGTTGGGACAAAATGGAAACGTCATTGTATCGATCAGTTTGCGAGTTTCTGAAAACTTCTTTTGATAGAAAACCACCCGAAATAAATCGACCGTAATAATCCGCGAATGTTGTGGGAGAAAAAAGAAAGGATGAAATGATCAGACTTTTTTTAAAGGAACTCATTTCCCCTACTCAATAAATAATACAAAAACTTCTAAACGAAGAAGCTATCACATCAAAATTCTAGTCAATTTACTAGTTTTTCTTAGGTGAGAATTGTCTTATTTTTTTGATCAAAAAAGCAGAAATCTCGTCGTCAGTTCCATAGACATCATCGATTAGATCGCAGTCCATAAGGAATTGAGTGATTCTGTTAGCTGCTTGATGAAGAGATTCAACCAGATAAAGACCACCAATGTTTTCACCGCTATAAGATTTAATGATTTCTTTTCGCGCGTGATTAAACATTTCTGACTCAGTGATATCTTCTGGAAGTGAGTCACTGTCGTAACCCATCTTTTCCTCAACTTCTTCTATGGCCTGGTCACGAATGTCTTCGTCAGTTGCGAAACTAACTCCAAACTCCGTCGCCATAGCCTCAGCTAAGTCTTCACGATGATCAATGTCGAAGGCAATTATACTAGCCTCTTTTAATACGTTAATCGTATAAAGAGATAGCGCCTTTAAAGTTTCAAAGTCCGTTTTCATAGGCTTCCTTGAAGTAATACTTTTCTATTTTCCTTTAATACCATGACATTGACAAGGAAAGTTTAGCACTTAGACTTGATTTTTTATTTTTTTCTTTTAAGGAGTCTGCGAAGTTGCTGCCCCTCGCCCATCAAAAAGAGGGCTGCGCCATAGCCGAAAGCCCCTCCAGCACAGACGATGAAGTAATTGAGCGCCTTTAAATGAAGCGGTTGTTCAAGAATTGGGAAATAATTTTTTATCGCCATGACCAAAAAATAAGTAGCTCCGGCCGACAGCACAATCTTTAACCACTTCAAGTTTATAAAGAAACTAAATTTCAAACCGAGCAAGCGGTTCAGTAAAAAGGACTGGATTAAGCAGTTTATGAATATTGAAATAGATGTCCCTAGCGCTAACATTTGAAAGCCATAACGTGGAGTGGCCCAGATACAAAAGACTAAATTGATAGCGATAGAAAAAATAGAAATGGCCACCGGCAATCGAGGTTTGTCGAGAGTGTAGAAGGTGGGTGCAAAGATTTTATAAAGACCATAAAACGGTAATCCCCAAGCATATAAGGTGAGAGCTTGAGAAGTAGGAAGAGTATCCGCTGCCAAAAAGCGACCTCTTTCAAAAATGAGAGAAACCGTCTCTTGCGACAAGGCAAACATCAAGGCCATGGCCGGAGCCACGGTCATCCAAGAGAGGATATAACTTGCCCGCAGTGATGATCGGGCTTCCTCAAAACGTCCGCCTTTCCAAGCGTCCGAGAAATGGACTAAGTTCGACCCAGCGATAGAGACACTCAAAATTCCTACGGGAAATTGAAAGAGACGAAAGGCATAAGTGAGCCATGAAACAGCACCGACCCCAGCTCCTGTGGCCAGAATAGTAGTAATCAAAATATTAATTTGAGTAGCGGCAATGCCAATGGTGCCAATTCCTACTCTATTAAAGATACGTTTAATATCCTTGTTCCAAAAGGACAACGGCCCGGTCCATCCATATTTTTGCTTGATGATCATCGGGACTTGAAAAAGCATCTGGGCAAAGCCACCAACTAAAACACCGATCCCCATGGAGGCAATGGCATGTATTCCTCTCGCTTCGAGGTAAGGAGGAAGAATAAGCATGGATAAAATCATCAGAACATTGAAAAAAACGGGGGCAAAAGAAGGAACGAAAAAGACTTTAAGTGAGTTGAGAGCGCCCATAAAGAGAGCGGCCATAGATACTAAGGATAAAAAAGGGGCCATCAAGCGCACCAACATGACCGTCAGTTCGTATCTTTGAGTGTCAGCTGTGAACGCATCGTCAGTCATCCACATCGTTACTTGGGGGGCAAAAATAATGATAAGACCTGAAATCGTCAGGGTAATTATCCCCAAGACCACGAAGAGCGACCACAATAGACGCTTTGCGGCTTCTTCATCTTTCAAACGAACTTCGGTAAAAATGGGGACAAACGCTGAAGAGAAAGCACCTTCCGCAAACAGGTCTCTCAATAAATTGGGTACTCTATAGGCCACCATAAAAGCATCGGTCAGACCGCTCGCACCAAACATAGCAGCCGTAACTTGTTCACGCACTAGGCCAAACACTCGACTACTAAATGTCGCAACCGCCATTTTAAGAGTGGAAACAAATATTCTTTTCTGAGCGTTGGCGTTCTGCGCTGCTTTCAAAATTCATCCTCATTTTGAATTTACGCTGAAGAAGAAAGATGATAATTTTCTTCAAGTAAATCAAAGCATTATTTAAGAACATATTACTAGTGGACTAACAGCTAGGGAATAAAAGATTTTCACTAACTTACCTAAGGAGTCGTTACTCATGGAAACATCAATGTCGTTTGCGGCGTACAGCCCATTCATCGGACTGGCAGGCTTTATGTTTGCTATCATGACCTACTTTTGGATCGTCAAACAACCTGCAGGAAATGCAAAAATGACTGGCATTGCTGGACTCATTGAAACAGGTTCAATGACTTTCCTCCGCAAGGAATACACAATCCTCGTTGGATTCCTCGCTGTTGTTGCCATCGTCATCGGGACTAACAAGAGTCTTGGATGGAACACTTCAATCTGCTACATCGCTGGTGCTTTATCTTCTATGCTTTGTGGTTTCGTTGGAATGAAAGCTGCGACTAAAGCAAACGTAAGAACAGCTCAAGCTGCTGCAAGCTCTGGAGAAGGGAAAGCTCTTTCAGTTGCTTTCTTTGGCGGATCAGTAATGGGTATGGCCGTTGCATCTGTTGGTCTTCTTGGTATCGCTCTCCTCTATAAATTTTTAGACGGTTCACACATCGAAGCTTTAAACGGTTTCGCCATGGGTGCATCTTCAATCGCCCTTTTCGCACGTGTTGGTGGTGGTATTTATACAAAAGCTGCTGACGTTGGTGCTGACCTTGTTGGTAAAGTGGAAGCAGGAATTCCAGAAGATGATCCACGCAACCCTGCTACGATCGCCGACAACGTTGGTGATAACGTAGGTGATACAGCTGGTATGGGAGCCGACATTTTTGAATCATATGTTGGTTCAGTTATCGCTACTATGTTCATTGGTGCCACTTACAACACTGTTGTTGCGGGCTCAGCGATCATGCTTCCTATCATTGTTATTGCTTTAGGTCTTCTCTCTTCAGTTGTTGGAATTCTTTCAATGAACGTTTTGAAAGGCTCAAACCCAGCTACAGCACTAAGAGTTGCTCCTATTATTTCATTGGCCATTCTTTTTGCCGCTTCATACTACGTCGTTCAATCAATGGGCTTCACAGTATTTCCATATGCGATGGGACCTTTCTACGCAATGGTTGTAGGTTCATTAACTGGTCTTTTCATTGGTGTTGCTACTGAGTATTACACTGGTGGTGATTTCGCTCCTGTGAGAAAAGTTGCGATGGCCGGAAAAACTGGTCCTGCAACAAACATCATTGCTGGTCTCTCAGTTGGTATGTACTCATGTATTCCACCAATCTTTTTAATCTCTCTTGGAATTTTCTTCGCTAACAAATTTGCAGGTCTTTACGGAATTGGTATTGCTGCTGTTGGTATGCTTGCAACTACAGGTGTAACAATGACGGTTGATGCTTACGGGCCAATCTCTGACAACGCCGGCGGTATCGCAGAAATGTCTGAGCTAGGACCTGAAGTTCGTAAGATTACTGACGGACTTGATGCTCTAGGAAATACAACAGCTGCTATCGGTAAAGGCTTTGCCATTGGTTCAGCTGCTCTTACAGCTCTCGCCATGTTCTCTGCTTACTCTCACGCTGTTAATCTTGATACGATCAACATTATGAACCCACTTGTAGTTATCGGGTTGTTTATTGGTGGCGTTATTCCTTTCTTTGTTGGTGCCAATACAATGAGCTCAGTTGGTTCAGCTGCTCAAAAAATGGTTGAAGAAGTTCGTCGTCAATTCCGTGAAATCCCAGGAATCATGGAAGGCACAGGCAAGCCAGACACTGAAAAGTGTATCGCAATTGCAACTGATGCTTCTTTGAAAGAAATGGTTCTTCCAGGTGTTGTTGCTATTCTTTCTCCAATCCTCGTTGGTTTCATTCTTGGTAAAGAAGCTCTCGGTGGTATGCTCGCTGGTGCAACGGTGACAGGTGTTCTTATGGCCCTTTTCATGGCGAACGCTGGTGGTGCTTGGGATAACGCTAAGAAAGCGATTGAACAAGGTCATATTCCTGGTGAAAAGAAAGGTACTGAAGCTCACAAAGCTGCTGTTACTGGTGACACTGTTGGTGACCCGTTCAAAGATACTTCTGGTCCAGCTATGAACATTCTCGTAAAACTTATGAGTATCGTAGCCCTCGTTATCGCTCCACTTCTTTAATTACTAAATTATAAGATAAAAAGAGAAGGCCCCTTAAAAGGGGCCTTTTTTATTTGGAAAAGATTTCTTTTATTCGACCGGTTAAAACTGAAACATCGACTGGCTTGATAAAATAGTCGTCAACATTCTCTTGATTTGTTTGATCGACGACATCTGTATAGCCAGAAATAAGCATGCTATGAATATTAGGATTTATACCTTTGATCGTTTCTATCAAATCCAAACCGAGCATTCCTGGCATGGTTTGATCTGTGATGATAAGTGAGTAATCCTCTGATTTATTTTTATATTGTTCTAGAGCTTTCAAAGGATCTGCAAAACAATCAGCTTCGAATCCAATGTTTTTTAATATTCGTTTATATAAAAAGAGCAATGATTCTTCATCGTCCACTACTAAAATTTTTCCATGATCTGTTTTTAATAGTGGCGAGCTTTGATCTTCAGTTATAATTTTTGATTGAGTTGGAAAATAGAGATTAAACTCCACACCTTCATCAGTATTTGTAACAGTCACGTGCCCTTTAGAACCATGAATAAATCCATGAACCACTGAAAGTCCCATACCCGTTCCTTGTCCAACTCCTTTGGTTGAAAAGAAAGGATCGAAGATTTTGGGAATGACACCTTCGGGGATTGGCTGACCTGTGTTGCGAATAGATATGACACTGAAATCACCTTCAAAGTTATGATGACAGGAAGTACAAACTTCATGGCAATTTTTTAAAGTTGAAACATTGACTTCGATCTTACCATTGCTCTTCATCGCTTCTTGAGCGTTAAGGAGGAGGTTCATAAGTGATTGGTGAAGCAAAGTTGCATCAGTTAAAATATTCTGAAGTTTAGTCGAAATATTGACTTGAAGATTAATGGTTGTTGGCAAGATTGATTTGGCCAAGCTGGCCAATTCTTGAACTTCTTTTTCTAAATTCGTCGAATTAAGAGTTGAATTATTTTTCTTTGAATATGCTTGAAGCTGTTCAATCAACTTGGCCGCTCGCTTTCCAGCTTTATCAACTTCGATGAGATAGGAAGTCGTCTTCATTTCATCTTCGCTATTAACACTTTTAAGCGCAAGCTTATTAAAACCTAAAATGATGGAGAGAACATTATTAAATTCGTGAGCAACTCCACCAACCAACTGCGCCACTGATTCAAAACGCGAGATATTGACAATATTTTGAACTAACTTTTCTTTTTCTGAGTCAATTTTTGCTTTTTCAGTGTAGTCCTCGCCGACTGAAATAGAGCCTGTCGCTTTTCCTGATTCGTCTCTTAAAATAATTCCTTTCCACAAGACAGACATCACTTTTCCATTGGAACAAAGGACTTGTCCTAAGTAGTCCTCATGGGGTCTCTCAATATTATCTGAAACTAACAAATAATTTTCTTTCAAATTGGCCCTCAGCTCCAACGGAATACAAGTATCAAACCAATTTTTTCCAATCAACTGGTCTTTACTCCACCCAAAAAGTTTGGCGCCAGATGAATTAATGTCAATGATTGTGCCTTCAGGGTCCAAACGAAGGGCAACCATATTTAAACTCTCAAGCAGTTTGGTGTATTGCTGTCTGAAAAGGAAAAGATCTTCTTGAATTTTCTTATTCTCGGTAATATCTCTAAAGACGACCCAATAAGCGACAATATTATTGTTTTGATCATACAGTGGAGTCGGAAGCAAGCTCACATAAATAGTATCACCTTCCGAGGTTAAAATTTCTTTCTCTATTATGAGCCCATCAATATTGCCGACAGGTTTTCCATTAACTAAATTAAAAGGTTCTTGCTTGGAATAATCCTTTTCAAAAGTGATGTCTTTGAAGTTTCTTTTTAAAACCTCATCTTTTGAATATTTGACCAAATCTACGAAAGCATCATTACACCAAAAAACTTCTTCGTTGGTGGACAACGTCATTGGATTTGAAGAAGCTGTAAGCAACTTATCGTTATTAAAACGTTCAATAAGTTCTGCTAGACTGTTGCACTGGACTCTTTGCATCATTTTCTCTTAAATAAAATAAAGATAGTTTATCACCCAACTTCCATTTTCAATATTAAAAAAAGTTTTACCGCTACCAAAAGGTAATTTGATCAGGTACTTTTAACTCATGGAAAGCTTTAATCCGGCCGACAATTTTATCCCAGTAAAGTCAAAATTGAATTGGGATGAGTACTTCATGCTTCAGGCCATGATGGCATCTTTTAAGAGCAAAGACCCGAGCACCAAAGTGGGGTCTGTTTTTGTCGATCAAGCTAATCATCAAATAACTATGGGCTATAACGGCTTTGTTGCAGGCATAGATGAAACGAAACTTCCCTGGGGTAAAGATGCCAGGGCCCCTCTCGAATTTCAAAAATACGGCTACGTTGTCCACTCTGAGGCCAATGCTATTCTTCATACGACGAAATCTTTAGAAGGCTCACGTTGCTACGTTACATTATTTCCTTGTAATGAGTGTGCGAAACTCATCGCCAGTAAAAAAGTTAAAGAAGTCATTTACCTCTCAGATAAGCATCAAGAAAAAGAAAGTACTAAAATTGCTAAAAGAATTTTTGATCTCACCGGAATCCATTACCGACAACTCGAGTTAAAAAAAGAGCTGATTGACGAGTTGCATGGGCATCTTTTGCAACTGTTTAGCGACATTTAAGACTCATTCAGAGTCAAAACGACTCTAGTTCTCTCAATAAACCTGTCACACTGAAAGTATTTATTAGCATAAAACAGCTCCTAGAGCGCGTTTCAAACGATATACTAAGAACAAGTGAAGGCCGCTCTCTAAGCGATCATGATGAGAACTTAGTGAGAAACACACACACAAAAAAGGGCCTTCTCGATCACCTAACCGGGAGGCATTCTATGGTTACCTTTTTGGCCATTGCCGTTTTACCCGCTACTCAACCTTGCTCACGCAGCGACTACAAAGTCTGGTATCTCGAACTCAATGATCGCAAGGAAGTGGTCGGTATCGGCGTAAAGACTCGAGAAATGTTAGTCAAAGATCTCTTCGACTGCTATCGACAAACAGGACGTTCAAACTGGCGTGCTTTTAAGTCGGGAGAAGACCAATCAACACCGATTGAGATCTACGATTTCATTTCGCACAATCTGCACGAGAACACCCATTTTGGGAATCTCCCAACCCTTTCCCAGTTTCAACAAACCCTTGAGTTTTTGGAACTTAAATTCGAAATTCAACACGTAGCCTAGTTTTCACCACACTTGATCCCACTCCAGAAAGGAGTGGGATTTTTTTGAATTACTTTTTATTACTCAAGCTTAATAGTTTTTCGACTTCACTATCCTTAACTCCTGCATACAAATAGTCTAAGAAGTTGGGAGTAAGCCTTTTGGCGAGCTCGAGAGACTTTACGGTCCTTTTGACTTGTTCTTTAGTTATCGCTCCAATCGCCAAAAGATCCGTTCTCGGATGTGCGAGAACATAAGCATTCATCATTTGGTCCACCGTGTATTGCGTCTCATGCTTAAGATTGAAAACTTTGGTAAATTCAACAACTCTATTCCATCTGGCTTCATTGTCCTTAGTAAAAATGGCATCAAAAACATTTTTCCAATAAGCATCACCTGAATCCAGTTTCTTCTTGGCAGCTGCTTTAGCATTTTCCCATTTCGGTTCAGGTTTATCTAAAATACTAAATCCTCCGAGAGGAGAATAAGGCATTATTTTAATTCCCTTCTCAAAATTTGGATTCATCATTTCTTTATGGGTGACTTGAACGGCAAGGGCATGAATGGTTCGCGGGCTCATTTCAAAAAGCGAAAAGTAGGGACTATTGATTATAGGTTTGGGAAGTTTTTTATTTTTTTGAACAAGTTGCAATGATTTGTTTATTCGATCAGTTTTCCAATTTGACCATCCATGCATCCAAAACTTGCCTTCTGCTTTATGCGATCCAATTGCTTTTAAAATAATGTTAATATCCATTTTAGGTCGTGGTACTTCCTGAAAGTCAACGGCATCTCCATCATCCCGATGCATAAGATAAACAGTAATATCACCATTTAAATTATTAAGAGTATGGCCGAGTTCCACTCCCGTTCTCTTCCTTATTTGCTCATAGTCACCAAAAAGTCGACTAGCATAAGTTCCCGTTGGAACGTTTTTCAAAGGTGTACTTTGAGTTAAACTCAATTCTGCACCGGGGGCGAGAATGCCTTTCTTTTTAAGCGTATCAATTAATTCCGGAGAATGTACTCCCGCCTCTAAACTTTTGGCCCAATACAAATCAAAAGGAAATCCCCCTTTGGATAAAACATACAGCTTGCGATCAGGATTGAGTTGAGGTGAATAATAAAATTGATCTGCTTGAGCTGATTTTTCGCGAGAAGCTCTCCACTGCCCGAGACTGTGCTCGACTCCGCCTACATAAATAGGAGAGGTATCGAAAAAATTAATACCGTTTTTTACTGCCTCATCTAAAACGGCGTAAGCCTCTTCTTGTGTATTTTCAGGCTGCCCTTCTTTCACCCAATTGCCTTGTATTAAATGATCGGTTCCCATAACGAGGCGTGAAAATTTGCGGCATTCCTTTTTTTCATTGCAGATCGTGACGTATTCCATTTCTTGAGAGGAAGCTAACGACACAGAGGTTTGAAGGAAAAGGATGAACAATAAAATCTTCATTTAAGACTCCAGCTTGATCAAAAAAAGGTTGAAATAAGCTTACCCCAAAATTTGAATTAATAACTATATGAAATAATTGAACCAATCATCTCAGCTTTTAGCTAACGCCATGTTTTTTATTAAATAACGCACAGCCTTTAACTTTCCTCTCTGTCTATCGCGCTTTATAATGGCGGCGAATCTCACCCATTCCACCATTGGAGCCACCATGAAACCTTTTATCATCGTGACTGACGGCATGGATAAAAATGCCTTCACTTCATTAAAAGCAATTCCCGAATTTGACGTTCACCCAGAGGCAAAACTGACTCAAGATCAGTTAAAAACGTTGCTCCCAAAAGCTTCGGCCCTTGTCATTCGCTCAGCCACATCAGTGGGCGCGGAATATTTAGAAATGGCACCCAATCTCAAACTTGTGATTAGAGCTGGTGAAGGTACTGACAATATCGACAAGAAAGCGTGTGAACAAAAAAATTGCACTGTTGAAAATACTCCAGGGGCCAACAATAATTCAGCGGCGGAACATGCCATCGCTTTGATGATGACTCTTCTGCGCAAAACAGCTTGGGCCCATGCCAGCATGGCTTCAGGACAATGGGATAAAAACTCTTTCACCGGTGTTGAACTCTCGAATAAAAAAATTGGTATCATTGGTTTTGGACGAATCGGACAAATCGTTTGCAAACGACTCGCCGGCTTTGAGCCAGAAGTTATGTTCTACGACCCATTCATCAAAGAATCGCCTTTTTCTTACGCTAAGAAATGTGATGATCTTAAAAAAATATTTTCAGAATGCGATATCATCACAATCCACA
This sequence comes from Bdellovibrio sp. CG22_combo_CG10-13_8_21_14_all_39_27, assembly GCA_002786715.1. Taxonomy (GTDB): domain Bacteria; phylum Bdellovibrionota; class Bacteriovoracia; order Bacteriovoracales; family Bacteriovoracaceae; genus 21-14-all-39-27. The sequence continues at coordinate 62,002 of PCTW01000039.1, forward strand.
CTCCATTGATGGATGCCACTCGCGGCCTTATTAATGCTGAACTTTTAAATTGTATGCCTAAGCATGCCATTCTTGTGAATGCCGCACGTGGTGGAATTGTGGATGAAGTAGCCCTTCTCTCTATTCTTAAAGAAAAGAAAATTAGAGGCGCGGCTTTTGATGTCTTCGCGAAAGAACCACTTGAAGAAAGCTCTGAACTTCGCAAGCTCGATAATTTGATCCTTACTCCTCACTTGGGTGCAAGTACTGAAGAAGCCCAAGATCGCGTAGGCGCCATGGCCGTCGAGCAACTCAAAGAATTTTTCATCAATAACAAAACTGTGAATCAAGTAAAGGCTTAATAAATGCAAACACTAGCGATTATCGGTTCTCAATGGGGCGACGAAGGCAAAGGTAAAATTACAGATCTCCTCGGTCAAAAATGCGACTTAGTCGTAAGATACCAAGGCGGAAACAATGCTGGTCACACCATTATTGTGGGAAATAAAAAAACGGTCTTGCACCTCATTCCTTCAGGAATTCTGCACCCACACTGTGTATCGTTGATTGGTCACGGAGTCGTTTTTGATCCAGAAGCCTTCTGCAAAGAGCTCGATGAAGTCGTTAATTCTGGAGTTGAAGTTACTCCTAAAAATCTTAAAATTTCAGAAAATGCAACGGTCATTACTGCCTATAACAAACTTCTCGATGTCCAGCGCGAGAGCAAAGGGCCCGTTAAGATTGGAACAACCGGACGAGGAATTGGTCCGGCTTACGAAGACAAGGCCGCAAGAAAAGCTATTAAAATCAAAGATCTTCTCGATCTTGAAAGACTCACAAAAAAACTTCGTCAAAATGCTGAAGAGAAAATCGTTCTGTTTGAAGCCAAATACAAAACTGAATATCCAAGTGTTGAAGCTGAAGCAAAGAGATTATTTGAATTGGGTGAAAGAGTCGCCCCTTTTGTTTGCGATACTTTCAGCTATCTCGACCAAGCTTTAACTGCTAACAAAAAAGTTCTCTACGAAGGAGCTCAAGGCGTTCTTCTTGATGTCGACTATGGAACTTATCCTTATGTTACTTCTTCAAACACTTCTGCGGGAGGTATTTATACAGGTGCCGGAGTTTCAGGTAAGCATCTTGATGAAGTTCTGGGCATTACTAAAGCCTATACCACTCGAGTAGGAGAAGGTCCTTTTCCTTCTGAACTTTTTGATGAAGTGGGAAAACATATTCAAACCAAAGGTAATGAGGTTGGCGCGACCACAGGACGTACTCGTCGTTGTGGATGGCTCGATCTTCCCCTACTCAAATATTCTGTAAAAGCATCAAACATCACTTCATTGGCCCTGACCAAAGTTGATATCCTTTGTGGGATTGATACACTCAAAATTTGTATAGGTTATAAGTACAAAGGTGAAATCATCGACTGTGCTTACCCCGGTATTGATTTGGCAGAAGTTGAACCAGTGTTGAAAGAAGTACCTCCTTTCAATGACACTTTTACCGATGGCAAAGAGCTCTCTCCTTCGCTTAAGTCTTATATCGAGACCATTGAGCAAACTGTCGGCATTCCAGTGGGAATCATTGCTTACGGACCAGAGAGAAGTGAAATTAAATTTTTGCAAAACTATTTCTAATGCCGAAATTGTTGCTCGCGGGCCTTCTTTTATTCTTTTCACTTCAGTCTGAAGCTGCAGAGAGAATTAAAGTTATTATGCTCAAAGGCGATGCCTTCGCCAAACTTCTCAATAACAAAACCTACAAATTAAAAATGGGGCATCAATTTGATGCCGCTGCTGTTCTTACGACTAAAGATAAAAGCATTCTTAAAGTTCAATTACCTGATGGCACTTTAATTACAGTTGGCCCCAATAGTGAAATGGAATTAAATGCCAAGAACACCAGAAAGCCCACCATCGTGAACCTCATTAATGGTCAAATTCGTGGAGTAGTGAATGAGAATCTCAAAAAAGAAAATTCAGATCATAAAGTATTAATTAAAACTCGTTCAGCTGCTCTTGGAGTACGTGGAACAGATTTCTATATTGTTCATAATGATCAAAACAATATTACTTCCAATATAACACTCAAAGGCAAGGTCGATTTTTACAAGAATGATGATGCTGAGATTTTAGAGCGCCATCAAGAAGAGCTCGATGGAGGAAAACAAAATACCGTTATAAAAGCTCAAGATGGCATTGAAATCGAAGACAAACTTAAAAATTATAAAACGATCAAGGTTCCTCCCGGGAGTTTCTCTGGAGCCTTTCCAAGTTACGAAGCCCCACTCGAGCCTGTTCGCATTTCCAATGCTCAGCTCGTTGCGCTCTATGAAACCGATGCCAAGAAAAAAGGGACTGTCTATAAGGGTGATTATCATGTTTCATTAACTGATCAAAAAAATGATATTCTCGTCCCTACCCCAAGAGGAACAAATGTGGTCGCTCAAAGCGAGTACAATAATCAATCGGCCAATAGCTCAGGGATTCGTCCTGGAGGTATCGTCGATCTCAATTCCGGAATCTATATTTCTCCTCCATCTAATTCTCGTTATGATAAACGCACGGGCCTTTATGTGATGCCTGATGATCTTGGGGGAGTCGAAGCTTCAACAGGTGAATACATTCCTCCAACAGGAGTGAGACTCGATCCTGTTCACGGATTTGTGGCCAATGAAAAAGCTTATAGCGATCGTAACTTTAAAGAAAATTTTGCTAAGCTCAAGAGCCTCACAGGTTCCTTCAATGAAAAACTCACTCAAACTCTCTCTATTTTGAAGCAGATCACACGACTCGATCTCTACGGTGTAGGCAATTATCGTTATCAAACTAATGCGATGGAAAATTATTATGGCGAATGGAGAAAGATAACTGGGCAACCTTCGATGATCTGGGACCTTCAAGGTCATGGTGGTTTTCAGCTTTTCCATAATCAGCGCTATCTTTGGTACCCAAAGGCTTCTATTCAAGCTTACTTCCACGAGAGAACTCTTCCTCAAGTCAAAGAGCTCAATCAATACACGGGAATGTTAGGAATAGAATTTCATCGCAAGCATTACCTCTTCGGAAGACGGGCCAGACTGATTGCCGATGTCGAGTTCACAACTCAATACACCGACTATCGTCGCCGCAATCTTTTCGATTTTTACACTGAAGATGCATCATTAAAATTAATCGAACGATTTAATTTTAATCATATCAATACTATTGAACTTTTCTATCAGATTAGAAGTTATGCTGGTTACCAAGATCCCAATCACGGAAATATTCATAATGCAGGAATTCTTCATCGCCTTTATCTCGGCGCTAATTTTGATATGGAATGGACGGCCTTTCATAGCGAGCGTAGAGAAAAATGGGAAGGCCAAGCTTATAAGATCGAAGAAGTTTCTGCCCATGGAATAATCAAGGACATTTTAAGTCGCACTGATCTCAGCGGCGGCTATACTTATCAATGGCATAAAACCAGAAAATCAACCGAACGCTCCCCATTTGATTCTGCTCGTTATTACAAAGCGGATATCACCCTTAATCGTCGTCTCAATAATTTTTGGAAACTCAATTTTCTCTATGAGTATTCTCGCCAAAGAGCAAAAGGCGAGACCACAAGTGAAACTCGATCTTTTATCAATCAAACCTATGGCGGCGGCCTGACCATGGTTTTTTAATACTTACAAAAGGAAATCCAATGAAATCTCTTGTCTCTTCACTCATGCTATTAACTTTATTATCTAGCTGTGCAACTTTTTTTAGTAAATCTGATGACCAAGTAACTTTTAAAACATCACCTGAAGGAGTCACTGTTTATCTTGACGGTGATATTATTGGGACAACTCCATTAACTCACACAATAAAGAGGCAAATGGGAATCCATGAGATTACTCTCAAAAAAGAAGGCTATAAAACTCAAAGCTTTACCCTAAAGAAATCGATAGCAACTGCTGCCTTTTTTAATTCAACATTTATCTTAAGCTGGGGAACTGATGCTCTTACTGGAAAGATGTTTGAGTATAGCCCAAATAGTTATTTCTTCGATCTTGAAAGCAATAAAACTTCTAGCAATCTTCAAGAGGCATGGAAATTTGTTACAATGAATTTTCAAGCACTCCTCAATGATATTGCGAAGAATGGTGGTGAGTATTCAAAAAATTACAGCAAGCTGATTGGAAAAAATCATGCGCAATTTGTGCAGAAAATGAAAGTTCAATTGCCAGAAATTTTGAAAATGAATAACCCAATTCAATTTCAAGAAAAAGCCCTCACGCTCTAATTTACAATCTCTACGCCCTCTAGATTTGGCAAAAATGGCTTTTTTCGAGAGGGCGTCGTTTGGGCTAAGTCCTTGATTTTTATTGCGTCTATGCTTCTACTCTCCAAATTAATTATGATTCAGCATGATCTATTGGATATTCCTCTCCACTCTCCTTTTTACTTCATGTCTTAAACAGACAGAAAAAATCACTCCATTGGCCGAACCCATGACTCTCTCTCAGCTTCAAAGAGAACAGTATCAAAAACTTGCCATGCAGGCCGGAGGTGCCCGTTTATCAACAGGGACTACAACGAGTATTTCGCAGAGTTCAGATCCTTCAGTCTTTTATTTTAATGTTCGCTACAACATTAAAGATATTGATGTTTTTGAATTGGCCGATATGCCCAATGCCTTTGAACAAATTGGAAATTCATTCCTATCCATTATCACAAGAGTTGTTCTCTCTGCTGGTCCGAGACAAGTCGACTTGGATGAATTGGTTTTTGATATTCCGGAACTCGATATAGACAGAGAATCTGTTGTTTCTGTTAAAATTCGAAAAGTGTTTTTACAGTTTGCTGAATCAGTTGATGTAGGAAGTGATTTTACCGCCAACTTCGCTTTTATTGATTCGTTGGAAATGTCGCGACAGACTTTTGTTCCAGGCTACGGAAATGTTGATTCTCTGATGTTTAGTTATCGCAAGAAGCAAAACAAATGCTTCAATAAATGTTTAGATTTTGAAGTCTATACAGACAATCTTCTTGATTTGTTAAAGCCTGGTAAAAAAATTAAATTTAAACCAACGTTATCAATTGCCAGTATTCCAGACATCATTGACTTAAAGCTTGATGGACAAATTGAAATACAGGTAGGAATTAAACTTCCTTTTTAGAAATAAAGGCGAAATTCTAAATCATAACGTTCGTACTTCGGAACATTAACGCCAGAAAAGATTGATTGGGCAGCAAGATTGATATCTAAAGGAGCGACAAATTTTTTGCGTTTATAAAGAGAGACCGTAGAAAAACCTAAATTAATTCTGGCAGTATGAGTAGTTTCGTTCGTATTACTTTCAAGATACTCATCAGAAATGGCAAAAGCACTGCTATAATCGTCCAGATTTTTTTTGTCATAAGTGTAAAGCAAAGAAGTTGTCCACTGATCAGACCAATGAAGGGTGTTTTGAAGATTTAATTGATATTTATTCCCAGGATTAATTTTGACCTGTCCGCTACGGCTCGTAACCGGAAAGCTTAACGAATCAGGTAAACGCTCAGTTCGCTTAAAAGGAAATTGATAAGTATATCTTCCCCAGGCATCAACACTCCACCAAACATTAAAACGATAGCCACCGCCGAGTTCAAAAAATGCAGACCAATGACCTTCTCCAAAACCAATATCTTGCAACGTGTTGGCATCATCCTCTCTGCCGGTCGGAACGATAGCGCCAATATTCACCAGAACGCCTCCCCTTCTGCCTTTTGAAAGCTGATACATGGCCCCAACCTCAGTATCTCCAAAGTCTTTAGCTTCCCATTTACCAAGGGGTTTATAACCAAAATAATTAACAAAAAGGGATTGGATAAGACGAGCATCAACTTCCGGAAGATCTTCAATTTGAATCGCAGTACCTACGTTATTTCTGCCTTTCACCGTTCGATTTAAATTGAGGTCAACAACGGCCATGTAATAAGGAATAAAAGCATAAGCTGTAAGACGATTCGTTAATCCATAGCCCATCCCAAAGGCATGGGCCGATACTTTTGATTTGGCACTTCCTTCGAAAGTTCCAAAACTAAAAGCAGCATAATCAGCTGCACTTAATGTATCGAGGTAAGTATCGACGGCGGAAATAATTCCACGAATAGAATCTGCATTAATATTAGCGTTGACGTTATAGCCTTCAAATTTACCGGAGCTATTATAACTTCCACCGACCTGACTAGTTTGAATATAACGGTAAGTAAAATTGCGAACACCTTTTGGTAAAACATCGTAATAAGCTGCTTGAGCTTGATGACAAAAAAAGAACAGCATAGAGAAAAAAAGCGCCCTCATAGGGCGCTATCTTACTCTTATTTTGTTATGAATTCTAAAGATTTTGTCTTATTTCAAAATCGTACATTGGGAATGAATGAGATAGTAAGTTTTTTTGCTCGTCAGATAACTTTGTGACACCGATTTCTTGTTTAATTTGATCAACATAGCGTTCAAGAACTTTGAACATATAAGTATAAGTCGGTAGCTTGGAATCTTGCACATGATTATTCTCTAAGCTTTTTAGCCAATTTATCGAGATTTTTAATTTAGCTTTTTGAGTCGTTGCACCAACTTTATTCATAAAGTCATTGATGTTTGCTGCAAAGATAGCCCCAATGGTGTGTCCATCTTGGAATGTTGACCCAGCATCCCTGTAGCCTAATTCTGTCGAAGAGAAAAAGATGTCTGCAACGTATTTATTATAAACTTTACGATCTCCGTTTCCAAAAAAGAGACTATCAACTTCTCTTTCCCCTTCAAACCAAGGAACGTTCTTCAAGCTCACCATTTTTGAATCGAGAGTGTAGTATGCAAACATGTCGGCAAAGCCTTCATTAAAAGCACCGAGAATTTCTTCATGAGTTAGAACTCGTTGCCCTTTTTCGAACTTTGGCGGAGATTGTCTTTTATGCCAATCACCAGAAATACAGTTTAACTCTTTCGCTTGTTCTCTGAGAGAAAGCTTTTTCGTTCCTCTTGGAAAAAAGGTTTCAAATACCATGTGGCCATACTCGTGAGACGCGATAAATGGAATTTCCCAAAAGTTAACGTGAGCTTCACCTACAAAATCAATATACATCTTGCTATGAGGAATGAAATAAATGCCTTTATTGTAGTAGAAGGCATTGTCTGTCATGTACTCAAGTTTATTGCTTTTCATTTGCTTAGTATCGTTGTCAAAAACTTGCTCAATTTCAGCGACACTTGGGTGTGAGTAAACCTCAACCTGTGCCATCGCCAATGACTCACCAATATCTGCTAAAGCTTGAAAGCTTTTACTTAAAGTAGAAATCACATTGATCGCAACATGCTCACCAGATTTTCTCTCAATCTTTTGATCATCACAGATTTTAACGGAATTACCTTTCGCTTCTTTTTCTTCAAATTCAACTGATACAACTTCATCTTGAGCATTCACATATTTCTTAGTAATTGTTTCAGAGTCAAATTTATATTGGGTCCCTGAAACAACCTTTAAACTTTCAACACTTTTTAACTCCGGATAGCCAATAATCTTGTGATTAAATGAAAGATCATTCACTTCAACAATTTCACCATCCATGTGGAAGAAAATATTATCTAAAGCATTGATGATATAACTGTTAGTATTTCTGCAAACGAGGTGTTCTTGCGGATAAAAAAGAGCTTCGCCACTTAAAGTTTGGCGAACAACCGTTGGCCCTTGTGCAGGGGCTTCTGAACCTGAATCTGAACCACAGCTTGCTAAAGTTAAAAGCAATAGAGAAGTGAGAAGGACATTGATCCGCATGTGTTCCACCTTATGACGATATTTTTAGAGCCCTCTTGTTATTACAAGGGATTAGGAACGACAAGTGATTTGATTGAGGCGGAATAAGAGTTCTCAAGTTAGAACCCAATACTTTCGATACGTTACTATGAGATTTTTAGCCCTCTTTTCAATCTTTTTTTCGACATCGCTTTTGGCTTGTCCGGACAAATCCAAACGCTTTTGGCTTGAACCCAAAGGCACCATCAAAATGGAGGGCTGCCTGAGCGCTGAGCCCTATTCGGTGACTGTTTATAAATTAGGGGAAATTGTTTTTTCTCGAACCATCGCTCACGAAAATGACTTGAAAAAAATCGAGCGAGATTTGGCAAAAAATAAAAAGCTTAAAAACTACAGCGATATTAGTCCCAAATTAAATAAATCTTATGCCTCTGAGATGAAAATTCAAAATCAAATATTTTTGAGGCAGCTCTCTCTTCTCGATTCTCTTAATCAAAATCTCAATTTGAACCCTCTGGAAATCCATTGTCCCGTTGCTCTTGCAAAAGCAACTTCCAAAACCATTATTTACCAAGATCTCACCTGTAAAATGGAATATTCTCAGGAAAACATGAACAATTCGAAAGATCTCATTGTGACACTACGGTCTGATCTTCTCCTTTCCGATAATGCACTCCTCAGTCAAAAAACGTCTCATTACACAATCGAAATCAAGGAAAAAAATGGCCGCATCGTCAACACCGGAAAATGCCAAACTCTAGGCAGCTCAACAGTCGCCACAACCAAGAGCAAAAAGCAAAGTGATAAAGACTCCTCATTTCCAGATCAATCAACGATCAGCCTCAACCTCGATGGCAAAACCAAGCTGCCTCTCGATTACACAGTTAAACAGACCGAAACAAATGAAGATAAGATGGCCGTGGATCTGGGCTTAAGTATGGGTTTGAGCCGCGATTTTGAGTTGCCGAGCAGTCAAAAAATAAATATTAGCACGGGCGTGGAGATGCCGATTCTCCATGGTGTAGAAAGTGCGCAAGATGTCTTTAATCGCGACCGTTTTTCTCTCGATCCCAATCAAATGACATTTAAGTTCCAAGTAAATATGAAATTTTAATGAAGAATTTGGCCAATCAGCTCAGTGCCCATTTGTTTTTCTGCAAAGACTGTTTGAATGGAATTGCGAAGATTAGCACTACTTTCGACTTGCACGCGAACAAAGTTCGAGGTGTAGCCTTCCCACAATCCTTGCTCATTTTGCTTTTCAAAGAGAACCTGATGACGACGACCAACTTGGTCCTCGGCAAACATAGAAAGCTTAGCTTCACCAAACATCATCAGAGCACGGGTGCGCTCTTTTTTCACGGCATGCTGAAGTTGATTTTCCAATCGAGAGGCGGTGGTGTTTTTACGGCGACTATAAGGAAAAACGTGAAAATGCGTGATCGGCAGCTCTTTTGCCAAATTATAAGTATTTTTAAACTGCTCTTCAGATTCACCAGGGTAACCGACGATCATGTCTGCACCGATTCCGGCATTGGGAAAATGCTTAATGATCTTATCGATTATTTTGCGGTAGTCAGCGACAGAATAACGACGGCGCATCTCTTTCAAGATTTGATCATCACCAGACTGCATCGGCACATGAAAATGATCCATGGCCTTGGGAGAGCTCTTTAAAACACTTATAAGCTCGTCTGTTATCGTGTTAGGCTCAACTGAACCCAAACGTAGGCGCTCTAAACCATCTAACTTTAAAAGGCTTTCAACCAGTCTCCACAGCGGAGTTCCGGAAGCTTCCTCATATTCACCGATATTAACACCAGTTAATACGATCTCTTTATATCCAGACTCAATCAGCTGACGGGCATCACTCAGAGCTTTCTCTGGAGCAATGGCGCGTGAGCGACCACGGGCCTGAGGGATAATGCAAAAAGAGCAGACATAATTACAGCCGTCTTGAATCTTCAAAAAAGATCGAGTGTGGCCGTGATCAGAATCAGTGGTCGTCGCCCCGAAAAAATCGGCCGATTTATCAACCTTAATCACTAACTCATCCGATTCATCCAGGTAATCGAACACCTTATATTTCTCACTTGTCCCCAAAATCAGGTCAACCCCTTCCATTTTGGCAATTTTGGGAGCTTCCATCTGAGCGTAGCAACCAGCAACGACAATTTTGCCTTCGGGACTGGAGCGATAAGCTTTGCGAATAAGATTTCTGCAAGTGGAGTCGGCTCCATCAGTAACCGTACAAGTATTGATGAAAACCACGTCCGCTTCTTCACCAAAATCGACAATATCGTAACCGCGATCGGTGAATCCTTTGGAAATTGAACCCGTTTCAGAAAAATTTAATCGGCATCCCAACGTGTGGAACGCAACGCGCTTAACTTTGCTGTCTGGTGTTATGTTGTCCAAAGCCCCTATCCTCTTGATATTAAATCTTGGCGGAATTTAGTTCTCTCACTCTCATTTGGCAAGATCGGGCCAAATAAAGTCCATTAAGCCTATAATATTTTTACATTAATAATTGACAAAAAAAGCCCCCTCCGATAATTTCTCCCCTACGTTTTACGAAAATGAATGGTCTCGTAGCTCAGTTGGTTAGAGCATCTCACTTTTAATGAGAGGGTCGTGCGTTCGAGTCGCACCGAGATCACCATCTTCGTTCAACGCTTACAGACGATATTTAGAATTTTGCACCCATCGTCTAGCCCGGTCTAGGACACCGCCTTTTCACGGCGGTAACAGGGGTTCGAATCCCCTTGGGTGTACCAAGTTTATAAAGAAAGCCTCGCTACTCGCGGGGCTTTTTTTTTGACCACAAAATAGGAAATTATGAAAAAGACT